>NZ_CP115396.1:2518333-3777500 GCF_027625995.1 Hymenobacter yonginensis
TCCGAAAGGCATGGTGGATGCCGCTTCGGTCATTTTTCTGGTGTTTCTGGCCGGCGGCGCCTTCACGGTTGTGGACCAGACCGGCGCCCTGCGTAGCGGCGTCGACTGGCTGCTGCGCCGGTTTCAGGGCCGCGAGGCCGTCGTGATTCCCATCATTTCGGTGCTGTTTGCCACCATGGGTGCCCTCGAAAACATGCAGGAGGAGATAGTGCCGCTGATTCCGGTGCTGCTGATTCTGATGCGGCGCATCGGCTACCCGGCCCTCACGGCGGCGGCCGTCAGCATCGGCTCGGCGGCGGTGGGCGCGGCGTTCAGCCCCCTCAATCCGTTTCAGGTGGGCATTGCCCAAAAGCTGGCGCAGCTGCCGCTGCTGTCGGGCGGAGGCTTCCGGCTAGCGTTTCTGGTGGTGGCGCTGGCCATCTGGATTGCGGGCACCGTGCGCTACGCCCTGCGCCACCGCGTGCAGCCCGAAACCAGCGCCGCCGCCGACCCGGCCGCGCTGGCAGAAGGCCGCAACCACGGCCTGGTACTGCTGCTGCTGTTCGCGGCCTTCGCCTTCTTCGCCTACGGCGTGCTCAAGCTGGGCTGGGATTTCGAGCAGATGGCGGCCCTGTTTTTCGGGCTGGGCGTAGTGGCCGGCCTCATCGGCGGCTTGGGTTTCACGGGCACGGCCGAAGGCTTTTTAGCCGGCTTCCGCGACATTGCCTTCTCGGCGCTGCTCATCGGGTTTGCCCGCGCCATTTTCGTGGTGCTGGAACAGGGCCAGATCGTGGATACCATCGTCAATGCGCTGTCAGCGCCGCTGGCGGGGCTGCCGGTTACGCTGTCGGCCCTGGGCATGATGGGCGTGCACACGGCCCTGCACCTGCCCGTGCCCAGCGTGAGTGGCCAGGCCGTGCTCACCATGCCGCTGCTGGTGCCCCTCTCCGACCTCATCGGCCTCTCGCGCCAGGTGACGGTGCTGGCCTACCAGTACGGCGCCGGCCTCTGCGAGCTGATTACGCCCACCAACGGCGCCCTCATGGCCATAGTGGCGGCCTGCGGCGTGCGCTTCGACCAGTGGTGGAAGTTCGTGCTGCCGCTCTACCTGCTCCTGCTGGCCCTAGGCGCCACCGCCGTGATGGTGGGCATTGCCGTGGGGCTGTAGCAACGGCCAGCGGCGCTGTCATTGCGAGGACGAAGGACGAAGCAATCCTTCCTCTCGTGGCAGACACTTCCCTTACAGCAAAGCCCTCCGGCGCTAGTGTACTACACTACTGCCGGAGGGCTTTCCACTTAATTTACCTTTTGCGCTTGGAGAGGAAGGATTGCTTCGCTCCGCTCGCAATGACAGTGGCAGCAATGACAGCCACCTGCTTAATCCGGCCGTAGTTCGTCGGCGCGGAAGATGCGGGGCAGCTTGCGCTTGCGCTCCACAATCTGGTAGCTGGCCGTGTCCGACTGCTCATCCCAGAATACGTCGCTCACTACGCCGAAGTGGCGGTAGCGGCCGGGCTCGGGCTGCACTTCCTCCACGGCATCGCCGAAGCTGAAGGCCGGGCGGCGCAGGTGCAGCTCCCGGAATAGCTCGGGCCGCACCAGAAACTGCTGCTCGTCGTAGCGCAGCGTAATCCACTCGCCCTCTTCGTCTTCGGCAATTTTCTCGAACAGCTTGCCCACCGGTTCCAGCCACTCAAACGAGCGGCGGTTGGCGGGGTGAATGTAGCGGAAGCCGTAGTCGGGCGTCCAGGGGTACAGGCCGTAGATGACGGGTTTGGGTCGGGGCACTTGTAGAGAATGAAAGGCTGATTGGGTATGGAATGAACAACCGTCCAAAGGTAAAGGCTCCCGCACAATCACCCTACGCCCCTGATTTCTCTTCGCCTGCATCCACCCGCCAACCCGAAACCGGCTCTGAGCGCTTAGTTTTTCACCACCCGCCGCACAAACGTACCGCCGGCGGCGTAGCGCACTTTCAGCACGTAGGCCCCGGCAGGCAGCGCGGCAATATCCAAGCTCAGCGTTGCCTCATTCACCAAAACCGGCCAGCTCATCACCACGCGGCCCAGGGCGTCGTGCAGCGCTACCTGCTCGGGGCGGCTGGCGGCGTCGAGGCGCAGGTGCAGCTGGTCGTGAGCCGGAATAGGCCACGCCTCGGTGCGCGGCGCCTGCCGCGAGGCGCCGGCATTCAGCACGTTGGCATCGAGCAGCCGGGCCAAGGCGTAGTTGGGCTGATTGCTGCCTATGGGCGAAAACTGGCCGCCCACCAACAGGGCGCCACCGGGCTGCACGGCCAGCGCCAGCACCAGATCATCGGGACCCAGCGGCGAGCTGAACGAGGCGTCGGTGCTGCCGTCGGGCAGCAGGCGCACCAGACCCGACGTGTTGGCGTTGGGGCTGAAGACTGTTCCGCCCACCAGAATGCGGTTATTGGGCTGAATGGCCGCCGCGTTCAGCACCACGATATTGCCCGCAATGGCGGCGCTGAAGCTGGGATCGGGGATGCCGGTGGCAGACAACCGGGCTACCGAGCTGGCCGGAACCCCGCCCAGCTGATCGAAATAGCCGAACACCAGCAGCCGGCCATCGGGGTAGCGGCGCAGGCCGTTAATGGAAAAGGACTGACTGCCCGACGCCACGGCCGCGAAGGACGGATCGGGGCTGCCGTTGGGGAGCAGCCGCTGCACTGCCGGATTCTGGTAGCTACCCACCACAATGCGGCCATCGGGCTGCACCAGCAGGGCCGAAGGGCTGAAGTTGGATGGCGGCTGAAACGAATTGTCGATGCTGCCATTGGGCAGCAGCCGCTGAAACGAGCGGAACGTAGTGCCGGAGCTACCCGGCACCACCAGATTGCCCGCTACCAGCACCGCACCATCGGGCTGCAGCGCCAGGCTGGTGATAAAGTTGGTATTCAAACCCGCAATGCGGGCCAGTGGGGACACAAAGCCGGCGTCGCGCATGCCGGAGCTTTCCACCCGCACCAACGACGTGACCGGCTGGCCGGCGTAGGCGGAAAACCGGCCGGCCACCAGGGCTTTGCCATCGGGCTGCAGCGCCACCTCCGTCGGGTAGCCCTGCGTGATAATGCTGGCGGCGGTATAGGCGGCATCCACGCTTCCATTGGCTTGCAGGCGGGCAAGGCCACGCGCGGCACTACCGTTGATTTCCGAAAAAGCCCCCACTACCAGCAGTTTCCCGTCGGGCTGCTGCGCAAAGTCCTCCACCTGCCCGGCTGTCTGCAGGACAGGGATGGGAAAGGTGGTATCGAGGGCGCCAGTGGAAAGCAGCTGGTTTACGCCGGCCGGCACCGCCGATGCCGGCCCGCCCAGCACCTGAGGCGTACTTCCAACCAGCACCTGCCCCCCGGCCAGCAGCTGCAGTGAGTACACTGCTATAACGTTCTCCGGCGTGGCGGACACGCTCCAGGTGGGGTCGAGGGCGCCGGTGGCCGTGAAGCGGAGCACATGGCCGGGCGGCGGCGAACCACCCCCAAAAGCCGCCAGAATCTTGCCATCGGGCTGCACCAGCAGCGTGGCCGGTCCACCCGAGAAGGCTGGGCGGACACCATAGTTTACCCCGGTGAAAGTGTTGTCGAAGGCACCCGTGGCAGTGAAGCGCACCAGCGCCTGGTTTACGCCGGGCACCAGGTAGGTGCCGTTGAACGTAGCCGCCAGAATCCGGCCGTCGGGCTGCACGGCCACCGAGCCCACGAGGGCAGTAGAGGTGGTAACGGGCGCGAACGTCAGGTCGAGGGTACCATCGGCGTTGAAGCGCGCCAGGCCGCTACGGGCCCGCCCGGCGGCCGTCCGAAACGAGCCGCCTACTACCAGCTTGCCATCGGCGGGCTGGCGCGCCACTACCGGCCCGAAGCCGCTCAGCGTCAGGCCGCCGGCCGTATTGGCCACAAATGGCTGGTCGAGGCTGCCGTCTTCGTTCAGGCGCAGGATACCGGCGGCGGCTTGTCCGGCGTAGTTGCTGAAGTTGCCGGCTACCACCACCTTCCCGTCGGGCTGCACCTGCACCGACGATACGCGGTTCAGGGAGCTGGGCTGCGCCCGAAACGCCGGGTCGGGCAGGCCCGACGGCAGCAGCCGCACCATGCCGTAGTGCACCTGCCCGTTCAGCGTAGCCGGCCCAAACAGCGTGACAAACACGCGCCCGCCCCCGGCGTCGGTGAGGCCCTGCGGCGCCCAGGTGTAATCGGCAATGTTCAGCGCAAACGTCGCGTCGGGAGTGCCCGCCGCCGAGTAGCGCAGCAACGACTGCAGGGTTTTCACCCCGTCGGCCCGCACCAGTTCGCTGCCCAGCACCAGCCGCTCGCCGGTGCTGAGCTGCAGTGCCTGAAGCGCCGTGGCGGGCTGGTAGATCTGCATGGGCCCGTAGCTGGTATCCACCTGGGTCTGGGCGCGGAGCCTGCCGAAGGGCAGTAGCAGCAGCCAGCACATCAGCCATACACGAGGCCGGGTCAATAATCGGGAAGTAAATATTGCATTCATAGGGTATTGGAAGTAAGGATGATGGATGAATCGTAAGTAAAGCCAGTGCTTCGGTATAAGCAGAGCCTGTATGCCCGCAAAAGGTGGCATTGCACTTCTAAAAATCAGCGAACTGCTGGTACGCTTGGCGTATAATCACCGCGGCATAAACCCGCTACCGGCAGCACCAGGCCGCTGCTGACGCTACCAAGCCGAGGCCGGAGCAGCTTCACGCGTCCTGCTTACTGCCGGGACTGTCGTTCGGGCCCTGTTGTGCATGGGTTCCCCGCGCCGCGTGTGCCAGCAACTGGTCGCGGTGCGCGGCGCCGTCGTGCACCTGCGCGAAGGACAACAGGCGCGGCTCGCCGGCCACCGTATGCACCACGGCGTCGGTGGCCCCGACGGGTTCCACGCGCGTCAGCTGGTCCCAGCGGAAGTCAAACCGGCGGCGAAACGGGTGCAGCCGCCCGCTGAAGCCGGCTTCGTGCAGGTGCAGAAACCGCCGCCGGTGCAGCTGCGCCAGCCCGAAGGCCATCAGACCATACCACACGGCCACCGCCCAGTACAGCCACGGCAGCACGTGCAGGCGGTGCACGCCCGTGCGCAAGGCCGTTTCGTGGTGGCGGTGCCAGATGTGGTAGCCTTCCAAGGCCAGGATACCGGCGGCGGCCAGCTCCAGCCAGGCTATTTTCTCGTGGTGGGCCACGCCGTGGCGCCGCAATTGCCGCAGCTCGCGCAGCAGCAGTAGCACGTAGGCAGCGCCCACGGCCACTTCCAGCCCCAGCAGTGGCGTCAGCGTTTCCTCGCCCACCAGCACGTCCCACAAACCGCTGAACAGGATTAGTGCGGGCAGCAAATGGGAAAACCCGCGCAGCCGCTCAATCCGGCCCCGGTTTTTGTGGTAGAGCGTAACCGGACCGGACGTATCGGGAGTGTTCATAGCCTCTAAGCACGCATTTTTTCCGCAGTCTGCCAGCCTGTTCCAGCCTGGCCATCTGGCACTCTGTACGGCGCCTTAGCTGCTTACCATCAATTATTTACAAGCCATCATATAACCCCAGCTCTATTTATAGAGTTTAACCCCCGCACTCTCCCCTGCTGTGCTGATTCCTTTCCTGCTTATCATGTCTACGATTTCTTCTTTGCCTACCTCCACGCTGCAAGCCGGCATGGGGGCTATTCCACACGACCACGGCACCACGTTCCGCGTGTGGGCACCGGCCGCTACTGCCGTTTCGGTGGTGGGGCCACTCAACGACTGGGATGCCACCACGCACCCGCTGCAGCACGAAGCCGACGGCTACTGGGCCGCCGATTTTCCGGACCTGCCGGCCGGTACCGAGTACAAGTTCGAGCTGACCACGCCCACCGGCCAGCTCCGCAAAAACGACCCCTACGCCCGCCAGGTGACACACTCGGCCGGCAACTCCATCGTGCCCGACCACGGCTTCGACTGGGAAGACGACCAGTTTGAGATGCCGGCCTGGAACTCGCTGGTAATCTATGAGCTGCACGTGGGCACCTTCAACGTGAAAAACCCCGACCAGCCCGGCACCTTCCTCGACGTGATTGAGAAGCTGGACTACCTGCGCGAACTGGGCATCAACGCCATTGAAATCATGCCGCCCACCGAGTTTCCGGGCGGCCGCAGCTGGGGCTACAACCCCTCGCACCCGTTTGCGCTGGAAACCGAGTACGGCGGGCCGCAGGCATTCAAGGAGCTGGTGAAACAGGCCCACCGCCACGGCATTGCCGTGATTCTGGACGTGGTGTACAACCACTTCGGGCCCGGTGACCTAGACTTGTGGCAGTTTGACGGCTGGCAGGAAAACGACGGCGGCGGCATCTACTTCTACAACGACTGGCGCGCAGAAACGCCCTGGGGCCACAACCGCCCCGACTACGGCCGCGACGCCGTGCGGGCCTACATCCGTGACAACGCCCTGATGTGGCTGGAAGACTACCGCGTGGACGGCCTGCGCTGCGACTCCATCTCGCACATCCGCAACGTAGACGGCGCCTCCGACCCCTCGCGCGACCTGCCCGACGGCTGGAGTCTGATGAAGTGGATCAACGAGGAAGTACAGCGGCACATGCCCTGGAAAATCATGATTGCCGAGGATCTGCAGGGCAACGAGTACATCACGCGCCGCCCCGAAGACGGCGGCCAGGGCTTCTCCAGCCAGTGGGACGCGGCCTTCGTCAACATCATCCGCGACGCGCTAGTGACGCCCAACGACGCCGACCGCGACATGCCCCACGTGGCCGAAACCCTCACCGGCGTGTACAACGGCGATGCCTTCCAGCGCATCATCTACACCGAAAGCCACGACGAGGTAGCCAACGGCAAGAGCCGCGTGACCGAGGAAATCATGCCTGGCGATGCCCACACTTGGTTTCCGAAGAAGCGCGCCACCCTGGGCGCGGCGCTGGTGTTCACAGCCCCCGGTATCCCAATGATGTTTCAGGGCCAGGAGATGCTGGCCGACGGCTACTTCTCCGACGACCAGCCCCTGCAGTGGGAGCACGCCGAGCAGCACGCCGGCCTTGTACATCTCTACCGCGACCTGATCAAGCTGCGGCGCAACCTGGCCGGCCACACCCGCGGCCTGCTGGGCCAGCACACCGAGGTGCACCACCTAAACAACGACGACAAGACACTGGCCTTCATCCGCCGCGACCAGTCGGGCCCCGGCGACACCACCGTGGTACTCTGCAACTTCGCCGACCGCTCGCACGACAACTACACCATCGGGCTGCCGCGCGGTGGCACCTGGCGCGTGCGCTTCAATTCCGACTGGGCCGGCTACGACGAGGAGTTCGGCAACTTCGAGAGCCTCGACACACTGGCTGAACCCGGCATTTACGACGACCAGCCCTTCCACGCCTCGTTCGGGCTGGGCCCTTACTCGGTGCTGATTATTTCGCAGGAGCCGGCCTAACCGCCCTGGCTGACGCCTTCCCGGGAGGTCTGCAACGTGGCCCACGCCGCCTGCAGACCTCCCGACTTTTTTCTGGGTTTCCGGCCGCAGTGGCCACGGAAACTGCGTACCGTACCATATCTTTCCTGCCTGCACCCAATCCTGCCCGCTATGCAAGTTCCTGCTGCTGCCCCCGCCCCCCTCGCCCCCGATGCCCTGCTGGTAGAAGTGGCCTGGGAAGTCTGCAACCAGGTGGGCGGCATCTACACCGTAATCCGCAGCAAGGTGCCCGCCACCGTGCAGGGCTGGGAAGACCGCTACTGCCTGCTCGGGCCCTACTTCGCGCAGCAGGCCCAGAGCGAGTTTGAGCCTTACGACGACTACCAGCTTTCCACCCTCAGCGACCCGTTTGCCGGGGCCGTGCGCGAAATGCGCAAGCTCGGCTACGACGTGCACCTGGGCGTGTGGCTCGTGACGGGCCGTCCCCGGGTGGTGCTTATCAACCCCTACCAGGCCTACCCGCAGCTGGGCCAGATCAAGAGCGACCTGTGGCACCACCACGGCATCCCGACGCCCGACCACGACGACCTGCTGCACCAGGTGGAGGCGTTCGGGCATCTGGCCAAGATCTACCTGCAGACGCTGGCCGCCGAGGTGGTGCCGCCGCAGCGCGTGGTGGCCCACTTCCACGAGTGGATGACGGGCGTGGCCATTCCGGCGCTGCGCCGCGAGCAGACGCCGCTGCACATCGTGTTTACCACCCACGCCACGCTGCTGGGCCGCTACTTGGCCATGAACGACCCCAATTTCTACGAGCACCTGATGCTGGTGGACTGGGAAGCCGAGGCCAAGCGCTTTAACATCGAAACGGCCGTGCGCATTGAGCGCGCCGCCGCCCACGGCAGCCACGTGTTCACGACGGTGAGCGAGCTGACCGTGCGCGAGTGTATCTATCTGCTGGACCGAATTCCGGACGCGGTGCTGCCCAACGGCCTCAACATCGAGCGGTTTGTGGCCTTGCACGAGTTCCAGAACCTGCACCAGCAGTACAAGGCCAAGATTCACGAGTTCGTGATGGCGCACTTCTTCCAGAGCTACTCGTTTGATCTGGACAAGACGCTCTACCTGTTCACGAGTGGCCGCTACGAGTACCACAACAAAGGCTTCGACCTCACGCTGGAGGCGCTGGCCCGCCTCAACTACCGCCTGCAGCAAAGCGGGCTGGAAGGCAATGTGGTGATGTTCTTTATCACCAAGCGGCCGTTCCATAGCATCAACCCGCAGGTGCTGCAGAGCCGCGCCATCTTGGAAGAGGTGCAGGAAACCTGCGAGGCCATTGAGCGGCAGGTGGGCGAGCGGCTGTTCTACGCCGCCGCCGCCAGCCAGGACCACCGCCTGCCCGACCTCAGCAGCATGGTCGACGACTACTGGAAGCTGCGCTACCGCCGCACGCTGCAAAGCTGGAAAACCACCAACCTGCCCCCGGTCATCACCCACAACCTCGTCGATGATGCCAACGACGACATCCTCAACTTCGTGCGCGGCGCCAACCTGGTGAACAACCGCCACGACCGGGTGAAAATCGTGTACCACCCTGATTTCGTGTCGCCCACGTCGCCGCTGTTTGGCATGGAGTACGGGCAGTTTGTGCGGGGCTGCCATCTGGGCATCTTCCCCAGCTACTACGAGCCCTGGGGCTACACCCCGCTGGAGTGCGTGGCGCGCGGCGTACCGGCCATCACCTCCGATCTGTCGGGCTTCGGCGACTACGTGATGCAGAACGTGCCCCAGCACGAAGACAAAGGCATTTTTGTGGTGCAGCGCCAGGAAAAGAGCTTCGACGAGTCGGCCGAGGAGCTGACTGAGATGCTGTGGCAGTTTGTGCTGCTCAACCGCCGCGAGCGAATCATGCAGCGCAACAACGTGGAAAGCAACGCCGAAATCTTCGACTGGAAAAACCTACGCGTGTATTACGACCGCGCCTACACGCTGGCTCTGGAGCGGCAATAAGTGTTTGTGTTGCCATTCCCAAAACCTGGCCTCCCGTAGCGGAGGCCAGATTTTTTTTTTGGTCGATACCTGCTCGAACTAGGCGGAGACTTTGCGGAAACAACGCAAAAAAAGTCCTGGCCACGCAAGACGCAGCCAGGATAAGATCAGCGGCTCAAAGCCAGCCCGAAGTTAGGGCCGGAGCACCTGATCAATGACGTGCACGACACCGTTGGTAGCCAAAATGTTGGCGGTAGCAATGTTGGCGGCTGTGCCGCTGCCGCCCCGCACCGTAAAGCCAGTACCGACAGCAGCCACCGTCACGGGGCCACCCAGCGTCGTGACGGTGCCGGCCGCCAGATCAGACGAGAAAACGCGGCCCGTCCCAATTACGTGACGCGAAAGAATAGCCGTCAGGTCGGCATCCGACACCGAACTTAGTGGCGCGGTACCCAACAGTGCCCGGAAAGCAGCATCTGTGGGAGCAAACACCGTTACGTTGGCACTCTGGGTGCCGGCAGCCGCCAGAATAGGCGCGGCGGCTGGGCGCTGCAGCGCCTGTAGCAGCAGCGTAAACTCGGGGTTGGTGGTGCGGGTAGCACTGGCCGCCACAATAGCTGCAATAGTCTGGCTCGGCGGCATCAGCACGTTGTCGATGGCATGGATGGTGCCGTTGCTGGCCGCTACATCGGCTGTCACCACACGGGTGCCACCATTAATAAAGATGCCCGTTCCGTTTTTAGTCAGATACAGCGTGTTGTCGTTGATAGGCGTGCCGCCCACGGAAGTAGCAGGCCGGGCCGTAGTGGCAGAGCTGCTGCCATTGGCAATGTCAGCGGCCTTCACATTGGAGCCGAGCACGTGGTAGAGCAGAATGCCCCGAAGCGTAGCAATCTGGGCAGGATCGGTGATGGCCGTAATGTTGGCAGCGCTGTTGAAAGGCGCCGACAGCTTGGCAAACGCATCGTTGGTGGGCGCGAATACAGTAAAGGGCCCGGTACCACTCAGCGTGGTGGCCAGATCCGCCTTCGTAACGGCGGCAACCAGGGTGCTGAACGCTGGGTTACCCTGCGCCACCTGCACAATATTCTGGGCTGGCGTGGCCATAGTAGTGTCTTCGTCGTCATCGCAGGCTACTAAGCTGAGGCTACCAAGCGCAAATAGGCTCAGCAGTAGCGTGCGAAACAGGTTCCAGGCAGTGGGAAAGGTGGGTGTGTTCATTGCGTTGAACTTTTAAGGGTGAAAGTTTGAACAACACTCATAATACCAGCATCTTCAACTGATGTTGAGGAGGGCCAAAATTTTGTAATTACGCTGCACCAGGTGCTTTGTCAGGGTTACATCTTTGCGGTATGCGCCATTCGTTCCGCTTTCGTTTTCGTGTTTGTCTGCTGGCGGGGGTGTGCCTGCTGGGCGGCACCACTCTGGCCCGGGAGTTCTGGCTGCAGCCAGCCCAGTTCTTCGTAGCGCCCGGCACCAGCCTGGCCCTGCGCGTATTTGTGGGCGAAAACTTTACTGGCGAACGGTGGGCCGGCAAAAGCAGCCGCGTCACGCGCCTCACCCACTTCGCCCCCTCCGGCCCGCACGACCTGCTGCCCGCCGCCACCACTGCCGACACCCTGCACGCCGCCCTGACGTTCCAGGAGCCGGGCACGCACCTGGTGGCCCTGGCCACCAACAACACCAGCAGCACTCTTGAGGCCAGCCAGTTCAACACCTACCTTAAGCAGCAGGGCCTCGACTACATTCTGCTGGAGCGGCAGAAGCGCGGCACCCTCAACCAGCCCGGCCGCGAGGCCTACCGGCGCTGCGCCACCACACTGGTGCAAGCCGGTGCCCCCGCCGCCCTCGACACGGCCCGGGCCTGGAGCCGACCCACCGGCCTGCCGCTGGAGCTGGTGCCCGAGCAGAACCCCTACACTCTGAAAGCCGGCGCCTCGCTCACGGTGCGGGTGCTGGCTGAGGGGCTGCCCCAGGCCGGCCAGCTGGTGCAGGTATGGCAGCGCAGCCCCGGCCAGCCCGTCCGGATTAGCAAGCTCTACAGTAACCAAAACGGCCGGGTGCTGTTACGTCTATCCGGGGCCGGGACGTTTATGCTCAGCACCGTCAGAATGGTGCCTGCCACGCTTCCTGAGGCCGACTGGCAGAGCACCTGGGCAAGTCTCAGCTTTGGATTTCGGCCGTTAGCAGCCCGTTGAGCGGTTTTTTTTTTAGAAAATTGTTCAACCGCTTGCGCCGCTTCCGACGAATCTTTTTTTTATTACCTTCGCAACTCTCTTACAACTCCGAACCACCGACGGTATGAAGTACTCAATTGATAAAAAGGAAACGTACACGATAATTACGATCGACGAGAAGAAGCTGGACACCACCGTAGCTCCCGACCTGAAATCGGAATTCGTGAAGCTGAATGCCGAAGGAATCAACAACCTGATCCTCGACCTCAGCAACGTAAAGTACACCGACTCATCGGGGTTGAGCTCTATTCTGATTGCCAATCGCCTGTGCAATTCCACCGGCGGCCTGCTGGTGCTCACCGGCCTGCAGGACCACGTGATGAAGCTCATCACCATCAGCAAGCTCGAATCGGTTCTGCACATTCTGCCCACCGTGGAAGAAGGTATCGACCGGATTTTCCTACACGCCATTGAGCGCGATCTGACAAGCAAAGAATAGCGTTTTTTCAAGTTGTCAGTTGTTGGTTGTCAGTTGTCAGACTTTAGGTTAGCTGGCACCTGACAACCAATTTGTATTTCATCCCCCTGGGAACTGCCCCTGACACCCCTCCACTGACCATACCCAACTCTCTTGGAGTTTGAGCTCAAAATCCTGGGCAGCGCTTCGGCCACCCCGTTCATGGACCGGCACCACACGGCGCAGGTGCTCACGGTGGGCGGCACCCAGTACCTGATTGACTGCGGCGAAGGCACCCAGCGCCGGCTGATGGAGCACAAGATCCGGCACCAGCGCATCCACACCATCTTCATCAGCCACCTGCACGGCGACCATTTTTTCGGGCTGTTCGGCCTGCTGGGCACCATGCACCTGAACGGCCGCACCGAGCCGCTGAAGATATTCGGTCCGCCCGGCCTCGATGAGGTGCTGACCATGCAGTTCCGGCATTCGTACACGCACCTGAGCTTCGAGCTGGAGTTTACGCCGGTGGATACCACCCAGCACCTCCAGATTTTCGAGGACAAGCACCTGACGGTGCACACGCTGCCCATGCGCCACCGCATTCCGTGCTGCGGCTACCTGTTCCGCGAAAAGCCCAAGCGCCGCCGCCTGCTGGCCGAGCGCCTGCCCGATGGCCTCACCCCCGCCCAGCTCACGGCCCTCACCCTCGGCGACGACCTGCTGGACGACGCCGGCCAGCTGCTGGTGCCCAACGCCGCCGTCACCACCGAGCCCAAGCACGCCCGCAGCTACGCCTTCTGCTCCGATACGCTGTACACCGAGGGCCTAGCCGATCTGGTGCGCGGTGTGGATCTGCTCTATCATGAGGCCACCTTCATGGACGATATGCGCGAGCGGGCCGCCGTGACGCACCACTCCACCGCCCGGCAGGCCGGCCTGCTGGCCCGTCGCGCCGAGGTGCACCGCCTGCTCATCGGCCACTTCAGCAGCCGTTACCGCGACCTGGAGCCGCTGCTGACCGAGGCCAAAACCCAGTTCGAGTGGACGGAGCTGGCCGTGGAAGGCCTGTCGGTTTCGCTGGCCGAGTAGCAGCGCGTCATGCAGAGGCGCAGCCGAAGCATCTCGCGTGCTGACGCCTGACTACCATTACAACGTCAGCACGCGAGATGCTTCGGCTGCGCCTCTGCATGACGTTCGTTTTAGCACCCGAAATCAACCGTTGATTTCTCTCTCCCCTCCTATGCCCCAACCCTTATCCCACAAAAAGCAGCAGCTGTACCTGGTGCTCAGCGGCATTTTCATCGTGAATGCGCTGCTGGCCGAGATTATCGGGGTGAAGATTTTCTCGGTGGATGCGCTGATGGGGCTGCCCGGCAACCTCACGGCGGGCGTGCTGATCTGGCCCGTAGTGTTCGTGACCACCGATATCATCAACGAGTACTTTGGCAAGGAAGGCGTGCTACGCGTGAGCTACCTCACGGTGGGCCTGATTCTGTTTGCCTTCCTCGTGATTTACGCCACTACCCTGCTGCCCCCGGCCGCCTTCTGGCTCGATGCCAACAAAGCCGACGCCCAGGGCCGGCCCTTCGACGTGGACTTTGCCTACCGCAGCATTTTCCGGCAGGGTCTGGGCATCATTGCGGGTTCCATCACGGCGTTTGGTATCGGGCAGGTGCTCGATGCCACGGTGTTTCAGCTGCTGCGCCGGGCCACCGGGGGACGCTACGTATGGCTGCGCGCCACGGGCTCCACGCTGGTTTCCCAGCTCGTCGATTCGTTCGTGGTGCTGTTCGTGGCCTTCTACGTGTTCGGCAACTGGACGTTGGAGCAGGTGCTGAGTGTGGCCAACGCCAATTACTGGTATAAATTTGCCGCCGCCATCCTGCTAACGCCCGTGCTCTACCTCGCCCACTTCCTCATCGACCGGTACCTGGGTGACGAAGCTACCCACGAGTTGCAACAGGAAGCCGCTGCTGATGCGGCGGTGTAACTTGCTTTCTGTTATCTAATAATACTGATGCGTTCTGCTATTCTGGTTTTCTGCCTGCTGTTGCCGCAGGCCATCTACGCTCAATTCAAGAAGTTTGAACCCGGCACGTACATCCTGGATGCCGACCGGAAAACCCGGCATGATGCAGAGCTGAAGCTGAAAAGCAGCACGCAGCTGGTAGTGCGTGAAGGCCGCAAGCAAAACCTAACGCTAAGCCCCAAGGACATTTACAGCTTCCGCATCGGCCCCCGGCGCTATCGTACGGCCCGCGGGTTTGAAGTGAAGAAGGGGCTCGGCCGAGAATATGTTGACGAAGGATTTGTTCAACTGCTGGACAGCGGGCAGGTCTTGCTGATGCGTTACGATTACGAAATCAACTCTCCTAGCCACATGGGAGCTGGCGGCATGATGTCCGGGGGCTTTAGCTATGCCGAAAGCGTGTACCTGCTTCGTGGAGCTACCAGCTACAGTGCTCCGGTTGTCATTAAAGGCAATGGCAACGCCAAAGAACAGGAGCTACTGAAATCTACCCTCACCTACTACGTTGCCCAGCGCCCCGACCTGGCCCAGCTGTTGCAGGATGGGCGCATCTTTATCGGCAACCTGCAGTCGTTTGTTCACGCCATCAACACCGGCCAGCCTTTCAATTAACCCTGATCAGGCGCTGCCAACGCGCCCCTACCCCGAATCTCATGTCCCGCATCCTCACCGGCATTCAGAGTACCGGCCGCCCGCATCTGGGCAACCTGCTCGGTGCCATCCTGCCCGCCATTGAACTCTCCAAAAGCAGCGCCAACGAGAGCCTGCTGTTCATTGCCGACCTGCACTCTCTCACCACCGTGCGCGACGCCGAGCTGCTGCGCCAGAACACCTACGCCGTGGCGGCCTCCTGGCTGGCCTGCGGCTTCGATACCGACAAGAACCTGTTCTACCGCCAGTCCGACGTGCCGCAGGTGACGGAGCTGACGTGGTACCTGAGCTGCTTCACGCCCTTCCCGATGCTGGCCAACGCCCACTCGTTCAAGGACAAGAGCGACCGGCTTTCCGACGTGAATGCGGGCCTGTTCACGTATCCGGTGCTGATGGCGGCCGATATCCTGCTCTACGACGCGGAAATCGTGCCCGTGGGCAAAGACCAAGTGCAGCACCTGGAAATTGCGCGCGACATTGCCTCGGCCTTCAACAATCGCTACGGCGAAACCTTCGTGCTGCCCCAGTCGCGGGTGGACGAGCAGATCCAGACAATCCCCGGCCTCGATGGGCAGAAGATGAGCAAGAGCTACGGCAACATCATCGACATCTTCCTCGACGACAAGGCGCTGCTGAAGAACATCAAGCTCATCGTATCGGACAGCACGCCGCTGGAAGCCCCCAAAAACCCCGATACCGACACCACCTTCAAGCTGTTCTCGCTGCTGGCCACGCCCGAGCAGACCGCCGAGATGCGCCAGAACTACCTTAACGGCGGCTACGGCTACGGCCACGCCAAGCAGGCCCTGTACGAGGTTATCCGCAGCCGTTTCGCCCAGGAGCGGGAGCAGTTCAACTTCTACATGAACAACCTGCCCGAAGTGGACCGCAAGCTGGCCGAAGGCGCCGCTAAAGCCCAGGCCTATGGCTCCGAAGTGCTTAATAAAGTGCGCGAGAAAGTAGGCTACCAGAAGCGGTAGAATACATCTGTCATTGCGAGGAGGCACGACGAAGCAATCCGTCCTCTTCAAGGCGACAAGTCTCGAACAAGCAGAAAGCCCCTGCCGTCAATACGAACGGCAGGGGCTTTTCGCGTCTTTGAAGCTTGTCACTTCGGACAGGACGGATTGCTTCGTCGTGCCTCCTCGCAATGACAGAAAACTCAATACGGCAGGCCGTCGATGTTGGGGTGGCGCTGTTCCTGGTAGAAGCTGAATCCGACTTTGCTGCCGCGGCTGACCTGCTGGTTTTCCAGCTTCTGCTTCACGGAAATACGCTGGATGTCGGTGAGCGGCGGGGCAATCAGGTCGTTGTTGACGGCCGCAATCATGGCGCTTTCCACGAACAGGCGCAGGCTGTCCGGCGTCACGGGGTTGTCCGACATGTCGTTGTCGGGCAGTTCCAGTTGCTGCACGCCTTCCAGGAAATAGTGGCTGTCGATGTTGATGAGCAAGCGGCCCACTAGGTAGCCGGGGTCGTTGAGACGCTGGTATTTGATGCTGTCGGCCATGAAGTTGTAGGCCATAATGTGCCCGAAGAAGCGCCGGCGGAAGTCCTCCTCCACATATTTCGTATCCATCGGGCCGTAGTCGTCGGGGAAAGTGACGATGTTGGAGTGCATCACAAACACCAGCAGGTCGCCGCTGAAACGGATGTGAAATTCCATGTCGTTGACCGGCCGGTACTCGATGATAACCGAGGAATCGACGGGCGAAATACGGCGGCTCAGCTCCACCACCAGCTCCTGCGACACCTTGCGCAGCATGTCAAACGTGGCCAGGGTATTGCGGTAGATAGCCTGTTTTGCCGACGACTTCTGTTTGAGGCCGTCGGAAATCAAATCAAGACGGTCTTCGGGCGACGGAGCCGGCTCGCCGGGCGCATTGGGGGCATTGCCCTCGGAGTTGGGCGTGCCGGCCGTGGCGGGCGTTACGTGGGGGGCGCCGGGCGTGCCGTCGTCGGTTTGGGGGGAAGTGGCGGGAGTGATGGGGGGCAGTTCGTCCATGTAGTAACAACGCAGCGGCAACCGGCCAAACCGGTCGCCAGTGAAACAAAGGCCAGACCGAAGCCCGCACCCGTAAAGCATTCTGTACGCAAAGTAGCCACCACGGAGTTTTAGCTGGGGCAGTAGCGCGAACTACAAAGTTCGCGCTACTGTGCTCCTACTCTGGCCCGAGAGGCGGCGGCGCGCTCAGGGCAGCCGCTACAGGCCACGCGCTGCTGCGAAACGCCACCGTGCGCACGCCAGCGTACGGGAAGCCGGGCGCGGGTGGCAGCAGCATAGGCTGGGCCAGCGGGTGGGCCAGGGCCTCCCCTACCGTGCGCACTGCGCCGGCTGGCACGGCCAGTTGCTCCAGTTGGGTTAGCAGTTCTTGGCCGCTCACCTCTGCAATGCGCTGGGCCAGTAGCTCTTCCAGCGCGGCGCGGTGCGTTACCCGGTCGGGGTTGCGGCGGAAGCGGGCATCGTCGGCCCACTCGGGGCGGTGTAGCACGGTGCAGAGGTGGCGAAACTGTCGGTCGGCACCCACGGCCAGCAGCAGGCGCGTGCCGTCCCGGGCCGTGTACACGGTGCCGTAGGGTACAATGCTGGGGTGGCCCGAGCCCAACGGCTGCGGTTCCTGCCCCGTGACGAGGTGGGTGGCGGCCTGGTTGGCCAGCGAGGCCAGCGCGCTATCCAGCAAACTCACCTGCACCAGCGCGCCCCGGCCGGTCCGCTCGCGGCGGTAGAGGGCCGTGAGCAGGCCTTCCTTGAGCTGGTGGGCGGTGAGCAAATCGATGAGGGCCACCGGCATTTTCTGGGGTGGCTGGCCGGGGCCGGGGGCGTTGAGGTGCATGAAGCCGGTTTCGGCCTGCAGCACGGCATCGTAGCCGGCGCGGGTTTCGGCGGGGCCGTAGCCGGTGATGTGGCCGTAAATCAGGCGCGGGTTGAGGGCCGAGAGCGTGGGGTAGTCGGCGCGGAGCTTCTCGGCGTCGCCGGGCTTGTAGCTGGTCAGCACGATGTCGGCGGTGGCGGCTAGGTGGTGCAAGGCGGCTTGGCCGGCTTTGGTGGTCAGGTCCAGCTGCTGGCTGCGCTTGCCCCAGTTGGCGCTGCTGAAGTAGGCCGTGACGGTGGTGGCGGGGTCTTCGGCGGCCGTGCGCCAGGTGCGCGTCACGTCGCCGGTTGGGGGCTCCAGCTTTAGCACCTCGGCCCCCAGCTCGGCCAGAAACTGGCCCACCTGCGGCCCGGCCAGCACCGAAGCCAGCTCCAGCACGCGCAAACCAGCCAGCGGGAGTTCATCGGAAACATTCATGCGGCCGAAGGTAGCACCCGCCCCACTTTACCGCTGCCCGGCCCGCGCAAACACCGGAAACACCACCTCCCGCTCGCCCGCCCCCCAGAGGCGCGTCACCTCGTCAGCCAGCAGCAAAACCGAGTCCTGGCCGTGCTGCTGCTGGTACTTCACCACGCTCGACCAGGTGCGCAGGTAGTTCAGAAACCACTCCGCCGACCACTGCCGCCGCACCTCGAAACGGGCAGTTTGCACCTCGGCAAACGGGAACGGCAGGCGGGCGTACTCGTCGGTGATGTGCCAGCGGTTGTCGTCCCAGTAGGGCCGCATGGTGTCGTTGTGGAAGTGCTGTACCAGCGCGTCCAGTTCGGGGCTGATGCGCAGCAGGCCGTAGCCCCACTCGGCCACCACGCCGCCGGGCTGCAGCACGCGGCGCACCTCGGCGTTGAAAGCGGCCATATCGAACCAGTGCACGGCCTGGGCCACCGTCACCAGCTCGAAGCTGGCAGCGGCAAACGGCGTGTGCTCGGCCGGGGCTTGCCGGTAGGTGATGTTGGGCCGGCGGGCCGCCTGAGCCAGCTGCGCCGCGCTGATGTCAGTGGCCTCTACCTGCCCGAAGTGCTCGGCCAGCACGGCCGCCACCTGCCCGTTGCCGGTGGCGCAGTCCCAGGCCCGGCGGCGGTCCGGCACCTGCGGCAGCAGCCAGTCGTAAAGCGCCGCCGGGTAGTCGATGCGGTAGCGGGCGTAGAGGTCGGCCTGGGCAGAGAATCGGTCGAGCATGGCGGTTGGGTGGTTGAACTGGTGGCTTGCTGAATGGGTGATAGAAGAACGTCATTCCGAGCTTGCGAGGAATCTCGCGTGCTGATGTTGCAGCGCTAACCATACGGTTGCAACGAAACGGCAGAGATGCTTCGGCAAGCTCAGCATCACGGTTACCAGTACAACGTCAGCACGCGAGATTCCTCGCAAGCTCGGAATGACGTTCTTGAAACGACGTTCCCGGAATACCGTTCTTGACAACCCGTTCTACCGCTTGCTTCCCCAACAACGAAAAACGCCCATGTCCTCTCCCATCCAAACTGGCCTGCTGGCTTACGGCATGTCGGGCCGCATTTTTCATGCGCCGTTTCTGAGCACGCACCTGGGCTTTTCGCTACGGGCCGTGGTGGAGCGCAGCCGTAAGCAGATGGCCCAGCACTACCCCGCCATCATCAGCCACGACAGCGTGGCCGAGCTGCTGGCCGACCCGCAGCTAGAGCTGGTAGTGGTGAACACGCCCAACGACACCCATTTTGCCCTCGCCCGGCAGGCGTTGCAGGCCGGCAAGCACGTCCTCATCGAAAAGCCCGTGGCTACCACCGTGGCCGAGCTGGACGAGCTGCTGGCCCTGGCCGCCGAGCGCCGCCTACACGTGCTGGCCTACCAGAACCGCCGCTGGGACTCCGACTTCCAACTGGTGCGCCAGGTGGTAGAAAGCGGCCAGCTGGGCCAGCTCACGGAAGTGCATTTCCGCTTCGACCGGTACAAACTGGCCCTCAACGCCAAAACCTTCAAGGAAGACCCCAGCGTGGCGGGCAGCGGCCTGAGCTTCGATTTGGGCCCGCACGTGCTGGATCAGGCCCTGAGCCTGTTCGGGCAGCCCGAGCGTACCCACGTCACGCGCGCCAGCCACCGCCCCGGCTCCCGCGTCGATGACTACTTCCATCTGCATCTGCAGTATCCGCAGGGGCTGAACGTGTTTGTGGCCGGCAGCCTGCTCACGGCCGCGCCCGGCCCGGCCTACGTGCTGCACGGCACCCGCGGCTCGTTCCAGAAAAGCCGCGCCGACGTGCAGGAAACCCAACTCGACCAAGGCCTGCTGCCTACCGCCGCCACCTACGGCCACGAGCCCGCCGGCCAGCAAGGAACCCTCACGCTGGTGCCCGCCCCCGGCGAAACCCAGGTTTCCCACCTCCCCGCGCCCCAGGGCCAGTATCAGGGTTTGTTTGAAGCGGTATACCAAACCATCCGCCACGGCCAGCCCTTCCCGGTGCGCGCCGAGCAGCTGCGCTGGCAACTGGAGGTACTGGAGGGTAAAAGCTAAAGGGTAAAAGCTAAAAAGAACGTCATTCCAACTAGAACGTCATTCTGAGTGGAGCGAGGAATGACGTTCTATGCGGGCTAACGCCGCCCCAACCTCAACCGCACACAAATCCCGTTATCTTTGTTTCAATCCAATCCAGCGGTTTGCTGACCGAGACGCAAGGTCAGCCCTCTATCATCTTAACGAAGCTGTACTTTGACGTTTCACGAGTTTAACCTGCACGATGACCTGCTCGCGGGCATCGATGCCATGAATTACCAGAATGCCACGCCCATCCAGGAGCAGGCCATTCCCCGCATTCTGGAAGGCAAGGACTTGATTGCCTGCGCCCAGACCGGCACCGGCAAAACCGCTGCCTACCTGCTGCCGCTGCTCGACAAGATTTCGCACGCCAAGCACGGCACCACCTCCACGCTGGTGCTGGTGCCCACCCGCGAGCTGGCCACCCAGATTGACGAGCAGGTGACCGGCTTCGGCTACTTCGTGGAAGCCAGCTCCATTGCCATCTACGGCGGGGGCAAATCCGAGGGCTGGGAGCAGCAGAAGCGCGCCCTCACCTCCGGCGCCGACATCATCATTGCCACGCCCGGCCGCCTCATTGCCCACATGCAGATGGGCTACGTGAAGTTCGAGGACCTGAAGTATCTGGTGCTCGACGAGGCCGATAAGATGATGGACATGGGCTTCTCCGATGACATCCTCAACATCGTGCGGCAGCTGCCTAAAGAGCGCCAGACGCTGCTGTTCTCGGCCACCATGCCCAGCAAAATCCGCGACTTTTCGCAGCAGCTGCTCAAGAGCCCCGAGGAAATCCGCCTGGCCGTATCCAAGCCCGCTGCCGGCATCGACCAGCAGTTCTACATGGCCTTCGACCGCCAGAAGATCTACCTGCTCGAGCACATCATCAAAACCCAGGATGTGCAGAGCATGGTGCTGTTCACCAGCCAGAAAGCGGCCGTGGGCGGCATTGTGCGGGCCATCAACAAGCTGGGCATCGAGGCCCGGGGCATCAGCTCCGACCGCACCCAGGAGGAGCGCGAGGAAATCATGCGCGCCTTCAAAAACAAGCAGTTCCCCATCCTCGTCGCCACCGACGTGCTGAGCCGGGGCATTGATATCGACTCGCTGAGCCACGTGGTGAACTACGACATCCCGCGCGCGGCCGAGGACTACGTACACCGCATCGGCCGCACGGCCCGCGCTGCCACCAAGGGCACGGCCATCACCTTCATTGCCGACCAGGACCAGGACCGCGTGCTCAAAATCGAGAAATTGATTGAGCGCGAAGTAGAAAAGCAGAACATCACCGAAGGCCTCGGCCTGGGCGAAGCGCCCGAGTTCGACCCCAAACGCTTTAGCGGCCTGCGCGGCAAAGTAGGCGGCCGGCTCGAGCGCGGCCCCCGCAGCGGTGGTTCCAGTGGTTCAGGCGGCGGCGGTGGCCGCGACCGGGGCCCCCGCCCCGAAGGTGGCGGCGGTGGCGGCCGCTCCGGCGGTGGCCGCGACGGTGCCCGCCCCAACCGCGGCGACGGCAAGCCCGACGCCGACCAGCAGGCCCGCATAGCCAAAGCCCAGGCCGCCCTGGCCGCCCTCGACGCCGGCCAGGCCCCGGCCCAGCCCTACCAGCGCCCACCCCGCGAAGACCGCCCCGAAGGCAGCGACAGCCGCCCCCGCCGCGAGCCGCGTGAACCCCGCGCCGAAGGCGAAGCTCGTCCACCGCGCGAACCGCGGGCTCCACGCCCCGAAGGCGAAGCCCGCCCGCCCCGCGAACCGCGTGCCCCGCGCCCCGAGGGCGAAGCCACCGCTGAGCCGCGGGCCGAAGGCGACAAAGCCGAAGGTCAGCGCCGCCGTAAGCGTGGGGGCCGCAACCGCTCCGGCCGTGGCCCGCGCCCCGAGGGTGGTGCCGCCACCTCCGAGGCTTCTGCCCCGGTAGCCCCAGCTGCTGAATAATTCAGCCAGCCCACACCAAAACGGCCCCGTTGCATGTGCAGCGGGGCCGTTTTGGTGTGGGCCGGTTGGTGACATCAGCCTAGAACTTTACGCATCCGCAATGTATTTTAGCCCTTGCCTATGGTTAATATTAGGCCATTGGACGGTGTAGAGACGCAATATTTTGCGTCTCGTCGTTGAACGACCGAGAGCGTGCATTCTGAACAACATCAGCAACGACGAGACGCAAAATATTGCGTCTCTACACCGTCTGATCTGCCAGGAACTACCCCGGCTCGTCGAGGCGGCGCTGGAGCTGCGCGGCGAAATCGGGGGGCAGTTGGGCGGTGGAGGGGGCCTGCGCGGCGAGGCGGGCGGCGCGAGCCAGGGCCGGGCTCTGCACGGCGTAGCGGCGGCAGTAGGCACACAGGCGCAGGTGGGCCCACAGCTGCATCCGCTCAGCCAGGGGCAGCTGCTGGTCGGCGCGGCGCTCAATGAGCAGGGTGGCGCGTTGGCAATCGGAAATGAAGGTGCGCATACGTTACGAACGGAGAGTGGAGCCGAACCAGTTCTTTTCGAGGCAGCGGCGCAGGTGAAGTTTCAGGCGGTGTACGATAACCCAGTAGTTGGCGGCCGTCAGCTGCAGCGCCGCGCAGATTTCCTCGGCCGATAGTTCCTCGGCGAAGCGCAGCACAAACACGGCCCCGTGCTGGGGCGAAAGCCGCTGCTGGCAACTGCGCAACACTGCCTGAAACTCCTGCTGCTCCAGCGCGTCTTCGTCGCTGGGCGCGGCCCAGTCGGCGGGGCCCTGGCCGGGCTGCCAGTGGCCGGTAGCAGGCTGGAAGAATTCGGCCTCGGGGTCCTGCTCGGGCAACACGGGCAGCGGCACGAAGGGCGAGCGGGCCTGCCGCCGGTAAAAGTCCACGACTTTGCGGCGCAGAATCACAAACAACCAAGTGCGCTCCGAGGCTTCCCCGCGGAAGGAAGCCAGCGCGTCGAGGGCGCTGCACAGGGTATCCTGCACCAGCTCCTGCGCCTCCTCCGCCGAGGCCACCCGGCTCAGGGCGTAACGGTACAGCTCGTCGCCGTAGCGGGCAAGCCACTGCGCGGGCTCGGGCACCAAAAGGGCCATGCGGGAAAGGATAGGTGAAGATGAGAAAAACCGGGCCGCCTGATTCAGCCGACAGTAGCGCGAACTTTGCAGTTCGCGCCCCCGCGCCGTAGAAACGAAACCGTCCGAACGGCGCGGGGGCGCGAGCTGCCAGGGGCGCTACGGCACCACGCGGCACCACAATAACGCAAATATCCCGGCGGGCAGATTGACCCCTGCCCGTTTCGTCCCCGACTGTCACAGGCTGGCGTGCCAGTCGTAGCCCCGGGCGGCCCAGTAGTCGGCCGGGCGCTCCGCCACGAAGGCCAGCGTACCGATGCGCTTGAGCTGCTTGATGCCGTACTTGCGGGGCGTGATGAGGCGCAGCGGCGCGCCGTGCTCCGGCAGCAGCGGCCGGCCGTTCATCTCGTAGCACAGCAGGGTTTGCGGGTGCAGGGCACTGGCCATATCGAGGCCCACGTAATAGGCTTCGTCGGGAGTACGCAGGCTTACGTAGGGCGCTATTTCGGCAGAGGGAAGGGTGGCCAGCGGGTAGCGGGCCAGGAAATCGGTGAGGCGCACCCCGGCCCAGGTAACCACCGTGCTCCAGCCCTCGATGCACTTGAGCTCGGTGGTCATTTCGGTGCGGGGCAACGCCTGCAGCTCGGCCAGGGAGAACTCCCGGGCCGGCTGCCCGCCGAAACCTTCCACCCGCAGCCGCCACGCGGCCGTGTCCAGCGGCTGCTTGAGGCCCACGGAACCGTTGGCGCGGGGCGTGCGGGCCTGGCTGCGCGGAAACTCGGGGGCCAGCTGGGTGGGGCTGAGCAGGGTGGCGGCTACGCGGGCGTTGGCCTCCAGGCCGGCCCGCAGCGGCCCCGGAATACCCATCACCTCAGGTTGGCCCAGCAACCAGCGCCAGCCGCCCAGGCCCGCCAGCGCGGCCAGCCCACCCACCAGAAAGGCCCGCCGGGAACGGCGCGTCACTTCCCGCTCCAAGGCAACGTCAGCAGCAACGGGTGGCGTGGCGGGCGGCTGCGGAAGGGATGATTCGGATTGCATCGGGCAGTACAATAAACAAGTGAGGAAAAACTGGTAGTTCTGGCTGCTTTGGGTGGCGCGCCGCAATCAGCCTCATACCCAGGACCGGGGCCAGATGTGGGAGCCTGAACAACGGGGCTCAGGCTAGGGCCGCATGGGCAGCGGCGGCACAGCGGGCAGCGGATTGCCACTGCCGGAGGCTGCATCCGGCGCGGCGGCCCGGGGTGCAGTTGAGGGCATAGGTGCGGGGTCCTCTACCACTTCAAACCCCGCTACCATGGCCCGGAAGTTGTTCCAGCCGGCCCGCACCACCTGGGCAATGTGTACCAGAAAAAACAGCACGTACCCGATGGTCAGGGCAAAATGCTCCAGGCGGGCCCACTCGTAGCCGCCCAGCGCGGTGGTGAGGCCGGCCAGCTGGGTGGGCTTGTAGATGGCCAGGCCGGTGAGCAGCGAGCCGGCCCCATCAGCACCACCGAGGTGTAGGCCAGCTGCTGGGCTCCGTTGAATTTGGCGGGCGGCGGCGGGTCGCGGCGCAGGCCCACGTCGTGCAGCAGGGTGTGCCAGGCGCTGCGGAGCGTACCGCGCTGCGGCACCAGGTACCGCCACTCGCCCGATAGCAGGGTGTAGCTCACGTACAGCAGCCCGTTGAGGGCAAACACCCACATCAGCACGAAATGCCAGCTCATGCCCTTGGCCAGCTTGTGGTCCATGTCCAGCACATCGTATACCGACTGCGGGAAAAACCGCAGCAGCGTGGTGTCGCCCCACCCGAGCCGGTACACGTCGTTGGCCCAGTAAATCAGCAGGCCGCTCCAGATCATGAGGCCCAGCACCGGAAAATTGAGCCAGTGAAACCAACGGATAGCCAACGGGTGCTTTTCAACGAGACGAGGCATAGGACACAGGGCGTTTGAGGGGAGAAATCAGCAGGCGGCCAGCCGCCGCCACCCCGATAGACGCCTGCTTGGCGTCCGCCTTACAGCTGCCCCCGAAAAATATTTTTCGGGGGCAGCTGTAAGGCCGAAAGCGGTGGCGCGTCTAGCCGGGTAGCCGCCGCCGTTGGCTGGCCCTGTCTGCCTTCTGTATGAAACTGCTGCTTGTCGCCGGTCTGGCTTTCGGAAGTCTGCCGCTCACCTCCCCCACCCCGCTGCCTGGCTCACCTGCCGGGCCGGCACCGGCCCGCGTGCCGGTGGCCGTGGAGCTGTTCACGTCCGAGGGCTGCTCCAGCTGCCCCGCCGCCGATGCCGCGCTGCGGGAACTGGAAGCTAGCCAGCCGGTGCCGGGCGTAGAAATAGTGGCCCTGGGCCAGCACGTGGACTACTGGAACCGCCTGGGCTGGAAAGATGCTTTCTCCTCGGAGCAGTTCACCCAGCGCCAACGCACCTACGCCGCCGGCTTCGGCTCGGGCTCCTACACGCCGCAGGCCGTCATCAATGGCCGCTACGAGCTGGTGGGCAGCCAGCGGACCAAGCTACTGGAAGCCATTGCGCAGGCGGCCCGCACGCCGCGCGCCACTGTGCAGCTCAGTGGCCCCGCCGCCGCCCTGCGCGTGCAGGTGCGTGACCTGCCTGCCGGCACCGGACCGGCCGACGTGCTGCTGCTCATCACCGAAACCGGCCTCACTACCCATATTGGGCGGGGCGAAAACGCCGGGCGACTGGTGCGCCACGCCGCCGTGGTGCGGGAGCTGCGCCCGCTGGGTGCGGTAGCCGCCGATGGCACGTTTGGGGCCTCGCCCGCGCTCCGGCTGCTGCCGCAATGGCAGCAAAGCCACCTGCGGGCGGTGGTGCTGGTGCAGGAGCGCGCCAGCCACCGCGTGGTGGGCGTGGGCAGTCTGCCGCTCAGCCCCGCCGGCTAGGGCCTGGGCAGCTTACGGCCGCCACCTGCGCGGATTTCAACTCAGCATATCGTTCACTTTTTACTGTTTTTTCTATGACTACCCGCATACTAGGGCTGTTGCTGCTGGGCCTGAGCCTGGGCGCCTGCCAGCAGGAAACCCCGGAGCCCGCCGCCTCTACCACTACCACCACGCCCCCGGCCGGCACGCTCACGGTGGTGCGCAAGGGCATTGTGCAGCCCCAGGGCGGCGTGCCCAGCTCAGGCACCGTAGATCTGGTGCGCGACGCCGCAGGCAAGGAATTTCTGCGCTTCAACGCCGATTTCATGACCGATTTCCACACCGGCTCGCTCACCATCTACCTGGCTAAATCGGCCGAACTGATTCGGGTGCAGCGGGGGCGCGGGGCTGATAACGTGCTGAGCGTGGGCGTCATCACGCAATCGGGGGCGCAGGTGCTGGCCGTGCCGGCGGCTTCGGCAGTCTTCTCGCACGTGGTGCTGCACTGCGAGCCGGCCCAGTACAACTTCGGTGCGGCGGCTCTGCAATGAGACGCGCTGCCCGCGCCGGGTGGCTGCTGGCCGCCGCGCTGCTGCTCGCGGCTGAGGCTCGGGCCGGCGGCGGCTGGACGCGCAAGAAGAAGCGCGGCTACGCCAAAGCCGGCCTCACCACCGTCAGCACCACGCGCTACCATCCGCTCCGCGGCCCCACCATCGAAACGGCCCGGTTTCGGCAGCAGGTGTACAGCCTCTACGCCGAGTACGGCCTCACCGACCGCCTGGAGGCTACCCTCAACTTTCCGGTTTTCCGGCGCGCCGCCTACGCTACCGTCACGCCCAGCCGGGGCGTTGGCGACCCGGAAGTGGGCCTGCGCTACGGGCTGCTGCGCGGGGCCTGGCCCTTGGCCGTGGGCCTGAGCGTGGAAGCGCCGCTGGGCAACCCGCGCGCCCGCGGCTTCGACCGCACCGACCCGCGCGTGTTCGTGGCCCTGCCCACCGGCGACGGGGAGTGGAACGTGTGGACGCGGGCGGCCCTCTCGCACAGTTTGAGCCGTTGGCCGGCCTTTTTCACGGTGGCGGCGGGTTACAACCAGCGCACCGCCGGCCTCACCAGCCAGTACAGCTACGGGGCACAAGCCGGCTACCACCTCCGGAAAAAAGCCTGGCTGACGGCCACATTCCGCACCCTCGACAACGTGCGCCCGCCCGACCCCAACCGGCTGGGCAGCATCGGGCTGGGCGAGGGCGTGGCGTATTCCACGGCAGGACTGGGCGTGAGCTTTGAGGCCACCCGCCACCTGCGCCTCACCACCGACTGGGCCACCGGTTTTGGCAGGCTTCGCAACGTGTACTCGGGCCAGCAGCTCACGTTTGGGGTGGCAGTGGAATGGTAAACGGGCCTCGGCCGCTACCAAAAAAAGTCCTGCGCCCGCTGTAAGGCCTACCGTCGGGCCGCGTCTACCCGGGCAACACCACACATGTTTCACGTTTCACTTTTCCTCCTCTTCCTTATGCGTACCAACCTGTTCTTCGCCCCCAGCTCCCTGCTACTCGCCGCCGCTTTCTGCTTCGGCACGCTCCTACCCACCCCTACCCTCGCCCAAGGTGACAAAATGCAGGGTGACAAGATGAAACCGATAAAATGGCCGACAACAAGATGGCCGACCGCAAGATGGACAAGATGTAACCACGCCCCGGCTGCCGACTGCTTCCCTGCTGCCATGCCGGAAGCCGCTAGCCCCCAGAACCCATCAGGCCCCGACTACAGACGTAGCCGGGGCCTGATGGGTTCTGGGGGCTAGCGGCTAGCTACACGTCCGCGTACACGCAATCGGTTATCAATTCCCGGTTCAACCAGGCCCCTGCTTTGGCTCCCTGCGCTACGGCCGCTGCCACCTGCCGCATGCCCGTGGTGGCGTCGCCGGCCGCAAACAGGTTGGGCACGTTGGTTGCGCAGACTTCCGTCACCTGAATAAGGCCAGCTTCGGTGAGCGAGCAGCCCAACTGCCGGGCCAAGTCGCCGGGCAGGCGCGTGGGGAAACGGGCAAATAATGCTTCCAGCGGATGCAGTTGGCCATCAGCCGTGCGCAGCCCGGACAGATAGCCGCCTTGGTGAGGAATATCCAGAACGGGTTCTTCTACGACGGGCACCTGATGCGCTTGCAGCAGGGCCTGTTGCTCGGGGGTGAAATCGGCGGGGCCATTGGTGAACACCGTCAGCTTGCGGCTCCAGTTGCGGAGCAGCGCTACCAGCTCCGCCGCCACGGCCCCGTTGGCGAGCAAGCCCAGCTGCTGCCCCCGCACCTCGTAGCCGTGGCAATACGGGCAGTGCAGCACCGAAATCCCCCAGCATTCGGCCAGCCCCGGAATCGGCAGCAACTCGTCCAGCACGCCGGTAGCCAGCAGCAGCTTGCGCGCTGTCACGTTCGCGCCGTCGGCCATTTCCACTTGAAAGCCCGCCGCCTCAGCCGTAGCCGCAACCACCGTGCTGTTCAGGAACGCCACCGTGGGATACCGCGCCACCTGCTCCCGCGCCACCGTGGCCAGCTGAATGGGCGTCGCACCGTCCTGGGTTAGGAAGCTGTGCGAGTGAGGCGTCTGGCGGTTGGCGGGCCGTTGATTATCCACTACCAGCACCCGGCGCATCGAGCGTCCCAGCAGCAGCGCCGCACTCAGCCCAGCGTAGCTGCCGCCCACTATCACTACATCGTATACTTCCATTATGCCTATTCACTTAAATGCAACAATGATGCAAATATAGAATTTGGCAGGAAAAAACCCAGTGAATACTGGGTGTAGGTGACGAAATAGCGTGGGACTAACTACGCCGCAGTATCGTCGGGTAGTTGCAGGTAGCGGGCCGGGACTTCCTCGGTCAGCCACACGCCGTTGTCGGCACGGTAGAATGCGTGGCCCTCGGCGTGCATGCGGGCGGCATCTACTCGGAGCACAACTGGCGCGCCGTGGCGGCTGCCTACTTGCCGGGCGGTGGCTTTGTTGGTGCTCAGATGCACTTGCTGGCGGCTCATCTTCAACAGGCCTTCCCTCATGATTTGGGCCTGATGGCGGGCAGCGGTGCCATGGTAGAGCACAGCCGGCGGCACGGCCGGCGCATAGCCCAGCTCCACCGCCACTGAATGGCCCTGGCTAGCCCGAATGCGCTGCTGGTCGTCGCTGAGGCGGAAACGCTGCTTGGGGCTGGTGTCCACGATGTGCAGCAGAGCCTCGTGGGTGAGGTTGACGTTATTCGCCTGGGCCTGCCGGAGCAGTTCTTCCACACTCACCCAGCCCTGCTCGTCCAGCGTCAGGCCCAAATGGGCTGGCTCGTGGCGGAGCACCAAGCTCAGGAGCTTACTGAGGCGGGTGATTTCTTTGTCAGGTAGCATAAGTTATTCTTCTAATCCGAGGTAATCTTCAATGTCCTCATCTGATACCGGCCAGTTGTCACCTTTTGCCTCATGGATATAGGCAAGGCCACACAGCTCAAGGGTTGAATAGCAAGTTAGTTGTATATCACCTTTCTGAGCTATCCACCAATTCTGTTCTTTGACAAAAGACACCTTATAATCTTTCTCCTCCAGCAAATAAAAAGCGGGCGCAAGAACATTACTGGCTGCTGATAACTGCGACATAGTATTGCGTCCAGCTTACAGCACCTGCCCCAGCCCGAACAGCAGCGTGAATACCAGCGTGGTGAGGGCCATTTGCTTGAGCAGCGGATCGAGCTGCATGCTGTCATGGCGCTGCCACACGGCAGCGGCGTTGCGTACCAGCAGCGGGGCGCTCAGCAGAAACAGCCACTGCCAGGGCGAGCGGTAGGTGAGCAGCACGTACAGCACGGCACATACCAGGCCGGCCGTGAGCAGCACCGCGTGGTACACGCGGGCCCGCTGCGGCCCCAAACGCACCGGAATGGTGATTTTGCCGGCCAGCGCATCGGAGCGGATGTCGCGGATGTTGTTCACGTTGAGCACGGCCGTGGCGAAGCAGCCCAGCGCGGCGGCGGGCAGCAGCACCGGCACCGGCAGCGCGCCAGCCTGCAGAAAATACGTACCGCACACGCCCACCAGCCCAAAAAACACAAACACCGACAGGTCGCCCAGCCCGGCATAGCCGTACGGCTTGGAGCCGGCCGTGTAGTTCACCGCCGCCCAGATGGCCGAGAGGCCCAGCACGAAAAACGCCAGGAAAATCCAGGCTCCGGCCGTGCCCAGCGCCACCCACAGCAGCAGCAGCCCGCTAACGAGCGACAGGGCTCCGAACACGCCCATGCCCTTCTTCATCTGCGCCGGCGTGATGACCCCGCTCTGCACGGCCCGCTGCGGCCCCTCGCGGTGCACGCTGTCGGCGCCGTTCTGCGAGTCGCCGTAGTCGTTGGCCAGGTTGCTCAGGATTTGCAGCAGAATGGTGGTGAGGGCCGCCAGCCCGACTACGCTGCCGCGAAAGTGGCCGTAGCTGGCCGCCAGAAAGCCCCCGGCCATGATGCTGGCCAGCGCCAGCGGCAACGTACGCGGCCGAAACGCCGAAATCCAGGCTTTGGCGGGGCTAACAGGGGCGGGAGCGGCGGGAGAAGAAGTTGCCATGAAAGTATGTTTGAGTTGCGTGCGAAGGCGCAGCTCTTTAGAAATGCGTGTTGGTAGGTGCGGCCCGAATGATGTAGAGACGCAATACTTTGCGTCTCGTCGTTGCTGATGTTGACCGTTCTTATATCACAGTTCAACGACGAGACACAAAATATTGCGTCTCTACATCGTTCAGCTACTCGTTTCCAATGCTGCTATGCGCTCGGCGGTCAGCTCGTTGAAGTGCGCTACCACCAGATCGGCGTGGTTTAGGTCCTGCAGGGGCGAATGCTCGCTGTTGTAGCCGATGCAGTAGAGGCCGGCGGCTTTGGCGGCCGTCACGCCGTTGGCCGAGTCCTCGATGACCACGCACTCGGCGGGCGAGGCCGTGGCCAGCGCGGCAGCTCGGGCGAAAATGGCCGGATCGGGCTTGGAGCGCGGGAAATCCTCGCCGCTGAGCAGGTGCGTGAAATACGGCCCCAGCGCGAAGCGGCGCATCACCCGATCAATGGTGGAGTGCGAGGCCGACGACGCCAGAATCAGCTCCAGGCCGTGCTGGTGCAGGTCTTCGATGAGGCGGCGCACCCCGTCGAGCAGCTCCAGGTCGGGCTTTTCGTCGAAGGCGCGGTTGAAATGCTCCCGCTTGCTGAGCACCAGCTCCCCCACCTCGTGCGGCAAGCCGTGGCGGTCTTTGAGGTGCTGGTACACGTTTTTGGTGGAGCGACCAGTGAACTGCGCGTACTCGTCATCCGACACTCCGATGCCCAGCTCCTCGAAATGCCGGAAATAGGCGTAGCGGTGAACGGGCTCGGTATCGACGATAACGCCGTCCATGTCAAAAATAACGGTGCGGACCATGCGGAAGAGGGTTGTTGCCGCCGCGAAGGTAGGCATCCGGCCTACCACTCACTACGCCACGCCGGCCGGAGCCGGGCCGCTATTGCCGGATGGCAGCCAGCAGCTCCGGGCCCGTGGGGCTTACCTTGGAAGGGTAGAACGCCTGCACGTGGCCCTGCTCGTCGATGAGGTACTTGCAGAAATTCCAGGTCGGCTTCTCGTCCGTGACGCCGTTCTGGGCCTTGCTGCCCAGGTACTGAAACAGCGGGGCCGCGTCCGCGCCGGCCACCGATATTTTGCTGAACAGTGGGAACGTCACGCCGAAGTTCCGCTCGCAGAACGTGGCAATCTGGGCATCGGTGCCGGGCTCCTGGCCACCGAAGTTGTTGGCCGGGAAGCCGAGCACCGTCACCTGGTTGCCGTACTGCTGGTGCAGCGCCTCCAGCTCCTTGTACTGCGGCGTGTAGCCGCACTCCGAGGCGGTGTTCACAATCAGCAGCTTTTTGCCCTGGTACTGGCGCAACGAAACCGACTGGCCATCAATACCCTGAAGCGTGAAATCATAAACGGAACCGGCAGCAGCGGGAGCAGACATAGTAGTGGCGGGCGATGAGGTGGAGGAAGACGAAGAAGAAGCGGCAGGCGCTGTTGGCGAAGAACACGCCAGACAGCCGGCCAGCAGCCCTAAAGCAACGGATTTCATGGGCAAAACGGAAATAATCACCTGCTACGAAACCCTGCCGGCTCTGCAATGTTCAACTCATCCGGCCCGGGTCTGGCTCCTGACAGCAACGGGTCAGCCAGGCCGGAATTTTGTACATTGACAAGTGCCGCTACCGAAAAAGGCCCTACTTTCGTCTCTTGACGCTCTTCACTTCTTATCCGCCTGCTCATGCGTAGGACTCTCTATTCGGTCATTACCGGAACAGGCAGTTACCTCCCCTCCCGCGTTGTTCGCAACGCCGACTTCGTTACCTCTACCTTTTTCGAGGCCACCGGCCAGCCCCTGACCAAGCCCGGGGAGGAAATCGTGGAGCGCTTTGCCCAAATCACCGACATCCAGGAGCGGCGCTACGCCGCCGACGACCAGGTAGCCTCCGACCTGGCTTTTCTGGCCGCCCAAAACGCGCTGCAATCCAGCAACACCGACCCCGAAACCCTGGACTACATTCTGGTGGCCCACAACTTCGGCGACGTGGCCCTGGACAACCGCCGCTCCGATTTCGTGCCCACGCTGGCCGCCCGCGTGAAGCACAAGCTGGGCATCGAAAACCCCAATTGCGTAGCCTACGACCTGCCCTTCGGCTGCCCCGGCTGGCTGCAGGGCGTCATTCAGGCCGATTACTACCTGCGCTCCGGCGACGCCCGGCGGGTGCTGGTGATTGGGGCCGAAACCCTCTCACGCGTATGCGACCCCCACGACCGGGACAGCATGATCTACGCCGACGGGGCCGGGGCTATCATTCTGGAAGCCCAGGAAAGCGACACGCCCACCGGCATCCTGGCCCACGGCTCCCGCTCCGATACCGTGCAGGCGGCGCACCTGCTGCGCATGGCCAAATCATACAACCCGGCCTACGAGGGCGAGGAGCTGTTTCTGAAAATGGAAGGCCGCCGGCTCTACGAGTACGCTCTCAAAACCGTGCCCCAGGCCATCAAGGATACGCTCGATAAGGCCGGGCTGCCCATTGAGGCCATGAGCAAGCTGCTCATCCACCAGGCCAACGGCAAGATGGACGATGCTATCCTCAAGCGTCTCTACGGCCTCTACAACCAGGCCACGGTGCCGGCCGGCGTCATGCCCATGACCATTTCCTGGCTCGGCAACTCCTCCGTCGCCACCCTGCCCACCCTGCTCGACCTGATCCTGCAGCACCAGTTGCCCGAAACCACCATCAACCCCGGCGAAATCATCGTCTTCGCCTCCGTAGGTGCCGGCATGAACTGCAACGCCGTGGTGTACCAGATGCCCGCGGAGTAAAGCGGGCTCAAATAAAAGCGTCATCTTGAGCGAAGCGAAGGACCTTATCACACAAGAGCAAATCCTGCCAACGTGATAAGGTCCTTCGCTCCGCTCAGGATGACGCTTTTTTGTCTTCGCCTATCGGCTACGTCGTTTTTGGCGTGAGCCATTTTTCGAGGCTGATGGGCTCGTAGGCCAGCATGGCGTCGAGGATGCCGTGGGGCTCGGGGTGGCTCAGGAGCTGGTTGCGGTTTTCGCGGCGCAGCAGGCCTTCGTCGGCCATGTGGTTGAGGGCCTGCAGCAGGTGGTCGTAGTAGCCAGCCACGTTGAGCACGCCGATGGGCTTGCGGTGCAGGCCCAGCTGGCCCCAGGTGAGCACCTCAAACAGCTCCTCCAGCGTGCCATAGCCGCCGGGCATCGCCACGAAGCCTTCGGCCAGGTCGGCCATCATCAACTTCCGCTCGTGCATGGTTTTCACGATGTGTAGCTCCGAGAGACCGGTGTGGGCCAGCTCCTTATCGGCCAGAAAATCGGGAATCACGCCCACGGCGCGGCCGCCGTGTTGCATCACGGCATCGGCCACGGCCCCCATCAGGCCTACCCGGCCGCCGCCGTACACCAGCGTGAAGCCCCGCTCGGCCAGGGCCTGGCCCATGGCCTGGGCCTGCTGAGTGAACAATTCGTTGGTGCCGCTGCTGGCACCGCAATACACGGCTACGCTTTTCATAAGCAAACCGGACTCGGCCACGCCTCGTCCGTCATTAGTGACAAAAGAAAAAACAGCAGCAACGCCAACTACTGGCGTTGCTGCTGCACTACAAACAAATTATAATCGTCATGCTGAGTGAAGGCGCAGCCGTAGTCGAAGCGTCTCTACCGCTTCGCTCCACGGTAATCCAACGAAGCGGTAGAGATGCTTCGGCAAGCTCAGCATGACGTTCTGAGGGGAACCAGCCCCGTACCCTACTGCCGTTACATCCGCTCGGGCACCTGGATGCCCAGCAGGCCCAGGCTGGCCTTGATGGTGCGGCCGGTGAGAGCCGAGAGGGCCACGTAGAACGAGCGGCTGGTTTCGTTGGGCTCGGTGAAGATTTTGATGTCGGTGTAGAAGCGGTTGTAGGCACGGGCCACCTCGTAGGTGTACTGGGCCACCACGGCGGGCGAGAACGTACGGGCGGCTTCCTGTACTACGCCGGCGTAGCGGCCCAGCTCCTGCACCATCTCGCGGGCAGCGGCGGGCAGCTCCGGCAGGGCGCTCAGGTCGGCATCGGGACGGATGCCCATTTCGGCGGCTTTGCGCAGGATGGCGGCAATGCGGGCGTGCGAATACTGCACGAACGGCCCCGTGTCGCCTTCCAGCTTCACCGATTCCTCGGGGTTGAAGAGCATACGCTTCTTGGGGTCCACCTTCAGCAGGTAGTACTTGAGCGCGCCCAGGCCCAGCATGTGGTAAAGCTGCTGCAGCTCCTGCTCGCTCAGGCCTTCGGTTTTGCCTTTTTCGAGGGTGGCAGCCTGCGCCGCATCCACTACTTCACGCACCAGCTCGTCGGCGTCCACCACGGTGCCTTCGCGGCTTTTCATCTTGCCCGAGGGCAGGTCCACCATGCCGTAGCTGAGGTGGTAGATGGCGTCGGCGTAGGGCTTACCCAGCTTCTGAAGCACCGCCCGCAGCACCTGCATGTGGTAGTTTTGCTCGTCGGCAATGACGTACACGCTCAGGTCGTAGTGGAAATCCTGGTACTTCAGCTCGGCCGTGCCCAGGTCCTGGGTGATGTACACCGAGGTGCCGTCGGCGCGCAGCAGCAGCTTCTCGTCGAGGCCTTCTTCCTTGAGGTCTACCCACACCGAGCCGTCTTCTTTCTTGAAGAACACGCCCTTCTGCAGGCCTTCCTCCACCCGCTCCTTGCCCAGCAGGTACGTGCCCGACTCGTAGTAATACTTGTCGAAATCGACGCCGATGTTGGTGTAGGTGGCGTCGAAGCCTTCGTACACCCAGCCGTTCATCTGCTTCCAGAGGCTCACCACGGCTTCGTCGCCGGCTTCCCAGGCGCGGAGCATGTCCTGGGCTTCCAGCATCATCGGGGCTTGGCGCTTGGCTACGTCGGGGGCCACGCCTTCGGCTTCCAGCTGGCGCACCTGCTCGCGGTAGTGCTTCTCAAACAGCACGTAGTACTTGCCGGCCAGGTGGTCGCCCTTGATGCCGGCACTCTGCGGGGTTTCGCCCTGCCCGTACTGCTGGTAAGCCAGCATCGACTTGCAGATGTGGATGCCCCGGTCGTTGACCAGATTGGCCTTCGTGACGGTGGCGCCGGTAGCATTCAGAATCTCGGCCACCGAGTAGCCCAAGAAGTTGTTGCGCAGGTGGCCCAGGTGCAGGGGCTTGTTGGTGTTGGGCGAGGAATACTCCACCACCACGTTGCGCGGGCCCTCGGTAGTGACAGGCGCGCCGGCCGGCTGCTGGTACAGGCTGGTAAAGAGCTTCACCCACTCGGCGTCGGCAATTTCCAGGTTCAGGAAGCCTTTCACCACGTTGTAGCCGCTCACCAGCGGCGAGTTGGCCACCAGCCACTCCCCTACGGCCTGCCCGATTTGCTCGGGGCCTTTGCCCAGGGTTTTGGTGAACGGGAACGTGACGAGCGTAAACTGGCCGGCAAACTCCTTGCGCGTGGGCTGCAACGTAAGCTGGGCGGCGGGCACCTCGGTGCCGAATACAGTCTGGATAGCCGCGCCGAGGGCGGCTTTGAGGGTTTGTTCGAGTTGCTGCACTTGGAAAAGCGAAACGCTGAAAAAGAAGCCTTATCGTAGGCTTCGGATAGATTTTGAGGCGAAATCCGGGAGGCGGCGTAAGCTACCGGCTTGGGCGGGGCAAGGGCGTTTCCGGCCCTGGGGGCAGGCGCCAGCCATCCGCGTCGGCCGTGGCCTACGCTACATTCGTCGGGAAGAAAGCCGCCAAAAAACCGGGTTCATAAGCACTTACCGCCGCGGCCACCCTGGGCTGCGGCAGGCACAAAGGTAGAAACCTGGGCCGGAAGAGCCCGCGCCCGCGCCTACTTTCCTGCCCGGCGCAGCACCATGGGCACCTGCCGGGGGTTGCCGCGCGTGATAACCGGGTAGGCCACGTCGCTGACAAACAGCAGCTGCCCGTTCAGCCGGATGCGCGCCTGCAGGCTGTAGGTGTTGCTTTCCTGGATGCGGCCGGGGTCGTAGGTGAGCGTGAAGGGCAGCGGCACCTGCTCGCCGTTGGGCCGGATCGTGACGGAATCAATGACGGTAGCCGCCACGTCCTGCAACGACACGTCCAGCAGCTGCACCTGCACCACAGCGGCGGCCGGCAGCGCCATCCGCTCGCGGTACGTGAGCGTGCCCGTCACGGTGTCGCGGGGCAGCTTCATGGGCTGCCGGGCTTCGGCGCCGGGGCCGCCACCAGTGGCAGAGGGCGAGGCGGAGCAGGCCGCCAGCAACAGGGGCACGCAAAGGGCAGGCAACAGACGGATCAGCATGGGGCGGCGGCAAAAAGCAGGATTTCGTTATGGCTGGTCACGAATATATCCGCTTTTTGCCGCCGCGCAAGCTGGCCGCTACCGGCTCACCACTTCTTCCAGCCGCAGGCGCCGCTGAATGGCATCGGTGGCCGCTTCCAGAATGTCGAAGGCGTTCTGGGCCATGGTGTTTTCGGAGTCTAGCGTGGGGTTGATTTCCACCATCTCAAAGCACACCACCCGGTCGTTGTCGAGCAGGGCGCGGCACAGGCTGATGGCTTCTTCCACGTTGAGGCCATCCACCACGGGCGTGCCGGTGCCTTTGCTGAAGCGCGAATCCAACGAGTCTACGTCGAAGCTGATGTACACCATGTCGCAGAAGCGCAGGCGCTCATACACCTCGCGGGCTATCTGGCGGGTGCCTTTGCTTTTTACTTCGTCGAGCTTGTAGTTTTTGATGCCCAGGCGCTCGATGATGGCGTCTTCCTCGGGCTCGGTGTCGCGCACCACCACGTACACCAGATGCTCGCCGGTGATTTTGGGGCCGGGCTCGCCCAGGTTTTTCAGCTTCTGCCAGAAAAACTCAGTTTCGGGCTCGGGCTGGTTGCGCTGGCACTCGCGGTTGTCGTCGCCGAGGCTGATGGACAGCGGCATGCCGTGCATGTTGCCCGAGGGCGTGGTGTAGGGCGAGTGAATGTCGGCGTGGGCATCTACCCACACCACGCCCAGCGTTTTGTGCGGGTAGGCCGCCTTGATGCCCGCAATGGTGGCGGCGGCGCTGCTGTGGTCGCCGGCCAGCACCAGCGGAAACTCGCCGAAGCGCAGCGTTTGCTCTACAGTGCTGGCAATGCCTTTCTGCACCGTGTAGATAGAATCGATGTGCTTGGCCTTCGGGAAATGGTTTTTCTCGAAGAGCACGTGGTTCAGGTCCGGAATGTGGACCGAGTTGAACCGGCGGAAGTAGTCGGACCCTTTGTTGAGGCAGGCCACCTTGAGGGCATCTACGCCCAGGCTGGCACCACGGGTTCCGGCTCCAAGCTCGGAGCGGACTTCCAGAAGCTTAATGCGTCGCATATTACATTGGCAGGAAAAAGGTTAGAGTGGTTTTAATGCTTGCCGATTGAGCGGGTGGGAATTCCTCTCAGGCTTGACGCGCGCGGACCCTCCGGCGCAACCAACGAACAAAGCACAACCAAAACCCCGCGCGCGGGGTATCTTTGCAGTTGCAAGTTCGACAAAAGGATTGCGAAGAAAAAGAACGTCATGCTGAGCTTGCCCAAGCATCTCTACTGAGAGTGGTCAGTTACTACCGCAACGAAGCGGTAGAGATGCTTTGGCAAGCTCAGCATGACGTTCTTGCCTCCAACTTCTCCCCCACACATTCCTTCAATGGATACCTACCACGACCTGATTTCGCAGACGTTTGACTTTCCTACCGACGAGTTTCAGGTAGATGGCAACGAGCTGCGCTTCCACGACATCGACCTGATGGCCCTGGTGAAAAAGCACGGCACGCCGCTGCGCCTGGCGTATCTGCCCAAAATCAGCAGCCAGATTCAGCGGGCGCAGGAGTGGTTCCGGGCCGGCATCGAGAAAATCGGCTACCAGGGCAAATACTCCTACGCCTACTGCACCAAGGCCTCGCACTTCAGCTTTGTGGTGGAAGAAGCCCTGAAAAACGGCGTGCACATCGAAACGTCGTCGTGGTTTGATACCAACATCATCCGGGCCATGCACGCCAAGGGCAAGGTGCAGAAGGACACGTTCATCATCTGCAACGGCTTCAAAACCGACGAGTACAAGCACGAAATCACGCGCCTCATCAACGACGGCTTCGTGAACTGCATGCCCATCCTCGACTCGCCCAACGAGGTGGACTACTACCACGACAACGTGCGCGAGAAGTGCAGCGTGGGCATGCGCCTGGCCTCCGACGAGGAGCCGCGCTTCCAGTTCTACACCTCGCGCCTGGGCATCCGCTACACCGACGCCATTCCGCTCTACGAGCAGAAAATCAAGGATGACCCGCGCTTCGAGCTCACGATGCTGCACTACTTCATCAACACCGGCATCAAGGACACCAGCTACTACTGGTCGGAGCTGAGCCGGTTTGTGCACAAGTACTGCGAGCTGCGCAAGGTGTGCCCTACCCTCACCACCATCGACATCGGCGGCGGACTGCCCATCCAGACCAGCATCCAGAAAGAGTACGACTACCCGTACATGATTGAGGAAGTGCTGCGCACCATCCAGCGCATCTGCGCCGAGGAAGGCGTGGCCGAGCCGGACATCTTCACCGAGTTCGGCATCTTCACCGTGGGCGAGTCGGGCGCAACCATCTACAGCATTCTGGACGAGAAGCTGCAGAACGACAAGGAGTTGTGGTACATGATTGACGGCTCGTTCATCACCAACCTGCCCGACACCTGGGCCCTGAACCAGCGCTTCATCATGCTGGCCCTCAACGGCTGGAACAAGCAGTACAAGAAAATTCAGCTCGGCGGCCTCACCTGCGACTCGCAGGACTACTACAACGCCGAGAAGCACATCTACCAGGTGTTTCTGCCCGAGCGCAAGCCCCAGGATGCCGAGCCGCTGTACGTGGGCTTCTTCCACACCGGCGCCTACCAGGAAAGCCTGAGCGGCTACGGCGGCGTGAAGCACTGCCTGATTCCGGCCCCCAAAATGGTGATTCTGGACCGCGCCGAGGATGGCACCCTCACCGACCGGGTGTTTGCCGAAGAACAGACCGCCGACTCCATGATGCGCATTCTGGGCTACCAGGCCTAGGGTTTCGGCAAGTTTCGGGCGGGCCGGTTGGAAGGCCCGCCCGGAACTGCTATTTTTGGGCTGTAACTCCTCTTTATTAACCAGTTCTCCTCTTCTTTCGATGAAAAAGCTACTCCTGCTGGCCTCTGTGGCTGTTTTGGGTCTGAGTGCATGCAACAAGCAGAAGTGCCCGGCTTATACCAGCACAAAAGCCGCCAACCGCGTGTCGTCGCCGATTATGGCTTCGTCGGTTTCGGCCCCAGCTGCCCGCCAGTAGTTTTCTGGTAGCCTCAACCGCCCTGAAAAGCCCGCCCTGCCTCAGGCAGCGGCGGGCTTTTTGCTGCCTTGCAAACTGAATTTTACAAATTCTGTATTCTGCATAATTTAAAGAAGAACCCTTCGTTATGCGTTAGAAAGTTTTCATATTTAGCAGGTTGCAAATAGTGCACCTGTCTTTCATTGCACAAAAACATGAAAAAAGTATTGCTTTTTGCGGTTCTGGGGGTTCTCTCTCTCAATTCATGCCGCACCAAATGCCCTGCTTACTCCACCACCAAGCCGGCTACCCACACCGCGGCCCCCATCATGGCCAGCAACGCCGCCGCAACGCCCCGGCAGTAAGGGGTAGCTGCCCTGAACTGAAAACGCCTCCCGCTCTTATTTACCTGAGCAGGAGGCGTTTTTGCGTGTAGCTCTACGGGCCGCAGCCACCCATTTTGGGCCTTACGACGCGGCGGCCAGTATCAGGTCGGTGGCGGCGGCCAGGTTGGGCACGCGGGGCTGGAACGTGGCGGGTTCCTCCTCGCCTACCAGAATCCCGCGCACCCCCACTTTAGCACCCGCCTGCATGTCGCGCAGCCGGTCGCCTACCAGCCAGCACTGTGCCGCCTCCAGCTGGAAGCGTGCCATGGCCTGCTCCAGCATCAGCGAGTCGGGCTTGCGCCTGAGCGACTCCGACACGCTGGGGTGGCCCGGCGCGAAGTACAGCGCATCGAGGGCGCCGTGGCAGGCCTGTTGCAGCTTCTGGTGGCAGGCCTGCACGTCGGCGGCCGTGTACAGGCCCTTGGCAATACCGGCCTGGTTGGTCACGACGATGAGGTAATAGCCGGCGGCTTTGAGACGCGCCAGGCTCTCGGGCACGTCCGGCAGCACCTCAAACTGCCCGGGCTGCCACACGTAGTCGCCCATTTCCCGGTTCAGCACTCCGTCGCGGTCCAGAAATACAGCTTTGTTGGTCATGTTTCAGGTGATGAGGTGATGAGGTGATGGAGTGATGAGGTGTTTTTGGGTGACAGGTGACAAAGGTAGCGGGGCAACGGCCTGAAGCACCTTGTTTGTGACTACTACCTTTGCTGCGTGTTATAGCATTGACTATCCCCTCTTACCCCATTGCTTATTACTTATCACCTGTCACCTCATTACCCCATCACTTCATCACCCAAAGTCAACAACATGTCCATAGCCATACTCGGAGGCGGTATTTCAGGGCTTACGCTGGCCTGGCAGCTGCAGAAAGCGGGTGTCGCCTACGACCTGTTTGAGGCCGAGGCCACGCCCGGCGGCTGCTTGCGCAGCCTGGCCCATCCGGCCGGCTACCTCCTCGAAACCGGCCCCAACTCCCTGCAGCTCAGCGACGAGCTGCAGGAGCTGCTCACCGAGCTCGACCTCACCGACAAAATCCAGGACGCAGCCGACGTCAGCAAGCACCGCTACGTGCTGCGCGACGGCCGCATTCAGGAGCTGCCCGGCTCGCCGCCGGCCCTGCTCACCAGTAGCTTTTTCAGTTTAAAAGCCCGGTTCAGCCTGGTGCGCGAGTTGCTGCGGCCGGCTGCCGCGCCCAATCCGCAGGAAACGGTGGCCGGCTTTTTCCGCCGCCGCTTCGGCCCCGAGCTGGTCGATTACGCCGTGAATCCGTTCATTTCCGGCATTTACGCCGGCGACCCCGAGCAGCTGCTGATTCATAAGACGTTCGGGAAAGTGGCGGCGCTGGAGCAGCAGCACGGCTCGGTGCTACGCGGGCTGGCCAAAGCCGGCGGCGGCGCGGGCCGCAAGCGTATCATCACGCTGCAGGGCGGCATCCAGACCCTCACCGACGCGCTGGCCGCCCGCCTCACCCACCGCCACGTGGGCCAACCCGTGCAGGCCCTGCACCGCCTCCCCAACGGCCACTACCAGCTACGTACCGCCGCCGGCCGCGAAAGCCAGCACACGGCCCTGGTGCTGGCGCTGCCCACCTACGCCGCCGCGCCCCTGCTGCAGCCGCTGTTTCCGGAGGCCGCGGCGGCGCTGGCCGCTGTGCACTACCCGCCGATGGCCGCCATCTACACCGCCTACCAGCGCGCCGACGTCAGCCATCCACTCAACGGCTTCGGGGCGCTCAGCCCCAAAATCGAGCAGCCGTACGCGGCCGGCACCATCTGGACCAGCGCCATCTTCCCCGACCGCGCCCCGTCCGGCCAGGTGCTGTTTACCACGTTTGTGGGCGGTACTCAATATGAGGAACACGCCCGCCAGCCCGAGGCCACCCAGAAAGCCGCCGTGCACGCCGAGCTAGGCAAACTCTACGGAATCCGGGAGGGCGCGCAACCTGCGTGGCAGTTCCGGTACTATTGGGAGCGCGCCATTCCGCAGTTCGACCACCGCATTGTGGCCGCGCACGCCGCCGCCGATACGCTGCAAACCCAGAATATCTGGAGCGCGGCCAACTGGCGCGGCGGCGTGGGCGTACCAGACTGCATCCGGCACGCCCGACAAATTGCTGCTCAACTTGTTGCGTAAGCTGGGCCGGTAACCACGGGCGGCGTGGCCGGGAAGAAGCCCTTGGCAGACTACCAGCCAGCTTTTTCCTGTTCGCCAGTTTCTGCATATTGCCGGGCGGGCGCACCAAAAACCCCTCTATCTTTGTCCGATGAATGACGGGCTCGTCCTGATACCAACCTACAATGAGCGGGAAAATGCGGAACTGATTCTTCGCAAGGTCTTTTCGCTGCCCAAAGAGTTCGACGTGCTCATCATCGATGATGGCTCGCCGGACGGCACCGCGGCCATTGTGCGGGGCCTGATGGCGGAGTTTCCGAACCGGTTGTTTCTGGAAGAGCGCAGCGGCAAGCTGGGGCTGGGCACGGCTTACATCCACGGCTTCCGATGGGCCCTGGCGCGCGGCTACCAGTACGTGTTTGAGATGGACGCCGACTTCTCCCACAACCCCGACGACCTGGTGCGCCTCTACGACGCCTGCGCCCACGACGGCTACGACCTGGCTATCGGCTCGCGCTACATCCAGGGCGTAAATGTGGTCAACTGGCCCATGGACCGGGTGCTGATGTCGTACTTCGCCTCGGCCTACGTGCGCTTCATCACGGGCATGCCCATCCGCGACGCCACGGCGGGCTTCAAGTGCTACACCGCCCGCGTGCTGCGCACCATCGAGCTCGACCGGATCCGGTTTGTGGGCTATGCCTTCCAGATTGAGATGAAGTGGCTGGCCTACAAGTATGGCTTCCGCATCAAGGAGGTGCCGATTATCTTCACTGACCGCACCCGGGGCTCGTCCAAGATGAGCAAGGGCATTGTGCAGGAAGCTTTCCTGGGCGTCATCAAGATGAAGGTAGACAGCTGGTTCCGGCGCTTTGCCCCGGCGCAGCCGCGCGCCGCCGTTTCGACGGGCAGCGCAACCCCGGCGCGGGAAACCCGGTAAGCGTAGCTGCAGCCGGCCCGCTGCGGCGTTTGGTTTTCCGGGCCATTAGCGGCGCTACCAATGGAAATTACTCCCTGGTTCTGGGTGGGCTTCAACGCCTTCGTGCTGGCCATGCTGCTGCTCGATCTGCTGGTGTTCAACCGCCGGGCCCACGTGGTGCGCATGCGCGAAGCCCTGGGCTGGAGCGCCTTCTGGATTGCGCTGTCGCTCACGTTCAACTACCTGGTCTACCACTTCCTGGGGCGCACGGCCGCCCTGGAGTTCCTCACGGGCTACCTGATTGAGAAGTCGCTGAGCGTGGACAACCTGTTCGTGTTTCTGCTCATCTTCAGCTACTTCAAGGTTCCGCCGCAATACCAGCACAAGATTCTGTTTTGGGGGATTCTGGGGGCGCTGGTGCTGCGAGCCGCCTTCATTCTGGTGGGCGCGGCGCTGCTGGCCAAGTTCCATTTCCTGCTCTATGTGCTGGGCGCCTTCCTGGTGTACACCGGCGTGAAGATGGCCACCAACGCCGGCGAGCCCGAAATAGACCCCGACAGCAACCCCGTAGTGCGCTTCCTGAGCCGCCACCTGCCCATCACCAACCGCCTCCACGACGACCGGTTTCTGATCCGTCAGGATGGCCGGCTGTTTGCCACGCCGCTGCTGGTGGTGCTGGTGATGGTGGAAACCACCGACGTAGTATTTGCCGCCGACTCCATTCCGGCCATCCTGGCCGTCTCGCGCGACACGTTCATCGTGTACACCAGCAACGTGTTTGCGCTACTGGGTCTACGGGCCCTCTATTTCGCCCTGGAAGGCCTGATGCGGCTGTTCCACTACTTGCAGTACGGCCTCTCGCTGATCCTTGTCTTCATCGGCGCCAAGCTGCTCCTGTCCGAGGTTTACCACATTCCCATGGGAATTTCGTTGGGTGTGGTGGGCGGAATATTGCTGCTGTCGGTGGTGGCCTCCGTGCTCTGGCCCAAGCCACAGGAAGATCCAGTCTGACACTGTCATTTTCTGCCATACAAAAAGGCCGCCTTGCAGTGTGCACGGCGGCCTTTCAGTTGCGGAAAAAGCAGTTACGGCTTAGGAACCGGGGTGCCTTCGGCGGGCGCGGGAACGGTGGTGTTCACGCCTTCGTCGGGGGCGGCGTTGCCACCGAGCAGGTCAATGAGGTTGAGCGGCTCAAACTGTGTGGAGTCGGAAGGCTGGGTGGCACGCACGGTGTCGCGCACGGCCCGGAAGATGGAGCCGTGGGCCCGTCCGGGGAAGCTCAGGCTGTAGCTGAGCGTGTTGCGGGCGCCTTCCGAAATCAGGCCTTTCTGCAGCATCAGGTCGGCGATGAGGCGGTGGAAGTAGCGTGCCGCGCTGCGCATTTCGCCGTATTGGTTGAACGACATCTGGTAGCGCCGCGGCCGCGGGATGATGCTGGCCATGTACAGACTTTCCGAAAGGTTCAGCTCGCTTGGCTCCTTAGCGTAGTAGAACTCGGCAGCCTCCTTCACGCCGTAGATCTTCGGGCCCCACTCGATGATGTTGAGGTACACTTCAAACATGCGCTCCTTCGAAACGAGACGCGTGTTTTCAATCAGCCACACAATCAGGGCTTCCTCAATCTTGCGGGTCACAGTCTTCTGCCGGGTCAGGAACACGTTTTTCACCAGCTGCATAGAAATGGTGCTGCCGCCACGGGCGAAGCGCTTTTCCTTGATGTTCTGGATGGCCGACTTCACAAACGCCTTTTCCATGAAGCCCTTATGCGACAGAAAGCGCGGGTCCTCGGCCGTCATGATGGCCGCCTTCAGGTAGTCCGACACCTCGCCGTAGGGCACGAAATCGGGGTTGGTGGCGCCTACTTTGAAGGTCTTGATGGAGTCGCCCTTATCGTTGTAGGCCGTGTATCGGAAATCCTGGTTGAGTTGATTGAGGTCTTCGCGGCCCATGCGCGTGATGCGGAAGTTGTTGGGCGTGAGGCTGGAGCTGAACTCCAGGCTGTCCACCTGGTTCATGTCCAAGTCAAGGTGCATGCGGTACTGCAGCGTGCCGCTACCCTGCATGCCTTCCAGGGTGTTGAACATGCCCTCGGGCAGGGCCGCAAAGAACGTGTTGGCCGCCGTTTCGGCCGACTCGATATCGGCCTGCACCTGCAGGCCCGCCAGCATTTCGCGGCGGTTGCGTACCCCGTTGATCATCTTGCCCACCACACGCTGGTTGAGCGGCAGCTTACGCACGCTCAGCGTGGGGTAGAACTCCATGCGGTTGAGCGTAACCTTGGTGCCCTTTTCCAGCGCCGCGTAGGCCTGGCCCAGCGTGGCCACAAAGTCGATGCCGCCGCGCGGGAAACGCACGTCGCGGTCGGAGAGCTTGGGATGGTTCACGATGAAATTGGCCGCCGAAGCCGTGCCGCGCACGGTCAGCTGGTCGTCGTCCATCTCTTTTTCGGTGAGGCTAAAACGCAGCGTGTCGAACTGCACGCGGGCCCCGTAGCGGCGCTGCACGTAGGGCAGCGTCACGGGCCGGCGCTCCAGGCCAAACACCTCTGCCTGCAGGGCATAGTCGCCGGGCTCGATGTGGCCCTGCACGCCCACCCGGTTTTCCACCGAGTCGATGACGGCCGTCAGCTGGCCCTGAATGTCGCCATCCTCAATGGAGAGGCGCGGCATCACCACGCGGGCGCGGTGGCGGGGGCTGTCGTAGGTCACTAGGAAGTTCTGGAAATCGGCCTCGCCCGGGATATTGTCGAAGCTGGCTTCCAGCAGCTGGTTGGCCAGCAGCCCGTAGTTTACGCCCTGTGTGGTATCGCGCGGCACTTCGGGCTGCGCGCCTTTTTTGCGGTACAGAAACGAGTAGTTGTCTTGGCCGGAGCGGGTTTTGCGGGCCGTGAAGCGGGCGTCGCTGATTTCGAGGTTGCTGAACACCGGGCGGCCCGCAAACAGGCTCCGCACGCTCAATGACACCGTGAGCAGGCGCGCCTGCAGCAGCGTATCGGTGGGCGCGGCCTTGGGTACCAGGCTCATGCCGGCAATCTGCACCGTGTTGAGGTCGGTGAAGCGGGCCGGGCCCAGCGCGAGCGTAACGGGGTATTTGCGCTCTACTTTGGCCGTGGCCTGCCGGATGGCATAGTCCAGCAGCTGCTGGCGCTTGAGCAGGAATACGGTGAGGCCGAGGGCCAGCAGGGCCACCACAATGCCCAGGCCGATGGCAATTTTTTTCTTAGTTGCTGGAGTCACGCGAGCGAGTCGAGAGGAAGGATAATCGCGGGCGGGGCGTGCCAGATTCGTGCCGAACCCGCCGCCGATCATAGTACAAAGGTAGGGAAAAAGGGGCGCGCCCGTTTCCGGCCCGCGGGGGCTTCGCTACCTTTGGCCCATTCTGGCCAACCCTCTCTACGCATGAACGCTGCTGCCGACTACGCCACGCTCACTCCGCTCACCGCTGTTTCGCCCCTGGATGGCCGCTACCGGCGCACCACCGCGCCCCTGGCGCCGTATTTCTCGGAGCTGGCCCTGATCCGCTACCGGGTGCTGGTGGAGGTGGAATACTTCATTGCCCTGTGCGAGCTGCCGCTGCCGCAGCTGCAGCCCATAGATGCCGCCCTGTTTCCGGAGCTGCGTGCCCTCTACACCAGCTTCTCGCTGGCCGACGCCGACGCGGTAAAGTCCTATGAGCAGACCACCAACCACGACGTGAAGGCGGTGGAATACTTCCTGCGCGACAAGTTCACGGCGCTGGGGCTGGAGGCGTATCTGGAATTCATTCACTTCGGCCTGACCTCGCAGGACATCAACAACACGGCCATTCCGCTGAGCTTGCAGCACGGCCTCATCAACACGCTGCTGCCGGCCTACGCGCAGGTGCGCAACGCCTTGGCCGCCCGCGCCACCGAGTGGGACACCGTGCCGATGCTGGCCCGCACCCACGGCCAGCCGGCCTCGCCCACGCGCCTGGGCAAGGAAGTGCAGGTGTTTGTGGCCCGGTTGGATGCCCAGGTGGCGCTGCTGGGCCAGGTGCCGTTCGGAGCTAAATTCGGCGGTGCCACCGGCAACTTCAACGCCCACAACGTGGCTTATCCGCAGGTCGACTGGCACCAATTCGGTGACGTGTTCGTGAACAACCGGCTGGGGCTGCACCGCTCCTTCCCCACCACCCAGATCGAGCACTACGACCACTTGGCGGCCCTCTGCGACGCCCTCAAGCGCCTCAACACCATTCTCATCGACCTGGCCCGCGACGTGTGGCAGTATATTTCGCTGGGCTATTTCCGCCAGACCATCAAGGCGGGCGAAGTGGGCTCATCGGCCATGCCGCACAAGGTAAATCCCATCGACTTCGAAAACGCGGAGGGCAACCTGGGCCTCGCCAATGCCATGCTGGAGCACCTGGCGGCCAAGCTGCCCATCAGCCGCCTGCAGCGCGACCTGACCGACTCCACGGTGCTGCGCAACCTGGGCGTGCCGCTGGGCCATACGCTCATCGCCCTTACGGCGCTGCAACGCGGCCTCGGCAAGTTGGCCCTCGACGAAGCCGCCCTGGCCCGCGACCTGGACGCCAGCTGGCCCGTGGTGGCCGAGGCCATCCAGACCATCCTGCGCCGCGAAGCCTACCCAGACCCTTACAACGCCCTCAAGGCCCTCACCCGCACCCACGGTCCCATCACCGAAACTACCATCCGTGAGTTCATCGAAACGCTGGACGTGAGTGAGAAAGTGAAAGCCGAGCTGCGCGGGATTTCGCCGCACAACTATGTAGGCATCTAGCTTTTTGTCATCCTGAGTGAGCGAAGCATATTATCATGCCCGAACGACAAGTTTGGTAGCTAGTTAGCCCTGATAAAAACCTTTGTTTCACTTAGGAGAACAGTTTTACCCGTTTCCCTGCCCCCCCTACCATGTCCGACCTGAACGGCATCACCGTCCATGCTGACTGCCGCCACTTTCGCGGTGATATACCCTGCCGTCCCAACAAGGCGCACGGCTACGTGTGCCAGGATTGCCCGTCGTATGCACCCGCGCAGCAGCGCATCCTGCTCATTAAGCTGGGCGCCATCGGCGACGTTATCCGCACGACGCCGCTCCTGCGGCGGCTGCGGCAGGAGTATCCGGGGTGCTACATCACCTGGCTCACGCTCACGCCCGCCATTCTACCCCAGCAGGAGGTCGACGAGATTCTGAAGTTCGATTTTGCCAGCGCCCTGCAGCTGATGGCGCGCCGCTTCGACATAGCCATCAACCTCGACAAGGAAAAGGAAGCCTGCGCGCTGCTGCTGAAAGTGGAGGCCGGCCGCAAGTTCGGCTACACCCTGCGCGAAACCGACGGCGTGCCGTGGCCCCACAATGAGCAGGCCAACCACAAGTTCCTGACCGGCGTGTTCGACCAGCTCAGCCTGCAGAACCAGAAGCCTTACGTGCAGGAGATATTCGAACTGTGCGGCTTCGATTTTCAGGGCGAAGAGTATGTCTTCGACACCCACGACGACAAAGGCTACAACTGGAGCGCACTGCCCACCGGCCGCCCCCGCATCGGCCTCAACACCGGCTGCGGCGACCGGTGGACCACCCGCCTGTGGTCAGACGAGAAATGGGTGGCCCTGATTACGCAGCTGCAGCAAGCCGGCTACGCGCCCGTGCTACTGGGCGGCGAGGCCGAAGACGCCCGTAACCGCCGCCTCCACGCTGATACCGGCGCCGCCTACCTCGGCACGTTCCCGCTGCCGCAGTTCATCAACCTGCTGCACCAGATGGACGGCATCGTGACACAGGTGACCATGGCCATGCACATCAGCATTGCGCTGCGCAAGCCCACCATCCTGATGAACAACATCTTCAACCCCTACGAATTCGACCTCTACGGCCGCGGCCAGCTGGTGCAGCCCGACAAGCAGTGCGTGTGCTTCTACCGCGGCTCCTGCCAGCTCGGCACCAGCTGCATGGAAGATCTACCGGCCGAAAAGGTACTGGCCGCGGTGCAGGCCAGCGTGCCAGTGTAGCGCAGTTCAGCCAAACCGCAAGAACGTCATGCAGAGCGAAGCGAAGCATCTCGCTAGTGTGGTAGAATTACTACACTAGCGAGATGCTTCGCTTCGCTCTGCATGACGTTCTGTTTATTTCTGGCCTACCTCCTTCAGCGCTTTCACCATCTCGCTCCACGAAAACTCCTTTTTCTTAGCCCACACGCCAGCCGTAAATTCCTGCTCACGCTGGTGCTCGTAGAAATCCACCAGCGCATCGGCAATGGCGCAGGGCGTGGGCGGCACCACGTAGCCCACTTCGCCGTCCGGAATCAGCTCGGCCAGACCGCCCACGTCCGTTACCAGCATGGGCCGCTCGAAGTGGTAGGCAATCTGTGACACGCCGCTTTGGGTGGCGTTTTTGTAGGGCTGCACGATAAGGTCGGCGGCGCAGAAGTAGTCCACCACCTTTTCGTTCGGGATGAAGTCGGTGGCGCGGACGAGGCGGCTTTCCAGGTTGTGCTGCCGGATCAGAGCCTCGTAGGGTGCGGCGTCTTCGTAGTACTCGCCGGCAATAATCAGCTTGAGGGGTAGCTTCGCCAGCCGCGCGTCGGCAAAGGCCTCCAGCAGAATATCCAGCCCTTTGTAGGCCCGGATGAAGCCAAAGAACAGCAGGTAGCCAAACGCCGGATCGAGCCCTAGGGCCGCCAGCGCGGCGGGCTTGGCCTTGAGCGGGCCGAAGTTGTCGTAGAGCGGGTGCGGGCGGTAGAGGGCAGGCTGCCGGAAGCCCAGGCGGCGCAGATCGGCCAGTACCGAGCGACTCATGGTCACGAAGCCGTGGCAGGCCGAGAGGAAATAGCGCGTAAGTGGCCGGTCGCCGGGGCGCTTCTCGTGCGGAATGACGTTGTCGGTGATGGCCACCACGCGGGTGTGGCGGTTGCGGGCAATGAGGCGGGCCACCGTGCCCAGCGCCGGCCCCATAAAGGGCAGCCAGAACCGGAAAATCACCAAGTCGGGCCGTTCGCGGCGCAGCTTCTCCCCCACTTTCCACCACGACAGCGGGTTCACTGAGTTCAGGCTGACTTCAATATCCAAGTCGGCGGGACCGGACTCGGTGCTGAACTGGGTCTGGCCGGGAAACAGGAAATCGGGGTACTGCAGCGAAAACGTCACGAGCCGCACCTCGTCGCCGGCCTCGCGGAAGGCCCGCGCCAGCCGCTCGTTGTAGGTAGCCAGCCCGCCCCGCAGCGGATACGCCGGCCCGATGATGACGACTTTCATAGGGTATTTATGCAAAAACGAACGTCATGCAGAGCGGAGCGAAGCATCTCGCCAGTATAGTAATTTCGCTACACTGGCGAGATGCTTCGCTCCGCTCTGCATGACGTTCAGGTTGTCATTTCCTCAGTTCAGATTCACCTTATCCCGCACCAGATAATCGTTGCGGTTGGGCCCGTTCAACTGAATCAGCTCGGCCAGGAAGCCCGTCAGGAACAGCATGGCCCCGATGGTGACGGCCGTGAGGGCCAAGAAAAACAGCGGCTGGTCCGTGACGTTGCGGGCTCCCAGATTATGCCACGACAGGTACACCTTCTCGCCCACCAGCCACAGCGTAATCAGCATCCCGAGCACAAACGACAGCGTGCCCATCGTGCCGAAGAAGTGCATGGGCCGCCGCCGGAACCGGCTCACAAACGTGATGCTCAGCAAATCGAGGAAGCCGTACACGAACCGCTCCAGCCCGAACTTGGTGGTGCCGTATTTGCGCTCCTGGTGCTGCACCACCTTCTCGCCAATCTTGCGGAAGCCCGCCCATTTGGCAATTACGGGGATGTAGCGGTGCATCTCGCCGTACACCTCAATGCTGCGCACCACGCGGTGGTCGTAGGCCTTGAGGCCGCAGTTGAAGTCGTGGAGCTGAATGCCCGAAATCCAGCGCGTGACGCCGTTGAAGAGCTTGGTCGGAATGGTTTTCGACAGCGGGTCGAAGCGCTTGCGTTTCCAGCCGCTCACCAACTCAAAGCCGTCCTGCGTGATCATGCGGTACAAATCGGGCAGCTCCTCCGGCGAGTCCTGCAGGTCGGCATCCATGGTGCAGATGACGCGGCCGGTCGTTTCCTTGAAGCCCACGTTCAGCGCCGCCGACTTGCCGTAGTTGCGGTTGAAGCGGATGCCGCGTAGGTGGGTGTCGGTTTCGGCCAGCTCCTCGATTACGTCCCAGGAGTTGTCCGTCGAGCCGTCGTCTACCAGAATCACCTCGTAGGTGAGTCCGTGCTGGGCCAGCACCCGGTTGATCCAGCGGGTCAGCTCCGGCAACGACTCGGCCTCGTTGAGCAAAGGAATAACGATGGACAGCTCCACCGGAAACGAATGCGAAGTGCGCTTACTCAAACTCGGGAAGTTTATGCTTGGTAAAAGCGGAAATAATCAGTCCCAGCACGGCCCCACCAATGGTACCGCCCAGCACTACTTTCCCAATGCCCAGAACAGAGCCCAGCTTTTCCTGCGAAATATCGGCCAGGGATTTTTCCAGTTGCTCTTCCGGCACATTCATGCTGCTCATCCAGGCTTCCATATCGGCCCGCATGGCCGTCACGTAGTCCGGATCAATGAAATTGATGTACACGTAGTTGAACGTACCCGTCAGGATAGCACTGATTGCGCCCAGCACGATGGAAATCACCACGCCCTGCCCAAACGTCATCAGGCCGCCGTTCTGACTCTTGAAGTAGCGGTGGGCCAGAATAATGCCCACCACCCACACCAGAATGGATATGGGCATAGCCACCGAAAACTTAAACGCAAGTTCCGTGACTTTCAGGCCGAAGTCTACGATGATGCCAATGACGCCAAACAGCAAGCCGTAGCGAATGCCAACAGATACCGGCGTTTCGGTGGTGGTAGCGGTGTTTTCCATAGCAGAAAGAGGTAGGGAGGTGGAAAGAAGAAAAAGCAGGCCGCAATATTCTATTTCCGCAGGAATATCCCGCCCGGGATACTCAAAAACACGCCCCACAGCAGCTTTTTCAGAAACTCGTCCTGGGCGAAACCAGCCGGCGTATGCGCCAGCCCCTGGAGGGTGGCCTCGAACTGCTGGTGGCCATTGGGGTTTTCCAGGTACAAGCGCCGGGCGTTTTCCAGCAGCTGCCGGGCTTCCGCCAGATGCTGCTGTATTAGACCGGGGTCGGCCAGCCGGGCATACAGGTACAGGCCAGTAGCGGCTATTAGGGCAGTCAGCAGGGTTGTCAGCAACCCGACGCCCACCGCCTTGCCCAGCCCCGGCCCCTGCGGGTAGAAGCGGCGCAGAATAATCTGGCTGCCAATGGCTGCTACGGGAGTGAAGAAGTCGGAAAGGGTGCGTTTGAGCCCGTAGGCATTGTTGTGGGTGAAGTGCAGGAACAGCACCCAGCTGATGCAAAGCAGGCCGGCGGCTGTGCCCCACAGCAACGCTGTGCGCAGAACCGGATTGGCGTGTGAAGGCGTATTTTCCAAGAGTAGTACAGATGAGAGCGGCAAGATACGATACCGCCTCCCAACCTAAGCGGCTACCCGCACATCGGCGGGCACTGCGGGGCGCCCCATAAAGCGCAGCAGCAGCACTTCCGCCAGCAAGCAGACCAATGCGGCCCACAGGCAATACTGCCACAAAGGCGTCCCGACCCGCTCCGCCTTGTAACGCGCCGCCACCGACATCCCCTGACCGGTTTCATACACCTGCACATTGGGCCGGTTAGGCCCCACCAGCTGCCGCAGCTCAGCCGCCGTATACGCCGCCAGCTCCGACTCCCGCTTGTCGTTGTTGAACGCCAGCTGCGCTATCGTCCGGCCGTTACGCGTGAGCCGGTAAAAGCCGGGCTGCTGCATGCCGGCTGGCACTTCCATCCGCACCATGCCTTCCTGCACCCGCTGGGCCGGGATAAACGTCAGGCTATCATTCACCAGCTTGTAAACCTGCTCGCCCTGTTGTGCACCATCAGTGCCCACAGCCACCGTCACGTTTCCCTGGTTAAGCCGATACGCCAAAGCCTGCTCACTCCGAAAGCTCTGCATGGCCAGCCGGTACATCACCGGCACAAACAACGCATGCTGCAGGAAATCCGTCGAACTCTGCTCAAACGGGGTCGAAAACAAATACACCGTCCCTTTCCCGCTGCTGAACGCTGAGAGGAACCCATCCCCATCCTGCGTGCGCAGAATATCAGTACCCGAACGGGACCAGCTCAACACAGGCGCTACTTTCGGCATCACCGGCGGCCTGCTCTGCGCGCCAAACACCTCCCGAAAGAATGGATTGCGCCGGTCAGGCACGGCAACTTCACGCTGCGCCGCTTTAGCCGTTTCCCACTGCACCGGTCCTATGCCCAATTCCCGAAACAACTGGTCATAGGTAGCCCGCCCGGCCAGATCGGCCGAAGGTACCACTACCACTGAGCCGCCGCGCTGCACCACCCGCCGGATATTCTCGCGCAAAGCGGCCTCAATGCGGCCGACACCCTGCACAAGCAGCAGGTTGGCTTTCTCAAGCTGCTCGTAATTAAGCTGAGCAGATGTGGCTTGGCTGTACGCGAACATTGGCTCGTTGCCATACACACGTTGTAAGGCCTGCCCCTCTCCCGCCTTCACCTCCAGCACGCGTATGGTAGGCGAGGCCTGCAAAGCGAAGTAATAGGTGTTGTCAAACACCACCGGAAAGTCGTCCAGTTCTACCCGACACTGTTGCACCTGGTCAGAATCCAGACGCACTCGGGCAGTCATGGTAACAGGAGCTTGAACAGGTACCGTGGCGTTAAAAGTCGTAGCCTGCCGATTGCCAACGAATAGCCGCACCTGACAATTTTCCACTGCTTCCGTCCCACCATTGCGCAACCGGATGTGCAGCACCATGTCGGCATTACGCCGCACAAAGGCGTCTTCCAGCCATAGGCTATCCACGAATACGTTGCGCGTGCTACTGCCACCTACGGGCACCAAGGTTACCTGAGTAGAAGAATCTACGTCGGCCAGACTACGCGCTGGAAATCCTGACTTTTGAAAGTCCGAGAAGACGAATAGTTGCTTCGCACTGTTACCCGGCTGCTTTACCACGCGCTGCAGCGCATCCTCCACTCCCGTAGCCCTCCCCGAAACGCTTGCTTGATCCAGAGCCACGCGATAAGCAGTCGGCGTTAGTAGAGCGTTTTGGTTCTGATTGAACGCAAAGCGGGCATTGGCTGGAAAGGCTGTCGGCAATTCCCGAGCCTGATCAACCGCCTTATCAAATCTAGACACGCTACCAGCTTCCGCATCGGCCTGCATACTTGGAGAAGTATCCAGCAATACCGTCGGAACCGACTGCACAGACTGCTTGGAATCCAGCGCCTCCACCTGCGCCGGGATGAATGGCTGCGCAAACATCAGCACCAGAAAAGCCACGAAACCAATTCGTGCCATCAGCACCAGCAAGTGCTTGATTTTGCGCTGTCGAGCCGTCACAATCCGGACTTCACGAATGAAACCCAGATTCGTAAACAACACGCGTGTGGGCCGCCGCAACTCAAACAGGTGAATAAGCACCGGTATGGCGGTACACAGCAAGCCCAGTAAAAACCAGGGATAAGTAAAATTCATTGGTTGCCAGAGTTTCCTAAAGATAGACCCAGAATAACTTTAGCAAGCTGCGTAACGGTTCCTTACCTCGTCATAAACCTATTATATAAGCATCTGGCGTATCCTCTAGCAAGTTACATGCTGGGCAACAACCCGTATAAACGCCGCTGCCCCCGCGCCAGGCCCCGGGGAGGGGCGGCACGGGGGCAGCGGACAATGCAGTAAGGTTGGCGGCGACCGACTCTCCCACCGATGAAGGCAGTACCATAGGCGCTCCGGGGCTTAACGACTCTGTTCGGAATGGGAAGAGGTGAACACCCGGGCTAAAGCCACCATTACTGGTGCGGCAGCTCTGTGTTCAATGGCGAGCTGCCAACAAAACCGTTGACGTAAGGACAAAAGAGAAAAACAGCGAAGGTTCGAGCATTGTCAAGCAAAGCGTTCGAGTCCTTAGTACGGCTCGGCTGTGGCATTTCGGCCTCTACACCTACCGCCTATCTACGTCGTGGTCTACGACGACTCTTCCTATATAGGATATCTCATCTTCAGGTGAGTTTCGCACTTAGATGCTTTCAGCGCTTATCTCATCCCAGCGTCGCTACCCGGCGCTGCAACTGGCGTCACAACCGGTGCACGAGCGGCTGGTCCAACTCGGTCCTCTCGTACTAAAGTCAGGTCCTGTCAAATATCCAACGCCCACCACAGATAGGGACCGAACTGTCTCACGACGTTCTGAACCCAGCTCGCGTGCCACTTTAATCGGCGAACAGCCGAACCCTTGGGACCTTCTCCAGCCCCAGGACGTGACGAGCCGACATCGAGGTGCCAAACCTCCCCGTCGATATGAGCTCTTGGGGGAGATCAGCCTGTTATCCCCGGCGTACCTTTTATCCTTTGAGCGATGGCCCTTCCATGCGGAACCACCGGATCACTATATCCGTCTTTCGACCCTGCTCGGCTTGTAGGCCTCACAGTCAAGCCCGCTTCTGCTATTGCGCTCTACATCCGGTTACCAAGCGGATTGAGCGGACCTTTGAAAGCCTCCGATACTCTTTTGGAGGCGACCACCCCAGTCAAACTACCCAGCAGACACTGTCTCCGTTGCCAGATTAGGCACCAAGCAACACAAGGGTGGTATTTCAACGGCGACTCCCCAAAACCTAGCGGCCCTGGCTCAACGTCTCCCACCTATGCTACACATGTGTTACCCAGCGTCAATGTCAACCTATAGTAAAGGTGCACGGGGTCTTTCCGTCCCGTGGCGGGTACTCGGCATCTTCACCGAGACTACAATTTCACCGAGCTCACGGCTGAGACAGCGCCCAGATCGTTACACCATTCGTGCAGGTCGGAACTTACCCGACAAGGAATTTCGCTACCTTAGGACCGTTATAGTTACGGCCGCCGTTTACCGGGGCTTCGATTCAAACCTTCGCAGCTTGCGCCACTAAGTTCCCCTCTTAACCTTCCGGCACCGGGCAGGTGTCAGACCTTATACTTCCGCTTGCGCGTTCGCAAAGTCATGTGTTTTTGTTAAACAGTCGCCTGGGCCTTTTCACTGCGGCTTCTCTGCTTGCACAGAGGAAGCGACCCTTCTCCCGAAGTTACAGGTCCATTTTGCCGAGTTCCTTGGCCGTGATTCACTCGAGCGCCTCAGGATGCTCTCCTTGACTACCTGTGTCGGTTTGCGGTACGGGCTAGAATTCAGTAAACGCTTAGCAGGTTTTCTTGGCAGTCTGATTAGGTACACTATCTCCGTGGCCGAGGCCGTAGAGTACTATCATGTTTCAGCAAAGTCGGCGTACTTGACTACCAACCCTATACCTACGCACTTTAACGGGCACTTCCGTCCGCCCGCGGTACTTTCACTTCTGCGTCACTGCATCACTCCAAATCCTAGGTGCGGGAATATCAACCCGCTGTCCATCGACGTAGCCTCTCGGCGTAGCCTTAGGTCCCGACTAACCCTGCTCCGATTAGCGTTGAGCAGGAAACCTTAGTCTATCGGCGAGGGGGTTTCTCACCCCCTTTATCGTTACTCATGCCTACATTTGCTTTTCCAGCCGCTCCAGCATGCCTGACGACACACCTTCTCCGCTGCTGGAATGCTCCCCTACCACTTAGCGGTCTTTCACGCTAAATCCATTGCTTCGGTACCGGACTTGATGCCCGCGTATTATCGATGCCCTCTCGCTCGACCAGTGAGCTGTTACGCACTCTTTAAAGGAATGGCTGCTTCCAAGCCAACCTCCTGGCTGTCAAAGCAAGTGGACCTCCTTTGTTCAACTTAGTCCGAATTTAGGGACCTTAGCAGATGGTCTGGGTTCTTTCCCTCTCGGCCTGGGACCTTAGCACCCCAAGCCTCACTGCCGGCTATATTACGTGGCATTCGGAGTTCGTCAGGATTCGGTAGGCTATGACACCCCCTAGTCCTATCGGTAGCTCTACCTCCACGTAACTCAACGCCGACGCTGTACCTAAATACATTTCGGGGAGTACGAGCTATTTCTCAGTTTGATTGGCCTTTCACCCCTACCCTCAGGTCATCCAAATCCTTTTCAACGGAAACTGGTTCGGTCCTCCAGTTGGTGTTACCCAACCTTCAACCTGCCCAAGGGTAGATCACAAAGTTTCGCGTCTACCCCCTCTGACTCTGCGCCCTATTCAGACTCGCTTTCGCTGCGGCTCCGTGCTTTCAAGCACTTAACCTTGCCAGAGAGGAGTAACTCGTAGGCTCATTATGCAAAAGGCACGCTATCAGGCAACGAATGCCCCCTAACTGCTTGTAAGCACACGGTTTCAGGTTCTTTTCACTCCGGTATTCCCGGTTCTTTTCACCTTTCCCTCACGGTACTAGTTCACTATCGGTCTCTCAGGAGTATGTAGCCTTGGCGGATGGTACCGCCGGATTCAGACGGGATTTCGCTGGTCCCGCCTTACTCAGGATTCCACTACCGTATGTAATCAGGTCGCCTACGGGATTCTCACCCTCTATGATCGACTTTCCCACGTCGTTCAGCTAAGATTGCATAATCAGATGTTGTGGTCCTACAACCCCGGACTGGCCGTAACCAACCCGGTTTGGGCTCCTCCCCGTTCGCTCGCCACTACTTGGGGAATCATTGTTATTTTCTTTTCCTCCGGGTACTTAGATGTTTCAGTTCCCCGGGTTTGCCCCATTCTACTTACTGTAGATGGTCACTACGCTTCACGTAGTGGGGTTGCCCCATTCGGACATCTGCGGATCACCTCGTATGTGCCAATCCCCGCAGCTTTTCGCAGCTTATCGCGTCCTTCATCGCCTCTGAGAGCCTAGGCATCCCCCGTGTGCCCTTACTTACTTCTCTTGTGCTCCATCCGAAGACGGAGCGGGCTCGGGTGACTAACCATAGGTTAATCACTTTTCTTTCTTTGTTTTTCTCTCTTGTTAGCCTTACGTCAAAGAACGTCTGTCTTCCCAATTGGAAGACAACGTGTTTATAATGAGTCACCCACACCATAAACGATACTGTGTGCACTACTTGTCCCGCCGATGCGGAGACGAAGTGGAGAATAACGGATTCGAACCGTTGACCCCCTGCGTGCAAGGCAGGTGCTCTAGCCAGCTGAGCTAATCCCCCGGTTTTGTTGTCCTGGCAGCGTCCCCACCAGTTGAACAGTGGGCCTGCCTGGACTCGAACCAGGGACCTCTACATTATCAGTGTAGCGCTCTAACCACCTGAGCTACAAGCCCTGTTCGTATGATTTGCACCATACTAAAATCAGTGAATGAAGGAAATGACAAACGGGGTGAACCGTGTTGGACTGGCGACCGAGTGGTCAACCGAGTCGGATAGCTCCAGAAAGGAGGTGATCCAGCCGCACCTTCCGGTACGGCTACCTTGTTACGACTTAGCCCCAGTTACCTGTTCTACCCTAACTGGCTTCGTTGCGGAGCACCAGCTTCAGGTCTACCAGACTTCCATGGCTTGACGGGCGGTGTGTACAAGGCCCGGGAACGTATTCACCGCGTCATTGCTGATACGCGATTACTAGTGATTCCAGCTTCACGAAGTCGAGTTGCAGACTTCGATCCGAACTGAGAACGGCTTTGTGAGATTGGCATCCTGTCACCAGGTAGCGACCCTCTGTACCGTCCATTGTAGCACGTGTGTAGCCCTAGGCGTAAGGGCCATGATGACCTGACGTCGTCCCCGCCTTCCTCACTGCTTGCGCAGGCAGTCCATCTAGAGTCCCCAGCTTAACCTGATGGCAACTAAATGTAGGGGTTGCGCTCGTTGCGGGACTTAACCCAACACCTCACGGCACGAGCTGACGACGGCCATGCAGCACCTTGCTTTGTGTCCCGAAGGAAAGGTCCATCTCTGAACCGGTCACGCGCATTCTAGCCTAGGTAAGGTTCCTCGCGTATCATCGAATTAAACCACATGCTCCACCACTTGTGCGGGCCCCCGTCAATTCCTTTGAGTTTCACTCTTGCGAGCGTACTCCCCAGGTGGGATACTTACCGCTTTCGCTAAGCCAGTGACTGTCTATCGCCACCAGCGAGTATCCATCGTTTACGGCGTGGACTACCAGGGTATCTAATCCTGTTCGCTCCCCACGCTTTCGTGCCTCAGTGTCAGTACCAGCCTAGTCAGCTGCCTACGCAATCGGGGTTCTGGAAGATATCTATGCATTTCACCGCTACATCTTCCATTCCGCCAACCTCGTCTGGACTCAAGCCCGCCAGTATCCAGGGCAGTTCCACAGTTGAGCTGTGGGCTTTCACCCCGGACTTAACGGGCCACCTACGCACCCTTTAAACCCAATAAATCCGGACAACGCTTGCACCCTCCGTATTACCGCGGCTGCTGGCACGGAGTTAGCCGGTGCTTATTCCTCAGGTACCGTCAGTTTAGGACGCATCCTCTTTTTCTTCCCTGAGAAAAGCCGTTTACAACCCAGAAGGCCTTCATCCGGCACGCGGCATGGCTGGGTCAGGCTCTCGCCCATTGCCCAATATTCCCTACTGCTGCCTCCCGTAGGAGTCTGGCCCGTATCTCAGTGCCAGTGTGGGGGATCACCCTCTCAGGTCCCCTAGACATCGTCGCCTTGGTGGGCCGTTACCCCGCCAACTAGCTAATGTCACGCAACCCCATCCTGAACCAATAAATCTTTACCAATTAAACGATGCCGTTCTGTTGGTTTATGCGGTATTAATCCGCCTTTCGGCGGGCTATCCCCCAGTTCAGGGCAGGTTGGTTACGCGTTACGCACCCGTGCGCCACTAGTATATTGCTATACCCGTTCGACTTGCATGTATTAGGCCTGCCGCTAGCGTTCATCCTGAGCCAGGATCAAACTCTCCATTGTAAGAAATTCTCTACACCTATCCGAAGATAGGCTGATGTCAAGTGCTGATCCGACCCGGTATCGTTGACTGCTCGTAGTGTTACCAGCGTCACGCTTCTTTACTTCTTGCGCCTGCCCTTCCGAAGAAAAACAAGCCACGAAGCTTACCTATTTGTCATTTCCATCCATTCAAAGAACGTATGTCTCACCCAATTGGTGAAACTCGGTGACTCAAGAACTGAGTCGGTACGCTTATCTTTCGTTTCCCCTTCCGTGTGAAGCGGGCTGCAAAGGTAAGTAACTTTTCGGGACCGGCAAGAAAAACTTTTCGCGTTTTTCGCTGGCTTTTCTTTCTCGGCGCCCCCCTTCCGTGTGAAGCGGGCTGCAAAGGTAAGAAGCGGTTTCTGATTTGCAAGAAAAACTTTTCGTGTTTTTCTGTGCCGTGTTTTTCAGTGGCCGCCTCCGGTTGAAGCGGGCTGCAAAGGTAAGACGCTTCTTTCGATATGTGCAAGTGCTGAAGAAATATTCTTCAGCACCCTGCCCGCATCCGTTTGACTTGGGGGTGCAAAGATGGCGAAAGAGTATGTATGAGACAAGGGTTGCTGTCGGCTTTGGCCTTTGACGCAGTCCATCACACTGACAAACAATATTTTACATACCATTATTTTAATACACAAAGCTGCGGCCACTCATTATAATTGAGTTGCCGCAGCTTTTGTATAGGTTAGATGGCTAGGCAAGGTGCAGTGTGCTCACTCGATCCGGCCCGACGCTGACGATGCTTACCGGCACTTCCAGATGCTCTTCGAGGAACTTCACGTAGCTTTTCAGCTCCTGTGGCAAGGACGCTGGGTCGGTGATGGACTGCAGGTGAGTGCGCCAGCCAGGCAGGCTCTTATATATAGGAGTGAGACGCGCCAGGTCGCCGTGGTCGGGCAGATGGTCTGTCTGTTCGCCGTTGGGGAGCTGGTAATGCGTGCATACCCGGATTTCATCGAACTCGTCGAGCACGTCGGCCTTCATGAGGTGGATCTCCGTGACGCCATTCAGCATGATGCTGTAGCGCAGGGCGGGCAAATCGATCCAGCCACAGCGGCGCGGGCGGCCGGTGGTGGAGCCGAACTCCCGGCCAGCCTGCCGGATTTGCTCTCCTACTTCGTCGTGGAGCTCGGTGGGGAACGGGCCGCTGCCCACGCGGGTGCAGTAGGCCTTGCTGATTCCGTAGACCTTATTGATGTGGCGCGGCGCGATACCGAGGCCGGTGCAGGCGCCGGCTACGATGGTGCTGGAAGAGGTAACGTAGGGATAGGTCCCGAAGTCGATATCCAGCATGGAGCCCTGAGCACCTTCGGCCAGCACGTTTTTGCCCTGGCGCAACAGGTCGTTGAGCAGGTATTCGGTGTCGGTGAGCTGCAGAGTGCGCAGGAAGTCGACGGCAGAAAAGAAATCGGCCTCGAATTCTTCAATTTCGAGGCCGCGGCCGTGGAATTCTGCGAGGGTGGTGTGACGAGCTACGGCTTCTTGGTAGCGCTGCTGAAAATCGGGAAGCAGAATGTCGCCGACACGGAGGCCAGTACGACCGATTTTATCCTGGTAAGTGGGGCCGATGCCCTTCAGGGTGGAGCCGATCTTGCTACCGCCGCGGGCTTCTTCGCTGATACGGTCGAGGGCGCGGTGCGAGGGCAGGATGAGCTGCGCCTTACGGGAAATGTAGAGGTTCTGGCCCCAATCAACGCCCCGGTCGGTGAGCTTCTGCAGCTCCTGCCGGAACACCACCGGGTCGAGCACGACGCCGTTGCCGACTACATTGATGATGTGCGGATGGAAGATACCGGAGGGCACCTGGTGCAATACGTGCTTGGTACCATCGAAGGTGAGGGTGTGGCCGGCATTGGGGCCACCCTGGAAGCGGGCTACTACGTCGTAGGTGGGGGCCAGAACATCGACAATCTTGCCTTTGCCCTCGTCACCCCACTGTAGTCCTACTAGTACATCAACGGGCATTAGTTTGCGGATTTTAACTGTTGAGCAGCCGATTGTTCATCATCGGCAATGGAGAAAATGGCGTTCAGCTTGGTCAGCGCCAGCATTTTGCGGGGGTGTTCGGCTGGGTTGATCAGCACCAGCTCGCCCCCGCGGCTGCGGAACTTAGTCAGCAACGATACCAGCACACCGATGCCGGTGCTGTTGATGTAGCGAACATCGGAGAGGTCGATGGCGCAATGGCGCACTTCTTCTCCGAGCTGCTGATCGACGGATTGCAGGAGCTGCTGGGTATCGGGGCTGCCGATCAGGTCGCCGGAGAGGCGCACGAAGAGGATGCCGTCCTGGACGGAGGATTCTGTTTTCATTCAGCTTGGGAACGGGCAGCGGCTTTGGCGCGGCAGTCGCCGCACACGCCGTATAGGTTTAAAGAGTGGTGCAAGATATGGAAGTTGAGTAACTCCCCGACCATGGTTTGGATGCCATGGATGCGCGGATCGCAAAACTCAACCACCTTGTGGCATTCGGTACAGATGACGTGGTCGTGCTGGCGGTAGCCGTAGCTTTTCTCGTACTGCGCCAGATTACGGCCAAACTGATGCTTGCTGACCAGGCCGTGCTCAACCAGCAAATCCAAAGTGTTGTAGACGGTAGCGCGGCTGACCTGCAGGCCCTGGGTTTTCATGCCGGCGTACAGCTCCTCCACATCAAAGTGGCCGGTGCGCGAGTAGATTTCCTCCAGAATGGCGTACCGCTCAGACGTTTTGCGCAATCCTTTATTTTCGAGGTAAGCAGTGAAGATCTTTTTCACTTCCTCGTACTTCTCTTTGTCGAGCATTTTAGGCGACCTATTATATAAGGAGTGAAACAAAGATACGGCAACGCCCCGGAAGCACGCCTATTCGCCTCCAGAAGCCCCTGCAACACATTTTGTTTTATACTCTTTTGTACCGCAGGATTTATCTAAAGCCTTTTAGAACTACGCAGCCCTTACGTATCGAACCGCTGCACCACCAGCACACCGTTTACGCGCGACAGGCGCTGGATGAGCTTGTTCAGGTGGGCGGTATCGTTGACGAACACCATGATCTGGCCTTCGAACATGCCGTCGTCGGAGTCGATGGTGATGGAGCGCATGTTTACCTTGAGACTGTTGCTGATGATGCGCGTGACATCGTTCACGAGCCCTACCCTATCGGAGCCTTTGATGCGGATGCCGGCCAGGAACGCCAGCTCCAGCTGATCGGTCCATTTGGCGCGCACGATACGGTTGCCGTAGTTGGACATCATCTGCACGGCTTTGGGGCAGGAAGTGCGGTGGATGACGATGCCGTCTTCCGTCTCGAAGCCGAACACATCATCGCCGGGGATGGGGTTGCAGCAGGGCGCAATGCTGTAGTCGAACTTGTCGGTTTGCTCCCCGATGACGAGCATGTTGGCGTTGACGCCGCGCACTTTCTGCACTTCGTGGTCGAAGGCTTTGGGCTCCAGCATCGACGGTGGCCGGGGAGCCTCTATTGCCGCGCTGAACAGATCGGCCTTGATTTCGCGGCCGTCCAGCTGCCCAATGGCTAGGCGGTAGTAAAACTCCTGTACACTATAAGTGTTGAAGTGCGCCAGCAACCGGTTCAGGTTTTCGGGTGAAAACTCTATGCCCAGCAGCTCCAAGCGCTTTTCCACCAGGAAGCGGCCATCCTCGGCCTTGGCGCGCTTATCGTCGCGGAGCCAGTCCTTGATTTTGGAGCGGGCCTTAGACGTAATGACGTACTGCAGCCATTCTTCGGTGGGCTTCTGCTTCTGCGAGGTCAGGATTTCGACCTGGTCGCCGTTGCGGAGCTGGTAGCTAAGCGGCTGCAGCTTCTGGTTGACTTTGGCGCCGAGGCACTGCAGGCCGATGTGGGTATGGATGTCGAAGGCGAAATCGAGGGCCGTGGCCTTATCGGGCAGAATGACCAGCTTGCCTTTGGGCGTGAAGGCGTAGACTTCCTTCACGAACAGGTTCTGGCGGAACTCGTCCATGAATTCCAGGGCGCTGGAATTGTTGGTTTCCAACATCTCGCGCACCTTGTTGATCCAGGCTTCCAGCGTCGACTCGGGCTGGATAGCGCCGGTTTCCTTGTACTTCCAGTGCGCGGCGTAGCCTTTCTCGGCAATGTCGTCCATGCGGCGGCTCCGGATCTGCACTTCCACCCACTGGCCCGAGCGGCTCATGACGGTGGTGTGCAGGCTTTCGTAGCCGTTGGCTTTGGGCGTGCTCACCCAGTCGCGCAGGCGGTCGGGGTTGGGCTGATAGAAATCCGTAACGATGCTGTAGACCTGCCAGCAGGCGGCCTTCTCCTGCTCCTGCGGCACCTCCAGAATCACGCGGATGGCAAACAGGTCGTACACCTCATCAAAGGTGATGTTCTGCTTGCGCATCTTCTTTAAGATAGAGTAGATGCTTTTGGGACGCCCTTTGATTTCAAAGGCAAAGCCCTGCGCCGACAGCTCCTCGTCAATCGGCTGCACGAACTCCTTGATAAACCGGTTGCGGGCACTGCGGCTCTGGCGCACGCGGTTCACCAGCTCATTGTACACCTCCGTGTCGGTGTACTTGAGGTGCAGGTCCTCCAGCTCCGTCTTGATGGCGTAGAGGCCTAGCCGGTGAGCCAGCGGCGCGTAGAGGTAGATGGTTTCCGAGGAAATCTTGAGCTGCTTGTGGCGCGGCATCGAGTCAAGGGTCCGCATATTGTGCAGGCGGTCGGCGAGCTTGATGAGGATGACGCGCACGTCTTCGGAGAGCGTGAGCAGCATCTTACGGAAGTTCTCGGCCTGCTCGGACGTGCCGTACTCGAACACGCCCGAAATCTTGGTCAGACCATCCACGATACGGGCCACCTTGACGCCGAACTCGCGCTCGACGTCGGCAATTTCCCAGGGCGTGTCCTCTACCACATCGTGCAGCAGCGCGGCCACGATGCTGGTGGTACCCAGCCCGATTTCCTCCACCACAATCTGGGCCACGGCCAGCGGGTGCAGAATGTAGGGCTCGCCGGACTTGCGGCGCATGTCTTTGTGGGCCTCCAGCGACGTGTTGAAGGCTTTTTTGATCAGCTTGGCGTCGCCTTCCTTTAGATACGGCTTGGCCGTGCGGAGGAGGCGGCGGTATTGGCGCAGGATTTCCTGGCGCTCTATTTCGGGGTCGATAAGGGTGGCCATGCTACACGGGCGGCGCCAGGGCGCCAGGGTCAGGAAGTGCTAAAGTACGGGATGAAGCGCAAGCTTCGGCCTGCGCCGGACAGAATCCGGCCGCTGCCTATTCTCTAACAACGGGCTGCCCCGGATGGTGCACGCCGGCGGCCGGCACCGCCCAAACTGCCTTCGGGCAACCCCTGCCCGCTTGGCGCGCGGCGTAAAAGAGTTGACCTGAAAGCTAAAGCACCGGCTACATTGGAATTTTCAATTGCCTTACGTAGCTTTGCGCCCCCGAGGCAGTTGGCCTCCGGACGCGGATGTGGCGAAATTGGTAGACGTGCCAGACTTAGGATCTGGTGCCGCAAGGCGTGTGGGTTCGAGTCCCTCCATCCGCACAGTAGTCTGGTTTTGACTTTACAAACCGCTTCTCAAACCCTCAACCCACCCGTTGGGGGTTTCTTTTTAACCGGGTTTTGCCCGTTGTTTACACCCGTAGTACCCTTAACCGACCCTCGTTTTGGACATTACCCTCGACAAGAAAGACGACCAACTGAATGCCATCCTGACAGTAAACCTCACGGAGGCTGACTATGCTCCGGCGGTGGATGCCAAGCTGAAGGACTACAGCAAGAAGGCGCAGATCAAAGGGTTCCGCCCGGGCAAAGTACCGGCTACGCTGGTGCGCAAGATGTACGGCAAAGGCATCCTGGCCGACGAAATCAACGCGTTGCTGGGCAAGGCGGTTGACGGCTACATCAAAGACAACAACCTCAAAATCCTGGGCGAGCCCCTGCCGATGTCCAACAACATCGACCTGGACGCGCAGAAAGACTACGCTTTCCAGTTCGAGCTGGGCTTGCTGCCCGATTTCGAGCTGCCCGCCGACCAGAGCGTTTCCGTTGACCGCCACAAGGTTGACCTCGACGAAAACACCCTCAACGAAACGTATGAGCAGATTGGCCGTCAGTTCGGCGAAAACTCGGAGCCCGAGGTTTCGGAAGCTGGCGACTACCTGACCGGCAAGCTGGCCAAAGCCGGCGAGGAAGGCGAAGGCCGTCCCGTGCTGCTGCCCATCAACAAAGTGAAAACCGGCGCTGACAAATTTGTTGGCGTGAAGTCGGGCGACGTGGTAACGTTCGACCTGAAGGAGGCTTTCGGCGACGAAGCCGCTATCCGCAACTTCACCGGCTTCAGCAAGGATGAAGCCGCTGCCGCCGAAGGCGAATACACGCTGACGGTAGACAAAATCAACCGCAGCGCCGCCCCTGAGCACAACCAGGAGCTGTTTGACAAGGTGTTCGGCAAAGACATCGTGACCTCGAAAGAGGAGTACGAAGAGAAAGTACGCAGCACGGTACAGGAGAACTACGACCGTGAGGCCGACAACCTCGTGAACCGCCAGATCATCGACAAGATGCTGGAAAACACCACGATTGAGATTCCGAAGGAATTCTTCAAGAAGTGGTTGCTGCGTGCCAACGAAGGCAAGCTGACCGCCGAGCAGATTGAAGAGCACTACGACGACTACGAGAAGGAGCTGAAGTGGAGCCTGATCCGCAACAAAGTGGTGGAAGAGCAGGAGCTGAAAGTTTCCAACGAGGAAATCGTAGACCGCACGATGCAGAAAATCCTGGGCCAGTTCAACATGGAAATGACCCCGGAGCTGGAAGAGTCGGTGCGCGGCTTTGCTGACAACTACCTGCGTCAGGAGAACGGCAAGAACTACATCAGCGAGTATGAAGCCATTCTGGCAGAACGTGTGCTGGAAAACCTGCGCGGCAAAGTTGTTGTTAACGACAACCCGATTACGGCCGAGGACTTCCGCAATCAGAATGCTGGCTAACCGCTGACATTTTCGGTTTTCGAACCAACAAAAAAGCCCTTACTTGCCGTATGGGCTTTTTTGTTGTCCATGCACTTCGTTTGATTCCTTTCATCTCCCTCATTTTCTCCCATGCTGAATAAGAAAGAGTTCCGCAAATTCGCCGTTCACGGCCAGGGCCTGAACGGGCTGGGCGTTGACCAATATATCCAACACGTAGAAGGCCAGACCCGCAACGGCCTGATCATGCCTACCGGCATGACCCGCTCGGTAATTGAGGAGCGCCCTACGCGTTTCGCTGAAATTGACGTGTTTTCGCGCCTGATCATGGACCGGATTGTGTTCCTGGGCACGGCCGTTGACGACTACATTGCCAACATCCTGACGGCGCAGATGCTGTTTCTGGAGTCGGTAGATGCCAAGAAGGACATTCTGCTTTACATCAACTCGCCCGGCGGCTCGGTGTATGCCGGCCTTGGCATCTATGACACCATGCAGTACGTGAACCCCGACGTGGCCACGATCTGCACGGGTCTGGCGGCCTCGATGGGTGCCGTACTGCTGGCTGGCGGCGCCAAAGACAAGCGTTCGGCTCTGCCCCACGCCCGCGTCATGATTCACCAGCCTTCGGGTGGCGCGCAAGGCCAGTCGTCGGATATCGAAATCACGGCCCGCGAGATCCTCAAGCTCAAGAAGGAACTGTACGACATTCTGGCCGAGCACACCGGCAAAACCTACCAGGAAATCCACGACAACTCCGACCGTGACTACTGGATGCGCGCCGATGAGGCCAAAGAGTACGGCCTGATTGACGAGGTGCTGGAAAAGAAGAAGGCCGAGTAATCTGCCAGGAAGCGCCAAGCCTGGCCACGCCCGGCATGACGCTCTTTACCAACTTACTACCCCAAAAAGGTCCGCTTCGGCGGACCTTTTTGCTTAAATAGAAGCCAGTACTGCCGGCACTTTTTTAGCCGTGCAGGGCGTTGGCCTTTTCGTACCTTTGAGGTGGAGCGGCGCAAGTGGCTGCTCCTCCCCTACCCTGAGAGCTTCCCTGGCAATGGCAGATATAACGTGTTCTTTCTGCGGAAAGAATAAAAAAGACGTCTCGGTTATGATTTCCGGCATCAACGCGCACATCTGTGAGCGGTGCGTCGGGCAGGCCCAGCAGATTCTGAACGAGGAAAACAAGATTCGGACGAGCTCGAAAGCGCCGAAATTCAACCTCGTGAAGCCCCGCGAGATGAAGGACTACCTCGACCAGTACGTGGTGGGTCAGGACGAAGCCAAGAAGGTGATGTCGGTGGCAGTGTACAACCACTACAAGCGCCTGATGCAGAAGCCGCAGAAGGATGACGTGGTGATTGAGAAGTCGAACATCATCATGGTGGGCGAAACCGGCACTGGCAAGACCTTCCTGACGCGCATGCTGGCCAACATCCTGCAGGTGCCCTTCTGCATTGCCGACGCTACCGTACTGACCGAGGCCGGCTACGTGGGCGAAGACGTGGAAAGCATCCTGACGCGCCTGCTGCAGGCCGCCGACTACAACGTGGAAGCGGCCGAGCGCGGCATCGTCTACATCGATGAAATCGACAAGATTGCCCGCAAGAGCGACAACCCCAGCATCACGCGCGACGTGAGCGGCGAAGGCGTGCAGCAGGCCATGCTGAAGCTGCTGGAAGGCACGACGGTGAACGTGCCCCCGCACGGCGGCCGCAAGCACCCCGAGCAAAAGATGATTACGGTGAACACCGAAAACATCCTGTTCATCTGCGGCGGCGCCTTCGTGGGCATTGAGCGCATCATCAAAAACCGCCTCAACACCAAGCCGATTGGCTTTGCCAAAACGCAGCTCGACGAGAAGGTGGACACCAACAACTTCCTGCGCTACGTAACGGCCCAGGACCTGAAAGCCTTCGGCCTGATTCCGGAGCTGATTGGGCGCCTGCCGGTGCTCACGCACCTCAACCCGCTCGACCACGCCACGCTGCGCAAAATCCTGACGGAGCCCAAGAACTCCATCGTGAAGCAGTACCAGCGCCTCTTCGACATGGAAGGCATTCAGCTCAGCTTCTCGGAGGGCGCCCTGGAGTACATCGTGGTGAAGGCCGACGAGTACCGCCTCGGGGCCCGTGGCCTGCGCAGCATCTGCGAAGGCATCATGACCGACGCCATGTTCGACATGCCCTCCGAGGAAGGCGTGAAAGAGCTGGTCATTGACGAAGACTACGCCAGGAGCAAGTTCGAGCAGACAGCGTTGAAGCAGTTGCGCGCGGCGTAGATGATTTTATTGACTCAATGGAAAAGGCAGAATCTAACCGGTTCTGCCTTTTTCGTTGGGATGCCGAGAGACGGAACAAAAGCAATAGCCCGCTCCGTTTGTAATTACATTGTACTTACATTTACACCTATGCAAACCCGCATCATCCGGGTAGGCAATTCCCAGGGGATTGTGCTACCGAAGAAACTGCTGCAACAATATCATCTGTCGGGCGAAGTAGATTTGCGGGCTACTCCGGATGGCCTGCTGATTACGCCCGTGCTGCGGCCGGCCCGCCAGGATTGGGACGCCCGCTTTGCCGCGGCAACCGCCGCCGGCGAAGAGCCGGAGGAAGAGATGCTGGAAGGGTTTGCCGATGCCTCTGAAGACGAGTGGACATGGTAGCAATTTCCCGGTTTGAGGTATGGCTCGTAAACCTTGACCCCACCCAAGGTAGCGAAATCAACAAAACCCGCCCGTGCGTTATCATCTCTCCGAATGAGCTGAACCGCCACCTGCGCACCGTCATTATTGCAGCCCTGACCAGCACCCGCCGCAACTACCCTTCGCGAGTGAACTGTGAGTTTGAGGCCAAAGAAGGGCAGGTAGCGCTGGACCAAATCCGCTCAGTGGACAAAACCCGGCTGATGCGGAAGCTAGGGACACTGCCGGATTCAGCTGCCCAGGAGATTTGTGCAGTGCTGCAGGAGTTGTTTCAGTATTGAGGCTGCGAAGAAGGCGTGAAGTAACTGGTGATTAACGAGGAATATACTTGGAGCAAGTTCGAGCAGATGGCCATCAAGCAGTTGCAGGCGGCGTAGATGACAGCAGCTACCAATGAGAAAAGGCAGAACCGGATAGGTTCTGCCTTTTCTCATTGGTAGCTAGAGGTAGATGTCAGTAGTGAGCTATGGAATCATGACCCAAAATGATTAATCTATCCTCCGGCTTATCTAATTCAAATTTTACTACTACTGTATCCCCCACATGATATTCTTCAGTTGACAGACAATGCTGAATATACCATTTTCCTTTGTACTGATATTCTAAAAGTGTATTCCAGTCGTTCCTCAAAAATTGCACGTGCATTACTTGTGCTTCAACTCTAGCACCGCTATTTTCAATAGCATTGAACTTACTTACATCATAATAATAAAACGCTACTAAAACAAAGGAAGCAATAATCAACAAATAGAAAGCATATCTATCGACTTTCTCTTCATTATCACTCAGCATATTTAATTATCATTTTTTTAAATACCCCACCATCAGCTTGGCAGCCTTCTCGGCGGATTTCTGCTGGCCTAGCTTCGCGCGGATTTCGGCGTAGTCGGCTTTTTGCTTCGCGATGAAGGCCTCGTCGGCGGTAATTTTCTTGAGCTCGGTGACGAGGTTGCGGGAGTTGAATTCGCCCTGAATCAGCTCCTTCACCACTTCCTTGTCGGCAATGAGGTTGACGAGGGAAATGTAGGGCACCTTGATAACGGCTTTTCCTATTGCGTAGGACACGGCGCTGGTGCGGTAGCAGACCACCTGCGGCACGTTGAAGAGGGCCGTTTCCAGCGTGGCGGTGCCGCTGGTGACCAGCGCGGCCTTGGCATGCGCCAGCAGGTCGTAGGTCTGGTCGAAGATGATGCGGACGTTGTTGCGCTCGAAGTGGGCGTAGTAATTGGGGTCGAGGTTGTCGACGCCGGCCACGATGAACTGGTACTGCAGAAACGGCGGGATGATGGCCGTCATTTCGTAGAGCATCTCCTCGATTTCCTGCTTGCGCGAGCCGGGCAGCACCGCAATAATGGGCCGTTCGGGGTCGAGGTGGTTGCGCTGGTAGAAGTCGGTGGCAGCCTGGTGCTCGGCTACCGAGTCGGAAATGGGGTTGCCGATGTAGTCGACTTCGTAGCCAAAACGCTGGTAGAAGTCTTTCTCGAAGGGCAGAATGACGAACATCCGGTCCACGAGCTTCTTCACGTTGTGGACGCGCCCTTGGTTCCAGGCCCAGATTTTGGGCGAAATGTAGTAGAACACCTTAATGCCCTGCTCCTTGGCAAACTTGGCCACCCGCATATTGAAGCCAGCATAGTCCACCAGAATCAGCACGTCGGGCTTGTACTGGAGCAGGTCGCGCTGGGCTTCCTTGAGGTAGCCGCGAAACTTGAGCACGCTGGTAGCGGCCTCCCAAAACCCCATGATGGCCATTTCCTGGTAGTGGCGCACCTGGGTGCCGCCCACTGCCTGCATCTGGTCGCCTCCCCAGAACCGGAAATCCGCCTGCGGGTCTTGGTGCTGCAGCTCTGCCATCAGGCTAGCCGCATGGAAGTCGCCGGACCGTTCGCCAGCAATGAGGTAGTATTTCAATTGCTAAATGATTGAATTGTTGAATGGTTGAAGTGGCAAATGGTTAAACGGCTGATTGATTATCTGAACAGACAGCCATTTAGCCATGCAGCCATTTGACCATCTACTCGCCCAGGTATTCCACAAAGTTGCGGGGCGTCTCGTAGAGCTTGATGCTGTGCAGGCGGGCAGCGGAAATCCGCTCGATTTCGGGCGCCAGAATCTGCCAGAAGGCAATGGCCAGGTTTTCGGTGCTGGCCATCTGGCCCTGCATGAACGGCACGTCGAGGTTCAGGTTTTTGTGGTCTACCTGGTCGATGATGTGCGTGCGGATGACGGTGCTGAGCTGCTTGAGGTCGATGACGAAGCCGGTTTCGGGGTCGGGCTTGCCTTTCACGGTCACGATGAGGTCGAAATTGTGGCCGTGCCAGTTGGTATTGGCGCAGGGGCCGAACACTTCCCGGTTGCGCTCTTCGCTCCACTTGGGGTTGTAGAGTTTGTGGGCGGCGTTGAAGTGTTCCTGTCGGCTGATGTAAATCATTCGGTGCTGTACTGAGTATTTGATGGCTGATGGAGTGACGGATGCAGCCCGTAAGCTGGCAGCCAATCCGGTAGAACGAAGCGCGTGGCCAGCCGCTGATTAGGGCAATCAGCGGAGCAGCGCATGGGAAAATCAGCGCATCAACCTTTATTCCGCAGCAAATATACGAAGAACGGTACGCCGAACAGGGCCGTGACCAGGCCAACCGGCAGGCCGGCCGGCGGGTAGAGCACCCGCGCCAGCAGGTCGCAGGCCAGCAGGAAATTGGCCCCGAGCAGGGCACAGAACAGCATGTTGGCCCGGCCCGTGACGCCCAGCAGCCAGCGCGTGAGGTGCGGCACCATCAAACCCACGAACCCCACCGGGCCGCATAGCGCCACCACGCAGCCCGTGAGGGCCGAGGCCGTGAGCAGCAGCAGCCAGCGCGTACGGGCGACGTGCACCCCCAGCGCCTGCGCCCGTTCTTCACCCAGCAGCAGAATGTTCAGGTCTTTCTGCACGAAGCCGAACAGCAGCAGCGCCGCCGCCAGCAGCAGCGCCGGATACGGCAGCACCGTCCAGCCGGCCCGCTCGAAACTGCCGGCGGCCCAGAACGTGACGCTGCGCAGCCGCTCCTGCGTGGCCGACAAAAACGTGAACACGCCCCCGATGGCCGTGGTGAGGGAGCCCAGCGCCACGCCCGCCAGCAGCAGCTGCGCCGGCAGAATCTGGCCCCGGCGGCTGCCCACGGCCACCACTACCAGCGTGGTGCCTAGGGCCCCGGCCAGCGCAAACAGCGGCGGCAGGTAGAAGCCGCCCACCGTGAGCACCGGCAGCAGTGAATACGCCAGAATAGCCCCCAACGACCCACCCGACGCCGTCCCGAGCAGGTACGGGTCGGCCAGCGGATTATTGACCATGGCCTGCATCAGGTAGCCGCTGAAGGCCAGGCTGCCGCCGGCTAGCAGGGCCAGCAGAATCCGGGGCAGGCGCAGCTCCAGCAGCACCAGTTGGGCGGGGTCTTGGGGGTTGTAGTGCGTGAGCGTCTGCCAGACGAAGCCGTAGCTGGTGGCGTAGGAACCAATGCGCAGCCCCAGCACCACCAGCCACAGCATCAGCAGCAGGCTGGCCACAATCCAGGGCAGAGCAGGTCGGTTCATCAGCGGCAAAAGTAGTGGCTGCCTGTCATTCCGAGCGCAGCGAGGAATCTGAGGTACATACATGGCAGCAACTCAGATTCCTCGCTGCGCTCGGAATGACAGTTATTTTCCCTTCAACAGCCGCTGCAGCTCGCGCACCGACTCTACCACGCGCGGGCCGGGGCGCTCCATGAGGCTGCCGGTGATGCCGTAGACGCGACGTTGCTGATACGCCCGTATGCGCTTCAGCTCGGGGTAGTTGCGGAAAAAGGTGCTATCGAGCTTGCCGAAACTGCCGCCGATCAGCACATCGGGGTTGAGCTTCAGAATGTACTCGCGGGTGAGGGCCGGGTAGGGCTGCGCGAACTGCTCGACCACGGCGTTCTGGCCGCCAGCCAGCCGGATTTTATCGGTGAAGAGCGTGTTCTGACCGTAGGCGTAGATGGGGTCCTGCCAAGTGATGGCCAGCACGCGGGGCGGCTTCTGACGCGGCTGCGTGGCCGCCGCCACGGCCCGCAGCTCCCGCCGCAGCGAGTCGGTGAGGCGGCGCGCCTGGGGCTGGCGGCCCAGGATGCGGCCGATGTCTTGCAGCCCCCGGAATACGTCTTCCACCGTCGTGAAGCGCTGGTAGTACACCGGAATCCCGAAACTGGCCAGCCGCGCCGCGTCTTCCTGCGACGTAATGCCTTCCACCGTAAACACCACATCGGGGTGCAGGGCCACCAGCTTTTCCATATCCAGCGGGTAGCTGCTGACAACCGGCTTGCGCAGGGCCGCCGCCGGATAGTCGCAGACCTGGGTGCGGGCCACGATGGTAGCCGTATCGGCCACGGCGTAGAGCATTTCGGTGCTGGAGGCGGCCAGGGCCATGATGCGGCGCGGGTGGGCTGCTACCTGCAGCGGGCGGCCTAGGTCGTCGCGGAGCTGCTGGGGGGCGGCGGGCGGCGCAGTGGTGGTAGCGGGCGGGTCAGATTGGCAGGCGGCCAGCGCGGCCAGCAACAGCGGCGTCAGGCGCCGGAATAAGAAAGGCATACCCCAAAAGTACCACCAAGCGGCGCTTCCACCGCTGACCGATTTTCGGTGTTTGGCATGGCCGGGAAAAGCGCTTGTTCAGGCTTCGACGGGAAAGAAATCGGCGGCATCTCAACAATCCGCGTAGTCTGTGCTTTACTTTTGGTGAAAATCTCTGCCTTATGATAGTCGTCACCGGAGCCGCCGGCTTTATTGCCAGCTGCCTTGTCACCCGCCTCAACGCCGCCAAGTTCAACGACATTGTGGTGGTCGATAACTTCGCCGTGGAGCGCAAGCTGGCCAACCTCACCGGCAAGCACCTGCGCGAATACGTGGACCGCAACGAGTTTTTTGACTGGCTCGACATCCACCACGCCGACGTGGAGTTTGTCTTCCACCTCGGCGCCCGTACCGACACCACCGAGCAAGACCGCGCCGTGCTCGACCTGCTCAACCTCGACTATTCCAAGCGGATGTGGCAGGCTTGCGTGCAGTACCAGTTGCCGCTGGTGTACGCCTCGTCGGCGGCCACCTACGGCTCGGGCACGCTCGGCTACTCCGACCACGACGACGCGCTGCTGCCGCTCTACCGCCCGCTCAACCCCTACGGCGACTCCAAGAACGACTTCGACAACTGGGCCATCAACCAGCCGGAGAAGCCGTTTTTCTGGGCCGGCCTGAAGTTTTTCAACGTCTACGGCCCCAACGAGTACCACAAAGGCCGCATGGCGTCCGTGATTTTGCACGCCTTTGAGCAGATCCGCAAAACGGGCTCCATGACGCTGTTCCGCTCGCACAATCCCAACTTCACCGACGGCGGCCAGATGCGCGACTTCGTGTACGTGAAGGATGTGGTGGAAGTGTGTTTGTTTCTGATGCACCACCGCCGCAACTCCGGCATCTACAACCTGGGCACCGGCGAGGCCCGCACCTTCCTCGACCTGGCCCTCAACACCTTCGCGGCCCTCGACCGCACGGCTGACATCCGGTTCGTGGACACGCCCGAAGATATCCGCGACAAGTACCAGTATTTCACGCAGGCCGATATGAGCAAGCTGCGCGGCATCGGCTACGAGCGGCCCTTCACCCGCCTCGAAGACGGCATCGACGATTACGTGCGCAACTACCTGGTGCCGGGCGCCTATCTGTAAGGGGCCCTAATTTTATTGCGCGCCGACTTTCGGCCGCCGGCTGCCTGTTTTCTGAAGCAGAATGTGGCCTGACAGCATCAGCAGCCCGGTTGTGGTAGTTCCACGGCCGGGCTGCTGTGCGTATGAGGCCGGCCGGCCGGCGGGCCGGATTTGTTAAGAACTATTTTTCACCCATTTTTTCGGACCCATTCGCCACCCCTACTCCTGTTTACCTCTTGCGGCAACCAACGATTACGATTCTGGGCGGAGGCTTTTCGGGCTCGATGGTGGCGCTGCAGCTGGCGCGGCAGCCGGGGGCGTGGCATGGCGGCACGGTGCATCTGGTAGAGCCGCGGCCGGTGCCCGGGCCCGGCCTGGCCTACACCGCCCGCCGCCCCGAGTACCTGCTCAACGTACGCGCCGCCGCCCTCAGCGCCTTCCCCGACCAGCCCACGCACTTCACCGACTGGCTGCAAGCCAACGGCCTGACGTGTGAGCAGAACTTCTGCTCGCGCCAGACCTACGGCCGCTACCTGCAGGAGCTGGTAGCCGGCCTGCTGGCGGGCCCGGCCGCCAACGGCCTCCGGTTTGAGTGGCACCCACAAGCCGCCACGGCCGCCGAAGTGTCGCCCGATGGCCGCCGCGCCACCGTGCACCTGCCCGATGGCACTGCCCTGGTTTCGGATGCCGTGGTGCTGGCGCTCGGCAATTTCCCACCTCTCTCCCCGGCCGGGCCAGGCGCGTATCTCACGCACCCCGGCTTCCACGGCAACCCGTGGGCGGCCGGCGCTTTGCGCACTATTGGGCTGGACGAGGAAGTGCTGCTGATTGGCTCGGGCCTGACCGCCGTGGACGTGCTGCTGGGCTTGCGCGCCGACGGCCACCGGGCGCCGGTTACCATTGTGTCGCGGCACCAGCGCTGGCCGGTGGTGCACGGGCCGGCCACGGCGCCCTACCCCAGCTTCTACCAGACTGACCTGCAGGGCCTGGCCTCCGTGGGGGAAGTGCTGGCCGCCGTGCGCCGCCGCATCCGGCAGGCCACTACCCAGGGCCATGATTGGCGGCCGGTGTTCGACTCGCTCCGCCCACACCTGGGCCAGATCTGGGCGGCGTGGCCGCCGGCGGAGCAGACGCGGTTTCTGCGGCACCTGGCCTCGTTGTGGGCGGTGCTACGCCACCGCAGCCCCCCGCAGAACGACGCCATCGTGCGCGACATGCTGGCCACCGGCCAGGCCCGCATGCACCTGGGCCGGGTGCGTGGCATCACGGTAGCCGACAACCATGACCTGCTGGTGCACTCCCAGCATCAGCACACCGAATCCGTGTTGCGCACGCGGCACGTCGTCAGCTGCACCGGGCCGCTGCTCGACTACAGCCGCATCAGCGACCCGCTGGTAGCTAGCTTGCGCGATGCCGGCCAGCTCGTGCCGGACGCGTTGCGGCTGGGCATCCAGACCGATGCGCACGGGGCGCTGCTGAACCGGCACGGCCAGGCGTCGCAAGTGCTGTTTACGCTGGGTCCCAGCCGCCGCCCCGCCTACTTCGAGTCGACGGCGGTGCCGGAGCTGCGGGAACAGGCCGTGGCGCTGGCGCGGGAGCTGGCTGGCCGCTGGTAGCAATAACAGGCACACAAAAGCCCTGAACCGTACTGGCTCAGGGCTTTTTGATGGTGGTTTTTATTCCCCGGCGGGTTTAGGCGGCCTGCTCATCGGGGTAGAGCGGCAGCACCGGCGTGGAAGGGCGGATGGAGAATTCGCGCACGCTGGAAGCCGGCGGCACCAGGGCCAAGCCCACAGCCGCTTCGGCGCGGTTGCGGCGCAGGGCCCGCATCAGCAGGTACTTATATTTCTCGGCGTCGGCCAGGGCGGCTTCCACGGCGCGCAGCGCATCGGTGTAGGCTACTACGGGCACCGATTCGGCTGCTTCGCCCGTTGGATACGTCAGTTCAAAAACCGGGCATTGCAGGTATTCAGCAGGCGTTTTCATAGGGGCAAGTTACCAGATTCCGGGGTTGAAATCCTAACAAAATACTAACATTGCTAGCATTTTATTGATTCCGTATACGTCAACTATTTTCTTTGGATTTATAATTTTCAAATCATTGATTAACAGCATTATACAATACAAATCATAAACTCATAAGACACTCAGTCTCAGACAGTGCGCGCCGGGGATATTGCTTTCGGCGTCCAGGCTGTTGCTGAGGGCTAAACACGCAGCCGCCCGCTACCAATCTATCGGCAGCGGGCGGCTGGTCTGTGCTGAACTTCTCGCTTACTCGGCGGCAATCCGCAGCACGATCTTGCCGAACTGCAGGCCTTCGTCCATACGGCGCAGGGCGGCTTCGCCCTCGGCCAGCGCAAACGTCTCGTCTATTTCCGGCACGATGCCGTGTTGCTCAAACAGCTCAACCATGGCGGCGAAGTCCTGCTCGGTGCCCATGGTGGAGCCCAGGATGGACAGCTGCTTCCAGAACACCTTGGCGGCCGGTACCGAGGGCATATTGCCCAGCGTGGCCCCGTAGAACACGATGCGCCCGCCCGGCGCGGCGGCATCTAGTAAATCGAGGAAGCCCGGCCCGGCGGCGCTGTCCACGATGACGTCGAAGCCACCGCCGGCCTGCTTGGTGAGCGTGGCAGGCCACTTTTCCGCCTTGTAGCTGATGCCGCCTTTGGCGCCCAGGGCCACGGCGCGGGCAATTTTCTCTTCCGAGCCCGACGTCACCCACACTTCCGCGCCCACGGCCACGGCCATCTGCAGGGCCAGCAGCGCCACGCCGCCGCCCACGCCACTGATGAGCACCCGCTCGCCGGGCTGCAGCGCCGCCCGCGTAAACACGGCGCGGTAGGCCGTGACGCCGCCCAGCGGCAGCGCGGCGGCCTGCTCGAAGCTCAGGTGGCTTGGCTTGGCCCGCACCTGGCGGGCTTCTACGCACACATATTCGGCGAAGGTGCCATCCTGTGGCAAGCCCAGAATCTGGAAGTCGCGGCCCTGGGCGGCGGGGTGCTCGCCCCACTGCCGGCCGGGGTTGATGAGCACGGCCTGGCCCAGCAGGCTGGCATCGGTGCCTTCGCCAACGGCCGTCACGGTGCCGGCACCATCGGAGCCGAGGATGATGGGGAATTTCAGACCGGCGTACTGGCCCTTCTGAATCCAGACGTCGCGGTGGTTGAGGGCGGCGGCGTGCAGGCGCACCTGCACCTCACCGGCAGCCGGCTGCGGGGTGGATACTTCGCGCAGCTGCACGGCCTGGTTGATGCCATCAAGAACTAGAGCTTGCATATTTTTAGTGATGAGGTGATGGAGTTATGAGGTGACACGTGACAGGTGGCGGGTGACAGGTAGCAGATGACAAATGGCAGGGAGGAAGCTGCTGCTATGGAGCGACTGTTTGCACTGGGGAGACGGAAAAGTTTCTGACACCGGAGGGCGTACAGGCGCCGGATAACGGGGCTTCCCGCGTGGTGCTCGGTCGGCTGCCTTACTGTCGGACAGCTTACAGAAAACGTGCTTTCAGCTCGGGAGTTGGCAGCCAGCAGGCTTCCTGGCGGCCAAACCAGCGGTAGCGGTTGCGCGCCACCCAGCGGTACACGGCGTCGCGCAGGGGGCGCGGGGCCCAGCGGCCCACCCGGGCCAGCACTGCCCACCCGCCGCCGAGTCCGGCCAGAATGCCCAGCGCCGCCGCCGAATGCGTGTAGGCCTGACCATCGGCCACCAACACCACTGAGTCGGGCTCGGGGGGCGCGGGCAGGCGGTATTCGCGCAGCAACGCCTGCCCCGCCGCCGACTGCAAAGCTGCAAACCGGAACCGAGCGGCCGGATCGTGCTCAATCACAAACTGCACAAAACCGTTGCAGAGGTTGCACACACCATCGAAGAGCACAATTTGGGAGGAAGCAGGCATGGGCAGGAAAGCGGGCGGTTCGGGTACAGGACTGCCTGAGTGGCCGGATTGTTTCGGCGCGGCCGTGGCTACGCTAGCGCGTGCCGGCTTCGGCCACCGGCAGCAGGTCGCAGTACCAGAAGCCGGGCGCGAAGGGGTCGGGGGCGGCGGGTTCGGCCGGAGCTTCTGCCGCCGGGGCGGGTGGGCAAACGGTGCTGGCGGCAGCCGGCCGCTGGTAGGTGCGGCGCACGATTTCGCCTAATTCGAAGGCAATGGGCGCGCTGAAGTACGGCGCATCGAACACGAAGCTGTGGTACTCGCCGTTTTCGCCGCAGCTGTCTACACCGGGCGGCAGGTCGCGCAGGAAGTTGGCGTTCAGTTCGCGGCCGCAGAAGCTGGCATCAAGGTACTTCTCGTTGACGCACACCACCACGGCCCGGAAGCCCAGGTCGAGGTATTCGCGCAGCAAATCGGCGTTAGGGCGCTGCCAGAGCGGAAATATAGCCTCCATGCCCACCCGGGCCAGCTGCTGCTCGCGGTAGCGGCGCAGGTCTTCGAGGTAGATGTCGCCGAAGACGGCGTGCTGGATGCCGCGGTCCTGCAGCGGGGCCAGGGTGGCGGCCATCAGGCGCTCGTAGTCGTCCATGTCGGGCATTTCGGGCAGCTCCAGCTTGGTAAGCGGCAGGCCGATGCGCTGGGCCTGCTGATCCAGCAGCGCCACCCGCACCCCGTGCATCGACACGCGCTGATAGTGGGCGTTGACGCTGGTGAGCAAATCGGTGACGTGGTAGCGCGGGTCGCGCAGGGCGTGGTAGAGGGCGAGGGCCGAGTCTTTGCCCCCGCTCCAGTTCATGAGGGTTGGGGCGGGCATGCGCCAAAGGTAGGGCCGCCAGCACACCGTGCAAGTCGGCGGCAACCGAAGCAGGCGCTATGCCGTTTGCCCAGAAGCTACTGGCTATCCGCTCATCGTCTTAACTACTACTTCATCTGCTTCACCTGCCATGAAACGTCTTCCTTCCCTCCTTCTGGCCTGCAGCCTGGGCCTGGCCCTCACGGCCTGCGACTACAACAAAACGCCCGGCAAAGACCCACAAGCTAGCCAGGACTTCACCGAAGCCCCCGCGGCTACCCCCAACGAAACCGACCGCGACAGCCTCAGCGGCGGCCAGCGCGTGGAAACGCCCACCGGCAAAGGCTCCGCCGCCGACCAGAAAACGTCGGCAGATGCCGGCTTGCAAAGTGCCCCCGGCAACGCCAGCTCGCCGGTCAACAACATGCCGCAGGAGTCGCCCGAAGCCCGCTCTACCGTCGGCAAAGACTAGGTTCTCTAATCCACAAAAAAGCCCGTCAGTGCTATGCTGGCGGGCTTTTTTGTGGACTAATGAGGCTTACAGCGCGTAGCCGGCGGGGGCTCCGGCCGCGCTGCCTTTAGACAGCGCCAAACCGCTGCCCAGTACCAGCAGATCCTCGAAGCCGCCGACCACGGAGATGGGCAGGCCCGACTCGCGGGTGGCCTTTTTGCGCAGCCAGAAGCTGCCGAACGTGGCCGCCCCGGCCACCAGCCCGCCCAGCAGGGCCCCGTTGCGGGTGCTAGCGTGGTTGGCCCGGTACAGCGCCGCCCCTACCAACGCGCCCGACAGCAAACGGCCCAGCAGCACGGGCGGCGCAATCCGGTCGGGGGTTTGCGGGAGCTTGTCGCCTACCATTTCGCCGCCGGCCAGCAGTTTGAGACCGGTAGCCACCAGCGGCTTCTGCAGATAGCGCAATGGCGAGCCGGCCAGGCCCTGCGGATGAAATTTTACGAGGTTGGCGCTGAGCAGGGCCGGAGCCGTCATGCTGCGGAAGCCGGCTACGGTGCCCAGGCCTACGGTTTGCCAGAAGTGCTTTGTCATGTTGTCAGAAGGTCAGATGCAGAAGTAACTTTCCGCTTAAACGGCCACTGGCGGGCAGTGGCTGCCTTTTTCCTGAAAACTACCTGGCTATTTGGCTTCCGGCTTGGGCTGCGGGCCCTGGCCGGGGCGGGCGTAGGCGAAGGCGCCCACCGGCTGGGCCTGATAGTAGGTATCGAGGCCGGAAATGCAGGTGGCCTGGGCGGCGGGCAAATCCAGCGTACCATCGGGCAGCAGCAGGTTTTCGGGCAGGTAAATGTGCTCGACGGTGCCTACCAGCAGCACCGTGCCGTTGTGAATGGGCAGTTCCTCTTTCAGGCGCAGCCCGATGCTGATGGGGCTTTCGGCCACGTAGGGCGCCGCAAACCCGTCGCGCCAGGCCGCCGTGAAGCCGCAGGCTTCGAACTCCGATTCTTCGGCGGGGAAGTCGGCGGAGGTGTAGTGGGCCTGCGCCACGTGGCTGGCGGGCACGTGGTTGATAGTGAAGCAGCCCGTGTCTTTGAGGTTCTGGTAGGTGTGGCGCGGCACCGTAGTCGGGCGCGTGACGATGCCCAGCACCGCCGGCGCCGACCCCAGGTGCAGCACCGAGCTGAAAATGGCCAAGTTGGTGGCGCCGCCCGCGGTGGCCGTGCCGATAAGGTTGGCCGGTTTGTAGCCGGGCAGCGAATTGATGAGGTTAAGGCGGAAGATTTTCTCTAGGCCCAGAATATCGTCGGAAGTGAGGTGGCGCATCTGTCTTATTATGGCTTGAATGGCTGAATTGTTAAAGGGCTGGTCGTTCAACCATTCCGGCGAACGACCAGCCCTTTAACAATTCAGCCATTCAACCGTCTAAAATCTACTTCTGCGAAGCGGCCCAGGTGTCCATTTTGCGCTCCAGCACGGCCAGCGGCATCACGCCATCCTTCAGCAACTCGTCGTGGAAGTCGGAGAGGCTGAAGTGGGCGCGGTTTTGGCCGGCGTACTTTTCGCGCAGCTTGGTGCTGCTGTGGGCCCCCAGCTGCTCCTCGTACTTGCGGCGCAGCTCCTGAATTTTGAGGGCGCCGGTTTTGTAGCTCAGGGCCTGGCCCGGAATGGCCATGTAGCGCTCAATCTCGGCCGTGGCGCCGTCCTCGCTGATGGCCTCGTTGGCCATCATGTACTGGATGGCCTGCTCGCGGGTCATGTTTTTGGTGTGCATGCCCACGTCCACTACCAGCCGGATGGCGCGGTGCATCTCGTCGCCGAGGGCGCCCATGTACTGGTAGGGGTCGGTGTAGAGGCCCAGCTCCTTGCCCAGGCTCTCGGTGTAGAGGGCCCAGCCTTCGCCCATGGCCCCGTACCAGGCAAAGCGACGGAACTTGGGCAGGGCCTCGTTTTCCTGCTGCAGCGAAATCTGGTAGTGGTGGCCCGGAATGGCTTCGTGCAGAAACAGCGACTCCATGCCCGAGGTGGTGTTGAACTTGGTGGCGTCCACAATCGGGATGTAGAAGATGCCGGGGCGCGAGCCGTCGGGGCTGCCCTGGTTGTACTCGGCCGAGGCCGAGGCGGCGCGGAAGGCCTCGGTCTGGCGGATTTCGAACGGCGTTTTGGGCGTGCGGCCGAACATCTTTTTCAGGTTCGGGTCAATCTTGGCTTGAATGGCGCGGAAGGCCCCCAGCACGTCTTCCGGCGTTTTGTAGGGCATCAGCTTGGGGTCGGTTTTTAGAGCGGCGAAGAAGGCCGGCAGGTCGCCTTTAAAGCCCACCTGGGTTTTCACCTTCTCCATTTCCTGCCGGATGCGGGCCACTTCGCGCTGGCCGGTCTGGTAGATTTCCTCGGGCGTCTTGTCGGTGGTGGTCCACGTTTTCACGTAGTACTTATACAGCTCCGCGCCGCCCGGAATACCCGAAATGCCGGTGCTGGCGCGGGATTTGGGCAGGTATTCCTTCTCCAGGAAGTCGCCGAGCTTCTGGTACGTTGGCACCAGCTCCTCCATGATGGCCTTGCGGTAGGCGGCCGTCAGCCGGTCTTTGTCGGCGGCCGGCATGTCGGCGGGCAGCTTGTTGATGGGGCCGTAGAACAAACTCTTAGTGGGGTCCATCACCACTAGGTCGCGCATCTGCGGAATCATTTTTTTCACCAAAGCCCGGGGCAGCACCACGCCGGTTTGCATGCCCACCCGGAAGTTGCTGATGGCCGTATCGGCCCACACCGAGAAGCCCCGCACGCGGCCCAGCCAGTTGTCGTAGTCCTTGGCCGTCTTGAAGGGCTGCACGCCCTCGCCCGAGCCGTACTGGCCCATCGTTATCGGCAAGCCCCAGAACTGCTGAAACGGCATCATCCAGGTGTTGAGCTTGAGGCCTTCAAGCTTGTTTTCGAGGTCGTACTTGAAGATGTCGTAGCTCACCTTGTCGTTAGCCGACAGCGTTTCGCGGTCGAACTTCTGCAGCGCGTCCAGATACTTCTGGTAGGTGGCAGCCAGGTTCTGGCGGAAGGCCTCTGTGCCGTCGTTGGGCAGCTGGTCGTTGTAGCGGTTGTCGCCCTGGGTGGTGGCTTCCAGCGGAAACAGCTTGGCCTGCTCTTCCCAGTACACGTCGAAGAGCTGGCTGATTTCCTTGACGTCGGCCAGGCTGGTAACGGTGGCGGCCTCCCCGGTTTTGGGCGGTGTCTGGTTGCAGGCGCTGAGCAGCGTGCTCAGGAGCAGACCCGTCAGAACGATTTTTTTCATGCGGAGCGAAGGAGTGGAATTGGAAGCGGAAATATCACGCATTTATCCGGATTTGCGTACAGAGGCTGACCGAGACGCCGCGTGCCCGGTGTGGTGCCACGAATTGCCGCAGGCTTCGTGGTACCACACCGGGCACGATTCGGACCCGCGCCGTGCAACGATAGTGGAACCACGACTGAAAAGAGTCGTGGCACCACACCGGGCCACTCGCAACCTTTGCCGCCTCGGATAGTTTTACACCTTCACCTTCAATTACCCCAACAGTATGGCATCAATAGCCGGAAAAACCGCCCTGGTAACGGGCGCAGGCAAAGGCATCGGCCGCGCCGTAGCAATAGCGCTGGCCCAGGAAGGCGTGCACGTGGCCCTGCTGGCCCGCACCGAAGCGCAGCTGCAGGACGTAGCCAAAGAAATAGAGGCCCTCGGCGTGAAAGCCGTAGTACTGGCCGCCGACATTGCCGACCGCGCCGCCGTGGAAGCCGCCGTTGCCAAAGGCACCGAGGCCCTCGGCTCCATTGATATTCTGATCAACAACGCCGGTATCGGCACGTTTGCCAAGCTCGTGGACATGGCCCCCACCGAGTGGGAGCATATCATTCAGGTGAACCTGTTGGGCACCTACTACGCCACCCGCGCCGTGCTGCCGGGCATGATTGCGCGCGAAACCGGCGACATCATCAACGTAGCCAGCACCGCCGGGCAGCGCGGCGCCGCCACCACCAGCGCCTACAGCGCCTCCAAGTTCGCCGTACTCGGCCTCACCGAGTCGTTGATGCAGGAAGTGCGCAAGCACAACATCCGGGTGTCTGCCCTCACGCCCAGCACCGTCGCTACGGATTTGGCCATCAGCAACAAGCTCACCGACGGCAACCCCGACAAGGTGATGCAGCCCGAAGACCTAGCCGAGTTCATGGTAGCCCAGCTCAAGCTCAACCGCCGCATCTTCATCAAGGAAGCCGGCATGTGGAGCACCAATCCGTAGGGTTTACACGTCGTCTGTCATTCCGAGCGGAGCGAGGAATCTCGCCAGTGTAGTGATTTACCACACTGGCGAGATTCCTCGCTCCGCTCGGAATGACAGACGACACGCAACCTCAGCCCCGCCGCACGGGTACACCCTCCTGATCGACCACCCTTCTATCCCCTTCCGCCATGCTTAAGAGAGATTTTCTGAAAAACGGCCTGCTGACGATGGTTGGCGCCCTGGTGAGCCCCGCAGTGCTGGCCGCTGCCCACGAAGAAAAGCTACTACGCGAAGCCCGCGCCACGCCCATGGCCGACGGCCCCTTTACGCTGCCGGCGCTGCCCTATGCCTTCAATGCGCTGGAGCCGCACATCGACGCCAAAACCATGGAAATCCACCACGACGCGCACCACAAAACGTACGTGTCGAAGCTCAACGAAGCCGTGGTGGGCAAACCCGAGGAAAAGCTGACCCTGGCGCAGCTGCTGGCTTCGGCCAGCAAGCAGCCCGACGCCATCCGCAACAACGCCGGCGGCCACTGGAACCACTCCTTCTTCTGGCAGATTCTCTCGCCCAAGGGCGGCGGACAGCCTACCGGCGGCCTTGCGGCGGCCATCAACAAGGACTTCGGCTCCTACGAGAAGTTCACCGAGGAATTCACGAAGGCCGCCACCGGCCGCTTCGGCTCCGGCTGGGCCTGGCTGATCCACGACAAAAAGGCCAACAAGCTGATGATAACGAGCACGCCCAACCAAGACAACCCCCTGATGGACGTGGCCGGCATCCAGCGCGGCACGCCGCTGCTGGGCCTCGATGTGTGGGAGCACGCCTATTATCTCAAGCACCAGAACAAGCGCCCCGACTACATCAAGAATTTCTGGAGCGTAGTAAACTGGGGCGAAGTAACCAGCCGCTACGACGAGTCGCGTAAAGGCTAAACTTAGGGCTTTCATAACAGAACGTCATGCAGAGCCGGAGGCGAAGCATCTCGCTAGTGTAGTAATTTACCACACTAGCGAGATGCTTCGCCTCCAGCTCTGCATGACGTTCTGCTTTACCGGATAATCCGGCCGTCGCGGATCTGCACGTCGGGTTTGGGGGCGGCTTTCTTTACCATCGTGCCGAAGGCGCCGCGCTTCTCGAACGAGGCAATAACCTCGTCCTCAACGGGCGTGCGCTGCACTACGGGGTTGTTGGCCCAGAACTCGGGGTCGTATTTCAGGGCTTTGATGGCTGCCAGGTCGCGGTCTTCCACGCTCACGCGGGCGTAGGGAATGGTAGTGGGCGTGGTGTTGGTGTCGTAAAAGAACGTGAACGACGACACAGCCAGCGGCGTGGCCGCCTTGCCGGGGCTGGTTAGGTTGGCGGTCAGGTTAACCTTCATGTATTCCAGCGGGGCCACCACCACGGCGGGGTCGTCGTTGCGGAAGGCCATTTCGATTTCCAGCTGGGTGTCGCGGAATTTCTGGGTGGGGTTGGACGTGGAGCCCGTGAAGTTGGGCGAGGTCATGTGGTAGCGCACCACTTTGTAGCTGTCGATATCAATCCAGATGGTGCCTTCCGACTTGTACTTGGTCAGCTCGGGCCGGGTCTGGAAGGTAATTTCGGCAATGCCGCCCTTGGTGCTGTCGGGGCCCGAGGCCACAATGCCTTTCAGCTCCAGCAAGTAGTTCTGCACCACGTTGGGACTGAGCAGAGCCAGCGAGCGGGTGGTGTCGGCGTTGGCATCGAACAGGCCGTAGGAGCGGGTGTAGAGCGAGAAGTTGCTGAAGTTGGTGATGCTGGGCACGGCGGCGTAGCGGCCCTGCGCAATGGCCGTACCCTCAATGCGGGCGTTGCTGGACTTCACGTTCCAGACCACTTCCTGCAGCTCGGTGGGCTGCCCGGCCACTCGCGTAATCTGGCGGTAGAAGGCCTTGCCGTAGAACTTCTGGCGGTAGCCGGCCCGCATCTGTCGGTATGCGCGGTCGACGAGCTGAAACGGGTAGCTGCCCACTTTCACCTCGGGCAGCGCCACGGCCGCTGTGGCCAAGGCCAGCTGCAGCGGCCCGGCGGCACTCGTCACCCGGATGGTGTCCTTGAGGTGGCCCAGCTCCGACACCAGCAGCGTCACGGGCAGGCTGGGCACCGACAGCGTGAATTCGCCGTCGGCGTTGGTGGTAGTGCCGCGGGTGGTACCGCGCACAACTACGCTGGAAAAGGGCAGCGTCTCGCGGGTGTCTTTATCAACGACGGTGCCGCGCAGCTGCACCTGGGCCTGGGCAACTTGGGTGAGCAGCAGCGCCGCCAGCAGCAGGCCGGCGGGGCGCACCAGACGCCGGCAGGAAAGCAGGAAGGCAAAAAAGGAAGATAACAGCAAAGCAACTAGGATTGAGGTGAAACGATGATCCGCTGCGGAGCTAACGCCGCCGCGGCCCGCAGGCATATACGGCCTCTGCAAAAGTAGGCCTGCTCTGCGGTTGGTGCACCGGTTTTTTCGACTGGATGCCGTCAGCAGTACCACGCGGCGGGCCGTAGCATGAGCTTTGCAGTGCGCGCTACGGGCGTGCAAAGCGTCACCTGTTCTTCTGAAGCAAGTGCCAGGATTGCAGACACAATCCAGGCTACTCAGGCAACTACCGGCTCGCACATGCTGTCAATTGCGCTAAATTCGCCTTCCACCTTCTGCTTATCGCCTCCTATCTTGTTTGTTCTCCGCTCGCTCCCGTTTCTGTGGCTGCTGCTGGCCCTGCTAAGCCCGGCCGACTCTGCTGCCCAGAGCCGCAAAAAGTCCAAGAAGAAACCTGCCCGCACCACCGTTCGGCGCGCTACTTCCGCCCGACGTGAGCGGCCGGCGCCCCGGGTGGCCCCGCGCCCAGCCACGGTAGCACCCGCCCGCAAAACGGGAGTTGCCGCGGCAAAAACGCCAGCCAAATCCCGCAACCAGGCCGTGCCCTTTGCCGCCCAGATGGCCGGCTCGCGCTGGGTTGATTCGGTGATGGCCACGCTCACGCCCGACCAGCGGGTGGCGCAGCTATTTATGGTGGCGGCCTATTCCAACCGCAAGCGCATCGACGAAGACTCCATCACGGCCCTGATTCAGCAGTATGGCATCGGCGGCATCGTGTTTTTTCAGGGCGGGCCGGTGCGCCAGTCGCGCCTCCTCAACCGCTACCAGAGCCAGAGCAAAGTGCCGCTGCTGGTGGCCATGGACGCCGAATGGGGCGTGGGCATGCGCCTCGACAGCGTGCAGCGCTTCCCGTTTCAGATGAGCCTGGGCGGCATCCGTGACAACCAGCTGATGTATGACATGGGCACCGAGGTGGCCGCGCAGTTCAAGCGCCTGGGCATGCACGTCAACTTCGCGCCGGTGGTAGATGTCAACAACAACGCTGCCAACCCCGTCATCGGCTACCGCAGCTGGGGCGAAGACCGACAGAGCGTGACCGAGAAAAGCTACCTCTACATGAAGGGCATGCAGGACGCCAACATCCTGGCCGTGGCCAAGCACTTCCCCGGCCACGGCGACACCGACACCGACTCGCACCTGGCCCTACCCCTGCTGCGCATCGACCGCAAGCGCATTGATACGCTGGAGCTGTTTCCGTTCCGCAGCCTGATGGCACGCGGCCTCGGCGGCATGATGGTGGCCCACCTCAACATCCCGGCCCTCGATACCACCGGCATGCCCAGCACCCTTTCCCGGCCAATTACGACGGGTTTGCTGAAGCAGAAAATGGGCTTCGAAGGCATGGTATTCACCGATGCCATGAACATGAAGGGCGTCATCAGCAAGTACCCGCCCGGCGACGCCGACGTGCGCGCTCTGCAGGCCGGCAACGACATTCTGGAGTTCAGCAAGAACATTCCGCTGGCCATCCGCATGGTGCGCGACGCCATCAACGCCGGCCAGCTCTCGCAGGAATCCATTGATGCGCGCTGCCGCAAGATGCTGGCTTTGAAGCAGTGGGCCGGCCTCGATAAGTACCGCCCCATCGACCTGCAGAACATCACCCAGGACCTCAACACGCCGCACGCCCAGTACCTGAGCCAGCATCTCACCGAGCTGAGCGTTACGGTGCTGCGCAACCAACGCAACCTGCTGCCGCTGCAGCGCCTCGACACGCTGCGCCTGGCCACGCTCACCATCGGCACCAAAGACACCACCGACTTCCAGCGCATGGTAGCCGACTACGCCCCGGCCCGCCACTTCTGGATTTCGGCCACGCCGAGCCTGGATGAGCTGACCAAGATGCGCGAAACGCTGAAGGGCTTCAACACGGTGCTGATTGGGGTGAATAACCTCGGCCGCCTGCCGGCCACCAACTTCGGCGTAACCTCGGAGACCAACGTGCTATTGCACGAGCTGGGCAGCCAGGGCCAGAAGATGGTGGTGTCGGTGTTCGGCAATGCCTACGCGGTGGCCAAAATCCGGGACCTGGACCGCGCTGATGCGGTGGTGCTGGCCTACCAGGAAAGCAAAAACGCGCAGGACGTGGCCGCCGAGGTGATTTTCGGGGGCATATCGGCCAGCGGCAAGCTGCCCGTAACCGTGAGTGACAAGTACAGCTACGGCGCCGGCCTCACCACGCAGGGCGGCACCCGGCTGCGTTACAGCTTCCCCGAAGCCGTGGGCATGAACAACAACCTCGAAGCCCGCGTGGACTCGATTATGAACGGCGCGGTGGCGGCTAAGGCTTTCCCCGGCGGCGAGGTGGTCATTGCCCGGCGCGGGGTGGTAGTGCTGCGCAAAAGCTACGGCACCCACTCCTTTGCTGATGCGCCCGTGCAGGCCGGCAAGCCCAGCCGCGCCGTCCGCAACACCGACCTCTACGACCTGGCTTCGCTGACCAAAGTATCAGCGGCGCTGCCGGCCCTGATGCGCCTGCAGGACCAGGGCAAGTTCAACCCCGACATGACCATGGGCCAGCTATTCCCGGAGCTGGCAGGCACCAACAAGCAGGACCTGAAGCTGAGCGACGTACTCACGCACCAGGCCCGCCTGAAAGCCTGGATTCCATTCTGGCGCGACTACGCCAAGCCCCGCGGCTTCTTCAACGCCCTGCTCGGCAAAAGCCCCGACGCCAAAGACGTGTCCACTACCCAACCCGTGGAGCTGAACCGCCGCTACTTCCGCCCCGACTCCTCGGCGCGCTTCCCGCTGCCGGCTGGCCCGCGCCTGTGGGCCCGCCAGGACTTTCCGGCCCGCATTCTGAAGGCCATTGGCGAGTCGCCGCTGAACGAGAAGCCGGGCTACGTCTACTCCGACCTGTCGTTTATTCTGTACCCGCGCTTCGTGCAGGCCGCCAGCGGCAAGCCTCTCAACCAGTTCATCACCGACGAAATTTACCGCCCGCTGGGCGCCACCACGCTGGGCTACAACCCTACCCGCCGCTTCCCGCTCAGCCGCATTACGCCCACTGAGTACGACTCGCTGTTCCGCCACGGCCAGCTGCACGGGACGGTACACGACGAAGGCGCGGCCCTGCTCGGCGGCCTTTCGGGCCACGCCGGCTTGTTCGGCAATGCCAATGACCTGGCCAAACTGGTGCAGCTCTACGCCTGGAACGGCAAGTACGGCGGCCAGCAACTGATCAAGGCCGAAACCGTGCAGGAATACACCAAGTGCCAGTTCTGCCCCGACAACCGCCGCGCCCTCGGCTTCGATAGGCCCGCCGCCAACCCGACGGTAAACTCGGCCAAAAGCGCGTCGCAGCAGAGCTACGGGCACACCGGCTTCACGGGCACCTATTTCTGGGTCGACCCCAAGGAGGAGCTGACCTGCGTGGTGCTCACCAACCGTGTGAACCCCACGCGCCGCAACAACAAAATCACGGAGCGGAGCGTGCGCTCCGGCGTGCTGCAGGTGGCGCTGGAAAGCGTACGGCCGGTGCAGAAACAAGCCGTAGAAACGACGGTGGAAGAATAGCCACCGCCGCGGGCGCAGGCGCAACAATTCGGGCGCAACGGCTCTTGTAGTGGGGCACCTCATCTTTCACCCCCAACGCGCCCGCCATGAGCCAGATTCTACAGGAAGTTCTCGCTGCCAACAAGCAGTATCAGGCCGAATTCGGCGACAAAGGCGCGCTGGCCCTGCCACCGGCCCGCGCCTTTGCCATCCTCACCTGCATGGACCCCGCCTCGACCCGGCCAAGTACGCCGGCCTAGCCGAAGGCGACGCCCACGTCATCCGCAACGCCGGCGGCCGCGCCAGCGACGACACCATCCGCTCGCTGGTGATTTCCTACAAGCTACTCGGCACCAAAGAGTTTTTCGTCATCCATCACACCGACTGCGGCATGCTGCTCTTCACCGACGACATCATGCGCGACCTGCTGGCCAGCAGCCTCGAAACGGCCACCGTGGACGAAACCGGCTGGCACGACGTAGGCCAGGGCCCCGGCTCGGCGGAAGCCCGCAATATTGCGTTCCTGACGTTCAAAAACCTGGAGCAAAGCGTCGTCGACGACGTACAGCGCATCCGCCAGCACCCGCTCGTGCCTGCCACGATTCCGGTGTACGGCTACATCTACGACGTGAAAAGCGGCCAACTGCTGGAAGTGCCCGCCGCCACGCAAATCGGGCAGGCGAAGTAACCAGTCCTTCCGACCAGTCTTGCAAATGCCCCGGCCATCTGGCCGGGGCATTTTTATGCAACTTACTTGCTCGGTCATGGCTCTATCCTACCGGTGGCAGTAGCGCGAACTTTGTAGTTCGCGCCTCCGCGCCGTTTGGCAGCATTGCAACGCTGCTAGGGCGCGAACTGCAAAGGCTGCATAAAATTTGGCAGAACGGCAGGTACGGTAGCGGAGCCGCGGTTTTCTCTGTAGCTTATGGCCCTGCCAACTCCCCCCAACCGACCTCCCATGCTAGGACTCATGATGCAGGAGCCGCTGCGTATCGCCGGCCTCCTCGAACACGCCGAAAAGTGGCATTCTGACACCGAAATCGTGAGCCGGCTGGCCGAGGGCGGCCTGCACCGCTACACCTACGCCGGGCTGGGCCGCCGCAGCCGGCAGCTGGCCCACACCCTGGCCCGCCTGGGCATGCAGCGCGGCGACCGGGTGGGCACGCTGGCCTGGAACACGCACCGCCACCTGGAGCTGTACTATGGCGTGTCGGGCAGCGGGGCCGTGTGCCACACCATCAACCCGCGCCTGTTTTTCGAGCAGCTGGTGTATATCATCAACCACGCCGAAGACCGGCTGCTGTTCTTCGACCTTACCTTCCTGCCGCTGGTAGAAAAGCTAGCCCCCAGCTGCCCCAAAGTGGAAAGCTGGGTGCTGATGACCGACCGGGCCCACATGCCCGAAGCCACCAGCCTGCCCGACCTGCGCTGCTACGAAGACCTGCTGGCCACCGAAAACGACGAGTACGCGTGGCCCTACTTCGACGAGAATACGGCCTCCTCGCTGTGCTACACGTCCGGCACCACCGACCAGCCCAAGGGCGTGCTCTACTCGCACCGCTCCACGCTGCTGCACAGCTACGCCGCCTCCCTGCCCGACTGCTTCAACTGCTCGGCCCGCGACACGGTGCTGCCGGTGGTGCCCATGTTCCACGTCAACGCCTGGGGCATTCCGTACGCGGCGCCGCTCAACGGCTGCAAGCTAGTGCTGCCCGGCCCCGGCCTCGACGCGGCCAGCCTCTACGAGCTCTACGAGACGGAAGGCGTGACCTTCACGGCCGGCGTGCCCACCATCTGGTTCGGGCTGCTGACGTTTATGCGCGAGAAAAAGCTGCAGTTCAGTACCCTGCGGCGCATGATTGTAGGTGGCGCGTCCTGCCCGCCGGCCTTGCTCAAAGCCTTTGACGAAGAGCTGGGCGTGGAAATCCGGCACGCCTGGGGCATGTCCGAAACCTCGCCGCTGGGCACGGTCTGCACCCTCAAAACCCAGCAGCTTAGCCTCAGCTCCGACGAGCAGTTTGCTATACAGACCAAGCAGGGCCGCGCCATTTTCGGGGTGGATATGAAGATTGTGGACGATGCCGGCCAGCCCCTCCCCCACGACGGCGTGGCGTTCGGCGACCTGCTGGTGCGCGGCCCGTTCATCGTGGCCGAATACTTCCGCGCCGCCCACCCCGGCGAGCTGACCGCCAGCGGCTGGTTCCGCACCGGCGACGTAGCCACCATCGACCCCAACGGCTTCATGCAGATCACCGACCGCAGCAAAGACGTCATCAAGTCGGGCGGCGAGTGGATTTCGAGCATCGAACTGGAAAACCTGGCCATCGGGCACCCGCACATTGCCGAGGCGGCCGTCATCGGCGTGCCCCACCCCAAGTGGAGCGAGCGGCCCCTGCTGGTGGTAGTGCGCAAGCCTGAGGCCACCATCACGGCCGAAGAGCTGCTGGCTTTCTACGACGGCAAAGTGGCCCGCTGGTGGATTCCTGAAGCCGTGGAATTCGTGACCGAGCTGCCCCACACCGCCACCGGCAAGCTCCTAAAAACGCAGCTCCGAAAGAATTTCGCGGGGTATACTTTCCGAATCGCGGATTCTGCAGATTAATCGGATTGGTCGGATTTTGGTGACGATTTCAGGTGTCTTCGTTTTAAACCTGCTTATGTTACTAGACAGCCGCTATAACGGCATTACTGAGAAGGTAATTGGGGCGGCTATGGCCGTGCATCGGGGGCTTGGACCAGGATTTCAGGAGGTTATCTATCAGCGGGCACTGGCCTTCGAGTTGCGGGAGTTGAGCGTTGGTTTTGTATGGGAAATTGAGATACCCATCTTCTACAAAAAGCAGGAAATTGGTTCGCGCCGGGTTGATTTTTTGGTAGAGGACATGGTGCTGGTAGAGTTGAAAGCGTTGGCAGAAATCACCACCACGCATCACGCCCAAATCATCAACTACCTCAACGCCTATCAACTCGAAATTGGCCTCCTTATAAACTTTGGCGAACCCAGCCTACGATTCAAACGCTTCATCAAAGGCCGCTCCAACCCCAATTTTTAGATATAAACAAGAGAAAAATCAGTCAGAACAGAGTCGGCCACCCGAACGAAATCGTTCAAGAACAGAATCGTCACCGAAATCCGACCAATCCGACTAATCCACAAAATCCGCGATTCACACCTTGATGATGACGCCCTTCTTATACATCAGCCACAGCACGCCCAGCCAGATCAGCACGCACACCAGCGCACCGGCCAACGAGGCGTTGACGGGGCTGAAGTAGGGCGTGAAAAACGTGTTGTAGAGCCAGGCGCGCAGCGTCACGTCGCCGACTTTGAGCAGGTTGAGGGTTTTGGAGACGATGGCCGAGAGGAAGAACACGGTAATGGCATTCACGCCGTAAGCCAGGGCCGGCTTGGTCCACCAGCCGCGGTAGTTTTGCACGTCCGTCAGCCAGTAGAGTGCCGCCAGGGCCATCATGGCTAGGCCACCGGTGTAGAGCACGTAGGAGCTAGTCCAGAGGCTTTTGTTGATGGGAAACCAGCCGTTCCAGACGAGGCCCAGCAGCACGGCCGCGCCGCCCGCCACAAACAGCCACGCCACGCGGGTGGCCGGCTCCACTTCCTTGCGCCGCAGCCACTGCGCCGTCAGCATACCCAGCAAACCGGTGCCGATGGCGGGCAGCGTACCGAGCAGGCCTTCGGGGTCCCAGGTGCGGCTGCTTTTCCAGAGGTGATTTTCGGTGAACACCACGCGGTCCAGCCAGGCGCCGAGGTTGGTGCCAGCCTCCAGGTTGGCGGGGCCGTAGCCGGGCACCGGCACCACCTGCAGCAGCACGTTGTAGAGCACCAGCACGAAAGCCAGCAGCCCGAACTGCTGCCGCCGCGTGGTTTTCAGAAACAGCACCCCGCACACCAAAAACACCCACGAAATGCGCGCCAGCACGCCTGGAATCCGCACCGTCTCAAACTCAAACTTCGGGTACAAGGCCCCCAACAGCCCCAGCCCGAACAGAATAGCCGACCGTTTCAGGATGCGCACCATTGTGCGGCCATGGGTTTCGGGCTGCTGCCGCGCGCCGTCAAGCGCGTACACGATGCTGACGCCCACGATGAACAGGAAAAACGGGAAAATCAGGTCGGTGGGCGTGCAGCCGTGCCAGTGCGCGTGCTCCAGCGGCGCGTAGATGTGGCCCCAGTCACCGGGGTTGTTCACCAGAATCATGGCCGCCACGGTGAGGCCGCGGAATACGTCGAGCGAAATCAGGCGGGCCGGCTGGGAAGCCTCGGCCAGCGGCACAGTGCCGGTGGTTTCTACGGCAGCCTGGGTGGTGGTTTGCATGGCGGGATGGGCGGCGAAAGTCAGAGAAACGAGAATACCCAAAGCTAGGAAATGCGGCCACGCCACGAACATTTTTTCGGGCTTTTGGCTGGCGCGAAACGCAAACGGCTGGCCTCCGCCTAAAGCAGAAGCCAGCCGTTTTATCGTACTCGCCTCGGTCGGCTTAAATAGCCGGGTCAGCAGGCGTGTTGGTGTTGTTTTCGCGCTCGGTGCGCGGATACGGGAAGAAGTTGCGGTTGCGCTCAGCCCCGGTAGTGCCCGGACCGGGGCGGCCGAAGCGGCGGCTGTCATCCAGCCGGAAGCCTTGGAAGGCCAGCTCCACCTGCCGGTTGCGGTAAATATCGAGCAGGATGGCATCCTGGGTGAGGGCGCCGCTGTACGCCGCCAGCCCGGCGCCGGGAGGAGCCGTGGGGAAGCTGGTGCTGCCTACAGTGAGCGTAGTGGCCGCCGCCGTGCTGGTGCGCACCCGGTTCAGCTCGGTTACGGCGTTGGATAGGTCGTTTTTGCGGGCGTAGGCCTCGGCCCGGATCAGCAGCATCTCGCTGGGTACGTACACCGGCACCGGCGCGGCGCTGGCCATATAGAAGCCCGTTCCGCGGTTTTGGGTGGCCGTAGGGTTGGCGCGCGTATAAAACGGAATGCGCCGGTCATTGGCTTCAGGCGCCAGCGCGCCGGTCAAACCCAGGTTCACGTCGGTGGGCTCGAACACGTTGCGGTTGCCAAAGGCCACCTCCGACACGGCATTGCGGGCCAACTCGTCAAACGTGAAGTACGAGCGGCTAACCTGGTCGACGCGGGCGGCGGCCGCCAGGGCCTTGTCGTAGTCGCCGGCCTGCAGGCTGTAGCGCGCAATCAGGGCCTGCAGGGTGTTCGGGAGGTTGATGCCGCCGATAATCTTGCTGTTGAAATCGGCGGAAACCGGGTTAGCGGCCAGCTGGGTGGCGGCCGTTTCCAGCTGCGCCACCGCCGACTGCAAGGCCTGCACCCGCGGCACAAACGGCGCGTTGGTGGCCGTGGTGATGGGCAGCTGCTCGAAATACTGCGCCACCGTGCCGATGGCCAGCGCCCGGAAGATGCTGGCGTAGGCCACAATGCCGCTGCGTGTGCCGGGGTCGGCGGCGTTACCGGCGTTGGCCAGCACCAGGTCGGCGTTGGCGCGCACCAGCTGGCTCTGGGTCCAGACGTTGCGCACCACGCCGTTGAGGTTGGTGACGTTGCCGGCCCCGAGGCTCACGTTGAATTCCTCGATGTTGCCCACGTTAATCACCGTCAGCTCGCGGGTGCTCAGGCCCCCGGCCGCCACGGTGTTGTAGAGCGGGCTCAAGGCCCCGCCCGTGGTAAAGCGCGCCTGCAAGCCGTTGCAGACGGTAATCAGGCCGTCGGAGTTGGTGACCACCTGCTCCTGGCTGGCGGTGCTGGGGTTCAGGTATTCTTTGTCGCAGCTGCTGACCGTCAGCACGGTCAGGGCCGCTAGCGAAACCAGTATCTTTTTCATGACGTGAATCGAAGTGAGGGAGAAAAAAGACCACCGGGCCTAGAACGTGCCGGCCAGCCGCAGCTGGTAGGTGCGCGGAATCGGCACGTTGCCGAAGTCGATGGCCCGCAGCAGATCCGACGAGCCGCCGGCGCTGGTTTCAGGGTCGAAGCCCTTGTAGTCGTCCCAGGAATAGAGGTTGCGGCCTACCACCGACACGCTCAGGTTGCTGATGAACTTGCTGACGGTGGGCAGCGTGTAAGTCAGGGCCGTTTCGCGCAGCTTCACGTAGGAACCGTCATCCACCCGAAACTCCTGGGTGTTGTAGACGCTGAAGATGTAGCCCCGGGGCAGCTCGCCGCGCAGCTCCTTCTCGGCCAGGTCGCCGAGGCCCACGCCCTGCCGGGTGCGGTAGTCGGCATTGAACACGTCCACGCCCTGCACGGCATCGAGCAGCACGCGCAAGCCCAGCCGCTTATAGGTGAAGTTGGTGCTGAACGAGCCGGTCCAGTCGGGGTTGGGGTCGCCGATGATGACGTTGGCAATGCTGGTGCCCTGCGCGTAGCTGGGCTGGCCGTCGGAGTTGCGGGCCGGCGTGAAGCCCACCGCGCCGGTGCTCTGGCCGGTGGTGCGCTCGTCTTGCGGGAAGCCCTGGGGCGTGAGTAGCAGCGAGCCGTCGGCGTTGCGGGCGTAGGCCGAGCCGTAGAACACGCCCGCGGGCTGCCCATTCAGCAGGTACACCGGCGCCCCCGTCACGTTGTCGATGGCAATGGCCGACGAGCCCACCAGGTCCACAATTTTGTTGCGGTTGCGGCTGTAGATGGCTGTAAAGTCCCAGCTGAAATCGGTGGTTTTCACCGGCGACACGCTCAGCTGTACTTCCACGCCCTTGTTATTGAGCCGGGCCACGTTCTCCACGATAGACGAGCCCCCGCGCGAGGGCGCAATCGTGCGGTCCACTACTAGGTCGGTAGTTTTCTGGTTGTACACCGTCACGCCCAGGCCCAGCCGATCGTTCAGGAAGCCCAGGTCGGCACCCACTTCCAGCTCGGCCACGCGCTCGGGCCGCACCCGCGGGTTGGCCAGGCGGGCGTTGGGCAGAAACGTGGCCCGGCCCTGAAACGCCACCGGCGTAAACTGATAGAACCGGTCGTAGCTGTCGATGCCGTTTAGGTTGCCGGCTTCGCCGTAGCTGGCGCGCAGCTTCAGCGAGTTAAAGGCTGTGGCGTAGCCGGCATTCTTCCAGAAGCTCAGATCCGACAGCACCAGCGAGCCGCTCACTTTGGGGTAGTACTGGTTGGTTTCGGAAGGTGAGAACTTCGACGACCGGTCGCGCCGGATGGCGGCCGTCAGGAAGGCCAGGTTACGGAACCCAACCGTGGCCTGCCCGAAAATCCCGCTCAGATCAAACTGGTCCAGCCCGTAGGCGGAGGCCACCGTGGTGCTGCCCGAGCCGCTGACCGTGGAGATGAACGGCGTCTGGTTCTGGCCCTGAGTGCGCACCAGCTCGCCGCGCAGGTACTGGTAGCTGTAGCCGGCCAGCACCGTCAGCTTGAGGTTTTCGGTGAACTGCCGCTCGTAACCCAGATTCACGTCGGAGTTCAGCTGCAGCACGTTGTTGTTGGCATTGGCCGCAAAGCCCAGCGGATAGCGGGCCAGCGGCAGGCCGGCCGTGGCCTGGTACGGGTAGGGCCGGATGTAGTTCTGCCCCGCCTGCGAGTAGGTGTCCACGCCCAGAATGTAGTCGAGCGAGAAGCCCGCAAACGGCGTCAGGTTCACCTGCAGGTCGCTGATGGTGCGGTTGATGCGCTGCGTGAACTTCATGTCCTCGATGGTGGACAGCGGGTTGACGCGAGTGGGCTCCACGGCCTGCAGATTGCCGTTGACGTCGCGCTGGTTGATGTCGTAGATGTTGTTGGTAATGTTGATGGAGTTGATGGGGCTGTAGAACACGTTGCCGTTGGCTTTCTCGTTGGAGAAGCTGTTGTTGTAGGCAATGCCCGCCGAGGCCCGCGCCCAGCTGGCGAAGCGCTGCTCCACCCGGGCCCGCAGGTTGTAGCGCGTGAAGTCGGTACCATCAATAATGCCCTGGTTTTTCAGGTAGCCCGCCGACACCAGGTACTGCGTCCGCTCGGCCCCGCCCGCCACCGACACGCCGTTGTCGGTGCCGTAGCCGGTCCGGAAGATGTCGTTGAAGTAGTCGTAGCGCGGCACATCCACGAGGTTGGTGGCCAACTGCGTGGTGGCGCCAGCCCGCGTGATGCCGGTGGTGGTGGTGCCGGGGTTGGCGGCCAGCTGCTGGGGCGTGGGCGCCCCGATAGTGTAGAGCCGCAGCCCCGCAAACCCAAACTGCTTGCCGTAGGTATTCACCGGCACCGACTTACGTAGCTCGTTGACGTTGAAGCTGGTGTACACCGACACCCGCGCCGCGCCCGCCACGCCGCGCTTGGTGGTGATGAGCACCACGCCATTGGAAGCCCTGGAGCCATACTGCGCCGCCGCCGCCGCCCCGTTTATCACGTTGATGCTGGCAATGTCGTTGGGGTTGAGGTCGGCCAGGCGGTTCTGCCCGGCATTGGCCGACCCAATGTCCGGCCCCGCCGCAAGCTGCGACACGTTGGTGCTGTTGTTGCTCACAATCACGCCGTCAATCACGTACAGCGGGTCGGAGGAGCCCCGCAGCGAGTGAATCCCGCGCAGCCGCACCGACATGGAGCCGGAAGGGTCGCCGGAGTTCTGCACGATCTGGGCGCCGGGCAGCTTGCCCTGCAAGGCGTTCAGCGCGCCGCCGGTGCCGCTCTGCACCAGGTCGCGGGCCGTTACGGTGCTGATGGCGTTGCCCAGCTCGCGCTTGTTTACGCTGATGGTGGAGCCAATCACCACCACGTCATCAAGGTTCTGGCTGGACTCGGCCAGCGACACATCGGTCGTGACGCTGGCGCTGCTGCCCACCGTGACGGTGCGGTTCTGGGTGCGGTAGCCGATGGTGGAAAACGTGAGCGTGTACGTGCCGGGCGCCAACTGCACGGGCAGCGTGTAGTTGCCATCGGTGTTGGTAGCGGTGCCAAGGGTGGTACCCCCAAGCAGCACGGTGGTACCAGGCAGGCCCTGCCCCCGCTCATCCGTGACGCGGCCCTGCAGGGTATATGGCTGCCGGGTACCATCCTGGGCAAGCGCCGGCACGGCGGCCAGCACGCTCAGCAGCGGACCACCCAGCGAGCGGGCCAGCCGGGCAAAAGAGTAGGAGTTTTGCATAGGTAAGAAGGAAAAAAGGGTGGGAAGTGAGGCGTAACACTCAGGAAATATATACTATTATTCCTGTAAATAATCACAACTAAAACACTGCTGCCTTTTGGCGGCGTATCCTTGCTTACAGGCCTGCAGCGCCTGGTTTCATGGGCTTCTCCATAAGCGCCAAACCCCGGCCTGCCCCGGCCTGAATCCGAATAATTCAGGGAAGGACAGGCCGGGGCTTGAGGTAGAAGCTGCTTGAGAAATAGTGGAACGTCATGCAGAGCGCCGCGCAGCCTCTCGCATGCTGACGTTGCCTGGTAATTCAGACGTCAGCACGCGAGAGGCTGCGCTGTGCGCTGCCTGACGGGCTGTCAATTTTTATGACTTCGCAGCCACCTAGAGCAGATCAGCCGCCCAAGAAATCGGCTAGAAATGCCACCGCACGAAGGCTTCGATACCTTCGTACTCGGGTAGGCCCAGCTGGTCGTAGAGGCGGGCGGTGGTGCGGTTGCGCTCCTCGGCGCGCTGCCAGAACTCGCGCTGGTCGGCGCCCGGAAACAGCGGCCGGTCTTTCTGGCTCTGGTGCTTGAAGATGGCGCGGCGCTTGCGCGTGAGCTCCTGCGGGCTCAGCGGCACGGCCATTTCAATCTGGGCCACGTCCCACTCCTGCCAGGCGCCGCGGTAGAGCCACACCCAGCAATCCTGCAGCCAGGGCGTGCCAGCCGCCTTCAGCCGGCGCACGGCCTCGAAGATGGCCGCCAAACACACGCGGTGCGTGCCGTGCGGGTCGCTCAGGTCGCCGGCGGCGTAGATCTGGTGGGGCTGCAGGCGGTTGAGCAAATCGATAGTGAGCTGGATGTCTTCTTCGCCGAGCGGCTTTTTGCGCACCCGGCCGGTTTCGTAGAACGGCAGGTCCTGGAAGTGGGCGCGGGTTTCGGGGTCGAGGCCGGCGTAGCGCAGGGCGCTTTTGGCCTCGCCGCGCCGGATCAGGCCCTTGATCTGCTGCACCTCGTCGGAATCGACCTGGCCGGGCTGCTTGTTTCTCAGGAAATCGGCCACGCGCTGGTAGAGCGTCTCGGCCGGCTGATCGTCGAAGCGGAAGGCCTCGTCGTAGTCGGCCACAAAATCAGCGAAGCGGATGGCCTCGTCATCGAATACGGCAATGTTGCCGGAAGTCTGGTACGCCACGTGCACCTCGTGGCCCTGATCGACCAGCCGCAGTAGCGTGCCGCCCATGGAAATTACGTCGTCGTCGGGGTGGGGCGAGAAGATGAGGGCGCGCTTGGGGAAGGGCGCGGCCCGCTCGGGGCGGTGAGTGTCGTCGGCGTTCGGCTTGCCGCCGGGCCAGCCCGTAATGGTGTGTTGCAGTTCGTTGAACACCCGAATATTGAGGCTGTACGCCTGCCCTTCAGCCGCGGCCAGCAGGTCGGAGAGGCCGTTTTCGTTGTAGTCTTCGTCGGTGAGCTTGAGGATGGGCTTTTCCACCAGCCGGGCCAGCCAGGTCACGGCCTTGCGCACCTGGGCGGCCTCGTGCCAGTTGCAGGGCTGGCCGGCCAGCCAAGGCGTTTTGCGGGAGCTGAGCTCGGCGGCGGCGGCCTCATCGAGCACGGCCTGTACGGCGGGATGGTGCTGCAGGTAGGTGGCCGGCACGGTATCGGTGGGCTCGCCTTCCACCATGCGCTTGATGACGGCGGCCTTGCCTTCGCCCCAGGCCAGCAGCACGATGTGGCGGGCTTCCAGAATGGTGCCCACACCCATGGTGATGGCGCGGCGCGGCACGTTTTCCTCGCCGTAGAAGTCGGAGGCGGCGTCGGTGCGGGTGATGTGGTCGAGGGTGATGAGGCGGGTGCGGGAGGCGGCGCCGGAGCCGGGCTCGTTGAAGCCGATGTGGCCGGTGCGCCCGATGCCCAGCAGCTGCCAGTCGATGCCGCCGGCCTCCCGGATCTGCTCTTCGTAGCGGCGGCAGAACTCGGCTACCTGGTCGGCGGGCACGGTGCCGTCGGGGATATGCACGTTTTCGGGCTTGATGTCGATGTGGTCGAACAGGTACTCGCGCATGAAGCGCACGTAGCTCTGCAGCGAGTCGGGAGCCATCGGGAAATACTCGTCGAGGTTGAAGCTGACGACATTCTGGAAGCTCAACCCTTCTTCACGGTGCAGCCGCACCAACTCCTCATATACCCGCGTCGGCGACGAGCCCGTGGCCAGGCCCAGCACGGCCGGGCGGCCCTCCTGGGCGCGCTGCCGGATGAAGGCAGCCAGCTCACGGGCCACCTGCACGGAGGCCTGCTCAGAATCGGGGAAGATGCGGACGGGCACGCGCGAGGCGGTGGGGTTGGTGGCAGACATGGCAGACAGATTAGATAGAGAGTGGACAGGAAGGCGCGGAAAAATGGAGCTTTGCCAGCAGCATTCAAAGTCAAATTTCTACTAAATAAAATACCATATATAGTTGTCTGCTATTACGCAGCTTTCTAGCTTTAATCCCGACTTTTTTTCCTGATTGACGGCTTTTCCGATTCAACTACTCCGGAACTACCCCAAAACTTCGCTCCAGACGCGGTTTTTCTATGGCTAACGCACCGTTTTGTTGTTTGCTGCCCGCGCGTCTGCCTCCATGCCGGCCGGAGCCAATCTGCTTGTAGCAGCCTGGTTCCGGCCGCTTCTTTTGCCGCATTCTCTCACTTATTCCCACAACTCATTCCTCTATGAACAGACTCTACCTGCTAGCGCCGGTACTGAGTGTGGCGGCGGCCCTTCCGGCCCACGCCCAGCAGAACCTGCGCACGGTCACGGGCATCGTGACGGACGCCAACAATACGCCCCTACCCGGCGTGACGGTGCTCGTGAAAGGCACCACCAACGGCGCCAGCACCGGCACCGACGGCCGCTACTCGCTGCAGGCGGCTCCCGGCAGCACCCTCAGCTTCAGCTTCATCGGCTACACCAGCCAGGAGCGCACCGTCGGCCCCGACGGCGCCGTGGATATCAGCCTGAAGGAGAATACCACGGCCCTGAACGACGTTATCGTGACGGCCTTTGGCATCAAGCAGGAACGCCGCCAGGTGAACTACGGCGCCCAGGAAGTTTCCAGCAAGGACATCATCGACTCGCGCCAGCCCAACATCGTGAATGCCCTGCAGGGCAAGGTGGCGGGCGTGCAGGTAACCAGCTCGGGTGGCGGGGCCGGCGAAGGCGCCTCCATCGTTATCCGGGGTGGCAACTCGCTGGACGGCGACAACCAGCCGCTGTTCGTGATTGACGGCATCATCATGGACAACACCTCGTTTGTGGAGTCGACGGCGCCGGGTGGTGGCTCGGCCTTCAACGGGCTGCTAGGCCGCTCGGTGTCGTCGCAGAACCGCGCCGCCGACATCAACCCCGAGGACGTGGAAACCATGACTGTGCTGAAGGGTGCCGCCGCGGCGGCGCTCTACGGCTCGCGCGCGGCCAGCGGCGCCGTTATCATCACCACCAAGAAAGGCAAGTCGGGCGTGGTGACCGTGGACTACCGCACGCAGGTATCGGTGGACGAGGTGAACCGCCTGCCCAAGCTGCAGGGCGTGTACAAGCAGGGCGCCAACGGCATCTTCGACCCAACTACGCGCATTTCGTGGGGGCCGCAGTTTGCGCCCGGCGAAAAAGTTTACGACAACCTGGGCGACTTCTACAAAACGGCTTACAACTTCCAGAACTACCTGACCGTGACGGGCGGCACCGACAAAGGCTCGTTCCTGCTTTCGGCCTCGCACCTCGACCAGACAGGTGTGGCCCGCAACTCGGAGTTCGACAAAAGCACGGTGCGCCTATCAGGCACGCTGCAGGTGTCGCCGAAGATCCGGGCGCAGGGCTCGGCGCAGTACCTCAACTCGGGCGGGCGCCGGCCGCTGCAGGGCCCGGGTCTGTTTGGCGGCTCGGGCGGCTATATGGTGAGCTTGCTGACCTGGCCCCGCAACGACGATGCCCGCAACTACCTCAACCCCGACGGCACCCGCCGCCGCCTGATTGGGGGCGTGGGCAGCTCCGATGCCGACAATCCCTACTTCACGGTGGAGCGCAACCCCATTACGGACCGCACCAACCGCGTCATCGGCAACGCGCAGCTGACGTATGACCCCTTCAAGTGGCTTACTATCAGCTACAATTTGGGCACCGATTACTACACCGAGCGAGTGCGTTCCATCCGGGCGGTGGGCACCTCGCAGCCCGGCAACCAAGACGGCGGTATTTCCGAAACTACCACCCAGAACCGGCTGCTCAACTCCAACCTGACGGCCATCTTCTCGCACTCGTTCAGCGAGAATATCGGGGCCACGCTGCTGCTGGGCAACACCATAGAGCAGGGCCAGCGCGAAACCACCGACATCATTGGGCTGGTGTTCCGCTCGCCCAACTTCAACTCCATCAATAACACCGTGAACCGCGGCGCCCTGACCACCAACTCGCTGCGGCGGCTGGTGGCCAATTTCGCCCGCATCAACCTGGATTTGTTCAAGCAGGTGACGGTGGAAGCAAGCGTGCGTCTCGACCAATCCTCGACGCTGCCGCGGCCTAACCTGAATAAAAACTACGGCAAGCCCTTCGTGTATGGCTCAGCTACGCTGGGCTACGAGTTTTCGCGCACGCTGGGCCTCGACAACAGCTCGATTCTCAACTATGGCAAGCTCCGGCTGGCCGTGGCAGAAGTGGGCAAAGACACCAGCCCCTACCGCGTAGATTCGCCACTGGCCCAGAGCACCTACATCGGGGGCGGCTTCCGGCAGGGCTTCTTCGGCTCGAATACACAGCTCCGGCCCGAGCGTACCCGCTCCTATGAGGCCGGCCTGGACTTCCAGTTTCTGAAAGGCCGCCTGGGCCTCGATGCCGGCGTGTACTACTCCGAAACCCGCGACCAGCTGATTGCGCCCCGCGTCAGCCAGGCTTCCGGCTATATTCTGCAGTACATCAACGGCGGCACCGTAACCAACAAGGGCGTGGAAATTGCCCTGAACGGCCGGCCTGTGCAGACGGCTTCAGGCTTCACCTGGGACGTGCTGGCCAACTTCTTCCACAATGAGAACCGCGCCAAAAAGCTTCCGAGCTTCCTGACGGAGGTAAACCAGTCGGACTCGTGGGTGATTGACGTGGCCCGGGGCAGCGCCTTCCCCAACCGGCCCATCACGTCCATCGGCGTGCAGGACTACGCCCGTGTAACCGACCCCAACTCGCCGTATTTCGGGCAGGTGATTATCAGCCCTACCACCGGCTATCCGTCGGTGGTGGCGGGCACGTTTGTGTATGCCGGCGACCGAGCCCCACAGTTCACCACGCAGCTGACCAACACACTGGCCTACAAAGGACTGTCGCTGACCTTTATGCTGGACTTCCGCAAAGGTGGCGACGTGGTGAACGGCAACGAGTGGACGGCCGTGCGCTCGGGCCTGAGCAACAAAACCCTGGACCGCAACAAAACTGCCGTTATCGAGGGCGTGGTACGCGCCGCCGACGGCTCGTACTCGCCAAACACGCGCCCCGTAGAGCTGACGCAAGGCTACTTCATCAACCAGGTGGGCGGCACCGGCTGGGCCTTCGTGGAAGACGGCTCCTGGACCCGCCTGCGCTACGCCACGGTGGCCTACCGCCTGCCGGCCACGCTGCTGGGCAAAAGCTTCGTGAAAGGCGTGGAGCTGAGCGTGACGGGCCGCAACCTTGTACTACTGACCAACTACTCCGGCGCTGACCCTGAAACGGCCGCAGCCGGCGCCGGCGTGCGTGGCGGCGGCTCGGGCGGCTTCGACTACGGCAGCACGCCTGCTACCCGCGGCGTCGACATGGCGTTACGCGTGAATTTTTAATTGAATGGCTGAATGGTTGCATTGCTAAATGGTTGGCCGTTCGACGAGCAGCCGTAAGGAGTAACCATTTAACAATTAAGCCATTAAACATAAAAAGCAAATGAAAAAATATCTTCTCCTTCTGGGTTTGCTGGTTGGTGGCGGGGCCCTGAGCTCGTGCGAGAGTTTCCTCGACGTGAACACCGACCCCAACAACCCCATCAGCTCAACGCCCAACTTCCTGCTGCCCGGCGGTATTTCCCAGGCCTTCCAGCAGCAGATGTTCACCTCGCTGGTGACGCCCTACATCACGCAGCAGATTGTGCGCCGGGCCCCGGCCTCCAGCACCGACCAGTATTACTTTGCCACCGGCAACGGCAACAACACCTTCAACTACTTCTACTTCTACGTTTCGGGCAACCTGCGCGCCACCATCAGTGCTGCTGAGGCGGAAGGCTCGCCGGCTTACGTAGGCGCGGCCAAAATCACGCAGGCCATGGCACTGGCCCACCTCACCGACATGATGGGCGACGTGCCGTTCACGGAAGCCTTCCAGGGCGGCGGCAACTTCTCGCCGAAGTACGATCCGCAGGAGCAGATTTACGCCACCATTTTCCGGCTGCTGGATGAGGGCGAGCAGGAAATGCTGAAGCCAGCTTCGGCCAACGTGCGCCCACTCTACGTGACCGTGCCCAGCCCCAGCGGCGACATCCTGTACCGCGGCGACCAGACCAAGTGGGTGAAGCTGGCCTACGCGCTGCGGGCCCGCCAGCTGCAGCACCTCACCAAAAAGAGCACCTACAGCGCCCAAGCTGTGCTGGCCGCCGTCGATAAGGCCTTCACGTCCTCGGCCGACGACGCGCAGCTGCAGATGGAAGTGCCCGTGCCCCCGATTACGGGCAGCACCAGCATCTTCGGCACGGCCCGCGGCAACTTCGCCGGCGCTACCTTCTCCGTGAACCTGCTGCGCTACCTCAACGGCAGCGCCGCCAACGCCACCTACCCCGGCGTGACGGACCCGCGCTTTGCCGTGATGGCCACGCCCGTAAGCGTGGGCACCAACCCCGGCGTGTCGGGTGGCACGCCCATTGCCCAGACTGGCGGAGCTTCAGACTTCTACTCCGGCTGGTATGCCCGCGACCTAGGCTACCACGAAATCATCACCTACCACGAGCTGAAGTTTATTGAGGCAGAAGCGGCCTTTCTGGCCGGCGACCGGGCCCGCGCGCTGCGTGCCTACCGGCAGGGCATCGAGGCCCACATCCGCAAGATTGGGGGCGGCGGCACATTCGCCTCGCAGGGCCTGACGGTTACGTTCCCCATCCTCACCCAGCAGCAGATTGACGGCTACCTCAACAGCGCCGCCGTGGCCCAGAATGAGGCGCAGCTGGATTTGAAGCGCATTATGGAGCAGAAATACATTGCCCTGTTCCTGAACCCGGAGGTGTGGTCGGATATGCGGCGCTATGATTTCCGCTCCGATATCTACGTGAATCTGGCTTTCCCGAACGGGGTGAACCCCATCTTCAACCCGGCTCCCACTGACCCCGCCCAGCGCAAGTTCCCGCGCCGCCTGCTGCCGGCTCTCACCGAAACCCAGTATAACCCGCAGAATGTGCAGGCCATCGGTGGCCTCGACCCGGACTACGCCACCCGACCCGTGTGGTGGGACCAGCGGTAGTGTTGCGCTGGTGTCTTTTCCCTCTTTCTGATGTGCTTTCTTTATGAACCTGTTTTCTGATATTCGGGCCTTGGTGCAGCGCCCCTGGCCCCTGCTGCTGGCCGTGGCCGGCCTGGCCACCACCGCCTGCGACGACGACTTTGAGCCGCCCTACTCGCTGACCGGCGACGGTGGTTTTTCCACGATTGGGGCCGCGCCAGCGGGCCTGCGCACCAAGTATGCCCCTGGCGAGGTGGTGAACCTGCTGGTTGGCTTTAATGCCGCCGACAAGGTGCGCGACTTTACCGTGTTTCAGGTGATTGGCCGGACCGACTCGGCCGTGGTCAGAACGCTGCCTCCTACCAACCCGGTTTTCGACTCGCGGGCGGGCATCACGGCCCAGCCGATTGCCTACACCGTACCGAACCTGCCTAACCAGACGGCCGTGCGGGTGGACGTGACGACGACCTTCGAGAATGGGGCCACCCGCCGCCAGCGCTTCACCTACAACGTGGCGGCCCGGCCGACCCTGCGCTTCGGCACCACAGCCTCGCCCACTACCATCACTACATTCCGCAACAACCTGGCAGCCACGGCACAGGCAGAAAACGACATCGTTGGGTACAATCTGGTGCTCAATGAAGGCGGTATCGGCACGATTCCGGCCACTCCTTCCACGGCTACGCTGTTCAAAAACGTGGATAGTCTGACCACGTATTACCGCATCGGTACGGGCCGGCGGATGCGGGCCAGCTCCATCCTCAATCCCAGCACCGGCGCGGCCAACGCCCGTACAGTGGATGTAACGGTACCCCGTAGCGCCCAGGGCCAGGCCGTGACGTTCGTGTTCAAAGCTTTTTCCGGCCCCGACTCGGCCGTGGTGACGTCGGCTCCGCTCAACGTGGTGGCACCCACGGCCCTGAGCCGGGTGCGCACCGGCCGCGTCACGGCAGGCCCCAGCGCGCCGCAGGATTCGGTAGCCTACGACCTCCGCCTGGGCGCCAACGTGCTTGCCAGCGCGCCGGCCGCGACTAAGGATTTATTTGCCAGCGGCGTTTTCACTACCACCGTTAGCCTCTCTTCGGCCAACAACACCGTCTATTACCGAATTCCGGTAGCCACGGCCGCCACCGGCTACTACAACACGGCTTCGGCCAATACCGTAGGCACGCTGCTCTACCAGAATGCGGCTTCGCTGACCGGCACTACGGCCCTGCCCGGGGCCGTAGCCGCCGGCGACCTGTTCGCTGTGCGCGTACGCGGGGCCGAGCCCATGCTTCTGCGCATAGTGGGCGTGAAGCCCAGCACGGCAGGTTCCACGGCCCGCGTGGTGTTTGAGTACCGCGCGCTCTAGCCCTGGCTCGTTGCCTCTCTCTGAACAGCCCGCTGGTACTTCCGGCGGGCTGTTTGCGTTATCAATGACGCCGGTTCTGAGCGTATTGGACGCTGGCGTGGCCGTCAACCGCAGCAGGCAGGCAGCCCAAGTCTGCCCGAATCCGTAATTTTGTGTATGCCTCTTACCGCCCGCATTAACGAAACTCTGGCCCGCCACGCGCTGCGCGCTACTCCCATCCGGCGGCAGGTGCTGCAGGTGCTGCTGAACCACCCCTACGCCCTCTCCAGCAACGACATCGAGCAGGCACTGGGCGAGGCGGGCATCGACCGGATTACGCTCTACCGCACCCTGCGCACCTTCGAGCAGCAGGGCGTCATTCACCGCGTAATTGATGCTACCGACATCATCCGCTACGCGGCCTGCGCCACTGGCTGCACCGAGCACGCGCACTACGACAACCACGTGCACTTCAAGTGCACCGCCTGCCAGCACACGTACTGTCTCAACCAGGTTTCCATCCCGCCGGTGGTGCTGCCGGGCCGGTTTCAGGCAGAGCGCAGCGACTACCTCATGTCGGGCTTGTGCAGCCAGTGCCGGCCGGCCGCCTAGCGTGCATTACTCTTCCATGCTGATTCCCTGGCTTTCCTCGCGGCGCGTCCCGGTACTATTCTGGTGGCCGATGACGCTGCTCATACTTCTGACTGCAGCCAGCGTAGCCCAGGCCCAGGCGCCGCTTACGGGCCGGTGGAGCTTGCGCCAGATTGCCTTCGAGGCCCCCGCCACCCTGCCGGACTCATTGCAGGAAAAGCTCTTTCACAGCCCGGCCGCCGAAACCAACATCGGCATCACCAACGGTGAGCTGACGCTAGTAGTGGAATTCCGCCCCGACAGTACCTATACCCTACACCACCACCCGCGGCGGCCGCCTGGTGCTCACCGAGCAGGGCACTTACTCCGTGCGCCGCAACCAGCTCTACACCCGCAGCGCCCAAAACACCGACGAGCCGCTGTTCAATGGGCAGCTGCTGCTGGAACTCACGCGCCGCAAGCTGCTGCTCCAAACACCCATCTGGCAGCCCGAGCTACAGATTTTCGAGCAGTTGGAATACGAGCGTCTCCCGGCGGTGAAGAAGTAAATGCTGATACCCACATGCCATGCATGTGGCAAGAAGACTTTAACGAATTTCGCTTAGAACCGCTTATACCGATCCTCCGTGATATAATAATACCCATTTGGCCGACCGTCACGATGCTCAAACGTCAAACGTTGATCTGTCAGTTCTATAATTTTCAGCTCCCGAAATAACCCATCATTAATTTTTATAATCAGGTTTTGTCGAGTGTACGCAAACGCAGAATCGTATACAGCTCGCGTACCGATGTATTGTCTGTAGCGCGCAGTACTGTCATTAAAGATCATATCATACGTAGAGCCTGGCTGGGGCGACGCTGCTACCTCGTCAGATTGCAACTCGTTACGTGGATTGTAGTAACGAAAGCGCTGCTCAAACAGGCGCCACTGCCCCGCCAACTGTCCATTAGTAACTGCGACCGGGACAACCGGCTCTGGCGTGCTTTTCTTGCAGGCTCCAGTAAACAGTACCAGCAATAGTAACAAACAGCCAAGGACAGAATGCGTAGGTAAATGATCAATCAACATAAAGTAAAAGGAAGAAGGCAATCAACAAAAGTACTTATCTGAGCCTATAGATGCTGATAAGCTGCGTGCTGTACTAGTGACAGGAAAGGACGGCTACCTACTGGACCGCGATTCGACTGGTGAATGCGGGTTGTTCCTTAGAAACTAGTTGGACTTGGTACATTCCCGCTGGAAGTTGCCCAACAGATAAGAGCACCTGGCCCTGTTGCCGCTCCAGTGCGGTTACGGGCCGTTGCGCAATGAGGCGCCCCACCATATCGCGCAGGTGGATAGTGCCGCTTGGCACTGGTGCCGACGGCAGCAGCACAGTCATTTGCTGATGCGCCGGATTAGGATATATCATTAGCACTCTGTCACCGATGGAAGCGGATGTGGCTAACGGAGTTGCTAAGCGCAGTTTCAGGGTCCAGTAGTTGGCAATGCCGAAGTTGAAATTTGACTTGTCGCCATTGCGGCCAGACGTGGAATAGCCACTGATTGCTACATGGCCATCCTTGATGAGGGCCATTGCCTGTAGTTCGTCAATATCATCGGCGCCATAGCGCTGGTTCCACTGCAGGGTGCCTTGCGCATCAATTGCGACCAGCCAGTAGTCTTCCCGTCCCCACGAAGACTGCGTTTTGTCACCAGATGCGCCCGAAACTGACGTGCCGCCTAACAGGAAGGCATTGGAGCCCAAGGGTAGCAAGGCCGTCAGCTTATCGTCAGCACTGCCACCAAAGCGCCGGTCCCATTGCTTGGCTCCCAGCGAGTCAATCTTCACCACCCAGTAGTCGCGGCCACCACGACTGGGCTGGCTGTGCTCTCCTCCTACACCGGAGGTGGAGGTTCCGCCCAGCAGGAATCCTCCATCAGCCGTGGGCACCAGACTGCTGAGCTGATCGATACCCGGTCCGCCGTAGGTACGGTCCCATTCCGGGCGCCCAAAGGCATCAACTTTCAGCAGCCAGTAGTCATCGTTGCCCCGGCTGGGCTGGGTTTTCTCTCCACTTACCGGCGACTTAGAGTAGCCCGCCAACAGGAATCCCGCATCCCGGGTGCGATATACGGCTTTGAGCATATCGTCGTCAGAGCCCCCATAGGAACGATTCCATTCGTACACGCCCTCATTGGTTAGTTTCGTTATATTGTATTCATATTCAGCACGCAACACGTAAGAACCAGCCAGTAGATGACTGCCCTCCTGCGTATCTATCATAGCGCACAGCCCTTGCGCGCCACTACCAAGAATAGTGGCATCCCACAGCAAGTTGCCTACTGAATCTATTTTCACGACCCAAAAAGCAGAACCATCCGTTTGCGGGTTGGCAGCGGTTTTATCACCGCTATTATTGGAATAAGACTCGCCGCCGAGCAAATACCCCCCATCTACCGTAGGGTGCAGACTCTGCAGTAGTTCTATGTTGTCTCCGCCATAGCGCCGGTCCCACTGTTTTGTACCGGCTGCATCAAGCTTTACCAGCCAGTAATCACTTCTACCCCGGCTCGGCTGGGTTTTGTTACCGGTCGCTCCAGAGTATGCCGTCCCACCAATCAGGCAGCCCCCATCCCGAGTGGCCACCATTGCTGATGGTGTATCGTTTTGATTTCCACCCGAAATTCGGTCCCAAATTTTAGTAGGAGTGTTTTGCGCCTGGGTCGTCAGACTCATCAAAAGGCATCCTGTAAGTGCCATCAAATATGCACTACCTAACGTCCATCGATTTAGGGAACGTGCTATCTGCTTGATGCATTTGCGCAAGCCATTGGCTTTCTCGAAAAAATTATTGCATTTCATCTAGTATATAGAATTAAGCTTACTAGTAGAGCATCAATATAAATTCAGCACTTGATTTCCAGCTTTTTCGCTGGCGGTTTTCTACAGACTACCGGCCGCCAAATATCCGGCTGAAGAAGCCGCGCTTTTTCTTGGGCTTGACTTTGGTTTTCACCTTCGTGACGGTGCCGGCGGAAGCGGCGGGGCGCGTGGCCGTTGGGCGCGGCGTGGGCACCACTACGGGCGGGGCCGCCGGCACTGGCGCGGTGGCTACCGGAGCGGGTGGCGCGGGCGTTTCGGCGGGGGCCTGGGCCAAAATGATTTCGCCGGGGCGGCCGGTGCTGCGCACGCTCACGGGGCGGCTTTCGTTGTGCAGCCTATCCACGGCCGTGAGGTAGTAGGCATAGGCGTGGCCGATGCGGGCCGCGGTGTCGGTGTAGGCCAGCAGGCCGCCGGTACGGGGGCGCACCACGGTCAGGATGCGGCGCGGGTCGTTGGGGGTGGGCGTTTCGCCGTCCTCGAAGCGGTAGATGACGTAGTACGCCGCCAGGTCGCCGTCGGCGGCGGGCGGGGCGGGCTGCCAGGTGAGGATGTTGGCGGGCAGCGCGGCCGTGAGGGTCAGGCCCTGGGCCGGGCGGGGCGGCACAGCATCCAGCCAGGGCATGGTGGGCACCAGCGCTGGATAATGGAACAGGTTTTGTCGCAGCGAGTCGGTAGTATGCAGCGCGTTGGCAAGCAACGACTTCGCGCTGAAGAACACGCTGCCGCCCACTTCGGCCGGGAACGTGCGGTTGAAGCGAATCTGGCGGGGCAGCTCGCGCGGGTTACGCCAGGTGGTGTCGGCCTTGGTGTTTTCCAGCATGCGGTAGGCGCCGTGCCCGATGTAGAGGTGGCGGCCGTTGGCGTTGCGCGCCCACCACTCCACCAGCACCGGATACTGCGCCACCTTGAAATTGGAGCTCCAGTAGAGCTGCGGCAGCAGGTAGTCAACCCAGCCCTGGCGCACCCACTCCAGCGCGTCGGCATAGAGGCCATCGTAGCCCTGGAAGGCTTTAGTGGCCGAGCCGTTGGGGTCGGTGGCTTGGTTGCGCCACACGCCGAAGGGCGAGATGCCGAACTTCACCCAGCGCTTGGTGCCCTGGATGGAGGCGTGCAGGTCGCGGATGAGCAGGTTCACATTCTGGCGGCGCCAGTCGGCCAGCTTCAGGTTGTCGGGGTTGAAGCGGGCGAAGGCGTCCTCGTCGTGGATGGTCTGGTTGGCTTCGGGATATGGGTAGAAGTAATCGTCGAAGTGCACGCCGTCGATGTCGTAGCGGCTGACCACGTCCAGAATCACGCGGTTGATGTACTGGCGCACTTCCGGCAGGCCGGGGTTGTAGAGCAGCTTGCCCGAAAAGCGGATAAACCACTCCGGATGCTGGCGGTATGGGTGATTGGCGGCCAGCCGGTGCGTCACGGTGTCCATGGTGGCCCGGTAGGGGTTGAACCAGGCGTGGAACTCCATGCCGCGGGCGTGGGCTTCCTCAATCAGGAAGGGCAGCGGGTCGTAGGCGGGGTTGGGCGCTTTGCCCTGAGTGCCGGTCAGCCACTTGCTCCAGGGCTCAAGGCTGCTTTGGTAGAAGGCATCCGACGCGGGCCGCACCTGCACAAACACGGCATTGATGCCGTTGCGCTGCTGGGCATCGAGCATGCGGATGTACTCGCGGCGCTGCTGCTCCGGCGAGAGGGTGCGGGCGCTGGGCCAGTCGATGTTTTCCACCGTGGCAATCCAGACGCCGCGCAGCTCGCGCTTGGGCGGCGTATCGGCGGCGGTGGCGGGGCGGCAGGAGGCGGCCAGCAGGCCGGAAGTCAAAAGCAGAAAAAGAGCGAGGCGGCCAGCGGCAAACAGTCGGAACATCAGCACGAAAACAGGGAATCAGCCTGCAAATTACGCACATAAGCGGCCGGATTGGTATGCGGCAGAAAGGATTGCCATGCCGGCATAGGTCAGCCCGCGCCGCCGGTTCCGGTCCGGCAATTGGCAACCCGCCCCTACAGCGCTTCCAGCGGCACGTCCAGCAAGTCGAACTCCGCCCAGCGGTGGTGGTCGAAGTGCCACCACTCGCCCGGATAATTGACGAAGCCGTGCGCGCTCATGGCGGCCAGCAGCCAGGCCCGGTGGCGGCGGGCCGGCGCGGAAACGGGCTCGTAGGCGGTGTGGGCGGCGGGCGTCAGGTCGTCGAAATCGGTGGGCATGGGCAGCGGGCGGCCGGTGGCCAGGTCCACGAGGCCCACGTCAAGGCTGGCGCCGCGGTTGTGGCGGGAGCCGCGCCAGGGCGGGGCGGCGTACTGCTCGTCCTGCACTTTTTCCCAGAGGCGCACCGTGGCGCGGTAGGGCCGGTAGGCGTCGTACACGAGCAGGCCGGCGCCGTGTTGGGCCAGGGCAGCCTGCACTCGCATCAGATCCAGGGCGGCGGGCCGGGCCAGCAGCGCGGCGGCGTGGGCGTAGAGCGGCGCGCCCAGCAGGTTGTGGGGCGTAGCGTAGCGGATATCTAAGCGCAGGCCCGGCACCACCTCCGCCAGGTTCACCAGGGCGTGGTCGGGGTGGCGCTGCACCAGCTGGCGGTACTCGGCGGCGCTGAGCACGCGCGGGCCGGCGGGAGTCGGCTCAGTCATGGGGCGTCGTCGGTGGGAGTGGCGCGGTAGTCGAGGCGGAAGCGGCCAAGGTCGGGGGCGTGGCGGCGGGGACGCTGCTGCTCGTAGCGCAGCACGGCCTGGCCCAGGTCGCGCAGAAACGGAAAGCCGATGGTATCGTAGTCGTACTTGTCGTCGTTGAGGATGCCGTCGGAGTTGGTGTAGATGACGGCCGAAAGCAGGAACTCCACGTTGCGCTCCAGGTCCACGACGTAGGCGTTGTCAATCAGGAAGCCATACGCCTGCCCGATTTTATTGAACACCCGCACGCCCGGCGGCAGCGGCGCGATACCGCCGCCGCCCAGCAGAAACTTGGCGTAGGTGTCGGGGAAATGGGCCACGTCGTAGCGCGGGGCCTGGCTTTCGCGGGGCAGCATGGAGAGGTAGCGGTGCAGGAAGCGGTAGTCGGCCTCGGCCAGCGCAAACCGCTGGCTGGCCGGCACGGCCTCCGGAAACAGCAGCGCCCGCAGCACCTGCTGTTGCTCTGCCAGCGGGAAATAGTTTTTGCTGCCCAGATCCAGCGGCTCGGGCACCAGCACTGTGTTTTCCTGCCCGTCCACGGCGCGCCCGCCCTGCATGTAGCCGCGCCCGATCCGGAAATCGGTGGCGGGCAGCGGCGGCAGCGGCTGGGCGTTGTAGGCAGCGGGCTGCACGTAGAGCGGCCGGCTCAGGGTGGTATCGGCGTAGAAAGCCAGCGGGTTGGTGTGGCGCGAGCCCGGCTCCTGGTCGCCGACGGAAAGCCGATGAATCAGGCGCGTTTCGGGCAGGCCGCGGCGGCGCAGCTGCTCGTTCAGCTCCTGCTGCCCCACAAACTCATAGAGCCGGTTAAAGGCGTCATTATCACTCACCAGCAGCACCTTGCGGATATACTGTCCGATGCTGGCGCGCCCGCTCCGGGCGGTGGTGTCGCGCAGTACGGCGGTCTGGCCGGCAAACGCGGTGTCGATGCGTAGCGGCGAGGCGGCGCCCAGCTCCGGCACCTGGGCGCGCAGGGTGCGCATCTTCTGCAGCGCCAGCGCGGCGGCCGGCAGCTTCACGGTGCTGGCCGGGTAGAAATACTGAGTGGCCGGCGCCCCGTAGCGGAAAGTGCGGAAGTGCGGCCGCCCGCGCCCGTCGCGGTTGATCTGGGTGTATAAGATCTGTACGCGGTAAGCGGCCGGGTCGCGCAGGATGCGGCCGAAACGGGCCGTATCGGCCTGCAGCAGCTCCGTAAGCGGGTTGCGGCCGCGCTGGGCTGTAGCCGGCCCGGCCGGCACCAGCAGCGCGGCGGCGGCAGTCAGCGAAAAAACAAAAGCCCTCATGCGGCGAAAGATAAAGTCTTCCGCCACATGAGGGCCGCTTGTCACTGCCGCGAAACAGACTTTCGCGGTTCGGGCCTTATTCAGCCCACTGGTCGTTTTTCTTTTTCGGGGCGCCTTCGTCGTTGGCGTCCGAGGTGCCTTCGGCGCCGTTGGTCTGGCTGGCGTTGCCGTAGTCGCCGCGGATGCCGCTGCCATCGCCCATGTTCTGCTGGGTGCTGGTGGCTTCGGGGTTGCCGCTGGCCTGGGCGTCGGCGTCGTGCTGGGCAGGAATTTTACCGCCGGTGCTCAGCTGGCGGCCTTCCTGCTCGGAAGCTGCGTTGGGTGTGGTTTGGGCGTTCTGGTCGGAATTTGGAGTTTGGTCGGCGCTCATGGGAAGGGAAGTAAGAAGATGAAGCAGCGTCGCGGCTTGATGGCCGCGCTGCCTGTCTATACGCGCAGGCTGGCGCTGGCGTTGGCAGGCGGGCGTGATAGTCCGGAGGCTTTTTGCCAACTTGGAAGCCGATTATTCTTTCTGGCTGCTTTTACCCCGACATGTCCTCTCCTTCTGATTCCGAATTTATCCAGCAAAAAACCGACGCTGATCTGCTGTACTTGGCCCGCAACCCGGAGCTGTATCATACTGACCTGGTAAACACGGCCCGCCGGGAGCTGCGCCGCCGCGGCATCAGCCCCGACCCAACCACGGAGTCACAACCGATGGGCAGCCACCTGCCGGTGTATGCCGATGACGAGCCGGCGCCGGCCCTGTGGCAGCGCCCGGCCCTGTGGATAGGCGTGCTGGTGGCCCTGCTGCTTGGCGGGCTGATCTATTGGCAAAACCAGCAGGCCGCCCGCCGCCAGGCCGCCGAGCAGGCCCGCAAAGAAGCCGGCCCGCCCGTGCTGGAAACCGTGCAGACCCGCGTAATTCCGGCCTTCGACTCGCTCACGCGCACCCAGATTGCGCAGGAGCTGCGCCAGCTGCCCGCCGTCGAGCGCACCCGCGACACGGTGGCTACGCGCAAGTACCGGCGGCTGGCAGAGCGCTACTGGAAAGCCGAAAACCAGAGCACCTACCTGCTCCGGCCGCTGCGCACCACTCAGCCCGACGCCACCCTGCCCGGCCAGGCCAGCACCGTGCTGGAAGAATGGCACCGCCTCAACAAAGCCCTGGCCTACGACCACAAGCTCACGCCCGTACTTTCCGAACGGGTGGAGCTGATGCGTCGCGCCGCCTACCTGCGCATGGATCTACTGCAGAACCTGAGTGGCCGCTACGGCAATGGCCTGCCCATCTACACGCCCCAGCTCGTCAGGCTGCAGGATTCGGCCACCGTGATGCGGGAGGCCCTGCTCAGCCGCGACAAATGGACCGCCCGTCTGCGGCGCGGTACGCTGTAAATCAACTACCCTGGCTTAAGCCGCCTCGTCGAGGAAGTACAGGTTCTTGAGGATGCTGCCTTTGAAGCGGTAGTTGCGGGCCAGCAGAAACGTGCTGATGGGGTGCTGCAGCGGATGCAGCGGGTCGAAATCCTCGGCCTCCACCATCACCAGCCGGGGCCGGTAGGCCGCGAAATCCAGGGATTCCAGCACAGAAAGGTCGAACTCCTCAGCGTCTATCGTGAGCAAATCGAAGCGGGCGGGCGCGTGGCACTCCTGCAGGATGGCCGTGAGCGTGCGGGGCTGCACCTGCCGCGTGCGCTCAATCTCCTCGCCCTGCGCCAGATACTGCGGCACGTACTGCGGGTCGGCCGTCGACAGCACGTTGTTACTGAACTCCAGGTACGTCAGCGGCTCGGGCTCGTGCGACACAAAGGCGCACACAGCCTGGTCGCGGGGGCGGATGCGGCCGAATTTGCGGATCAGCTTTTCATTGGCATCGATGCAGATGCCGCGCCAGCCGCGCCGGTACAGCAGAAACGTGTTGGAAATGAAGCGGGGCTCGTTGCAGCCAACCTCCACGTAGAACCCGTTGTGGGTCACCAGGGGCTTGAGCAGCGACTCAATCAGGCGGTCTTCGCCGGTGTAGCCGTAGCTCAGCCGCACGCTGCGCCCCAGCGGCAGGCGTAGCAGGGCTACCAGCACATATTTCAGGCTGCGCAAACCCGAGGAAACCGGGCTCGACCACGAAAAGAACTGCCGGAAGCTCACGCGGCTTTCCTTAAGGGCTACGCCGGCCTGGGTGAACAGGGCCCGGGAGCGGGCATTACGGTACAGGGAGGTAGCTAGGCGCTGTTGTGCCTGAGCTCGCAGACGAGCAGAAACCGACATCAAGAATAAATGACAAAAAGGCGTGGTGGGAGGGCAAAGGAGCAGATCACAAAAGCCTAAATATAGTTAAATTTACTGCCTGCACATTCATTAAAAAGATAATACTTTATAAAAATAGTTACTATACAGCTACCGCTAATCACGGGCAGCGTGGCAGACTGAACACGTTGCATATGCGCGGCTGTTAGGCACTGTTGGCCGGTTCTGGCAGAGTGCGTCGCCGGCTGCGGGCGTGGGCTGGTTCTTGATAGCGCTGAGCTTCTGAGTTCTGCCTTATGGAAATCCCGGCTCCCGAATCTCCTTTTGCGCACAAAACCGACGCCGAGCTGCTGCACCTGGCCCGGCAGGCCGCCCGGTACCCGGCCGTGGGCGCGGCGGCAGTGCAGGAGCTGCAGCGCCGCGGCCTGATTCCGGCCGAGCTGCCGGCTGCCGCAGCCGGACCGCCGCCAGCCTCACCGGTAGCGGAGCCCGAGGGCAGCACGCTGCGGCAGGCCGCCCGGCTGGTGCAGGCCGTTTTCCGGCCCCGCCGGGGGTATTTCGTTACCCCGCTGCTGCTGCTGGCCAACCTGCTGGCGTATGGCGCCATGGGCGTTCTGGGTGGCGTAAATCTATTGGCACCTGCCGGCTCCGACCTCATTGCCTGGGGCTCCAATTTCTCGGGGCTGGTGGTGGCCGAGCCCTGGCGGCTGCTCAGCGGCACTTTTCTGCACGGCGGGCCGGCCCATCTTTTCCTCAACCTGAGCGCCTTGCTGCTGCTGGGCCTGATGGCCGAGGCCAAAGCCGAGAGCCTCCGGTGGCTGCTGGTGTATCTGCTGAGTGGCGTGGGCGGCAGCCTGGCTAGCTTGTGGTGGCACAGCCAGGGTGTTAACTCCGTGGGGGCTTCGGGCGCCATTTTTGGGCTGTATGGGCTAGTGCTGGCGCTGCTGCTGGGGCGCGGGGCCGCGCTTAGCCGCCAGGAGCGAGCCGGCCTGCTGGGGTTGCTGCTGTACTTCGCGCTGGGCAGCCTGGTGGGGGGCCTGGCCGGCCCAGCCGGCACCGACAACGCGGCCCACCTCGGGGGGCTGGCTACCGGCCTGGTCGCGGGCTTGCTGAGCACGCTGAAGCACCGCTAGCCCCGGCCAACGCTCCGGCTGGGGCGGTTTTCCTGAAGCCTGCGCATGAACAGCCGATTTTATCTATCTGCAATTCAGAATCATATATATTTTTCTTGCTTTTTATTTACGAAAAGGAACTTTTTTTTAGCGAAGCGGTAGAAGGGCGGCATAATTTTAGCGAGACGTATACAGCTTAGGAATTTGTAATTCGTTGGCATTACCCGTTACTCATTCACCCTTTCTTTCTTTTCTATGAAATCTTTATTACCCGTTGCGGCCGGTATTCTGGCCTTGTTCAGCAGCAGCGGCGCCGTGGCGCAGCAGGCGATTCCGAATGGCACCCTCGAAACCTGGAGCCAGCGTGGGCTTTTCGAGTCGCCTCAATCGTGGCTGACGTTCGACGATATCATTTCAGCGCTGGTGGGGCCGCTGCCTTTTTCCACCAACACTACGGTAAAGTCCACGGATAAGCGCGGCGGCAGTTTTGCAGCCAAACTGGAGACGCAGAACTTTCAGGATAATTTCCCTGGTGTTCTGTTGCTCGGCACGCGCATTGGCAACACCAATACGCTTGGTGGCGGTATTCCCTATACCAACCGGCCAGCCAATCTGCAGTTCTATTACAAAATGACTGGCCCGGCAGCTGACTCGGCTGGGGTTCAGGTAGCACTTTTCAAAACGGTCAACGGCAACCCCGAAATCGTAGCTGATGCCTTCCAGATTCTGGCGCCTCAGGCCGGCTACACCTTAGTAACCCTGCCCCTCACCTACCGCCGCGCCGATACGCCGGATACGCTGCAGATATTTTTTGCTTCTGGCTTGGCCAACAACATCACCGCCGGCACCGCGCTGTTCATCGACGACGTGAGCCTGACCGGTACCGTGCAGGCGGCCAAAAACCCAGCCCTCGACGCGGCCCTCACGGTATATCCCAACCCCAGCCCCAGCGGCGAATTCCGGCTGTCGTCGGTGGCAAATCCAGCGGTGGCTACTGCCCCCTACACCCTCTCCGACGCCACGGGCCGGGTGGTGCGCACGGCCACTGCCGCGCCGCTGGGCACGGCTGGCGGCCGCCCCGTAGACCTGCGTGGCCTGCCAGCCGGCGTCTACCTGCTCCAACTCAACACCCCCGACGGCCCTGTTACGCGCAAGCTTATCCGCTAAGCCCGCACTCAATAACTGCTAAAACTTAATCAATCAGAAATTTCTATCAATTACCTGATCGTCAATTCAGTAAAGACTACCTGAATACTCAGCACATCTACTACTCAGAGTCCTTCCGCCGGCGGCTGCCGGCGGAAGTTTTTTTTGCCCTGTGCCCGGCGCATCATTTCAGGCACAACCTTTTGCCTATCACCTGTTTATGTGATTCACCCTTGCCTGTATAGCTGGTATCTTTATAACAGGCCGGCGGAAGGGCCGTCTGGTCTGTTCGCACCTTACTGTCTGCCGGCTATGAAAACGCTACTCCTTACTGTTCTTTGGCTGTTTCTTTTCGTTGGAATGGGGCCGGTTTCGGCCCAGAGTGTGCCCAACGGGGGCCTGGAAAGCTGGATCACCCAGGGCGCCGCCGAATACCCCGCCAACTGGCTGACCACCGACGCCATCTACTCCGGGCAGGGCCTGCCCCTGACGCTGGGCACCGTCACGAAAAGCACCGACCGCAACTCCGGCAGCTTCGCGGCCAAGCTGGAAAGCAAAACAGTATTCGGGGTGCCGTTTCCGTCGTTTCTGATTCTGGGCTCGCGCTTTGTCAATTCCAACACCTTCGGCATCGGCGGCATTCCGTTCACGGGGCGGCCCGCTACGCTGCAGTTCTGGTACAAGCTCACGCTCTCCGCCAACGACTCGGCCGGCGTGTATGTGGCCCTGACCCGGGGCGGCGGCCCTACTGCCCAGGTGGTAGGGGCCGGGGCCGCCATTCTGCCGGCGCGGGCCGGCTACGGCCAGTTTTCGCTGCCAATAGGCTACGCCGCGGGCCTGGCGCCCGACTCACTGCGGCTGTTTTTTCTGTGCGGCACCGGCGGCGTGATGGCCAGCTCCTCGCTGTGGGTGGACGACATTGGGCTGACCGGTGCGGTAGCCGCCACCTCGGCCCCGGCTGCCACGCAGGCCGCCCTCAGTGTCTACCCCAACCCCAGCGCGTCGGGTGAATTTGTGTTGGCTTCAGCGCAGCAGCCCGCGGTGTCCACCGCATCCTACCGGGTGTTTAATGCCCAAGGCCAGCTGATACGGCAGCAACCGGCCGCGCCGCTCAACGAAGCCAGCGGCCGCCGCGTAGATTTACGCGGAATGCCGGCGGGTGTGTATCTTTTGCACCTCAGCTCCCCCGCTGGCCCGCTGCTGCGCAAACTCCTGATTCCGTGACCGAACAACCGTCCCTGCCCGAGCCGTCGGCTCCTTCCTCCTCTACCCCGGGCGCCCTGCCCCCACCCGACGCCGTCCCCGCGGCCGCCGGCCCGCCCGCCCCCACCGACGACCCGCCGGCCGGACAGGAGCTGCCGGACGCGGCGCCGTCGCGCTGGAAGCGGGCCATCCGGGCGGTGGGGCGGGCCGCTACGGTACCGTTCAACACGGCTGGCTTTCTCTACCGCACGGGGCAGGAAAATATCCACTTCACACTGCCGGTGCTCAACGGGGCCTTCGGCGACCAGCTGGCCGAGCGCCAGGACCGCCGGGCCATCCGGATGAGCTTCCGCCGCCACGCCGCCGATGTGCCAGTGTCGGCGCTACGCCTCACGCCCGGCACCAAAGGGCCGCGCAAAGTGGTGGTATTTCTGCACGGCCTCATGGGCGACGAGGTGATCTGGCAGGCCGGCTCGGGCGAAGGCGGCCTGCGCTACGGCCCGCGTCTGCAGCAGGAAGCCGGCGTGGTGTGCCTCTACGTGCGCTACAACACCGGCCTGCACATCTCCCAGAACGGCCAGCTGCTCCACGCCCTGCTCACGGAGCTGCTCGAAGCCTACCCCGACGCCATCGGCCGGCTTTCGCTGGTGGGACACAGCATGGGCGGGCTGGTTATTCGGTCGGCGGGCTATTATGCGGCCCAAGCGGCAGTGGCGGTAACCGGCATTTCGTGGCTCACGCACCTGCAGGACGTGTTTCTGCTGGGCGTGCCCAACGACGGCTCGTTTCTGGAGCAGAACAGCCACTTCACGTCGGTGGTGCTGCGCAAAATCAACCTGCGCCCCACCCGCTTCATCAGTGGCCTGATTGATAAGCGCAGCAACGGCATCAAAGACCTGCGCCACGCCATTCTGGTAGACGACGACTGGCAGGACCCGCATGCCGACGACCTGTTTCCGCCCCGCACACTGGTGCCGCCGCTGCCCGGCGTGCGCTACCACGTGCTGGTGGGCTCCCTGCTGAAATCGGCCAACTCCGCCCTGCACGACTACTTCGGCGACGGCCTTGTGGGGGCCGGCAGCGCCCTGGGCCGTGTATTTGGCGACCCGGCTCTGCCACCCGAGCAGCAGATCAGCACCCGCGTGTTCCCGAAGCTGCACCACGGTACGCTCCTCTCCAACCCTGAGGTGTACCAGTACCTGCGCGACCGGCTGCAATAAGAGCCTTAGGCTGCATCAGAAAAGCCGATTGAAGCCACCAGAACGCCGGGCTTCACGTATCGAAGGCCATAAAAAAGCCGCCCAAACTGTCCCTTACAGAAGGAAGTTTGGGCGGCTTTTATGATTGCAGGGACCTTAGACACCTATGTTTGGCTTACTCTTTCGCGCGGGCCATAATCCAGGTGTGCATGGCTTCGAGGGTAGCTGTGGACACCACCGGACGGGGCTGGCCGTTGATCAGCGGCCACTCGGTGGTGGGGGCCTGGAAGAGGTGGTTGGCCCCCTCGATTTTCTGAGTGGTTACGCGGGCATTGCCTTTCAGAGCCTTGCCGAGCAGCTCCAAGTTAGTCTGGGCCTCGGCCATGTCGTCGGCGGTGCCGTGCAGCAGCAGCACGGCGCCCCGGGCTTTGCCCAGCTCCGGGCGCGGGTCCAGCTTCACGTAGTCGCGGTACCAGGGCGAGGTGAGGCGGGCCACGGCGGCCTGCACGGCTTCCGGGGGTAGGCCGGGCTGGTCCTGCCGCACCATGTTCGCCACGATGGCCTGAGCCTGGGAGGCGTCGGGGCTGTTGGCGATGATGTCGAGCATAGTACGACGGCGCTTGCGCTGGGCATCCATACGCTTCTTGTCCTCTACTTTCTGGCGCAGGCGTTGCTGCTCCAGAAACGTGGCCACCTGCGCCGAGTTGGAGCCCGAAGCCCGCATCTTATCAGCCTGAACCTGGGCCTGCTGGCGGGCCACATCCTGGCGGCGGGCCAAGCTCAGCAGGGCCGTATCGGCGGCGCCGGCCCGCAGCAGCAGCGACGGGCGCTGCTCCGAGAGCAGGTCGGTGCCGGATAGGCCGGCAGCGGCCAGCGACACCGTGAAGTTGGGAGGCAATGGTTGCGCTGCCGCCAGCAGGGCCACGTTGCCGCCCTGCCCGTGCCCGATCAGGCCCAGATGGGCCACGTCAATCAGGGGTCGGGTGCGCAGAAAGCTCAGGGCTGCCTGGGCGTCGTGGAGGCGGGCGGCCACGGTAGCCGTAGCCGAGTCGCCGCCCGATTTGCCGACGCCCCGGTCGTCGAGGCGGAGCACGGCCACGCCGCGGCGGGTGAGGTAGTCGGCCAAGTTGCCAAACAGGGCGAAGTCACCGTATTGCGCGTCGCGGTTCTGGCTGTCCTGGTCGGAGAGCAGCACCACGGCCGGAAACGGCCCCTCGCCGGCCGGCACGGTCAGGGTACCGGCCAGCTGCAGGTGGTCGGTATCGTTGGGCACCGTTACTTCCTCTACGCGGTAGGGCGGCGGGAACTTGAAGGCTTTGGGAGCCTGCGGCACGGCTGGCGGCACAAACAGCAGCGTGAGCGGCGTGGAGTAGCCGGGCTGCTGCCACACGCCCAGCAGCTGCTGGCCATCGGCGGAGCGGCGGCCCACAAAGCGGCAGCCGGCCTGCTCGGCCTCAAACAGCAGCGTATCGCCGCGCGGCGTCACGGTCATCGGCTCCCGGTTGACGCGCTGCATGGGCACATCGAGTACGGCAAACCGGTTGCCATCGGCCAGTTCCGTAACGGTGATGGCCAGCGGCAGGCTGCCGCCGGGCACCGTCAGCGCCCCTCTCCACTGGCCTTCCAGTGAATGACGGACGGCAGCCGGAGCTTGGCCCCGGGCATTGGCCCCAATCAACAGGAGCAAAAACAAGAGCAGCACAAATCCGACCCACGTAGAGCCGAAAACCAACTTTTTCATAATGGCAGAGAATAAGCAGTACACCCGGCCGGCACCTGGCCGGCGACGCGTATTGGCCGGCAAATACGGTAGCGGCCGGCCAGCCTGAAACCACTATCGGACCGGCAGCCACGGATAGCCGCCGAACCGGTAGTTCTGCTCGGTTAATGCACTTGCCTTACGGCAGCAAAACCCGGTCGATGACGTGCACCACGCCGTTCGTGCACTGCACATCCGGAATGACCATGGTGGCTGGCGTGGCATTGTTGGCGCCTTTCACCGAAAGCGTGCCGTTGCTGAAGGCGCCCAGCGCCAGGCGGCCGCCACCGGCCGTAGTGACGCTGCTGTTTTCGGGCAGCTCGGGCGTGAACTGGCCGCCGGGTACTACGTGGTTGAGCAGCACGGCCGTCACGGTGGCCTGTGGGAGCTTGCGGATATCAGCCGGCACGTTCAAGGGCACGTTCAGCGCCACGCCCAGGTCTTTGAACGCCTGGTCGGTGGGGGCAAAGACGGTGAGCGGCGCGCTGCCGGGCGTGGCCGACAGAGCACCAGCCAGATTGCAGTACAGCACGGCTTCCACCAAGAAGCTCAGCTCGGGCCGGGTAAACACCTGCGCATCCTTCAGCGCCACGGCCGACTGCACAATGTCGGCGCCGGTGGCCAGCAGCACTTTATCCACGGCGTGAACGGTGCCGTTGGAGGCGCGCACGTCAGTGGCCACAATGCGCGAACCGTTGACGTAGAGGCTGCCGCCGCGGCTGATAATCCGGCGGTTCGGCCCCAGCGCCGACGGCGAAACAACACCGGCCCGTAGGTCGGCGCTGCTGAGCGTGCCGCCGGTTACGTGGTACAGCAGCGTGCTGCGCAGAAACGGCTGCTGCAAGGTCAGTAGGTCGGAAGCCGAGTTCAGGCCCAGTCGGCCAAAGCCCGCGTTGGTGGGGGCAAACACGGTGAAATTGCCCTGCGGGTCGCCGGGGTTCTTATTGGACAAAATTGACACGACGTCACCGCGGATTGCCGCGTCTTCCAGAATCTGGAAATCAGGATTCGTGACGGCTACTCCGGCAATGGTTGGGTCAAGCTCATCGTTTTTCTGGCATCCTGCCAAAACCATGGCGCTCAGGGCTAAGCCGGCAAACCAGGTGGGTACGATTCTTTTCATGAGCAATGAGGTGTAAATAAGGGTTATTGGAACAGATGAGACCCGTGGGCATTTCAGTAACGAAAAAAAAATGCAACCGGATTTACTTCGTCCTAAATCCGGTGCGGGTACCTGGTACGTAAAGCAGGATATTATGATGTACCAACACAGTTCCTGTTTTGAGACAAGCCTCAAAGGTAGCTGTCTAGAATAATTTCCTGAAGAGTTTCCGTAGTTTTGCCCTTTAACACCGCGCTTTTATGCAACACACCTACCGTTTTCTACTTGCTTTTTCCCTGTTGAGCTTCGCCACGGCATCGGCAGGCCGCGCCCAAAGTCTGGTCAGCGGATTTTTGCCCGGCAAGGGCCATGGCTCCGTGGTTGTCTCGGGCACGCTGGAGCGTTACCAGAGCGTGTACCTCGCTCCGGAAAAAATCAACCGCGTACCCATCTTCGACAAAGTAGAGGTCAGTTCCGTGAACCTGTACGGCAGCTACGGCATCACCGACAAGCTGGAAGCCGTAGTGAGCTTGCCCTACATTCAGTCGAAGGGTTTTGCCGACGAACAGGTGCTGCGCGAGCAGGGCTACGTGAACAAGCGCGCTGGCCTGCAGGATATTACGCTGCTTCTGAAAGCCAAGCTGTTCTCCACTGAAATCGGGACCAACGTGCTGGATGTGCTGGGCGTGGTGAGCGGCAGCACGCCCGTGAGCGACTATAAGTCGGAAAGCGGGCTGGGCTACATTATTGCCATCGGCAACGGCGCGCGTAAGGTGTCGGGCCAGGGCGTGGTGCACCTCAAAACGCTGTCGGGTGTGTTCGTGACCGGCCAGGCCGGCTACAGCCTGCGAGACAACAGCGCCCCCAACGCCTTCGTGGCCGAAACCAAGGTAGGCTACGCCGGCCCGAAGCTGTACGTCGACGCCCTGGCTTCCTTCCAGAAGTCAGACAAGAGCGGCACCGATATTCTGCAGCCGGGCTTCACGGGCTTCTTCCCCGCCACCCGCGTCGATTATGTACGCCTGGGCGTCAGCGCGTTCCGTCCGCTGGCGAAGGGCTTCGGCCTGACGGTGGGCGCGGCGACGTACGTGGCCGGACGCAATCTGGGCAAGTCTACCGGCGTATCGGCCGGGGTGGCCTACAACTTCTAGCACACGCTTCAACACGTACCCTGTCGGCCCCGGTGCCAGCTTCCTTGGAGGCTGGCACCGGGGCCGACGGCTTTCCGGACATTGGCGCTTGTACTGGCACAGTACAAATCTATTTCACCGGTACTTAGATCATAGGACTAAGTTGATATTCATCTAGCAACATGCCAGGAATATTGCATAATAAATTCAAGCGCAAATAGAATTATCCTATATAAACTCTCATTAACAGCACATTATCAAAACACCAACTTACAGCCCGCTTAAATTTTTCATGATTATTTCGCGTTGTGTGGCTGCCATGTGGCAGCCGGCGGCGGCATTCGGCCTGCCGGTTCCCGCCTTCTGTACCCAACCCGCCTACCATGAAATACCGCTATTGGAGTGCTGCCCTGTTGCTTGCTTTTCTGTTTCCGGCCGGTGCCGCCCAAGCGCAGTCTGCTGCTGATGCGCTGTGGCAGGAAGTAGCCGCACCGGCGGCTCGGGGGCCGCTAGCCACATCGGCCCGCTGGTACAGCCTCGATACCGCCCGGCTGGCCCAGCGCCTAGCCCTGGCCCCGCCGGAAACCCGGCCTGAGCAGGCCGTGACGCTGGAACTCCCCTACCCCGACGGCCAGCTGCACCGCTTTGCCGTGACGCAGGTGCCGGTGATGGCGCCGGCGCTGGCCGCCCGGTACCCGCATATCCGCACCTACGCCGCCCGTAGCCTCGACGAGCCCGGCACCACGGCCCGCCTAGAATGGACCCCAGCCGGCCTGCACGCCCAAGTGCTGGGGCTGACCGGCACCGTCAGCGTGCAGGCCGAGGCTGATACGCCCGGCCGCTACCAGAGCCGCACCAGTGAGGTGCCGGAATTCGACTGTCGGGCTCTGCCGGTGCCGGGCGAGGCACAGCGGCCGGCCGGCGGCACTCCGCCCGCCGCGCCGGCGCCCTACGGCGGGCAGCTCCGCACGCTGCGCGTGGCCATGGCCGCCACCGGCGAGTATGTGCAGCGCCTGGGCAGCGGCACCGTGGAGGGCACTTTGACGTCGATGGTGGCGCTGGTCAGCTCGATGAACGCCGTGTATGAGCGCGACTTGGCCCTGCGCCTGCAGCTGGTGGCCAACACCGACCAGCTGATTTTCCTGGACGCCGCCACCGACCCTTACGACAATGCCAGCCCCACGGCCCTGATGGAAACCAACCGCACCGTGGTCGACAATGCCATCGGCTCGGCCAGCTACGACCTGGGCCACGTGCTGGGCTACCGCAGCAACGGCTACTCGGGCGTGGCCTACGTGGGCGTGGTTTGCCGCAGCTCCAGCGGCCTCAAGGCCGGCGGCTCTTCCACCGGCAGTTCGGCCAGTAGCATCGCCACCGTCACGACCCACGAAATCGGGCACCAGCTCGGCTCGGGCCACACCTTCAACGGCGACCAGGGCAACTGCGGCGGCGGCAACCGCAGCCCCGAGCTGGCCTACGAGCCGGGCGCCGGCAACACCATCATGTCATACGACTCGCGCTGCCCCCCCGACAACGTAGGCAGTGCCATCCGGTTTTTCCACGCGGGCAGCCTCAGCGCCATTCTGCCCCGGCTGACCTGCGGCACGCTGAGCGCCACTGGCAACCAGCCGCCCAGCGTGAGTGTGCCGCCCAGCACCTACACCATTCCGCAGGGCACGCCCTTCACCCTGGCCGGCACCGGCTCCGACCCTGACGGCGACGCCCTTGCCTATTCCTGGGAAGAGCTGGACCTCGGCACCACCACCAGCCTGGCCAGCGCCGCCACCGATGCCAGCGGCCCGCCCCTATTTCGCAGCTTCGCGCCCGTGGCCAGCCCTGCCCGCACGTTCCCGACGCTGTCGGCGGTGCTGAGCAACACGGCTTCGCTGGGGGAAATATTGCCGCTGGTGGCCCGCACGCTCAACTTCCGCCTCACGGCCCGCGACAACCGCGGCGGCGTGGCAGCCGCCAACGTCGCGCTGAACGTGGCCGCCGCGGGGCCATTCCGGGTTACGGCGCCCAATACGGCTATTTCGGCGGCCCCCGGCAGCACCTACACCGTCACCTGGGACGTACTGGGCACCAACCAGGCCCCGGTGAGCTGCGCCGAGGTGCGCATTCTGTTTTCCACGGACGGCGGCCAGACGTTTCCGACGGTGCTGCTGGCCAGCACGCCCAACACCGGCTCAGCGCAGGTGCAGCTGCCGCGCCTCACCACCACGCAAGGTCGCCTGAAGATAGAGGCCGTCGGCAACGTCTTTTTTGATGTCAACGATGCCAACCTCACCCTGGCCGGGCCGCTGCCGGTGGAGCTGAGCAGCTTCACAGCCGACGCCCGGCCCAACGCCGCCGAACTGAGCTGGACCACGGCCTCTGAACAGAACAACCGGGGCTTTGCGGTGGAAGCATCAACAAACGGCACCGATTTCCGGCAGATTGGCTGGGTGACCGGCCGTGGCAGCAGCGCCGCCCCTGCCACTTACCGTTTCCTGGACCCACGCCTGCCGGCCTATGGCAGCAGCACCGTCTACTACCGCCTGCGCCAGACCGACCTCAACGGCACCGAAACTCTGTCGCCGGTGCGGGTGCTGGCCGTGGTGGGTGCCCGCACCGCCACCCTGCAGGTGTGGCCCAACCCCGCCCACGACCACCTGACCGTGGCAGGCCTCACCGCCGGCCAGCCCGTGCAGCTGCTCGACCTCTCGGGCCGGGTGCTGCTGACGGCTACCGCGCCGGCCGGGCCGCTGGAGCTGCAGTTGCCCACCGGCCTAGCGCCGGGCGTGTATCTGGTGCGCAGCGGCGGCCAGGCACAGCGGCTGCTGGTGCAGTAAGCCACAAACTTCCTTAGCCTCAGAAAGCAAGAGCGGAGCCGAGACATCCCGCCCGTGTAGTACTCAGGTTACTACACGGGCGGGACGTCTCGGCTCCGCTCTTGCATGACTGGCAGCCGTATTTCTACCCAACCACCAGCTCCGTGAACGTGGCATCTACGACTACGCCGGGCAGGGTGAGGCCGGTTTCGAGGGTGACGGCTACAGCCTCGGCGGGCTGGCCGTCGGTGCTGTAGGCGGCGGGCTGGAAGGGCAGGCCGTGCAGCACCACGCGGTAGCGCGTGAAGCTGGGCTGGTAGTCGCCTTCGGTGGCTTGCTGCAGCAGCAGGCCGCTTTCGGTGCCGGTCACGGTGAAGCGGCGGGTGGTGCTCTGGCCACTCTGGTAGCCGTAGCCTTCGCCGCCGTCGTCGTAGAGCACGCTACTTTCCTGGCCGGCTTTGTAGTAGACGTGCAGCGTCACCTCGTCAATCACCTTCTCGCCCACGTACTGCTGCACCGGATACATCGGAATAACGGCGCCGGCGCGCACAAACAGCGGAATCCGGTCGAGGCCGGCGGCGGCCCACACTTCGGCACCGCCGCTCTTGGCTTCGTCGGTGTAGTAGTAGAACCAGTCACCGCGGGGCAGATACATCCAGCGGCCGTCGGCGCCGGCCTGCGTGATGGGGCACACCAGCAGGTGGTCGCCGAGGCTGAACTCGGCCATGCGCAGGTAGGTGTCAGTGTCGGTCTGGTCGAGGAAAGCCAGCGGGCGCAGCATGGGCGTACCCTGACTCACGTACTGCCAGAATGTGCTGTACATGTAGGGCAGCAGGCGGTAGCGCAGCTCAATAAAGCCCCGGGCCAGCTCCATGAAGTTCTCGCCGAAGCTCCAGGGCTCCTGGTCGCCGTGGTCGCCGCTGGAGTGGGTGCGGAAGAACGGGTGGAAGGCGCCCAGCGCCACCCAGCGCACGTACAGCTCACCGTCGGGCGTATCAATAAAGCCTCCGATATCGGAGCCAATGAAGCTGAAGCCCGAGATGCTCAGGCGCTGGCACTGGATGTTAGCCAGCCACAGGTGCTCCCAGGAGGCAATGTTGTCGCCGGTCCAGGCGGAGGAGTAGCGCTGGCCGCCGGCATAGGTGCTGCGCGTGATGGTGAACGGCCGGTTGGGGTAGCTGAACTGCTTCACGCCCTCGTTGGTGGCGCGGGCCATCTGCATGCCGTAGATGTTGTGGGCCTTTTTGTGCGAGGCCGGGTGGCCGTCGTAGTCGAAGCGCACGTCATCGGGGAAGGTGCCCTTCTCGAACACGGCCGGCTCGTTCATGTCGTTCCAGACGCCGCGCACGCCGGTTTCCTCAATCAGGCCCTTGAACAGGCCGGCCCACCACTCGCGCACGTCGGGGCGAGTGTAGTCGGGGAAGTTGCAGAGGCCGGGCCACACCGAGCCTTTCATCAGCGGGCCATCAGCTCGGCGGCAGTACACGTCTTTTTCCAGGCCCTCGGCAAACACCCGGTAGTTGGGATCAATCTTGATGCCGGGGTCGATGATGACGATGGTTTTGAAGCCGTCCTGGGCCAGCTCCTGCACCATGCGCTTGGGCTCGGGGAAGTGCGTGGGGCTCCAGGTGAAGCAGCGGTACCCGTCCATGTAGTCGATGTCGAGGTACAGGGCGTCGCAGGGAATCTGCCGGTCGCGGAAGCCCTTGGCAATTTCCTTGACGTTAGATTCGGGGAAGTAGCTCCACTTGCACTGGTGGTAGCCCAGCGCCCACAGCGGCGGCAGCTCGGGCGGGCAGGTCAGGCGGGTGTATTCCTCGGTCACTTCGAGCAGGCTGGGGCCGTAGATGAAGTAGTAGTTCATCTCGCCGCCCTGGGCCCAGAAGCTGGTGACGTCGGCACGCTCCGCGGCAAAGTCGAAGCTGGCCTTGAAGGAGTTGTCGAAGAAGATGCCGTGGGCAATCTTTTGCTGCAGCTCCAGGTACAGCGGAATGTTCTTGTAGAGCGGGTCGGAGCCCTTCACGTAGCCGTAGGTATCAGATCCCCAGTTGGTGAAGCGCTTGCCGCGCAGGTTCATGTTGTCGGGCTTGTCGCCGAGGCCGTAGTAGTGCACGCCGCTCTGCACCTGCTTGCTCATCTTCACGATGTCGTTGCCGGTGTCGTAGTCGTACTCCCAGTGGTAGCCCTTCTCGTCCTGCACCAGCGTGTTGCCGGAGCGGTCGAGCACGCGGGTTTTCAGGCCGTCCTTGGCTACGGTGCAGATCAGGCGGTCGGTGGTGATGCGGTAGTGGTCGGGCCGCTCCCGGAACTCCAGAAACTCGGGCGCCTGGCGGGCGGGTACGCCGTTGGGGAAGGCGTAGCTGAAATCGGGCGCAAACCCCACCTCCGAGGCGTAGCGGAAGCGCAGAACTTTATCGGTGATGACCTCCAGCCGGAGCTGGGCCCCGTTGTCGCAGCGGAAAACGAAATCGGAGCCGTCCTGCTGGCTGGCCACTACTTTGCCGGGAAAGAACTCCTGCTTCGCTTTCGCGGCCAGGTCGTTCAGCATGTAGTTGTTTTCCTGAATGTTGTGCTCGTTCATGAGGAAGGTCGGGCTGGGAAAAGCGGGCGGGTAAAAAAAAATCCGGCCGTGCCGGAGAAGCCTGCATTAAGCTTGCGAAGGTAAAAACGAATCCCGCGAATTTTGCCTAACATTGGCTATTGATTCGTAAAAACCGCCTTTATAGCCCCAATAAACCGGTTTTGCTATTCTTCCTTTTTCTGCCCGATTGCCCATGACTATTGCTCCGCTTAAGGTACTGATGCTGGGCTGGGACGCGCCCGCCGGAGCGGAGGCGACTCCGGCCACTACGGCCGCGCTGGTTTCGGCGCTGGCCCCGCACGCGGCGCTCACGCTGCTGCTGCCGCATCTGCCCGAGCCCATGCACCTGCCGGCCCCCGCCACCGCCACCGGCCTGGGCAACCTCACCGCCGAAGAGCTGGCTTTGGCCGACACCCATTTCAACGCCCCCCATCCGGAAACCTGGCAGTCGCCGATGGCGCCTTACCTGGGCGCCACGGTGGGCACGGAGGCAACTGGCCCGGCCACGCCAGCGGCGCCCTACATCGGCAGCAGCGAGGCCGCGCCAGCCGCAGCCCTAGGGCCAGACGCCGCGGCCGAACCGGCTTCGGCAGATACCGCCCAGACCGCCGAAACAGCTACCCTGCTCAACGCCGACGCCTTTGCCGCCGATGAAGCCGAGCCGGACGCGCAGGAAGCCGCCGCCCTCGACTTTACGGAGTTGGCTGGCGCCGAGCCAGAAACCGCAGATCAGGAAGGGGCGCCGTATTCTGAAACGCTTGCGCCCACTGCTCCCGTGGCAGCCATCCAGCCGGCCCCGGCGGCCGCGCTGGTCGGCCCGCAGTCGGTGCTGACCGTTGCGCTGGAAGCGTTGCGCACGCCGGCCGTTTCCGATGCCGACCTGAACTTCCGCGTGATTCAGTACGCCCGGTTTGCCACGCGGCTGGCCGCCAGCCAGGAGTTTGCGGTGATTTATGCCGCCGACTGGCAGGCGTGGCTGGCCGGCCTGGAGCTGCGGCAGCTGACCGGCAAGCCGCTGGTGCTGCACGTGCACAGCCTGGCCCAGGACCGCAACACGGCCGCCGACCGGGGCTGGGTGCTGGAGCTGGAGCGCCTAGCGTTGCGCCGCGCCGACCTGGTGCTGGCGGCTTCCTCAGCCCTGGCCCTGCGGGTGCTGGAGCTGCACGAGCTGCCGCCACAGCGGGTCCGCCGCTTGTCGGCCGCCGCCGCACAGGACCCGGCCCGCCTCGCCGAAGCCATTCTGGCGGCGCTTCAGGAAGTGGCCCCGGCGTAGCAGCACTGGCAGGTGGCGGACGGCAGATAGCCGGCGCTAGTGTACGGAGCGCTACCTTTGCAGCCGCTGGCCGCCCGGAGCGGCCAGCGGCTTCTTTTTGTATTGGCTGGCCGCCGCATCTTCCCTTCTTCTCTATGTCTGATTCGCAGGAACAGGTTTTTGATACCACTTTAGAGCTGCATCCGACCGATGGCGGCGTGTTTCTCTTCGTGCCGTTCAGCGTGCCCGAGGTGTTCGGGCAGCGGGGCCAGGTGCACGTGCGCGGCACCCTCGACGGCTTTCCGTTCCGGTTGCCGCTCACGCTTGACGAGGACGGCCACCACATTCTGGCCGTGAACAAGCAGCTGCGCAACACCATCGGCAAAACCTGGGGCCTGCCCGTGCACGTCACGATGATGCCCGACACCGACGAGCCCGGCTTCGTGGTGCCCGACGACCTGGCCCGCGCCCTGGAGCGCACCGGCCTGCGCCCCGCCTTCGACCAGCTGGCCTACCCCCACCGCCGCGAGTATGTGCAATGGGTGGAGCGCGCTAAAAAGCCCGAAGCCCGCCAGCGCCGCATCCAGGACGTGCTGGAAGGCGCCGAAGCCGGCAAAAAGCTGAAGTAGGCGGTTAGCTGACCGGCCGCTGGCCCCGGTCTGCGCCGACGCAGTCGGCAAGACCGGTGGCCGCCAAACCGTCCCGGTCTCCGACCGGAGGACGCGCAGCGGCCAGCCGGAACCGCGCCGCTAAAACAGCAACTCTACCGGCAGCAGCACCTCCAGCCCCGCATACTGCGCGGCACTGCTGTACACGTAGTCTTCGGCGCGGTAGCAGATCCCGGCCCGCACTGGATTCTGGTGAATGTAGTCGAGCCGCTGCCGGGTCATGGCTTCGGTGGTCAGCTCCACGGCGTGGCTGTCGTTTTGCCACACCTGCACGTAGGTGTTGTCGGGATTGAAGCGGCCCTCGCTGGTAAATATCCATTCCAGCCACTTGCGGCGGCTTTCCTGCTGATTGGCATGCAGCATCCGAAACAGATTCCGGGAGGTGAACTTCTTGAAATCCCTCACGAAGTCTGATAGCGCTGCCCCCTCAGCCGCCCGCGCAATCAGGTGCAGATGATTGGTCATCAGGCAGTAAGCGAACAGCTCCAGTCCCTTCTTCTGTTGGCAGAAGCGTAGGCTCTCAAGGATAAGCTCTTTGTAAGCCGGCCGGGTGAAAATGTCAACCCAGCTGACGATAGTGAAGGTGAGGAAATACAACCCTTGCTGATTCCGGATTCTGTACGCCATCGTATTATAAATCAGAAGCCCACGCTAATGTAGCGTGGGCTTCTGATTTATAATACTGCACGGCTGGCGCGGTTCCGGCTGGCCGCTGCGCGTCCTCCGGTCGAAGACCGGGGCGGTGGGGCGGCCACCGGTCTACGCGGCAAAGCCGCTCAGACCGGGGCCAGCGGCCTACACTAGCGAGATGCTTCGGCTGCGCCTCTGCATGACGGTCTATTTGCTTCTCTGTTCTACCCTACCCGCATCAGCACCAGCGCGGTGCGGCTCGTGACGTAGAGGCTCAGCTTGTCGATGCCGTCTTCCTCGAAGGTTTCGTAGGTCAAGGACGTATCCACGCGGTTGTGGCCGCCGAACTCGGGGGCGTCGGTGCTGAGCAGGATGCGGTAGTGGCCGGAGTGCGGCACGAAGAAGTGGTAGTCGGGGATGCTGCGGCTTACGTGGAAGTTGAACACGAACAGCAGCGAGCCCCGCTCGAACACCAGCACCTGGTTGTCGGTGTCGATGTTGAGCTGGTGGGCGGCAGGGTGCGCCAGCAGGTGCTGCTTGCGGGCCAGGTGTAGCTGGGCGTGGTCGAAGGCGGCCAGCTGTTGGAACTTCAGGTCGGGGTTGTCGGCGAGGCTCCACTGGCGGCGGGCGAAATGGTAGCTCCAGTCGTTGCCCTCGCGCGGGAAGTCCACCCACTCGGGGTGGCCGAACTCGTTGCCGATGAAGTTCAGGTAGGCCTCGCCACCCAGCGCCAGCGTGAGCAGCCGGATGAGCTTGTGCAGCGCCACGCCCCGGTCGGTGATGGGGTCGGGGTCATCTTTGTGCATGTGCTCGTAAATGGCCTTGTCGAGCAGCCAGTGGGCCAGCGTCTTGTCACCGACCAGCGCTTGGTCGTGGCTTTCGGCGTAAGCCACGGTTTTCTCGCCGGCGCGGCGGTTGGTGAGCGTGTGCCAGAGCTCGTGCAGGTTCCAGTTTTCGTCGCGGGTGTGCTTGAGCAGCTTGATCCAGTAATCCGGAATGCCCATGCCCAGGCGGTAGTCGAAGCCGATGCCGCCCTCACTGATGGGGCGGCACAGGCCGGGCAGGCCGCTCATGTCCTCGGCGATCAGCAGAGCGCCTTTCTTCAGCTCGTGTACCAGCGTGGTGGCCAGCTGCAGGTACAGTATGGCGTCCTCGTCGGCCTCCGGCCCGAAATACTGGTCGTAGGAGCTGAACGCCACGCCCTCGCCGTGGTGGTGGTAGAGCATGCTGGTGATGCCGTCGAAGCGGAAGCCGTCGAAGTGGAACTCCTCCAGCCAGTAGCGCAGGTTGCTGAGCAGGAAGCGCTGCACTTCGGGCTTGGCGTAGTCGAACAGCTTGGAGTCCCAGCCGGGGTGGTTGCCGCGCGGGCCTTCGTGGAAATACTGGTCGCCGGAGCCGTCGAAGTCGGCCAGGCCCTCGGCCTCGTTTTTCACGGCGTGCGAGTGCACCACGTCCAGCAGCACGGCCAGGTGGCGCTTGTGGGCTTCGTTGATGAGATACTTCAGGTCTTCGGGCGTGCCGAAGCGCGACGACACGGCAAAGAAATTGGCCACATGGTAGCCAAACGAGCCGTAATACGGGTGCTCCATCACGGCCATCAGCTGCACGCAGTTGTAGCCGCCGGCCTGAATGCGGGGCAGAATCTGGTCGGCAAACTCGCGGTAGGTGCCCACGCGGCCCTCCTCAGTGGCCATGCCCACGTGGGCCTCATAAATCAGCGGCTCCTTGACGTGGTTGTGTACCCGAAACTTCTGGTCGGTCCAGGCGAAGGGCGTTTCCGGCCGCCAGACCTGGGCCGCGAAGTCGTGGCTGTGCTCGTCCTGCACGGCGCGGCGCACGGTGGCGGGCAGGCGGTCCTTGGCGCCGTGGGCGCTGCGCACGTGCACCTTGTAGCGGCTGCCGTGCGTGAGACGCTCCTTGTACTGCTTGTCAGCCAGGAAAATCTCCCACACGCCGTCGGGCTGACGCTGCAGGGGCGTAGCCTCCCGATCCCAGCCGTTGAAGTCGCCGATGAGGAACAGGGCCTCGGCGGCGGGCGCCCACTCGCGGTACCAGTAGCCGCGGCGGCGGGCGTCGTAGTTGAGGCCGAGCTGCTGATGGGCAGTGGCAAACTTGCTCAGCGAGCCGTATTCGCTTTGAATTTCCTGCAGGCGGTCGTCGAGGCGCTGCAGGCGCTGGCGCAGTACGGGTTCGTAGGGCGTCAGCCAGGCATCTTGCTGCACCAGCGGCAGATGCGGCGTTTTCAGGGCCGGGACAAGCATTTCAGGAGCCATAGCGCGGTAGTTTATTTCGGTCAAATCTACTGATGTAACGCGAAGTTGGGTTATCCGGCCACTGCCGGGCGAACTTTGTGGCCGGGCCAGCCAGCCGGCAACCCGCGGCGGCAAGTTCGCGCTATGCCAGTCAAACCCCAGTTAATCTGCTTTACCTTGCCGCTTATGAAGCGTATTTTTCACTCGCTGGCGCTGCTGGCCCTCGCTGCCTGCTCCACCACTCCGCCACAGGCGGCCCCCGACACTGCCACGCTGGCCGCCCCCATTCCGGACGGCACGCCCGTGGTGGCCGATAAAGCCATGGTGGTGTCGGCGCACCCGGAAGCCACGCGGGTAGGCGTGGACATCATGCGCCAAGGCGGCAACGCCTACGACGCGGCCGTGGCCGTGCAGTTTGCGCTGGCCGTGGTGCTGCCCGTGGCCGGCAACATCGGCGGGGGCGGCTTCCTGCTTTACCGTGGCGCCGACGGCCAGGAAGGCGCGCTGGACTTCCGCGAAACTGCCCCCGCCGCCGCCACGCGCGACATGTACCTCGATGCACAGGGCAACCTCATTCCGGACCTGAGCACCCTGGGCCACCGCGCGGCCGGCGTGCCCGGCACCGTGGCGGGCATGGTGGAGCTGCACAAAAAGCTGGGCAAGCTGACCTGGGCGCAGGTGGTGCAGCCCGCCGTCGACCTGGCCGCCCAGGGCGTGAAGCTCACCGAAAAGGAAGCGGCTGGCCTGAACCGCACCCGCGCCGATTTCGCCCGGTTTACGCCCGGCAGCTCCTACCTCCGGCCCACGCCCTGGGCGGCCGGCGACCTAATCCGGCACCCCGACCTAGCCGCCACGCTGGGCCGCATCCGCGACCAGGGCCGCGCTGGCTTCTATGAAGGCGCCACGGCCGACCTGATTGTGGCCGAAATGCAGCGCGGCCAGGGCATCATCATCAAAACCGACCTGGCGGGCTACCAGCCCAAGTGGCGCACGCCGCTGCACGGCCAGTACCGCGGCCACGACGTGCTGACGTTTCCGCCGCCCAGCTCGGGCGGGGTGGCGCTGCTGCAAATGCTGCAGATGTTGGAGCCAAACGTGAATCTGCGCGGACTAGGATGGCACTCGCCGCAGGCCACGCACTGGATTACGGAGGCCCAGCGCCGCGTGTACGCCGACCGCGCCACCTACCTCGGCGACCCGGATTTCGGCAAGGTGCCGGTGGCCCAGCTACTCGACAAAAAGTACAACCAGGAGCGGATGCGCACCGCCCAGCCGCGCCGCGCCACGCCCAGCGCCCAGGTGGCGGCCGGCTCCGGCTTGCCCGCATACGAGTCGGACCAGACCACGCACTACAACATCGTGGACGCGCAGGGCAACGCCGTGAGCTGCACGACGACGCTGAATGGCGCCTACGGCAGCAAGGTGGTGGTGGCCGGGGCAGGCTTTATCCTGAACAATGAGATGGACGATTTCAGCAGCAAGCCCGGTGTGCCCAATGCCTACGGGCTGGTAGGAGGCACGGCCAACGCCATTGCGCCCGGCAAGCGCATGCTGTCCTCAATGACGCCGGCCATCTTCACCAAAAACGGCAGGCTGGCTCTGGTGGTGGGCACGCCGGGCGGCAGCACCATCATCACCAGCGTGCTGCAGGCCAGCCTCAACGTGCTCGACTACGGCATGAACGCCCAACAGGCCGTGGCCGCGCCGCGCCTGCACCACCAGTGGCTGCCCGACCAGATTGACGTGGAAGCCGGCGCCCTGCTGCCCGCCGCCGAAGACACGCTCCGCGCCCGCGGCTACGTACTGAAACCGCGCAACGCCTGGGGCCGCGTCGAGGTGATTCGGGTGCTGCCCGGCGGCAAGCTGGAAGGCGGCGCCGACCCCCGCGGCGACGACACGGCGGCCGGGTATTAGCCTGAAAACCAATGCGGCGCTTCAGCCTGATAACGCGGCAACAGGTGAAGCCAAGCTGCAGAACTAAAGCACCATTTCGGGATTTTCTGAAAACGTAAAAAGGCTGCTCCAGCAATTGGAGCAGCCTTTTTACGTGTTGACGCAGTGTCGCTTAGCCTTTCAGCGACGTAGCGGCCGAGCTCAGGGTCTGGCTGAGCTGCTGGAGCTTGGCCTGGGCGTCGGGCGTGGCGCTGGCGGCGGCTTTGGTGGTGTGCTCACCCAGCGTCTGCAGCGACTGGCTGATCTGGCTGCCGTCGCCGCTACCAATGGCGCTTTTCAGGTTTTCCAGCTCCGAGGCAATGGCGCTCAGCTCGGGGCTACCGGCGCCGTTCAGGGTGAAAATCCAGCTGTCGATGTTGCCGCCGGCGGCCGGAGCCGCAGCGCTCAGGCCGCCACCGAGGGCCTGCAGGGTAGCGTCGAGTTGGGTGGTGCCGGTTGATGAGGTAGAATCCATGGTAGTAGGGGTTTGGTTGGTGAGATTGAACAGGCCTATTACCTACCTAAGGCTTCAATGTTGATTATCAATTATTTGAACAAGCATTCCTGAAACATATCTGCCCCCCGATGGTGCAGCCCCCAACAGGCCCTGCGTTGGGATTGGCCCGCCAAAGGCAAGGCCGGCCTCGCTCCCACAGGAGCAAGGCCGGCCCGAATCTTACACCCATCTATTTTATTATCAAAAAATTAACACTGACCACTTACACCATTTTCAGGTTGCCGGCGGCGGTGATGAGCGTCTGGCCGAGGTGGCGCAGCTGGTCGCCGGTGCCGTCGTGCAGGTCGCGGGCTGTAAGGGAGGTGTGCTCGCCGAGGCGCTGCAGGGAGGCGGCCATGGCGGGGCGGTCGTCGCTCTGCACGTGGGCGCGCAAATCGCGCAGCTCGCTCTGGATGCCCAGCAGCGCCGAGCCGCCGAGGCCGTCGAGGGCCTGAATCCAGCTGTCGATGGCGCCGAGGCCGGCCTCTACGGGGTGTTTGCCGGGGTGCGAGAAGGTGTCGTAGATGTTCTGGATGGTTTCTTCGATGCGGGATGCGTGGTTCATGGCGAAGGCAGGTTAGAAGGTGGCCGGATATTTCAGCGTACGCAAGGCGCCGCCGGGCGTTCCACAGATTCAGCTGGCGGCAGCGGCCCAAGGCGGTTGGGTGGGCGCCGCCGCCCCTATCTTGCGGGCCAAACTCTGCACTTCATGCCTACATTTTTCCGCTGCGGGTGGCCGGTGCTGCCGCTGTTGCTGCTGGCTTTTGCCCGTCCCGCTCACGCCCAGCATGCCGGCGGCTCTTCCGTACAGGCCGACCCGTTTCGGCGGCCCGAGGCGGCGCTGCGGCCCCTCGGCCGCTACCAGTCGCACAGCTACCAGCGCGGCCTGCTCACGGTTCGCAGCACCGAGGGCGGCACGCTGCGGGTGCAGCCCTGGGCCGCCGGCGTGGTGCGGGTGGAGTATTTTCCGGCAGGCACGGCCGTGCAGAGTCTGCCGTCTGTGAGCGTGGTGCAGCCGCCGGCCGAGTGGTTTGCGCCCTTCATGCACCATGAGGGGCCCGAGCCCGGCCTGCCGGCGCAGGCTTACCTGGATTTTGAGAACGGCTACGTGCGCGCCACAGCCGGGCAGCTCACGTGGCCAATCGACCCTAGCATCACCGTCATCATCGAGAAAAACCCGCTGCGTGTGCGCTACCAGCGCCCGGGCGCAACCGTGGTAGCCGACGCCGACGGCGTGTTCCGGCACCCGGCCGCGGGCCCCGACGCGCCGGGCGGCACGGGCGTATCGTTTCAGCTGCAGCCCGATGAGCACCTCTACGGCACCGGCTCGCGCGCTTTGCCCCTCGACCGCCGGGGCCGCCGCCTGCGCCTCTACAACGAAGCCCACTACGCCTACCAGAACGGCGAGCCCACGCTCAACGTGAGCTTGCCGACGGTGGTGAGCAGCCGCGGCTACATGCTGCTGTTCGACCACCCGGCCGCCGCCACCCTCGACCTAGGCGCCACCCGCCCCGACGTGCTGGAGTACCGCAACGAGGGAGTCGGGAGCCTCTGCTACTTCCTGATTACGGGCGAGTCGTACGCCCAGCTGCTGAGCCGCTACACGCTGCTCACCGGCCGGCAGCCGCTGCCGCCGCGCTGGGGCCTGGGCCTGATTCAGAGCCGGTTCGGGTATAAATCAGATACGGAGATGGAGCAAGTGGCGGCCCGCATGCGGCGCGAGGGGTTTCCGCTGGACGCGCTGGTGCTGGACCTGTACTGGTTCGGGGGCACCACCCGGCAGGGCGACCTGGACTGGGACTACCGGCACTTCCGGCAACCCGCCCGCATGATGCGCCGGCTGGACTCGGCGGGCGTGAAAACGCTGTTGATTTCCGAGCCCTACGTGATGCGCACCTCCCGCAACGACGCCGACGTGCGCCGCCTGGGCCTCGTGGGCACGCACGCCGACGGCTCGCCCTACACCGTGGAATCGTTCTGGGCCGGACCGGCCACCATCCTCGACATGGACCGCCCCGAAACCCGCGCCTGGCTCTGGAGCTACTACCGCCGCCGCAAAGCAGAGGGCGCCGCCGGCTGGTGGAGCGACCTGGGCGAGCCCGAAAACCACCCCGCCGACATGCAGCACCTGCGGGGCAGCACCCGGCAGGTGCACAACGCCTTGGGCCAAGCCTGGGCGGGCATTCTGCAGGAAAACTACCGCCGCGAGTTTCCGCAGGATCGGCTGTTCAACCTGGCGCGCTCGGGCTGGGCCGGCATGCAGCGCAACTCGGTGTTTCCGTGGTCCGGCGACGTGAGCCGCTCGTGGGCCGGCCTGCAGGCGCAGGTGCCCGTGATGCTGGGCATGGGCCTGGGCGGCGTGGGCTTCATGCACTCCGACGCCGGCGGCTTCTGCGCCGGCCCCACCGACCCCGAGCTGTATACCCGCTGGCTGCAGATGGCCAGCCTCGGCCCCATCCTGCGCCCCCACGGCGAAGGCGTGCCGCCCGAGCCCTACTGGTGGCCGGAACCTTACAAGAGTATCGTGCGCCGCTACACGCACCTGCGCTACGAGCTGCTGCCCTACCTGTATTCGCTGGCCTGGGAAAACAGCCAGACCGGCACGCCCCTGGCGCGCCCGATGAACTTCGGCCCCACCTATCTGCTGCCCGAAGCCGTGGAGGCCTCCAACCAACCTGCAGGCTTATCAGCGGAGGAAATTGCGGCTGGCTTCTCCGAAGATGTTGGCCCGGGCCAAAGCGCCGACCCGGCAGTTTGGAGCTGGCGCACCGCCACGCCCAGCGGCTGGGGCGACAATATTCTGCGGGAGCGGCAGCAACAGGCCTTCGAGGCCGGCAATACGCCGGCCCTGGCCAACGTCAACGACCAGTTTCTGCTGGGCCCGAACCTGCTGGTGGCGCCGGTGCTGCAGCCTAGCCAACGCCGCCGCAACGTGGTGCTGCCCGCTGGCAGCTGGGTTGATTTCGACACGCAGCAAACTTACGCCGGCAGCCAGACCGTGAGCGTAGCCGCGCCGCTCAGCCGCCTGCCGCTGCTGGTGCGTTCCGGCGCCTTCCTGCCAATGACGCCCTATGTGCCCACCACCGCCCGCTACCACCCCGACAGCCTGCGCGTGCGCTACTACGCCGACCCTGCCGCCGGCCGCAGCACCTTCACGGTGTATGACGACGACGGCAAAACGGCCACCGTGGCGCACACCGGCGCCTACACGCTGCTGGCCTTCAGCGGCCTCACCACCGCCACCCAGGCCGATATCCGGGTGGTGCCCGGCGGCCAGAGCTACCCCGGGGCCCCCACCCGCCGCCACATCGAGCTAATGATTCCCCGCGTGGCGGCCGCTCCGGCAGCGGTGCTACTCAACGAGGCGCCGCTGCCGGCCACAGCCTGGGCGTTTGAAGCGGCCACCAACACCCTGCGCCTGCGCTTCGAGCTGGCGCGCGAGCCCGCCACAGTATCGGTGCGCGGCCTGCGCCTGCATACCACCCCCACCGCCGCCCTGCCCGAGCCGCTGACGCTGGAAGCGCCCGACAACCGCACCTTCGCGGGCCGCACCACGCTGCGCTACACCGTGCACCACGCCACCCACCCCGATACGCTGCGTATTCTCGACGCCACAAGCCGCCGCGTGCGCAGCCTGCCGGCCGCCACCTCGCCCGGCACCCACGCCCTCGTCTGGCCCACCGACAACGACCAGCGCAAGCCGGTGGCCGGCGGCGTGTACTGGGCCGAGCTAGCCGGCCAGCGCCAGCGGCTGGTAGTGTTGCCTGAGTGACATGAAAGTCCGAGTGGTGAGCTGCCCGCGAAGTGGCCCGGTGCATAATGGCAAGATGCTGCCAGCACGATGTAGAGACGCAATATTTTGCGTCTCGTCGTTGAACGACTGGGAGTGTGAGGCTATAACAACCTCAGCAACGACGAGACGCAAAATATTGCGTCTCTACATCGTACTCAAACCGCTTCTTATTTCCGCCTACTTCGCCGCTTCGGCCAGTACGTCGAACGTGAGCTGGAACTCGTTGCGGATGGCGTAGGAGCCCAGGTTCTGGAAGAAGCTGGTGGAGTTGTGATTGATGCCGAACTGGGTGCGGTCGAGGGTGGCGGTGCCGCGCAGGCGCAGGCGGCCGTCGGGGCGGCGCTCCAGCTGCAGCGGAAACTGCACGGGCCGCGTGACGCCGCGCAGCGTGAGCTGGCCGCGGGCCTGCCCCTGGCCGAATTGCTGTAGCACGAAAACGGCCGTTGGGTATTTGTCTACGTCGAAGAAATCCGCGCCGCGCAGGTGCTCGGCCAGCTGGGCCTGCTCCTGCGCGATGGTGCGCATGTCCACTTCCAGACGGGCCTGGCGTAGGGTGCGGCCGTCGTAGAGGAAGCTGCCGCGACGGAGCTGCACGGTGCCGCTGGGGGCGTAGGTGCCTACTTCGGCGTAGCCGGTCCAAGTGAGGGCGGCGGGCAGCAGCTGGTAGGAAATAGCGGCGGGCTGGGCGGCGGCCAGCACGCAGAAGGTCAGGAAGGCGAGGAGAAGTTTCATGGTTTCGGGGGAGTATATGGGTAAGCTGGTGGGCAGTGGTGCCACGGGTTGCCGAAGGCCTCGTTGTACCACTATCGTTGAACGACCACCGGCGGCGCCGTTCAACGGTGGAGGTACCACGGGGACACCTGCAGTGACGCTTGTGGCCGATGCGCGCCGTTCAACGGTAGTGGTCCACGAGGCCTTCGGCAACCCGTGGCACCACAGGGCTAGCGCACGGTGGCTTCGGTTTCGAGCAGGCCGAGGCCTTTGTAGAGTTTGCCGGCTTTGTCGCGGGCCAGAATGTACCAGAGGGCGTCGCCGCCGTAGAGCTGGCGGGCGCTGTCGGCGTAGCGGTAGTTTTTGGCGAAGGTGTAGGTGCGGCCGGGCTGCAGGCGGCCGCCGGGGCACTGGAATATCTCGGCAAACTGTGCGGGTGTCTCTGCCATGTTCTGCTTCCAGCCGGTTTCATCGTACCAGATAAAGCTGCCGCACTCCACCACTTCCAGCTCGCCCACCTCAGAGCGCAGCAGGGTGCTGTGCTTCCAGAGGAAGGCGCCGGGCTTATCGGGGTTGAGCTCGGGGTAGTTGGGGTTGGGCGTGTGCCAGAGCGTGAGGCCCACCGGCACCTGCCGCAGCTTGTCGGGCAGCACGCGGGTGTGGTCGGTCCAGGCGGTGGCGGGGGGCGTGGTCTGGGCCAGCAGCGGGGCAGCCGGGGCGGCAAGGTCCAGCAGGAGCAGCAGCGTCTTCATGGGTCGTTCGGGGTTGATGAATGACCCAAAGGTGGCCGTCCGGCTCACCCCAAACGCCCCGAATCCGGCTGCGGGACGCCCCACATCATGATGTGGGCGCTATTGGTACTGTCATTGCGAGGACGAAGGACGAAGCAATCCTTCCTCTCTTTTGAGCTAAACAACCCTAATCGAAAAGCCCTCCGGCAGTAGGTTGCTAACCTAGTGCCGGAGGGCTTTGCTGCAAGGAAAGTGTCTGCCACGAGAGGAAGGATTGCCACGGCCTTCGGCCTCGCAATGACAATCAACTCTACTCCGCCACCCCAGCATTCCAGTCCCGCGGGGCGGTGCCGGTGAACTGCTTGAAGATGCGGTTGAAGGTGGTTTTGGAGTTGAAGCCGCTTTCGAAGGCAATGCCGAGCAGCGTGAGACGCCGGGCGTCGGGGGTGGCGAGACGGCGCTTCACCTCGGCCACGCGGTAGCCGTTCACCAGGTCGTTGAAGCTCTGGCCGAAGCCGTTGTTGACCGTGAACGAAATCAGGCGCGCAGCCAGGCCGGTGTGCGCCGACAGCTCGGCCAGCGTGAGCGTGGGGTTGAGATAAAGCCGTTCCTGCTCCAGCGCCTGCCGAATGCGCGCCACCACGGCCGCATCCGCCACCGGCGCGGCCGTGGCCGTGGTAGCCGTGGCCTGGATGGCCGTGGTTTCGGGAGCGGCTTCTGCAACCAACGAGGCCGCCGGAGTTGCATCAGGTTGCAGCGGCAGCGTGGGAACGGCCAGCGGCGTAGAAACGGGCTGCAATTCCAAAGCCGCCAGCTCCTGCTCAGCCAGTTCCGGCTCGAAGCGGACGGCGCGCATATCGGCTTGGCGCAGCCCTACCACGCCCACCAGAAACACCACCACACCCAGCAGCTCGGTGGAGTAGTCGTAGGCGTAATACAACCCGAAAAACTCGCGCAGCACCACTTCCAGCAGCCATTGCGCACTCACCACGCCCACCAACACCAGCAGCACCCGCAGCCACTGCAGCCGTAGCTTCGACACCTCCGAGAAGTTGTCAGGCAGCCAGCGGCGGTACTGCTGCAGCAGCCGCAAACTCAGTCCCAGATACACCGTGAGCGAAACCCAGGTCCCAATAAACTCCACACGATAGGTGTATGGCTGGTGCACGGTTTCCCAGAACCACAGGCGCGTGCTGTACGGCTGCAGCCGCAGCCACCAGTACAGCCCCGCCTGCAGTAGCACCGGCCCAAAGTGCCACACGTGCCGCCGCTGCAGCCGAAAATCGTGGTTGACGAGGCTGCGCACGTAGAAGTATAGCAGCGGCCCGAAGGCAAACGAGTAGTAGATGGGCGCGAAGTACCAGTTGGCGTTTTGCCCGTAGATGTTAGCTTCGCGGAAGAAGCCGTCGAGCAGCCAGAGGGCAATGGCCAGCATGAGCAGGGCCAGAAAGCGGTTGGGCAGGCGGTTGGCCGGGGCCAGCCACAGCAGGCCGGCCGCAAACACAGCCTGCGCCACCACGGCCAGCAGCACGACCACCAAAGGCGTAAACGGTATCTGCATACGGGCAGGAAAAAAGACGGTAGTTGGGCCGGGTTGCCAAAATAGCCGTTTATTTCCACTGGCTTATGAAACAGAAGATTCGGGAATGGCTGCGCCGCTACCTGCCCGCCGAGGTGCTGTCGGTGGCAGCCACGCTGCTGGCGGCGGCCCTGGCTCTGCGCGCTACCGGCAACGGCCTGAGCGCGGCGCTGGCGGGCACCTGGGCCGGCAACGTGGCGTACTTTGGCTGGCTGCTGGGGCAGGATGTATGGCAGACGCGCCGCACGCTGCAGGCCAGCGGCCGGCCGTACCGCTGGCGCACGCTGGGCCAGAACGTGCGGGCGCTGGCCGTGGAGTTTGGCGTGGCCGAGGTGTTCGACAGCCTCCTGATTCGGCCGGCACTGCTCTACTACATGCCACGCTGGCTAGGCAGCTTCGGAACGGGCATCGTAGTGGCCAAGCTGCTGGCCGACGTCACGTTCTACATCCCGGCCATCATCAGCTACGAGCTTAGCAAGAAACGGCTGCGGCGGTTCGAGTAGGCGGCAGACACGGCTAAAGAACGTCATGCAGAGGCGCAGCCGAAGCATCTCGCTCGTGTAGTAATCAATAGTACCACAACATCAGCACGCGAGATGCTTCGGCTGCGCCTCTGCATGACGTACCTTTCCACCTTCTCCAAAACCCTCCTGTTTCCCGCCTATGTCTCTGCCCGTTCTCACGCTGCAGTCGTTTCCGCAGGGGCCGGGCCGGCGGCCGTGGTACTTGGAGCGGCTGGAACGGCACGTGGCCAACTTCCCCGGCGTCAGCCAGGCCCACGCCCACGACTTCTACCTGCTGCTCTACGTCACGCAGGGCCAGGGCACCCACACCATCGATTTGGTGAGCTACCCGCTGGCGCCGGGCAGCGTGTTTTTTATGACGCCGGGCCAGGTGCACCACTGGCAGCTTTCCGACGACGCGCAGGGCTACGTGGTGCTGTTTGAGGCCGACTTCTACCTGTTCCGCTACCCCGGCGAGCGGCTGTTTGAGTACCCCTTCTTCGACCACCGCCACGCCCCCGCCCTGCAGCTGCCAGCCCCCGAAACCGAGCTACTGCCGCTGCTGCAGCGCATGTGGCAGGAGGCCGCCGACCCCGCTCCGCATCAGGACGAGGTAGTGCGCTCCTACCTCCACCTGTGCCTGGAGCTGGCCGCCCGCCACTACCCACCAGATACGCCCGAGAACCCACCCGCCGACGAGCCCCGCCACGCCCAGCAGCTGCTCCGGCAGTTTGGGAGCCTGCTCAACCAGCACTTCCGGCAGCAGCGCGAGGTGCAGCACTATGCCGATTTGCTGCACGTGTCGCCGAACCACCTCAACGCGCTGTGCCGGCGCCATTTGGGCAAAACCGCCAGCGCCCTGGTGCAGGAGCGGGTGCTGCTGGAGGCGCGCCGCCTGCTCCACCACACCCCCGCCACCGTGGCCCAGGTAGCCGACGCGCTGGGCTTCGAGGACGCCTCCTACTTTGGGCGCTACTTCCGCCGCCACACCGGCCGCACGCCCGAGGCCTTCCGCCAGCCGGCCTGAAGATGCAAGTCAGGTGGCGTTGATTTGTACCGGATCTGCCCGCAGATGGGCCTTCCCGGGCGCGGCTGCGTAGAGTAGCTTTGTATCCATATCTGCTCCGGTTGCCATGTCCACTCCTGCCACTCCTCCTGCCACGCCCAACACCGACCACGACTCCACGCTGCTGGCCATGGTGCAGCAGCGCTGCCCCCGCTGCCACCAGGGCCCGCTGTTCACGCATCCGGCCCTCAGCACCAAGTTCATGAGTATGCCCGCCCAATGTCCGGTCTGCAGCCAGGCCTACGAGCCCGAGCCGGGCTTCTACTGGGGCGCCATGTACATCAGCTTCGTGTTTTCGACGGGCATCATGCTGGTGATTGGCTTCGCAGTGTACTTCCTGCTCAACGACCCCGATACGTGGGTGTACATTGTCTGCGTGGCGGTGGTGTCGCTGCTGTTCACGCCGCTGTCGTTGCGCTACTCGCGCACGCTGATGCTGTACCTGTTCGGCGGCATCCAATACCGCCCCGACCGGGCCCACACCAACGCCCGCTAAACCGGCCATTTCCGGCGGAGCATGTTGAAAAGTGGTACTTTTCGGCATGCTCCGTTTTTTTACCCCTGGCCTGCTGGTGCTGAGTTTGCTGGCCGGCTGCCAACCCAAGCAACCCGTCCTCGACCTCACGCCCAACGTCTGCGCGCCCGACGCCCCGGCCGCCTACACCGTCCGCCACCCCGCCTGGGCTGATTCGGCCAGCATCTACGAGGTCAATATCCGGCAGTACACGCCGGAGGGCACGTTTCGGGCCTTTGAAAAGCACCTGCCGCGCCTGGATAGCATGGGCGTGGGCATATTGTGGCTGATGCCGGTGCAGCCCATCGGGCAGCAAAACCGCAAGGGCACGCTCGGCAGCCAGTATTCCATCCGGGATTATCGGGCCGTCAACCCCGAATTCGGGACCATGGACGACCTGCGCCACCTCACCGAGGCCGCCCACAAGCGCGGCATGCACGTGATTCTGGACTGGGTGGCCAACCACACCAGCTGGGACAGTGAGCTGGCGCAACAGCACCCCGACTGGTTCACGAAAGATGACCGCGGCCAGTTCGTGCCGCCCGTATCCGACTGGCAGGACGTTATCGACCTCGACTACAGCAAGCCGGAGCTGCGCGGTTACATGCAGCAAAGCATGGCGTTCTGGCTGCGCGAAGCCGGTTTCGACGGTTTCCGCTGCGACGTGGCCGGCCTCGTGCCCACCGACTTCTGGAACCAGACCCGGCCGCTGCTGGAGCAGGTGAAGCCCGTGTTTATGCTGGCCGAGTGGGATGAGCTGCACGCCCCGCCCTTCCTTGAAAAAGGCGAATTCAGCCCAAACACTAAGCTGCTGGAAAAGGCCTTCGATGCCACCTACGGCCTGCGCCTGCGCTACCTGCTCGACAGCATCAGCCGCCGGCAGCAGCCCACCGCCGCCCTCGATAAGTACTTCCAGGCAGAGCGCGCCAAATACCCGGCCAGCAGCTACCTGATGTACTTCACCAGCAGCCACGACATCAACAGCTGGGACGGCACCGAGTACGAGCGGCTAGGCCAGACCGCCCAGGCCCAGGCCGTCCTCACGGCCCTGCTGCCCGGCATTCCGATGGTGTATTCGGGCCAGGAAGCCGCTCTGAAAAAGCGCCTGCGCTTCTTCGATAAGGACACGATTCCGTGGAACGGCTACCCGCTCCAGGACTTCTATACCCGGCTGCTGCAGCTGAAAAAGCGCCATCCCGCCCTGCGCAACGGCGACCCGTGCAGTGAGTTTGAACGCGTAGAAAACAGCAGCCCCGAAGTCTACAGCTTCATCCGCCGCCGGGGCGAGGCCGCCGTGCTGACCGCCGTGAACCTGGGCCGCCAGCCCCACGAGGTGCGCCCCACTACGCTGGGACCGGGCATCTACCGGGAGCTGTTCAGTGGGCAGGTGCTCAAGCTGGGCTCCGGCTCGAAGCTGCTGGTGCCCGCCCACGGATACCGCGTGTATGAGCGCCTCCCCGACCTGCCCCGCAACGGCCTCTGGTAATATGGAAACTCCCCTCCTGACTGCCCAATATGCGCTGGTGCAAAGCAGCCGCGCCGTCCTGCTCGACCACTGCGCCACCTTCGCCCCCACCGACTTCACGGCGCCGGTGCCGGCCTTCAACCACAGCAGCCTCCGCGACCTGCTGGTGCACGTGGCCAACTGCTATCGGCACTGGCTGGGCATCATCGGCCTAGGCCAGCCCCTCGTCTATTCCGACCCGGCCACCCTGCCCGACGTGGACGCTGTGCGCCGGCTTTTCCAACAGATTGATGCCCTGATGGCCGACTTCCTCGCGCAGCCTGCGCCACACTGGCAAACCCCACGCTCCTACCACGCCCCCAACCGCCCGGAGCCGCTGGTTCTCACGCCTCTGGCACTGTTCACCCACACGCTCACTCACGAATTCCACCACAAAGGCCAACTGCTGAGCATGGCCCGCCACCTCGGCTACACGCCTATTGATACCGATGTTATCCGAACCTGATGCCCACCCGGCCGCTTTTGGCGGGCTAATGGGTTGGAGCACACTGACGTTGTTTCAAGCGACTGTTCTCGCGGAAACCAGCCCGACGGCTCCAAGAGGCCGCCGGGCTGGAGTAGACGCCTTATTAATCGTTAGCATCCCTAAGGGTCCGAGGGTTAGGTGCCCCAAAGTCCTCCTTTTCCGTACACGGCCTTCCACCACTGCCGTAGCCCGTGCCCGATTCCGCCGTTCATCCCGATGCCCACTTATTCCAGGTTCGTCACCCGGAGTGGGCCGCCAATGCCACTATCTACGAAGTCAACCTGCGCAATTTCACGCCCGAAGGCACTTTTCGGGCCTTTGCCGAGCACCTGCCGCGGCTGGCGGCCATGGGCATCAGTATCGTGTGGCTGATGCCGATTCACCCGATTGGGGCCGTGGAGCGCAAGGGCACGCTGGGCAGCCAGTACGCCGTACAGGACTATTTCGGGGTGAACCCGGAGTTCGGCACCCTCGATGATCTGCGCTACCTCGTGCAGACGGCCCACGCCCTGGGCCTACGCGTGCTACTCGACTGGGTGGCCAACCACACCAGTTGGGACAACCCACTGGTGCAGCAGCACCCCGACTGGTACCAGCACGACGAATATGGCCGCCTCGTGCCGCCCGTGCCCGACTGGACCGACGTAGTAGCCTTCGACTACACCCAGCCCGGCCTGCGTCGCTACATGACCGACGCCCTGCTCTACTGGCTGCGCGAGGCCGACATCGACGGCTACCGCTGCGACGTGGCCGGCCTTGTGCCCACCGATTTCTGGGACGAGGCGCGCCTGGAGCTGGACGAGGTGAAGCCCCTGTTTATGCTGGCCGAGTGGGACGAACTCTATCCCAGCGGCGGCCTCACCTGGGAGCAGTTCAACTCCGACACCAAGTTGCTGGAGCGGGCCTTCAACATGACCTTCGGCCTGCGCCTGCACTACCTGCTCGACCACATTGCCGAAGGCAAAGCCCCGCTGGCCGACATCGACGTTTACCTGGCTGCCGAGCGGGCCAAATATCCGCCCTCAGTGTACCTGATGCACTTCACCAGCAACCACGACGTGAACAGCTGGGACGGCACCGAGTACGAGCGACTGGGGCCGCTGGCCCTGCCGTTTGCGGTGCTCACGGTGCTGCTGCCCGGCATGCCGCTGCTCTACACCGGCCAAGAAGCCGCCCTCAACCGCCGCCTGCTGTTCTTCGACCGCGACACCATCGACTGGACCGAGCTGCCGCTGGAAAGCTTTTACACCAAACTGCTGCAACTCAAGCGCCGCCACCCGGCCCTGCGCAACGGCGACGTGCTCAGCCGCCTGCGCCGCCTCCCCGGCCCCGCCAGCCTCTATGGCTTCCTGCGCGAAAAAGACGGCGCGGCCGTGCTCTGCGTCATCAATATCTCCGAAGAGCCCACGCCGCTCCAGTTCCCCGCCGAGGCCGCCGGTACGTGGCTGGACGTATTCAGCCAGGTACAGCTGACGCTGGAAGAAGGCGCCACGCTGACCGTGCAGGCCCACGGCTGGCGCGTGCTGGAACGGATGTAGCGCCGTAGAGACGCAATATTTTGCGTCTCGTCGTTGAACGACCGATATCGAACGGCCGGAAGCACACTAGGTATTGCGAACTGACCAGCATCAGCAACGACGAGACGCAAAATATTGCGTCTCCATGGCCCTACTTACGCAATACCTGGCCGCTGCGGGCGCCGGTGTGGCGGCCGTCGCGCACGGTCAGGCGGCCGTTTACCAGCACGTATTTCATGCCCTCCGAATACTGATGCGGCTGCTCGAAGGTGGAGCGGTCCTGCACGGTGGCGGGGTCGAACACCACGATATCGGCCACGAAACCGGGGCGCAGCAGGCCGCGGTCCGCAAAGCCGAAGGTTTGGGCGGGCAGGCTGGTCATGCGCCGGATGGCTTCTTCCAGGGTCAGCACGTGCAGCTCGCGCACGTAGCGGCCCAGCACGCGGGCGTTGGAGCCGTAGCCGCGCGGGTGCGGCACGCCCTCCTGCCACACCCGGATGCTGGCGTCGGAGGCCACCATGTTCTGCGGGTAGCGCATAATGTTCTGCACGTCGGTTTCACTCATGCCGTGGAACACCATGCCGGCGTCGTGCTGCAATACTAGGTCCAGCACGGTGGCGGCTTCAGCGCGGGCGTTGTGCGGGCTGCCACGCCGCTGGTTTATCTGCTCGATGCTGAGGCCGTTGTAGCTGGTGTCGGGCGGGAAGCTGGCCACCACGGCGTAGCTGAAGTGCTTGAGCTGGCGACGTTTCAGGCGCTCCAGCAAGCTGGCTTCCACGGTGCGGCGCACGGCCGGCCGGGCCAGACGGGCGCGCAGCGAGTCGCGGCCGTCGGCCTGCACGGCATCGGGCAGCAGGGTGCTGAGGCTGGTGGAGCTGGCCGTGTACGGGTACTGGTCGATGGTGACGGCCTGGCCGCTTTGCCGCGCGGTTTCGATGAGGCTAAGCAGGTTTTCGGTGCGGCCCCAGTTCTGCTGCCCGCCCAGCTTGAGGTGCGAAATCTGCACCGGCAGACTGGCCTCACGACCGATGCGCAGGGCCTCCTCAATGGAAAAGGTCACACTGTCGGTTTCGTTGCGCATGTGGGTGGCGTAGAGGCCGCCGGCCCGGCCCGCCACCCGCGCCAGCCGCACCAGCTCCGGCGTGCGCGAGTACGTGCCGGGCACGTAAATCAGCCCCGACGACAAGCCCACTGCCCCGGCCCGCATGGCGCTGTCTACCAAGGCCTCCATGCGCAGCAACTCCGCCTCCGACGGCGCCCGCCGCGCCCGGCCCATCACGGCCTTGCGCACCGTGCCGTGCCCGATCAGCGAGGCCACGTTCACGGATAGCCGGGCGCTGTCGAGCGAGTGAAAGTAGCGGCGCAGGTCGGGCCGGGAGGAGCCGCAGTTCCCGGTTACCACGGTCGTTACGCCGTCATAAAGGAAGTTGTCGGCGGTGGGCTGGCGCATTTCGTCGTCTTCGATGTGGGTGTGCACGTCGATGAAGCCGGGGGCCACGGCCAGGCCGCGGGCGTCGAGCACGGTATCGGCGGGGTAGCTGGCCGGCAGGCGGCCCACGGCCACGATGCGGCCGTGGCGCACGGCCACGTCGGCCTGCATCCAGGTGTTGCCGGTGCCGTCGTAGAGGCGGCCGTTGCGGATGAGGAAGTCGGCTTTAGGCGGCGTTTGGGCCAGCGTGGTGTGAGCAAGCAGCAGAAGCAGAAAGGCGAGGCGCATACGGCGAATGTAGCCCGAACCATTGGCTTCGCGTAGGTGTAACGGCACAACCGGCAAAGCGCTGCCCCTGCCGGACTGATATCAGCTTTCAAAATAACATAACCGGACTACAAACGCCGGGCCATTGGGCGATTATGAATAGCATTGCAACGAAGCGGCAGAGATGCTTCGGCAAGTTCATTCTCCCATTCCCCGTCACCCCATAACCCCATAACCCCATCACCCCATCACCTGTCACGATTCACCCCATCACCCCATCACCCCATCACCTAAAAATATGCAACACCGTGAACTGGGCCGCTCCGGCCTGCAGCTCGCCCCGCTCGTGCTGGGCGGCAACGTGTTTGGCTGGACAGCCGACGAAGCCGCGTCCTTCCGCGTGCTCGACGCCTTTGTGGCCGGCGGCGGCAACGCCATCGACACGGCCAATATGTACTCGGCCTGGGTGCCCGGCCACCAGGGCGGCGAGTCGGAAACCGTTATCGGAAAGTGGCTGCAGCAGCGCGGCCGCCGCGACGACGTGCTCATCTGCACGAAGGTGGGCATGCAGATGGGCGACGGCTCGAAGGGCCTGGCCAAAGACTACATCCGCCGCTCGGTGGAAGCCTCCCTGCAGCGCCTGAAAACCGACTACATCGACCTGTACCAGAGCCACCAGGACGACGAAACGCTGCCCGTCACGGAGCCGCTGGAAGCCTACGCCGACCTCATCAAAGAAGGTAAGGTGCGCGCCATCGGGGCCAGCAACTTCTCGGCCAGCCGCCTGCGCGAGGCCTTGGAGGCCAGCACCCAGCACAACCTGCCCCGCTACGAAAGCCTGCAGCCCGAATACAACCTCTACGAGCGCGCCAAGCTGGAAACCGACGTGCTGCCACTCTGCCAGGAGCACGGCTTGGGCGTGATTCCGTACTTCGGGCTGGCCTCGGGCTTCCTTACGGGCAAGTACCGCACCGACGCCGACCTCGCCAAGAGCGTCCGCGGCAGCAGCATCGGCCCCAAATACCTCAACGACCGGGGCCGCGGCATCCTGGCCGCCCTCGACGCCGTGGTGGCCCGCCACGCTGGCGCCACGCCCGCCCAGGTGGCGCTGGCTTGGATTATGGCCCGCCCCGGCCTCACGGCCCCCATTGCCAGCGCCACTACCGCCGAACAGGTGCAGGAGTTGCTCGGCGCCACGGCCCTTCACCTGAGCGAGGAGGACATGCGCGCTCTGAACGAGGCCAGCGCGTAGTCCAGTGAGTGGTTGGAACTGCGGGGCCGACAGTAGCGCGAACTACAAAGTTCGCGCTACAGCCGACAACGGCAGCGCCCCTAATGCAGCCTTTCCACTTCGGTCAACGGCCTGCTGCCTCTCTGGAGGCGGTGGGCCGTTTTGCTGGCGGGGTTTCTGAACAGGTGGCCGGCTGCCGCCGGGAAGTGGGCTAGGGCCAGCAGTCAGTTTTTTGCAGTGGTAGCGTAGGATTGCCTATTTTTCCCCCGCTTATTCTTTCCACTGCTGTTTTCGCACCTATCGGCACCCTCTCTCCCCGGTTTTTCTATGGCTGCTCCCATCACCTCCTCCTTCCCTACCCCCACCGACACGCCACCCGGCCAGCAGGCCCCGCGCTATACCTCGGCGCTGGCCTCGCTCACGGTGCTGTTTTTCATGATGGGGTTTATTACCTGTCTGAACGACATTCTGATTCCGTATCTGAAGGCCATTTTCAGCCTCTCCTACACCCAGGCCAACTTTATTAACCTCTGCTTTTTCGGCGCTTACTTCGTGATGGGCATTCCGGCCGGTAAGGCCGTGGAGCGCCTGGGCTACAAGGGCGGCATGCTGCTGGGCTTTCTGGTAGCGGCCCTGGGCGCCTTTCTGTTTTATCCGGCCGCCGAAAGCCGCTCCTACGGTCTATTTCTGGGCGCGCTGTTCGTACTGGCTACGGGCGTGGTGCTGCTGCAGGTAGCCGGCAACCCCTACGTAGCCATTCTGGGCCCAGCCAAGTCGGCCCCGGCCCGCCTCACGCTCACGCAGGCCTTCAACTCGCTGGGTACCACAGTGGCCCCGCTGCTGGGCTCGGCCCTGATCCTGTCGAACCTGCCCGACCTAAATACGGCTACGTCGGCCGCCGCCATTGATGTGCGCGCCGTGCAGGTGCCCTACCTGGCCATCGGCGGCGTCCTGATCCTGATCAGCATCCTGCTGGGCATGCTGAAGCTGCCAGTTATCTCACACGCCCAGACCGAAGACGTACCCGGCCGCCACGCCTGGCACTACCGCCATCTGGTGCTGGGCATGGTGGGCATTTTCGCCTACGTAGGCGGCGAAGTGGCCATCGGCTCGCACATCGTGAGCTACCTGCACTTGCCCGACGTAATGAACCTGGCTCCAAAAGTAGCCGGCGACAAAGTAGCCTATTACTGGGGCGGCGCCATGGTAGGCCGTTTCCTGGGCGCGTATTTGCTCAACAAGTTCAACCCCGGCCGCCTGCTGGCCTTCAACGCGCTGGGCGCCGTGCTGCTGGTGCTGATTTCGGTAAGCACCACCGGCGAAGTGGCCATGTGGAGTTTGCTGGCTGTGGGTCTAATGAACTCCATCATGTTTGCCACCATCTTCACGCTGGCCGTGGCCGGCCTGGGCCGCCACACCGAGGAGGCCTCGGGCCTGCTGAACGTGGCCATTGTGGGCGGCGCCGTGGTGCCACTGCTGTTTGGTTTGGTGGCCGATGCCAGCACCCTGCGGTGGGCCTTCATCCTGCCCGTACTGTGCTACGCCTACATTCTGTGGTACGGCATCTCAGGCCACAAAACCACAGAAGCGTAAGAGCTTCGGTTTTTTCAGTAAAACACTCCGGGTTGGCGGCTTTTCAGGCAGCCGGCCCGGAGTGTTTGCGTATTTGGGTACGATTGAACTTTAGAGTCGGCACTTTCTGCATCCGACCAGGCAGGCCTGCCTTATATGCCATCCATCATGCTTCTACGCCGCTTTTCTCCTCTCCTGATTCCGAGCCTGCTGCTGGCTTTGCTGACCTTGCCAGCCCGGGCTGCCGTGCGGCTGCCGCGGCTGGTGGGCTCGCACATGGTGCTGCAGCGCAATGTGCCGCTGCCGCTCTGGGGCTGGGCCGAGCCGGGCGAAGTGGTGCGCGTAGCGTTCCGGGCAGCGCAGGCCCATGCCACCGCCGGCCCCGACGGCCGCTGGCAGCTCACGCTGCCGGCCCAGGCCCCCGGCGGGCCGTTCGAGCTGACGGTGCAGGCCTCCAACACCCTGCGCCTCACCGATGTGCTGGTCGGCGACGTGTGGCTGGCCTCGGGGCAGTCGAATATGGAGTGGACGCTGCTCCGCGCCGCCAACGGCCCCGCCGAAACCGCCGCCGCCCGCTTCCCCAACCTGCGGCTGTTTGCGGTGCCCAACCGCCCCGAGCTGCGCCCCCAGGCCGAGCTGGCCGGTGGCGAGTGGCAGCCCTGCACCCCGGAGTCGGCCGCGGAGTTTTCGGCCGTGGCCTACTACTTCGGGCGCGACCTGCTGCGGCGCTACAACGTGCCGGTGGGGCTGATTGCGGCCGACTGGGGCGGTACCGTGGCCGAAGCCTGGGTTAGCGCCGAAGCGTTGCAGCAGCTGCCCGATTTCCGGGCATCGGTGGCGGCGCTGCAGCAACAGAGCAGCTCGTTTGCCGAGCAGGAAGCTGCCTACGCCGCGCGCCTCAACGCCTGGCAGCAAAGCCCCGCCGGCCAGGACCAGGGCCTGCTGCCGGGCCGCCCGTCGTGGGCCGACCCAGCCCTTTCCACCACCGACTGGCCCACGATGCCGCTGCCGGGCTACTGGGAAAATCTGGTGCCGGCCCTGCACGACCTCGACGGTATTGTGTGGCTGCGCCGCGACCTGACGCTGCCCGCCACGGCCGCCGGCCAGCCGCTCACGCTCACCCTGGCCAAAGTCGATGACCAGGATAGTACTTTCTTTAACGGCGTCGCCATCGGAGGCACGCGCGGCTACGACCAGCTGCGGCGCTACACAGTGCCGGCCGAGCTGGTACGGGCCGGCCGCAACGTAGTGGCCGTGCGCGTTACCGACAACGGCGGCGGGGGCGGCCTCTGGGGTCAGCCTGCGGATATGTCGGCCGTGGTGGGCGGCCTCACGGTGCCGCTGGCCGGCGCCTGGCACTACCGCCTGGCCCAGGACCCCGCCACCCGCCCACCCAACCCGCTGGCCGGCGGCCCCAACAACGCGCCCACGGCCCTCTTCAACGGTATGATTGCGCCGCTGCTGCCCTACGCGCTGAAAGGCATCATCTGGTACCAGGGCGAAAGCAACGCCGACCGCGCCACCCAATACCGCACGCTATTCCCGGCCCTGATTCAGGACTGGCGCCAGCGCTGGCAGCAGCCGGCCCTGCCGTTTCTGTTCGTGCAGCTGGCCGCCTACCAGCCCGACCCGCCGGAGCCTGCCACTTCTGCCTGGGCCGAACTGCGCGAGGCTCAGCGCTACGTGAGCCGCACGGTGCCGCGCACAGCCATGGCCGTCGCCTTGGATCTGGGCAACGTCAACGACATTCACCCGCTCAATAAGTTGGACGTAGGCCGCCGCCTGGCGCTGGCCGCCCGCCGCCTGGCCTACGGCGAAACCACGCTGGTGGCCTCGGGCCCCACCGTGGCGGGCGTCACGCCGGGCCGCGGCAGCCTCACGGTGCGCTTCGATAACGTCGGCGGCGGCCTAGTGCTGAAGCCAGCCGCGGTGGCCGGGGCCGGACGCAGCAGCTTCGCCATAGCCGGGCCCGACCGGCGGTTTGTGTGGGCTACCGCCGAAGTGCAGGGCAGCGCCCTCGTGTTGCGGGCAGCCGGCGTGCCAAATCCGGTGGCCGTGCGCTATGCCTGGGGTAATAGTCGCTCGGCCACGCTTTACAACAAGCAGGGTCTGCCGGCCCCGCCGTTCCGCGCCGGGGAGTAAGGCCGATTCAGCGGAAAATATAGGCCCGGGGACACGACGACCACAAGGCGCGTCGGCTGCGCTACCCACCACCGTAGCGCCTTGTGGCCGCTGTGGCGGGGCCCAAACATCCCGGCGGGCCGGGGGTTAGCAGCAGACTCCTTCCGAAAAACCGGCCGGTTTTCCGGCCCCGAGGCCTTTAATTCCGGCATTTCTCTGGCAACTTGCCGCTTTTACGTCCTGTTCGACTGCATGATTATCCGCCCGGCCACCCGCTCCGACCTGCACGCTGTGTACCGCCTCTGGTGCGAGCTGATGGACGCGCACGCCCCCTACCACCCCGTGTTCGGGTACCACCGCCGGGCCGAGGTGGAGCTGAAGCAGGTGCTGCTGGGCCGCCTGCGCGAGCCCCAAACGCGGTTTTTCGTGGCCGAAGCGCCCGACGGGTTGGCCGGCCTACTTATTGCCCTCTACCAGCCCGGCAACCCCGCCCTGCACTACAAGCGGCGCGGCTATATCGCCGAAACCATGGTGCGCCCGCCCTTCCGGCGGCTGGGCATCGGGCGGGAGCTGTTTCTGGCGGCCCGCGAGTGGCTGCAGCAGCAGGGCGCCGACCATCTGGAACTGCAGGTAGCCGTGCCCAACGAGGGCGGCCAGCGGTTCTGGGCGGCCATGGGCTTCGCACCAACCACCTACCACCTCATGCTGCCCCTACAGCCCCCGCCCGGCCCCCACGACTGGCCCGAATAGCCGCGCCGGCCCAACTACCGGGCCGGGCCTTGCGTTAGACCGGTTGCGTGCCCCGGCCCGATGGCACCCCCATCGGGCCGGGGTGCCGATACGCTATCCGCTTTTATCCGGCCCCGCTGCCTTCTGCCCATGCCCCTGTTTGCCGCCGATATCCAGCCCTTCGACTGGAACCGTATTCTGCTTTCCGACGAAGCTCCGCCGCTGTTCCTGCTGGAAGTGGTGGTGCGCTGCGTGCTGACTTATCTGATGATTATCGGGGCGCTACGCGTAACCGGCCGGCGCGGGGTGCGGCAGCTGTCCATCTTCGAGCTGAGCATCATCCTGGCCCTGGGCTCGGCCGCCGGCGACGCCATGCTCTACCACGATACGCCGCTACTGCACGCGGCCGTAGTGTTTGTGGTCATTTCCGGACTGTATCTGCTGTTCAACCGCCTCACCGAGCGGTTTCCGAAGTTTTCCGACTGGCTGGAAGGAGCACCCGTGCTGCTGGTGGAGGATGGCGAAATCAACCTACCCAACTTCACCAAGCAAAACCTCACCCAGAAGGAGCTGTTTGGGGAGCTGCGGCTGCGCCAGGTGGAGCACCTGGGCCAGGTGCGCCGCGCCTACATCGAGGCCACCGGCGAGGTCAGCATCTATTTCTTTGCCGATGAGGACGTGCGCCCCGGCCTACCCATCTGGCCTGAGCGCAAAACCGACAAGCGCCACCGCGTGGAGCAGGCCGGCCAGCACGCCTGCGCCTGCTGCGCCCATATCCAGACGCTGGCCAAAGGCGAGCTGGCCCGCTGCACCAGCTGCCACCAGGACCAGTGGATTCCGGCCTGCGACGCCAAGCGCATTGCGTAAGCGGCCAGATTATTTTTCTGTGTAGTTGTACGGCACGTAGTTTTCCCACTGCCAGGGCGTAGCTGTGTCACCAAGCAACTGCATTAGCAGCGGCCGGAATAGTTTGTCGGCATTGGAACTGTTGCCCATCAGGAGCAGCGCTTTTTTCTGCTGTGGAAACACCACGCTGTGGTTTTCCCAGCCGTCATCGTGGCCTTCCTTGAAATAGGCTGGTCCGTATGCAGTCTGAAAAACACCCCACCCCAGCCCATAGGCCAGCTGAATGGTGCGGTTGCTGTCCGGGGCGGCCACCGTAGCCAGCGGCCCAAACTGCGCCCGGAAAGGAATTAGGACTTGGGGGCGGATCATTTCGGCCAACGCGGCGGGCGGCAGTACCCGGCCCTGCATAAGAGCGGCTAGAAACGCGGCGTAGTCGGCGGGGGTAGTTTCGAGCGAACCGGCGGCCTGGGCTTTGGCGCGGCGGCGCTTTTCCAACGGTTGGCCCTGTTCGTCGTAGCCCAGCGCATAGTTGGCCTCGAAGGCAGGCTGCCACACGTAGCTGGTGCGTGCGAGGCCCAACGGCTTCCATAACCGTTCTTCACTGAGCTGCAGCAGGCTTTTGCCAGCAATGGTTTCCACCGCTACTTGCAGTAGTTGCAGGCCCTCGCCGGAGTAGCCGTAGCGGGCCCCGGGCTCGAATTTAAACCGCAGCTTTTTGTCGGGCTCAATCCAGCGCCAGTTGGGCAGGCCGGTGGTGTGGCTGAGGGCCATGCGGGCCGTTAGTTTGCGCCATCTCTCATCACCAGCCAGATCCTGCCAGCCAGGTAGCTCCGGAATCGGCCGGCCCACATACTCGTGCAACGGCTTGTCGAGGTCGAGCTGGCCGGCCTGCACCAACTGCATAACCAAGCAAGCAAATACGGCTTTGCTCAAAGACGCCCCATACATAGCCGTATAGGGCTCCATCGGAGCTTTTTCAGCAGCGTTGCGGTAGCCAAATGTGCGCAGATAGCGTACCTGGTTGTTTTCCAGTAGGGCCACCGCCAGCCCCGTTACCCGGGCCGAATCCAGGAGTTTCTGCACGGTGCGGTCCATATCGGCGGGGCGGAGCGTGCGGCCGTCGAGGGTGTGAAACGGCCGGGCCGGTTGCGCCGCCAAAGGCTGGGTTGCCGCCAGAACTCCCGCAAGGAGGAAAAGTGCTTTCATGCTGCCCAAACTGATTGATTACCAAACGAAGAAAAGATTTTCCATCAATATTGCCCTACTGAACGTTCCGCACTTCATGATCCCCTTACTTCACATCCACCACATTGCCATTATCAGCGCCGACTACGCCCGCTCCAAACGGTTTTACACCGAGGTGCTGGGGCTGCGCGTCCTGCGGGAGGTGTACCGCGAGGCCCGGCAGTCGTGGAAGCTGGACCTGGCTTTGGGCGAGCAGTACGTCATCGAGCTGTTTTCCTTCCCCGAGCCGCCGCCCCGCCCTACCCGGCCCGAGGCCGCCGGCCTGCGCCACTTGGCCTTTGCCGTGTCGGACATTGAAGCCACCGTGCGCCACCTCACCACCCACGGCGTGGCCTCGGAACCCATCCGGACGGACGAGTTTACGGGCCGGCGCTTCACCTTTATTGAGGACCCCGACGGCCTGCCGCTGGAGTTTTACGAGGTCTGAACCGGGCCGCGGTGGGTTGGGAAATCGTAGAATGGGCTGGGGCCGACTTGTGCGCTATTGCCCGCCGCCCCCTACCTTGCCCCCATGATACCCGACAACCCCGCACCACTCCCCTACCTCATCATTGATTTCGACAGTACGTTTACCCAGGTGGAAGGCCTCGACGAGCTGGCCGACATTGCCCTCACCGGCCAGCCCAACCGGGCGGAAGTAGTAGCCGCCATCCGCGCCCTCACCGACCGGGGCATGAGCGGGGAGCTGAAGTTTTCGGAGTCGCTGCGGCAGCGACTGGCTTTGCTGCCGGCCCAGCGCGAGCATATCGGGCTGCTGGTGGAGCGGCTGAAGGGCAAGGTGTCGGAGAGCATCCGCCGCAACCGGGGCTTCTTCGAGCAGTTTCCGGGCCGGGTGTACATCGTGAGCAGCGGCTTCCGCGAGTTCATTGAGCCGGTGGTGGCCGAGTTCGGCATCGACGCCGACCACGTGCTGGCCAACACCTTCACCTTCGACGCCGAGGGCCGCATTACGGGCTTCGACGCCACCAACCCGCTCAGCCAGGACGGCGGCAAAATCCTGCAGTTGCGCCAGCTTGATTTGCACGGCCCCGTGTACGCCCTCGGCGACGGCTACACCGACTACCAGATCCGGGAAGCCGGCTTGGCCGACCGCTTCTACGCCTTCACCGAAAACGTGACCCGCGACGCCGTGGTGGCCCGCGCCGATGAAGTGCTGCCCTCCTTCGACGAATTTCTCTACCAGAACAAGCTCCCGATGACCCTTTCGTATCCCAAGAACCGCATCAAAGTCCTGCTCCTCGAAAACCCCGACCCGCGCGCCGCCGAGCTGTTCCGCCAGGAAGGCTACCAGGTGGAAAGCGTGCCCGGCGGCCTCGACGAGGACGAAATGGCCGCCCGCATCGAGGGCGTGAGCATCCTGGGCATCCGGAGCAAAACCCAGGTGACACCGCGGGTGCTGGAGGCCGCCAACCGCCTCATTGCGGTGGGCGCGTTCTGCATCGGCACCAACCAGATTGACCTCACCGGCTGCATGAAAAAAGGCATTGCCGTGTTCAACGCCCCGTTCAGCAACACCCGCTCGGTGGTGGAGCTGGCCCTGGGCGAAATCATCATGCTGGCCCGCCGCATCCCCGAGAAAAACCCCAAGATGCACCGCGGCGAGTGGGATAAGTCGGCCGGGGGCTCGTTTGAGGTGCGTGGCAAGAAGCTGGGCATCGTGGGCTACGGCAACATCGGCTCGCAGCTGTCGGTGGTGGCCGAGGCCATCGGCCTGCAGGTGCTCTACTACGACGTGGCCGAAAAGCTGCAGCTGGGCAACGCCGTGAAGTGCCGCACCCTCGACGAGCTGCTGCAGCAGGCCGACATCGTGACCCTGCACGTGGACGGCCGCCGGGAAAACACCAACCTCATCGGGGCACGCGAGCTGGCCCTGATGAAGCCCGGCGCGCTGCTGCTCAACAATGCACGCGGCCACGTGGTGGACGTGCCGGCCCTGGCCGCCGTGCTCCGCTCAGGCCACCTGGGCGGGGCCGCCGTGGATGTGTTTCCCTACGAGCCCAAAACCAACCAGGAAGCCTTCGAGAGCGAGCTGCGGGGCCTGCCCAACGTACTGCTCACGCCCCACATCGGGGGCAGCACCGCCGAGGCCCAGCGCAACATCGCCGAGTTTGTACCCGAGCGGATTATGCAGTACGTGAACACCGGCAACACCCAGCAGAGCGTCAACTTCCCCAACATTCAGCTGCCCGAGCAGCAGGCCCACCGCCTCATCCACATTCACCACAACGTGCCCGGCGTGCTGGCCCGCATCAACAACGTGCTGGCCCAGCACCACGTCAACATCCTGGGCCAGTACCTGAAAACCAACGAGCACATCGGCTACGTCATCACCGACATCGACAAGCAGTACGCCCCCGAAGTCATCCAGGCCCTGCGCGACGTGGAGCATACCATCAAGTTCCGGGTGCTGTATTAAAAAGTGTGGGGTCGTTCGATATTAGTAGCGAGTAATCAATACTCAATCCTTCTGGCTGAAAAAACGCCAAACGGCCGCTCCGAAGCTCGGAGCGGCCGTTTGGCGTTTGAGAAAGTACTGCTATTGCCGCACTACACGTTGCGTGGTGCTCTTGGTAGCCGTGGTGAGCTGCAGCAGATACAGGCCGCTTTTCAGCTCCGGCAGGGCCGGCAGCAATTGCGGGCTTGCCGACAGCAGCAGCTTGGCCGAGTATACCGTGGCCCCGGTCAGCGTGGTCAGTGTTACCTGCGTGGGCTGCGGCTCAGTGCCGGCCGGCAGGGCCACGTACAGCTCCTGGCTGAATGGGTTCGGCGATGCCGTACCAACTGCCTGCGTGCTGCCCGAGCGGCGCACCACCACCACCGGCGAAACAGTAACGGTACCGTCCAGGTCCTGCTGCTGCAGGCGGTAGTAGCTGGTAGTCAGGCTCCGGGCCTCAGCTGAAGCATCCTCGTACTGGTAGCTGCGCGTCGCCGTGCTGTTGCCGGCGGCTGGCAACTGGGCTACCGGCTGGAAGGTGCGGCCGTCGGCCGAGCGCTCCAGCGTGAAGTTGTCGCTGTTCACTTCCTGCGCCGTGCTCCAGCGCAGCAGCGCACCTTCGGCCGTGGCCTGGCCGCCAAAGGATTTCAGCACGACGGGTAGCGGGGCCGTGATGGTGGGGCTGGTGGCGGAGGTGCTCTGCTCATAGCGGAACACAGAGCCATTAGCGTTGCCGATAAACAAATCCAGCAGGCCGTCGCCGTCCAGGTCCGTGACGGCGGGGGCCGCGTAGCCGTTCACATTGCTGGGATTGGTACCGGAGTTGCCCATATTAATAACCGTGGCATCCGTGCCGGCCGTGCTCAGGTCGCGCACAAAGGTGAACGTGGCGCGGTTCACGGCGGTCTGCGTGTACAGCTTCACGGCACCGGCCAGCGTGCCTACCACCAGGTCCAGCTTGCCGTCGCCGTCGTAGTCGGTCACCAGCGGCTTGCTCACGCTGCCCGCATCCAGCGGGGTGCCGTCGCCGAGCTTGATGCTGCCCAGGTCGGTGAAGCCCGCCGTGGTATTGGCGCGGAGCGTGTTCTGCTCGTAGCGCCGGATGGTGCCGTCGTTGGCGCCCACCAGAATGTCAATCCGGCCGTCGCCGTCGAAGTCCGTGATGGTGGGCCGGGCATAGGAGCCGGCGTTGGCGCTGGCCGTGCCCGCGGTTGTCACCACGCCATAAGGATTAGGGAACAGCGTGGACCCCGCGTCGAAGGTGAGAGCCCCGGCGCCGGTGCGTGCGGTCTGCTCATAAATCTGCACTTTCCCCAGCTCCTCGCCTACCAGAATTTCCTGCAGGCCGTCGCTGTCCAGGTCCGTGACGGTAGGCTTGGCGAAGTTCCCCACGTCGATAGTACCACTAGGGGAAAGGGTGAGCAGGGTGCCGGTGGTGCTGAACGCGCCGTTTGCGGCCGTCTGCTCATACACTATCATAGTGCCGTTACCCTGCCCGACCAGCAGCTCCAGCCGGCCGTCGGCGTCTAGGTCGCAGACTACGGGCGTGGAAAAGTTGCCGGTAGCAGTCGTGCCAGTTGTCGAAGGAGTAGCCTGGGGGTAGTTCTGCGACGACGACGTGCGCGTGATGCCCAGCTTGGTGGCGCTGACGGCCGTGCCGGCAGCCGTGGTGATGGCGAAGCTGCCCGAGCCGGCGGCAATCGGCACCACGAAGGTCAGGCTGGAGGCCGGCAGCAGCAGGCTGGACGTAGCCGACACCCGCTGGCCGTTCAGTTGCACGGCCGTAAACCCGTTCAGGTTGGTGCCGGTGACGGTCACGGTAGAACCGGGGGCCGCCGTAGCGGGCGTGAAACTGGTGATGGTGGGGGCCTGGGCCTGGGCCGCGGCCGGCAAGCCGAGCGTGGCTAGGGTCAGCAGTGAGCAACCAGAGAGTAAAGCGAAGCGCATAGGAGCAGGAAAAGAAGAGCGAAATCAGAGCAAAGCCGCCGTTACACTATGGTCGGCTGGTGTCTCATTGTGACAAAGCTATTCCCACTATGAGCCTCCGCCCGAATGGTTTCGCCCAACGCAGCTGTTTTGCAGTTGAACGCTATTCTTTTTCCGTACCAACCATGCGGGTGTCAGGCAGACATTCCCATTCTGGGTTTATTCTTATAGCCAGCACGCCCGGGCCGCATCTAGGCCGCGCACTGGCCTTTCCACATCCTGGCAACTGTTTCTATCTTAGCCCGCGCAACGTTATTTTCTTACCACATCCATGTATCGTATTCCCCTGTTATTGGCGCTGCTGCTGGGCGGCGGCGCCCTCGCCCGGGCGCAGGCCCAGGCACCCGCCACGTTCGTGCTCAAAGGCCAGCTGGGCCCGCTTAGCGGTCCGGCCAAGGTATTCTTGCGGCGCGAAGGACCCTACCAAGGCGCCATCACCGATTCGGCCATCGTGAAAAACGGCGCCTTCCAGCTACGGGGCACCCTGCTGCTGCCCTCCCGCGGCCGGCTGGTGCTGGTGCAGCAGGGCAAGCGCCGGCGCCTGCTCACCGGCCAGGCCGACAACTGCCTCTTCTACCTGGAAAAAGGCCAGATCAGCTTCACCAGCCCCGACTCGCTGGGCAACGCGACTATCGCAGGCGGGCCGCTCAACACCGATTTCCAGCAGCTGTAGCGGCAAATTCGGCCGCTGCGGGCTCCGCTGGACGCTTTGCTGCGCGAGTATTACGCCACACCGCCCGAGAAGCGTCAGGCGTCCGGCATTGTGCAGCGGCTGGATGCGCAGCAGAAAACCACCGAGCCGGCCATACAGGCGCTGCAGGTCAGCTTCATCAAAACGCACCCCGGCAGTCTTGTCAGCCTCGACGCGGTGGAGGAAATCGGTGGCCCCATCCCGAGCTACACCGTGGTGGCCCCACTGTTTGCCGGCCTCGACGAGGCCCTGAAAGCCACGGCGCAGGGCCAGGCCTACGGCGAGCAGGTAGCGGCCCTGAAGCGGGTGGCGGTGGGCGCCGCCGCCCCCGACTTCAGCCTACCTACACCTGAAGGTAAGCTCGTGACGCTGGCCGAATACCGTGGCAAATACGTGCTGGTGGACTTCTGGGCCAGCTGGTGCGGCCCCTGCCGCCGCGACAACCCCAATCTGATTCAGTATTACAACCAGTTCAAAGCCCGCAACTTCGAGGTGGTGGGCATCTCGCTGGACGAGGTCCGCGGCCGCGCTTCTTGGCTGAAGGCCGTGCTGGACGACCACCTGCCCTGGCAGCAGCTCTGGACGCCGGGCGGCTGGCAGCAGGGCGTGGCCCCGCTCTACAACGTGCGGGCCATCCCGCAAAACTTCCTCCTCGACCCAAACGGCACCATTGTGGCCACCAACCTACACGGCGAAGAGCTGCGCGCGACACTGGCCCGCCTGCTGCCGGTCGCGCCGTAGCTAACCCAAGTGGCGGACGATATGGCGGCCATTGGCAAGGGCTCCGGTCCGGCGGCTCTTTAGCCGTCGGACCGGTCTTCGTTGGCGCATCGGGCACGTGTTGCCAGCCTCGGCCGCCTCGTGCACCCCGCTACCGGTCCGACGACTGAAAGAGCCGCAGGGCCTGCTCTGCAACTTGGCTCAAGTAGTCAGCCACTCTGATTTTTGCCAGCTGCCGGTAGCATCCGACGGCGGCAGGAGTCTGGCACGCTCCCCTACAGCCGCTCCCGCACCTGCGTCAGGATGCGCTCCATTTCGGCGCGCACGGAGGCATCGTCGCCGGGCATGTTGTTATTCATAAAGCTGAAGGCGAGCAGCCGGCCTGATTTTGTGCGCAGGTAACCTACCAGGTTGTGGTTGTTGGTGAGCGTGCCGGTTTTGCCCCACAGCCACGGCTGGCCGGCCACCGGGCGGTAGCGGCGGCGCAGCGTGCCCTGGCCGCCACCGGCCGCCAGCAAACTCAGCAGGCGCGCTTCGGGCACTTCCTGGTGCAGCTTCAGCAGCAGGCTGGTCATGGTGCGGGGCGTGATGAGGTTAAGGCGCGAGAGGCCGGAGCCATCCACCCAGCGGGGTGCGTCGGGCAGGTTGGCGAGGTAGAGCTTCTGCATCACCCGGATGGGCCGGCGCGTACTGAGTGAGTCGGGGCCGAGGCGGCTGGAACACAGCAGCAGCAGCTGCTCGGCCAGGAAATTGTCGCTCACGCGCAGCAGGCGGCGATACAGCGAATCGACGGGCAGGCCGTGCACCACGCGCACGCTATCCTGGGGTTGGATGCGGAACGGCACTACCCCTACCGGGCGGCGCAGCGTATCCTGCAGCAGTTGCTGCAGCAGCGCGGTGCTGGTGCGGAAGGGGGTTTCGTCGACCCAGTTTTTCGAAGCCGGAAACACCGTAAACCTGTTTTCCAGCTCCAGGCGCCGCACGTGGTCGTCCTGGGGGTTGGGGGTGCCGACCGGCGCGGCCTGGGTAAGCGGGCCGAAGAAGCGCGGGTAGATGCGCGGCATGGCGCGGCCGGCCGTGCCGTAGAAGCGCACCGTGTGGCCGTACACCGGAAAGGCGCCCCGCTCGGGCTGGTAGTAGTAGTTGTAGTCATCCCAGGTCCAGCCGGGGCCGTAGGGCACCACGCTGGGAATGGCGGCGTAGAACAGCTTTTCGGGGCGGCTTTGCAGGAAGGTGAGGGCGCGGCGGCTGGGCACGTCGCCGTGCAGCAGCGTAGGGTCGCCGGTACCCCAGAAGATCAGGCTGTCACCGCGCACCACGTAACGCAGGGCGGGCACCGAGTCTGAGAGCAGGTGCAGGCCAGCATACACGCTGAACAGCTTCATGACGCTGGCCGGCGTGAAGTACTTGTCGGCGTTCAGCTCATACAGCTTCTCGCCCGTGGTGGCATCAGCCACACTCACGCCCACGTGGTGCTGGCGCAGCGCCGGCGAGGTAGTCACCAAAGCCTCCAGCCAGGCCGGATTGGGCGCGCTGCGTGCCGGAACCGAAGCCGCAGATTGAGCGAAAACCCCAAGCGGCAGCAATACCAACCCGGCCAGCAAACGAAAAACGGATACGAACATAAGCTGCAAGATGCGCACGGAAATCAGCAGAACGGCTGCCGCCCTGGTAGCTTTTTTCTGCCGACTTGGCTGGGCCTAGCTTCCGCCCTGCCTCCACGTAGCCGCTTGCGTGGGTTAAGGTTGATGTTGTACTTTTTGCCTGAGCCATTACCCCAAAATAAACAACCTGCAACCCCGCCGGCCCGGTCGAATCTGCTAACTTTGTTTCCCGTTATGCCAGACCGAACCCCTACCCCCACGGCTGCAACGGCCAAGTACATTTTCGTCACCGGTGGAGTGACTTCCTCGCTGGGCAAAGGCATCATCTCGGCCTCGCTGGCCAAGCTGCTGCAGGCCCGCGGCTTCCGGGTCACCATCCAGAAGTTCGACCCCTACATCAACATCGACCCCGGCACGCTCAACCCCTATGAGCACGGCGAATGTTATGTAACCGACGACGGCGCCGAAACCGACCTCGACCTGGGCCACTACGAGCGGTTCCTGAACGTACCGACTTCCCAAGCCAATAACGTCACCACCGGTCGCATCTACGACCACGTCATCACCAAGGAGCGCGAAGGTGCTTACCTCGGCAAGACCGTGCAGGTAGTGCCGCACATCACCGACGAAATCAAGCGGCGCATGCTGCTGCTGGGCCAGACCGGGCAGTTCGACGTGGTGATTACCGAAATCGGGGGCTCGATTGGCGACATTGAGAGCCTGCCCTTCGTAGAATCGGTGCGGCAGTTGCGCTGGGACTTGCCCGAAAATAGCTCCCTCGTCATTCACCTCACGCTGCTGCCTTACCTGAAGGCAGCCGGCGAGCTGAAAACCAAGCCCACCCAGCACTCGGTGCGCGACCTGCGTAGCGCCGGCCTGCAGCCCGACATCCTGGTGTGCCGCTCCGAATACCCGATTCCGGCCGAGATGCGCCGCAAAATCGCGCTGTTCTGCAACGTCAACATCAACTCCGTTATCGAAAGCCTCGACGCCGACAGCATCTACTCGGTGCCGCTGCTCATGCTCAAGGAGCACCTCGACGAGCGGGTTATCAAGAAGCTGAAGCTGCAGGGCGGCGCGGCCCAGCCCGATCTGGACGTGTGGAAGGACTTCCTGGGCCGGCTGAAAAACCCCACCGAGGAAGTAACCATCGCACTGGTAGGCAAGTACGTGGAGCTGCCCGACGCCTACAAATCCATCATCGAGGCCTTCGTGCACGCCGGCGCCCAGAACGAGTGCAAGGTCACCGTGCGCAGCATTCAGAGTGACCACCTGAGCGCCGAGAACGTGGCCCAACAGCTGCACGGCGTGGATGGCGTGCTGGTAGCGCCGGGCTTCGGCGAGCGGGGCTTCGAGGGCAAGATTGCGGCCGTGAAATACGTGCGCGAAAACAACATCCCGTTCTTCGGCATCTGCCTGGGCATGCAGGTGGCCGTGGTGGAGTTTGGCCGCCACGTGCTGGGCTTGGCCGAGGCGTCGTCGACGGAAATGAATCCCCAGACTCCGCATCCGGTCATTGCCATGATGGAGGAGCAGAAAACCGTGACCCTGAAAGGCGGCACCATGCGCCTGGGCGCCTACGACTGCGAGCTGCGCCGCAACTCGAAAGCCGCCAAAGCCTACGGCCGCAACCACATCAGCGAGCGGCACCGCCACCGCTACGAGTTCAACAACGAGTATCTGAAGCAGTACGAAGCCGCCGGCATGATTCCGTCGGGCCTCAACCCCGACACCGGCCTGGTGGAAGTGGTGGAGCTGGCCAACCACCCGTGGTTTGTGGCCGGGCAGTTTCACCCCGAGCTGAAAAGCACCGTCCAGAACCCGCATCCGCTGTTCGTACGGTTTGTGAAGGCCGCCATTCAGTATCGGAAGGGGTAAGCCGGGGAGGCGTAAGCTAAACGCACGTCATGCAGAGCGGAGCGAAGCATCTCGCCAGTGTGGTAGAATCAGTTACCACACTGGCGAGATGCTTCGCTCCGCTCTGCATGACGTGCTTTTTCACTCATTTCTCCTGCCAAAAACGCCGACCGGCAAATATTAACCTGACAAGTCCGACCTTTGCGGCAGCGTTGCCGGATTTTTGCGGGCGGCGCCCACTCACGCATTCCTCTTTTTGCCCTCATCTTTACCTGAATGGACAGAAATTCAGCAACCGGCCTGTTTTTGATAGCGGCCTTGCTCCTTGTCTACCTGTATTTCTTCAAGCCGGAGGCCCCGAAGGAAACACCTGCCGACAAGCCCACCACCGCCGCCGCTGCCCGGCCCGGCACCCCTGCCGCCGCCGTAGCCGCTCCGCTTGATTCGGCTGCTGCCGCCCGCACGCTGGGTGCCTTTGCCGGCGCCGCTATGGGCACCGCCCAGCAGACCCAGCTGCAGAACGGCAACCTCACCGTAACCTTCTCCTCGAAGGGTGGCCGCGTGGAGGCCGTACGCCTCAACAAGTACAAGACGTTCTTCGGCAAGCCCCTGGATTTGCTCGACGCCCAGAGCGCCCAGATTGACACCAAGTTCCGCACCACCACGGGCCAGACCGTGCGGCTGTCGGATCTGTACTTCCAGCCGACTGCCGCCCAGCCGTTTGCTGAAGGCGACAAGAAAGGCCAGCGCCTGAGCTTCGTGGCCAGCGCGGCCGGCGGCCAGATCGAGCAGGTATATACGCTGCTTGACAACTCCTACGAAATGGCCTACGACCTGCGGTTTACGGGCCTGCAGCAGGTAATGTCGCAGGAGCCGCTCACGTACACGTTCGTGGACCGCGTGCGCCAGACCGAGCAAGACATAAAGCAAAACCGCAACCACACCACCATCAACCACTACCTCGTGGACGATGAGCACGGCGCCCTGACCGAAGCCTCGGAGAAACCCGAGGAACTGGACATTGCGGAGCCGCTGAAGTGGGCCGCCCACAAGCACGACTTCTTCGTGGCCGGCATCATCGCCCAGGACAAGTTCTCGAACGGCAAGTTCAACGCCACGGTAGACCTGGCCGATACCACGTTCATCAAAACCCTAAGCACCACGCTCAGCATCCCGGCCGCCGACGTGCAGCAGGACAAAGCCAGCTTCCGCTACTACTTCGGGCCCAATTCGCTGCCCATCCTGCAGGACGTGACGCCCGGCTTTGACCGCAACGTGTATCTGGGCTGGGGCTTGTTCCGCTGGGTGAACCAGTTCGTGATTCTGCCCGTGTTCCATACGCTGGAGAAATTCATCAGCTCCTACGGCATCATCATCGCACTGCTGGTAATCCTGATCAAGCTCGTTACCTGGCCGCTGACCTACAAATCGTATGTGTCGCAGGCTAAGATGAAGGTGCTGAAACCGGAAATCGACGCCATCAAGGAAAAGGCCGGCGATGACCAGATGAAGGTGCAGCAGGAAACCATGAAGCTCTATTCCAGCTTCGGGGTGAGCCCACTGGGCGGCTGCGTGCCTCAGCTGCTCACGCTGCCGATTCTGTTTGCCATGTTCCAGTTTTTCCCCAACGCCATTGAGCTGCGGCAAGAACATTTCCTGTGGGCCAAAGACCTGAGCACCTACGACGACTTGATCAAGCTACCGTTTATGGTGCCGTTCCTGGGCAACCACATCAGCCTGTTCACGGTGCTGATGACCCTATCTACGCTGCTCATGACTTGGCAGAGCAACCAGATGAACCCAGCCGCCATGCAGGGCCCGATGAAGTTCTACAGCTACCTGATGCCGGTGGTGTTCATGTTCGTGCTCAACAGCTTCGCCTCGGGCCTGACTTGGTACTACCTGGTGTCCAACCTTGCCACGCTGGGCCAGCAGGCCCTCACGCGCAGCTTCGTGGACGACACCAAGATCCGGGCGCAGCTAGAAGCCAACAAGGTGAAAAACAAGGACAAGAAGCCCTCCGGCTTCGGTGCCCGCCTCCAGGACGCCATGCGCGCCGCCCAAGAGCGCGACACCGCTACCAACCGCTCCGCCAGTTCCGACTCGGATGCTGACGCCGGCACCTCGGCCACGGTAGTCCCCAAGCCGAAAAAGCCAACCCGCCGTTCGTAGTCTGACCTGACTCCGGCAGCCCAAAAGGCCTTCTGCTCCATGCAGAAGGCCTTTTCGCTTGTTCAGGAAGGTTGGCTGGCGAATTGGTGCGCTTTTTGGAACTTGCCCCGCAGCAACTCTTCCTCTTTTCTTTACCTCCATGCGCCATTTCCTTACGCTCCTGCTGGCCGCTTCGCTTTGCGGCTGCGCTGCCCAGGCCCAGCAAGCTCCCAAGCCCGCCAAAAAGGCTACGGCCGCCAAAAAGCCTAAAAAGCAGAAGTCCAAAGCCGCCGCGCCGGTTGCAGCGGCCCCGGCCATCATCTTCAGCCGCACGCCCTGCCTGGGCCGCTGCCCGCACTACACCGCCTCCATCTACCCTGACGGCCGCGTGCAGTACGAAGGGTTCCAGCATGCCCCGCTGGAGGGCAAGCGAGAGTTCAAAATCTCGGTTTCCACGGTGAACACCATCCTATTTCAGGCGCGGGAGATGAATTTCGCCAAGCTGCCCGCCACCTACTCCGACGGCGCCACCGACCTGCCCGCCACCAGTCTCAGCATCCGGCAGGCCGAAGGCCCCGCCACCGCCGTAACCATCGAGTCGGGCGCCCCCGCCGAGCTCACCAACCTGCTGCGCTACGTCGAGAAGCAGATTACCGACGGCCTGGGCGTCACGGCCGACCAGTAGAATAGGCCTTTCATTGCGAGGACGAAGGACGAAGCAATTCTTCCTCTCGTGGCAGACACTTTCCTTAAAGCAAAGCCCTCCGGCAATAGTGTAGTACACTAACGCCAGAGGGCTTTCTGCTTAATTCACGATTCATGCTTAGAGCACGGAGAGGAAGGAGTAGCTGCGCTGCCCTTCGATTGCTTCGCTCTGTTCGTAATGACAGCTAGTGCTTGCGCACGCGCTCCAGCACCAGCTGGTTCATGGGGTTGGGCGTGAGGCCGCGCACGTTGTTTTGGGTGAGGCGCACCACTTCGTCGTAGTATACGGCCACCACTGGGCATTCTTCCACAATGAGGCGGTCCATCTGGCGGTAAAGCTCGTAGCGCTTTTCGGTGTTCTGCTCCAGCTTGGCCTGCTCGTAGAGGCGGTCGTAGGCGGAGCTTTTGAAATGGGTTTTGTTGGGGCCGGCGGGCGCGAAGTTCTTGCTGTAGAACAGGGCTAGGTAGTTTTCCGCGTCGGGATAGTCGCCGAGCCAGCTGCGGGTGAAGAAGGCGGCGCGGCCGTTGTCGATCAGCTCGCCGTGGGCCGCGCCCTGGTTCACGTCGATTTCCACCTGCACGCCCACTTCGGCCCACTTTTTCTGGTAGTACTCGCAGTATTCCTTGGTTTCGGCCACGGTGCTCAGGCGCAGCTTCAGCGGCTTGCCGGGCCCGTAGCCGGCGGCCTTCAGCAGCGCCCGCGCCTTCTCGGGTTGGTAGGTGTAGCCGGGCACCAGCGCGGCGCTGAACGAGGGCAGCGAGGCCGGCACGAAGCCCGAGTTGCCGGGCTTGCCCACGTTGTTGAGGAAGTAGGCCAGAAACTCCGGCTTGTTGAGGGCATAGTTTAGGGCTTGGCGCACGCGCTTGTCGCGCAGGGCGCGGCCGGTTTCGGCGTTGTCGCCGCGCAGGTTGGCGGGGTCCTGCTGCATGCCCAGGTATTCGGTGTTGAGGTAAGGCACTTTCTGCAGCTGAAACTTGCCCTGGAAGTCTTCCCGCACCGTGCCGTCGGGGTACATAATTAGGTCGCGGGAGCCGCTGCGGATTCCGCTCAGGAAGTCCAGCTTGCCCTGCATAAAGGTCAGGAATTCGGTTTTGCGGTCCTGAATGAAGCTGATCTGCACGGCATCCAGGTACGGCAGCGGCTGGCCCTGGGCGTCTTTCTTCCAGTAGTTGGGGTTGCGGTGGTAGATGATGGCGTTGCCCTCGTCCCACTGCTTGAACACAAACGGTCCCGTGCCCACCGGATGCTCGCGGAAGTCCTTGCCGTACTTCTGCACGGCCTCGCGCGGCACCACGTAGGCGTACGGCATCGTCAGGATACCCAGAAACGGAATGAATGGCTCCCGCAGGTGAATGCGTAGCGTGGAGTCGTTCACGGCCACAAACGCCGTATCCGAGGGCTCGCCAGGGCTGGTTTCCAGCACCTTGCCCCGGAAAATCCAGCCGCCGGGGCTGGCCGTGGGCCCATCCAGCAGGCGCTTGAAGCTATACACAAAATCCTGGGCCAGCACGCGCCGGCCCTTGCCGCCGGCAAACACCGCGTCGTCGTGAAAACGCACTTCGGGCCGCAGCCAGAACGTGTAGGTTTTACCGTCGGGCGATATTTCGTAGCGCCGGGCCACGCTGGGGCTGGGCCGCAGGCTGTCGTCGAGGGCGACGAGGCCATTGTAGAGCTGGGTGACGGCCCAGGTGTTGGCCTGGTTGCGGGCAAAGGCCGGGTCCAGCGAGGTCAGGCTCTCGGGCTGATTGTAGCGGAAGACGCGGCGCGCATCGGTGGGCGGGGCCTGCTCGGCGCAGGAACTCAGCAGGCTAAGCAGAAGCGGGGCAAAACCAACGGCACGGCGCGAAAACGGAAACATGGGAACGGCGAAACAGTGTATATTTGCAAAGGTATCCCATCCTAGGTTTGCGGCCCTATTGCCGTTTTGCCAGCCATTTCCTCCTATGAACCTGACCTACTACGGCCATTCCTGCTTCCTGCTCGAAGCCGGTGGCAGCAAAGTACTCTTCGACCCCTTCATTCGGCCCAACCCGCTGGCCAAAGACGTGGACGTGGACAGCATCGAAGCCGATTTCATCCTGCTCAGCCACGGCCACGGCGACCATGTGGCTGATGTGGAGGAGATTGGCAAGCGCACCGGCGCCGAGCTGGTGGGCATGTACGAGGTGCTGGCCTGGTTTGAAGCCAAAGGCCTGAAAGCCGATACCAAGATGAACCTGGGCGGCACCGTGCAGCTGCCCTTCGGCACGGTGCAGATGGTGGCCGCGGCCCACTCCAGCTCCATGCCCGATGGCTCCTATGGCGGGCTGGCGGCCGGCTTCGTGGTGAAAGCCGAAGGCAAGACCTTCTACTTCGCCGGCGACACCGCCCTGACCTACGACATGAAGCTCATCGGGGAGCGGCACACGCTCGACTTTGCCATCCTGCCCGTAGGCGACCATTTCACGATGGGCGTAGACGATGCCCTGGTAGCCGCCGACTGGACCGGTGCCAGCAAAGTCATCGGCATGCACTTCGACACCTTCCCGCCCCTGGCCGTCAACCACGACGAAGCCAAGGCCAAGGCTACGGCCGCCGGCAAGGAGTTGCTGCTGCTGGCCGTGGGCGAAACCATTTCCTTTTAAAAAATTATGAATTATGAATTATGAGAGCTGAATTGGACTGCCCAGGCACCCGGTTTTCAACTCATCATTCATAACTCATACTTCATAATTCTCTCAACCACATGGGTAAAATTATTGCGGTAGCCAACCAGAAGGGCGGGGTGGGCAAAACCACCTCTTCGATCAACCTGGCGGCCTCGCTGGCCGCGCTGGAATATCGGACCCTGCTGGTAGATGCCGACCCGCAGGCCAACGCCACTTCCGGCGTGGGCTTCGACCCGAAGGATATCCAGAACAGCATCTACGAGTGCATGGTGGATGGCATCAATGCCCAGGATATTATCCTGCAAACCAACATCCTGCCCCACCTCGACCTGATGCCCTCCCACATCGACCTGGTAGGCGCCGAGGTGGAGATGATCAACCTGCCCAACCGGGAGGAGAAGATGAAGGACGCCCTGCGCCCGCTGGCTGATCAGTACGACTTCATCATCATCGACTGCTCGCCGTCGCTGGGCCTCATCACGGTGAATGCCCTCACGGCCGCTCACTCCGTGATAATCCCGGTTCAGTGCGAGTACTTCGCCCTGGAGGGCCTGGGCAAGCTGCTCAACACCGTCAAGATCATCCAGAGCCGCCTCAACGAAAACCTGGAAATCGAGGGCATCCTGCTCACGATGTACGACGTGCGTTTGCGCCTCAGCAACCAGGTGGTAGAGGAAGTGAAGCTGCATTTCCAGCAGTTGGTGTTCGATACCATCATCCCGCGCAACGTGAAACTGAGCGAGTCGCCGAGCTTCGGCATCCCGGTCATTCTGCACGACGCCGAAAGCAAAGGCTCCATCAGCTACCTCAACCTGGCCCGCGAAATCGTGGAAAAGAACGTGGAAGCTGCCGGCACCTCCGAAGCCGCCGAAGACGCGGCAGCGTAGCGTTGGGAACAGTAGTTTGAGAGCGGCCGGTGAGTTTCACCGGCCGTTTTCGTTTGGTTGATGCCCGTAGCGCGAAGCTTTTGCTTCGCGTATCGCTGCGCAGCAAACATTGGGCTGGCGTAATGCTACCCGCTTGGCAACACACGAAGCTAAAGCTTCGCGCTATGGACATACTTTGCAGAGCAGCTGAGCGTTCCACGATTTTTACGGGGCGTGGAACATTTTTCTGTCGCCTTCCCCCGCGTTTGTGTATTTTTGAATCCCGCTGCCTGGCGCCTGTGCCGGGAAGCACTTTGCAGGTATGTCAGAGAAGCAAGAAGAGAAATCCGTTCCGGCTGCGCTTCCCGCAGCGGTAAAGCGCAAAGTCGGGGGCTTAGGCCGCGGCCTCAACGCCCTGATTGAAGGCAGCTACGAGAAAAAGAGCGACCGGCTGGGCTTGGTGCCGCACCCTGTGAACTCCGTCGGGCTGATTCCGGTGGGCCACATCGAGGCCAACCCCTACCAGCCCCGCACGCACTTCGACCAAGAGGCGCTGCAGGAGCTGGCCGAGAGCATCAAGGTGCAGGGCATCATCCAGCCCGTGACGGTACGCCAGATCGGGACCAACGCCTACCAGCTCATTTCGGGGGAGCGGCGTCTGCAGGCTTCCAAGCTGGCTGGCCTTGATACTATTCCAGCGTACATCCGGAAGGCCGACGACCAGCAGATGCTGGAAATGGCCCTCATCGAGAACATCCAGCGTGAAAACCTCAACGCCATTGAAATTGCGTTGAGCTACCAGCGCCTCGTGAGCGAATGCAACCTCAAGCAGGAAGAGCTGGGCGACCGGGTGGGCAAAAACCGCTCGACCGTAACCAACTACCTGCGCCTGCTCAAGCTGCCGCCCGACATCCAGATCGGGCTGCGCGACACGGCCATCAGCATGGGCCACGCCCGCGCCCTGATCAGCGTGGACAACCCCGAGCAGCAGCTGGACTTGTTCCACCGCATCGTGGCCGAGGAGCTGTCGGTGCGGCGCGTGGAGCAGCTGGTGCGCGCCGGCCTCAACCCCGCCACCAAGCCCGACGCCGCCGACGCCAAAGCCCCGCAGGACGCCACGCCGCAGGTGCCGGTAGCCGAGCTGCGCCGCACCGAGCGCCACCTCACGGAGCGTTTCGGCAGCCGCGTACTGGTGAAGCCCGGCCCCCAGGGGCGCGGCGAAATCAAGATTGCCTTCGACTCGGTGGAAGATATGCAGCGCATCCTGCACATCCTGCAGCCGGCTTAACCCCACGGGCATGACCTCGCGTTTTCGTACTCTGGCCCTGGCCGCTGCTGCGCTCCTTCTGCCGCTGCTGGCCTCTGAGGCGCATGCCCAAACCTCCGGCACCGATGTGGCCCCGACGGCCGTCACGGCTGGGCCGGACTCGGCGCAGGTCAGCACCATTGTGGTGCCGGACTCGGTGCGGCGGACGGCGCGGCTGTTTGGGCTGAAGATGACCAAGCCCACCAAGGCCGGGCTGCTGTCGGCGCTGCTGCCGGGCGCGGGCCAGCTCTACAATGGGCGCTGGTGGAAGGTGCCGCTGGCTGTGGGCGCCGTGGGCGGCACCGTGTACGGCGAAATCTTTTATCAGCAGCGCTACACCGAGTTTGCCGACGGCTTCAATGCCCGCACCGACGGCGACCCCAACACCGTGGACAACGGCCCGCGCTCCAGCCTCCTGCGCTCGTCGGATGAGGTGAAGCGCAGCCTGAACTTCTACCGCCGCCAGCGCGACTCCTTCCTGGCCTACATTGCGCTGGCCCACGCCGTGCAGATTCTCGACGCCGTAGTGGACGCCCATTTGCGCGACTTCGACATCAGCGACGACCTGAGTCTGCAGTGGGAGCCCTCCGTGCTGCGGATGCCTACGCTGGCCGCCGCCCCCGGCGTCAGCCTGACTTTAACCTTTAAATAAATGGCCAAACGGCTGGACGACTGACTGGCTGATTGTGGGGGCCGCTGTGTTCACCCTGTCACCTATCCAGTAAATCATCCATCCGGTAAGCCATTCAACCATTCAACATGAGACTTCTGCTGATCGGCTACGGCAAAATGGGCCGCGCTATTGAAGCCCGCGCGGTGGCCCGTGGCCACGAGGTGGTGGGCATCATCGACCCCTCCAACCCCAAGCTGAGCATTACCGACTTCACTCCCGCTACCGTTGATGCGGCCATCGAGTTTACGCACCCCGACGCGGCCTTTGCCAACGTGCAAGCCTGCCTGCGCCAGCGGATTCCGGTGGTGTGCGGCTCTACGGGCTGGCTGCACCACTTCCAGGAGGCCGTGGAGCTGTGCCAGCAAACCGACGGCTCGCTGTTCTACGCCTCCAACTACAGCGTGGGCGTGAATCTGTTCTTCCACTTCAACGAGTACATCGCCACCAAAATGCATCAGTTCGGTGGCTACGATGTACAGGTGCGCGAAATCCACCACACCCAGAAGGTGGACCAGCCCAGCGGCACGGCCCTGACGGCTGCTGAGGCTATTCTGCGCCACTTCCCCAGCAAAACCATCTGGCGCAACGAGCCCGCCCAGCAGCCCGAGGAGCTGGCCGTGCTCAGCGAGCGTACCGGCGCGGTGGTGGGCACCCACATCGTTACGTATTCTTCCGAAGCCGATACGCTGGAGCTCAAGCACGAAGCCCATACCCGCGACGGGTTCGTGGACGGCGCGTTGCTGGCGGCCGAGTGGCTGCCGGGCCATCAGGGCGTGTTCGGGATGAAGGATCTGCTGGGGCTGTAGAAAATGTAGCATAAGCTTTAGCTTGTGCCGCCGTTCCAACTTTCCGGCAGCTCTTCCACGGCTTCCAGCATCCCCTATCTTTACCTTTCCGGCACGGGCTGCTGCCTTTGCTCCATTTCTCGCTTCACTATCATGGCCATACAACAGTCCTGGGAAGAACGCATGAAAGCGGCTTCCGCTTCCAGCAAACCCGTTAATGCCCGCAAAAAAGGCTTCTTCCGGGAGTGGGGCGACGCCATTCTGTTTGCGGTGGTGGCCGCCACCCTTATCCGCTGGGCTACTTTCGAAGCCTACACCATCCCGACGCCCTCCATGGAGGACTCGCTGCTGGTGGGCGACTACCTGTTTGTGAGCAAGCTGCACTACGGCGCCCGCACGCCCCAGACGCCGCTGCAGATTCCGCTCACGCACCAGACGCTGTGGGGCTCCGGCATCAAGAGCTACTCCGACGCCATTCAGCTGCCCAGCTACCGCCTGCCGGGCTTTTCGGAAGTGAAGCGCGGCGACGTGGTGGTGTTCAACGTGCCCTTCGAGAGCCAGCACCCCGCCGACCTGCGCACCAACTACATCAAGCGGTGCGTGGCCGTGGCCGGCGACGTGCTCGAAATCAAGGATACGCAGGTGTTCATCAACGGCAAGCCGATGACCAACCCGCCGCAAAGCCAGAACCGCTACTTCCTGCAGGTGCCCCAGCCCAACGACGACCTGTACAAGGCCTTCCAGGACCAGCACGTGACCAACTTCAACCGGCCCGATGGCAAGCCGGAACCGATTTTCGGCACCCAGGAGCCCACGTTCATGATTGACGCCACGCCCGCCACCGCCGACTTCTTCCGCAAGCAGCCCTACGTGAAGGCCGTGGTGCAGGACAAGGCCGAAGCCGGCCAGCCCGAAGCCGACGTGTTCCCGAACAATCCCGACTATCCGCAGAGCACGCCCCAGCCCCTCAACCTCTGGAACAAGGACAACTACGGCCCGCTGCAGCTGCCCAAAGCCGGCCAGACCGTGCAGCTGACGCCCCAGAACACGCCCATGTACCAGAAGATCATCATGCGCTACGAGCACAACGAGGGCGTGACGATGGCCAACGGCGTGCTGCTGCAGAACGGCCAGCCGCTGAAAAGCTACACGTTCAAGCAGGACTACTACTTTATGATGGGCGACAACCGCCACGACTCGCTGGACTCGCGCTACTGGGGCTTCGTGCCCGCCGACCACATCGTGGGCAAGGCCGTGCTGATCTGGATGTCGGTTGACCCCTACGCCGACTTCCTGCACAAAATCCGCTGGAGCCGCCTGTTCAGCACCGTCGACTAACTGTCATTGCGAGCAGAGCGAAGCAATCCTTCCTCTAGTAGCAGACACTTTCCTTACAGCAAAGCCCTCCGGCGTTAGTGTGCTACACTACTGCCGGAGGGCTTTCTGCTTAGGGTTGCTTAGCTCAAAAGAGAGGAAGGATTGCTTCGCTTCGCTCGCAATGACAAGGGTTTACCACTTAATCGGTTCCAGGCCGTGCTGCTGGAGGTAGGCGTTGGTTTTGCTGAAGGGACGGGAGCCGAAGAAGCCGCGGTCGGCGGCGTAGGGCGAGGGGTGGGCCGATTTAAGGATGAGGTGCTTGCGGGCGTCGATCAGCTCGGCTTTCTTCTGAGCATAGGCGCCCCACAGAATGAACACCACGTGCTCTTTTTCCTCGGATACCTTCTGAATAACAGCATCGGTGAACTGCTCCCAGCCGCGCTTCTGGTGGCTGGCGGGCTCGCCGGCGCGCACCGTGAGGGTGGCGTTGAGCAGCAGCACGCCCTGCTCGGCCCAGCGGTCGAGGTTGCCGTTGGGCGCCGGGGGTGTTTCCGGGATGTCGGCCTGCAGCTCCTTGAAAATATTCTGCAGCGAAGGCGGCGTCCGGATGCCGTCGGCCACGGAGAAGCTAAGGCCGTGGGCCTGGCCCTTGCCGTGGTAGGGGTCCTGGCCCAGAATCACCACCTTCACCTGCGGCAGCGGGCAGGCATCGAAGGCGTGGAAGATCTGCGGGCCGGGCGGATACACAGTGGCCGTGGCGTACTCGCCTCGCACAAAGGCAATAAGATGCGGAAAGTACGGTTTCTCAAATTCGGGCTGTAATACTTTGCGCCAGCTCTCTTCTATCTTTACATTCATCCTCTGGAAAAATTATTTTGCGGGGTAAGTACGCCATCCTGGTGGCCGGCTGCGTAAATAAACCAATTTCTGTCCTCGTCTGTTAGTCTCACCCACACCCGCACAGCAGCCATGAATACGACCACTACGCAGGGCGTCACCGTGAGCGTCACGACCAACTACCTGCCCGACTACTCTAGCCCTAGCCAGGAGCATTACGTATTTGCCTACAAGATTGATATTCGCAACAACAGCGAGTACACCGTGAAACTGCTGCGCCGCCACTGGTACATCTACGACGCCAACGGCGTGGTGCGCGAAGTGGAGGGCGACGGCGTGGTAGGCCAGCAGCCCGTGCTTGAGCCCGGCGAGGCCCACCAGTACGTATCGGGCTGCAACCTGAAGTCGGGGCTGGGCAAGATGCGCGGCACCTACGACATGGAGCGGCTGGCCGATGGCAGCACCTTCGAGGTGGAAATCCCGGAATTCACGCTTGTGGTGCCGTACCGCCTGAACTAGCGCTTGCTGACTGAATAACTTGCTGACTGAATAAGTAGAACGTCATTCCGAACGGAATGAGGACTCTCGCTGGTCTGGTAGAAGCATTTACCCAGCCTGTAAGATTCCTCACTCCGTTCGGAATGACGTTCTTTGCCTTTGGTATCAACTACACTCTGTTTTGGTCTTTCAGGCTCTCAGCTACCTTCGGTTTCTCGCGCGCTCCGGCAACACCCACGGCCTGCACTCGCCCTTCGTGTTCGGGCTCTACGCCTACGTTATCAACCACACCGGGCAGTTTGCGGCGTTTGAGGCCATTGAGCAGCGGCGCCAGGAGCTGCAGCGCAGCCCCCAGACCATTCAGGTGCGCGACTTTGGGGCGGGCTCGCACACCGGCGCGGGCCGGCAGCGCCGCCTACAGGACATTGCCCGCACGGCCGCCAAGCCGCGCCCACTGGCGCAGCTGCTGTTCCGGCTGGTCAATCACTTCCAGCCGCGCACCATTCTGGAGCTGGGCACCTCGCTGGGCCTAACCACCGCCTACCTGGCCGCGGCCGACTCGCGCAGCCGCGTGCTGACGTTTGAGGGCTGCCCGGCCACGGCCACCGTGGCCCGCGAAACCTTCGCCCAGCTGGAGCTGCGCAACATCGAGCTGGTGGAAGGCAACCTCGACGACACCCTCGCCCCTGCCCTGGCGGCGCTGCCGGCCCCGCTGGATTTCGCCTTCTTCGACGGCAACCACCGCTACGAGCCCACGCTGCGCTACTTCGAGCAGTGCCTGCCCCACCGCACCGAGCGGAGCGTGTTTGTGCTCGACGATATTCACTGGTCGCGGGACATGGAGCGGGCCTGGAACGTCATCCGCAAACACCCAGAGGTGCGCCTGACTATCGACCTGTTCTTTATCGGCCTCGTGTTCTTCCGCCGCAACCAGCCCCGCCAGCACTTCCGCCTGCGCTTCAACAACACCCTGGACAAGCTGCTGGAACGCACCCGCCGGCTGGGGGCTTGATTTCGATTTTCGGGATTCGGTTTTCGTAGTTCGTTTTCTATGAGCCGTTTTCAGTGCAATCCAGAACCCCGAAAACCGAATCCCGAAAAACGGACTTACCGAATGGCCTCCCGCACGCGGGTCAGCTTGATGAGCAGGTCTTCCAGCTGGTCGAGGGCCAGCATGTTGGCGCCGTCGGACTTAGCCGTGGCGGGCGTGGGGTGGGTTTCGATGAACAAGCCGTCGGCGCCGACGGCAATGGCGGCTTTGGCAATGGTTTCGATGAGGGCCGGCTGGCCGCCCGTCACGCCGCTGCTCTGGTTGGGGCGCTGCAACGAGTGGGTCACGTCCATCACCACGGGCACGCCAAACGCCTGCATGGCGGGCAGGTTGCGGAAGTCCACCACTAGGTCGGAGTAGCCGAACGAGTTGCCACGGTCCGTGAGGATGACGTTTTCGTTGCCGGACTGGCGCACTTTATCCACGGCAAACTGCATGGCCTCGCCGTTCAGGAACTGACCTTTTTTCACGTTCACCACCTTGCCGGTTTTCGCGGCCGCAATCAGCAGATCGGTCTGGCGGCACAGGAAGGCCGGAATCTGCAGCACGTCCACGTACTCAGCCGCCAGCGCCGCCTCGTCCGATTCGTGAATGTCCGTCACGGTAGGCACCCCGATTTCGCGGCCCACCTTCTGCAGAATGCGCAGCGCCGTTTCGTCGCCGATGCCGGTGAACGAGTCGAGGCGGCTGCGGTTGGCTTTGCGGTACGAGCCCTTGAAGATGTAAGGAATCTGCAGCTTGTCAGTCAGGTGCTTCACCTTCTCGGCGATGCGCAGGGCCATGTCTTCGCCTTCGATTACGCAGGGGCCCGCCATCAGGAAAAACTGGCCGGAGTTGGTGTTGCGGAAGTGGGGCAGCGCGTTGGCGAGTTGGTTGATCATATAGCGTAGGCTTTAGCCTGTGCCAAACAGCGCACAAGCAGGTGAAACAGCCGCAAAGGTAAACGGAAGCCCCGGTTGCGCACCGACTGCACCAACCAAGTGCTTTCGGCACCCTAGCCGGCACAGGCTGAAGCCTATGCTACAGCACCAGCTTGCGCCGCAAACTGATGAACAGTTCCCGCCCCTGTCGGGGCCGCAGCGAGTTGGTGGCCGTATCGAAATGCACGAAATCAAAATACGGCTCGAAATACGCCCGGTATTCCTCGCGCGTGCCCCCGAAGGGCGGCTCCGTAGCGGGCCCGAAGTCGGTATCGAAGAGCAGGCCGGCCAGCGTGCCGCCGGGCCGAAGCAGGTGGGCGCACTGGCGGGCGTAGGCGGGGCGCAGGTGCGGGGCCAGGGCGCAGAAGAAGGTTTGCTCCACTATCAGGTCGTAGGGCGGGGCGGCCGGCAACTCAAAAAAATCCTGCTGCAGCAGGTGGGCCGCCGGAAACCCGGGTACGCGCTGTTGCAGGGCCGCCAGCGGCTCCGGCGCCAGATCGGCCACGAACACCTGCGAGAAGCCCAGACCATGCAGGTACTCAGCCTCGTAGGCGTTGCCGGCCCCCGGAATGAGGATACGGCGGGCATAATCGGGCTCCAGCTGATTGAAATAATCGCGCAAAGGCGGCGTTACGGCTCCGGCATCCCAGCCAGTGCGCCCCGTGGCGTAGCGGCCGCGCCAGTAGTTTTCGTCGAAGGAAACGGCAGATTTCATAGGCGTTCCGTACATTTTGGGGCACTGCTGGCCGGCAGCAAAACCGGTTTTGTTTTAAATTTTCGTTTGTTTGTGCGTAAAGGTAACGCACGCACCGGCCCAGCCGGTCTTCATTTAACCCCGCTCGCAATGGAACCAACCCAAAGCCCTGAACCCCGCAACAACAGTCGTATCCTGCTCATTGCCGCCCTGTTTCTGGTCTTGCTGGGCATCAACGGCGTATTGTACTGGATGAACCGGCAGAAAAGCGCGGAGAATGAGCAGCTCACCACGCAGGTAGCAGAAAAGGACGATCGGCTGAAAACGCAAATCGCCGAGTACGAGAAGCTGAAGGCCGATTTCGAGCGCCAAAGCCAGGAAGTGCAGAGCATGGGCCTGTCGAACGACTCGCTGGAAGCTAAAATCGCCTCTATCAACGCCGACCTGCTGAAGCTGCGCTCATTCAAGTCGAGCAGCTTCTCGGTGGCCGAGCAGCGCCGCTTCAAGGCCCGCGCCCAGAATCTGGAGTCGCAACTGCGCAAAAAGGACGACGAAATTGCCCAGCTGAAAGCCGACAACGAGGCCCTCTACACCGAGGCTACCACGCTGAAGGAGCGCCAGAACAAGCTCACCGATACCATCACGACCATCGCCCGCACCAACCAGGAGCTGACCGAGAAAGTGGCCGTGGCCTCGCGCCTGCAGGCCGAGAACATCCGGGTGGGCGTGGTGAACTCGCGCAACAAGGAGAAGGACGACGACGACAACGAGTTCAAGGCTAAGCGCGTCGAGAAAATCAAAATCAGCTTCAACCTGGCCCGCAACGACGTATCGCCGAAGGAAACCAAGCAGATCATGCTGCGCCTGATTGAGCCCGACGGCGCCGCGCTCTACAACCTGAGCACCGGCGGCGGCACGTTCATGATCGACGGCTCGGAAGCTTTCTACACCGCCAAGCAGGACCTCGTGTACGACAACACCCGCCAGCCTGTGCAATTCCTGTACGCCAAAGGTGCCGCCTACAAAGTGGGCCTGCACACCATCGAGCTGTACGAAGGTGGCGTGATGATCGGCAAGACGACGTTCACGCTGAAATAGGCAGCCACGAGCCGCTACCACGCGTTTTTCAAAAGCGCCGGTCTACTGGCCGGCGCTTTTTCGTTTCAGAAAGCGCCCGGTTTCAGCCGCCGGCAACTGGCCGGCCGTGACACTTCGCCCACCATTCCAAGCAGATACGTTGCCCCATGACGACGCCCTTTTCCCTGCAGCCCACGCTGGAAACCGACTCCCTGCGGCTGCTCCCGCTGCAGGAAGCTGATTTTGCCGAGTTGTACGCCGTTGCCGCCGACCCCAGAGTGTGGGAGCAGCACCCCAACAAAGACCGGTGGCAGCGGCCGGTGTTTCTAAACTTCTTCGAAGGCGCCATCCAGAGCCAGGGCGCTTTCAAAATCGTGAACAAGGCCAATGGGGCCACTCTGGGCAGCACCCGCCTCTACGACTACAGCGCCGAAGACAACAGTCTCCTCATCGGCTACACCTTCTACGGCACCCAATCCTGGGGCAAGGGCATCAATCTGGCCGTGAAAAGGCTGCTTCTGGATTACGCGTTTCAATTCGTGGATACCGTCCGCTTTCATATCGGGGCCGAAAACGTTCGCTCGCAGATTGCCATCCAGCGCCTGGGGGCCCGCAAAGTTGCCGAGCAGGAAGTGGCGTACTACGGGGAGCCATCCAAGCTGAACTTCGTGTTTGAAATCACGAAGCAGGAATGGGCAGCTCATCCCGTCGGCTCGTAAGTACCTGGTTATAATCAAGTGCCTTATTCGCATGAATAAAAAAGAGCGCCGACCATCAGGTCGGCGCTCTTTTTTCTGCTGCCAGAGGCAGACTGCGCGGGTCAGGCTATTGCGCCAGCGAAGCCTCGAAATCATCCAGCTTTTTCAGGGTGGCCTTGATGTTCTCGGTGAACATCACGACTACCGAGCCCGGCTTTGCGGTGGCCAGCACGTGGTCGATGGCGTCCATCTCGTTTTCGATGTAGGTGATGGGCAGGTCCGGCGTATCGAGGCGCAGGCCGCGCTCCATGATTTCCTTCAGCTGCTCCGCCGTTTTGCCGCGCAGGTCGCGGTCCTGGCGCAGCACAATCTCATCGAAGATGCGGCCGGCGATGCGCGCAAAGCCCAGCGTGTCTTCGTCGCGCCGGTCGCCAAGGCCCGAGATGACACCCACTTTGTGGGTGGCCTCGGTGGCGTCCAGGAACTGGGCGAATTTCTCGATGCCGTGGGTGTTGTGGGCGTAGTCCACAATCACCTCGAAGGTCGGGAACTTGTACACGTTCATGCGGCCCGGCGTTTTGGTAGCCGAGGGAACAAACGTGCGCAGGGCCAGCTTGATGTCGTCTTTATCGAAGCCGTAGCAGTAGCAGGCCAGGGCCGCCGCCAGCGAGTTTTCGATGTTGAATGTAGCGCGGCCGCCCAGCGTAATCGGGAACTCCGCGGCCCGGTCGATGCGGAGCTTGTAGCTGTTCTTGTAGATGGTGATGTAGCCTTCCTCGTACACGGCCGCCAGCCCGCCGTTTTCGGCGTGCTCCCGGATGCGGGGGCTGTGCTCGTTCATGCTGAACAAAGCCACGCGGCACTCCAGCTTCTCGCGCATGGCGTACACCAGGTCGTCGTCGGCGTTGAGCACGGCCCAGCCATTTTTACGCACCGTGCGGGGCAGCACGCCCTTCACGGCGGCCATTTCCTCCACCGTGTAGATGTCGCGCATACCCAGGTGGTCGGCCGCCACGTTGGTTACCACGGCCACGTCGCAGGTATGGAAGCCCAGGCCCGAGCGGAGCATGCCGCCGCGGGCCGTTTCCAGCACTGCGAAGTTCACGGTCGGGTCTTTCAGCACAAACTCGGCGCTCTGGCCGCCGGTGCAGTCACCGCTTTGCAGCTGCACGCCCTGGATGTAGATGCCATTGGTGGTGGTGTGGCCCACTTTGTAGCCTTTGGAGGCCACAATGTGCGCCAGCAGCTGCGTGGTGGTGGTTTTGCCGTTGGTGCCGGTCACGGCAAAAATCGGAATCCGGGCGGTGCTGCCCTGCGGAAACAGCATGTCCACTACCGGAGCGGCCACATTGCGCGGCAGGCCCTCGGTGGGCGAAATATGCATCCGGAAGCCGGGCGCAGCATTCACCTCAATCACCGCGCCGCGGGTTTCGTTGAGCGGAATGGCAATATCAGAGGTCAGCAGATCGATGCCACAGATGTCGAGGCCCACGATGCCGGCCACGCGCTCCGCGAGCAGCAGGTTGTAGGGGTGCACCAGGTCGGTCACGTCGGTGGCGGTGCCACCGGTGCTGATGTTGGCGGTGCTTTTCAGGTACAGCTCCTGGCCGGCTGGCAGCACGCTGTCCAGCGTCAGGGCCTGGTTTTTGAGCAGGTCGATGGTGTGCTGGTCGGCTTTGATGCTGGTGAGCACCTTTTCGTGGCCGAAGCCGCGGCGCGGATCTTCGTTGACCTTATCAATCAGCTGCTGGATGGTGCTACTGCCGTCGCCGCGCACGGCGGCTGGGGTGCGCTTGGCCACGGCTATAAGCTTGCCGGCCACTACCAGCATGCGGTAGTCGTCGCCCTGGATGAACTGCTCCACGATAACGGCGCGGGAGTACTTCTGGGCCGCCTTGAAGCCTTCTACGGCATCGTCCCAGTTCATGATGCGGATGGTGGCGCCCTTGCCGTGGTTGCCGTCGAGCGGCTTGGTCACGATGGGGAAGCCCAGCTCCTCCACGGCGTCGCGCAGGCCATCCTCGGAGTAAACGGTGGTGCCGTTAGGCACGGGCACGCCCGCATCCTTGAGCATGGCCTTGGTGCGGTTCTTATTGCCGGCTACCTCCACCCCGGCGTGCGAGGTGTAGCTGGTGGTCGTGGCCCAGATGCGCTTCTGGTTGACGCCGTAGCCGAGCTGGATGATGCTGCTGTTTTTGAGCTGGATGTACGGGATGTTGCGCGAAGCCGCCTCCGATACAATGCTCCAGGTGCTGGGCCCGAAAAACTCTTCTTCCCGGATTTCGTGCAGTTCGTCCACAATGGCCTTCACGTTCACGTCGCGGCCCTCGCAGAGGTCTTCCACCAGCTGCACGGCTGCCTCAGCGGCCATGCGGCCGGCGCGCTCCTCCTGGTAGCTGAACACCACAAACTCCACCCCTTCCTGATGCGCCGGGTACGACTTGCCCCAGTACACGGGCATGCCCGCCATGCGCTGCAGCGCCAGCGCCACGTGCTGAATTACGTGGCCCAGCGGTTCACCGTCCTGTAGCTGCTCGGCCGTGAGAGGCGGGTGCTTGTGGGCGGCTTTGCCGGCCTCGTTGGGCTGGGGCTGGCCCAGTTCGGGCAGCAGCTGTGGCAGTCGCTCCGCCAGGGCCGGAAAATTGTTCGACCAGGAGTCGGCCAGCTCCTGCATATCTACTTTCAGAACAATCAGCTTGTAGTGCTTGACGGACCAAAAGCTGGGCCCGCGCATGGTGCGGAGGTCAATAATCTTCATAAAAACGAAAGGGGTGGAAACAGAGTCGAGCGGATTGTACGCTGGAGTTAAATGTAGGGATTTGAGCCTGCAATGCCAGCACCCACCGGTTTTTACCCCCAGCACGCCTCCGCCGGGCTTACCAACAGGTTATCAATCACTTGCCCTATATAGCAAGAATTCAACGCAGGATAAAAAAATGCACCCTCTACCCCACCCGACCCGGGCAGCGCCGTCGGAGGCCGTGCCGGATCAGGCTCCCGGCGCATCACTTCAGAATCAGGACCAGCGTACCCGCCACTATCAGGCCCGCTCCCAGCCCGGTCTGCCACGTCAGCTTTTCGCCCAGAAACAGCACCGACAGCCCGATGGCCAGCGCCACGCTCAGCTTGTCTACCGGCGCCACCTGCGACACGCTGCCGAGCTGCAACGCCCGGAAGTAAAACATCCACGACAGCCCGGTAGCCAGCCCCGACAGTCCCAGGAACAGCAGATTGGTACGGGTGAGCGTGTGCACTTCGGCCAGCCCACCGCGGAAATACACCACGCCCCAGGCCAGCACCAGCACTACCGCCGTGCGCACCGCCGTAGCCAGGTTGGAGTCGACGCCCCGAATCCCGATTTTAGCCAGCACGGCCGTCAGGGCCGCGAAGAAGGCCGATAGTAACGCGTAGATCCACCACATGACGCCAGCAAAGAAAGTCCAGAGCTTTCTACGCGGCCATCTGCCATTCGTGCAGGCGTATCGGCATCAATAGCAAGGTGTCAAACACGTATTTCTGGCCGATGCGCGGTACGGCCATTTGAGGGCTATTGCAGGTTCCAGACCATACCCATACCCATCCCGCCCCCGGGCTGCCACGTTGGCGTCAGGCTCATGCCTTTGGGCAGGCCCGGCTTGCGGCCCCAGCGGTTGCGGTGCGTGAGGTAGCCTACGTGCGCCGCCAGAATGCCGAAGCCGGCCCCCGCTACCACGTCGCTCTGCCAGTGCTTGTTGTTGATCATGCGCAGGGCCGCCACGCTGGTCGCAATAGTGTAGGCGCCCACCCCGTACCACTGACTTTTGTCGCGGAACTCGGTGTGCACAATGCTTGCGGCCAGAAACGCCTGCGCCGTGTGCCCCGACGGAAACGACTGGTTGTCGGAGCCATCAGGGCGGGGGTTGCGGGTGATATTTTTGACGGCGAAGACCGTTCCGAGCATGAACAGCTCGCTCTTGAGCACCACCAGCCCCACGTTCAGCCGGTCGTTGCGCGACTCCACGCCGGCCAGCGCCACCACGCCCAGCTCCACGTACGGCGCCAGAATCAGGATGTCATCGAGGCGGGTGCGGTAGGTCGGGAACAGGCGTTGAATGTCGCGGCGGGCTTCCTGGTTGGTGTAGAAGCCGCCGCCCCCGGCCGTGTAGGCGCCATAGCCGATCAGCACAGCCGGCACGATGGTGGCTTTCACCAGCTTGCCTTTGTACCAGGGCTGCTTCACGACGGCCGGCACGCCGCCGGGGTTTTCAAACTTGCGGGTAGTGTCGACCGGTACTGGTGCCACTTGGGCTACCGTTTGGGCAAGCGGAGCCGTAGCCAGCGCAGCCACCAGCGCCCAGCGAGAAAAGACTGCTTTCATTGAATACGAAGTAATGCCTGAGGTCTGCTTGAAGTCTGAATCCAGCGCCAGTAGCTGGCTGCGGGCGGGTAAGCCGGCAGGATACGCAACGATTCTGTGGAAACAATAAGTTGCGCCTTCGCCATAACGAAACAACCCCCGCTACCAGCCGGATGGCTATAGCGGGGGTTGCTGAACTAGAGGTGACGAGCGGATTCGAACCGCTGTACGAGGTTTTGCAGACCTCTACCTAGCCGCTCGGTCACGTCACCAGGGCTTTGAGGATGCAAACATACAGCATATTCCGGCTTCTGCCAAGGTTAGGCGCCAGGTTTTCGCAATCAGCGCGGTAAGTGGCTGGCATCGTGCGGAAAATTTTCTACAGACCACCTGCTTTGCAGCTGCCCAATTGGGCAAACACCCGGCCCGGCCCCAAGCCACAGCCGAAGCGCTAGGGCGGCCGGCCACAAAAAAAGGGCCCCAGCTTGCGCCGGGGCCCTTCTTAAGCTAACGGGGGAGAAGCTTAGGCTTTCTCCTCGTTTTTCTTGTCAGCAGCTTCGTCGCTCGACAGGGCGCTTTTCACCGAGTCAACTACGTCACCGGCAACTTCTTTGGCTTTGTCGAGGGCCGCCGAAGCCGCACCCGTTACGCTGGCCAGGATACCACCTTCGGCCGGAGCCTCAGCAGCGTCGGCAGCCTCAGCTTTCGGAGCAGCCTTGCCCGAGAGCTTCTGCTCACCAGCCTGACGCTCGTTGCCCATCATCTTGTCGCGCAGAGCGCTCAGAGCGTCCAGGTCACCGAGGGTCGACTTCTCAGCCGTTGCGGGCTTCTTGAGGTCGCTCAGTTTACCTTCGCCTTGTGCCGAAGCACCGGCAGCGCCGGCTGGCTTCTTCTTCGTGAACTTCGAAGCGCGGCCTTCTTCTTCAGCCTGCTGGTTGTACACAGCGTTGTGCGACAGCACGATGCGGCGATCCTCTTTCGAGAATTCTACCACACGGAAGTCCAGCGATTCGCCGTTTTCAGCCTGCGAGCCATCTTCCTTCTGCAGCGACTTAGGATAGGCGAAGCCTTCGATGCCGTATGGCAGCTCGAGCACGGCACCACGGTCGGTTTTCTCGGTGATGGTGGCTTTGTGAACCGAGCCGGGGGTGAACACCGTCTGGAACGTATCCCATGGGTTTTCTTCCAGCTGCTTGTGGCCCAGGGCCAGACGACGGTTGTTCACGTCGAGCTCCAGTACCACTACGTCCAGACGGTCGCCAACTTTCACGACTTCCGAAGGATGCTTCACTTTCTTGGTCCACGACAGGTCCGACACGTGCACCAGGCCGTCTACACCCTCTTCCAGTTCTACGAACAGGCCGAAGTTGGTCAGGTTGCGCACCAGGCCGTTGTGCTTGCTGCCGATGGCATACTTCTCGGAGAAGTCACCACGAGTCCATGGATCTTCGCTGAGTTGCTTGATGCCGAGGCTCATCTTGCGGTCTTCGCGGTCGAGGGTCAGGATCTGAGCCTCTACTACGTCGCCCTGCTTGATGAAGTCCTGCGGGTTGCGCAGGTGCTGGCTCCAGGACATCTCCGAAACGTGGATCAGGCCTTCTACGCCGGGGATGATTTCCATGAACGCGCCATAGTCAGCTACGTTCACGATGCGGCCTTTCACTTTCGAGCCAACGCCCATGTCGGCGCCGAGCGAATCCCATGGGTGAGGAGTCAGCTGCTTCAGGCCGAGGCTGATACGCTTCTTGGCTTCGTCGAAGTCCAGAACTACGATGTTCAGCTTCTGATCGAGTTGCAGTACTTCGCTCGGGTGAGCGATACGGCCCCACGAAATGTCGGTGATGTGCAGCAGGCCGTCTACGCCGCCGAGGTCGATGAACACACCGAAGTTGGTCATGTTCTTGATAACGCCCTCCAGGATCTGGCCTTTCTCCAGGTTGTTGAGGATGGCTTCGCGCTGCTTCTCGAGGTCTTTCTCGATCAGGACTTTGTGCGAAACTACCACGTTGTCGAAAGCGGCGTTGATTTTCACCACTTTCACTTCCATGCGACGACCAACATAGATGTCGAAGTCACGGATTGGCTTCACGTCGATCTGCGAGCCGGGCAGGAAGGCTTCTACGCCGTCCAGGTCCATGATCAGGCCGCCTTTCGTGCGACGCTTTACTACGCCTTCCAGAACGGTGTCGTTCTCCAGAGCGTCGTAGATGGACTTCCAGGCCTGCTTGATTTTGGCTTTCTTACGGCTCAGGATCAGCTGGCCGTTGGCATCCTCCTGGTCTTCGATGAACACCTCTACCTCGTCACCGATTTTGAGGTCGGTCAGGTCGCGGAATTCCGACAGGGGCACCAAACCATCGGATTTGAAGCCGATGTTCAGGATTACGTCGCGGTCGGTGATGCCTACCACGGTGCCTTTGATTACTTCTTCCTCCTGGACAGTGGTCAGCGTGTCGCTGTACATCTGCTCCATTTCGGCGCGCTGCTCAGCGGTATAGTTACCACCGAAGCCGCTGGCTCCAACGTTGTCCCAGTCGAAATTGTCTACTACTTCTGCCATAGTGTTGTGCAGTGGCCCTCATGTACACGTCCGGCGCAGGGCCCGCCTCCGGAACGCGTTTTTGTTTGATACACAGCGCAAACGCGCCGGCCCACCACCCTGGCGGGGCGGCAAAGATACGGAGTTTGGAGCGAGTTTGTACTGAACACCACCTATATTGAATACCAAATCCTAGTTAAAACAGTCTGTCTTCCAAAATGAAGTTCTCTCTTCTACTCACTCCTATTGTTATTGCTACATTGTCGGGATGCGCCGCGCTAGGCTCGAAATCCAATTTCAACGCATCTGTTCCGATTACCGGTATTACCGACGTTGCGCTGACCACTTCTTCGGTATCGCTGCCTACTGGTGTCTCTGCTCAGCAAGCTGATTCCGTATTCGTGAAGGAGCTAGCCACCAAGCTCGCCACGGCAACTGGTTGGCGCGTCACATACATTGGCGAAGCAGAAGCTGTCTTGAAAAATGCGAACGAGTTCTTTCAGAATAGTAGATACCAAGCTATAGTACATGCCGAACTAATGCTTAAAAGCTATGGCACGCTACGAGGAACGCCGCGTTATAATGCGTGGACAAGACTTCAGATATTCAAAATTCCGGAGAAGCAACTAATAGGTGAAAGTCATTTTAATACCCTGATAGGCAAATCATACGCTTTGCACCCTGAGCTAACATTAGCCATCCAGGACGGTACGACTGGCCTGGTGGCGCCTTGGCAAAAAAGAACTCATCCGACTCAGTAATGAACAGAAAAGGCCTACTGTAGAAGTAGGCCTTTTCTGTTATGATTATGCTGTAGGTGTCAGCTCTACGCCCGGCCCATCTCGCGCAGGTGCGCCACGTGGGAGGCTACGGCGTAGCGCATCTTGGGGTACTCGTTGTACTCCACGCCGAACTCCAAGCAGGCCTGGCGGATGATTTTGTTGAGGGCGGGATAGTGTACGTGCGAGATGGTGGGGAACAGGTGGTGCTCTACCTGGAAGTTGAGGCCGCCTACCAGCCAGCTGATGACTTTGCTATCGGTAGCAAAGTTGGCGGTGGTTTTGATCTGGTGGATGGCCCACTCGTCTTCCAGCTTGTTGGTGATTTCGTGAGGCACGGGGAAGGCCGCGTGCTCGACGGTGTGCGCCAGCTGGAACACGATGCTCATGGTGAAGCCCACTACCGTGGCAAACACTAGGAAGCCCAGAATCCAGGCCACGAAGCCCACGGTGTAGATGGGCAGGGCTACGAACAGGAACAAGTGCAGGGCCTTGAAGCCCCAGAATACGCCCTGGTCGGTGGCCGTCATTTTCTTGATGGGCATCTCCCCGATTTTGCCTTTAAAGTACTTCTGGTAGTCCATGAAGAAAATCCAGGCAATGAAGAGCAGGGCGTAGAAAAACCAGAAGTACAGATGCTGGAACCGGTGGAAACGGTGGCGCGTCTGGGTACTGCTCAGGCGCAGCCAGGGCTGGGCGTCGAGGTCGTCGTCCACGCCATCCACGTTGGTGTACATGTGGTGGATAAGGTTGTGCTTCACGTTCCACATGAAGCTGTTGCCGCCCAGCACGTTCAGGGTGAAGGAGGCAAACTGATTGATCCACTTGGATTTGCTGAACGAGCCGTGGGCGCCGTCGTGCATGACGTTGAAGCCGATGGCCGAGCCGACGAGGCCCAACAGAGCGCATTCGGCCAGTGCCAGCCACGTGGGCGGTGTCAGGAACACGAGGTGCAGATACACGGCCACGAAGGCTACCGTGAGGATGATGGCTTTGGCGAACAGGCGGGAATCGCCGGTGGTGTCTTTGCCGGCTTCGGCGAAGTAGGCGTTGGTGCGAAGCTTCAGCTCTTTATGAAAGGAGCGGGAAGCAGCAAATTTAGGTGCGTGCATGAAGAGCAAGGAATAGAACGTGGTAAATATACCGCTTCATAACCCGCGGCACCCGACGAACGGTCCATATCCCGGGATTATGTACACTTGAGCTTGCAGCTAGGGCCGGGTCACCTCGCCCCCACCCGCTACCGGCAGCCCCGGCCGCAGCAACGGCCGCAGCTCCGCCAATGGCACGAACACCCGGATTTCGCCCTGCGCATACGAGGCTATTTCATACGGTGAGTAAATAAACACGGCTCCACCGCTGGTCAGGAAGACGTTGCGGGTGGCGGGCAGGTGTTTCACGAACAGCGGGCCTTCCAGCGAGGCGCCGGGCGCCAGACCCAGCATACGACGGGCGGCCTGGTCGAGCAGAGCCACCAGCTGGGGCTGTGTGCCGGCCCGGAAGATGTCGTCGTAGCGGAGGCGGCGGCCCGTGCGGGTGTCGAAGGTGGCGGCGCTGGTGCCGTACATGCCGTGCGCGCCGCCGGTGTAGCTGTAGCTGAAATAGCCGATGCTCAGCAGCGGGGCCTGGTTCCAGAGCACGTGCATCAGCTGCTGCTCATCATAGCGGAGGCCGATGCCGAAGGCCGGCGAGGAGGTGTCTCCGGGCTCGGGGCGGCTGCCGGCGGCATCCTGGCGGTAGTCGTCGGTGAATTGCCGGAGGCGCTGCTGCCAGAGCTTCGGCAACGTGGGAGCCGGCTGGGTATCCACGGTATCGGCACGCAGGCCGCGCAACAGATTGTCCTGCAGGGTGCCGGAGGTGCTGGCCGAAGCGGGTAGCACCGCCAGCAGGCGCTGCTGGGCGTAGGGCGTGCCGGGCGTTTCGGGGAAAGCCGCCACGGAATCCTGGAAAAAGCGCGACACCAGCTGGAGGCTACCGGCGGGCCGGGCTTGCCGCAGTTGCACGGGGCGGCCGCCTACGGTGCCCGTAAGCACGCTGCCCTGCTGCCGGAGCCGCCACACGATTGGCTGGCTACCATTAACGCCATGCTCGGGCGCGTAGTCCTGCAACGTGAGGCTGTCGGCGGGGCCGGCCGTGCCGCTCAGGTCGAACGGGTGGCCGTCGGGGCCGGCGTAGCTGGCGGCCAGGCCGCCAAACTCAGTTCCGGCGGGCCACACCTGCAGGTGCAGCGTGATGGTATCGGTGGGCTGGCCGGGCAGCACGCCCCGGTACTGCCGGTACCAGGCGCCCGGCGAGTCGGGCGCGGCGGTGGTGGCGGCAGCAACGTCGGCGGCGGGTTTGCTGTCGGTGGTGGCTTTATCGGAGGAGTTGGGCTGGCAGGCGGCCAGGCCGGCCCCGAGCAGCAGGCCCGCCAGGCGGGCAGCCGGCAAAGCAGAGGAGTGGAAGTAGCGCATCAGGTCAAAGGAAGCACATTCGGCGGCGGCGTACAAAATCTTGGCGAGCCCCTATCCAATGGCCCGATCCGGCGTATGTACAAACATTAATCTCTCAACCACGCCAATCTTACTCGTATGAGCTACATCAAAGCCGGCCAGGACGCCAACGGCAACGACATCAAACTGCACTACACCGACCAGGGCACCGGCCAGCCGGTAGTCCTGATTCATGGCTGGCCCCAGAACCACGAGGCCTGGAACTACCAGCTCGGCGAACTGCCTAAGCACGGCCTGCGCGTGGTGGCCTACACCCGCCGCGGCTTCGGCAACTCCAGCAAGCCGTTTGAAGGCTACGACTACGACACCCTGGCCGACGACCTGAAGGCCGTGCTCGACGAGCTGGACCTGCAGAACGTAACGCTGGTGGGCTTCTCGATGGGCGGCGGCGAAGTGGCCCGCTACATGAGCCGTCACGGTGGGGCCCGCGTAGCCAAAGTGGTATTCGTGTCGGCCGTAACGCCCTTCCTGCTCAAAACTGACGACAACCCCGACGGCGTTGACAAGTCGGTGTTCGAGGACATGACTCAGCAGATGAAAGACGACCGGTTCGGCTTCCTGCAGGCCTTCGGCAAAGACTTCTACGGCGTAAGCACCCTGAGCCACCCCGTCAGCCAGGCCGTGCTCGACTGGTCGTTCAACATGGGCTCGCTGGGCTCGCAGCAGGCCACGCTGGGCTGCGCCAAGGCGTTTGCCGAAACCGACTTCCGCCGCGACCTGGAAACCATCAGCGTGCCCGCGCTGGTCATCCACGGCGACGACGACAAAACGGTTCCGATTAAAAACAGCGGCGACCGGATGAACCAACACCTCAAGCACGCCACGTACGTTACCTACGACGGCGCGCCCCACGGCCTGTTCATCACCGAGAAAGACAAGCTGAACCGCGACCTGATCGACTTTGCCGTCAGCGGCACCGTCCGCAGCGACGACAACCGGTAGCCTACCCGGCTACCGCTTAAGCAAAGGGCCCGGCTTCGTTGGAAGCCGGGCCCTTTGTGTGTTGGGAGGTTAGTTTTTTTCGAGCTGAAAGCTGGTGCGGCGGTTGGCCAGGTCTTCGATGCCGAGCACGTAGGTGTAGCGCCCGATTTCCAGCTTCTTCTCCCCCACGTAGTCCATCGGCTGCCATACCACCGTCTGGCCGTTGATGATGACGCGGGCGTAAGCTAAGCGGTAAGCGCTGGCAAACAGCTTGTAGTCGCTGCTCTGCCCGGGGGCCAGCTGGCTGTAGGTGTTTTTGCCGTCGGAGGTGTCTACGTCCACGCTTTCGAATACGTATGGGCTGGCATTGCGCACCCGAATTCGTACGCCATCGGGCTCGGCATCTTCTTTTTTAGAACAGGCCGCACAGCTCAGGCCCAGGCTCATAATCAACAACCATTTTCTCATAACAGGTAGCAGGTAAGTTCTCCGAAGAGAGCCTGACTACCGCTAAAACAGTTGCATCATCCCGTGCCCGGCCGCCGCCGCCGGCTGGCGCTGGTGCACAAAAAAGCCGGTAGCTGCTGCTACCGGCTCAATGGGTAAGATAGGCGTGCCAGTTCTGGTCGATGGTGCCGGCACTCAGCCTGAGGAACCCGGATAAGGTGGGTTTTTTGGGCTGCTGCCGGATGGTGAGGCCGGCCTCCTGCGGCGTGCGGTGCCCTTTAGCATGGTTGCAGCGGGCGCAGGCCGTGAGCAGGTTGCCCCAGCTGCTGTCGCCGCCGCGGGAGCGGGGCAGCACGTGGTCGAGGGTGAGGTTTTTGGTGGCCCCACAATACTGGCACTCGAAATGGTCGCGCTTCATGATGTTGTGGCGGCTCAGGGCAATGCCTTTGTAGGGCACGCGCACGTAGCGCTGCAACCGGATGATGCTGGGCTTGGGATACGAGGTGCTCACGGTGCGCAATACGCCACTCTCCGACCGGGCTATCATCTCGGCTTTGTCGAGAAACAGCAGGACGAAGGCTTTCTGCACGCTGCACAGCGTTATGGCGGTATAGTCGCCATTCAGGACTAAGACTTTTTGATCCATACGCGCTTGGGGTGGAATCATCGGGTACAGCGAAAGCTAGATGATTCTTAGCGCATTAACAACAGCCCGGAAGTTTAGTTTCCGACACTTCGGGCTGGTTTCCGTTGGCCAGCGGAAGGCGAGCCGCGCGGGTGGGCAGGTGGCAATGGCCTCTTCTACCTAGCGGGCCCATGCGGTACTATTTACGGTTGAATTAGAATAATTCGACCCGATGGCAGTACATTTCTACCTTCTTGAGCGTCTTTATCTTGTCTATTTTCCCAATCTACCGTCTTTGCCTGCAGCAACACGCTGCCCCGGTGTATGCCACTTTTACCTGAACCTTCATCCTGCCGCTTTCCTGAATCAGCTCAACTGCTGTATGAAAACCGTTTCCTGCACCTGGCCATCGACGCGCACCAGCCATGGCTGTATGCCTGCTGGCTGGGCGAAATAGACCATGCCATGCTGTGTGCAGGCGCGGAAACGATAGTACGGACGGTGCGGGAGCACGGCATTGCCAAGCTCCTCAACGACAACCGGCCCCTAACGAACCTACAGATCGACCTGGCGGCCTGGCGCCAGATTGATTACCTCAGCCAACTGCATGCGGCCAGCCTGCACTACATTGCCTGGGTGTACAGCGACTGCGCCCAGATCCGCTTTCTGGTTGATGACTCCCTGGGGAGAAACCGCTGGCCACTCACTCTCACGTTTGAAGAATACGATGTGGCGCTGGACTGGCTCCGCAATGTTGCCTGACTACCTTCCTACTCGGCCAGCAGGCGCTTGATGAGGCGCAGCTTGTGGGTGTACTTCTGCCGGTCGCGGTGGAAGATGCCGTTGTGGTCGAGCGGGTCGATGCGGACTTCGCCGCTGGCGTGCAGAATCTGCTGATCCTCGAGCAGCAGGCCTACGTGTACGATGTTGCCGTCGGCGTTGTCGAAGAAGGCCAGGTCGCCGGGCTGGGTCTGGGCCACGAAGTGCACGGGCTGGCCGAGGTGGATCTGCTGGCGGGCGTCGCGCGGGAGCTGCACCCCAATCAGGCCGTAGAGCTGCTGCATCAGCCCCGAGCAGTCGATGCCGAACAGGCTCTTGCCGCCCCACAGGTAGGGCGCTTTCAGGTACGTGAGGGCCATTTTCTGCAGCAGCCGCAGCCGCTGATCGATGGGGCCGTGCGGGCCGTGGCCGTTCTGCGGGTTGGTGGCCGCCCCGTTGTAGAACATCTGCCGCTCCCCTACGCGCAGGGTCATGCCATCAAAAAACGGCAGCCGTGAGCCCAGCTGCACCGGAATGCGCGTATTGGGGCAGCTCACCATCTGCACCACGTCGAGCGTGCGTGGGTGGTCCTGGGTTTGCCAGGCCGCCAGATACTCCGCACTAACTGGCGTGTGCTGCTTGAGGTCCATCCAGCCCACGTACTGGTCGGCGGTGGTCCGGATCTGGATCCACATGCCCTGGGTGAGCTGAATGGAGTAGCACTCGCCGAAGATGAGCTGGGTAACGATTTCGGCTTTATCGGTGGCCTCAGCGCGCACCGGCACAACGCTCAGCGCGCAGATTCCGTGTTCCAAAGTGGTGGAGTGGTGGGTTAATGGATTCGTGGCTTGATAATACAAAGAACGTCATGCTGAGCGAAGCCGAAGCATCTCTACTGCCAAACTAATTTTTGATTGGCTCACAGTAGAGATGCTTCGGCTTCGCGGACGTCAGATCAGGCATAACACTCTATATACCCAGCGCTAGTAGTCACGGGCGCGGTCCATTTCGCGCTTCTGGTCTTTGGCCTTGAGGTCGTCGCGCTTGTCGTAGAGCTTTTTGCCTTTGGCCAGCGCAATTTCCACCTTGGCAAAGCCCCGGTCGCTGACGTACATGCGCAGCGGGATGATTGTGAGGCCCTGTTCCTGGTTTTTGTGGGCCAGCTGCTTCAGCTCGCGCTTGTTGAGCAGCAGCTTGCGGGCGCGCATGGGCTCGTGGTTGTTGTAGGTGCCCTCGGTGTACTTGGCGATGGTGACCTGGTTGAGCCACAGGCTGCCGTCGGTGTGGAAGGTGCAGAAGCCGTCCTGCAGCTGCACGCTGCCCTCACGGATGCTCTTGATTTCGGTGCCCTGCAGCATGATGCCGGCGTCGTACTTCACCAGGAAAGCGTATTCGTGGCTGGCGCGGCGGTTCTGGATGTTAATGCGCTTGGGCGCGTCGTCTTTTTTGGAAGCCATAGAACGGCAAATGTAGCATAGGCTTTAGCCTGTGCCGGAAAGGAATAAGGGGTTTCTCGCACTGGTACGCAAAGAAGCCGGCGAGCGGCTGACCCGAATGGCCCGGGCCGGCAGGTCGGCGCGGTCACCAGGCCGCGTAGCTTAGGTCGGCAAAAGCTAAAGCGTATGCTGCATGAACGGACGCTACATGAGCTTCAGGCGCGGGTCGGAGCTGACGAGCTGATCGGCGAAGTCGCCGGCCTGGTACTGAAACTCGGCGGTTTTGGCCACCATGCCGGCGTTGTCGGTGCAGAACTGGAAGGCCGGGATGAACACCTGCCATCCCTGGGCGGCGGCCTCGTCCTGCAGCGCCTGCCGCAAACCCGAGTTGGCGGCCACCCCGCCGGCCAGCGCAATCTGGGTCAGGCCCTGGTCGGCGGCGGCGCGGCGCAGCTGGCGCAGCAGCGTCTGGATAATGGTGTACTGGATGCTGGCGCAGAGGTCGGGCAGATTCTGCTGCACGAAATCGGGGTTCTGGGCGGTTTCCTTGCGCAGGAAGTACAGCACCGAGGTTTTCAGACCGCTGAAGCTGAAGTCGTAGCCGGGCATGGCGCCCACCGGGAACGGGAAGCGCGTGGGGTTGCCTTCGCGCGCCAGCTTATCGAGGTGCGGGCCGCCGGGATACGGCAGGCCCAGCAGCTTGGCGGTTTTGTCGAAGGCTTCGCCGGCGGCATCGTCGATGGTCTGGCCGATGATGTCCATTTCCAGCGCCGACTTCACCACCACCAGCTGGGTGTGGCCGCCGCTCACGGTGAGGCACAAAAACGGAAACACCGGCCGCGGCTCCTCGATGAAGTGTGCCAGAATGTGGGCCCGCATGTGGTTGACGGCAATCAGCGGCTTGTTCAGGGCCAGGGCCAGGGTTTTGGCGAACATACCCCCTACTAATAAAGAGCCCAGCAGCCCCGGCCCCTGCGTGAAGGCCACGGCATCGAGGTCTTGCTTGCGGATGCCGGCCTTTTGCAGGGCGGCATTCACCACCGGAATGAGGTGCTGCTGATGGGCGCGTGAGGCCAGCTCGGGCACCACGCCGCCGTATTGCTCGTGTACCTGCTGGGTGGCCACCACGTTGGCCCGGATTTCGCCGGCCACCAGCACGGCTGCGGAAGTGTCGTCGCAGGAAGATTCGATGGCGAGGATGGTAGGCTGCTGCATATAGACAAGGTAGTGCAAGGCGCCGGCTGAGCGAAGCGTTGGACGAAGAAACTGAGCGGTACGGCCGCAACCGGAAGCGGATACCGGGCGCTTCGGCAGACGTAACCGGCCACAAAGTTCGTTAAAACTGCTAACCTGCACCCGCGCTGCTTCGTTGTTGCGGCAACGGTTGCCCGGCCGCCGGCGTCTGTCGGGCAACTGCCAACCCTGTATCTTCGCTCGGATATTCTCTTTCATCTCTGCCCGCCGTGCCCCGTTTCGTCTCCGTTCTGCTGAAAGTGCTGCTGGGCCTCGTGCTGGTGGTGGTGCTGGCCGTGGTGGGGGCGCTGGTGGCCCTGCGCGTGCCCAGCGTGCAGACGCGCCTCGCCCAGAAGGCCGCCCAGGTGCTCACCGACAAGCTGGGCCAGCGCGTGACCGTGGGCCGGGTGGACATCCGCCCGTTTTCGCGGGTGCTGCTGGAAGGCATCCGGGTGCTGGACCGCCGCGGCGACGAGCTGTTCAGCGTAGGCCGCGCCGACGCCGACATTACGCTGTTCAGCGTGCTGAGTCCCGACCGCCTGCACGTGGGCAAGCTCACGCTGGAAGAGCCACGCTTCGCCCTCGTCACCTACAAAGACCGGCCCGACACCACCAACCTCTCCGAGTTTCTGGCGGCCATCAAACGGCTGGTGGGGCCCTCTGATACCACCAAGGCCGGTAAGCCTTTCGATTTCAAGATTGAGGCCATCAGTTTGCGAAACGGGCGCTTTGTGCTGGACCGCCAGGACAAGCCCCGCGAGCCGTACTACGGCCGCTCCATGGACTACGGCCACATGCGCGTGGACAGCATCTACGGCGACTTTTCGCAGATCTGGCTGCGCGGCGACACCATTCACTCCCAGATTGATGGGCTGCGGGCCGTGGATCTGCCTTCCAAAACCCGCCTGCGCGAGCTGACGGCCAACATGACCTACGCCGGCAAGTTCTGGGAATTCGGGGGCCTGAACCTGCGCGTGGGAGGCAGCCAGCTGCACGACTACCTGCGGTTTGAGTACCCGCGCTTCCTGGCCTTTACCAGCTTCAACGACTCGGTGCGGGTGGTGGCGCGCCTGCAGCCCTCGCGCATCTACTCCGACGACATTGCCCTGTTTGCGCCCCAGCCCTTCATGCGCGAGCTGAAGGAAACGGTGCTGGTTGCGGGCGAGGCCAAAGGCTACGTACGCAACTTCACCACCAAAAACCTCGACATCACCTACGGCCGCAACACGCGGGTAGTGGGCAATATCAACGTCGAGGGTTTGCCCAACCTAAAGGAGAGCTTCGTGGAAATGCGCCTGCAGCCTTCGGTGGTGGACGGGCGCGACATCCGCAAGTTCATTCCAGCCTCGGGCTGGCCCTACGTGCAGCGGCTGGGCATCGTGAAGCTGAAAGGCCAGTTTCTGGGCTTCTACAACGACTTTGTGGCCAACGGCTCGTTCCAGACGGCGCTGGGCTCGGTGGTATCTGACGTCAACCTGAAGTTCAAGGATGACCCGCGGTTTTCGTCTTATGAAGGCGACATCCGGACCACGGGCTTTCAGCTGGGCAAGCTGCTGGGGCAGGAAAACGTGGTGCGCGACGTGACCTTCAGCGGCCGGGTGGAAGGCGTGGGCTTCACGCCCGAAGGCGCCCGCCTCACGGCCAACGCCACCGTGCAAAGCATCTGGCTGAACGGCTACCGCTACCGCAACATCACCACCAACGGCCGCTTCAGCCGCGAGTCGTTTACGGGCAAGATTGCCGCCAACGACCCCAACCTGCAGTTCGACGCCGACGGCAGCATCGACCTCAACCGGCAGCGCCAGGCCTTCGACCTGCGGGCCCGCGTGCGCCGCGCCGACCTGCGCGCTCTGGGCCTCACCAAACAAAGCGTAGTGGTGGCCACTACCGCCGACGTGAAGTTCCGGGGCTTGCGCCTCGACGATTTGATCGGGCGGATTCAGCTACGCAAGTCGCGGGTGGGCTACGCCGGCCGCACCGTGGCCGTGGATACGCTGGACGTGGTCAGCTCCCGCACGGCAACCCAGCGCCGGCTGGCGGTCCGCTCGGAGGCACTCAACCTGACGGCCACAGGCAACTTCGATTTCACGGAGGTTATCCGGAGCACGGAGGTGCTGCTGACCGAGTACCGCCTCAACTTCGAGAGCAACGACGCCGCCATTGCCGACTACTACCGCCGCAAGCGCCAGCGCCCCATTCCGGAGTACGCCATCGACCTGGATCTGTACCTGAAAAAGCCCAACCCGCTGTTGCGCCTGTTTATGCCGGGCCTGCAGGTGGCCAACTATTCGCGCATCGACGGCTCGTTTCGCAACGGGCAGACCTCGATTCTGCAGCTGGGCGGCAGCTTCGACACCCTGATTGTGGACAGCGTGCGCACCTACCGCACGGCCTTCGAATTCAACACCTCCAAGCTGCCCTACCGGCCCGAGGTGCTGGCCCAGGCCAACGTCACGTCGGAGCGGCAGGTGCTGCCGGGGCTGGGCCGCACCGAGGGTTTCTACGTGGAAGGCGTGTGGGACCAGGAGCGCATCAACTTCTCTACGGCTCTGGCCCAGACCAACACCACCAACAAGGCCCAGATCAACGGCGCGCTCAGCTTCCTGCCCGACGCGGTGCAGGTGGTGTTCCGGCAGTCGGGCGTGAATCTGCTGGGCAAGGACTGGACGATTGCGCAGGACAACTCGGTTATCATTTCCAAGCAGGGCAAAGAGTTTGATATTCAGAACCTGAGCCTCAGCAACGGGACCCAGAGCGTGAGTGCGCAGGGCTTCATCTCACAGAATCCGGCCAAGGAGCTGCAACTCACGGTGCGCGACCTGGAGCTGGCTACCCTCACGGCCCTCACCTCCCAGAACATGACCGGCCGCGTGAATGCCGCCGGCACCGTGAGCGGCGTGTACGGCCCGCTCTCTATCAGCTCCACGCTCACCGTCGACTCCCTGACGCTGGATAAGGTGCTGATTGGCAACGTGGCCGGCAAAAGCAACTGGGACAACCGCGCCAAGCAGGCCCTCGTGGACCTGGACGTGCTGCGCGACGGTAGCCGCGTAGTGCGCGTGGCGGGCAGCATTGCGCCTTCGCGCGAAAACGAGCAGCTCAACCTCACGGCCACCCTCGATAAAGCGCCCGTGAAGCTGGCCGAGCCGTTTCTGAAGACGCTGTTCAAGGATATTGGCGGCACGGCCGTGGGCACGCTGCGCCTGGCAGGCCGCTTCAGCCAGCCCCACCTCACGGGCACCCTCGATGTGAGCGACGGGCAGCTGACGTTCATCTACCTGGGCACCACCTACACCTTCTCTGACCGAATCCGGTTTGCCGACGACCGGATTGCGCTGCGCGACATCCGGATGAAGGACCCGCTGGGCAACACGGGCGTGATTACGGGCGACATTTTCCACGACGGATTCCAGAATATGCGGCTGGCGCTGGAGGCGTCGTTCCGTAAGCTACTGGTGCTCAACACCACCCGCAAAGACAACGAGCTGTATTTCGGCACGGCCTACGCCACCGGCTCGGCCCGCGTAAATGGGCCCGCCAACAACCTGGTGGTGAACGTGCAGGCCAAGTCGGAGCCCGGTACGCGCCTCTCGCTGCCGCTCGACAATGCCGCCCGCGCCGAAAAAGCCAGCTACATCCGATTCGTCAACCGCAACCTCACCGACACGGCCCGCACCCCGATTCCGGTGGGCGCGCAAGAAAAGGTGGACCTGTCGGGTATCCGGCTGAACATGAACCTGGAAGTGACGCCCGACGCCTACGTGGAGATTCTGCTGGACGAAAGCACCGGCGACGTTATCCGGGGCACGGCCGCCGGGCGGCTGCGCCTCAACATCGACACCCGCGGCGACTTCAACATGTTCGGGCAGATTGAGATTGTGCGCGGGGCCTACAATTTCACGCTGCAGGGCCTGGTGAACAAGGAGTTTGTGGTGCGGCCTGGCGGCACTATTGCCTGGAACGGCGACCCGCTGGCCGGCGAGATGAACGTGACGGCCGCCTACACTCAGCGCACTTCCCTGGCCCCCATTCTGGCCACCAACAACGCCGTGGTGCCCGTAACAGCCGTCATGAACCTGACCGGGCCGCTGCTGCTGCCTGTTATCAAGCTCAATTTGGAGTTCAACGACATTCCGTCGTCGCTGGAAAGCGACCTAGTGCCGTTCCTGTCGTCGTTGCGCAACGACGAGCAGGAGCTGAGTCGGCAGGTGTTCAGTCTGGTGGTGTTCCGGCAGCTGGCCCCGGCGGCTTCCTTGTCGTCGATTACCTCATTTCAGGGGCAGAATAACGCGTTTGGCAACAGCCTGGGCCAGATTATCAGTACCCAGCTTGGCGCCCTCACCTCGCAGCTCGACCCCAACCTGGAAATCAGCTTCAACTTCAACGGGCTTTCAGCGGAACAGCTGCAGGCCCTGCAGGTGCGCCTGAGCTACTCGTTCCTGAACGGGCGGCTGCGTGTGACGCGCGAAGGCGGCTTCAACAACGGCGTGGTGACTGACGCCAATACCGGCACTACCACCACTGTGGCCAACAACTCGTCCATCATCGGCGACCTGACGCTGGAGTACTACCTGCGCGCCGACGGCAAGTTCCGGGCGAAGCTGCGCTACGAAACCACCCCGCGCGACCTGAGCGCCCTGAGCAACGGCCAGAACCAGGCCCGCGCCGGCATCTCGCTGCTGCACACCGAGCAGTTCGACTCGCTCACGGAGCTGTTTGCCCGCAAGCACCTCACGCGCAAGCAGCAGAACGCCCGCAAAGCCCGCGAAGTCCTCAACGTCGACGACGACCCGCGGACGAGTATGTGAATGAATAATGGCAGAACGTCATTCCGAACGCAGTGAGGAATCTCGCCAGTATAGTAAATCACCACACTGGCGAGATTCCTCACTGTGTTCGGAATGACGTTCTTTCTCTGATTTACCTTTGCGCCTTTATTACCTTTGCCCTCTATGGCCCAACCCCGCCCGACCCGCAAGAAGAAGCTAGGCAGCTACCCGCATACGATGGTAGTGTTCAGCATCACGCTGGCGTTGCTGGTTATCGGGCTGTTCGGGCTGCTGCTGATTCATGCGCACAAGCTCTCCAACCTTGTGAAGGAGAACATCGAAATGCAGGTGTACCTGGACCGCGACCTGCCGCCCACCGAGCTGCTGCGGCTGCAGCAGGACTTTGCCCGCAAGCCCTACATCGCGCAGCGCGACGGCCAGGCTCAGGTGCGGTTCCTGAGCAAGGAAGAAGGCGCCAAGCAGTTTATCGAACAGACCGGCGAAGACTTCCAGCAGTTTCTCGGCGACAACCCGCTGCGCGACGCCTACATTCTGAAAATCAACGCCGAATATTCCGATTCGCTGCAGATGGGCCGCATTGAGCGGGAGCTGAAAGCCGAGCCGGGCGTACACGAGGTGCAGTACGTACAGAGCCTCATCAGCTCCATCAACCAGAACGTACGCAAGCTGAGCCTGGTGCTGCTGGGCTTTGCCGTGGTGCTGACATTCGTGGTGACGGTGCTCATCAACAATACCATCAAGCTGGCCCTCTTCTCGCAGCGCTTCCTCATCCGGAGCATGCAGCTGGTGGGCGCTACCTCGTTTTTCATTCAGAGGCCCTTCCTGAACCGCGCCACTTGGCAGGGCCTCGTGAGCGGTATTCTGGCGAGTTTGCTGCTGCTGGCGCTGCTCCAGTACGCCTACCTACAAGTAGCCGACCTGCGTGCCCTCCGCGACGACCGCCTCATCGGGGGCCTGCTGCTGGTGATGGTGGCCCTGGGCTGCGGCATTGGCTTTTTGAGCTCCTACCGCGCCGTGCGCAAGTACTTGGGCATGTCGTTGGATGAGCTTTACTAAATGGCTTAATTGTTTAATTGTTAAATGGTTGAGCCGAACGAAAATAACGAACGTAAATTTCTGCGGCTGGCAGACATTGAGTGTTACCGGATCAGCTTCGCGCTAAGCAATGCGGTGTGGGACTGCGTATTGGCGTGGCCGCCTCTCGCGCAACACACGGTTGGCGAGCAGTTTGTCCGGGCCGTAGACAGTATTTCGGCCAATATTGCGGAAGGTTTTGGGCGGTACAGCAAGAAAGACAAAATCAGATTTTACCGTATTGCACGTGGGTCGCTTTATGAATCCTTGGACTGGAATGAAAAAGCCAGAGTGCGCCAGATTATCACATCAGAAACCTATACCTATCTGTTCACTGAGCTACAACGGCTACCAAAGTCCATCAATTCGCTTATCAAATACACCGACTCTCACCTAACCATTTAACAATTCAACCATTAAGCCATGCAAGAACCCCGCTTCGCCTTCGGGCCCCGCAACTACCGCCTGATGTTCGTGGGCCTGGCCGTGCTGGCGGCCGGCTTCATCACGATGACGCTGGACACCGCCGACTACGGCGAAGGATTCCTGGGCATTACGCTCGGCCCCATTCTCCTGATAGTAGGCTTCCTGATTGAGTTCTGGGCCATTATGGCCAAGCCCGGCGGCCCTGCCCCGGTAGCGCAGGACGCTGCCACCCGCGAAACGCTGGCCCAGCAGCCTACGCCGGCCGCGCCGGCCACATACGTCGCTCCTACCTATAAGCGGTAGTAGCGCCGCAAAGCACTTGCTTTGCGCTTCGTTGAACAGCCTTTTCGGGCCAGTTCTATTTACCTCGTGCAACTAGGCGCGAAGCAGAAGCTTCGCGCTACTTTCTGCCCATGAACTACTGGTACGCCCTGATTCTGGCTATCGTCGAAGGCCTGACGGAATTTCTGCCGGTTTCCAGCACCGGGCACATGATTATCGTGGCCAACCTGCTCGGTATCGGGCAGCTGCCCTTCACCGAAACCTTCATCACCTCTATTCAGCTCGGCGCCATCCTGTCGGTGGTGGTGCTGTACTGGCGGCGCTTTCTGCAGAGCTTCGACTTTTACGTGAAGCTGCTGGTGGCCTTTCTGCCGTTTGGCGTGCTGGGCTTTCTGCTGAAAGACGTTATTCAGGAGCTACTGAAAAGCGTGACGGTGGTGGCCGTATCGTTGGTGGTGGGCGGCGTGATTCTGCTGTTCGTGGACCGCTGGTTTTCGGGCACGCGTAAGGCCGTTACCACGCCCAGCCTGGGCCAGGCGCTGCGCATCGGGCTGTTTCAGTGTCTGGCGCTGGTGCCCGGCGTGAGCCGCTCGGCCGCCACCATCGTGGGCGGCCTGGCCCAGGGCTTCGACCGCCGCTCGGCCGCCGACTTCTCGTTTCTGCTGGCCGTGCCGACTATGGTCGTCATCACGGCCTACCAGCTCTACAAAACCTACAAAGTTGACGCGCCCGGCGTTGAGGACCTCAAGCTGTTGCTGTTCGGCAACGTGGTGGCCTTTATTGTAGGGCTGCTGGCCGTGAAGTCGTTTGTGAATTTCGTGTCGCGCTTCGGCTTCCGGGCGTTCGGCTTCTACCGCATCATCGTGGGCGTCATCATCTTGGTGATGATTGCGCTGGGCATTCCGATGCAGCTGATTTAACTCAGTATAGAGTAGCAAGTAGTGAGTACTGAGTATTCTGACGCGAGTCGGCAACCCTAAATGCGGTGCTAGCACTCAACACCAACTTTTCAGTACCAGCCACCAAATACCGACTACTCAGTACCAAATACTTAATACTCCCTTTGGAAAATCCCCGCTCATTCGACTTTGAAGCCGGCGAAGTACTGCTGATGGACAAGCCGCTCACCTGGACGTCGTTCGACGTGGTGCGCAAGGTGAAGAACACGCTGCGCATCAAGAAGATCGGGCACGCCGGCACCCTCGACCCGCTGGCCACCGGCCTGCTGATTTTGTGCACTGGCAAGAAAACCAAGGAAATCGACCTGATTCAGGCCCAGGAAAAGGAGTACACCGGGACCTTCCGCCTCGGCCAGACCACACCCAGCTTCGACCTGGAAACGCCCGTGGACTCCGAGCTGTCCTACCAGCACCTTACCGAAGACGAAATCCGGGCGGCCACCGCGCAATTTTTAGGGCTGATTACCCAGACGCCGCCGCTGTTTTCGGCGGTGAAGGTGAACGGCGAACGGGCCTACGAAGTGGCCCGCCGCGGCGGTGAAGCCGAAATCAAGAGCAAGCAGGTCACCATCCGCGAGTTTGAATTCACGCGCATTGAGCTGCCCGAGGTGGACTTCCGCGTGACCTGCTCCAAAGGCACCTACATCCGCAGCCTAGCCCGCGACTTTGGCCTGGCCCTGGGCTGCGGCGCCCACCTCACCAAGCTGGTGCGCACCCGCATCGGTGAGTACCGCGTGCAGGACGCGCTGACCATGGAGGATGTGGAAGCCCTGCGCCCGCCGCGCCCCGAAGGCGAAACCGAGCGGCCCCGCCGCCAGCGCCAGCCCCGCCCAGAGCGCCGCGCCGGCCTGGAGTTCTTCTCGGCCAACCAAACCGACACCCCGCCACCCGCCGCCGCCACCGCCGCCACCGAGTAGCTGCGGCGGGCGACGAATGGCAGCCGGCAACCGCGCCGTATTCGCCGTCCGGCAATCAGCGAAACCAATTCCATCAGCGCAAATCAGCGAGTTATGCACGTCATCCACGATCCGGCGCAATTCCCGCACCTCGGCAATGCCGTCGTGACCAGCGGCACCTTTGACGGCGTGCACATCGGGCACCAGCAGATTCTGCGGCGGCTGTGCGAAGTGGCCCGCCACAGCGCCGGCCCGGCCGTGGTTATCACCTACTGGCCCCACCCGCGGCTGGTGCTGGGGCCGCCCCCCTCCCACCCCGAGCTGCTGGAGCTGCGCCTGCTCAGCACCCTGGAAGAGCGGGCCGCCAAGCTGGCCGAGTTCGGCGTCGACTACCTGCTGGTGGTGCCCTTCACCCGGGAGTTTGCGCAGTGGACGTCGGAAGAGTACATCCAGAACATTCTGCTGCGCACGGTGGGCACCCGCAAACTGGTCATCGGCTACGACCACCGTTTCGGCAAAAACCGGGAAGGCGGCTTCGACTACCTCAGCCTACACGCCGACCGATACGGCATGAGCGTGGAGGAAATTCCGCGCGAGGACGTGGACGCCGTGGGCGTGAGCAGCACCCGCATACGGCGGGCCCTGGAAAGCGGCGACGTGGCCACCGCCAACCGCTACCTTGGCTACCCCTACCCGCTGACCGGCCTGGTGGTGAAGGGCCGACAGCTGGGCCGCACCATCGGCTGGCCCACGGCTAATATTGTGTGTGAGGAGCCGCTGAAGCTGATTCCGGCGCGTGGCGTGTACGCCGTGCTGGCCACCACGGCCGCCGGCACCCACCACCCGGCCATGCTCAACATCGGGGTGCGCCCCACCATCGGCGGCGACCTGGCCCAGACCGTGGAGGCACACCTGCTGGACTTCGAGGGCGACCTGTATGACCAGCCCCTGACCGTGCAGTTCGTAGCCCGCCTCCGCGACGAGCAGAAGTTCAACGGCCTCGACGAGCTGAAAACCCAGCTGGCCCTGGACGCCGAAGCAGCGCAGGCGGCGCTTTTGTAGATTTCTCGCAGTGTCTTGCAGTGAAAAAGCGCGGTGTTGCGCAGTGTTCAGGCGTCAGAACACTGCGCAACACCGCGCTTTTTCACTGCGAAACGCTTTACCTTGCCGGCCCAAACCCCACCCAATTCCCCATGATCAATAAAGTAGTAAGCGGCCCGCAGGAAGCCCTGCAGGGCCTGACGGACGGCATGACCCTGATGCTGGGCGGCTTCGGCCTGTGCGGCATCCCCGAAAACAGCATCGAAGAAATCCTGCGCCTGGGCGTGCGCAACCTCACCTGCATCAGCAACAATGCCGGCGTCGACGACTTCGGCATCGGTCGGCTGCTGCAGACCAAGCAGGTGCGCAAGATGATTTCCAGCTACGTGGGCGAAAACGCCGAGTTTGAGCGCCAGCTGCTGAGCGGCGAGCTGGAAGTGGAGCTGATTCCGCAGGGCACGCTGGCCGAGCGCTGCCGGGCCGGCGGCGCGGGCATTCCGGCCTTCTACACCCCGGCCGGCTACGGCACGGAGGTAGGCGAGGGCAAGGAAAGCCGCGAGTTCAATGGCAAGATGTACCTACTCGAAACCGCCCTGCACGCCGATTATGCCTTCGTGAAAGCCTGGCGCGGCGACACGGCCGGCAACCTTATCTTCAAAGGCACGGCCCGCAACTTCAACCCCATGATGGCCACGGCCGGCAAAATCACGGTGGCCGAAGTGGAGGAGCTGGTACCCGCAGGCGAGCTGGACCCCAACCAGATCCACACGCCCGGCATCTTCGTGCAGCGCATTTTTGAAGGCAAAAACTACGAGAAGCGCATCGAGCAGCGCACGGTTCGGCAGGGGTAATGAGGTGATGAAGGGAAACGTAATGAGGTGGCAAAATCCATCCTCAGTTTTCCCGAAACGTCCTTTTCAACCTCATCACTTCATCACCTTTTACCTCATTACCCCATGTTAGATAAACACGGCATTGCCCGGCGCATTGCGCAGGAAGTCCAGAACAACTCCTACGTCAACCTCGGCATCGGCATTCCGACACTGGTGGCCAACTACATTCCCGAAGGCGTCAATGTAGAGCTGCAGAGCGAGAACGGCCTGCTAGGCATGGGCCCCTTCCCCACCGAAGACCAGGTAGACCCCGACCTCATCAACGCCGGCAAGCAGACCGTCACGACGCTACCCGGCTCCAGCATCTTCAGCTCCGCCGACTCGTTCGGCATGATCCGGGGCGAGCATGTGGACCTGACTATCTTGGGAGCCATGGAGGTTTCCGAGAACGGTGACATTGCCAACTGGAAAATCCCCGGCAAGATGGTGAAAGGCATGGGCGGCGCCATGGACCTGGTGGCCTCGGCCAAAAACATCATCGTGGCCATGCAGCACGTGGCCCGCGACGGCAGCAGCAAGCTGCTGCCCGCCTGTACGCTGCCCATCACCGGCCTACGCTGCGTGAAGAAAATCGTGACCGAGCTGGCCGTCATCGACGTGACGCCCGACGGCTTCGTGCTGCGCGAGCGGGCTCCCGGCGTGACCGTGGAGCAGATTCAGGCCGCCACCGCCGGCAAGCTGGTGGTACGCGGTGAAATCCCGGAAATGACGGGCGTGTGAGTTGGGATGAGGTGATGAGGTGATGAGGTGATGAGGTAAGAACGTCATTCCGAGCAGCGCGAGGAATCTCGCCCGCGGGCTACTCCCAAAAAACTCTGCCGCCGGAGAAAACACGTCTGGCTCCCCCTCTCCACGGGAGAGGGGGCCGGGGGGTGAGGCACGCGAGATGCTTCGGCTGCGCCTCTGCATGACGTACCATTCACCTCATCACCCCATCACTTCATCACCTTAAAAAATCACTTCAACCGCCGGAAGGCTTGGGCCATGATGCGCTCGGCGGCTTCCGCCGTGAAATGGCCGAAGTAGCGGCGCAGGTGGGCCAGCGCGGCGGCCGGACTGAGGCCGCCGTTCCGCACGGCGTCGGCGAGGTGGTCGGCCAGCTGGTCGGGGTGGCCGGTGAGGGCCGGAAACTCGTGCTGCAGCTTGTAGCTGGCCAGCACGTTCACGCGCAGCTCGGGCGAGGCGCCCGGCACTTGGGTGAGTAGACGCTCCATCACCAGCTGCACTTCGTCCATGAACAGGGTGCGCACCAGGCCGGGCGGCGCGGGCACCAGCTGGCCGGCCGCCGCTACTAGCAGCACGGCCGCGGGCATATCGGGCTGCCAGCGGCTGGCGTCGGGCGGAGCGCACAGCCAGGCCGTGGGCGGAAACCCGGCGGGCTGAGCAAGCAGACGGCCCAGGGTCTGGAGGCGGCGTTCTTCGGGCGGAAGCATGCCCGCAAGGTACGACGGCGCGCCCGGATGCCACTCAGAACTGCGCATGCGCTATATTGAGGTTTCGCCGTATCTCCCGTCGCTATGCGCTACTGCTACCTTCTGTTACTCGCCGTGTCGGCGCTTACCGCCCAGGCCCAAACCACCACTTCTCCCACGCTCACCCGCGCCGACATGCCGGTGCCTACCGACACGCTGCGCCAGAGCACGGCGGTCGTGCAGCTACCGGCCAGCGCCCCGCCCCTGAGCCGGCGCGGCCCCAACCAAACCTGGAACTACGGCGGCCTGGTGGCTACGGCCCAGAATGTATCGCGCTTCACCGCGGTGCCCGCCCAACCGCTGTATTTATTCACGTTCAACTCGCCGCTGAACCTGCCCAACCGCGCTACGGTGGCCTCGCCCCAAAGCGTGCCGCTGCCGCCCGGCTTCACGCTGCCCATCACCGACCCGTACCAGTTTTTCAACGCCTCGGCGGCCGACTTTCGCTCGGTAGGCTACGGCGGCACGCTGGCCGGCACGGCCGTGCCCGTGACGTATGCCAGCCCCGTGCAGCAGGACATCATCTACCGGTTTCCGCTCAGCTACGCCAGCGCCCCTGATTCCAGCAATTCCTTTTTCAGCATCAGCGTGCCCGGGACCGGCTACCTCAGCCAGAAGCGCAAGCGCGTAAACCGGCCCGACGCCTGGGGCACGCTCACCACGCCTTTCGGCACGTTTGCCACGGTGCGCGTCGTGACGCGCCTCGAAGACCACGACAGCATATCGGTAGGCACCACCAGCCAGGGGTTTGATTTGCCGGTGCGGCGCGAGTACAAGTGGCTAACTCCCGGCCAGCACGTGCCGCTGCTCACCATCACCACCACCCAGGTTGGCGCGCAGGAAGTGGTATCGGGCGTGGAATACCGCGACGTGTACCGCCGCATCGTGCTGAGCACCCGCCCGGCGCTGGCCGCCGCGGCGGTGCAGGTGTACCCCAATCCGGGCACTGCGCAAGGGCCGCTGCAACTAATGCGCACGGAGGCAGGAGCCGCCACCGTCACGGCCACTGACCTTGCTGGGCGGCAGCTGTTCTGCTATGTGCTGCCCCCGGCGGCGCTGCAAACCGAGCTGCCGGCGGCGCTGTTCGGCGGCTTTCGGGGCGTGGCGGTGCTGCGGGTGCAAACGGAAGCCGGCGTGGCCGTGCGGCGCGTGGTGCGGGAGTAGCGCCCCCGCTCCGGGTGGCCGGGCAATACGTACGACTGAGCTTTTTTGCCCCCGAAGTTGTTGTGCCGCCGTACTAGCAGCAGCCGGTTCGCCGGCGCTGGTACCTTTGCGTTTTCTTCCGACTTTCATTTTGCTCAATCCATATGGCCACGAACTCCACTGGCAAAACGGGCGGTAGCCACGCCAAAAAGGGCGCTGCCGCCGCTACTGAGCGCCTCACGCCCACGGCCGTACCCGCGCACAAACTGGTGCTACGCACCCTCAAACGCTCTGATTTCAAGGTAGTGCAGGAAATCATGGACAAGGTGTACTCCAACATGGAGGGCGCCTGGTCGCAGGAAGAGTACAATAACCTGCTCAAGAAATTCCCCGAGGGCCAGATCTGCATCGAGGACAACGGGCAGGTGGTGGCGGCCGCACTGGCTATCATTGTGCAGTACTCCGACTTCGGCGACCGGCACACCTACGCCAAAATCACGGGCCACGGCAAGTTCGACACCCACAACGCCGACGGCGACACGCTGTATGGCGTGGACGTGTTCGTGGACCCCGAGTACCGCAGCCTGCGTCTGGGTCGCCGCCTCTACGATGCCCGCAAGGAGCTATGCGAAAACCTGAACCTGCGCGCCATGGTGGCTGGCGGCCGCATTCCCGGCTACAACCAGTATGCCGAGGAAATGACGCCCGCCAAATACGTGGAAATGGTGCGCAACAAGGAACTCACCGACCCCATCCTCACCTTCCAGCTTTCCAACGACTTCTACGTCCGCAAAATCATCCGCGGGTACCTGCCCTACGACTCCGAAAGTAAGGCCTACGCCACGCTGCTGGAGTGGATCAACGTGTACTACGACGAGGAATTCGACAAGCTGATCGGCAACCAGAAGTCGAACGTCCGCATCGGCATTGTGCAGTGGCAGATGCGCGCCACGAAGAACCTGGAGGACTTTTTCCAGCAGATTGAGTTCTTCGTGGACACCGTCTCGGGCTACAAGGCCGACTGCGTGCTGTTCCCCGAGTTCTTCAACGCGCCCATGATGGCCCTCACCAACGAGGAGTCGCCATCGGTGGCTATCCGCTCGATGGCGGCCTTCACCGAGCCCATCAAAACCAAAATGATGGAGCTGGCCGTTAGCTACAACATCAACGTCATTGCCGGCTCGATGCCGCTCTACGAAGACGGCAAGCTCTACAACGTATCGTACCTCTGCCGCCGCGACGGCACCGTAGACGAGCAGTACAAGCTGCACGTGACGCCCGACGAGGCCAGCTACTGGGGCATGCGCGGCGGCGACAAGCTGCGCTGCTTCGACACCGATTTCGGCAAAATCGGCATCCTGATCTGCTACGACGTGGAGTTCCCCGAGCTGAGCCGCATGCTGTCGGATGAGGGCATGAAAATCCTGTTCGTGCCCTTCTGGACCGACACCAAGAACGCCTACCAGCGCGTGCGCCTGTGCGCCCAGGCCCGGGCCATCGAAAACGAGTGCTACGTGGCCATTACCGGCTCGGTGGGCAACCTGCCGCGCGTCGAGAACATGGACATCCAGTACTCGCAGTCGGCCGTGTTCAGCCCCTCTGACTTCGCATTCCCCCACGACGCCATTGTGGCCGAGGCCACGCCGAACACGGAAATGACCCTCATTGCCGACCTCGACCTCGACCTGCTGAAGGACCTGAACACCAGCGGCGCGGTGCGCAACCTCCGCGACCGGCGCAAGGATCTGTACTCACTGAGCTGGTCGAAGAAAACCGAGCGCGACGACGAGCTGCTGGCCCAGGGCGAGGAGCGCGCCCCCAAAACCGCCAGCAAGCGCAAGGCCGTATCGGCGGGGTAAGCTGTCAAACCATTCTCACTGAAGTCTGGCCCGCTAGTTCTAGCGGGCCAGACTATTTTTAGGTCTATTGCTTTAGCGGTACGGTTGCAATTCCCCGTGATTGGGATAGTGGTAGAAGGACCGGCATCCAGTACATTTACTGCTAACTATTTCTACCGAATTACTCCATGAATTACTGCTTACCGATTGCTTTGCTGCTGAGCGTTAGTGCCGCCGCACAATCGCAGCCATCCCAAACTGTACGCAATAAGTTTGAGCAAGGCACTTTCCGCAACAACACTCCGGTAGGAGAATGGAAATACCTCGACAACCAGGGCCAGACGGAGCTGCAGATCAACTACGATTCCGGAAATGTGCAGTACGTCCGCCCCGATTCGTCGATGCACCTGTTGCGCGTGGGAGAAAGCTGGCAGGTGCTACAGCCTGCGCGAGCCCCAAGGTTGTTGGGCAGCAGCTACAAGTATTTCGCCACAACGGCAAAGAGCCTCCGATACCCGGTTTTCGCATTGCGCATGCATACACAAGGGTCCGTCCAACTGTCGTTTGTGGTATCCGTCCAACTGTCGTTTGTGGTAACTCACACAGGCGAAGTTGCGGAGGTGCAGGTAGAGCAAAATCCGGGTCGGGAGCTGACGGAAGAGGTATTGCGGGTACTGAGCCAACACACTGATGCCTGGTTGCCGGCGCTGCACGATGGCAAAGCCCACGATGCGCGCCTGTCGGTGGTGGTCCATTTCGTCATGCAAGGCACTAACCCCAACGTCGTCAGACGGAACTTCGACCTAGACGACATGGGCACAACCACTGTCACGTACCTGGCTGCCGATGCTCTGCGTATGCAGCCTGGCCGGTTTGCCGAGTTTACCGTGACGCACACACCATAGAGAAGTAAGGGGGTGCAGAATTCGGGGTTGGCGTTCGGGCCTGACGGTTTTTCGCTAAACTGCGGGCCCCTCCCCCATAATGTACCCTTTCATTTTTCTCTTCTTATGAAACGCGTCCTCATTACTGGGGCCAACCGCGGCCTGGGCCTGGAGCTCACCCGGCAGGCACTGGAGCGCGGCGACCTGGTATTTGCTACCTGCCGCCGGCCCGAATCCGCTACCGACCTTCACGCGCTGGCCGGGCATTACCCCGACCGCCTGACGCTCGTCGCCCTCGACGTTACCGACGAAGCCAGCATCCGGGCCGCCCACGCGGCCGTCAAAGCGGCTACCGGCAGCCTCGACCTGCTCATCAACAACGCCGGCGTGTATCCGGGCGCGGGGCCCGAAGACCCGGAAAACCAGCGCCTGGGACAGTTCACGGCCGAGGTGGCGCTGCAGGTGCTGCGCGTGAATGCCGTGGGGCCGCTACTGGTGGCGCAGGCGTTTCTGGATTTGCTGCGCGCTGGCACCAAGCCGCGTATCCTCAGCCTGTCGTCGGGGCAGGGCTCGATTACCTGGAAAGCCGCCGGCGACCCGTACCACTACAGCGCCAGCAAGGCCACCCTGAACATGTACATGCGGGCCCTTGCCGCTGAAATCGGGCAGTACGGCGTACTGTCGATGCTGGTGGACCCGGGCTGGGTGCGCACCGGCATGGGTGGCACCGCTGCGGCCCAGGATCCGGCCGTGGCGGCCAAAGGCATCCTGCGCCTCGCCGAGCAGCTGCACGACGAGGAAAACGGCAGCTTCGTGACCTGGAAAAACGAGTTCGTGCCCTGGTAAGCTGCGAGTCGATAAGCACAACCATATCAAGGATGGCCTTTGCAAAAAGGTCATCCTTTTTGTTTGGACGGCCCGCTACCGACACTCTTACCGTAGCCGCAGTGGGCCGGCACCGCGTAGCAAACTCATTAAAAGCACGTTAAAATCAGCCCAGGCAGCTTATCTATTCGTAGGGAAAGAGAGCAGGTGCCTATCCGCTCCTGTTTTGCTTTCTTCTTTTACCCATTTTCAGTTTTTCGTTATGCGTCAAAAAGCTACTTCGCGCACTTCTTCCTGGCGTTCCGCCTTTCTGGGTTTAGCCACGCTCGGCCTTTCTGCCGGCGCCGCCCAGGCCCAAACGGCGTATGGTATAACCGCAGACCTGTTAGGGGATTATCGGCTGGTTACTTTTCAGCTGACGGCCCCCGGCACTTTCACCGCTACGGTACCGATTACTGGTATAACGACCGGCCAGCGGGTGGTGGGCATCGACACGCGCCCGAACACCGGCCAGCTGTTTGCGCTGGGATACAACGCCGGAGCCACCACCAACAACGCGCAACTCTACACGCTGGCCACCACTGGTGTGCTTACGCCCGTAGGCAGCCCCGTGACGCTGGCGTTGGGCACTGATTTCACGCGTATTGGCTTCGACTTCAACCCTACTGTGGACCGGATCCGGGTGACGGCCGGCAACCGCGCCAACTTCCGCCTCAACCCCGTCACGGGCGGAATTGCTGCTACTGATGGCAACCTGACCTACGCCACTGCCGACCCTAACGCAGCCCAGACGCCCGGCGTCGGCTCGTCGGCCTACACCAACTCCTACATCGGCAGCACCTCGACCACGCTCTACAACCTCGACGAAGCCTTTAGCCGCCTTGTTACTCAGATTCCGCCAAACGACGGCACGCTCAACACCGTGGGGCCATTAGGAGTGAGCACCAACAGCAACCTGCAGATTGCAGACCTGGACATTTATTCCAACCCAACAAACGGGCAGAACGTTGCCTACATGTCGCTGTCTACGGCCTCGCCGACTTTCACGGTCAGCAACCAGCTGTATACCATTAACCTGGCTTCCGGCGCGGCTACGGCTGTCGGTACACTGGGCAGCGCCACCAATGTTACATTTATCGACTTGGCGGTGGGCATTAACCGCCCCGCTTCGCTGCCAGCCATTACGGGCCAGCTGGTGTACGGGCTGGGCGGCACCAATCTGCTCACCTTCGACTCGGCCAACCCCAGCCTGATCCGCACGTCGGTGGGCATTACGGGCGTAGATGCCGCCCAGACCCTGGTGGGCATGGACGTGCGGCCGGCCACCAACTCGCTGTACGCGCTGGGCTACAACGCCACGGCCCAGACGGCTACCGTGTATACCATCAATGCCGCAACGGGCGCGGCGCGGGCTATCAACGCTACGCCAGTGGCGCTGGCACTGGGCACGGGCAGCATCGGCTTCGACTTCAACCCCACCGTGGACCGCATCCGGGTGGTGGGTGCTAACCGGGCCAACTTCCGCCTCAACCCCAACGACGGCACTGTAGCCGCCACCGACGGCCAGCTCACTTACGCTGTCGGCGACGCGAATGCCGCCAACACGCCCTCCATCGGCGCGGTAGCCTACACCAACAGCGTGGCCGGTGCTACCACCACCCAGCTTTTCGACTACGACGAGGCCCGCAACGTGCTGGCTCTGCAGAACCCACCGAATGACGGCACATTGAACACAATAGGTGCCACCGGCCTCACCGCCACCGTAGCCCGCGACGTGGACATGGACATCTACAGCGTAGGTGCCAACAACACGGCTTACTTGGTAGCCAATGCCGCGGCTAACGGCAACAGCACTTTTTATAGCATCAATACCGCCACCGGCGCTACTACTGCCTTGGCCATTATTGGCAACGGCAGCGCTATCCGTGACATTGCGGTGGCGGGTGCAGCCGGCGTAACGGGTGTGCGTCGGGCCGAGCTGGCCACCAATCTGGCCCTCTACCCCAACCCGGTACGTGGCCAGGCCAGCATCAGCTTTGGGCTGCCCCGCGCCGCCCGCGTCACCATGACCGTGACGGACGCGCTGGGCCGCACCGTAGACACGGTAGACGCAGGCCTGCGGAATGCTGGCCCGCAAGTAGTGAAGTGGGACAGCAAAGGCCGCGCCGCCGGCACCTACTTCCTGAACCTACGCTTCGACAACCAGCCCGCCGGCACCCGCCAGGCTGTCGTGACGGAATAGGTTTCGCCTGAAACAACAAGCCTCCGCAACGGGCGTCTCGCAGTGAGATGCCCGTTGCGGAGGCTTTTTTGTTTGAACCTGCCGGGTTGACGCCGGACGCCTACGCCTGCGCGGCGGCCAGGTGGGCATGGTCGCGCAGGATGGTGCGCAGGAAGGCTTCGTCGGGCAATTGGGTCTGGATGCCGGTGAGGGCTTTCACTTTGTTGGCGACTTCGTTGAGCAGCTCGTAGTTTTCGTGCTCCAGCCCTTTGTAGAGCAGCTGCCGGATGGTGGCCACGTCGTGGTCCTGGAGGGCGGCGGCCTGCGGAAACACCACCATGTAGTCGGTATCGGTGAAGGCGGGAGCCAGCGGGCCGCCTTGCTGCCGGGGGCGGGTGCTCACCACCGAGGTGCCGGCGGCCAGGTCGCCGAGGCGCTGCCCGCGGCCGTTGGCCAGAATCACGACCACCGCAATCAGGCCGCTCATGATGCCGGTGTCCACGATGCGCAGAATCCAGCGCAGCAGGTAGTCGCCGAAGCCGGGGCGGGTGCCGTCGAGGCGGATGACTTTGATGTGACGAGCTTTCTTGCCCAGGCTCTGGCCGTTGAAGAACAGCTCGCACAGTAGGTGGTAGAACACAGCCGGCACTCCTGCCACGATAATCAGTATTGCTGCCAGAACCTTGTTGGAGCCCAACAAATCGAACAGCAGCAGCCAGAGCACCACCCAGGCCACCAGAATCAGGCCGTCGATGAGGGCGGCTACAATTCGCTCGCCCACGCTGGCGACTTCGTATTCGAGGGTGACGTTCTGGGCCGTCTGGACGCGGATGGTACTCATGGGGTAGCAGAAACCGGCCGCCGGGCCGGCTGGAATTTATAACGCGGAACGAATAGCAGCGGGGTCAAAAAAATTGGCAATCTTCGCCCTGGCTGGAAAGCCGCAAATTACGGGTTCTGCCCACATTACGGCCACTTCCGCGCGGCTTATTCTATCTTGGTTGCTGCTTCTTCTTTTCAACAGGTATCCGTATGCGCGAGGCAGTATTTCTGCGGGTGAATGAGGCCAAATGGAAGCAGTATGAGCTGCAACCGCCCGCCGGGCCCGACGAGTTGGCCGCCCGCTTCGTGGAGCTGACCGACGACCTGGCCTACGCCCAGACCTTCTACCCCACCTCCCCCACCACCCGCTACCTCAACGACCTGGCCGCCAAGCAGCACCAGGCCATCTACCAGAACAAGCCCGAAACCACCAACCGCTTCGCCCACTTCTGGCGGCAGGAGCTGCCGCTGCTGGTAGCCCGCCACCACCGCACGCTGCTGGTTTCGCTGGTGCTGTTCACGGTGTTCACACTGCTCGGGGCGCTGTCGGCGGCCTACGACGACACGTTTGTGCGCGTGGTACTCGGCGACGCCTACGTCAATAAAACCCTGGAAAACATTGAGCGCGGCGACCCGATGGCCGTGTACAAGGGCATGAGCGAAACGCCCATGTTTCTGGCCATCACCGCCAACAACATCTACGTGGCCCTCACGGCCTACGCGCTGGGCGCCACGCTGGGGCTGGGCACCGTGTACGCGCTGTTCCGCAATGGCATGATGCTGGGCTCGTTTCAGTACTTTTTCTATCAGAAAGGCGTGCTGCTGCCCTCGCTGCTCACCATCTGGATCCATGGCACGCTGGAAATCTCAGCCATTGTGCTGGCCGGCGGCGCGGGCTTCGTGATGGCGCGCGGCCTGCTCTTCCCCGGCACCTACTCCCGCACCGACGCCTTCCGCCAGGCCGCCCGCGACGGCCTGAAGCTGGCTCTCGGGCTGGTGCCTATCTTCATTGTGGCCGGCTTTCTGGAAGGCTTCGTGACCCGGCACACCGGCATGCCGCTGTGGCTGAGTCTGGGCATTATCGGCTCGTCGGCCACTTTCATTGTCTGGTACTTCATCCTGTACCCGCTGCGCCTGAAGCGCGCCAGCCAGGTGCCCGCCTGATTTTCCTTCCCTTCGTTATCAATTACCACAGTATGCAAGCAAAATTTACCCGCGAAGCCGATTTCCGCCAAGAGCGGGATTTTGGGGCCAAAATCGGGGCCACGTTCGAGTTTCTGGGAGCCCACTGGCGGCCATTGGGCAAGTGCCTGCTCTACTTCGTACTGCCAGTGTCGCTGGTGATGGGCATCGGGCTGGGGTTGATCATGAACAACATGTTCAACCTGATGGGAAAGGTGCAGTCCAACCCGCAAGCTATGCGCGACCCTTCCGACATGTTCGGTGCCTCCTACTTTTCCGGCATGGGCCTGGTGATGATCGGCAGCCTGCTCTCCTTTGTAGCCGTGATGAGCACCGTGTACAGCTACGTGCGCCTGCTGCTCACCACCGAGCCACAGGCGCCGCCGACGCCCGCGCAGGTCTGGCATCTGATGAAGCAGCGTATTGGCCGTATTCTGCTGTCGTTTGCTTTGTTCATGGGGCTGTACCTGGCATTTATCGGCGTGTTTGTGGGACTGATAGCGGTGCTGCAAAAAATGTCGTTTGTGCTGATGCTGGTGCTTTTTCCGGCCCTGCTGTACGTGGGCGTGCCGCTGATGCTGTATTTCCCGGTGCTGCTGCTGGAGGAAGGCGGCGTGCTGGCAGCGCTGCGGCGCTGCTTCGTGCTGGCCCGCGGCAAGTGGTGGTCGACGCTGGGGCTGGTGGTCGTGGCCGCCATGATTCAGGGCATGCTCACGATTCTGTTTGCGCTGCCGCAGTACGCCGTGATGTTCGGCAAACTGCTGAAGGTGCCCGTGCTGGGCTCCGACGTGGTGGGCATGGCCGCGCAGTGCGTGTACGTGGCCGGGGCCATGCTCACGTATCCGGTGCTGCTGCTGGCGCTGGCGTTCCAGTATTTCAACCTGGTGGAGCGCAAGGAAGGCGTAGGCCTGCGCAACCTAGTTGATAGCCTGGGCGCCGGCCCTGCCCCGGTAGCGTACAGCCACACCTACCGCCCCGACGACGAAGGCGAGTACTAAGCCTGCCAACCAACTATCTGCTCCGCTTTTCCATCCCGTTTGTGGTTGCTGCCCACTCCTTTTCCTTGCTGATAACAGGCCGCTGCCGCCGATGGCTGCTGCTGCTGGCGCTGGTGCTGCTTTGGGCCGGCGGGCCCGTTGCGGCCCGCACGCCGGTTCGCAACGAGGCGTCCGTGCGCCAGCTCCCTCCCGACCGGACAGGTGCGCCCACGCTGCGCCAGCCGGCACCGGCCCGGCTGCGCGACTTCCGCAAGCAGCGCGAGTTTCAGTACGTGGAAGTGAAAAGCGAGCAAAGCGCCTGGGATTTGTTCTGGGTGCGGTTTTGGCGCTGGCTGGCCGAGCTCCTGGATACCCGCTCCGGGCAGGTGGTCTGGAAATACGGTATCTACGCCGGGCTGGTGGTGGCGCTGGTATTCGTGGTGCTCAAGCTGCTGCAGATTGATTTCACCCGCGCCTTTGGCCGGGCCCCACGCGCGGCGGTCCTGCCCTACGATGTGGAGAGCGAGGACATCCACGGCCTGCAGTTTGACGAGCTTATCGGGTCCGCCGAAACAGCCGGCAACTACCGCCTGGCCGTGCGCCTGGGCTACCTGCAGGTGCTCAAGCAGCTCACCGACCAGGGCCTGATCCGGTGGCAGCCCGATAAAACCAACCACGACTACCTATTTGAGCTGCCCCCGGGCCCGCTGCCCGACGCCTTCCGGGAGCTGACCCGGCAGTTCGACTACGTGTGGTACGGCGAGCAGGACGACCTCACGCCCGGCCACTACGCCCAGGCCCGCGCTACGCGGCTGGCCTTCCAGCAACTCCTTTCCGACGGCCGCCGCGCCGCCTGATTTCCCCCTCGCCCATGACCACTTTCCGCTGGTATCTGCTGGGGTTGGCGCTGCTCTTCGGGGCCTACGTGGCCGTGGAATACTACCGCCCCAAGCCGCTCGACTGGACGCCCACCTTCCAGAACAAAGACAAGATTCCGTACGGCACCTACGTGCTCTACGACGTGCTGCCCGAGGTGATGGGCGTAGCCAAGCGCGAGGTAAAAGCCGTGCGCGTGCCCATCTACAACCAGATTGAGGGCGAAGACGAGCCCACAATGGCCGCTGAGGACACCACGGCCGAAGCCGCCGACTCCACCGAATCCTTCAGCGCAGCCGATACCATTTCCTCCGAAGATGCTACCGCCAGCACCGCCGCCACGCCCGAGCGCAGCACCACCGAAGCCGTGGAAACCAGCGACGCCGACTACATGGCGGGCCTCGCAGAATCCGGCTTCCCCAAAGCCACCTACGTGTTCGTGGACGACGAATTCACGCTCAGCAGCTCCGACTGCCGCTCCTTGCTGCGCCACGTGGCCCGCGGCAACGACGTGTTCATCGCCGCCGAGCAGTTCGACCGGCAGTTTGCCGACACGCTGGGTTTTCGCACGGCACCCTTCGTGCAACGCCCGCGCCTGAAGAAGGCCTCCGCCGAGACCCTGCTCAACGATTCGGTGCAGCTGCAGCTCAGCAACACCGGACTGGCCCGCCAGACCCGCCGCCCCTACTTCCGGCTGCCGGCCCTGGGCGCCTCCTACCGCCTGCTGCCCGACAGCACCATGCGCGCCACCCAGCTCGCCGCCGACACCGCCGGCCGGGCCGTGCTGGTGCGGGTGCCGCACGGCCGGGGCCACCTCTATCTGTGCACCGTGCCGCTGGCCTTCACCAACTACTTTGTGCTGCAGCCGGCCACCAGCAACTTCGCGTTTGCGGCGCTGTCGTACCTGCCCACGGGCCGGCCGGTGTGGTGGGACGAGTACCAGAAGCAGGGCCGGCTAGAAGAACAGTCGTTGTTGCGGGTGCTGCTGGCCCACGATGCCTTGCGCTGGGCTCTGTACCTGAGCTTGCTGGGCGCCTTGCTGTTTGTGGGCGTGGAAGCCCGGCGTCGGCAGCGCATCATCCCAATTCTGCGGCCCCTACCCAACACCACGCTGCTGTTTACGCGCACCGTGGCCAGCCTCTACCGCCAGGGCAACAGCCACGCGCCCATTGCCGAGAAAAAGATTCAGCTGTTTCTGGAGCACCTGCGCACCCGCTTCCATGAGCCCGGCCTCGACCTCAACGACGAAGCCGCCCGCGAGCGGCTGGCCCAGAAAACCGGTATTGCCCGCGCCGAAGTCGACGCGCTGGTGCGCCGCATCAATTTCCTGCTGACTGCCCCGCGCGTTTCTGATGCGGAACTGCTGGCCCTCAACAAGGCCCTCAACGAGTTCAGGAAAGCCGCTGCCTAAAATTGCACTATGGTCTTTAGTTGCATTTTACCTTTTATAACTATTTCAATATACCTAATATAACGCGCTAAACACGCATTTTCTCTACACATAGAATAAAATCTATGATATTATCCCGCTACGCTCCTTTCTCCCAATTCGATTCTTCCTGCTTTTGACTGCCAAGATGGAAAATAATCTGACGCCCGAAAACGAATTCTCCCAGCCCACCCCAGAGCCGACTGCCGAAGCTGCCGTTGCACCGGACACCGCCGTCCCCTTCGCCGCCCGCACCGATCTGAGCGCGCTCAGCCGCCACGCCGAAGCCATCCGGCAGCAGCTCAGCAAGGTGATTGTGGGGCAGCAGGCCCTGGCCGAGCTACTGCTAACCGCCATCCTGGCCGACGGCCACATTCTGCTGGAAGGCGTGCCCGGCGTGGCCAAGACCCTCACGGCCAAGCTGCTGGCCCGCACCCTCGACGTACCCTTCAGCCGCCTGCAGTTCACGCCCGACCTCATGCCCTCCGACGTGCTGGGCACCTCCATCTTCCGCCCCAACAAGGCCGAGTTTGAGTTCCGGCCCGGCCCCATCTTCGCTAGCATCGTGCTGATTGACGAGATTAACCGCGCTCCGGCCAAGACGCAGTCGGCGCTGTTTGAGGTGATGGAGGAGCGCCAGGTGACCCAGGACGGCACCCGCTATGCCGTGCCGGAGCCGTTTGTGGTGCTGGCCACCCAGAACCCCATCGAGCAGGAAGGCACCTACCGCCTGCCTGAAGCCCAGCTCGACCGGTTCCTGTTCAAGCTGCACGTGGGCTACCCCACCGTGGAAGAGGAAATTGCCATTTTGCAGGGCCACCACGCCGGTTTTGGCGGCACACCGCTGGAAGCGGTGCAGGCCGTGCTCAGCGCCGATGACCTGCGAAGCTTGCGCGAGCAGGTGCGTCGCCAGCACGTCGAGCCAAAGCTGCTGGAGTACATTGCCCGGGTGGTAGGCCAGACCCGCGCCCACAAAGGCCTCTATCTCGGCGCCTCCCCGCGTGCCTCGCTGGCGCTGCTCAACGGCGCTAAAGCCCTGGCCGCCCTCCGCGGCCGCGACTTCGTGACGCCCGAAGACGTGCAGTACCTGGCCGCCCCAGTGCTGCGCCACCGCATCCAGCTCACCCCCGAGCGCGAAATGGAAGGCAGCACTCCCGACGACATCGTGAAGCAGATTCTGCAGCAGATTGAGGTACCACGGTAGCCCATTGCCATTGCTACGCTTCTCTCGCAATAGCGGGTCAGAACAGCTTATATGAAATCCTTCTTTCTCACCCGCCGCTTCTTTCTGCTGCTCACCGCTCTTATCCTGGGGCTGGTGGTGGCGTTTTTTCTGCCGGGCTGGCTGGCGCTGGTGCAGCTGGCGCTGGGCTTGCTGCTGGTGCTGCTGGCCCTGGATGTGCTGCTGCTCTACGCCCCGGCCAAAGGCGGCGCCGGCCACCTGTTCGGGCGGCGGGTGCTGGGCGATAAGCTGGCCAACGGCTCCGACAACGACATCAGCCTCTACCTCGAAAACCACTACCGCTTCCCGGTCAGCACCAAAACCATCGACGAGATTCCGCACCAGTTTCAGCGCCGCGACGTGCTGTTTTGGGCCGCTATCCGGCCGGGCGAGACGCAGGTAATCCGGTATCAGCTGCGGCCGGTGAAGCGCGGCGAGTACGAGTTTGGAGCCTTGAACGTGTACGTGGCCTCGCCGCTGGGGCTGGTGCGGCGGCGCTTCCAGTTTGATGAGAAACGGGTGGTGCCGGTGTATCCGTCGTTTCTACAGATGCGGCAGTACGAGCTGCTGGCCATCAGCAACCGCCTGACGGAAGTGGGCGTGAAGCGCATCCGGCGGGTCGGGCACAGCATGGAGTTTGAGCAGATCCGGCCCTACGTGCCCGGCGACGACCCGCGCTCCATCAACTGGAAAGCCACCGCCCGCCGCACCACCACCGGCCATGCCGCTGACTCCTTGGTGGTGAATCACTTTCAGGACGAGCGTGCCCAGCAGGTGTACTGCCTGATTGATAAGGGCCGCGTGATGCGCATGCCGTTCGAAGGCTTGAGCCTCCTGGACTACGCCATCAATGCTACGCTGGTGGTCAGCAACATTGCCATCCTTAAGCACGACAAGGCCGGCCTGATTACCTTCTCGCACCAGCCCGGCACGGTACTACCCGCCGACCGGCGCGGCGGCCATATGCGCAAGCTGCTAGAGGTGCTGTACCGGCAGCGCACCAAGTACCTCGAAACCGACTACGAGCGGCTGTACATCAGCGTCAAAAACAACGTCCGGCAGCGCAGCCTGCTGATTCTGTTCACCAATTTCGAGACGCTGAGCGGCATGCAGCGCCAGCTGCCCTACCTGCGCCGCCTCGCCAAAGACCACCTGCTGCTGGTGGTATTCTTTGAAAACACCGAACTGCGCGAGTTTCTGGACGCCTCCGCCGCCACGCCCCAGGACGTATACAACCAAACCATTGCCGAGAAATTCGCGCAGGAAAAGCGCCAGATCGTGCGCGAGCTGAACCGCTACGGCATCCACGCCCTACTCACGGCCCCGCAAAACCTGACGGTGAACACCATCAACAAATACCTGGAGTTCAAGGCAAGGGGGCTGATATAATCACGGATTTTTGCGAATTAAACGGATTAGTCGGATTTCGTGGACGGCGCGCCGTGGCAGGGTTCTGCTACCTCTATAGGCGCTGACGACTACAAAATCCGACCAATCCATTTAATCCGCAAAAATCCGTGATTAGTCGAATGCCTCCAGCCGGGCATTGTCTAGGAGCAGGTTGGCGCTAGTGCCGTAGTAGAGGAAGGTGATGGAGACGTTGTCAAAATCGGCTTGCGGGGGGCGCATATCGAAGTGCAGCTCGCGGGGCCAGCCGCCTTCCAGGGCCCGCTGCAGGCGCACAGTGCGCTCCTTCACCACCTCCTGGCCGCGGCGGAAGCGCACCACGTACTGCGTCATGCGGTTCATGTCCCACTCGGTCTGGTCGGCGCGGGCCTGGGCGGAGGCGCGCACCCAGGTGAACTGGCCGGGCTGGACTGGTACCGTCCATTCGGTGCTGTGCGGGTGCTGGGCGTCGAGGGCCAGGGAGCAGGCACCTTGCAGGGCCGGTGTGCCGCAGAGGCCCGGCGCGGGCTGCTCGAAATCCTGCTGCCACAGCACGCGGGTGTTGCGGGCTTCGCCCGTGAATTCGGAGTTGCTGTCGAGCAGCAGACGGGTTTCGGGGGGCACTTCGTAGCGGAACAGGATGTGGCGCAGGTAGGTGCGGTTCATGTCGCCGGCTGCCAGCAGGCCCTGGCCGCCGGGAATGGCCATCTGCGTCAGCCAGTAGCCGTAAGCGCAGCCCAGCAGCAGCAGCGGCGCAGCGGCCACGGCCCAGCGCGGCCGGGCCAGCAGCCAGCGCAGGGCAGCGGCCAGCGGCCAGGCCAGCACGGCGTAGCTGTCAATCATGGCGCGCGCACCCAGTCCGCCGCCGTATAGCCATTCGTTCCAGGCAAACGTGACGTAGGTGAACAGCACCGTGAACACCAGCAGCGGCCAGAACGCCGCCGGCTGCTGCCGCCGCAGCGGCCCGAAGCCCAGCAGCGCCACCACCAGCACCGGCGAGTACATCAGCCAGCCCGTCCGGAAGCTGAAGATGCCCTCGAACAGGTGTGGCTTCAGCCAGTTGAAGCCTTGCTCCTGGTAGCTGTACACGATCCAGCGGCCAGTAGCATACTGCCAGTACAGCGGCTGCAGACTCAGCAGCACGCCGCCGGCCACCGCCGCCACCAGCAGCAAAAGCCAGTGCTGCCGCCAGAACGTGAGCCGCTCCCGTAGCGCCACCCGCGTGCCCAGCCCCCACAGCAGCGGCAGCAGCACCGCCAGCAGCGCCGTGGGCCGCGTGAGCGTCATCAGCCCGATAATGGCCCCGATACCCGCGGCCCGCACCCAGCCGGGACGCGCGTAGAAGGCGGGCGTGAGCAGCAGCAAGGCGGCGTACCAGGTCAGCAGCCAGCTGTGCGTCATGCCGGCGTGGCCGGCGCCGCTGTAGGTGAGGTAGTTGGTGCCGAGCAGCAACACCAGCAGCACGCCCGCCGTGGGCCACTCGCCAAACCGCGGCAGCAGCGCCCGCCGAATCAGCCAGAACCCCAGCACCGACACCAGCAGGCTGCCCAGCTTCACGGCCAGCTGATACGGCGCCGAAAAGCCGTCGGGCGCGTAGCCGAGCGGGGCCGCCACGGCGTGGGCCGCCAGGAAAAACGGCAGCTCCTGCAAGGCCAGGCCGGCCGGATATTTCAGCACGAAATGGCCGCTGGCGGAGTCTCGGTAGGCCTGGTAGAAATCGGGCGTGGGCGCGTAGTCGCGCATGTATGTGTCGCGGAAATTCAGCTCGCGCAGGTCGTGGTAGATGATGGTGGCCGGCAGGTAGAGGTAGTAGCCGGAAGCATCCCAGTTTATCACCGGCGACTTATTGCCGCTCTGCGGGGCCGGATAATACCACCAGGCCAGCACCAGCAGCAGCGCCGTGCAAACCCAGGCCGCCCATCGGGAAGGAGAAGTCATGAATAGGAACAATAGGGATACGCTGCCGCAAATTGCGGAAAAGCTCGCGCCTTTGCCACACATGAGTTGCGGCCGAGGCCAGACCGCTGTAGCGCGAAGCTTTTGCTTCGCGCACCACAGCACGTAGGCGCCGCGCAGAGTGAGTGCGACGAATAAGGCCATTTTCCAAGGGTACGCGAAGCAAAGGCTTCGCGCTACAATCGTTCAAGCCCGGCACGAATGGTGCATAGCAACACCTGTCGATTCGGCGGGTGCCGTATCTTTCGCCCCCACCCTGCTCTTTTGCTGCTTATGCTTTTCCGCTTTTTCGCTGTGCTGCTGCTGGCTGCGCTGGTGCCCGCCGGCCCGCTGCAGGCGCAGGCCGTTGCCCCAGTCGCTACTCGCAATCTGCTGCCGGTGCCTACCTCCGTACGCTGGGGAACGGGCAGTTTGGGTGCCAGACTGGCACTGCGGCCCCTGCTTACCGGCCCCGCCGATCCACTGCTGAAGGCCGCCGTTGGGCGTACGCTGGACCGGCTGCGCCGCAACGGCAGCGCCCTGCCCGCCGGCAGCCCGGCAGCCGCGCCTTTGCAGATTCGCTACGGCCGCGTGGGTTTGCCCGAGCTGCAGGACGAGGAGCGCTACAGCCTCCGCGTGACGCCCACCGGCGTGCTGATTGACGCGCCCACCACGCTGGGCGTGCTGCGGGCCCTGGCCACACTGGAGCAGCTGCCGCAGCCCGACGGCCGCCGCACGGTGCTGCCCGAAGTGGACATCCAGGACCAGCCGCGCTTTGTGTGGCGGGGCTTGCTGATTGACGCGGCCCGCCACTTCATGCCGGTGTCGGTCATTAAGCGCAACCTCGACGCCATGGCCGCGGTGAAGCTGAACGTGCTGCACTGGCACCTCGCCGACGACCAGGGCTTTCGGGTGGAAAGCCGCACGCTGCCGCGCCTGCACGAGGTCAGCGGGCAGCACTACAGCCAGGCGCAGGTGCGCGAGGTGCTGCGCTACGCCGCCGCCCGCGGCATCCGGGTGCTGCCCGAGTTCGACGTGCCCAGCCACACCATTGCCTGGATGGCGGCCTACCCGCAGCTGGCCTCCAACGACTCCATCTACGGCGTGTACCAGAGCTGGCGCACCGCCAACCTCGCCATCGACCCCACCAAGGAAACCACCTACGCCCTGCTCGACACGCTGTTCCGGGAAATGACGGCGCTGTTTCCGGACCCCTATTTCCACATTGGCGGCGACGAAAACGACGGGCGGCAGTGGCGCAAGAGTGCGCGCATCATGGAGTTTGCCCGCGTCAACGGCATGCTGAAAGCCGATAAATCCCTCGATAAGCACGCCCTGCAAACCTACTTCAACCGCCGGGTGCTGGCCATCGTCACGAAGTACAACAAGAAGATGGTGGGCTGGGACGAAATCCTGGGCCCCGGCCTGCCGCAGAACGCCGTTATCCAAAGCTGGCGCGGCAAAAAGGGCCTCTACGATGCCGCCAAAGCCGGTAACCCGGCCCTGCTGTCCAGCGGCTACTACCTCGACCTCTACCTGACGGCCGCCAGCAGCTACACCACCGACCCGCTCCCCGCCGACAACCCGCTCACGCCCGAGCAGCAGGCCCTGATTCTGGGCGGCGAGGCCACGATGTGGAGCGAGTTTGCCGACAGCGTGGTTATCGATTCGCGCATCTGGCCCCGCGGCGCGGCCGTGGCCGAGCGGCTGTGGTCGGCGCGCACGGTGCAGGACGTGCCGGATATGTACCGCCGGCTGGAGTTCGTGGCGGGGCAGCTGGAGAAGCTGGGCTTGCAGCACCGCCGCGCGCCGCTGCAGCTGCTCCGGCAACTCGCCGGCCCCGATCCGGCCGCGCTGGCGCCGTTGCGCACCTTTGCGGCCGTGCTGGAGCCCGTGAAGGAATACAAGCGCCACTTCCAGGGATTTACCTACACCCCCGGCACGCCCCTCACCCGCCTCGTCGATGCCGCACCGGCTGAATCGGACGTGGCGCGGCAGTTCAGCTGGCGCGTGGATTCGCTGCTGGCCCTGCGCCCCGCCAAAACCGCCGCCCTGCCCCGCACCGCCCCCGCCCGCGACCTGCACAAGCGCCTGCGCACGCAGCTGGAACTCTGGCAAACCAACGACCCGCGCCTGCAGCCGCTGCTGCTCACCTCTCCTACCCTCACCGAGTACGCTCCGCTTTCCGGACAGCTGCGCCTGCTGGCCGCGCTGGGCCTGGAGCGCCTCACGCAGCTGGAGCGCGGCACCGCGCCGTCGGCTGCGTGGCTGGCCGCCGCCCAGAAGCAGCTGGACGCCGCCAAAGCTCCCGCCGGCCAGACGGAGCTGGCGGTAGTGGCCGGGTTCCGGAAGCTGCTGCTGTAGCGCACATATTCACTAACTGCAAGCCGGCACACTCCGCAACGCTTCCTCTGTCTTCATCTACAGAATGGTATAGAGATGCGGCCGATGGTATGTGAAACTTGTTTGGCCGATATGAATGGCCTGAGGCTGATTTTGCAAATCAGTAACATACAGAACGAATGTTCCCGCTAATACTTGCTGCCTCCTCAGCTTGGCTATTGGGCGCGTTGTGCATTGTACGCGGTACACATCTGGAGAATAGGAACGGATGCCCATGTCGCCGGCCCGGATAACGGCTACCCCAGAACCGAGAGGCTGTTGGCCGTTCATCAGCGCATAGCGCACGGAGTCCAGCCGCAGATATTGCCTCGTGCTGGTATGGAAATCAATATCCATAATGCAGCTGTCGGAGCGGGAGATTTCCCAGGCTGTCAGCGGTAAGGGCAGGAAGCTCGTGGCGTGCAGCAGTTCAATGCGAATGTGCGATTTACCCGTTTGCGTAACTTCCGGCGGCTGGTGCCACACCCACGATTCCGGCTTGCGCCACGCCACGCAGCCGCCTGCCAAAGCACCGTATAGCAATAGAGCCATTGTCCCCAACTTTCCTGCTATTCTCCGATTCATACGCAACGTCAGTATCTGATAAATCACCAAACTTAGGCATGTGCTGAGTATGTCGTTTAAGATACTGATGCACCAGATAGCGCCCAACTATCCGACCTAAAACAGCACCGACACCTGCATCCGCCCAGTGTGCACGGCGCCTATGCCGTTGGCTTTGCGGCCGTCGTAGGCTAGGCTCAGGTTAAGGCCGTTGCTGAGGCGCTGCTCGGCGTTCAGGTTCCAGGTGAAGTTGCTGCCGGGGCGCAGGGCGTTCAGGATTTCCAGGCCCACCACCGAGTCCTGGGAGCCGTCGAAGCTGATACGCACGTAGCGCGTGGTGGCCGTGATGGTGCGCTTGCTGACCTGGCTGATGCGGGTTTCTATACCCAGCTCGTCGAAGACGCCGCGGGCCTTGTTGGCATCGTTGATGGGCGCGACGTTGTTTTTGTCGGTGCGCAGGTAGGTGCCGGTGAAGCGGAAGGTGCCGTTGGGCTGGTAGCTGATTTCGGGAGCCACCTCGTAGGCCAGCACCCGGAAATTGCGGGTTTCCAGGTACGTGGAGCTGTTTTGCCGGATGGTGCGGCTCAGGTTCAGGCGGCCCGTAAACGACTGCGCCAGCGTGCGGCGCAGCAGCAGGCTTTGGGCCGCCAGGTTGCGGATGTCGGAGCCCTGCGTGAGCAGCACTTTCTGCTGGGTTTGCTGCACGGTCATTTCCGCCCCGAAAATGGGATTGGACCGGTTGAAGTACAGCGTATTGCGCAGCAGCTTGTTGAGGCTCAGCAGCAACGAGTCCTCAGTCTGAAACGCAAAAGGGTTAAGGCGCGACGACAGGCTGTTATCCGTCGTGCGGCGGTCCAGCGTGACGGTGCTGATGGCCGAGAAGCGGGCCGCGGCGGCGCGCCAGCCGCCAGCTTCGCGCCAGGCGCGCGGGGCGCTGGTTGTGAGGCGGTAGCTGAAGCGGTTGGTGAAGGCCAGAATGTAGTCGTCGGTGGGCAGGTACACCTTGATGTGGGTGCGGTAGACGGCGTCCGAGGTCTGGGCTTCCAGGAATTCGTCGCGGTCCTCGGTGTTGTTGCCGTTGGTGTCGCCGCCGTAGTAGTGCGTGCCCTGGCCGTTGGGCACGGCCACGAAGGCGTAGTCGCGCTTCAGCTCGCGGCCGGTAGCCACCTGGTAGCTCAGCTCGGAGCGAATCTGGTTTTGCAGCAAGCTGGCGTTCCAGTCGATTTTGGCCAGCACGTTGCGCTGGCGGGCGCTGTCGCGCACGGCCAGGTTGCGGTAGGTGGCCAGGATGGCCAGGTCCTGGCTTTTGCCGAGGCGCGTGGTCATGGTGCCCTGCCAGGTCTGGGCGGTGCTGCGCGGCTGGATGGCGGTTTGCTCGGGGTTGGGCGTCTGGTCGCGGCGGAATGTGTAGTCGGCGCGGAAACGGGTTCGGGCCGAGTCCTGGCTTTGCAGGAACACGTTGTGCTCGTCGAAGTAGTTGGCCGACGTGACGGAGTCGCCGGCGGGCAGCGCCACCCGGTTTTTGTCGAAGCGGTAGGCGTAGCCGGGCACGATGGGCGCGCCCACGTAGCGCGCCGCCGCCTCTCCCCGCGCCCAGCGCGACTCCTTGCGCCCCGCCTGCGAGTTCAGCAGAAACAAGCTGCCGCGCAGCTGCACGTCGCCGACCTGGCGGGCGGCATCCAGCCAGTGCTGCAGCCCGCTCACCTCCCCCGACCGAAACCGGCGGCTGAGGCGGTAGTTGACGGCGTTGTTTTCGTCTTTGGCCGCGCCCACCGCAAAGTTCAGAATGTTGTCGGCGTGGGCCTCGCGGCGGGTGGCGTTGCCCTGCACGGTGCTGGCGGTGCTCCAGTTGCGGTCAAACTCGATGTCGCGGAACCGGTCCACGGGCGCGAACCGGCTGCTGGTGTACTCGTAGTCGAGGGCGCTGCGGAAGCGGTAGTCGCGCAGGAAACCCAGGCCGGGCAGGCGGCGGTCCTGCACGGCGTAGCCCACGCGCATGGCCTGGCCCTTGTCGGAAGCCGGCGAAAAGCGGTTCAGATCCAGCTCCGACACGGCCACATCCACGAACACCGAGGCCGTGGAATCCAACTGAAAGCTGGCCCCGCCGGACACAATCTGCTTGAGCAGCGGCGCCGGCAGCAGCCGGATGGGCGCGTAGCGGCCCTGCCGCACGCCGGCCACCGGCGCCACAAACTCAAACACCCGCCCGTTGGCGCCCGGAAAGCGGGTGCTAAGGTTGTAGTCGCCGTTGCCGGGGCCCACCTCCGTGAAGCGTACGTTGTACACGTCGCGCGTGGAGTCGGCCGGGTACGTGAATACCTCCACGGGCAGGCCGTTGATGGTACGGATTTCGCGGTTGTAGAGCACCTGCGTGCGGGTGTAGGCCACGGGGCTGCCGCCGCCGGGCGTGCTGGCCTGCGCCACATTGTCGGGCAGCTCGCGCAAGCGGCGGCGGTCCACGCTGTCGAGCTGGAGGTTGGGCGAGTTGTCGGGGTTGTCGGCTTCGCGGTAGAAGTTGGCGTGCACGTTCAGGCGGCCCGCCTGCTGGTAGTGGCTGGCGTGGTAGAGCGAGCGGGCGTAGTTGAAATCGGAATACTCGAAGTCAATCTTGATGCGCGAATTGCGGGTAATCAGGTGCTGGGGCGAGAACGTGACTTCGGCCTGGTTGTAGTCGATGACGTAGTCGTTGTCGAAGCCGCGCGTCATCAGGCGCCCGTCCAGATACACCCGCTCGGAGTTGGCCAGCACGATGATGAACTGCTCGCCGTTGGGCCCGCGCAAACGGTACGGGCCCTGCACGTTCTCAATCGGGGCCACATCAATGCTGGCAAACTTGCCCTTGGCCACGCCGCCCGCCACCGTGGTAGACGACCGAACTGGCCCGAACCGGCCGCGGCTTTCGCCTGAAACGGTGGTGCCGGCCACCTGCGGCACGCCCAAACCTACCGGCGCCAGCGGGCTGCCGGGCGCGGTGGTGGCGCCCTGCTGCCCGCCGTTGGTGATGGTGGTGGTCGAGTACGAGCCCGAACCGACGCCCGGATAGCCGCTGAGTGGTGTGAGCTGGGGCGTGCTGAAGCCGCTGAGGCCGCCCGCATTCTGCCCCAAGTTCACTTCCAGGGCCGCGCCCTGCACGTTTTTGTAGAAGCGCAGGAAGTAGTCGGGCTTGTTGCGCATCACCACGTCGCCGGCCGTCAGGTTCCAGCGCGGACTGGTGAGCGTGATGTAGATCCGGTCGAATTCCTGTAGCTGCTGGGTGTTGCCCTCGGGCTGAAAGGGCACGTTCTGGTCGCTGATGGCGGCCGTCAGGTTGATGTTGTCGGTGAGCTGGCCTTCGAGCTGCAGGTTCAGTGAGGAGTTCACAAACACGTTCTGGGCGTTGCCGAAGCTGATGCCGCGGGCCAGGTTGCCGGTTTTGTTGATGCCCGGCGTACTCAGAATCTGCTCTTTCACCGTGAAATCTTCCTGCCCGAACGTGCGGCGCGGGAAACTCAGGCTGTCCAGCAAGCCGCGAGGCCGCCGAAACGCCGGGGCCGCCAGCCGCAGCGGCAGCACCCGGTAGCACACCAGCACCGAATCGAGGCCGGGCACCGCAATATCCGGCTGGCCGGGCTCGGGGCTGGGCAGGCGGCGGCCGGGCTCCACGTAGCGGTACCGGTCCTGGCGCACGTCGTAGGCCACGGCGCGGCCTTTGATGCTCACGGAAGTGGGCACTATGGTCAGCGTGTCAGTCAGTGTAAAATCTGTGGTATCCCGGCCGGGCAGCAGGCGCACCCACACGCAGCGGCGCGTGTTGGGCGGGGTTTCGGGCCGCTGTTGCGCCTTCGCGCCCGCCCACGCCACCACGCACGCCAGCAGCAGGCACAGGCGCAGAAAGTGGGGCGGAAAGCTGCTACTCATAGAAAAGATATACACGCCGGCAGGCTGCCGGTAGCTCAACGTAAAAATAGCGTGGATTCGTGCCAGCCTTACCCCACCCCAACCCCTCCCCAAAAGGGAGGGGCTTAGATTACTACCACAACGACAGGATGACGTGCGCTGCAATGCCTGCGTAAGGCTGCCAATACACGAGTGCATGACGTTGCCAAAGTAACAAAAGCCCCTCCCTTTTGGGGAGGGGTTGGGGTGGGGTCAACCCGCCAGCGGCAGTTCGATATAGAACGTGGTGCCGGTACCTTCCTCCGTCTCAAACCAGACGCTGCCGCCGGCGCTTTCGATGCCGCGGCGTGCCACAGCCAGCCCGATGCCGGAGCCGGTGGCTTTGGTGGTGAAGTTGGGAATGAAGATTTTCTCGCGCACATCGGCCGGGATGCCGGCGCCGTTGTCCTGGATGCTGATCTGCACCCGCTTGTTGCTCTGCACGCTCAGTTGGGCCGAAACCTGGGCGGCGCGGCCTTCAGGTACGGCTTGCAGGGCGTTGATGAGCAGGTTATTGAACGTGCGCACCAACAGGTTTTCGTCGGCAAACACGATAGTGGGCGTCTCTTCCTCGGGCAGCTGCAGCTCGATGCGGGCGTCAGGGCGGCTGCCCTGGTGCAGCTCCACGCAGCGGCGCAGAATAGGGGCTACGTCGAGGCGCTCGGGGCGCATGGCGGGTAGGTTGGTGAAGGTGCTGAACGAGGTGGCAATGTCGGTCAGCACGTCAATCTGGGTGATGAGCGTCTGCGACACCTTGGCAATCAGTTCGTCGAGGTTGGGGCGCTGGTCCTGGATGGCGCGCTGCAGAAACTGCAGGCTCAGCTTCATGGGCGTGAGCGGGTTCTTGATTTCGTGGGCCACCTGCCGGGCCATTTCGCGCCAGGCGGCTTCCTTTTCCTGGGTGGCCAGCTCCAGCTTGCTTTCCTCCAGCTTGAGCAGCATGGCGTTGTACTCGCGTACCAGCAGCCCAATTTCGTCGTCCGACTGGTAGTCGAGCGTTTCGTTCTGGCCGGTGAGCGTGGTTTGGCGGAGCTTCTGGGTGAGCAGCTTGAGCGGATTGGTGAGCATGCGCGAGGCCACAAACGTGAGCACCAGAAACACAATGAACATGCCCGTGAAGATGTTGAGCAGAGTCGAAATCAGCTCAATCAGCTTGTTGTCCAACTCTTTCTCGGAGTCGAAGAACGGAATGCCCACGTAGCCCAGCACCCGCCCGGCCTGCCCGGCCTCAGTTTCGGCGGCCCGCAGCGGCAGATACAGTGAGTTGAACGACAGCGAGCCGGCCCGCTCCATCAGCAGCACCCGCGGCTGGGCGCGTTCCTTAAGCGCCGCCACGGCCTGCGGGTTCATCAGCGGCCCCAGCAGCCCCGACTCGAACATGATGGGCTGGCTGCTGACGATGAGCTGGCCGCGGGCGTCGTAGAGATTGAGGTCGGTTTCGGTGAGCGAGGCCACGTTGTCGGCCAGGGCCAGCAACGCGGGGCGGCCGGCCGAGTCGGTGAGCAGGGCGCGGTTCTGCAGCAGGTTGTCCTGCACGGTGCGGCCGCGCCGCTCGTAGGTGCGGCGCAGGTCGCGCTTATACGACGACGTCACCTGGCTGGCCGTGGCAATACTCACCAGCACCAACGGCACCAGAATCCCGAAGTTGAGAAACAGCTGAATCTTGGTGCTGAAGTTGGTACGCAGCACGGCCAAATACTCGCCGCGCACCAACAGGTACAGCGCCATGGCCAGCAGCCAGTAGAAGGTGTGCAGCAGGAATAGGAACGAGAAGTTGGCCAGCCAGTCGGAGAAGCTGTACGTGGACGTGGTGACGACCACCGTGCGGTGCTGGGTTTCGTCGCGCACGGCCAGGTGATGGAAGCGGCCCACCACCAGCCCCGTGCGGTACAGGCGCGGGTCGTTGTACTGCTGGCGGCGCAGGCGGTTCACGTAGTCGAAATCTCCTTCGCTGTACACCAGCCGGTCCTGCTCGTAGCCGGCGTAGCTCAGCTCGGCCCCTAGCCCGGGCTGAAAGAGCTTCTGGTCGACCAGCAGCTCGGGCACCACGCTGTAGGTGGTCAGCTTCTTGAGGCTAAGCTCCAGTAGCACGGTGTTGGTGCCCTGCCCCGCCCCGGGCACGGCCACGAAATCCACGTAGCGCCGGGTGCTGAACGAGTTGTTGCCGCGCACCAGAAACAGGTTGAGCTGGTCGGTGCGGGTGGAGTTCTGCAGCAGCCGGTACCGCGCCTGCGACAGGGTTTCGGCCCCCTGCCCCGCCCCGATGGGCCGGCCGGCGGCATCAAAAAACGATATCGTGACTTCGTATTTGCCGAAGTAGTTGCCGAGATAATGTTTCACAATTTTCTGGCGCACCACTTCCGGGTTGGCAAACGGGCCAGCCAGCACCTTGCGGATCAGCGGGTCGGCCGCAATTTCGCGGGCCCGCTCCGTAAGCAGAAACTCGCCCTGCAGGTCGTTGTCGGTGAGCAGGTTGCCGGCCAGGTTCTGCTTGTTCTGCACCAGCTGGCGGTCGAAGTGCTCGAACAGCGCCAACGCGCCCACGGCCGCGCTGACACTAAGCATCAGGAAGATGAACAGATACACCTGATAGGTGCCCATGGCCGCCACGCGCCGCAGCCCGGTCAGGCGCAGCAGCAGAAAAATCCAGAGCGTGATGCCCACCAGCATCACCTGCACCTGCCCCAGCGCCACACCCACCGGCAGAAACAGCAGCGCCCCCAAACCCAGGCCAAACACACCTTCTCGGCCTTTGCCGGTACCCAGCGTGGCACTGAACAGCTGCGCCACCAGATAATACCCCACCAGATAGGCCCCGGTGTGCAGAGCAATGGCCAGCGTCAGCAGCAGCTTAAGGCCCGATACCGAGATATCCTGCGTAATGTCAAGTATGACCCGCGAGTTGTTGAAGCTGTTGGAATAGAACTGAAACTGCAGCTCCAGCAGCACAAAAAACAGCACCCCGGCCACCACGCCTACCGTCGTGCGGTCCGAGGTTTTGGTGAGGCGCTCCACCCAGCGGGTGGGATTGTAGTGCCGGAACAGCCGCAGCCCGCAGTAAGCCGCCAGCGCCAGCAGCAGCGCGTTGATAAACAGGTCGCCGAGCGAGGGCGACAGCCACGACGCCGCGTACACCCGCGGGTCGAACAGCGGCAGCTCAATAAAGGAAAACGGCAGCCCCAGCGGCAGCAGCACGGCCCGCAGCAGGCCCAGCGGCAGCAGCAGCGCCGCGCTGCCAGCCAGCACGCGCCCCGCCCCGAACAGCCGCCGGGCCCACATCAGCCAGCTAGCCAGGTAGAGCAGCAGCCCCACCACCAGCAGCGTCATCGGGATGTACTTGCCGGTGATGGGGTTGCGCTGCAGGCGCTCCAGCGAGAACAGGTAGCGGCCTTCATCCGATTCAATAGCTGGCAGCCCAGGCTTCTTATCGGTTACCAGCCGCACGTTCAGCCCACGGAACAGGGCCTTTTCGGAGCCGTCGCGCAGGTAGCGGTTGCTGATGCCGTAGCGCTTTTCCAGCGGCACATAGGTCAGTACTACGTAGGGGCCCGAAGCCTGCCGTAGCGCCAGGTAGCGCCCAAACTGCATGTCCACCAGCTTTTCCCGAAAGCTCTGCCCGACGTTTTCGGGCTGGGGCCGCGTGGTGTGGTCGGACCAGTAGCGCAGCTGGCCGTTCTGGTAGATGAAGCTCGGATAAGTGGTGCGGCCCACCAGCGTGCTAAAGCGCAGCTCGCCCCGCACTGCCTGCTGCAGCACGTCGGTGGCTTCCCGTTCGGCTTTTTGCTCGGCATCCCGCACCAGCTTCTGCAGCCGTAGCGCATCGGCGCGCAGCAGCACGTCGGGCGTCTGGCCATAGCGGTTGCTCAGGAAAGCACCCGCAAAACAGAGGAAAGCGGCCAGCAGCAAGGCTAGCGGTAGGGAACGGGCGAACTTCAACAGGCGCAGGATTGAGCGGCAGCACACGGCTACGCAGAAGCCGCTACCAAACAAAAATGCCGCCAAATGGCGGCATTTCCTAGCTGGCTCCTATTCCGCGGGGCGCAGCGGCAAACTTTCAGCGAATCGGGGAGTGTAGTGGATGCCGCCAAAAAAGTACAACATCACCACGCGAGCGTACCGGAACAGCAATGGCGTCAGGGCAACAACCACTACGGCCACTGCCGTCACGTACACCCATACCGGCGGGTCATGGGCCAGGTAAAACAGCAGCACGCCGGTCAACACCACAATCAGGGTAGAGAAGCCGTAGCTGATGTACATGGCTCCCCAGTAGAATCCCACTTCCGGCTCGTAGTGCTGCCCGCAGACCGCGCAGCTTTCATACATATCGTCGAAGCGGGTGAGGTGCAGCGCCGAGTAGCGAAACAGCGGACCCCGGTGGCAGCGCGGGCACTTCTGCGCCAGCATGGCCGCCACCGTCGAATCGGCCCGAGGGGCCACTAGCGGCGCGCCGGCTTCTTGGCTTTGGAATTGCGGTACCAGAAGTAGCCCACAGCCCCTACCAGCAGGTACGGAATGGCCGCCATGTACAGAATGCCCTTGTTGAGGCCCGAGAAATCATACCCATCCTTTTCCGTCCGGGCCGACTCCACCTGCGTTTTGCACATGGTGCACTGTGCCGCCGCCGGGCTTGGGGCCAGGCTGAACAGCACGCCCAGCAGAAGGGCAAATACCGAGGTTACAAACAGCTTTTTCATACTCTTACCAACTGCGTTTGTAGGTGGATGGTTTGCCCGGAAAGACAAATGGTACTCCTGCTGACAATGAGGCCAGGCGGCTGCTCTGGCGGCTGCCCTCCTGCGCACTCTATGTGTAGTACGGCGCAATCATGAAGTACACAATCACGCCCGTCACGGACACGTACAGCCAGATCGGGTAGGTCCAGCGCGCAATGCGGCGGTGCTTCTGAAACTGCTCGGTCAGCGCGAAATACAGCGTGAACAGCACCAGCGCCACCGTAACGGCAGCCAGCAGAATGTGCGAAATCAGAATGAAGTAGTACACGCTCCGGATCAGGCCCTGCCCGCCAAACGTGGTGCTGGGCACCTGCGAGTGGTAGGCCACATACGACACCAGAAACAGGGAGCCCAACAGAAAGGCCAGTCCCATCATGGCGCGGTGCTTGGCAATGTCCTTGCGCCGGATGAAGTAGTAGCCGGCCATTAGCAGCAGCGCCGTCAGGGAGTTAAGCACGGCATTTACGGCCGGCAGCATCTTCACTTGCGCGCCTTCGATGCGGAACACGTTGGGGAAGAAGTGCAGCACCGCCACAGCCACCGGAATGACTGCGCCAAGTACGGCCGCCAGCACCTTGAATTTGGTGTTACCGCCGGCGGAAGCAGAAGGGTTATTCGTGTTCATAGGAGTAGAGCAGCACGTCGATTTCCGTCATGAGGCGCTCAACGTCTTTGGTTTTGGTGCCGTCGTAGATGCCGCGCACCCGATGGTCGCGGTCTACGAGGTAGAGTTTCTGGCTGTGCTCGATGCCGGGCGCCTGGCCCTTGGGAGCTTCCAGCCGAAACTCGTCCGTGATTAACCGGTAAAGCGCCGTTTTGTCTCCGGTCAGGAAAAACCATTTGCCGGCAATGGCGCCATACTGCTCGGCGTAGCGCTCCAGCACGGCCACCGAATCCTGAGCGGGGTCAACGGTAAACGATACCAGCTTTACGCGCGGATCTTTGCGGTACCGTTCCTGCACGCGCGCCATCTGGCTGTTCATGCGCGGGCAGGCGCCCGGGCAGGTGGTGTAGAAGAAATTGGCCACATACAGGCCGTTAGCCGCCACCTCGCGCTGCGTTACCACCCGGCCAGATTGCGACGTAAACCGGAAATCGGCCAACTGGTGGAAAACAGTATCGCGCCGCCACTTCCCTTCCACCAACGTCGAATCGACGCCCGTGGGCAGGTAAGTGGGCAGCGCGTAACGGTTGGTGCCGAATGTGTACAGAAACACAAAGGCCAGCACCGGGACCAACAGCATGAGGCCCAACAACAGGACGTGTTTGGGCCTCATGTAGTTAGTTGAATACGTTCCAGAACGAGTTCTGATAGGTTCCTTCCGTCACCAGAGCAATCAGCAGCCAGACGAGCAGGGCCATCGGAATGAGGATCGTCCAGATCAGCGCTTTCACTTCATGCTTCAAGTGCATGAACTCGGCCACGATGAAGAACGCCTTGAAAATCGTCAGGATGATGAAGATGGAGTTGCGGAGCGTGCTGGGCTCCATCAGGAATACGAAGACGAATTCCAGGGCCGTAATACCAACCAGAATGAAGAAAGTCTTCCAGATCCAGCCGGTGTTCGGCTTGGCGATTTCGCCGGGAGCAGTGGGCTCAGTGCCTGCGTGATTAGCCATTTGATTGAATGGTTAAATTGTTGAATTGCTAAATAGGCTACGGTGCTACAAGTCAGTCGAAGGATCAACCAGTCAACACTTTAGCCATCGAACAATTTAAACGAGGTAGAAGAAGGTGAAAACGAACACCCACACCAGATCTACAAAGTGCCAGTACAGGCCAATCTTCTCGACCATTTCGTAGTGGCCACGCTTTTCGAACGTGCCGTTGGTGGTGGCAATAAACGACCACACCAGCAGGCAGACACCCGAGAATACGTGCGTACCGTGGAAACCGGTAATAAAGAAGAACAGGTCAGCAAACAGCACCGGACCGTACTGGTTTACGGCCAGGTTGGCGCCGTACACTGTGGTACCGTCCAACATTTTGGTGCCGGCATCGGTGCCATGGATGAAGTGGCTCCACTCCCAAGCCTGCGAGCCCAGGAACGTGGCCCCGAACAGGATAGTCCACAACAGCCACTTCTGCACGTCCTTCTTGTCCATGCGGTGGCCGGCTTCTACGGCCAGTACCATCGTCACGGAGCTGAAGATGAGAATCATCGTCATCAGGGCCACAAAGCCCAATGGTACATCCATGCCGTGCAGGCCGGGGAAACCATTGAACACCTTGTCCGGCACCGGCCAGTAGGCGGTCGAAAACTCGAACGCCTTGCCAGCGGCGGCATCAAATGCCGGATAGCGGTGGCGGATCAGGCCGTAGGTGGTCAGGAACGCGGCGAACGTGAAGGCGTCCGACAGCAGGAAGAACCACATCATCAGCTTGCCGTAGCTGGCCTTGAAGGGCTCGTTGCCTCCGTCCCAGTTGCCGCTACGCGGCCGGTCGGCGGCGCTGGCAGTAGAGAGGGGCTGCGTCGTGGAAATCGTGGACATACAGTGCGGGGTAAGACGAAACTAGTGGTTCAAAAGTAGGAACAAATACAGGTACAACCAAAGCCCGCCCAGGAAGTGCCAATAGATGGTGCAGTTGGCGATGGGCATCATCTGCCGCGAATGCACCTGATAGCGAAGGGTTTTCAGGTAGGTCTTGACCAGAAAAATCACTCCGGTGATGAGGTGAAATCCATGGACGCCCATCAGTACATACACAAACGAGCCGGAAGGGTTGGCATCTACCCCACCAAAATAGGTGCGGCCAGCCACCAAATCGCCCCACGAGAACCACTGGCCCACCAAAAAGGCGAAGCCCAGCAGCACGGTCAGGCCCATGGCCAGCTTGGCGCGGCCCAGCTCATCGCGCTTGGCCGAGGCGTAAGCCCACTGCATGGTAACGCTGCTCAGCACAATCACAATGGTGTTGTAGAGCAGGCTGATGGGCAGATCAAATTCGCGCCAGTTGCCTTCTTCGCGGCGCACGATGAAGCCGCTGGTGAAGGCCGCGAACATCATGATGATGCTGATGATCATTAGAATCAGCAGCAGCCGCAGCGGGTGCAGCCCGGAGCCGGGCTCTTTGGTTTCTAAGGATTCGGTGGTTTGCATGAAGTATGGGGTTTGTTACTCTCTTTCGGCTGCAGTGGTTTCAGCGTATGTCAGGCATTTCACTACCTCCGGAGCATTAACAATTAACTGCGCAAAAGAGTCAACCAAGCGTTGCGCTTTACTAGAGTTTGTCGAGAACAAGGGCTATCTGCACGATGGGCAGATACAGAAACGAGCCGAACATGATGCTCATGGCCGCTTTTTTGGAGCAGGTGCGCATCAGGTAGAAGGTCTGCATCAGAAATAGCACCCCGCACACCACCGCTACCAGCGCCGATACTTTGCCGCTGATGCCGAACTGCAGCGGCAGCAGGCTCATGGGAATCAGCAGCAGCGTGTAGGTCATGATCTGGAAGGCCGTGCGCAGGTCTTTGCGGCCCGGCGACGGCAGCATCTTGAATCCTGCAGCCCGGTAGTCTTCATCGAGCACCCAGGCAATAGCCCAGAAGTGCGGAAACTGCCACATAAACTGAATGCCGAACAGCACCCAGCCGCCAATGCTGGCGGCCCCGGTAATGGCGTTGGTGGCGGCCACCCACCCGATAAACGGCGGCAGGCCGCCGGGAATGGCGCCCACAAACACACAGATCGGGGAAAGCTGCTTGAGCGGCGTGTAAATGAAGCCGTACAGGATCAGCGAAATCAGGGACAGCGCCGCCGCCAGCGGATTGAAGCAGTAGGCCAGCAGCCCCAGCCCAAATGCGCCCAGCACAACGGTGAACACCCAAGCCTCTGCCACCGACAGAACCCCGAGGGGCAGCGGCCGGTTGGCCGTGCGCTTCATCAGCTTGTCGAGGTCTTTTTCGTAGATCTGGTTGATGGTATTGGCCGAGCCGGTGATGGCCAGGCCACCCAGCATCACCAGCAGTGCCCGCCCCCAGTCGAAGGCATGAGCCCCCAGCAAAAAGCCTATGGCACTGGAGAAGGCGACCGTCAGGGCCAGCCGAAACTTAAGCAGTTGAAAATACGCCCTGGCTTTGATCATCAGAAGTTAAAACAACACGGGCGGCGGAAGGACTCCAAACCGGGCCGCAAAGTTACGCAACAACGCGCGGAATAGCGGCCTGCCCCTGTGTTTTCGTCTGGCGGCGGTAGCGGATAATCGTCAGAAACTGTGCTCCAAAAAGCACGGTGGCCAGCGTCAGGTGCACGGGCTGCACGGCGGCCGGCAGCGCGAAGTAGGCCAACGTGACGCCAGCCGCTATTTCCAGACCCAGCAGCACAATCACCACATTGGCTAGGCGCTGCAGGCGCTGGGAGCGGGTCTGGTACAGGCGGAAGGCTACGTACAGGTTCAGCAGCAGCAGCAGCAGCGAAAACGAGCGGTGTACTTTAAACGTCAGGCCTAGCTGCTCCACCCAGTTGGCGCGGCTGCCATAGTCGGCGGCCGCGGCTACCACATCTATCTGCTCCCGCACCTGAGTGCCCAGGATAATCTGGCCGAAGGTGGCCAGCGTAATCACCCACAGCCACAAGCTAAGACCCGCTGACGGCGTCCAGGATAGTTCGGCCTCTTGGCTGTCCTGCCCTACCCGCTGCGAACGGTCAACAGCGTAAATCAGCAGCGCCACAATCAGCAGCGCGACGGCCATGTGTACCGTTACCATTTCGGGCAGCAGGTTGGTAGACACCACCAAGGAGCCCAGCCAGCCCTGGAAGCCGGTCAGCAGCAGCGAAACGAAGGCCAACCCGAACACCACCGGGTCACGACGCAGGTACGGCAACGCCAGCAGCACCGTCAGGAAGATAAAAACGCCAATCAGGGCCCCCAGCAGCCGGTTTAGGTACTCAATCCAGGTTTTGGTAGCGTTGAAGTCGGTTTCGATGTATTGCGTGGGGTGAGCAAAAATCTGAGCGGCTACCTGCTTGAATCCCAACTTATCCAGCGTCTTGGCAATGCGCTGGTTTTTGGCTACCCGCTGCTCAGTATAGATTTCTTTGTAGTTGGCTGGCAGCTGGCCTACCGCCGTAGGCGGCACCCAGGTTCCAAAGCACTTGGGCCAGTCGGGGCAGCCCATACCGGAGCCCGTACTCCGGACGATACCACCGACCAGAATCAGCAGATACACTGCCACCACCGTCAGAATGCCGAAGAAGCGAAACCGCCTCACAAAAGCAGGTTGATTCATAGAAAAAGGGGCCCAACCTCTCGTTGTGCCATCAGTCAGAAAAAGGAAGTAGCTACCACTACTGGCGGCACCCGGACCAGCAGTAAAACAGCAATGCAGCAGGCTTAGTTTGCCGTAAAACAAAACGGGCCGCCGTAAATACAGCGGCCCGTTTCGGGAAGATTGTCAAATGGTGACTATTCCATTTCGCTCTCGTACGGCAGGTTCGAGGACTGGGTCTTCGAATACGGTACGTTCTGCGGGATGAAATCGTCTTCAGCACCGGGCTTGCTATAGTCATAGGGCCAGCGATACACAGCCGGAATCTCGCCGGGCCAGTTGCCGTGGCCGGGGTTGACAGGCGTAGTCCACTCCAGCGTAGTCGAACGCCAAGGGTTTTCGCTAGCACGACGGCCGCGGAAGATGCTGTAGAAGAAGTTGAAGATGAACACGAACTGGGCGAAGAATGCCAGAATAGCGGCCACCGATATGAACTTGTTCAGGTCAGCAAACTGGCTGAATGAATCGAAGCCCGTCCAAGCGTAGTAGCGGCGAGGGAAACCGGCGATACCTACGTAGTGCATCGGCAGGAACACCAGATATACACCCACGAAAGTCAACCAGAAGTGGATGTAGCCCAGTTTCTCGTCCATCATGCGGCCAAACATCTTGGGGAACCAGTGATACACACCGGCAAACAGGCCGAAGAACGCCGAGCTACCCATTACCAGGTGGAAGTGAGCTACCACGAAGTAAGTGTTGTGCATCTGGATGTCCAGCGCGGCGTTACCGAGGATGATACCCGTCAGACCGCCCGAGATGAACAGCGACACGAAACCAATCGAGAACAGCATGGCAGTGGTGAAGCGGATGTTACCGCGCCACAGTGTGGCCAGCCAGTTGAAGGTTTTCACGGCCGATGGTACGGCAATGATCAGCGTCAGGAACATGAAGACCGATCCGAGGAAGGGGTTCATACCCGTTACGAACATGTGGTGAGCCCACACGACGAACGACAGCAGCGAAATACCCAGCAGCGAACCAATCATGGCGCGGTAGCCGAAGATCGGCTTACGAGCGTTGGTAGCGAGGATCTCCGAAACCATACCCATAGCAGGCATGATTACGATATACACCTCGGGGTGACCCAAGAACCAGAACAAGTGCTGGAACAGCACCGGCGAACCACCGGTGTTATTCAGAGCCTGACCGGCAATGTAGATATCCGACAGAAAGAACGAGGTGCCGAACGAACGGTCGAAGATCAGCAGCAGAGCAGCCGAGAACAGTACCGGGAACGACAAGAGGCCCAGGATGGCCGTCAGGAAGAACGACCAGATGGTGAGCGGCAGCTTGCTCATGCTCATGCCGCGGGTACGCAGGTTGATAACCGTAGTGATGTAGTTAACACCACCCAACAGCTGCGACACGATGAACAGCGCCATCGACACCAGCCACATCGTCATACCCATGCCGGAACCAGGAATAGCCTGGGGCAGGGCGCTCAGCGGCGGGTAGATTGTCCAGCCGGCCGAGGCAGGACCGGTTTCGAGGAACATCGAGCTGAACATGATGATACCGGATACAAAGAAGAACCAGTACGAAAGCATGTTCATAAAACCCGAAGCCATGTCGCGGGCACCAACCTGCAGAGGAATCAGGAAATTGGAGAACGTACCCGACAGGCCAGCAGTCAGCACGAAGAACACCATGATGGTGCCGTGCATCGTTACAAGAGCCAGATAGAACTCCGGATTCAGCTTACCAGCTTCAATCCATTTGCCCAACACGGGCGTCAGCCACTCCAGCGTCGACTCGGGCCAGCCGAGTTGCAGACGGAACAAGCTGGAGAGAGTACCACCCAGGATAGCCCAGAAGATACCCGTAATCAGAAACTGCTTGGCAATCACCTTATGGTCCGTGCTGAACACGTACTTGAACAGCCAGTGCTGATCGTGGTGATGGTCGTCGTGCAGGTGCTCATCGTGCAAGATGCCTGGCTCGGTTACCCCGATGCCCCCCTGCACTTGAGTGGGAAGATTAGCAGCCATAAAAAGCGTACAAATTAACTGCGTTGAACTAGAGTGAAGCGTTGGCAGCAGGCACCGTCACGGCGGCAGCAGCCTCTTTTACAACCAGCTTTTCCTCTTTCTGTTTGAAAGAAGCCAGCACATCTGGGTTCTGTTCAGAAAAAGATTTTTGCTGACCAAACCAGGCTACGTAGTCGTCTGGCTCGTCTACTACGATGTTGAGCTTCATGGCGAAGTGACCACGGCCACAGATCTGGTTGCAGGCCAGTTCATAGTTGAACTTGGGGTTGCCCAGCTCGGCGCGCATCTCGTCGGTCGTCTTAGTAGGCGTAAACCAGAATTTGGTTGGCATACCAGGCACTGCGTACATCTGCACGCGGAAATGTGGCATGTATACTGCGTGCAGTACGTCACGCGAGCGAATCTTCAGCAATACAGGGTGGCCTTTTGGCACGTGAATCTCACCGGCCACGAAGTCATCCAGACCCGTTTTGTCGGTCAGGTCGAAGCCGAATTCGTTGGTGGCGTCAATCAGGCGGTAGTTTACTACGCCGAGCTTAAGGTCACGGCCGGGGTAGCGTACAAGCCAGTTGAACTGCTTGCCCATTACTTCCAGCACAACCGAGTCTTTGGGAGCCGGACCAGTGATACGGGTCCATTCTTTCCAGCCGGCAAACACCAGACCTGCCATCACAATGGCCGGGATTACCGTCCAGATGATTTCGATCTTGTTGTTGTGGGGGAAGAAGTAAGCCCGACGGCCTTCCTTCTGCTGGTACTTATAGGAGTAGTAAAACAGGGCTACCTGCGTCAGAACGAACACGATGCCGATGATGATCATCGTGGTCCAGAACATACGCTCAGTTGCCAGGCCGTGAACGGAGGCAATCGGCGGATTCATTTTATTGAAGTTGTCGCCGAACGACCAAGCGAAGGCCGCACCACCGACTACCATAAAGACGATCATCAGCACCGCGTTGACGCGGTTGCTCATCCCAAATTCGCGGGCCGAGCTGCCAGAGAAAATCGAGGTCAGAATCTGGAGGCGGAACAGCAGGCCGAATACGACCAGCAGCAACACCAGCACCAGCAGAATACCAAGAGCAGTCATTGGGTAAGGAAAGAGGTGAGATTTTCGAGGCTGGCAGGGAGAGAAGCAAAAGGTGTCTGCTCCTCCCCTGCCGGCACTCATGTCTGATTAGGTGGTGTGATGCACGCTCTCGTCGAGGAACGGATGGTGCAGCGGCACCAGCGAGGCTTGTGCCAGTCGCTTGGTCATGAGCAGCAGGAAGCTACCCAGGAACACCAACGCAACCCCGAACTCAATGATGAACCCGTTATTCTCCTGCATAGTTGCAGGCATGATCATCAAATAGAAGTCAAACCAGTGACCAATCAGAATGGCGATGGTAACGATTTTCAGCATGATCATCTGGCGCTTTGCATCCCGTGTCATCAGAACAAGGAAAGGGAAGGCAAAGTTGATGAGCAGGTTGAAAAAGAACAGCCACGTGTACTGGCCATTGAAGCCGCCCAGACGCTGGTTGAAGTACACAGCTTCCTCAGGAAGGTTGGCGTACCAGATCAGCATGAACTGCGAGAACCATACGTAGGTCCAGAAGATGCTGAAGCCGAACATGAACTTGCCCAGATCGTGCAGATGGCCTGCTTTAACCCAACGCAGGTAGCCGGCATCCTTCAGCAGAATGGTGCAAAGCGTAGTGGCAGCAATGCCCGATACCCACCACGAGGCGAATACGTACCAGCCGAACATGGTCGAGAACCAGTGTACGTCAACCGACATCACCCAGTCCCAGGCCGCAATCGACGAGGAAACGGCGAACAGCACCAGGAACAGGGCCGATACGTTGATGCACTTGTGGAAGTACTCCGTGCCGCCGTTCAGGTCTTCGGCCAGCGATAGGTCGCGCAGCTTCTTGGTGAAGAAAGCCCAGATGGCAATGAAGACGATCATGCGGCCCAAGTAGAACGGCATGTTCAGGAAGCCCGATTTGCCAGCAATGATGGCGTCGTAAGTTTCGCTGCCCTTCTCCATAATGCCCGGCACCGTCCAGTGGAAGATGTCGTTGTTGATCAGGCCCAGGCAGAAGATGATAACCATCAGCACACCGCCCGGAATTACCCAGGCGCTGAGGGCCTCATATACCCGCTTGATCAGAACTGACCAGCCGGCGTAGGCTACATATTGGATGGCCATGAACACCGTACCTACCACCGATACCCCGGTGAAGAATACGTTGTTGTGCCAAAGGCTTACAATCAGGCGCTTCAACCAAAGCGGGCTGCCATGGTGGCCGCCTGCATGGCCGGCAGCAGCACCGTGGGCACCAGCGGCGCCTTCAGCGTGCTCCGCGCCGATGTTGAAGTAAGCGACAATCAGACCCGTCACCAGCAGCAGAACGCCCGCCAGGATGATCATCATGAATTTCTTGCGAGTACCGGCTGAAATCTCCAGGTATTCCGCCGTAACGCCTTCGTGTTGCGTCAGAGTTGCCATAGTGGATTAGTTTGCGGTGCCGTTACGTGCCTGGTCTCCTTGGCCCGGAGTTTCCGAGCCTTTGTCTGCCTGCGCTTCCTGAACGGGCGCCTGCGTTTGCGTGTCAGTGGTCTGCGACGAGTCGGACGCGGCTACACCAGCAGCTGAGGCGCCGTTGGCTTTCAGCAGGTCGGCCACGCCATCAGCGCCTTTGCCCAGTTGCAGCGCGCGAACGTACATGGCGATTTTCCAGCGCTCCTCAGGGTTTACCTGCGAGCCGTGCGGCATCATGCGGTTGCGGCCCCACTGAATGACGTGGTAAATGTGCCCGTCGTTCATGGTTTTGTAAGCGCCGGCCGAGTAGTTCGGTACACCTTTGAACTTGATGCCTACCGGACCCTGGCCGTCACCCTGCTCACCGTGGCAGTGCTGGCAGTTGCGCACGTACAGCGACTTGCCTTCCTCCAGGTTCTCCTTGGTGTAAGAGTAAGGGTTGCGCAGTTTGGTTTCAGCAGTAGCCACATCGTCTTTGGCGATGTGCGAGTAGTATTCGGCTTTGCCACGGGCCACGGTGCCTACCACAGGGGTGCGCTCGTTGATGCCCATCGGGTTTACCGTATTGGCATTCACCTGACGCAGGGGGTCGTACGGAATAGATTCGTACATCTCCGGAGCGTACTCAATGCCAGGATCATCGGCGCGGTTGCAGCCGGTGGTCAGCACCGAGGCAAACAGGATTGCCGACGCTTGCAGACCTAGTTTCAGCGAATGCGTCATTAGAATTTGGTCATTTCTTTTTCGTTCACCTCTGAGGCGCCGTTGGCGCGCAGCAGCTGCGTCAGATGGTTCAGGTCGGTCTTCTCGTTCAGCTCGATGGCCATCACAAACTTGTCGTCGGTGGAGCGTACGTCCAGAACAGGCGTCTTCCAGCGGGGGTACAACTTGCTGATGGTATAGAAGGTAATCACCATACCGTGGCAGCAGAAGAATACCGTCAATTCGAAGGATACCGGAATGAAGGCCGGCAGCGCGATGTGGGGCTTACCACCGATGATCATCGGCCAGTCGAAACCGAGCGTGTAGATCTGCAGCCACAGGGCGAAGCACAGACCAACCAGCCCGTAGAAGAACGCGGCGATGGGCAGCCGCGACCGTTCGATGCCGAGGGCATCGTCGATGCCGTGAATCGGGAACGGGGTGAAGACTTCGTAGATTTTCACGCCCGCTTCGCGGACGTTTTCAACGGCGTGCAGCAGCACGTCTTCGTCTTCGAAGATGCCGAGGGCGAAGCGCTTAGTCATGCTTATCGTAGTTTATGGGAGCCGAAGCCGGCACGCCGTGGGTGGCGGGTTGATGAACTGCGTGATGATGCGGGTCGTGGCCGGTGTACGTCGGGCCGTTATCGACCGTGTACTTCAGTACCGACTTCACTTCTGCCATGTTGATTACCGGGAAGAACTTGGCAAACAGCAGGAACAGCGTGAAGAACAGACCCAGCGTACCAACATAGATACCGATGTCGATGATGCTAGGCGAGAACATAGCCCAGCTCGACGGCAGGTAGTCGCGGTGCAGTGAGGTTACGATAATCACGAAACGCTCGAACCACATACCGATGTTTACGATGATCGACAGGATGAACGTCAGCGGGATGCTGTAACGTACCCGACGAATCCACACCAACTGAGGCGTAATTACGTTGCAGGTCATCATCGACCAGTAAGCCCACCAGTAAGGACCGGTTGCGCGGTTGATGAAGGCGTACTGCTCGAACTCAACACCCGAGTACCAGGCAATGAAGAACTCGGTGATGTAGGCTACCCCTACGATCGAGCCAGTCACCATCATGATTTTGTTCATGAGGGCAATGTGCTCGATGGTGATATAGTCTTCCAGCTTAAATACTACGCGGGTAATGAGCATCAGCGTCAGTACCATGGCGAAACCCGAGAAGATAGCGCCCGCTACGAAGTAGGGAGGGAAGATGGTGGTGTGCCAGCCTGGTACTACCGAGGTGGCAAAGTCCATCGATACGATGGTGTGTACCGAGAGTACCAGCGGGGTCGAAACACCGGCCAGGATCAGCGACACCGTTTCGTAACGGCTCCAGTGCTTGGCCGAGCCTTTCCAGCCCATGCTCAGCAGCGAGTAGGCTACTTTGGCAATCGGACCTTTAGCCCGGTCACGGATGGTGGCGAAGTCAGGTACCAGACCCGTGTACCAGAACACCAGCGACACCGTGAAGTAGGTCGAGATGGCGAATACGTCCCAGAGGAGCGGCGAATTGAAGTTCACCCACAGCGAGCCCAGCGTATTCTGCAGCGGGAACACATAAAAAGCGAGCCAGGGACGGCCCATGTGCAGTACCGGGAACATGGCCGCGCAGATTACTGCGAAAATGGTCATGGCCTCAGCAGCCCGGTTAATGGAGGTACGCCACTTCTGGCGGAACAGCAGCAGTACTGCCGAAATCAGGGTACCGGCGTGGCCGATACCTACCCACCATACGAAGTTGGTGATGTCCCAGGCCCAGCCAACGGTTTTGTTCAGGCCCCATTCGCCGATGCCGTACCACAAGGTGCGATACACGGAGTAGAAGAATACGCCAAGAAAGAAGAGAGCCACGGCCAAGGCGGCCATCCAACGGACGTTGGGAGCGGCTTCTACCTGGCGGCACACGTCCTGGGTGACGTCGTGGTACGTTTTCCCCCCGGTTACGAGCGGCTCCCGTACAGGCGATACGTGCTGCATAGTTTTAGAATTTTGGGTCTTGGGAACTTAGGGGCTCAGCTTTTTGCGGCAGTGGTATCTGGTAAAACCAAGACCCCAAACTCCCAAGCCCCCAACTACTGATTTACGCGTTGCGAACTTCTTCCGTGTTGCGGATTTTCGTCAGATAGGTCATGTTCGGCTGTACGTTGATGGCGTCGAGCACGTGGAACGCACGCTCGCCGTCTTCCCGACGCAACAGCTTCGACAGACGCGACTCGGGGTCACGCATATCGCCGAATACGATAGCCTGCGTGGGGCAGGACTGGGCGCAGGCCGAAACAATCTCGCCATCCTTCGGACGACGCTTTTCCTTTTTAGCTTCGAGCTTGCCGAGCTGGATACGCTGCACGCAAAGCGAGCATTTCTCCATCACACCACGGGCACGTACCGTTACGTCCGGGTTCAGCACCATGCGGCCGAGGTCGGTGAACATGTGGCCGTTCACAGCTTCGAACTTCTCGTTGGAGTAGTACGAGAACCAGTTGAAGCGACGCACCTTGTACGGACAGTTGTTGGCGCAATAGCGGGTACCAACGCAACGGTTGTAGGTCATCTGGTTGAGACCTTCCGAGCTGTGGGTGGTAGCCAGTACGGGGCACACCGTTTCGCAAGGAGCGTGGTTGCAGTGCTGGCACATCATCGGCTGGAAGATAACCGAGGGGTTCTCGGAAGGGTCTTCCATAGCGGCGTAGGTCGCCAGCTTGCCTTTGGTTTCGAAGTCCTCCTTGCTGGCGTCGGAGCTGTAGTAGCGGTCGATGCGCATCCAGTGCATCTCGCGGCGGTTGATAACCTCCTGCTTGCCTACTACGGCCACGTTGTTTTCAGCCTGACACCCTACCACGCACGAGCCGCAGCCGATGCAGGAGTTGAGGTCGATGGCCATGCCCCAGTGGTGGTTCTTGTACTCGTAGTCCTGCCACAGCGAAACCTTGTTGGGCTTCACGTTGCCTTCCGGCGTCGTGAGCAGTTCGTACTCGGTTACTTCTTTCGGGTTTTTGATGTACTGGGCCAGCGTCGACTCCTGCACCACCGGCTTGCGGTCCATAATGGTGTGGTGGGTCTGAGTCTGGGCGATAGGCGAGGTAGCACCGGTTTTCTCCAGCGTCACCGAGTTGGCGTACTGAACAGCACCGTTGCGCATCACCGCCAATGGCAGTACGTTCTCCCCTACTTTATCACCTACTTTGCCAGCTTTGGTGCGGCCGTAGCCGAGGGCAATCGAAACCGAGCCAGCGGCCTGGCCGGGCTGAATTAGTACGGGCAGCTCAATGGACTTGCCATTGGCAGTTACTTTCAGCACGTCGCCTTGGGCCCAGCCTTTTTCCTCGGCCATCTTGCGTGGCACGGCCACGTAGTTGCCCCAGGTGGCTTTCGATACCGGATCAGGCAGTTCCTGCAGCCAGGGGTTGTTGCCTTCCGAGCCATTGCCGACACCTACTTTTTCGTAGATGAAAAGCTCCGTGCCCGTGAGCTTGGGAGCCGAGTTGATAGCGCTGATGGCTTCGGCGGCACCCATGGCAGCACCTTGTGCAGGAGCAGCTAGCAGGGCCGAGCCCATGGCTACACCATCGTGTACCGCTTTGTCCCAAGCTTTAGCATCGCCGCCGGTTACGGCCTGCCACTGAGCGCGGAGGTAGTTGTAGTAGCTGGTTGGGTTACCGGCCCAAGTCAGCAGCGAATCCTGCGCCTGACGCGTGGCAAACAGCGGCGAAATCACCGGCTGGGCCAGACTCAGGTAGCCGCGCTTCGGCTCGTAGTCGTTCCACGACTCCATCCAGTGGTGGTCGGGAGCAGCGTACGTGCATAGGCTGCCGGTTTCGTCGAGACGGTCGTTCAGCGAAATAGTGGTTTTCACTTTACCACCTTTCAGCGCTTCGGCCAGCTGAGCACCCATCGGGTGGTCGAACACGGGGTTGGCGTGGTAGAAAATCACCGTGGCAATCTGGCCACCGATGATATCCTTCACCAACCGGTCCATGCGGGCGTCGTCGCCCTGGCGCACCATCGAGGGCGCGGCTACGTCGACGGCAGCACTGCCGAGGCTTTGGTTGATGGCGGTAACGAGGGCCTGAACAGCCGGGTCGTTGGAACCCGAAACCACGAGGCCACGGCTGCCAGCTGCTTTCAGGTCGGCAACGGCCTTTTTCAGCTGTGGGCTGCTAGCAGCAGCGCCGCCAGCAATACCGTTGTAGAGGGCAATGGCGGTAGCGCCCATTTCCGAAGGCTTCACCGGTACCCGTACGTCGGCGTTAGAGCCGGTCAGGGTCAGGGCGCTTTCGAACTGGTAGTGGCGCGACATGGAGCGCTTGTCGGAGCTAACCTTGCGGTTGGTCACGTACTGGCGCGCGAATTCCACCGGCGAAATCCAGGTACCGAGGAAGTCGGCACCCAGGCTCACAATGATATCGGCTTTGCTGAAGTCGTAGCTAGGCAGCACACCGCCGTTTGCGCGGAGCAGGCCCGAAGCCGAATTCACGTCGTACATGACGTGCTCAGTCCCGGCGTAGCGGGTCGCGAATTCAGCAATAACTTTCTTGGTGCTGGGGCTGATGATGGTCGGCGACACAATGGCGACGCGGCCACCCGCGGCCAGAGCCGTGCGGATTTCCTGGTCAACCTGGTCTTTGTCCTTCTTCGCGCCTTTGATGGCGAAGTGCTGCAGACGAGCACCGTCATAGAGGCTCAATACCGAAGCCTGGGCGCGGGCCGACAAGCCACCACGTGTAATTGGCGACTCAGGGTTGCCTTCCAGCTTGATCGGACGACCCTCGCGGGTCTTCACCAGCACGCTGTTGTAGTCCTGGCCCGTGAAATAAGTGGAGGCGTAGAAGTTGGCGATGCCTGGATCTACTTCTTCCGGCTTATTCAGGTAAGGAATAGCCTTTTTGATGGGGGTTTCGCAGCTGGCGAGGGTAGCGGCGGCCAGGCCGAAGCCCATGAGCTTGAGGAAGTCGCGACGCGGGGCTACCGTAGCGTCGGAAGAGCCATAGGTTTCCTTCACCGGCAGGAAGTCCGCAAACTCGGTGAGTGCATTCTTCATGAACTCCGGTGAGTTCTCCAGTTCCTCAATTCCCTTCCAGTACTTGGGCGACTCTTGCATTTGTTATGGGGACTTAGGGTCTTGCGGGCGCGGGCCGGGTTTTCTGAGTCGGCGCCGCCGGCAAGTTGAAGGCTTTTTTTAAAGGCGTTTCGGCGGAGAATCCTGCGCCGCCGGGAAGATAAGCTTTCCGGCGGCGCAGGATTCAGTCAGGCGATTAGTAGTGGCACTTCGAGCACTCCGTGCCGCCGTTCGACGACACCGTGAAAGGAGCGGCACCATTGGCGCTGTCGTGCAGCTTCACCAGGTTGTTGTAGTAGCCGTTGCCCTTCGTGTTGAGCGGAGTTTCGCGGTGGCAGTTGATGCACCAGCCCATGGTAAGGGCCGAGTACTGGTACACTACTTCCATGTTCTGGATTGGACCGTGGCAGGTCTGGCACTCGATGCCGCCCACTTGCGTGTGCTGCGAGTGGTTGAAGTACGCCAGATCGGGCAGGTTGTGCACGCGCACCCACTGGATAGGCTGCTTGCGCTCAATAGCACGGTAGATCTTCTTGATCTCGGGCGACTCCGTCTTGATCTGCGAGTGGCAGTTCATGCAGATGTTGGCCGAAGGAATGTTAGCCGACTTGCTCTTGTACACCGAGGTGTGGCAGTAAGCGCAGTTGATCTGGTTTTCACCGGCGTGCAGCTTGTGCGAGAAGGCAATTGGCTGGGTAGGCTGGTAGCCCTGGGTCAGGCCCACACCCATAGCACCTTGTACCGAAGTGTAGAGAATAGCCAGTACGAATACTACACCAGCAATGCCACGCAGCACCGGCGACTTGTAGAGCTTGCTCCAGTCGGTGCGCTGCTCCAGCACTTCCACGTCGCGACCATCAAGGTCTTTACGGCCGCGGAGCACGTCCTTCATGATGTTGGCAATGATAACCAGCGTTACCACCAGCACAATCAGCACCACTACCAATACGATGAGCAGGATGTCCATGTACTTACCACCACCATCAGCTTCACCGTTGGCAGCCGCTGTACCGTCAACAGCAGCTTGGTCACCACTATTTGGCTTGAGCTTAGTATCGGTACCACCCTGACCTTCCTGCGAAGTCACGTAAGCAATGATGGAGGTAATCTCCGTGTCGCTCAGCTGGAAGCTGGGCATCTGCTGCTTCTGGTACTGGTTGTAGATTTTCACGGCGTACTCGTCGCCGCTGGCCACTACTTTGCTGGAGTTCTTGATCCAGGGAATCAGCCAGGAGATGGGGCGGCGCTTGGTGATGCCAGCCAAGGCGGGACCTACCACCACGTCGTTGACGGCGTGGCACTGGGCGCAGTTGCCTTTAAAGAGGGCATCGCCGGCGGCGATGGCAGCGGCATCGCCACCGCCAGCAGCGGGAGCAGCCGCCGTAGCGGGAGTGGCGGCAGCCGTAGCGCCGGGTGCCACACCTTCTTTGCTCACGGCCGGAGCCGACCCAACATCCTGCGCCGAAGAGTTACCTACGGCAGCAAACGTCAGGAAAAGAGCGAGAAAGAGGCGGGAAAGGGGACGAAGTCGGATGCTATTCATAGCACAAATTGACTGGAAAAAAGAAACGCGGGGGGTGCTTCAAGGCCACAAATGTAGGTCGGGAAACCCAGAGAACAAACCCGTTCGGGCTAATTTTCGCCCTGCGAAGCTTGTCTGGAAGCATTCTAAAAGGAATTCTGATTCCTCTTTATATAGGTGATGCAGGCTTGCTACTCAGGGCTTTCCTTCTCTGCTTTTGTTAACTACTGCCTACGCATAAGGTTTGCCTGCTGATAAATAAGCTATTAGGCTTTTCTGGCCCGCTAGGTATATTCTGAAATGACTGTGCTGGTAATAGGATAAAAAGCGTATCTTTGCCGGCTCATTGATTTTTTTCACATCATATTTCACCCCGTCGTAATGGAAGTAAGAAATTACGAGACGGTCTTCATTCTGACTCCCGTTCTGAACGAGAGCCAAGTGCAAGAGACGGTCGAGAAGTTCTCGCAGGTGCTTAAGGAAAATAGCGCCGACATCATCAACACTGAAGCTTGGGGCCTTAAGAAACTGGCGTACCCAATTCAGAAGAAAAACACCGGCTACTACTTCCTCGTGGAGTTCACTGGCTCGGGCAACATTGTGGACACGCTGGAACTCGCGTTCCGTCGTGACGAGCGGATCATCCGCTTCCTCACCACCGTGCTGGACAAAAACGCAGTAGCCTACGCCGAGCGTCGTCGTAAGGGCGAAATGAACCAGCAGAAAGCTAAACAATCGGAAGCCGTTGCCCAGTAAGCCTAAGAAGATGAGTCTCGCCAACGAACGTATCCACAAGCAGGATACCCGCAAGAAGTATTGCCGCTTCAAGAAGAACGGCATCAAGTATGTTGATTACAAGGATCCGAACTTCCTGCTGAAGTTTGTGAACGAGCAGGGCCGCATTCTGCCCCGCCGTATCACGGGCACCAGCCTCAAGTTCCAGCGCAAGGTAGCTCAGGCTGTGGCCAAGGCTCGCCACCTCGCCCTGATGCCTTACGTAACCGACTCGTTGAAATAAGTTGTCAGTGTTTAGTTGTCAGTTGTCAGTTAACGGTCTTGTGCCTGCACAGTGACTAACAACCAGCAACCAGCAACTAACAACTCTATAAAGACATGGAAGTAATTCTGAAAGACGACGTAAAGGGCCTGGGCTACAAGAACGACACCGTAACGGTGAAGCCCGGCTTCGGTCGCAACTACCTGCTCCCGCAGGGTCTGGCTATCCTGGCCGACAAGACCAACAAGAAAATCGTTGCTGAAAACATCCGTCAGGCTGCTCACAAAGCCGACAAAGTGAAAGGCGACGCTCAGGCTATTGCCGACAAAATCGGTGACGTAGTTCTGGACATCCCAGCCAAAGTAGGTGAGAGCGGCAAAATCTTCGGCCGCGTAACCACGCTGCAGCTGGCCGACGCCCTGAAGGCTAAAGGTATCGACGTAGAGCGCAAGCGCCTCTCCTTCGACCAGGAGCCCGGTTCGGTAGGCGAGTACACCGCTACGGTGGACCTGCACCGCGAAGTGAAGCACAAAGTGCGTTTCAACGTGGTAGCTGAATAAGCTCATTCTCTTGAAGAAAGGCCCGGCTGTTTGCACAGTCGGGCCTTTTTTTTACCTGCTTCGGCACTGCCTGCTTTCCCTGCAGGAACATGGCTCCGGGAGCAGCGTGTTTGGTTGAACGCACGATGTTGAGTAGGTTGCCCGTCCGTTGGCTTGTTTTGGCCGTATCTTTTAGGAATGTTTCGCACTGAATTACCGCTTACTCCGCACCCGCAGCAGCTGCCGCTCTCCGCGCGCGTGCTGACTATCGGCTCCTGCTTTTCCGACAGCATTGGCTCGCGCCTCGCTGCCGACAAGGTGGCGACGCTGGTTAACCCGTTTGGCACCGTTTTCAATCCGCTGGCCGCCTGCCGCCTGCTGCGCGCCGCCGCGGGCGAAGAGCAGGACTGGCAGCAGCACGTGGTAGAGGCCCGCGGCCGCTGGCAGAGCCTCGACCTGCACGCCACGCACGGCGCCGACTCGCCGGTGGAGCTGTTGCAGCACACCCAGCAGCTACTGCGCGACACGGGCGTATTTGTGGCCACCGCCGATGTGGTGGTGCTGACGCTGGGCTCGGCGTGGGTGTACCGCTACAAGGAAACCGGCGAGTTGGTGAGCAACTGCCACAAGCTGCCCGCCGAGAAGTTTGAGAAAGAGCTTCTGACGCCGGATGAAATCATCAATACGGTAGCGGAAACGCATGCCTACCTGCGGCTGCACAATCCAAAGCTGTGCTTTGTGCTGACGGTAAGCCCGGTGCGCCACGCCAAGGATACGCTGCCGCTGAACGCCGTAAGTAAATCGGTGCTGCGGGTGGCCTGCCACTACCTGAGCGAGCTGCTGCCCGACGTATCGTACTTTCCGGCCTATGAGCTGCTGCTGGACGATCTGCGCGACTACCGCTTCTACGCGGAAGACATGCTGCATCCGTCGAAGGTGGCGGAAGACTACATCTGGGAGCGGTTTGCCCGCACCTACTTTGATGCGGGCTTCGGCCGCTTCCGCAAGGAATGGGAGGCTGTGCGCCAGGCCCTCAGCCACCGTCCGCTGCACGTGGCCGCGCCGGAGCACCGCCAGTTCCTGGAAAGCACGCTGGCCAAGCTGGAGCGTCTGGCTTCGCAAGCCGACGTGCGGATGGAACTGCTGGAAGTGCGCCATCAGCTGCAGAATCTGCCTCTGCCCGTGGCCAAGCCCGAGCCGGAGCTGGAAGACGATGGCGAGGAGCGGATTGACATTGGCGCCTACGCTGCGCCAGCAAAAGCCCAGCCGTCGGCACCTGCGCCCGCGGTGGCCGAAGAAGTGGAGGAGTTCGAGGAATTCGAGTCTGTTCGGGGTGACGATACCGCTGCCCCGGATGTGCTGACTGAAGACGACGAGGACGCTGAAGACGACGATGCCGCCACGGCTGAGTCGGATGCTGCCGACGTGCTGGATGCCCTTGCGCCGAAGAAAAAGCGCCGGAGCCGCGGTGGCGCCAAACGCAACAAGAAGAAGCATGCTGCCCGCCTGGCCGCAGAGCTGGCCGCCGCCGAAGGCGGTGCGTTACCGGCCGAGCAGGCAGTAGCCCCTACCCCACTTCCCGCGGCCCCCGCAGTATCGGTTATGGCCGACCCGGAAATGGCACCGCAAACGGCACTCGAGCGGCGGAAACGCAACTCGCGCCGGGGACGGGGCCGAGGCCAGAATGCCGCGCAGGCCACCGACAATGCCGAGGCCATGGTGACCGTGGACGCTCCAGAGGAGTTGCTTCCGGCCGCCGCAAATGAGCCAGCCAGCACTGAGCCAGCCCTTACCAGTGCGGCCCTGCCCCAGGAGCAGCCAGCCATCCAGCAGCCTGAAGCCACGGCACCCGCTACAGACCAGGAGCCTGAGGAAGCTGATGCCGCGCAACGTCCGGCGCGCACGGGCCGCTCGGCCAGCGAAAAGCGCGCCGATGCACTGCGCAAGCCACATCGGAGCGGCGCGCATCAGAAGCCACTGTACGCCGGCGAGCCGGCACCGGAAAGCCCGGAGCCTGCTGCATCAGTTCCTGCGCCAGAAACAGCGCCCAAAGCTGCGCCCGCCATTCCGTTAACGGTCGGCACCGGTGCTTCCGGCCGCCTGACGGAATCCGGCAAGGCGACTCTCAGTGCCCGCCCTGCTACTGTTCCCACTCCTACCCTCTCACCAACTGTGGCAGCGCCTGTGGCACCAGAAGCACCGGAACCCGTACGGACGCCTGCGCCTGCCGCAGAAGCAGCCAGCAGCGCTCCTGCAGCCACAACAGCAGTGCCCAAGGCACGCCGGGCGCCAGCTCGCAAAGCCAAAGTCACTCCTGCCGCCGTACCGGCACCAGACGTTTCGGTCGCAGCCGCAGCTCCTGTTCAGGAAGCTACTGCGGAAGCACCAGCAACCCCGGAACCCGCCGCTCCATCAGCCACTAAGCCCAAAGCGGTCCGGCCACCACGCAAGGCCAAGCCGGCCCCGGCCGCCCCGCAGGCTCCCGAACCAGTGACGGAAGCAGCCGTGGCGCCAACAGCCCCGGCCCTGAAGCCAGCTAAACCAGCTCGGCAGGCAGCCGCCAAGAAGCCTACGGCCCCGAAAGCCCCGGCTACGAAGAAGGCTGCCCCAGCGAAGAAAGCAGCCCCGGCCGCTAAACCGGCACCGGCCGACAAGCCCGCCCGGCCACCGCGTAAGAAGCCTGCCAAACCGGATACTCCGCCGGAAAACGCTTAATCCTTTATAATTCGAAACCCGGCCCCCAGCGGCCGGGTTTTGTTTTTTCACCTCCTCTCCTGCTCATGTCGTCCGCTGCCGCTCCCAATCGTCTGGCCCAGGAAACCAGCCCCTATCTGCTCCAGCACGCGCACAACCCCGTCGATTGGTACCCGTGGGGCGAGGAGGCGCTGCAGCGGGCCCGCGCCGAGCAGAAGCCCATTGTGGTGAGCATCGGGTACGCCGCCTGCCACTGGTGCCACGTGATGGAGCGGGAGTCGTTTGAAAACGCTCAGGTGGCGGCTCTGATGAACGCGCATTTCGTGTGCATCAAGGTCGACCGGGAAGAGCGGCCCGATGTGGACCAAGTGTATCTGGAGGCCTTGCAGGCCATGGGTGTGCAGGGCGGCTGGCCGCTGAACGTGTTCCTGACCCCGGAAGCCAAGCCGTTCTATGGCGGCACCTACTTCGCGCCCAGCAGCTGGGCGGAGCTGCTCACCAGCATCGGCGAAGCCTACCAAAACGCCGACCACCAAGAGCTGGAGGCTTCCGCCGAACAGGTTGCCCGGGCGCTGCAAACCAGTGAGCTGGAGAGATACCGCATTTCCGCTTCCGCGGAAGGCCTGTCGGAGGCGCAGCTGGCGGAGGCGCTGGACCAGTTGGCCGCCCGGTTTGATCTGGACGCGGGCGGGATGCGCGGGGCGCCCAAATTTCCGCTGCCCGGCGTGTGGCGCCTGCTGCTGCGCGCCAGCCGCATCCTCCCCGACACGGCACTGCTGGCCCACACCATCCGCACGGTACGCCACATAGCCTGGGGCGGCATCTACGACCAGATTGGGGGCGGCTTTGCGCGTTACGCAGTGGACGAAAACTGGCTGGTGCCGCATTTCGAGAAGATGCTCTACGACAACGGGCAGCTCCTCAGCCTCTATGCCGAAGCCTACCAGCTGCAGCCCAACGAGCTGCTGCGCGAAGTGGTGTACGATACGGTGGCCTTTGTGCAACGGGAACTGACCAGCCCCGAAGGCGGCTTCTACGCTTCACTGGATGCCGACAGCGAGGGCGAGGAAGGCCGGTTCTATGTTTTCACCAAGCAGGAGCTGCAGGACATTCTGGGCGCTGAGCAGCCGCTGGCCTCAGCCTACTACAGCTGCACGGCAACCGGCAACTGGGAGCATGGCCGCAACATTCTGCACCGCCGCCAGACCCCGGAGGCCTTTGCCGAAGCGCATCAGCTGCAGCCGGCCGTGCTGGCCGAGCTGGTGCAGAACTGGAAGCAAAAGCTGCTGGCGGCCCGCACCCAGCGCCCCCGCCCCACCCTCGACGACAAAGTCCTGACCAGTTGGAACGCGCTGCTGCTGCAGGGTCTGCTCGATGCCTACCGGGCCTTCGCAGAGCCTGAGTTTCTGGCGCTGGCCCTGCGCAACGCCCATTTCCTGCAGGCCCACCTGCGCCGGGGCCCGGGCCTGTGGCACAGCTACCAGCGGGGCCGCGCCACCATCGTCGGCTTCCTCGACGACTATGCTTTCCTGATTCAGGCCTACATCAGCCTCTACGAAGCCACTTTCCAGGAAAGCTGGCTACACGAAGCCAACCGGCTGACCCAATACACGCTCACGCATTTCTTCGACCCCGCTGAAGACCTGTTCTTCTATACCGACGACACCAGTGAGCAGTTGATAGCCCGCAAAAAGGAACTACTCGACAACGTCCTGCCTTCTTCCAACTCCGTGATGGCGCACAACCTGCACCGGCTGGGGCTGCACCTCGGCAATACGCAGTACGTGGAGCTGGCCGCCGCCATGCTGCGCCACGTGCAGGCGCTGGTGGTGCAGCAGCCCCAGGCCACTGCCAACTGGGCCGCCCTGTACACCACGCTGCTGCGCCCCACCGCCGAAATTACCATCGTCGGGCCAGAGGCGGAGGCGTACCGGCAGGAGCTGGGCCGGCACTTTTTGCCCAACGTGGTAGTGGCAGGCGCCACGGAAGGCAACTCTGAGCTGCCGTTGCTGACGGGCCGCACGGCCTTGCAGGGGCGCACTACGCTCTATGTCTGCCACCACCACGCCTGCCAGCGGCCGGTGCACACCGTGGCGGAGGCTCTGACGCAGCTCTAACGTGAACTTCTGCAGCACCGCGCCGGGCCAGCGTGTATCTTTACCTTTCGCTTTCTGACTGATTTTCCTTTGAGCCTTACGTTCGACTTTGTTCAGCCGCAGCCGGAGCCGGCCGCCGACCGGGTTACGCTCTTCGCCGACGTGATTCTGCCGCTGCCGCTGCCCAAGCTCTATACCTACCGCGTGCCCTTCGAGCTGAACGACCAGGTCGTGATTGGCGGGCGCGTGATTGTGCAGTTTGGGGCCAAGCGCACCCTGAGCTGCATTGTGGCGGCCGTGCACGAAACACCGCCCAAAGACTACCAGGCCAAGTACATCCTGGAGTTCATCGACGAAACGCCCGTCGTGACCCAGCCGCAGCTCAAGCTGTTCCGCTGGATGGCCGACTACTACCTCTGCACCCTGGGCGAGGTGATAAACGCCGCACTGCCGGCCGCCCTCAAGCTCAACTCCGAGAGCCGCGTGCAGCTGCATCCGGTGTGGCTGAACACCGACGAGGCCGACCGCTACCCGCTCAGTGAGCAGGAGCAGAAAGTGGTGGCAGCCCTGCTGGACGGCGAGGAAGGCAAGTCGATGACCTTTACGGAGGTGGGCGACGTGCTGGGCATTGCGTCCTTCCACAAGGTTATCAAGAGTCTGATGCACAAGGAAACCATCTTCCTGTTTGAGCATCTGGCCGATAAATACTCGCCGAAAGTGGTGAAGAAGGTGCGGCTGGCCCACCACTACGTGGCCGAGGCAGCGCTGGAAGGCCTGTTTGCGCAGCTGGCCAGCCGCGCCAAGCAGTTGGATGTACTGATGCGCTACCTGCAGAAGGTGCCCGTGTATCAGAACGAGCACGCCAACCACAACGGCATCGAGAAGGCCTACCTGTCGTCGGCGCCGCACCTGTCGCCGTCGGCGGTCAATACGCTCATCAAAAACGGCGTGCTGGAGCAGTTCGACGTCATCGTGTCGCGGTTTCCCTTGGATGATGCCACGGAAGCCAACATGCACTTCCGCCTTAGCGAAACCCAGCAGGCCGCCCACGACGACATTCTCGACCAGTTCAATACAAAGGACATTGTGCTGCTGCACGGCGTGACGGGCGCGGGCAAAACCGAAATCTACATCGAGCTGATCCGGCAGGCGCTGGACGGCGGCGGGCAGGTGCTGTACCTACTGCCCGAAATTGCCCTCACGGCCCAGATTGTGACCCGCCTGATGCGCGTGTTCGGCTCGCGGCTGGGCGTGTACCACTCCAAGTTCTCCGACAACGAGCGGGTGGAAGTGTGGAACGGCGTACTATCGGGCCGCTTCCAGGTGGTGGTGGGCGTGCGCTCCTCGGTGTTCCTGCCCTTCGACAACCTGGCGCTGCTGATTGTGGACGAGGAGCACGAAAGCAGCTACAAGCAGTACGACCCCGCCCCGCGTTACAACGCCCGCGAGGTGGCTTTGATGATGGCCAACTTCCAGGGCGCCAAAACCCTGCTGGGCTCGGCTACGCCGTCGGTGGAAACCTACTACCAGACCCGCACCGGCCGCTACGGCCTCGTGAGCCTCACCAAGCGCTACGGCGAGGCCGGCCTGCCCGAAATTGAACTGGTAGACACCCGCAAGGCCCGTGAAGCCAAAACCCTGCTCAACCACTTCACGCCCGAGCTGATGGCGGAAATGGAAAGCAAGCTGGCCCAGAAAGAGCAGGTGATTCTGTTCCAGAACCGCCGCGGCTACGCCCCTTTCATAAACTGCCTGGACTGCGGTTGGATTCCGAAGTGCACTAACTGCGCCGTGAGCCTCAGCTACCACAAGCAGGCCCACGAGCTGCGCTGCCACTACTGCGGCCACCACGACCGAATGCCAGTACAGTGCCCGGCCTGCGGCTCGCGCAACATCAAAACCGTGGGCTTTGGCACCGAGAAGATTGAGGACGACCTGAAGGTGATGCTGCCCCAGGCCAACGTGCAGCGCATGGACCTCGATACGACACGCGCCAAAAACTCCTACCAGCAGATCATTTCCGACTTCGAGCAGCAGGCCACCAACGTGCTGGTGGGCACTCAGATGGTCACGAAAGGCCTCGATTTCGCCAACGTGAGCCTAGTGGGCATCATCAACGCCGACAGCATCATTCACTACCCCGATTTCCGGGCGCACGAGCGGGCCTTCCAGATGTTTGTGCAGGTGAGCGGGCGCGCCGGCCGCAAGGGCAAAAAGGGCAAGGTCATCATCCAGACCGCCGACCCGCAGCAGGTGATTTTCGAAAAGGTGATCCGCAACGACTACCTGGAGTTCTACGAGTACGAAATCCTGCAGCGGCGCGAGCATGGCTACCCACCGTTCATGCGCATCATCCGGCTCACGGTAAAGCACATGGACCAGTTGCTGTGCGAGCGGGCCGCCATCCTGCTCACCGGCGAGTTGGTAGAGCGCCTGGGCCGCGAGGCCGTGCTGGGGCCCGAGGCACCCTACATCTTCCGCATTCGCAACTTCTACCTGCAGGAAATCACCATCAAGCTCAGCCGCGAACATACCGTGCTCCGGGCCGCTAAAGCCGACATCCTGGACGCCATCAACCTGATCCGCGACCAGAAGGACTACAAGCAGGCCCGCTTTGTGGCCGACGTAGACCCGATGTAGCGGGAGCCACTGCGCTTTTAGCCGGCCGCAGCTTTGCGGGCAGCGCGGCGCCGTTCCAGCTCCTGCCGGCGTGGGCTATCCTTGCCCCTGAAAAGAAAGAACGGAATGCTCATTAAGAGCGCAGTACTCCCATACAGCAAAAAGGCAAAAGCGGTCCAGCCAGTTGAAGTAGTGGTAAAGGCAGTGATGAACAGCGCAATTGCGGCTAGAAGCACGAGCACACCCACTACCCGCACCAATTTCGTAAACAGGTCAGTTTCTTTGATCTTGCGAAGTGGGATGTCAGCGGCCGGCCGTATCAGAGCGGTATCCGGCGCGAGTTGCAGCTTAGCTGGCGTTACGGGTTCGAGCGCCAACGCCGTTGCGGTTGCTTCTGACAGTGGAGTCGGCACCGTGCGAGCGGGCCTGACTGCGTTGTAGCGGACCGCAGATGTCGGCAATTCGGCCGTCAGCTCCGGCACAACGGCAGACTCCGCCGTCGGTTGCAGCAACTCAGGTTCAGCGGCGGCTGTATACGTACTTGACGCCGGCCGGAACAGGAAAGCCTGCTGACTCTGGCAACTTCCAAGCAACACTGCGGCACTCAGTAGCGCCATTGAGATATATCCTTTCATAACGATTTGATGCAACACGCTGCAAGAAAGCGTTATTTGAGTCTGCAAAGCCAGGTTGCCAGTAATGTTGCAGAAGATGTGCTACTCTCTAGACGCAAAAAAGCCCTTCCAATACATTGGAAGGGCTTTTTTTTGTGCATACTGAAGCAAGTATTACGCTTGATCCAACAGCCACAGGATGATGAAGATCAGACCGATAATGGCGATGATACCGCCAATCAGGCTGAAGATGCTACCAGGCAGAATCGTAATCAAAGCACCTACTATCAGTAGAATCAGACCAGTGCGCAAGTTGCCGCTGATGGCGTTGGCTTCAGCCGTTTCGCTCTTTTGCTTGAGCTGCAGCTTCGGGGCGTACTTGTCGAGCTTCTTGGCCACTTTGTTGAGGGCCACACGCTCGGCCAGACGCAGCTTCTGCGGAGCCGCCGTAGTTGGTGCCGCTTTGGCTACCGTAGCAGGCTTCTCGGCAGCTACCGAAGCAGCAGCGGGAGCTACTACAGCAGCAGTAGCCGTGCTTTTTTCTTCTACTACTGGAGCCGGAGTCTCTGCCTGAGCAGGCGTCTCATCAGCTACAACCACAGCGGGAGCCGGAGCGGGCTTTGTGGTGCCATGGTAGGTAGCGTGGTACGGCGTGGTCTTCGGCAGCATGGCGTACTCGGCGCGGTTGCAGCTGCTCATACTCAGGGCAATGGCGGCAACGGCCGCCAGCTTGGGCAGGTGTTGGAAGAGGTGCTTCATAAGAAGTAGGAAGGTTGGTGAAAGTGTTAAGAACGGACTTTGTACGGTACAAATCAGAACACGGCGAAAAAAAAGTGCGTTGTATAGCCATTTAAGCCCCGATTTCCGTGTGGTACTTGTTGCATACCAAACGCTGCCGAACGCTTCCGCCGGCTGGAATGTTGAGCGGAACACAGTTTATTTGCACCTGTGCGTATGACTCCTTACCCCCTGTTCCAGGCAGCTGTGCTGTCTGCCCTTCTGCTGCCGACCGCCTGCACCCAAACGCCCATGGAAAGCGCTGCCGCTGTAAGCGCCGAGCGCCGGCTGCAGGATAATCCATTGGCTGCCCCCGATACCTCCGGCTACCGGGTGGGCGCCCCCCAGGATCCCAACGGCATCGGCAAGTACTACCAGGGCCGCCAGATTGCCCACGTGATGGGCCACGAGGGAGCCGACTGGCTGGAGCGCAACGATCGGCAGGAAGAGGAAGGCACCGATATTCTGCTGCGCGAGCTGCAGCTCAAGCCCACCGACGTGGTGGCCGACATCGGAGCCGGCACCGGCTACTTTTCGTTCCGTATCAGCCCGCTGGTACGCAAGGGCAAGGTGCTGGCCGTGGATATTCAGCCGGAGATGATTGAGTACCTGCGCGACAACAAAGCCCGCAACAAGGCGCCCAACGTGCAGCCCGTGCTCGGCACCGTGCAAAACCCCAACCTGCCGGCCGCCGGCGTGGATCTGGTGCTGATTGTGGACGCCTACCACGAGTTCGACCACCCGCGCGAAATGATGCAGTCGATTTACAAGTCGCTGCGGCCGGGCGGGCGGCTGGCGCTGGTGGAATACCGCGCCGAAGATCCCAACGTGCCCATCAAGCGCATCCACAAGATGAGCGAGGCCCAGGCGCGTAAGGAAGTGGAGGCCGCCGGCCTGGAGTTTGTGGAAAACCGCCAGACGCTGCCGCAGCAGCACCTGCTGATTTTCCGGCGCGCCAAGTAAGATCTGGCCGGAATATAGGCGCAATAACGGCCCCGGGCTACCTTTGCGCCCATGTCCAGTTCCCTGCCCGACCCGCGCCAGCTTTCCATCCACGACTTCACCTACCAGCTCCCGCCCGAGCGTATCGCGCCCGAGCCCCTGGCCCAGCGCGACCAGTCGCGGCTGCTGCTGAGCCGCCAAGGCGCCATTGAGGACCGCACGTTTCACGAGCTGCCGGCCGTGTTGCCGGCCGATTCGCTGCTGGTTTTCAATGACACTAAAGTGGTGCGGGCGCGCCTGTTCTGCCACAAGCCCACCGGCGGCCAGATCGAGCTGTTTTGCTTGGAGCCGGTAGCGCCGCACCGGGCTTTGGAGCCGGCCATGCAGCAAACCGGCAGCTGCGTCTGGAAATGCTTGGTTGGGAATGGCAAGCGCTGGAAAACCGGGCCGGTACTGTTGGACTTTGAGGCGCTGGGCGAGCCCGCCACCCTCACGGCCGAGCGGCTGGAAGCCACTGCCGAAGGCTACTCGCTGATCCGTTTTAGCTGGGAGCCGGCCACGCTACCGTTTGCCGAAGTGCTGCGCGGGGCCGGCCACCTGCCCCTCCCCCCTTACCTCAACCGCGACGATACCGCCGTGGATGCCGTGCGCTACCAGACCGTGTATGCCGCCCACGAAGGCGCCGTAGCGGCCCCCACGGCCGGCCTGCACTTCTCCGAGGCCGTACTGGCCGAATTGGCCGAACGCGGCCACCAGCAGGCCCGCGTAACGCTGCACGTGGGCGCCGGCACCTTCCAGCCTGTGAAAGCCGACCGCATGGACGGCCACGCCATGCACGGCGAACCCATCAGCGTGAGCCGGGTGGTGCTGGAGCAGCTGCTGCACCACGCCCCGCACCCGATTATTGCCGTGGGCACCACCAGCCTGCGCACGCTGGAAAGCCTATACTGGCTGGGCGTACAGGCCGCGCAGGGCCTGCTCCCGACCGACAGCACGCCCCACGTAAGCCAGTGGCAGCCCTACGAGCCCGGCTCCGACCTGCCCACGGCCGCCGCCCTGCAGGCCCTGCTGCACCACCTTGACACGCAGCAGCAGGACGCACTGCACGCCACCACCCAGCTGCTCATCGCGCCCGGCTACCGCTTCCGCCTGATTCAGGGGCTGGTTACCAACTTCCATCAGCCCGAAAGCACGCTCCTGCTGCTAGTAGCCGCCCTGCTCGGCCCCGACTGGCGCCGCGTCTACGACCACGCGCTGGCCAACGGCTACCGTTTCCTGAGCTACGGCGACAGTTCGTTGTTGCTGCCGTAGCCAAGGGAGGTAATTGTGCTTTTGCCGGGTTGAAAACCGCATTTGTAGCCGCATCAGCAACCTATTTCAGGAGCGCCGTATAAGGGCTCAGGTTTACCTAAAACCTCTCCTAAAATCAGAAATCATGAAAAAGATGCTCATGCTGCTTGCTGCAGCTACCTTTTCCACTGCCGCTTTCGCCCAAGGCGACAAAGTAGTTGTGCGTGACGAAGCTACCGGTGCTAAAGCCGAAACCACTGTGCGCGACAACGGTACGGTGAAAACCGAAACCCGCACCGGCCGCACGGAAGCTGGCCAGAAGGCCTACAACACTAAAGAAGACGTAAAGTACGCTGGCAAGAAAACCGGCCGTACCGTAGAAAAAGGCGCTAAAAAAGCCGGCCGTGGCATCAAGAAAGGCGCCAAAGCCGTGAAAAACAAAGCCGAGGATATCGTTGACTAACTCCCGGATTCAGCCGGAAAGCCTGGGCTTTTCCAGACAATCCGGCTGAGGTAGATTACAGAAAAAGGGCTTGCCAGATGGCAAGCCCTTTTTGTTGTCAAGCGGCAGCGAAATTCGCCCGCGCCGTCCACGAAATCCGTGAACTCCGACTAATCCGCAAAAATCCGTGATGCTATTGGCCCACGAAGAACAGGGCGTTGCCGAACAGCAGCTTGCCGCCCTGCCAGAAGCCCCGGAACAGCGGGTTGTCGGCCATGTAGATGACCTGGCCGCGGCCCATGTCCTGGGCGCCGAACACGAACGTATCGGTGAGCTTGCGGCGGGCCTGGCGGCCGGCGAAACCGGCAGCATAGTTGTCGCGCTTGAGCACGCCCACGTTCCAGCCGCCTTCGCCGAGGAAGCGGTAGTTGAGCGTGTCGCGCACGAGGGCGAAGTAGGTGTCGCCGTAACCGAAGGCCAGCGGGTGCGTGTTGTCGAGCTGCACGCGGTAGACGCTGCCCTGCACGCGCTGCCCGATCTGCTCACGCTCGGCGTTAGCGTAGGGCTTGAGCAGGCGGTAGGGATTGGTTTTCTTGGTGGCCGAGCTATCGGCGGGCTTTGTGCGCAGCAGGAAGTCTTTTTTGCCAGCCAGAAACGCCGAGGCGCCTTCCATAGCAATGAGGCGGCCACCGCCGCGCACCCACGTTTTGAGGGCTTCCAGCTGCCGCTCGCTGTAGATGTCGGAATAGTCGCCATCGGGCAGAATCAGCACGTCGAACTTGGCCAACGGCACCGAGCGCAGATAGTCGGAGCCCAGCACCGTGACGGGGTAGCCAATCTGCTGCTCAAAGAAGTGCCACACCTCCCCAAACGCCGTCGACGACACGCCTTCGCCGGCCACTACGGCCACGTTGGGCCGCGCCACGTTGCGCACGTAGCCTGAGCCCAGGTCGGCCCCGGAGGTCGAGAAACCCGATTTCACGGCCTGCAACATCACGCCCGACGAATCGGCCTGGGCGCGCACCAGTTGGTCGAATTTCGCGCCCATGGTTTCGTTGCCAGTGCGGGTGATGACCAAGGTGCCGGGCTGGTACTTCTGGCCTTCTGCCTCAAAGGCCCGGCCCGCCACGCGCACTTTCACTTTCTGCTGCAACAGGCGGCTTAGGAAGCGCACGTCCTGCAGGTTGTTCCAGCGCGCCACGTAAGCGTAGGGCTGCCCGGTAGCAGCCGAGTTGTTGAGCGTGGCTTTGCTGGGGGCCTTGCCGTCGGTGGCAATCCGGTCTTTCAGGGCGTACGATTTCAGGCCGAACGAATACGGCAGCGCCCAGGCGGTGATGTCGTAGGTCAGGGAGTCTTCTAGGGCCGGGCGGGGCTCAAACAGCACTTTCACCAGCGTAGACTTCGGCTGGAACATGCTTACTACCACGTCCTGAGCTTCTACCTGCACGTTTTCCTCTTTGCCGCTGAAGTAGTTGAAGCCGCGGGTGCGCTGGCGGCGCGGCGCGTAGCCGTACTGAATCTGCTGGCGCTCCAGGTACTGCGTGAAGGCCTTGAGCTGGCCCGGGTCGCCGGCTCCGGCCACCACGAACGTCTTGTAGGTACCGCGCGGCTTGGTACGGGCATCATCGAAGTACTTCTTGAACTCCCGGATGAGTTCGGGCTGGCGCTCCGAGGCGGCCCGGATAGTAGCCAGGCTGGCCGCGTGGTGGTGGCTGATGCGCTGGGCCAGCGTGAGCGTGTCGCCGTCGGCCTTGGCGTAGCGCACGCCGGCGCGGCCCGAGCCGCCCTGCTCGTAGGTCATGCCGATGGCGCCGTTGAACGACGGGTAGGTGTCGCCGTAGCTGGGGTAGAACAGGTCGTAGGTTTCGCGGGTGAAGTAGAGCCAGTTGTTTTTGTCGAACACCGTGCGGTTGTAGTCCCCGATAATGCCCTGAAACTTGCGCTGGAAGTCGGTAATATCCTCGTGGTAGGGCTTGGCGGCCGGCGAGAAGTAGTACGGGTCGTCGGGGCCCATTTCGTGGAAATCGGCGTGCACCTGGGGCAGCCACTGGTTGTAGAGCGTGACACGCTGGCGGCTCTCCTGCTGGGTCTGCCAGGCCCAGTCGCGGTTCAGGTCGAAGTAGTAGTGGTTGTAGCGGCCACCAGGCCAGGGCTCATGGTGCTCCCAGGCGTAGGGCGAGGCATTCGGCGACTGGGCCCGCACGCGGTTGTACCACTGCGCATACCGCTCGTGGCCGTCGGGGTTCACGCAGGGGTCAATCAGCAGCACGGTATGCTGCAGGTACTCACGGGTCTGCTCGTTCTGGGGGTTGGCCAGGTCATACAGCACCTGCATCACGGCCTCCGACGACACAGCCTCGTTGCCGTGGATGTTGTAGCTGAGCCACACCACGGCCGGAGCTTCGGTACGGGCGGTGCCGGACTGCAGGCCGGCCAGGCGCAGGTTATTCTGGCGGATATCGTCGAGGCGGGCTAGGTTCTCGGGCGTTCCGACCTGCACCACTTCCAGCGGGCGGTTTTCGTAGGTGCTGCCGTAGGGCTGCACGCGCATACGGCCGGTGGAGTGGGCGGCCACGTGCTCTACGTAGCGCAGCAGCGTGGCGTGCGGCGTGAAGCGGGCACCCAGCTCATAGCCCAGAAACTGCGCGGGCGTGAGCAGCGCGCCGGTTTCGGAAGAGGTGGCGGGGGTGGTCTGGGCGTGGGCCGGCAGCGCGGCCGGGCCACCCAGCAGCGCCAGCCCACAGGCCAGCATAGCGGTAAGCCTACGGGGGAGGCAGTACACTTCTCTCATCAGGTAGCGGAAAGGATTGAAGGCGGCAAGGTAAGCAGCGGGTGACAGATGCCGCGTACCGCGAAAGTTGGTTGCGCGGCACCCGGATTCGCTGAAAGTCCCGCCCGGCGCTGAAAAGTTGCGCAGCCTGTGGTAGTTTGGGGTGTCTGTTAGCCGTTCCTTTTCTCCCTACCCATCATGACCCACACTTACCTCCGCTCGGCACTGCTGGCGGGAATCCTGCTGGCGGCGGCGGCCCCGGCCCGTGCCCAGCTCGTCACCCCTGCCGAAAAAGCCTACCAGGCCCAGCTGGCCGCCGACACGCTCTACATCCAGCAGCACTACACCAAAACGGAATACCAGATTCCGATGCGCGACGGCCGCAAGCTCTACACCGTGGTGTACGCGCCCAACGACGCCGATAAGGTGAAGTACCCGATTATGCTCAACCGCACGCCCTACGCCGTAGGGCCCTACGGCGCGGGCAAGTACAAGTACGCTCTCGGGCCCAGCAGCACCATGATGCGCGAGGGCTACATCTTCGCTTACCAGGACGTGCGCGGCCGCTACATGTCGGAGGGCGAGTTTGTGGACGTGCGGCCCGAGAAGGACACGCACAGCGGCAAAAATGACATCGACGAGGGCACCGACACCTTCGATACCATTGCCTGGCTACTGAAAAACGGCCCCAAAAACAACGGCCGCGTGGGCCAGTGGGGCATCAGCTACCCCGGCTTCTATACCGCCACTGGCCTGCTCAGCCGCCACCCGGCCCTGAAAGCCGCCTCGCCCCAGGCCCCCATTGCCGACTGGTTCTGGGATGACTTTCACCACAACGGCGCGTTTTTCCTGCCGCACGCCTTCAACTTCTACGCTAGCTTCGGGCTGCCGCGCCCCACGCCTACGCCCACCGGCAACCCCGGCTTCAAGCACGGCACCCCCGACGGCTACGACTTCTTCCTGAAGATGGGGCCGCTGAAAAACGCCGACGCCCGCTACTACAAAGGCCAGGTGGCGTTCTGGAAGGACATCGTGGCGCACCCCAACTACGACCAGTTCTGGCAGGAGCGCAACCTACGCCCGCACCTCAAAAACCTCAACAAAGGCACCGCCATCCTCACCGTGGGCGGCTTCAACGATGCCGAAGACCTGTTTGGGGCGCTGGAAATCTACAAGAGCATCGAGCGGCAGAATCCCGGCCAGCGCAACGGCCTCGTGATGGGGCCGTGGGTGCACGGCGGCTGGGCCCGCGGCCTGGGCGAACTGGTCGGCAACGTCGATTACGGCCCGTCGCCGTCGCAGTATTATCAGAAGGAAATAGAGGCGCCCTTCTTCAAGGCCAACCTGAAAGACGGCAAGTCCGCCGCCACGCCCGAAGCTACCGTGTTTGAAAGCGGCACCAACCGCTGGCGCACCTTCGATGCCTGGCCGCCCAAAGAAGCCAAGGAAAAGGTGCTGTACTTCCAGCCCAACGGCATGATTTCGTTCGAGAAGCCCGCCAGCGGCGCCGAATTCGACCAGTACCTGAGCGACCCGGCCCACCCGGTGCCGTCCAACGAAGGCATGGCCACCGGCATGACCAAGGAGTACATGACCGATGACCAGCGCTTTGCCTCGCGCCGCCCCGACGTGCTGACCTACCAGACCGACGTGCTGACCGAGGACATGACGCTGGCCGGCCCCATCCAGGCGCTGCTGCAGGTGGCCACCACCGGCACCGACGCCGACTGGGTGGTGAAAATCATCGACGTGTACCCCAACGACACGCCTGACAACCCGCGCCTGCTGCCCAACGTGCGCCTCGGTGGCTACCAGCAGATGGTGCGCTCGGAGGTGATGCGCGGCCGGTTCCGCAACAGCTTCGAGATGCCCGAGGCCTTCGTGCCGGGCCAGGTGACGGCCGTGCCCTTCACGGTGCAGGACCTGTGCCACACCTTCCGCAAGGGCCACCGCCTGATGGTGCAGGTGCAAAGCACCTGGTTCCCGATGGTGGACCGCAACCCGCAGACCTTCGTGCCCAACATCTTCGAGGCCGACGAGAAGGATTTCCAGACGGCCACGCACCGCCTCTACCACTCGCCGCAACACGCCTCGCAGCTCACGCTGAAAGTGCTGTAGGAGGTATTAAAGCGGCACAAAAAAAGCTCCCCGGCCAGTGCCGGGGAGCTTTTTTTGTGGATTCTGGCGCTAGAAGCGGGCCACGTTGTTGTAGTCGAAGCTTTCTTCCTGCTCTTTTTCTTCGAGCTCATATAGCACCCCTTCCGCCACACCTCGCCCAAACAGGCTGATGCCGGCGTTGAGTACGCCCAGGGCCAGGGTACCGGCTACTACCCATTCGCTGGCGGGAGCACCGTGCTGCTTTTTGCTGGCCGCCCACTGCACCAGGCAGGAACCCAAGCCGATTACCATGAGTCCACTGGGGGCAAACAGCAGCCATTTTTTCTTGTGCGTCATCGGGAAACGGAAGTTAGAGGGCGGGAATTTGGAAGGGATGATGAAGGTAAGCACGAAACCACGGGAAAAGCCGTGCCGGCCTGCTTTATTTCCAATCGTACCTTTGCGGCGTAGGGTTACAAAATATCCTGCCTGCTTTTCCTTTTCCGTAACCGCCAGCGGCTTTTTTCAGGCAGCTGGCGCCAGGTTTCCCTGCTGCTATGCCCGCATTCGAAGACTTACTGCACGAAGCGTTTCGCCGCGTGCCCAACCCGGCCCCTTTTCTTGCGCCAACCACCCTGGCCGCCTACAGCGAGCTGCAGCAGGCCCCGGCCCGCGACCTGTCGTTTCGGTTTGAGCGGGTGCGGCTGGCTACGGCCATGAGCATTCTGCAACTGCTCTCCGACCTCGGCGACAACGACGACAGCCGCAAGGTGGTAGAGGCCCTGAACCGCGCCCTGCAGGCCCGCTCCATCGCCGAAATCGACAACGTGATGCATAAGGAGGCCAAGGCCTTCGAGCGCCTCTACACCAACCTATACGTCAACGACGAAGGCGAGCTGCTGCTGAACCTGTTCGAGCGCACCCTCGACGCCGATTCCCAGGCCCTGATGGACGACGTCCTCCGGGAGGCCACCGCCCTGGCCGCCACCCTGGATTTCGAGCGCGACGAAGACGACTACGAGTAAGCTACAGGCAGCGCACAACTGTGGCAGCCTGCTAAAAGACACAAAAAAGCGCCCCTGCCAGCTGGCAGGGGCGCTTTTTTGGTTTAACAGAACCGAAGCTTAATTGTAGCCGGGGTTCTGCACGAGCGCCTTATTGAGGTTGGTATCGTGCAGCGGAATTGGGAACACCAGGCGGGGGCTGTTCCAGGGCAGCGTACCGGCCGACAGCTGACGGCGGCGCAGGTCGTGGATGCGGGCACCTTCGAAAGCCAGCTCCAGCTGCCGCTCCTTCAGGATATCGGCTACCGTTACGGCTGTCAGCGGCGTGGCCTGAGCCCGCTCGCGGATGGTATTCACATCTTCCAACGGCGTGGCGCCAATGCTGGTGCCCAGTTCGCGGTTGGCTTCGGCGCGGATCAGGTACATCTCAGCCAGCCGGATAACCGGGATATTCTGGCCGAAGTTGTTCCATTTGGTGCTGCGAATCCGGCCGGCGCGGCCACCCTGATCTTCGATGAAGAGCAGCGTGAAGCGCGCATCGGTAGGCTCATACTTGGCCAGGAACGGCGCCAGTACAGCCACGTCGCCGCGGGCAAAATCTGAAGGAGCGAAGAACGTAGCCAGACCATCGTTGGCAGCGCCAGCATTGTACTGGTCGTTCTGCTGAATCTCAAACAGCGACTCGCTGGAGTTGCGCGTGCGGAACGGGCCGGTTACGGAGGGCGTAAGGAAGGCCGCGCTGTTCTCAATCACGTCGTTGGCCAGCGTGCGGGCCTGCGCGTAGTTGCTCTGCTGCAGGTAGAGGCGCGCCAGCATGGCTTTTGCCGTGAACTTGTTCACGCGGCCGCTGCCGCTGGCATTTTCCTCGGGCAGCAGCGTCTCGGCAGCCCGTAGGTCGGCAATGGCTTGGGCATACACCTCACCTACCGTGGCACGTGCCAGCTGCTGCGACGCCTGCTCGGCCGTTTTGTTGGCCGTCAGCGTCAGGGGCACACCGGGGTTGCTGGCTCCAGCCTGGAAGGGCAGACCATAGAGGCGCACCAGCTCGAAGAAGAGCGCGCCCCGGATAAAGCGGGCTTCGCCTTCGTACTGAGCTTTCAGGTCGGCATCCGTCACGACGGGCAGGGCCTCCAGAATGATGTTGGTGAAGTTGATGGTCTGATACGCCACCTGCCAGGTACGCGTAGCCTCGGCATTGTTGCTTTGCATCAGGCGCCGAAACACGTCGCGGTAGCTGGTAAACGTCCCCTGCCACAGCACGTAGTCTTCGGGGGCGAGCAGCTCAGGCAGCAGCGAGAAGTTGGTGCCATACAGGGCTCCGTTGTCGAGCTTGGCATAAGCGCCTACAATGGCGCTTTCCAGCTTATCAGCAGTATCGAGAGCAGTAGCGGCATCTACCTGCGTGGTAGGCGCCAGGTCCAGCTGCTTTTCGCACGCCGAGAGGCCCAGCGTCAGGAGCAGGCCCAGCGAAGCAGTCCGTCCGAAAGAAGATATCTTCATGATTGAAAAGTCGTTTGCAGATTAAAAGCCGAAGTTCACACCCACCAGAATGGTGCGCGCCAGTGGGGGAGTGTAGAAGTCGTGGCCCAGAATGTAGTTGCCATTCTGTACCCCGGCCGTGGTGTTGCCGCCCACAAAACCGGTGTTTACTTCCGGGTCGTAGCCTTTGTAGTTGGTGATAGTGGCCAGGTTCTGGCCGGTTACGTACACGCGGGCCGACTGTAGCATCGCCTTCTTCGCCCATTCCGAGGGCAGGGTGTAGCCCAGTGTCACGGATTTGATGCGGAAGAACGAGCCATCCTCAATCCAGCGCGACGACGTCTGGGTACCGTTGCCTTCGCCGAAGCGGGCCTGCGGTACGTTGGTGTTGTCGCCGGGCTTCTGCCAGCGGTCCAGCTGGTCCAGCGTCTGGTTGTCGAAGAAGTCGCCGTTTACGGCCTGATATACCCCGGCAATGTTGTAGATATCGTTGCCGTAGGTGAACTGCGTGAGGGCGCCCAGCTCGAAGCCTTTGTAAGAGAAGGTATTGTTGAAGCCGCCCGTGTACTGCGGGTTGGGGTCACCCAGCTTCTGCGTGGCCGCCTGGCTGTAAATAGGCGTTTTGCTGCCGTCAGCGGTGTAGAACAGGGCGTCGCCGTTGGCAGGATCCACACCAGCGTACTTCACGCCGTAGAACACACCAATCGGCTCACCTACGCGCACGCGGCTCAGGTTGCGGCCACCCGAAATGATTTCCTGGCCGCTGAGGTCAGTTACCTCGTTGCGGTTGAAGGAGATGTTGAAGTTGGTGGTCCACTTGAACTTGCCGTCGAGGTTGCGCGTGTTCAGCGAGATTTCCAGACCCCGGTTACGCATCTTGCCCAGGTTCTCGTAAATGTCGTTGTAGCCGCCGGTGTAGGGCAGCTGACGGGCCAGCAGCAGGTCGCTGGTGTTTTTCTGGTAGATGTCTACTTCGCCGGAAATCCGGTTGTCGAGCACGCCGAACTCCAGGCCCAGGTCGGCCTGTGCCGTGTTTTCCCAGGTCAGGATGCTGTTGCCGAGCTGCGTGGGCTGGATACCCGCCTGGTCAGCATACGGAATAGCGCCGTACAGGCCCAGCGAAGCATAGTTGCCGATGGAGGCGTTACCGGTCAGGCCGTAGGAGCCGCGCAGTTTCAGCAGGCTTACAATGCTGTTGTCCTTCAGGAAGTCCTCGTTGGAGATAACCCAGCCCAGCGAGCCGGCCGGGAATACGCCCGTGCGGTTATCTGCCCCGAAGCGCGACGACTTATCCACGCGCAGGCTACCCGACACCAGGTACTTCTCGCGGAAGTTGTAGTTCACCCGGCCGAAGTACGACAGGAACACATACTCGTTCACGCGCGAGTCGCCGGCCGTGATTTTGGCGGCGCTGGCAATCTTGCGGAACTCGTCGTTGGGGAAAGTCTGGCCTTCCGAGCTCACCGACTTCTGGTTGTAGCGCTGGAACGAGAAACCAGCCAGTGCTTCTACCGAATGGTCTTCGTTGAAGGTTTTGGCGTAGGTGGCCGTGTTGTTGGTGGTGTAGTTCACCACGTTGCCCTGGCTTTCGAAAGCGTAGCCTTTGCGGGCGCGGCCGGTTTCGGTTTCGATGCCGCGGTACAGCTCCTCGTTGATGCTCAGGAAGTCACCACCTACTTCGGTGCGCAGCGTCAGGTTCTGGATGGGGCTATAAGACAGGAACGCCGAGCTGAACGAGCGGTAGTTGCCCGAGCGGTTGGTCGAGCCCAGCTCGGCCAGGTTGTTGTAGTAGAGCGTGCTCTGGTTCACCTTGCCGTTGGCCAGGTACTTGGCCTGCAGCGGTGGCAGGGCGTTCAGCTGCACGGGGTTGGCGAAGTCGTTGTCGTCGGCTACCCGGTCGTTTACCGAGCGGATCAGCGACACGTTCACGCCCACCTTCATCTTGTCGCTGATGCTGTGGTCGAGGTTGGCGCGGAAGCTGCCCCGGCGGTAGCGGTTGCCGATGATGATACCGGTCTGGTCGTTGTAGGTGCTGCTGATGTAGAAACGCGTCTTGGCGTCGCCACCGTTCACGTTGAAATCATACTGCGCCACCTTGCCCTTGCGGAAAGCCGCGCCGGCCCAGTCCGTGTCCAGCGTCGAGTTGTAGTCGATGCCACCTTCGCTGGCGAATACCTCGGCCAGGTCTGGGTTGGGGCCGTAGTTGCTGTTGATGTAGGAGTCGTCAATCAGCGAGGCGTTGGTGATGGCCTCCCCGAACAGCTCCTTGTACTGCGCCGAGTTCAGAAACTTGCGCAGCCGCGTAGCCTTGCTGGTGCCCCAGTAGGCGCCCACGTTCACGCGGGTTTGGCCTTGGCGGCCTTTCTTGGTGGTTACGAGGATAACGCCGTTGGAAGCGCGCGAACCGTAGATGGCCGACGAAGCGGCATCCTTCAGAATCGAAATGCTTTCAATGTCGTTGGGGTTAAGGTCGGCCAGCGGGTTGGTGCTTTCGCCGAAGGCTACGCCCGTATCGTTGGACGTGACGGGAATACCGTCGATAACGTACAGCGGCTGGTTGGAGGCCGTCACCGACGACGAACCGCGTACCCGGATGTTTACACCGGCGCCCAGCTTGCCCGAGCCCTGGTTGATCTGCACGCCAGGCGTGCGGCCCTGGATGGCCTGCTCAAAGCTCACGGTCGGTACGTTCTGCACGTCCTTGGCCGTCACCTGCGTCACGGAGCCGGTCAGCTCCGACTTGGACTGGCTGCCGTAGCCGATTACTACGGCTTCGCTCAAGGCCACCGAGTTTTCCTGCAGCGTGATGGCCACCGTGGTCCGGTCGCCTACCACTACGTTCTGGGTGTTGTAGCCGATGGAGCTAACTACCAGCGTAGCGCCGGGCTGCACGGTCAGCGAGAAGCTGCCGTCGGCGCTGGTGCTGGCGCCGTTGGTGGTGCCACGCTCCAGCACCGTCACACCGGGCAGGCCGGTGCCGTCGGCACCCGTGATGCGGCCGGTTACGGCCCGCGTCTGCGCCATAGCGGGCACCGACGTAGCCGCTGCAACGGCACACAGTATAGGAATGAGTGAAGTTTGTTTCATACTACCTGACTCTTATCAGAGCCTATTAGAGTGAAAAATATCCGGCAAGACCGCCAGAAGGAAAAACGAATGCAACTAACGCCTGTCGCATCCTTCTTTAGATGCTTCAGGCCCCAAATTTGCACGCAAAATCATCATATATTTCTTAACATGCTACTTACCGACTTTAACCGGCCTTTAATAGCCGGTTGGGTTTGCGGGTAGCGACTAGCTACCTTTACCGGAGTTGGCCCGGCCAGTACCCGGCGGCCGGCGTTGTCTGCCGCTCTCTTCCCTTGTTTGCGAATGTCTGCCATTCAGTACCTTACCACCGCTGCAGAAGTGCAGCAAGCCGCCCTGGCACTCAGCACGGCCTCCCGCATTGCCATCGACCTGGAGTTTGACGACATGCGCCACCGCTACGGCCGCAATCTGGCGCTGATTCAGATTTTTGATGGACAGGCCATGCTGCTCATCGACCCGCTGCCGCTCACCAACCCCGCCCACGACCTGGAGCCGCTCTGGGCTATTCTGCGCGACCCGGCCGTGGAAAAGGTGTTCCACTCCTGTAAGTCGGATATTCTGCTGCTCGACGAACTCTACGGCGTGCACGTGCGCAACATCACCGATACCAGCGTGCAATACACCCTGCTGGCCGAGTCGGACAACAACATCTCGCTGGGCCGCCTGATTCAGGCCGAGCTGGGGCTGGAGGTGGACAAGGGCGAGCAGAAGTCCAACTGGCTGAAGCGCCCGCTCACGGAAGCGCAGAAGCTCTACGCCGCCAACGACGTGCTCTACCTGTTCGAGCTGGCCGACCGCCTGCGCGACAAGCTGGCCGCCCTGGGCCGCCTGCACTGGGCCGATGAGGAAAACGCGGCCCTGGAAGAAGTGCGCTACACCCGCGACGAGCGCCCGTACCTGCGCGTGGCCGGCAAATACCGCATCCTGCCCCAGGAAATGCCCCTGTTCCGCGACCTGTACATGCTCCGCGACCAGGTAGCCCGCCAGATCGACCGGCCGCCGTACATGGTGTTTGCCAACGAGCGGCTGCCGGAGCTGGTGCGCGACACGCCCCGCAGCCTCAACGACTGGAAAAACGCCCGCGGCCTGCACCCTGAGCTGAAGCGCACCCCGTATCTGGAGCAGCTCACGGCTCTGTCGCCCGACAATTTCGTGGCCGTGCCGGAGCCGGCCGCCACGGGCGAGCAGCGCCGCTTCCCGTTCCGCCGGCGCCTCAGCGGCGAGAAGGCCAACCGCGCCGACGCCCGCGAGCAGCTGCTGCTTCAGCTCAAAAACCACATCACCACCGACCTGAACGGCTACGTGGCCAACCTCGTGCTGTCCAACCGCCTAGTGGCCGACATCATCGAGCTGGGCGCCGACCAGGTGCTGCGCCCCTGGCAGAAAACCATCCTACAGGAAACCACCCAGCGCCATGGCCTGGATTATGGTCAAATAGCGACGCCGTTTTAACTCTGTAATGATCTAGCGCGTTCCAGCGTACGAATGCGGGCTATCAGCGAATATATCTAACGTCGAAGCGCCCGTTCCGAATTCTGACGTTCTTACCAGGCTTCAAGCCATCTTCTAAAACACCTTCGAACGTGCCAGAGACAATATGCTCCACGGTATCGACCTTAGTCACCACGATTCGGGTGGCATTTTGGTAGTTACTCCGGTATGAGTATTTATTGAATCCATCACTCAAGGACAATCCGTCGCGAGCAGTGGCATATGAGCCTGCGGGTAAGTTCTGCACGGGGCCACCTGAAGCATAAGTGCCCGGTCCATATAATGAGTCAATTGAGAAGTTGAAGGCTTCGTCGCGCTTTCCGGCTGTCATTCCGGCCGATACTGAAAAGATGCGGGCTCCTCTGTAAACACGGGAATATGCGCGTATCTGATTATCACTGCATCCGCCTCCAAACAGGAAGCATCTGCGGCCATAATTAATCCAGACCCTATCATCTACTTCAAACCCTAGAGTGTTAGCACCTTTCTCTGATATGTCGGGCAATTTGAATTTTGGCTCTGACTCAGTTGATTCACAACTTGATAAAAAAGAGACAGCAAACAGGGTGTAACGAAGAGGCTTGTACACAGCAGATAGTATGGGCTTGAACGATTTACTCTCACATTCTAATCTTTCCAACCCAGCGGACCAATACAAAAGATGTAGAAAACAGACTTGCTTCAAAAGCCTTTTCTTGCATAATATTCTAAAAATTAGAGTAATACACATTTATCTTCCGACTTTACACGTCTTCGCCCGCACGATTCCGAAAATCATGCGGGCGAAGTCACTCAGATTCTACATAATTATCTATGACCGCACATGAAATTGTGCTTCTTCTGTTGAACCAACCAGAGCGGTTGTACTAGCTTTACCAGAACTTACCACGTTTTGCACGGCGTCGAAGTAGCCGGTGCCCACGAAGCTCTGGTGCTTCACGGCCTTGAAACCGTGCTTCTGCAGCGCAAACTCGCGCTCCTGCAGCTCCGAGTAGCCGGCCATGCCCCGCGCTTTGTAGGCCAGTGCCAACTCAAACATACTGGTGTTGAGGGCGTGGAAGCCAGCCAGCGTGATAAACTGAAACTTGTAGCCCATGGCGGCCAGCTCCTCGCGGTAGGTTTCCATCTGCTCCACGCTGAGCTTGGCAGCCCAGTTGAACGAGGGCGAGCAGTTGTAGGCCAATAGCTTGCCGGGGAACTGCGCATGAATGGCATCGGCGAACTGACGGGCCTGCTCCAGGTCGGGGTGCGAGGTTTCCATCCAGATCAGGTCGGCGTAGGGGGCGTAGGCCAGGCCGCGGGCAATGCCGGCCTCCACGCCGCAACGCACCCGGTAGAATCCCTCGGAGGTGCGCTCGGCTTCCTGTAGGATAAAGGGCAGGTCACGCGGGTCCACGTCGGCGGTGAGCAGGTCGGCGGCGTCGGCATCGGTGCGGGCCACTACCAGGGTGGGCACGCCCATCACGTCGGCGGCGAGGCGGGCTGCCACCAGCTTGTTGATGGCCTCCTGCGTGGGCACCAGCACCTTGCCGCCCAAATGCCCGCACTTCTTCGCTGACGACAACTGGTCCTCGAAATGCACGCCGGCAGCGCCGGCCTCAATCATCATCTTCATCAGCTCGAAGGCGTTGAGGTTGCCCCCGAAACCAGCCTCGGCATCGGCCACAATCGGCACCATCCAGTGCACGTCGCCCTCGCCCGATACGCTCTGGATCTGGTCGGCGCGGAGCAGGGCGTTGTTGATGCGTTTCACCACGGCCGGCACGCTGTCGGCAGGATACAGGCTCTGGTCGGGGTACATCTGGCCGGCACCGTTGGCATCGGCCGCTACCTGCCAGCCTGAGAGGTAGATGGCGTTGAGGCCGGCCTGCACTTCCTGCACGGCCTGGTTGCCGGTGAGGGCCCCGAGGCCGGCCACGTACTGCTCGGTGTGCAGCAGGTGCCAGAGCCGCTCGGCACCCTGACGGGCCAGCGAGTACTCAATCTGCACCGAACCGCGCAGCTTCACTACTTCCTCGGCGGTGTAAGGCCGCTCGATTCCTTTCCAGCGCGGATTTGTGGCCCAGTCCTGCTTGATGGCGGCAATGCGTTCCTGCTTGTTCATGGTAGTTGGAATGAAAGTGTGAAAGTGAAGGCAAAAGCGTAGCCGGCCGGCTCGCGGAGCGGCTTTTTTAAGTCAGAAAGTGTTGGGCAGGTGTGGGGCGGCTGTGGTGCTACGAGTTGCCCGAAGGGCCTCGTAGTACCACAGCCTTCGTTCTAGGGCAGCTGCTCGTAAGCGGCTACGGTCAGGAATTCGATGAATTTCTCGCTCATCACCAGCTTATCGAACAGGCGGGCGGCCTCGAGGTAGCGGCCGGTGGCGTAGCGCTCCTCCCCTACCAGCGCCCGGATTTTCTCCAGCTGGCCGGGCACCAGGCTGCGGTAGAGTTCCACCGTCAGCGGGCGGCCGTCGGCCAGCACCGTGCCGGGCGTGTGCAGCCATTGCCACACCTGCGCCCGGCTGATTTCGGCGGTGGCGGCGTCTTCCATCAGGTTATAAATCGGCACGCAGCCGTTGCCGCCCAGCCACGATTCCAGGTATTGCACCGCCACGTCGATGTTGAGCTTGACGCCATCCTCGGTAATCTGGCCCTGCGGAGCCCGCACGAGGTCCTCGGCCGTTACCACCAGGTCCTCGCGCTTGTTGGCAATCTGGTTGGGCTCGGACATCAGCTCATCGAAAACCGCCAGCGCCACCGGCACTAGGCCGGGGTGGGCCACCCAGGTGCCGTCGTGGCCGTTGCGGGCCTCGCGCACCTTGTCCAGCCGGACTTTCTCCAGGGCGGCTTCGTTGGCTTCAGGGTTGTTCTTGATGGGAATTTGGGCGGCCATGCCCCCGATGGCGTGCACGCCGCGGCGGTGGCAGGTCTGGATGACGAGCTGCGAGTAAGCGGCCATGAACGGCACGGCCATGGTCACGTCGGCGCGGTTGGGCAGGCGGAATTCGGGCTTCAGGCCCAGGCGCTTGATGTAGCTGAAAATGTAGTCCCAACGGCCGCAATTGAGGCCGGCGCTATGCTCGCGCAGCTCATATAGAATTTCGTTGAGCTCGAAGGCGGCCGGCAGCGTTTCAATCAGCACCGTGGCCTTGATGGTGCACTTCGGCTGCTTCAACGACCATTGCGCAAACCCAAATACGTCGTTCCAGAGGCGGGCCTCCAGGTGGCTCTCGATTTTGGGCAGGTAGAAATACGGCGCCGTGCCGCGGGCGCACAACTCGTGGGCGTTGTGGAAATAGTAGAGGCCAAAGTCGAAGAAGGCGGCGCTGACGGGCTCGCCATCCACCAGCATATGCTTTTCCAGCAGGTGCCAGCCGCGGGGCCGCACCATCAGCACGGCGGTCTGCTCGTTCAGCTTGTACTCTTTGGTGGGCGTGCTCAGCGAGATGGTGCGGCGTACGGCGTCGCGCAGGTTGCGCTGCCCTTCCACCACGTTGGTCCAGGTGGGCGAGTTGGAATCCTCCAGATCAGCCATAAACACCTTGGCACCCGAGTTCAGGGCATTGATGATCATCTTCCGCTCAACCGGCCCCGTGATTTCCACCCGGCGGTCCTGCAGGTCGGCCGGGATGGGAGCCACGGTCCAGGGCTTTTCGCGGATCAGGCGCGTTTCGGGCAGGAAGTCGGGAAGCTGGCCGGCCTCGAATGCCTGCTGCCGCTCCTCGCGGCGCTTGAGCAACGCCTGCCGCGTGTGGTCGAAGCGCCGGTGCAGCTCAGCCACAAACGCCAGCGCCGACGGCGTCAGGATTTCAGCAAACTCCGGCGAATACGCCCCGGTGATTTTCACGCGCTCCGGCGTCAGGAAGGCGGGGGCGGCTACGGCAGGTTCGAGGTCGGCGAAGGGTGACATAGGGAATCGGTTGAAAGTGAGAACAATCGGGGCCCTGCGCTGAGGACAGAACAAACGTAGCTCAGCGAATTTTATTAAACAAGCGAATTTTCGCTAATTTTTATAACCCATTGAATTTGCGTTGATTTGCGCGGTTCCGAATGCCGCGCTGCCGCCATTTTTTGCTGGCATACGCTGCTCCCTGTCCGCTCTCCTCTCCCGCTTCTACCCATCTCTCCTATATAAATGCTAAGCCACGGTCAGGTTGTCCGACTCATTTTCGGGCTGAAACTGCGCGAGCTGCGCCAGGAGCGCGGCTTCACGCCCGCCGAGCTGGCCCGCGCCTGCGACGTGTCGGTATCCTACCTCAATGAGATTGAGAAAGGCAAGAAATACCCCAAGGCTGATAAGATCCTGGGGTTGAGCAAGGTACTGGGCGTCAGCTACGACCAGCTCACGTCTCTGACGCTGAGCCGGCGGCTAGAGCCCATTTCCGAGCTGCTGCAGTCGGATTTGCTGAAGGAGTTTCCGCTGGAGATGTTCGGGCTGGACCCGCTGCGCATCGTGGAGCTGATTGCCGATGCGCCGGCCAAGATGAACGCCTTCATCAGCACCATCTTCGAAATAGCCCGCAACTACGAAATGCAGCAGGAAAGCTTCTTTCTGGCCGCGCTGCGCTCCTACCAGGAGATGCACGACAACTACTTCGAGGAGCTGGAGCAGGACGTGCGCACCTTCTGCGGCGAGCAGAACCTGAGCACTCGGGCCCCCTTCGACACCACTCAGCTGGAGCGGGTACTCAGCCAGAAATACGGCTACCGCCTCGACCGGGAGAAGCTGGCGGAGTACGCGGCGCTGGGCCGGCTGCGGTCGGTGTTTCAGCCCAAAACCCGCACGCTGCTGCTGCGGCCGGGTTTGAGCAAGGCGCAGGAGTCGTTTGTACTGGGCCGCGAGGTGGCCTTCAACTACCTTAATCTGAAGGAGCGGCCGTACGTGAATGCCACCTTCCCGGTGCATTCCTTCGACGAGGTGCTCAACAACTTCAAGGCGTCTTATTTCGCTGGGGCGCTGCTGATGGAGGAGGAAAGCCTGGTGCGCGACCTGCAGGACTTTTTCGGGCAGGCCACCTGGCAGCCGGAGCTGCTGCAGGCCATGCTCACGAAGTATGATGTGTCGCCGGAGATGTTCATGCAGCGCATCACCAACCTGCTGCCGCGCTACTTCGGTATTCAGAGCCTGTTTTTCCTGCGCTTCGACCAAGCCGATGCCGACGCGGCCTACTTGCTGAGCAAGGAGCTGCATCTGTCGCGCCTGCACAACCCGCACGGCAACGAGCTACACGAAAAATACTGCCGCCGCTGGGTGTCCATCCGCCTGATCCGGGAGGCGCGCGAGCAGGCGGCCGGCCCGGCGCCGGCCTTTGTGCTGGGCACCCAACGCTCACGCTACCCCAACGAAGACGAATACCTGTGCCTCTCGCTGGCCCGCGCCGGCACGGCCAACGAGCCGGCCGTGAGCGTAACCGTGGGCTTGCTCTGCGACGACAACCTGCGCCAGAAAGTGCAGTTCCTCAACGACCCGGCCATCGTGCAGAAGCGCGTCAACGAAACCTGCGAGCGGTGCTCCATCCTCGACTGCGAAGTACGGGCCGCCCCGCCCGTGGAAATTGCGCGCCGCCAGAGCCAGCAGGAAGCCGCTGAAGCCATTGCGGCCCTGGTAAACGGCGAATAGGTTTTTAGTTGCTCGTTGTTAGTTGTCCGTTGTTCGTAGTTGTGGCGATGACTGCGCTGGCGACGGTCTGCGCCGACAAAGTCGGCAAGACCATACGCCGCCCCGCCGGGCCGGTTTCCGAACCGGCCCGGCGGGGCGGCCATGCGGAACCGCGCCGCGTGGCTGAGGTCCGGACTTTAGTCCGGAGCCCGTGGCTACTAAGCAGCGCTATTACGCAACACCATCCCTTGAGCAGCGCGATTGGCAGTAGCGCTGCGTAGTTCGCGCCCCCGCGCCGTTCGAGCGGTTTCGGGCGCCGGACTGAAGTCCGGGCCACAGCCGTCCGGCGCGTTACCTTTGGGACTTTGGTTTCACTGTTCCCTGCTGCTTTTGACTACTGCTGCCCGCTCTTGGCTTTGGTTTCTGCTTGTTGTGCTGCTGCTGACTGGCGGCGCAGCGCTGTATGGCGCGTGGCGCGTGCTGTGGCAGCCCAACGTGGCCGAGTCGCCGTACGGGGCCGCGTATCTGTACATCCGGACGGGCGCGGGCTGGCCGGCCGTGCGCGACTCGCTGCGGCGGCAGGATCTGCTGCGCGACCCCGGCACGTTTGAGTGGCTGGCCACGCAGCGCGACTATCCGGCCCATGTGCGCCCTGGGCGCTATCGATTGGAACCTGGCCTCGGCAACGCCGCGCTGCTGGATATGCTGCTGGCCGGCCGCCAGGACACAGTGGCCTTCACCCTCGACGCCTTCAAGTACAAGCCCCAGCTCACGCGCCAGATCAGCCGGCAGCTGGAGGCCGACTCGCTGGATCTGCGCCGGCTGCTGCAGGATAACGCCTACCTGCGCCGCCGCTACCAGCTAGACACCACCACTATCCTGACGCTGTTTCTACCCGGCCCCTATCGGGCGTTCTGGAATACCTCGGCGCGCACGTTTCTGGATTCGGCCGCGGCCACGCACCGCCGGTTCTGGACTGCCCAGCGCCGCCAGCGGGCCGATTCGCTGCAGCTGACCGTGCCTGAGGTGCACGTGCTGGCCAGCATCGTGCAGCGCGAAACGGCCAAGAAAGAGGACAAGCCGGTTATTGCGGGCGTGTACCTCAACCGGCTGCGGCGCGGCATGCGCCTGCAGGCTGACCCCACGCTGCTGTGGGCCATCGGCAACTTTGGGGTGAAGCGGGTGCTCAACCGCGACAAGCTGGTGGATTCGCCCTACAACACCTACCGCCACAAAGGCCTACCGCCCGGCCCCATCACATCGGCCAACCGCCAGAGCCTAGATGCGGTACTGCGGCCGGCGGCGCACCGCTACCTGTTTTTCTGCGCCCGCGCCGACCTGAGCGGCTTTTCTGACTTCGCTGAAACCTACGCCGAGCACCGCCAGAACGCCCGCCGCTACCAGCACGCCCTGGACAGCCTCGGCGTGAAACGATAGCCGAAACCCTATTTAGGCGAGCGTGCGTGGCAAAGCGTATCCGGGGCGCCGCTGGCAGCGAATGGGGCCGCCGGAATTTCCGGCGTAATCCCTTCGCCGCCTACTCACTTAATCACCTCAGTACGCTACCTTTGCGGCCTATTGTCCGAAACCCTGTCTGCATGGCGCGTCATTACTTTCTTTCTGGTTTCCTGTTTCTTTCGCTTTCCGCCACCGCTGGCGGCTTTCAGTCGGCGCCGCAGAGTGCGCGCTTGCTAGGGCTGGGCGGAGCCGGCACAGCGTACGTGCGCGACATTGCCGTGCTCTACTACAACCCCGGGGCGCTGGGCCACCTCGACTCGCTGACTCACGTGAGCGTGGGCGGCCTGGGCACGGCGCGGCTGTCCTCGTTTCTGGGCACCGACTCGCGGCGCCTGACGCGCCAGGAGCTACAGCCCCAGCCGGGCGGCTACTTTTACGCTGCCACGCGCCTCAACAGCAAATTCAGCGTGGGGTTGAGCGTTAATCAGCCCTTCGGCTACAACACCAAGTGGCCCTCGAACTGGGAAGGCCGCAGCGTGGTGCAGGAAGCCCGCTTCAGCAGCCTCTACGTGCAGCCCACCGTGGGCTACCAGCTCAGCGAGAATTTCAGCGTGGGCGCTGGCGTGATTTATGCCTACGGCGACATGCGCCAGCAGCGCGCCCTGGGCCAGTACGACGACCCGACCGCGCAGGCCCTGTTTACGGGCAGCGGCAGCGGCTACGGCGCCAACGTGGGCCTGTACGGCCGCACCGCCGATAACCTGGCTTTTGGCATCAGCTACCGCACGCCCGTGACGCTGAAAGTGCGCAACGGTGAGGCCACCTACGCCAACATTCCGGAGCGGGATGCCGCGCAGTTCCCGGCCCGGGCCGGCTTCCGCACCGACCTGGAGCTGCCCTCCACCCTGGCCGTGGGCATGGCTGACCGCATGACCAAGAACCTGCTGGTGACGTTCGACTTTCACCTCACCAGCTGGAGCCGCTACGATTCACTGAACTTCGAGCTGGATAACGCTTCCCGCGTGACGGCCGGACGCCGCTACGAAGACGCCATGGCCTTCCGCGTAGGCGCCGAGTACACCGTAACGCCCAACCTGAGCGTGCGCGGCGGCGTGAGCTACGATGAAACGCCCGTGCGCGACGAGTTCATCTCGCCCGACCTGCCCGACGCCAACCTGCTCGGTGGCTCTGTAGGCCTGAGCCTAGCGCTGAAATCCAACCTGCTGCTGGACCTGGCTTACAGCTACGCCCAGGGCGGCGAGCGGCGCGCCCGCGTGAACCCATCGCGCGACGTGGTAAGCAACATCGACGGCTCGTACCGCACGGCGGTGCAGACGGCGGCCGTGGGGCTTTCCTACTCGTTTGGGGGCCGTGCGGCCAGCCCGGTTAAGTAGTCGGCGGCTCGTGCCCGCTTCCCTTCTCATTTAAGGTCTGACTTTAGTGCATACTTTTTCTACTTCGATTCTGCGGGCGGCGCTGCCCGCTACGGCCGGCGTCCTGCTGCTGCTGGCGGGCTGCTCGCCCGACCAGCCCGTGCCCGCCCTGAGCAGCAACGGCCTCGACCTGACCCGCTACGTAGCCGTCGGCGACTCCTACACGGCTGGTTTTGCCGATGGCGGCCTAACGAGCGCCAGCCAGTCGTACTCCTACGCCAACCTGATTGCCGGGCAGTTTGCCAAGGTGGATGCCAACGCCACCTTCACCCAGCCGCTGCTGGCCGACGGAGCCGGTACCGGCTATCTCACCCTGGCAGGCTTTGATGCCAACGGCCTGCCCCGCACGACCCGCGTGAAGCCGGCCGCCACGCTGGCCCGCTTCGTCAACACCACCGGCTGCAACGGCGCCGATACGCTGTACCTCTACCCCCGCGCGGGCGCCACGCTGCCGCAGAACCTGGGCGTACCCGGCCTGCGCCTCAGCCAGATCAGCATCGCGGGCCTCGGCAACACGGCCAACCTCACCCGCGTCGGCCTGTTCAACCCCTATTTTGAGCGGCTGCTGCCGGCCAACGACAACCGCACTTACCTGCAGGTGGTGACTACAGCCAGCGCCAACGCCTCGTTCTTCACGTTTTTCGCGGGCCTCGATGACTTGCTGCCCTACGTGGTGAGCGGTGGCAACTGCGGCCCGCTGCCGGTGGCTTCCACGCTCACGTCCAATGCCCGGCTGCTGCTGACGCAGCTTTCGGCCGGTGGCCGGCCCGGCGTGGTGGCCCTGCCGCCCTCCCTGGCCACCTTGCCCATCCTGCGCCTGAGCCGCGGCCTCGATGTGCAGCAGCGCCTGCGCCAGAACACCGCGACGGCCAACGACACGTTGTTTGTGCGCGCGTTTACGGGGGCCGTTCAGGCCGTTTCGGGGGAAGACTACGTGCTGCCCAGCGGCCAGCGCCGCATCGGGCGGCTGGAATCGGTGACGGGCGCACCCCAGACCCGTCCCTACGGCAGCCGCCAGAACCCGGTAAGCGGGGCCGACGTGCTGGACTACCTGGAAGTGGCCCGCATCAGCCAAGTGGCCGAGGATTTCCGCTCGGGTATGCTGACGCTGGCCAACACCACGTTCAAGCTGCCGCTCATCGACACCAACGACGCGCTGTTTTCGCAGGTGGCCGGCAATATCAACGTGAACGGGGTGAACTACACGCCGGAACTGGTGCGCGGCAACTTCTATTCGCTGGACCGCATCACGCTGACGCCCCGTGGCAATGCGCTGCTGGCTAACGTGTTTCTGCGCAAAATCAACGAAAGCTACAACACCAGCATTCCGCTGCTCAACGTGAACAGCCTGCCCACGCAGGCCAATCCGTAAGCCGCCAGCTGGTGCTTGTTCTTTGTAAAAAAGCAGCCTTCGGGCTGCTTTTTTGTTGCTACCCCAAATTGCGGAAGAGCCGCGTAGCGGCGACAGGGTTGTAGGAAGTCAGATGCTACCTGCAACAAGCCGCATAGCGGCGGCAGGTTTGCAGGACCATCTACTGACGAATCTGTCGCCGCCACGCGGCTTTTGCTAGCTGTTGCTTGATAGACTACACACCTGCCGCCGCTACGCGGCTTCTCTGCAACTTGAATTTGCTAGGCTCAAATACAAATATGCCGGTCCGACGGATACTGCCGCCGGACTGGTCATCATCAGGGCTGCAGACGGTAGAGGCGCAGCTGGGCGGAATCCTGAGCGGCCCGCTGCAGCTGCAGGGTTTCTTCGTAGCCGAGGCCGGTGTACTCGGAATGCTCCAGGAACAGCAGTGGCGCGGTGAGCAGCGGCTCGGGCCAGGCGGCCAGCGGCGGCTGGCGGCGCAATGAGTCGAAGGCAGTAGCATTTACTACCCGCCAGGCAGCGTCGAGCAGCACGTACTGCATGCCCTGGCGGCGGGCCTGGGTGAGGTCGGCTTCCTTCACGATAACCGAAACAGTGTCAGCGGCGGCCAGGAAGGGGGCCACTCCCAGGCTGAGGGTGCTGGCCACGCGCACCGGCCCCGGCTGCTGCTGCTGCTGCAGCCAGGCGGCCACCTGCCCATAGCGGGTAGGCGCGTAAGCGTAGATTTCGCGCTGAATCCGGAAGAGGTTGAACGCCACGGCCAGCAGCACCACGGCCGCCAGCAGCCCCGGCCCCACCGCAGGCCTCGCCCACCGGCGCAGCAGCTCCCGCAGCCCAAGAAACGCCAGCACGTACAGCAGAGGATACGCCAGCAGCAGCCCCCGCGGCGCTTTCAGCAACAGCGACATACCCACCAGAAAGCAGCCGGCCCACACCGCCAGATACAGCGCCAGCCCTGGCGCGGGCCACGGCCAGCGCGGTCCCGCCAGCTGCCCCAGTCGCCGCCTCAGCAGCCATAGCCCCGCCGCCATCCCCGGCCCCAGCACCGGCGACTCGAAGTCTCGCAGGAAGCGCAGGTAGTAGAGCCCGTCGAAGCGCAGGTGGCCGGTGCGGCCGGCGGCGTTCTGGGCGCCCGGAAAAACCAGGTTGTAGTACACGGCCGGCCAGCGGTACCACGGCACCCCACCGGCGGCGCCCAGCGCGCCCAGCAGCACGTAGGGCGCGGCCAGCACCAGCAGCACCCGGCCCAGGTTGCGCCACTGCCAGAGCAGCCGGCCGCCATACAGCAGTTCCAGCACCAGCAGAATAGGCAGCGTGAGCAGAAATTTGTAGTTGATGCTGAGCCCAGCCGCCAGCCAGACGGCCGCCCACAGCAGCGCCGCCGCACTGGGCTGTTGCAGCCGCCGGTAGTGCGCCCGCAGCAGCCCCACAAACATCAACAAACTCCACGAGCCCATAGTAAAGTCGCGGCCGGAGAAGGTGAGGAACACGGAGGTGCCGGTGAATAGCAGCAGGACGGCCGTTTCCGGCGCGGTAAGGCGCCATTCGCGAGCAACCCACTGCACCAGCCAGCCCAGCGCCGCCACGGCCACCAGCGCGTTCAGGCCTTGGAACACGTGATAGTCGGAAGTCAGCCAGGCCACCGGGGCGTAGAGCAGCGAGAAGCCGGGGCTGCCGTGGTGAAACAGGTTGCGCAGGTTACCGTGGGCCACTTCCTGCACAATCTGCCAGTTGCGCACCGAGTCGTAGTCGGGTAGCGCCACCTGGCCCAGGCCGTGCAGGCGCACCGCCACCACGGCCAGCAAGGCCAGCAGCGGCAACCAGAAAGCAGACAACCGAAACGACAGACGCAAGATGGTGGGTTGGTGGGTTGGTGGGTTGGCAAAGATACAGTCATCCCGGGCGGATCATGGAGCGCTATCTTTGCCCCAATCCACCACTCCACCAACCTCACACTCCACCTTATGCGCACCGTTATTCAGCGCGTCCGGCACGCCAGCGTTACCGTCGAAGGCCGCATTACGGGCCAGATTGGGCCGGGCCTGCTGGTGCTGGCCGGCTTCTCCCCTGCTGACACCGCTACGTCGCTCGACTGGATGGCCCGCAAACTCACGCAGCTGCGCATCTTTTCCGATGAGGAAGGCAAGATGAACCGCTCGGTACAGGACGTGGGCGGTCAGGTGCTGGTGGTGAGCCAGTTTACGCTGCTGGCTGATGCCCGCAAAGGCAACCGCCCCAGCTACGCCGGCGCCGCCCCGCCGCCCATTGCCATTCCGCTCTACGAGCAGTTTGTACGGCAACTGGAGCAGCTGCTGGGCCAGCCCGTGCCCACCGGCGAATTCGGGGCCGACATGCAGGTGGAACTGCTCAACGACGGCCCCGTCACCATCGTGCTGGACTCGCCTGAGAGTAACTGAGCAATGGAGTAATTGAGTAGGCCTATTCCGGCTTGCGCAGAACGTTGAGGGCAGTAGCGCGAACTTTGTAGTTCGCGCCCCCGCGCCGCTGGAATCGTTTGAACGGCGCGGAGACGCGAACTACAAAGTTCGCGCTACTGCCACTACGCAACAGCAGTTACTCCCTTACCCAACCACTCAGCACTCTCTACTCAGTTACTCAACTACTCAGTTACTCTCCCATGACCATCGAAGAAGCCCAGCAAACCGTCGACCACTGGATTCAGACCACCGGCGTCCGGTATTTCAACGAGCTGACCAATATGGCCATGCTCACCGAGGAAGTGGGCGAAGTGGCCCGCATCATTGCCCGGCAGTACGGCGAGCAGTCGTTCAAGGAATCCGACAAGGACAAGGTGTTGGCCGATGAGCTGGCCGACGTGCTGTTCGTGGTTATCTGCCTGGCCAACCAGACCGGCATCAACCTCACCGACGCCCTGCAGCGCAACCTGGCCAAGAAAACCCTCCGCGACGCCGACCGCCACCGCAATAATGAGAAGTTGAATTAAGTGGTGGGGTGATGAGGTGAAAAGCAGAACGTCATTCCGAGCGGAGCGAGGAATCTCGCGTGCTGACGTTGAATTACTACTGCAACATCAGCACGCGAGATTCCTCGGTACACTCGGAATGACGTTCTTACTTCATCCCTTCATTACTCCATCACCCCATCACCTCAAACCAACTCAATCTTCCCCTCCCGAAACAGCGGCACGAGGTTGTACACGTCGGGGCGGACGCAGAACTCCATGTCTTTGTGCAGTTCCAGGCTGTTAAGGCGGCGCACGTGTGATGACTTAAGCAGGTAGCCGGCCACATCTGCTTCGGCGGCTTGCCACAGGTCGAGGGCAGCCAGGGTAGCGTCGGAGGCGGTGGTGTCGAAGGCGTCGGCGAGGCGGGCGGCCAGGGCGCCGCCGAAGAGTGTGTCTTCGAGGCAGAACTGGCCCTTCCAGCCGGCGCAGACCACCACCACATCTTTCTGCTGCTGGCGCACGAAGTCGGCCACGGCCTGCAGGTTGAGGAACGCGCCCACTACTACGGCATCGGCCGTTTGGGCGAGGTGCAGGGCGCGGGTGCCGTTGGTAGTGGTGATGGCCACGGCCCGGCCGCGCACCGGCACCACGCCGTCGAGGTAGCCGAAAGGCGAGTTGCCGAGGTCCACGCCTTCAGCCTGGCGGCCGTCGCGCTCGGCGGCAGTGAGGTAGCCCTCGGCGGCCAGCGCGCGACACTCGGCCAGCTCACTCACCGGCACCAGGTGCGTAACGCCCGACGCCAGCGCCGCCACAATGGAAGAGGTGGCGCGCAGCACGTCGACCACCACCGCCACGCGGCCCTGCAGGTTGAAAAGCGGCAACAGCTCCGGCGAGAAGCAGATATCAATCGTGGGCATAAGGTCAATCAGGAATGCTACAAAAAAGCTGTCATCCTGAGGCGGTAGCCGAAGGACCTTAGTACGCCTGCAATACAGCTGGACTACTCGTCCTGACGCAATAAAGTCCTTCGGCTGCCGCCTCAGGATGACAGTTATTTACTATTCAGCTTACGCTTCTTCCGTGCCGGGCACGAAGGGCAGCTTCACCACCGTGGCCGGCTGGTTTTTGCCCCGGATCTGCACGAACACCTTGCTGCCGGGCTTGCTGAACTCGGTTTGCACGTAGCCCAGGCCAATGCCCTTGCTCAAACTCGGCGACTGGGTGCCGCTGGTCACGTCCCCGATTTTCTCGCCGGCTTCGTTTACCAGCTCGTAGTGGCCGCGCGGGATGCCGGGACCGTCCATCAGGAAGCCTACCAGCTTGCGCGCCACGCCCGCTTCTTTCTGCTGCTTCAGGCTTTCGGCGTTGGTGAAGTCTTTGGTGAACTTTGTTACCCAGCCCAGGCCGGCTTCCAGCGGCGAAGTGGTGTCGTCGATGTCGTTGCCGTAGAGGCAGTAGCCCATTTCCAGCCGCAGCGTGTCGCGGGCGCCGAGGCCGATGGGCTTCAGGCCGTAGGGCTGGCCGGCTTCCATCACCTTGTCCCACACGATTTTGGCGTGCTCGTTGGGCACGTACAGCTCGAAGCCGCCCGCGCCGGTGTAGCCCGTGGCCGAGATAATCACGTCCTCAACGCCGGCAAACGTGCCCTGCACGAACGAGTAGTACGGAATGGCGCTCAGGTCAACGTCGGTGAGAGACTGTAGGGCCTGGCTGGTTTTGGGGCCCTGCACTGCAAACAGGCTCATCTGGTCCGACACGTTTTCCAGGTCGGCGCCCTGGGTGTTGTGCTTACTGATCCAGTTCCAGTCTTTGTCGATGTTGGAGGCATTCACCACCAGCATGTAGTCTTCGTCGGCCAGCTTGTACACCAGCAAATCGTCCACGATGCCGCCGTCGGCGTTGGGCAGGCACGAGTACTGGGCCTTGCCGTCGGTGAGCTTGCTGGCGTCGTTGCTGGTTACGCGCTGGATCAGGTCGAGGGCCTGCGGGCCGCGCACCCGGAACTCGCCCATGTGCGACACGTCGAAGATGCCCACGGCCCGGCGCACGGTGTGGTGCTCGTCGAGGTCGGAGGAGTAGCGCACGGGCATGTTGTAGCCGGCAAAGGGCACCATCTTGGCACCCAGCTGCTGGTGCACATCATTCAGGACAACGGTTTTGAGGGTTTCGCTCATGGAAGAGGAGGTGGGTGGGAAGGTGAGGGTGCCGCCCGGCGGCGGGGCGAAATTAGCCATTTCCGCGCGTCAGTTTGCATGCGGTATCTTGCGCACTCTGCCCGGCCACGAAGGCCGTCCCGTCAGGCGCGGCTACTCCGGCCGGCCTTCATTGCCAACTATGCCCGTGCACCTGCGTACCGGACAGCAGGTTTTCGGCTTTCCTTTTTCCTGTTTCGCATGAAACTCAAGCTTTCGACTAAGCTCTTCACCGGTTTCCTGGTTATTCTGCTGCTGTTCGTGGGCGTGGTGTTCGTCAACTACCAGCTCTCGCGTAAGGTGCTGCGCAACGCCCGGCGCGTGCAGCTCTCGCAGCGCACTTCCTCGGAGGCCTCCACCCTGCTGCGCAGCATCGTGGACATGGAAAACGGCTTTCGGGGCTTTCTGCTGATTGGCAAGGAGGAAACCCTGCAGCCCTATCACGAAGGCGAGCGGTACCTGGTGCGGCATTTCGAGCAGTTGCTGACGGAGCTGGAAGACAGCTCGGCCCAGCACGCCCGGATTCTGCGGGCCCGCTCGGTCTTTCGCGAGTGGCTCGACTATTCGCACATGCTCATCCAGGAAAAGCGCGAGGCCCGGCGCCGCACGCCGGAACAGGCTGGCCTGCAGGGCATGCCTCACCGCGACCAAGCCGAAGGCCTGGCCGGTAAGCGCCTCACCGACCAGATCCGGATTTTGTTTGCGGCCTTTGCGCGCGAGGAAATGGCTTTGCGCGAAAAACAGGGCCTCAAGCTTCAGGAAGGTATCCGCGAAACCCGCCTGATTTCGGTGGGCACTACGCTGCTGGCCATCGTGCTGGGGCTGGCCGGGGCCCTCTACCTCACCCGCCTCATCGGGCAGCGGATTCAGACGATGGTGTCGATGTCGTCGCAGATTGCGGCCGGCGAGTACCACACGCAGCTTACCGACACGGCCGGCGACGAGCTCAGCGCCCTGTCGGTGTCGCTGAACCAGATGGCGGCCACTATCAACAGCAACATCACGCAGCTGGAGCGCCGCAATCAGGAACTCGACCAGTTTGCCTACGTGGTATCACACGATTTGAAAGCGCCGCTGCGGGGCATCGAGAGTGCCTCGCGCTGGATTGAGGAAGACATGGGCCAGGACACGCCGCCTCACATTCAGGAGTTTCTGCTGCTGATGCGCACCCGGGTGCGCCGCATGGAGCACCTCATCACGGGCATCCTGGATCTGGCGCGGGTGGGCCGCACTGCCCAGGCCGACGAGCCCGTGTTTGTGCGGCAGCTGCTGCGCGAAATCACCGACTCACTGGAGCTGCCCGACGGCTTCGAGGTGGAGCTACCCTTCTACCTGCCCACGCTGGTCACGAACCGGGTGCAGCTGCAGCAGGTGTTCACCAACCTGATCAGCAACGCCGTGAAGTACCACCCGCACCCCGAAACCGGCGTCGTACGCATCGGCTGCACCGAAGACAAGAGCTTCTTCACCTTCTCGGTAGCCGACAACGGCCCCGGCATTGCCTCCGAATACCACGAGCGGATTTTCGTCATTTTCCAGACCCTGACCGAGCGCGACACCTTGGAAAGCACGGGCGTAGGCCTGGCCATCGTCAGGAAAATAGTGGAGCGGCAGGGCGGCACCATCCGCATCGAGTCGGCCGAGGGCGAGGGTGCCACGTTCTATTTCACCTGGCCACGCCAGCCGCCCGCCAGCCGGCCCGGGCTCGGCAGTTCAGCCCCCAAACCCCTGATTACCGTATAGCCCCTGGCCGTATGGCTTTTGTTTTACGTTTTCCGCCCCTACCAACCAACACCCGCTATGCCTAGTATCCTTCTAGTCGAAGACGACCAAATGGACATCATGAATGTGCAGCGTGAGCTCCGGAAGAATAACATTACCGTTCCGCTACACATTGCCCGCAACGGCCGCGAAGCCCTGAACATGCTGCGCGGCGAAGCCGACCAGACCAAGATTGAGCATCCCAGCGTGGTAATGCTCGACATCAACATGCCCCGCATGAACGGCTTGGAGCTGCTGGAGCAGCTGCGCTCCGACCCGGAGTTCGTTAACCTGAACGTGTTCATCACCACCACCTCCGACCTGGAGTCGGAGCGACTGAAGGCCCAGAACCTGGCCGTCAGCGGCTACATCATCAAGCCCCTGAGCTTCGACAGCTTCGGCGAAGGCGGCACGACCGTCGACGGCTTCAGCCTGTTTCTGGATCTGCTGAAGATGAAAGAGTAGTGAGGTGATGGAGGAATGAGGAGATGGAGTGAAGAAGTAAGAACGTCATTCCGAGCGGAGTGAGGAATCTCGCTAGTGTGGTAGAATCAGTTACTACACTAGCGAGATTCCTTGCTCCGCTCGGAATGACGTTTTTTTTATTTCTTCCTCATCACCCCATCACCTCCTCACAGCAACCGGAAACCCATGCGGTGGTGCTCGGTGGGGCCGTGCTGGCGGATGGCGGCGCGGTGTGCGGGCGTGGGGTAGCCGGCATTCTGCTCCCAGCCGTAGCCTGGAAACTGCTCGGCCAGCTCGGCCATCCGCTCGTCGCGGAAGGTTTTGGCCAGGATGGAGGCTGCCGCAATGTGCCGGAAACGGGTGTCGCCCTTGATCAGGCAGGTATGCTCGATGCCCGCGTACGGTTTGAACCGGTTGCCATCAACGGCCAGGTGGGCGGGCACTACGCCCAGCGCCGCCACGGCGCGGTGCATGGCCAAGTAGCTGGCCTGGGCAATATTGACGGTGGCAATTTCGGCGGGTGAGGCCTCGGCTACGGCCCAGGCCACGGCGTGCTCACAGATTTCAGCCCGCAGTGCCGTGCGGCGGCGGGCGCTTAGCTGCTTGGAATCGTTGAGGTAGGCGGGCGCAAAATCGGGTGGCAGAATCACGGCCGCCGCGAAGACCGGCCCGGCCAGGCAGCCGCGCCCGGCTTCGTCGAGGCCCGCTTCGAGCGGGTGTTCAGTGTAGGAAGCAAGCAACATAGCCCCAAAGGTAAGGCCACCCACGGCGCAGCGCCCAAAAAAAAGGCCTCCCCGGCGGCTGACGCACCCGGAGAGGCCCTTTCTGGTAATGAGTATCTGGTAGAGAGTGTGGAGTAGTTAGGAGAGGTTACTCGGTAATGCACACCAACTACTCAATACTCATTACTCCATACTAAGCACTCAATACTCGCTGCTTATTTGTGGCTGCCGGCGGCAGAACCTTCACTGGGTGGGGTTTCGCCGCGGCGCAGCCCTTGCTTGTCGCGCGGGCCTTCGTCGAGCTCCGCGTCTTCGTCGGTGCTGGTGTAGACGTTGGTGGTGGGGCCGAGGCCGCCGGTCTGGGCGGTCAGCTCCGATTCGGCCTGCGCGTGCTTCAGGTTGAAGAGCGGGTCGCCGGGTTGAGCATTCTGGTTGGGCTGGTTTTTGGGCTGGTTGGCCATACACATGCAACGCCGACCGGAATGTGAGCAGCCGGCGTAGTACTGGTACGGCAGCATCAGAACGCAGGTTGAAACAGAATCTTGGCCGCCGCCCCGGCGCCGACTTGCCGCGGCCGGGCAAACGCCAAACAAAAAGACCGTTGCGGGGCGGCAACGGTCTTTTGCATTCGGCGCCGGACGACTTTAGTAATCATCCACCCTACTCTTAGCGTTCATCCGGCTCGGTACGGGAGAGGCCTTCCTTTCCACAAAACTCCCCCGCGCCTTATTGAATGATCCAAAATTACTCACCTTCAGCAGCTTGACCCAACTTATTTGGCCAACGCCCTGATTTCCCCGACCAAGCCGCCCGCTCGCCCGACGGATGCCAATTGCGCCCCGCCCGTACCTTTGCCGCCTACCGTTTATCAGGCTGCCGCTCATGCACTACCCCGATCCGTCGCTCGACGAAAACCACAACCCCTGGCAGGTGCTCAGCACCGAAGTGAAATACCACAACCCCTGGATTTCGGTGCGCGAAGACCAGGTGCTCAACCCCGGCGGCGGGCGCGGCATCTACGGCGTGGTCACCATGAAAAATAAGGCCCTAGGCATTGTGCCGGTGGATGACGAGGGCAATACCTGGCTGGTGGGCCAGTACCGTTACCCGCTCAGCGAGTACAGCTGGGAAATTCCGATGGGCGGCGGCCCCGTGGAGCTGGATGTGCTGGAATCGGCGCAGCGGGAGCTGCGCGAGGAAACCGGCCTCACGGCCCGCCGCTGGACCAACATTGCCCGCCTGCACACCTCCAACTCCGTCACCGACGAGGAAGGCTTCGTGTTTCTGGCCGAAGATCTCACGCCCGGCGAGCTGGAGCCCGAAGAAACCGAAGACCTACGCCTCTGGAAGCTGCCCCTCACCGAAGCCGTGCAGATGGTGATGGACAACCGCATCACCGACGCCGTAAGCGTAGCCGGCCTGCTGAAAGCGGAAAAGGTGCTGGCGGGAAGGAAGGCTTAGCAAATGGCCTGTCATCCTGAGTGAAGCGAAGGACCTTGTCACGCCAGCACAAAGCGTAGTAACGAGGACTACTCCGGCGTGATAAGGTCCTTCGATCTGCTTAGGATGACAGAACCTACCCAAGTTCCTACCTTTGCAGATATGCGGCACTTTCTGCGCTATCTTGGTCATCGGCTGTACACCACCTGGGCGACGTTCTGGTTTGTGATGCCGTTTGTGGTTACCTACCCGCTGCAGTGGGCCCTGAGCCGGCGACCAAGCGGGCACCGCCACCTGCATAGCCTCAACCGCGCCTGGAGCCGGCTGTTCATCCGGATGTGGGGCATGCCGGTGGAAGTGGTGCGCCATAGCCCGCTGCCCGCCGGCATGCCCTGCGTGTACGTGGCCAACCACAGCTCCTACATCGATATTCCGCTGCTGTTCCGCACCATTCCGGGCTGGCTCAACATCATGGGCAAAATCTCGCTGGCCCGCGTACCGGTGTGGGGTCCCATTTTCGGGCGCGCCTACATCACCGTCGACCGCGACAATGCCATGAGCCGGGGCCGGGCCATGGTGCAGGCGCGCCGCTCGCTGGAAGCCGGCCGCTCGGTGGTTATCTTTCCGGAAGGCTCGATTTCCAAGAAGCCGGGCGAGGAGATGGGCGAGTTCAAAGACGGCGCGTTTCAGCTGGCCATTGCGGCCGGCGTGCCGCTGGTGCCCGTCACGATGCCACTGAACCACCGCTTCATGCCCGACGTTGGAGGCTTGCGGGTGCGCTACTCGCCGCTGGCCATTACGCTGCACACGCCTATCTTCACCACCGGCCTCACCGCCGCCGACGCCCCCCGGCTCCGGCAGCAAGCCTACGACACCATCGCCAGCGGCTTCCGCCCCGACGCCCGGGGCATTCCGGAGCCCAGCACCTGGCGCCGGCTTCCGACGGCACCTTCCGGCCCGGCTCCTAAATCAGCGCCGCAGGCGCCTCAAAACCAGGAATTGGCGTCCACCAATTCTTAATTTTTACTTTCTAATTTTTAATTCCCTCGTGAGCACCGACTTAGCCACCCTGCGCCAACTGGCCCACCTTTCCCGCCTCGAACTCGACGAAACCAAGGAGGAGCAGATGCTCGGCGACCTGAACAAGATCCTGAACTGGGTGGACCAGCTCCGCCAGCTCGACACCACTGACGTGGAGCCGCTGGTGCATCTGTCGCACGAAATCAACGTGCTGCGGCCCGATGAGGCACACAACTCCGTGAGCCATCAGGACGGCCTGCGCAACGCCCCGCGCAAGGACTCCGATTATTTCCGCGTACCGAAAGTTCTGGAATAGCGTCTGGTGTCGGCCTCTTCTTCTGCTGCCCACCCCACTTCGGGGCGCGGCGCCCTCTGGCTGCCACTGGCGGTCCTGGCAGCCGTAGCGGTGCTGCTGGCAGTCTACCACTATTTCACCGGCGACGACCTGGCTCTGCCCGTGCAGGCCGTGGCCCAGCTCAAGCCCGTGCCCACCGTGCTGTCCTATGTGTCAGCGGGCTTGGCTGGGCTGCCGGTGCGCGTCAACGGCTACCTGCTCACCCAAACCCACGACCTTGTGGGCCCCTACGTGCGCCCAGAAGCCGCTTACGGCCTGCTGCTGCTGCTGCTGGGCGCACTGGTGTACTTTCTGGCGGCGGCCAGCGCGCTGCCGCGCCCCACGTTTGTGGCGGCCATGGCGGGGCTGATTTTCCTGCTGATGTCGCTGAATGCCGACTTGCTGGGCATCTTCGATTCGCAGGAGCAGTATTTTCTGGTGCTGATGCTGGCGGCTTTCGTGCTGCCGGCCTACGCCTTTCACGCTTTCTGGCCGGAAGTGCCGCTGGGTCGCCGGCTGCTGCTGTTTGCCGGGCTGGTGCTGGCCGTGAGTCTGCTGCTTTTGCAGCGCTCCGAGCTGCCGCTGGATGCCACGGCGCTGCATCTGGCCAGCTTCTTCACCAACGGCGGCGCCATTCTGATGGCCTTGCTGGTGGTGTGGGTGGCGTTTGAGAATATCAACGGCCTGCTGTGGTTCAACACCCAGGCCGAAAATCCCGCCAGCCGCTTCGGGCTGCTGCCCTTTGTGGCGGCCAGCGTGCTGTACGTGGGCATGCTGGGCCTGTACATCTGGAACGATGGCGACCTGCTGCTGCTGCCCGGCCTGCACCTCGATCCGCTGGTGCTGCTGCTGCCGGCCGTAGTTATCGGCTGGCTGGGCCTGCCGCGCCGCGCCGCCGCCTCTTCCGACTGGCTGCCATACCGGGAAGGCGCCCTCTACCTGTATCCGGTGCTGGTGCTGCTGGCGGCTGCGGCCCTGGGCTACGCCTTTGCCACCGCCAACGACCCGCTGCTGCTGGCCGCGCGCCACTTCACGGCGCTGGTGCTGTTTGTGGGCGGCGCGGCCTATCTGCTGTATGTGCTCGTGAACTTCGGGCCGCTGATCCGGCAGCGGCTGCGCGTGTACCGGGTGGTATATGAGCCGCGCCGCTTGCCGCTGTTTGCCGTGTACGTGCTGCTGATCGGGGGCGTGGGCGCCGTGGAGTTCCGCAACAACTTCGCCACGCTCTACCAGGTGCAAGCCGGCTACTACAACAACCTCGGCGACCTGACCCGCCTGCAAAGTGAGCAGGAGCCCAACCGCGACGCCCTGGCGTTGCTGGCCGAGCGCTACTACGCCGAGAGCGACATTCTGGACGAGCACAACCACAAGGCCAGCCTGGGCCGCGCGGCCCTCTACCGGTTCCGGCTGCAGCGCCAGAACGAAATCAACATCCTGCGCCGGGCCCTTAGCCGCCGGCCGTCCGAAAAGATTTCCCTGCGCCTGGCCGCCCTCTACAACGAGCCCAACGACTTCTTCGACCGGCTGGCCGTGCTGCGCGAGGGCCTGAAAAACGCCCCCACCAGCCCGCGCCTCAACAACGACCTCGCCCACCTCTACTCCCGCTCCACCCTCTCCGACTCGGTGAACTGGTACCTCAACCGGGCCGAAGCCGCCGACCCGGGCAGCCCGGTAGTGAGTACCAACCGCCTGGCCTTCCTACTGCAGAACGCCCAGTTTGCGGATGCTTGGCGGGTAGTACGCACCGAGTCGGCCAACGAAGACGCAGGCTGGCAGAGCAATGTATTGCTTTTGCAACGGCTGAACCGTGACAGTTCGGAAGAGCTGCCCACGGTAGTCCCGAGCCCAACCGCCAACCTAACGGTGGCTGAGTTTGCGCGCCTCTACCACGCCACCTTATGGCAAGTGCAACAGGCCGATACCAGCTACCTGCCAGCCCTCACGCAGCTGGTGCAGCGCCCCAGCAACGCCGACTACTTCGAGCAGCTGACGTTTTTACGGGGCCTCACGCAGCACTATGGCGGCCAGCCGATACCGGCCCGCACCACGCTGGCCCCGCTGCTGGCCGGCAACACGCCCAGCGCCGCCTACTACCAGAACCTGCAGGCCCTGTGGCTGCTGGAGCAGCGCACCTACGGCTCGGCGGCTGCCAGTTTTGCCGACGCCAGCCGCAACGGCTACCCCGAAGCCCAGCTGAACCGCGCCTACGCCCTGGCCCTCAACCAACAGCCGGACTCGGCGCGGGCCGCAACGGCCGCCGCCTTGGCCGCTCCTGATACCGCCCTGCACCGCCCGGCCCGGCAGTTGCAGCAGGTGCTGGCCCTCTCCTATCCGCAAACCTACGCCGCGGCTCCGGCGGCCGTGCAGGCGCAGTATCTGGCTTTGCTCGGCTATACCTTGCCCCCGGCCGACCTGCTGGCTGCCGCCGAACGGCTGCCCGAAGGCCAGTTGCGCGAAACCGCCCTGCTGGCGCAGCTGCCCCGTGCGTTGCAGGCCGGCCAGCTGGCCGCAGCCGTGCAGGCAGTAGCCCGTTTTGCCCCGGCTTCAACCCAGCAAACCTCGGAAGCTTCTGCCTGGAACGTGCTGCGCGGCGACCTGCTTTTGCGCCAGCAGAACATGGCCGGCCTGCGCCAGCTCATAGCCAATGGGCATTTCACGCCGGCACATCAGCCCTACCGCCTCGCCTACCAGGCAGCCCTGGCCGACCAGGCCGGGCAGACCAAACAGGCCACGCAGCTTTACCGCCGCTTGCTGCAGGAAGCGCCCTTTGTGGAGCCGGGCGTGCTGGCGGCAGCGGCGTTTTATGACCGGCAGAAAGATTATTTGGGCGCTTACGGTGCGCTGCAGGCAGCCCTGGAGGTAAACCCGGAGTCTGTACCGTTGTTGAAGGCGTATGCGCTGGCTGCCATTCCGGCGGGGCTGGCCGAATACGCCGCTACTTCGCTCGCCAAACTGCGGTCGTTGCTTTCCCCCGCCGAATATGCTACCTTTCGTATACTGTACGACGCCCGCCTTGCCGCTCAGGCAGCGGCGGCCGCTCCCTGGAACTAACCCGGCCCGGCTATGCTGAACCCCGTTATCGACACCCACGACATCTCGAAGATGTATCGGATGGGCACCGAGGAAATCCATGCCCTGCGCTCGGTTACCATCACCATTCAGCGCGGTGAGTATGTCGCCTTCATGGGGCCTTCCGGTTCCGGCAAGTCCACGCTCATGAACATCGTCGGCTGCCTCGACACACCCACGGGCGGGCAGTATATCCTCAACGGCAAGGACGTGAGCCGCATGAGCGACAACCAGCTGGCCGACGTGCGCAACAAGGAAATCGGCTTCGTTTTCCAGACCTTCAACCTGCTGCCCCGCGCCACCTCGCTCGATAACGTGGCGTTGCCGCTCATCTACGCCGGCTACAGCAAGTCCGACCGTGAGGAAAAGGCTATGGCCGCGCTCCGCAGCGTGGGCCTAGCCGAGCGCGCCAAGCACCGCCCCAACGAGCTGAGCGGCGGCCAGCGCCAGCGCGTGGCCATTGCCCGGGCCCTCGTCAACGACCCCAGCATCATCCTGGCCGACGAACCCACCGGCAACCTCGACACCAAAACCAGCCACGAAATCATGGACCTGTTTGAGGCCCTCTACGTGAAAGGCAACACCATCATCATGGTGACTCACGAAGAGGACATTGCCCGCTACGCCCACCGCATCGTGCGCCTGCGCGACGGGCTGGTGGAGTCGGACCTGGAGAACCTCGACGTGGCCACCCACCACGCGCAGATTGCCAAGTAAAACCTAGTATTTTTGTCGAGAGCAAGGCCTTTTTGCTGGTTGCCTGTTATCCCTTCACCCGGAACAAGCGCCGCTGAAAGGCCTTCTTTCTTTCGACAAACCCCGCGCTGGCCTGCCGGTGCGCTTCCTTAAGTGAGCTTCATGAAAATATATACCAAGACCGGCGACCAGGGCCTGACCTCCCTTATCGGCGGTACCCGGGTGCCCAAGTCCAGCCTCCGCATCGACTGCTACGGCACCGTCGACGAGCTGAATTCCTACATCGGCCTGCTCCGCGACCAAGACGTGAATGCCGCCCGCCGCGACCTGCTCAAGGAAATCCAGGACCGCCTGTTCACCATCGGCTCGTCGCTGGCTTCTGACCCCGAGAAGTCGAAGATGAAGATTCCGGACCTGCACGATGCCGACGTGACGCTGCTGGAAGCCGAAATGGACGCCATGAACGCCCACCTGCCTGAGCTGCGGGTGTTCATTCTGCCCGGAGGGCACCAGTCGGTGTCGTTTGCACACGTAGCCCGCTGCGTGTGCCGCCGCGCCGAGCGGCTGGTGATTCATTTGCGCGAAGACTCGTTCGTGGCCGACTTGGTGGTGATGTACCTCAACCGCCTCTCCGATTATCTATTCGTGCTCAGCCGCCAGATGAGCCACGACCTTGGCGCCGAAGAAGTTAGCTGGAAGCCGCGCATGTAGCTGCGGTGAGTTGCGCCTTTCCCCCATCTTTGGTGCAACTTCCGGCCATACTGCCCGTCTTGGCAACTACTCCCGTACCGCTTGCGTTTTTCAAATACCACGCTCCGCTTACCTGCCCAAATTCCCCCATCCCCTTCCCTTTACCCTCCCTTTTCCATGCTCGAAACCCTCACCATCCGGACCCAGCGTACCACGGCCTCGCGCCTCGAACACCTGGACCCCGAACATATTGAGTTCGGCAAAATCTTCTCCGACCATATGTTCGTGGTGGATTACCGCGACGGCGAATGGCAGGAACCCCAGCTGCTGCCCTACGGCGACATGACGGTGAGCCCCGCCAACTCGGCCCTGCACTACGGACAGGCCATTTTCGAGGGCATGAAAGCATACAAGAATGCCAGCGGCGACATTGCCCTGTTCCGCCCGCTCGACAACCTGCACCGTCTCAATGCCTCCGCTGAGCGTATGTGCATGCCCCAGCTGCCCGAGGAGCTGTTCATGCAGGGCCTCACCCAGCTTATCCGCCTCGATTCCGAGTGGGTACCCAATTCGCCCGGCAGCGCCCTCTACATCCGCCCCTTTATGTACGCCACCGATGGCTTCATCGGTGTGCGCCCCTCCGAGTCGTACCGTTTCGTCATCTTCACCTGCCCGGTCGGCCTCTACTACAACAAGCCGCTGCGCGTGCGATTTGAGGAGAAATACGTGCGCTCTGCCGAAGGCGGCGCGGGCTTCGCCAAGAACGCCGGCAACTACGGCGCCGCCATGTACCCCACCAAGCTTGCTCAACAGGAAGGCTACAACCAGCTCATCTGGACCGATGCTTCCGAGCACCGCTACGTAGAGGAATCAGGCACCATGAACGCCATCTTCGTCATCGATGGCAAGGTGGTGACCCCGGCCCTGAGCAGCTCCATCCTCGACGGCATCACGCGCCGCAGCGTACTGCAGCTGGCCCGCGACTGGGGCATGCAGGTGGAAGAGCGCAAAGTATCTGCCGTAGAGGTGATGCAGGCCTTGGCCGACGGCAAGCTGGAAGAAGCCTTCGGCGTGGGCACTGCCGCCACCATTGCCCCCATTGCCGTCATCGGCTACCAAGGCCACGACCACGAGCTGCCTAAGCCCGCCGCCGACGCCTTCTCCCTACGCGTCAGCGAGGCCCTGCAAGCCATCCGTACCGGCCAGGCAGCTGATGGCCACGGCTGGATGGTAACGGTGTAGCACAGCGGCTGCCTTACCGGTTTTTCCGTTTCAAACGGCCAGCTTCATACCAGAGGCTGGCCGTTTTATTTTCCTGACCTTTGTGCATTCAACTCTCACCATTTAACCTTTCCAATGACCCACGACCAGGTAAAGGAATTGAAGGGCCGCGCCGAGGCCCTGAGGAGGTATCTTTGACTACGATAACCGCAAAGAACAGGTCCTAGCCACTGAGGCACTGGCCGCCGCCCCCGACTTCTGGGAAGACTCCAAGAAAGCTGAATCCATCCTGCGCGACATTAAGTCAGTGAAAGTCTGGACCGACGATTATGAAGCCGTGGAGCAATCCGTCAGCAACGTGGAGGTGCTCTACGACTTCTACCGCGAAGGCGAGGCCACCGAGGCAGAAATGACCCAGGAGTTCACCGCCGCGCAGCAGGCCGTGGAGCAACTGGAGTTCAAGCGCATGCTCTCCGATGAAGAAGACCAGCTTTCCGCCGTAATCGACATCAACCCCGGCGCCGGTGGTACCGAGAGCCAGGACTGGGCCGAGATGCTTATGCGCATGTACATCATGTGGGGCGAAAAGCACGGTTTCACGGTGCGCCAGCTCAGCTATCAGCCCGGCGAGGGCGCCGGCATCAAGTCGGCCTCGCTGGAAATCGACGGCCCTTTCGCCTACGGCTACCTCAAGAGCGAGATTGGCGTCCACCGCCTAGTGCGCATGTCGCCATTCGACAGCAGCGGTCGGCGCCACACTTCCTTTGCCTCCATCTTCGCCTACCCGGTGATTGATGACACCATCAAGATCGAAATCAACCCCGCCGATATCAGCTGGGACACGTTTCGGGCCGGTGGTGCGGGCGGGCAGAACGTAAACAAGGTGGAAACCGCCGTACGCCTCACGCACGCCCCGTCCGGCATCATCATCGCCGTGCAGATCGAGCGCAGCCAGCTCATGAATAAGGAGCATGCTCTACGTATGCTCAAGTCGCGCCTCTACCAGATTGAGATGGACAAGCGCAACGCCGCCCGCGACGCCGTGGAGGCCGGCAAGAAGCGCATCGACTTCGGCTCCCAGATCCGCAACTACGTGCTGCATCCCTACAAGCTCATCAAGGACCTACGCACCGGCATCGAGCGCACCGACGTGCAGAACGTGCTCGACGGCGACCTGGACGAGTATATCCGGGGCTACCTAATGGCCAACTAAGGCCGTTGCTAGGGCGCTGCCCAATCAGGCCGCTGCCTGTGGTATTCACACAAAAAAAGGGTCCTGCGTAGTACGCAGGACCCTTTTTACTTGCTGAAATCAGCTCCGGATTACGGGTTCACGCTGTCCCAGGCTTTCTCAGCAGCCGGACGCGGCATGGCCGCAATCAGACGGTAGGCGTTGGTGCCAATCGTAGTGCTGAAGGCCAGCGTGTACGGGAATGTGGTAGCAGCGGAAGCCACCACATTCGGCCGCAGACGGCCCGTGCGACGCAGGTCCACGAAGGCGTGGCCTTCATAGAACAGCGAGTAGCGGCGCTGACGCAGGATTTCGTCGGTAGCCTCATCAACACTTACGAAGGCGCGGGTCCGAGCTGGCAGGCTGCCGGCACGCGTGCGAATGATGTTCACGTCGGCCAGTGCGCCGGGCAGGTCGTTAGTGTTGGCCTTGGCTTCAGCCGAAATCAGAATCAGCTCCTCGTTGCGCATAATATCCAGCGGGCTGGTATTGGTAGCGAATACGCGGGCTTCATTGATCTGCGAGATACCACCCGTTACACGGGCAGCCGTCCGGCGGCCAATTTTAGCCAGACGGGCATCGCCCGTTTCAGCTTCCGCCACTACGTTGTCCGGTACACCAATTACAGTCGAACCGGTATTGCTTGGTACTTGGAAGTAAGGGTTACCGGCATCGCCGGCAATGGCGGGGTTGAACGTCAGCTTAGGACCAACGGTCAGGCTGCCAGCCGCGTCCAAGAAGGAGGCTGCCAGCGCCGTCTTGGCACCAGCATAGTCTTTCTGGTAGAGTGCTACCCGGGCCGCTAGGCCGCGGTTGAAGCGCTTGAACGTAGCAGGCGTGTTGAAGCCGGCGTAGCCCGACGACAATGGGAAGCCAAAAGTGGCACCAGCGGCATCCAGTTCTGGAACGGCCTGGTCGAGGAGCTGACGAATATTGGCCAGCGCATCAGCCTGCGACACGAACTTACCGGGTTTCAACGGATCATCCAAGTCGATGCGGATGCCGTTTTCGCCCTGCATGTTGAGCATCATCAGCTTAGCCAATGCCTCGTAGGTGTGCGTGAAACCGTCCACGCCTTTCTTCTGCTCAGCCGTGTACGCCTGGCTGTTGTTGCTCGACAGGCGGAACACCTGAGCAGCCCGACGCATCTGAGCGAACGGAACGTAGTAACCGTTGTAGTAAGCCGCGTCGTCAAGCGTGGTGCGCGTGCCCTGCAACTCCGCATACCAGCGCGACTCGGTGGAAGCAAGCACCGTTACTTCGCGGCCCAATACGCCGGCTACCCAGTTGAAGGGGGCGTTGCCGGTATGGCCGTTTCGGTATGAAGCCTCTACGCCTACGGCCAGAGCGTCCAGCTGCGCCTTATCGGCGTTGGCCAGTACAGCATTCAGGCTGGGGTTATTGGGGTCGATTACGGTTTCGGTTTCAAAGAAACCGCAGGAAGAAGTCCCCAGCAGCATGACGAGCGCGGCGGCCGTCAGCGTACGCTTATGGGAGAAAGTATACATATGGTTGAAAGAATCAGAAGGTGAGAAAGTCAGGACTTAGAAGTCGATACCCAGGTGGAAGAATACCCGGCGGGTGCTGGGGTAGCCAGCTACGTCAACCTGCGCGAAGTTGGACGTAGCGCCGAAGTTGGAAACTTCCGGATCGTAGCCTACATAATCCGTCCAGGTAATCAGATTGTTCCCCGACACACCAATTCTAATGTTCGACACATATTCCTTGAACAAGCTGGTCCGCAGGGCGGTGGGCAGCGAGTAGTACAGAGAGGCTTCGCGCAGACGCACATAGCCCGAGTTCTGAATGAACTGACGAGCACTCAAGCCTTCAGTTGAGAAACCTTGGCGGGCCTCACCCTTAGTAACTGGGTTACCATCGGCGTCAAACAAGCCGCTGTTCTCGCTCCAGTCTTTCGACGTACCGCCTTCGTCCTTCAGCAGTTCGCTCAGGTTGCTGTTATACCCATCCTTTTTCCAGTGGAAGAGGAACGACAACTCGAAGTTTTTGGCAATCGTGAAGGAGTTCAGGAACGACATCTGGAACGTCGGCTGTGCATCCTCGTAACGCGTCAGGCCGCTGAAGTTCGGGCTGTTCGGGTCGTTTGGCGTACCGTACCAGCGCGAAGGCGATTCACCCACCACGAATACGTTGCGGCCGAAAGTGGCACCGAAGCCAGAGCCCGTGTTAAAGGGCGCCACCCGCAGCGGCGTTTCGTAGAGCTTGGTTACTTCCGTGCGGTTCAGCCAGAACTGCGTCGATGAGTTCCAGTTCAGGAAGGCCTTACGTACAGGGTTCAGGTTCAGGGCCAGTTCCAGACCACGGTTGCGCAGGTCGCCGATGTTGTAGGCACGGATAGACGTCAGACCGGTAGCGGGAGCCAGCGAGTAGGTGTTGACCAGGTCAAACACTTCTTTGTTGTAGACCGTAGCTTCCAGACCAATGCGGTTTTCCAGGAAACCCAGGTCGATACCCGCTTCCAGTTCGGTTGCGCGTTCTGGCTTGATATCTGGATTGCCCAGCAACGTGGATGGCAACAGGCCGGCGCGGCCGCCCGTGGACGTAGCCGCCAGCGGCGAGTAGAGGGCGCCGAAGAAGGCTGGTCCGCCGGTAGCACCGTAGGCAACCCGCAGCTTCACCAGGTTCACTGGTTCAACTGTCCAGAAGCCGAACTTTGCCAGGTTGACAGCCAGCGAGGCCTTTGGGAAAGAATAGTACTTGCCTGGGTCGCCGTTGCGGTTAGATTTGTCGAAACGAATACCAGCCGTGGCGATGATCTGGTCACGAAAGTTTGCTTCTTGCTGTGCTACGAAGCCTACGTCAGCTTCGTTGGTGAGCACTGTTTCCTGCGTGGTTACAGTACCGCGGTTAGGCGTGTAAGGAGCGCCGGGCGACAGGTTCTGGCCTTGGTTGAAGCTCAGGTTCTGGCGCTGCGACAGGCGTACGGTACCTACCTGCGAAGTCAGGCTCACGGCCTCACCCAGTTTCCAGTCATAGATCAGGAAGCCCTGCAGGTTGGTGTTGAAGAAGTTGTTTTTCGAAACGCGGGCAACGCCGGGCAGCGGACGGGCGCGCTGCGACTGCATGTCGCCGGGCAGCGCGAGCAGGGCTTCGCTGGCCGAATAATCGACACCACCCTGCGCAGCAAAGCGCAGCGAGGAGGTTTCGTTGTCAATCAGGCGCAACGTGAAGTTGGCCGTCTGCACGAAACGGTTGGTGGTTTCTTCGTTGATGGCACGGCCAACTACTGCCAGCGGGTTGTCGCCGGTGTAGTCAGAATCCGGATACTGGCCGGCTTCGTTCGGGAACAGCTGCGCGTAGCTTGGCGTGTAGGCCAGGTTGTAGCCCAGCGAAATGCCGTTATTATCGTTGCCAGTGTAGCCACGACGGTTAGACGAATTGATATAGTTGCCGCTCAGGCCGATATCAATCCGCTGACCAATTTTCTGGTCGATGTTGGCCCGCACCGAGTGGCGCTCAAAACCCGTACGCTTCACAATACCATCTTCCTTGGCGGTAGAACCTGCCACGTAGAAGCGGGTGCGCTCGTTGCCGCCCGAAACGCTCAGGCCGGTGTTGCGCAGGAAAGCCGTGTTACCGTAGATTTCTTTTTCGTAATCGTAGATTTTACCCGACGACGTTGCGGCAGCCAGTTTAGCCTTCTCATCAGCCAGACGGGCGCCTGCATAGAATTTCTCCAGCTTGGCATCGGTCCAGTCTTCTTTGCCGAGCAGGCGCCAGGCTTCGGCGAAGCCCAGGTCTTGGTTGAAGCTGATGCGGGTTTTGCCGGCAGCGCCACGCTTAGTTCTGATTACGATTACACCGGCGTTAGCACGGGTACCGTAAATAGCCGCCGCGCTGGGGCCTTTCAGTACCTCAATCGACTCAATGTCGTTGGGGTTAAGGTCAGCCAGACGGTTGATGCCGTTATCCTGGCTGGTACGGCCGGTACCGGCCGCAGCGCCCGAGAAGGCCGCCGAACCGGCGCCGTTGCCAACTTCAGCGTTGATGGCGTATACACCATCGATAACGTACAGAGGCTGCGACGAACCGTTGATAGTAGAAATACCTCGCAGCTGCACCGACATGCCGCCACCGGGAGCACCGCTGGTCTGGGCAATGTTGGCGCCCACAATTTTACCGCTCAAGGCAGCATCCACCGATACCGGACGGGTGCTACCCGTCAGGTCTTTGGCAGAAATCGTGGTGATGGCATTCGCCAGGTTAGCGCGCTTGATGTTAGTGGCGAGGCCCGTTACTACTACTTCATCCAGGTTGCGGGTAGAAGAAGCGAGTGCTACGTTTACGGCTGAGCCGTCGCCGATTGGGCGGTCTACGGAGCCGTAACCGATAAAGCTAAAAGTCAGCGTAGTGGCCGTAGCAGGTACACTCAGCGTATACGAGCCATCAGCGTTGGTAGAAGCTCCTACCGTGGTTCCCTTCACGAGAACGGTTACACCAGGCAGACCTTGCCCAGTGGCCGTGTCGGTAACACGGCCGGAAATGCTGCGATTCTGGGCCGCTGCCTGCTGCATCAGGACTGGCGACACCATCAGCGCACTTAGGAGAAGTTTACGCATGTAGGTGAGTGAGTTTGGTGAGTGAAATTTGATGGATGTAAAAGGTTTGGGCCAAACGTAGCGAAAAAACTCAATGAAATGACGCCAAGCCCAGTAAAATTTGCATTTACCGAACTAACGGCGACAAGCATACTTATATAAACAATCCCGTATGCTCCTGCTACTTTAAACCTGTCTAAACCGATTCGACTACGCCATTTATTGTGTTTTTTCAAGCCTACCTTTACTAGCTGTGGGACGCCGATAGCATCTTGGCTCCTATGCATCAGATCAGTATATTATCCTGGCAGGCAGGCTCCATAACCTAGCCGAAATACACCCGCAATTTGGCCCATGCTAATGAGGCAGCTTTCTACTCCATCGGCGCAACTTAACAATAGGAGTTGTCGGCCGTGGCCATCTGCCCCTATTCTGTGCCTGCTTTGCTTAAGTGGTGGCCGCTTATAGCCTGCTGGCATTTGGCACTACCCGGATTGGCTGGCAGGTCAGACCGGGTTTCCCTCTGCTCTCAACTTGCGCTAGAATGCTAAGCTGTCTGCGACTTCTGTATCGTAGAATGGGTGCAGTAGCCGGAAAACAGTGGCGGCCCTTGACATGCCCCCTGCGACGAGAGCAGGCTAGGGTTGACCACCCAATTGTACTGCGGCGGCTTCTGTGCTATCTACGCTACTACACTATGAAGAGCTCTTTTACTAACAATCTAGATAATTGAATAATGCACCATTGCTTTTCGGTTACCCCTGCTTTACTATCCGGTTATCAAATATTATTGGCTTTATTGCCGGAAGTCTTGGCAAGGTTGTAAGTTTAGCTTCCTAACGCTCGGACTCTGTAGATTATACCGGGTTTCTCGTTTTGCTTATCAGCCCTTTTTTCACTCACCCATTTTTCACCCTTTATGCAAAAAGCTTTACTCATGAGCACTTTGCTCATGGCCTCCGCATTCCAGGAGGTAGCGGCGCAGAACCGCAGTATTTCCGGCCGGGTAACTGACCGCCAGACTGGCGAGGGTCTGCCAGGTGTAACGGTACTTTTGAAAGGCACGTCCAATGGCGTGTCTACCAACTCAGACGGTACCTTCGCGTTGTCTAACGTGCCCGCAACCGGCGGCACGCTGGTTATCAGCTCGATTGGCTTCATTAGCATTGAGCGCCCGATTGGCACCGACAGCCAGATCAACGTGGGCCTAGCTACTGACTCCAAGCAGCTGAGCGAAGTAGTGGTAACGGCCTTCGGTATCGAGCGTCAGACCAAAGAGCTTACCTACAGTGTACAGCAGGTAGAAGGCAAAAACCTGGTACAAGCCGGCCAGCCTAACGTTACCAACGCCTTGCAGGGCCGGGTAGCAGGTGTAACCGTGCGTCAGTCGAGTGGGATGCCTGGCTCGTCGTCGCAGATTACCATCCGTGGCAGCCGCTTCCTGACCGGCAACAACCAGCCGCTGTACGTAGTGGACGGTTTGCCTATTGAAAGCAATGCCGACTTTGGCGGGGGTGTTTCCGGTACCGACGCTTCGAGCCGGGCCCTCGACATCAACCCCAACGACATCGAGAGCATCTCGGTGCTGAAAGGCGGGGCTGCTTCGGCCCTTTATGGTAACCGCGCCAATAACGGCGTAGTGGTTATCACCACCAAGCGTGGCAAAGGCCTCGATAAGCCGGCTCAACTGAGCTACAGCACCGACTATTCCTGGGATACCCCTTCCGTGCTGCCGGAGCTGCAAAGCAAGTATGCACAGGGCAGCGCCGGTACTTTCAGCCCCAATACGTCCCTCTCCTGGGGCCCACTGCTGACGGACCTCAATCCTGCTGTGCTCGACAACGGCGGCAAGCCGCTGGTACCGGGCAAAGTGTATGACAACGTAGAACCCTTCTTCCGGACCGGCCACACGGCCAACCACTCGGTGGGCCTGGCAGGCAATGGCAGCTACGGCAACTACGCCGTAGGCCTGGGCTATACCAACCAGGAAGGTATTGTGCCCACCACGGGCATGAAGCGCTACACTGGCAAAATCAGCGGTGACTTCAAGGTTACGCCTAAGCTGACCGTTGGTGCTTCGCTGAACTACTCCAACATCGACATCGACAAAATTGCTGGTGGCTCGAACACGTCGAACCCCCTGTTCACCACGTACTTCGCACCGCGCAGCTACGACCTGTGGGGCATTCCGTTCGAAAACGCCAGCAATCCGTTCCTGCAGATTCACTACCGGGCTGCTATTGATAACCCACGCTGGTCGCTGAAGCACAACTACTTCAACGAGCGCACCAACCGGGTATTCGGTAACGTCAACTCGGCGTACAAATTCACCGACTGGCTGTCGCTCAACTACCGTATTGGCGTTGACCAGTACACCACCGACGGCAAGGAAGTATACGACCTGGGATCGGGCTTCACCGGCGGCCGCACGGCTATTCCAAGCGGGGGCCAGGTAAACGACTATTCCGTTATCCAGAGCCAGGTTAACTCCAACGTCAACCTGTCGTTCAACAAGAACCTGACGGAAGACATCAACCTGAACCTGCTGGTTGGTAACGAATTCTACAACATCAGCAACCGGTTCCAGAGCATGCTGGGCCAGGGCATCACCATCGGTGGCCTGCGCAACATCGGCTCTACCATCACGCAGACGACCAGCGAAACTCTCGACCGTAAGCGCACGGTCGGCTTCTACGGCAACATGATTGCGTCGTGGAAGGACATGATTTTCCTGAATGCCTCCGGCCGCCAGGATTATATCTCCAACCTGGAGCGTGACAACCGCAAAATCTTCTATCCTTCGGCTGGTCTCGGCTTCGTGATTACGGAAGCCATTTCGGTTCCACAGAACATTCTGAGCTTTGCTAAGGTGCGCGCTTCGTACGCCGAAACCGCGCAGGCTCCTGGCGACGCTTATGCGACTCGCACGGTGTTCAACCGCGGTGGCGCCGGTAGTGGCTTCCTCAGCGACGGTATCAACTTCCCCTTCAATGGGCAGGGTGGTCTCACGCAGAGCGACATTCTGCGCTCCCCGGATCTGCGCCCGATCAACATCAAGGTTTCAGAAGTGGGCGCTGATCTGCGCTTCCTCAACAACCGTCTGACCTTCGACTACACCTACTTCAAATCGGTGGCATCGGATCAGATCTTCTCCGTACCGATGGCTCCATCGGCCGGCTACACTTCGCGCTTCATCAATGCCGGCGACCTGCAGACTACCGGCAACGAGTTGACCGTAGGCGTAACGCCCTTCCAGAGCACGGATGGCTTCAACTGGAACATTACGGCTAACTACACCTCGTACCGGAACCGGGTGAAAGAGTTGTCGGATGGTGTAGACAACATCTTCATTGGGGGCTTCGTGACGCCAAACGTGCGCGCGCAGGCCAACAACCTCTACCCCGTGCTGTTCGGGTCGCGCTACAAGCGTAGCCCCAGCGGCGACATCGTGGTGGACGACGACGGCTACCCCGTTGCTGACGAGGAAAACGGCGTAATCGGCCAGGTTCAGCCAAAGTATGAGCTGGGCGTTACCAACAATTTCAGCTTTAAGGGCCTCGCCCTGCTGGTACAGGTTGACATGCGTCGGGGAGCTCAGATGTACGGTGGCAATACGCGCCTGGCCAAGCTGTATGGCATGGACAAGGAAACCGAGGACCGCGAGTCGGACTACGTTTTCTCGGGTGTGAAGGAAGTGCGCGATGCCAACAACAACGTGACTGGCTATACGCCTAACACGACGGCTATCAAGCGCGACCAAGTATACTGGTCGCAGGTACTGGACGGTATTTCGGAGTCGAACGTGTACAGCACCGACTTTGTGCGTCTGCGCGAAGTATCGCTGTCATATACACTGCCCACTTCGCTGGTTAGCAAGACCGGCGTATTCAGCAACATTGCCATTTCGGCAATCGGCCGCAACCTGTTCCTGATTACGGACTACCCCAACTTCGACCCGGAAACCAGTGTGGGCGGTGCCTCCAACTTCCAGGGTCTGGAATATGTATCGCTGCCGCAACTGCGCTCCTATGGCGCATCGCTGCGTGTTACGTTCTAATTTCCTTCACTCTACTTGCGCATTTCCTGTCATATGAGACATTCTAAACTGACTCCTTATCTGATGATGATGGGCCTGGTTTTCGGAACCAACGCCTGCTCCGACGATAAGCTGGACGAAATAAATACCAACCCCAACAGCCCAGTGGATGCTCCGCTGGCGCTGCTCATGCCCCAGGTAGCGGTTGATGCTGCCTTCGGCATCTCGGGCACCGACTTAGCCTGGTACTCTTCTATCTTCGTAGAGCATACAGCTGGGGTTCATGCCCAGTTCGAGTCGGCTGATAAGCGCGCCAATGCTTCTTTCAATGCAACGGCCACGTCCAATAACTGGGACGACATCTATGCCACCGAGCTGCAGGATCTGGATCTGATGATTTCGCGGGGTTCTACTGGTGGTGCCGAAGCCGATTCGTGGCGTTATGTGGGCATTGCCAAAGTGCTCAAGGCTTACGTGATGAGCGTGACCACGGACCTGTTTGGCCGGGTGCCTTACTCGGAGGCCAACAAAGGTGCTGCCAACCTGAAGCCCACCTACGACACGCAGCAAAGCATTTACACCAGCCTGAATGCGCTGCTCGATGAGGCCATTGTGGATCTGGACAAGCCTTCGGCAAAAACGCCAGGCTCTGCCGACTTCTACTACAACGGCGACGCAGCTAAGTGGAAAAAGGCAGCATATGCACTGAAAGTGCGGCTGGCCAACCACTTGAGCAAGCGCGACCCTGCCGGGTCGGCGGCTGCGGTGCTGGCAGCCCTGCCAAACGCCTTTGCCTCTTCGGCCGACAACCTGTCGTTCACGAAGTACACCTCGACGGCTATCGGGGAAAACCCCTGGTTCCAGGAAGAGAATGACCGTAGCCACTTCGCCGTGAGCACGACGTTCTTCAACATCCTGCGCAACACCACAGCCGCCACCGACGCCAACCCAGCCGACAACGATCCACGCATCCCGTTTCTCATTGATCCGGTAGGCCGCGTGGCTACGGCCGCCCGGGTAGGTGCCCCCAACGGCACCGCCATCAACGACCAGGGCCGCACCCGTTATTCGCGCGCCTCGGTTAACCTGGTTAACGCCACGGCCGTGCAGCCGATGCTGACGTACTCGGAGCTGAAGTTCATTGAGGCCGAAGCCCGTCTGCGCACCGGCGACCGGACCGGCGCCTATGCGGCCTATGTGACGGCAGTCAATGCTGATCTGAGCATCAAGGGGGGTACTGATTTCCTTAGCACCAGCACCAGCGCTACTTCGCTGGAGTTCCGCAACCGGGTGTTCGTAGGAGCTACTAACCTGACCCTGCGCGACATTATCACCCAGAAGTACATCTCCTTCTTCGTGTATCAGTCGATCGAGGCCTACAACGACTATCGTCGTACGGGTTTCCCAACGCTCAACAATCCCCGCAACTCGGTATTCTTCCCTCGTCGGTTCCCGTATCCACAGAGCGAGCTGGATACGAATGCCGAAAACGTACCTACTACTGCCATCGGCAATGGGGTATGGTGGGATGATGGTTCGGAAGACTAATCCATTCCTGCTGTGCTAACAGCAAAGGGGGCCAGATACATTCTGACCCCCTTTTTTTGTACTAAGCCAACTAGCCCGATCAAATATTATCAGTTTCACAAATAAGTCTTAAAAAACGATTAAAATATTAATATAAAGCGCATATACGCCCAATATCCTTTATATAACCCCCAAATATGTAGTTACACACATCTCAACATTACATATTACAAACTACCAAATATGACTTTTCTTTGGTCGACAACAAAAGTATTGTGGGACATAGCCGATTCGTGGTTGCTTCACTACCAGCGAATATTCTCTCATTATTTTGGAATTGACAATCCGGTTGTAAATTCGGACTTCGGAGGTTGGCAATGTGGTTGTAATACGCATTTCTTACCTACTTTTTCATAGGCTCACATTCTCACTTTTTCAACACACCTCATGCAAAAAACCTTACTCGTGGGCACCTTGCTCATGGCCTCCGCTTTTCAGGAGGTAGCTGCCCAGAACCGGAGTATCTCCGGTCGGGTGACTGATCGTCAGACTGGCGAAGGACTGCCAGGCGTGACCGTACTGCTCAAAGGCACAACCAATGGTGTGTCTACCAATTCAGATGGCACCTTCTCGCTGAACAACGTGCCCGCTACTGGCGGCACGCTGGTTATCAGCTCCGTTGGCTTCGTGGGCCTTGAGCGTACGATCGGCACCGATAACACCATCAACATCGGGCTTGCTACCGACACCAAAGCACTGAGCGAGGTAGTAGTAGTAGGCTACGGCGAGCAGTCTAAAACCCTGGTAACCGGCTCTGTATCGCAGGTGCAGGCCAAAGAATTTGCCAGCCAACCGATATCCAGCGTTGAGCAGGTACTGCAAGGCCGGGCATCCGGTGTGCAGGTGACGTCCAACTCCGGTACGCCCGGCGGTGGTATCAGCGTGCGGATCCGGGGCAACAACTCCATTTCGGCCAGCAGCGACCCGCTGTATGTAGTGGATGGTGTACCCGTGAACAGCGGCAACTACTCCAACGTGGGCGTAGGTAACCAGCAGCTCAATGCGCTGGCAGACCTTAACCCCAACGATATTGCTTCTATCGAGGTGCTGAAAGATGCCTCCGCAGCGGCTATCTACGGCTCGCGCGGTGCCAACGGCGTAGTACTCGTAACGACGAAGCGTGGGCAGAGCGGCAAAACCAAAATCACGCTCGACGCCTACGCTGGCGTGCAGCAGACCTGGAACCGTCTGGATGTGCTTGACGGCCAGCAAGCGCAGGATCTGATTAACGAGTCGCGCGTGAACGTGGGGGGTGCTCCACGCTACGTTACGGCCAACCCGAACCCTGCTTCTCAGCAGCTCTTCACAGGCGCTAGCACCAACTGGCAGGACGAAATTTTCCGGGATGCCCGCATCCAGAACTATACGCTCTCGGCTTCGGGCGGCGATACGAAGACCCGCTTCCTCATCTCAGGCACCTACTTCGATCAGGAAGGCATCATTCTGGGCTCGGGTTATACTCGGGGCAGCGGCCGCTTCAACCTCGACCACCAAGTGTCGGATAAGTTCAAAGTAGGACTGAGCCTTACCGGCAGCCGCTCGTTGAGCAACCGCATCAACAACGACAACAATATCTACGGGGTATTGAGCACGGCGCTGCTTCTGGGCTCGCAGTTTCCGGTGCGCAACGCCGATGGCACTTTTGGCCGCGACCCATTCAACTCAGTTGAAAACCCAGTTGCTGCTGCTACCCTCCCCACGTTCCTGGCCCGCAACAACCGGGCTATTGGTTCGCTGTACGGTGACTACCAACTGGCTAAAGGCCTGCGTCTGCGCTCCTCCATCGGTGGTGACTACCTCAACTTGAAAGAGGATGTGTACATTCCGAGCACCGCTCTGCAGGCTGTTGGCAGCAATGGTTCCGGCCAGGCAAACAGCCGCTACGATGTGGGCTGGATCAACGAGAACACGTTGAGCTATGACAAGCAGTTTGGCGACCACTCTCTGACGCTGCTGTTGGGCCAAAGCGCGCAGCGCTCCGTGCAGCAGGGTATCATCACGCAGGTATCGGGCTTCGCGACCAACAAAATCACCCAGCTTTCGGCTGGCTCAGTGAAAACTGAAGCGGCTTCGGATGAAACCCTCTGGACGCTGCTTTCCTTCTTCGGCCGCGTTAACTACAACTACCAGGGCAAGTACATCTTCTCGGGCTCGTTGCGCCGTGATGGATCGTCGCGCTTCGGTGTAGACAACAAATACGGTTATTTCCCGGCTGCCTCGGTGGGATGGCGTGTTTCGGAAGAATCCTTCCTGAAAGACAATAATGTAGTTAGCGAGCTGAAACTGCGTGCTGGCTACGGTGTGGTAGGCAACTTTGAAATCGGCAACTTCGCTTCCCGTAACCTGTTTGGCGTTGGTGCCACCAACTTCGCTAACTACAACGCCGTGGCAGGCTTTGCCCCCACTCAGTTGGGTGTAAATGACCTCGGATGGGAGCAGTCCTCGGAATTCACCGTCGGAGCTGACTTGGGCTTGCTAGAGAATCGGATTCTGGTGTCTGCCAACGCATTCAAGCGCAAAGCAAACGACCTGCTGCTAAACCGTCAGCTGCCACTCACCTCGGGCTTCGGCACTGTAACCCAGAACATTGGTGACCTGGAAAACAAAGGTCTGGAATTTGACTTAACTACCCAGAACGTGAAGAATGAGTCGTTCAGCTGGTCGACCAACCTGAACGTGTCCATCATTCGCAACGAGGTGACGCGTCTGGTAAACAACGCGCCTTTCCTGGCCGGCTTCGCCAGCCGTGTTGAGGTAGGCCAGCCGCTGGGTAGCTTCTATGGCTACGTGGTAGACCGCATCTACCAGACTCAGGAAGAAATTAACACCGACATCGCCAACGCCCGGACCAAGACCGGTAACCCTGCCGCCCTGTACCAAGGCACGAGCGCGGCTACTACGCCTCGCCCCGGCGACATTCGCTTCGTTGACCTGAACGGTGACGGCTTGGTTACTGCGCTGGACCAGAAAATCATCGGCTCGGCACAACCAAAGTTCTTCGGCGGTATCACCAACACGCTGAACTTTAAAGGCATTGACCTGAGCTTCTTCTTCCAGTTCACCAAAGGCAACAAAATTTATAACAACACCCGCGCCTTCGGTGAGGGTATGAATGGTCAGTTTGGCCAGCTTGCCTCTACCCTGGACCGCTGGACGCCAACAAACCCCAGCACTACCATGCCACGTGCAGCTGCTGGCGACCCCAACAACAACCGTCGGACTTCGGACCGTTGGCTGGAAGATGGCTCTTACCTGCGCCTGAAAACGGCTACGCTGGGCTACAATCTGCCTACCACCTGGATTGCTCCTCTGCGTCTGCAGTCGGCTCGCATCTACGTAGCTGGCCAGAACCTGCTCACGTTCACGAAATATTCAGGCCTGGAGCCTGAGGTAAACACCTTCAGCGGTTCCAACACCTCGCTGGGTACCGACTTCCTGACGTTCCCACAGGCTCGGGTATATCAGGTAGGTGTTAACATCGGCCTGTAATTTCCACTTCGCAACAGCTTCACTTTCATGAATATTCGTTCTAAATTTTCTACGCTGGCAGTTCTGGGGCTGCTGAGTCTGGGAGCCAGCAGCTGCTCCGACTTCCTGACCCCGGAGCCACGTAACTCGGTAGACCGCACGCAGGTATTCACCGACCTCGAAGGTGCGCGTGCTGCCCTGAACGGCACTTACGGCAACCTGCTGAGCGCAAACAACGCTGGTCTGCGCGTGCCCATTTTCGCGGACCTGCTGGCTGATAACTTGGCGCACATTGGTACCTTCCCTACGTTTGCCCAACTTAAGAACCGCGCTATTCTGCCTGACAACACGGAGGTGACCAACATGTGGTCGTCACTGTATTCGACGGTAAACCGCGCCAACAACGTTATTGCCTATACGCCGGCCGTCACGGGTACCACCGACGCAGTGAAAAGCCAGATCGTAGGCGAAGCTTTGTTTGTGCGAGCTTTGGCCTACTTCTATCTGGTAAACTACTGGGGAGATGTGCCGCTGGTTGTAACGCCAACTACTACGCCGGATAACACGCTGTTTGTAGCGCGCAACCCTAAAGCTGCTGTCTACGACCAGATGGTAGCCGATTTGACGGCTGCCGAGGCGGCACTCCCGACCACGGGTGGTCCGGCCCGCGCTACGCGCTTGGCTGCTACGGCTCTCAAGGCCCGTATCGCCCTGTACCGCCAGCAGTATTCTGAGGCTTCCCGCCTGTCTGATCTGGTACTGGCCGGCAGCTACACGCTCAACCCAAGCTACCGTACGGCAGTAGCCTCCGAAAACCCCGCTGAGTCGATCTTCGAGGTACAGTTCGACGCGCAAAACCAGAGCTCTTATGCTTTCTTTATGCTGCCTACCGCCAATGGTGGCCGCAATGAGATGAGCCCTACCGGTACTGGTTCCACGCTGCCCACTTCCTACGAAACCGGTGACCAGCGTCGGGATGCTACTATTTCCAATGGTACTTTCACTCTTAATGGGCGAGCCGTACCAACCGGCAACCAAGTTAAGTACACGGATCCAGGCACGGGCACGGACAACTTCAAAACCATTCGTCTGGCGGAAATTATCCTGATCAGCGCCGAGGCTAAAGCTCGTCTGAACGATGTTCCAGGCGCCATTACGGCCCTGAACCGTATTCGTACGCGGGCTGGCCTGACGGCCGTTGCTACTACCCTCACCCAAACGCAGGTACTGGACCAGATCGAGCGCGACCGTCGCTCAGAGCTGGCCCTGGAAGGCCACCGCTGGTTTGACCTGATCCGTACGGGCCGGGCGCAGGCAGTGCTCGGCATCACCGACGTAAACCGTCTGTTGTTGCCGATTCCGTTCCGCGAAACGGTGAACAACCCCAACATCACGCAAAACCCTGGCTACAACTAAGCTCATCTGGTTTGCTTAAAAAAATACCCCGGCCAATAGGTCGGGGTATTTTTTTGATATTCAATGCTAGTGGCTGCTACTGTGGCAACTCCGAAATACGCAGTACCACCGGCTCCTGTGGCCGGGCTGGTTGTTGCAGCCAGTGCACAATCGTTGCGGCTGCATCTTTCGGGTTTACCAGTTCGCCCTGCAAGTGTAACCCGGCAAACCGTTCGGCTTCACTGAACTGCTCATGGGCAGCGGCACGGATGTGCTCCTGCATGGCAGTGTCCAGCACACCGGGCGCCAGGCTGCGGATGCGGATGCCGGAGCCGCGCAGGTCCTGCTCCTTTTGCGCCACGGACGACAGGGAGTCGAGGGCAGCTTTGGAGGCGCAGTAGGCTCCCCATCCATCTACCGGGCGCTGCGCCGCACCGCTGCTGATGTTGAGGATGGTACGGGCAATGCCGGTGTGCTGCTGGTAGGTAGCCAGAAACGTGTTCATGAGCATGGCGGGAGCAATGACGTTTACATCGAACACGAATTCGAAGTGCTCGTTCGGCAGCTCGCCCATGTACTTCACCTCGCCCAGCACGCCCGCGTTGTTGATAAGCGTGATGCTGGCCGCGCCGGGGCATGGCGTGAATACTTTGAACAGGTTGTTCTGCACAGCCAGCATATCCGACAGATCCAGGGGCTGGTGGCGGTACCGCTCGTGCTGGATAGTAGCATGCCTGCATACGCCTAGCACCCGGTTGTCAGGATGCTGCAGCAATTCTTCCGCAAGTGCCTTGCCCAGGCCGCGGCTGGCGCCAGTGATGATGTAGTAGTGCATGCTGGTGATGAGGTGATGAGGTGACAGGTAAAGAAAATACGGCTGTAAACAAAAAGAAGCGGCCATGGGCCGCTTCTTTTTGTTTGGGAACCCTGCACTCTGCCACCGAAGTACATCAGCAGACAGGCGTCGCTTCCTCACAGAATATACTGGCTCAGGTCGCGGTTGCCGACCATATCCTGCAGCCGCTCGTTTACTAGGTCGCGGGTGATGAGGATGCGGGCGTTGGGACCGATGCGGTCCGGTACGTCGAACAGGATGTCGTTGAGCAGGCGGCTCATCACCGTATGCAGGCGGCGCGCCCCAATATTCTCCACCTCGGCGTTGACGTTGAAGGCAATTTCGGCGAGCTGCTCCAGGGCCTCGTCCTCGAAGGTCAGCACTACGTCCTCGGCCTGCAGCAGGGCTTCGTACTGCTTGGTGAGGGCGTTTTTGGGATCCTTCAGAATCCGGAAGAAGTCGTCTTTGGTGAGGCTTTGCAGTTCTACGCGGATGGGGAAGCGGCCCTGCAGCTCCGGAATCAGGTCAGAGGGCTTGGCGACGTGGAAGGCGCCGGCGGCAATGAACAGGATGTGGTCGGTGTTGATGATGCCATACTTGGTGCTCACGGCCGAGCCTTCCACGATGGGCAGCAGGTCGCGCTGCACACCTTCGCGGCTCACGTCGGGGCCACCGCCGCCTTTGCCGCTGCGGCTGGCTACTTTGTCAATTTCGTCGATGAAGATGATGCCGGCGTTTTCGGCGTTGCGGATAGCCTCGTCCTTCACCTCATCCATGTCTATGAGCTTGGCAGCTTCTTCATCCAGCAGAATCTTACGGGCCTCGGCAATCGTGACTTTGCGCTTGCGGGTTTTCTTGGGCATCATCGAGCCCAGCATGTCCTGCAGACCGGCCATGGAAGCCTCGTCCATGCCTGGAGCGCCGCCCAGCACGCCGATGCCGGGAGCGCCACCCTGCTGCACCTTGATGTCGATTTTACGGTCGTCCAGCTCGCCGCTGCGGATTTTCTCGCGGAACTTGTCGCGGGTGCGCTCATTCAGCTCGTAGTCCGACTCGGGCATAGCGCTGCCGTCGTGGCTACCGCCAAAGCCCACCGACGACTTGCTGCTGCCGCCACTCACGGACGGAATCAGGGCGTCCAGAATCAGGTCTTCCACAGCTTGGGCAGCCTGCACCTTCACTTCTTCCTTGCGGCGCTGCTTCACCTGGTTCACCGACTGCTCTACCAGGTCGCGCACCATGCTTTCCACGTCGCGGCCCACGTAGCCTACCTCCGTAAACTTGCTGGCTTCCACTTTGGTGAAGGGCGCATCGGCAATGGCGGCCAGGCGGCGGGCAATTTCAGTTTTGCCGACGCCCGTCGAGCCGATCATGAGGATGTTGTTGGGCACGATTTCGCGCTGCATGTCCAGCGGGGCGTGCAGGCGGCGCCAGCGGTTGCGCAGCGCAATGGCCACATGCCGCTTGGCCTCGTGCTGGCCGATGATGTACTTATCCAGCTCGGCAACTATCTGCGAAGGGGTAAGAAAAGTCTGGGAATCGAGCATAAAAGGTGTGGGGAAATAAACGTAGCGGAAATACCGTAGCGCCGCCGGAAATGTTTGCCGCGGCAGTTTCCGGAGTTCCGGCTTTGTCGTGTACCGTAGTGCGCTGGCCGCTATTGAGTTTTAACGAACAGCGAGTTCAGATTGCGGGCAACGGTGAAATAGTTGGCCGCGCCGCTGGCGTGCAGGCCGGCACGGGTGTAGTCGAGCTGAAACTGGCTGATGCGCAGCATCACGCCAAAGGAAATACCGGCGCCCCCGGCCGCGTTGTCGAGCCGCAGCTCGCGGCGCTGCAGGTGGTTGTAGCCGAGGCGCACGTTCAGGCTTTTGCCCAGCAGCAGCTCGCCACCCACGGCAAAATGCCGGGCGACTTTGTCGCCGAGCGTTTTCTTCTTTTTGACTTGCTCGCCGTTTTCGTCCAACTGGCCGCGCTGGTTGGGGTCGAGGTACACAATGTCGAGGCGCTGCAGATTGTGAGCCGTGATAGAGAACCGCAGCGGCATGTGCTCGGGCTTGATGGTGGCCCCCAGCTGCACGTCCAGCGGCATCGGCTCGCGGCCGGCCCCAGCGTAAGGCTTGAGCTGGTAGCCAGCATTCTTCACAGCCAACCCCACCGTAAAGTCCTGCTCAGGGTGCTTGAACACGGCGCCCACGTCAGCCAGCAGCCCCACTGAGTGGTTGCCACTGATGCCCGACACGGCCAGCTTGCCGGTGCCGGCCAGCGTGAACGGGCCTTGCACGTAGGCATACGTGAGGCCGGCCGCGTACTCGTTCACCGAAAATGTTCCCAATACGTTGTTGGCCGGGTCGCGCATGATCAACTCGCCGTAGTTGAGGTAGCTCAGAGTCGCGCCCCACCGCCGCCCGGCATCCACTTCTTTGGGCTTGAAAGCGTAAGCCAGGGTGCTTTGCTTGATGTCGGCCAGATAATCAACAAACGACAGGGCCAAGCGGCCATCCATTTCGGCGTTCAGCAGCGCGGGGTTGCTGAGCAGCATGGTGGGGTCGGCGTCGCGCACAGATACGTTGACGCCGCCCAGAGCGGCCGTTTTGGCGCCCGGCGGCAGGTTCAGAAACGAGAAGGTCTGCTGCCCGCCAATCTGGGCCATGGCAGGAGAAACGCCCAGCCCCAGGGCAACGGATACGGGCACTAGAATACGGCGGTGTAGCAGTCCAATCATCGGGTACCAAGATACGGCGTTTGGCAGGTAGTTGCAGGAGATAAGACGGCCAGGCCAGCGCATTTATTGTGCGCCGCAACCGGAGTTTACCGGCATCAATGCCTGTAAGCAGCGAGCCAAAGGAACGTCATGCAGAGCATAGCGAAGCAACTCGCGTGCTGACGTTGAAATAGCAATCAGACGTCAGCACGCGAGATGCTTCGCTGCGCTCTGCATGATGGCCAAGAGTCAACCAACCACCACTCCTACCCCTACTGCACCTCCACGCTGGGCGAAGGGGCTACCGGCGCTTCGTCGCGCACGACGAGTGGCATGGGGTGCGCCACCAGCTCATCGAGCAGCGCCACTCGCAGCACGTCGTCGACCCGGTCGGCGTAGTGGATAGTGAGGTCCTTGACGTACTCGGCGGGGATTTCCTCGATGTCCTTGCGGTTTTTCTGGCACAGGATAATGTCGCGGATACCGGCGCGCTTGGCGGCCAGCATCTTCTCTTTGATCCCCCCCACCGGCAGCACCTTGCCCCGTAGCGTAATTTCGCCGGTCATGGCGAGGTGGCTGCGGATTTTGCGCTGCGTGAACACCGAGGCAATGCTGGTGAAGATGGCAATACCGGCGCTGGGGCCGTCTTTGGGCACTGCCCCCTCGGGGAAGTGAATGTGCAGGTCGTATTGGTCGAAGAGGCGGTAGTCGATGCCCAACTCGTCGGCGCGGCTGCGCAGATAGCTCAGGGCCGTAATGGCCGACTCCTTCATCACGTCGCCGAGCTGGCCGCTGAGCGTGAGCTTGCCCCGCCCGCGGCTCAGCAGGCTTTCAATGAACAGAATGTCGCCGCCCACGCTGGTCCAGGCCAGGCCCGTCACTACGCCGGCAGTTTCGTTGTCCTGGTACAGGTCCCGGTCGAAGGTGGCCGCGCCGAGGATGCGGGCAATGTCCTTGGGCTCCAGCGCCGCCGGAAATTCCTCCTTCATGGCCTTGCTCTTGGCAATGTTGCGCACCACGGCCCCCAGCTTGCGCTCCAGGCTGCGCACGCCGCTCTCGCGGGTGTAGTCGTCTATCACGCGCGACAAAGCGGGCGTGGTGATGGCCACGTCTTTCGTGCTCAGGCCGTGGTCGGTGAGGAGCTTGGGCCAGAGGTGCTTTTTGGCAATCTGGGTTTTCTCTTCCAGCGTGTAGCCAGTCAGGTCGATGATTTCCATCCGGTCGCGCAAAGCGGGCTGAATGGTTTCCAGCGAGTTGGCCGTGGCAATGAACAGCACCCGGCTCAGGTCGTACTCCACCTCCAGGTAGTTGTCGGTGAAGGTGGAATTCTGCTCGGGGTCCAGCACTTCCAGCAGCGCCGAGCTGGGGTCGCCGCGGAAGTCGGAGGCCAGCTTGTCGATTTCGTCGAGCACGATGACGGGGTTGGACGCGCCGGCTTTCTTGATCTGGGCGATGATGCGGCCGGGCATGGCGCCCACGTAGGTTTTGCGGTGCCCCCGGATTTCGGCTTCGTCGCGGACGCCGCCCAGGCTCATGCGTACGTATTTGCGGCCCAGCGCCTTGGCAATAGAGCGGCCGAGGCTGGTTTTGCCCACGCCGGGCGGGCCGTAGAGGCACAGAATCGGCGCTTTCAGATCCTGCTTCAGCTTGAGCACGGCCAAGTACTCGATGATGCGCTCCTTCACCTTTTCCATGCCGTAGTGGTCGGCATCGAGGATTTTCTTGGTGCGCTTCAGGTTGAAGTTGTCCTTGGTCTGCTCGGCCCAGGGCAGATCCAGCAGAAACTCCACGTAGTTCACGCTCAATGGGTACTCGGCGGCCTGCGGATTCACGCGGCCCAGCTTGTCGAGCTCCTTGGCGAAATGCTTGGCCACGGATTCTGGCCACTGCTTGAGCTTGGCCCGCTGCCGGAACTTGTCGATTTCCTGATCCGGGCTGTCGCCGCCGCCCAGTTCGTCCTGCAGCACCTTGATCTGCTGGCGCAGGAAGTAGTCGCGCTGCTGCTGGTCGATGTCGGTGTGGACCTTGGTGTGGATTTCGTGCTTGATTTCGAGGTGCTGAATTTCTTTCAGCATCAATTCTAGCAGCATAGTGCCGCGCTCCACGCCATCGTTGATTTCCAGCAGCTTCTGCTTCTGCCCCACTTCCACGTTGATGTTGGACGAGAGAAAGTGCGTCAGAAACGACGGCGACTCGATGTTGTCGAGGGCCACCTGGGCTTCCTGCGGAATCTCGGGGTTGAGCTTGAGCATCTTGGCGGCCGCGTCTTTCAACGACGCCACCAGCGCCTTCACTTCCTTGGAAGCCTTGTCAGGGAAAATCTCCGGAGCGTAGCTGACGCGGGCCGTGAGGTAGGGCGTGCTTTGCAGCTCCTCTTCAATCTGGAAGCGCGACTGGCCCTGAATGATGATGGTGGTATTGCCGTCGGGCAGCACCAGCAGCTTCAGAATCTTGGCCATGGTGCCCACCTGGTACAGGTCGGCCAGCGTGGGGTCGTCGTGCTGGTTGTTTTTCTGCGCCACCACCCCGATAATCTTGTTGCCGCGGTAGGCCTTGCGCACCAGCCGGATGCTCTTCTTGCGCGTGACGGTGACGGGCAGCACCACGCCCGGAAACAGCACCGTGTTACGCACCGGCAGCAGCGGTAGCGTTTCGGGCGACTCCTGGCCATTGAGCGGCTGGTCGGGGTCGGAGGCTACGATGGATACGATATCGGAAGAGTCGTCGGTCATCAGCAGGAAGGGCGAAGAGAAAGCAGCAGGAATAGAAGGCATATACGCGAATCGAAACAAAAGCGGCAGGCGGTGCCAGAATGACAGCACCACGGCAATCAGCCCGGGCATAAAGGCGCCTGCTACCGAAGATAGGGGTTTGACAAGCGCCGTGCCACCCCGCGGCAGACTCGCCGGGCACGCCGCGCTGGCACTTAGCCCGGCCACTCCGGCAGGCCCACCGGCCGATAGCGGGGTGTACCTGAAAATTCCTATTTTTGACGACCCGCGCCGCCCCCGGCCGGCACCGGTGTTTTATCCTGCTATGTTCCGCTCGTACCGTTCTTTTTTATTGCTGCTGTGGCTGGTAGTACTGCCGCTGGCTTCACAGGGCCAGAAGATTGCCAATGCCCGCACCCGGGTGGTCTGGTCGCGCCCCGACCCCAACCCCACGTTTCCGAACATCAACCGGATAGCGTTCTACGAAAATAAAAAAGAGCTGAAGGCTATTCAGAAAGCTGAAAAGCGCCGCCAATGGGGCCGCACCCGCGTGCTACTGGGCGAATACATCGGCAAGTTTGGCATTGAGAATTTCTACAAAAACACCCCGATGCTGTGGCGAATGGCCCAGCTTCTGGAAAAAGAAGGCGAAAAGGAGCGCGCCAAGGCCTATTACCGCCTGGCCCTCAAGCACCACCGCCAGGATGTGAAGAAGATCCAGCTCTACTACGACTCGCTGGAACAGAAGACGGCCGATTTCTACGTGCCGCTGAAGGTGTACTACGAGCTGGTGGAATACCGCAAGAACATCGTGGCCTTCCGTCCGCCCAAAGGCGTGCTCACCACCATGGGCGACGCCGTAAACTCGCCGGTGGAAGACTACGGCCCTACCCTGAACCCAGACGCCAGCATGCTGCTGTTTTCGTCGAAGCGCAAGGTGCGCGGTGGCATCAAGCAGGTGATTGATGAAGACTTGTACGTGTCGCGCAAGGACGGCGACCTGTGGACCGATGCCGAGCCACTGCCCAAGCCCATCAACTCGCCTTACAACGAGGGCTCGGCCTGCTTCACCAAAGACGGCAAAACCATCTACTTCGCCCGCTGCGAGTGCCCCAACTGCCACGGCAACTGCGACCTGTTCACGTCTACGTTTCAGGATGGGCAGTGGAGCGTGCCCAAGAGCCTGGGCTCCCAGGTGAACTCCGGCGCTTGGGACTCGCAGCCCACCCTTTCACGCGGCGAGGACACGCTGTATTTCGCCTCCGACCGGCTGGGCGGTTTCGGGCTGTCGGACATCTGGTACACCTACAAAACCAAGAACGGGCAGTGGGCTAAGGCCATGAACATGGGTCCGATTGTGAACACGCGGGAAAGCGAGGTGAGTCCTTTTTTCCACCCGCTCTACAACGTGCTGTACTTCAGCTCGCGCGGGCAGCTGCTCAACTACGGCGACTTCGACATCTACAAAACCTACCGGGTGCAGGGCCGCTGGCAGGAGCCCCGCAACATTGGGCCGCTCGTGAACGGCAAGGGTTCGGAGTACTACTTCACCATCGACAGCGAGTCGAAGAACCTGTATTACGCCCGCTCCGAGGAAAAGGAAATGAAAAACCTGGACCTCTTCTCGTTTCCGCTCCCGATGGAGGCGCAGCCGCTGGCCACCACGCACGTGGAGGGCACGCTCATGGACTCCGTCAGCCGGAAGCCGCTGGGGGGCATCGTCACGATTGTGGATACCGACAACGGAATTGAGGTAGCCGCCAAGTACCTGCGACCCGACGGCTCGTTTGACTTCGACCTGATTGACGGCTCGCACTACGTGATGATCATCCAGAGCCCCGATTTCTTCAGCTTGGAGAAGAAGTTTGAGCTGCGTGGCGACACGGTGATGAAGCTAATGACCAACTCGATTGACTACGGCCTGCCGCTGATTTTCCAGAACATCGAGTTCGACCAGGACAAGTCGCACATCCGGGCATCCATGCAGCCCATTCTGGACCGCATTGCGCTGTTCATGGTTGACCACCCGACGTTCCGCCTCAGCATCACGGGCCACACCGATTCCAAGGGCGACCCGGATTTCAACGAGCGACTCTCGCAGGAGCGGGCTGAGTCTATCCGGCGCTACATCGAAACCAAGGGCAAGCTCAAGCCCAACCGCATCGACAGTTTCGGCTACGGCTCCACCAAGCCGCTGAAGGAGGAAGTCACCGACGAAGACGCCAAAACCAACCGCCGCGTAGAGTTCCGCCTCATCCGGCCCGACGGCGAAGAAGGCAAGAAGCCCGCCGCCGATGGCGGCGGTGAATGGAAGTAGCCAACTGTAGCATAGGCTTCAGCCTGTGCCCGCCAGCGGGTGTCATTGCGAGCGGAGCGAAGCAATCCTTCCTCTCCTTGTGCTAAGCGTAAATTAAGCACAAAGCCCTCCGGCATTAGGTTACGAACCTACCGCCGGAGGGCTTTGCTGTAAGGAAAGTGTCTGCCACGAGAGGAAGGATTGCTTCGCGCTGCTCGCAATGACAGCCAGCTTACCAGTTGAACTTTTGGGTTTCCTCGCCGTCGCGGAACAGCTGGCTTTGCTTTTTGCCGCCGGCTTCCAGGTTCACGATGTTCATCTGGTCGGGAAACTGGTCGAGCAGCAGCGTGTTGCGCAGCGTGAAACCGGTGAGCGGCCGGGCGGTTTTCAGGGTGAAGTAGAGCCAGTGCGCATCCCGCTCTTTCTGCAGCCCCAAGAACTGCAGCGGCAGCGCCTCGCCCGGCCGGCCCCCGAATGCCAGCGACTTGCGCAGCAAGGCCGTGGTCAGCTGCTGCACCAGCGGCTTCGGGGTCTGGTCGAGGCTGATGGGGGCCGGCTGCCCTACCGACAGGGCCTTCTCGAAGTCGTCGGTGAAGACTTTGAGGGCCACTTCCAGCTGTTGCTTGGCCGGGTTGTAGCGCACATCCAGGATGCTGGCATGGTAGGTATGCGCCCATACCGTGAGCGAGGCCAGCAGCAGCAGCGAGAACAACAGGAGTTTACGGAACATCATAGGAAAGTAAGACAGGTACCCGGCCGGGGCGATAATCGTGCCGGGGCCGGCAGTCCGCGCAGGTGGCCCCGGGCGGCAGCCGGCGGCTACCAGACGGGTTTCGAGGAGCAGGGCTGCAAAAGTAACGCGCTTCTCTACCTTTGCGGCGGGCAAGGCGCGGCTTCACCCGGCACCTACTGCTAGGCACTGCCGCCATAAGCCTCTTTCTCGCAACATTCCAACTGACCCGATATGGCGCACAACACTCCTTCTACCTCTATTCCGGCCCAGACCATGCAGCTTGGCTCCTACCAGGCCGCTGTCGACAGCAAGCTGCAGGAATTCAACGACAAATACTTCACGGCGGGCTTCTGGCAGAAGCAGGCCGACCTGTGGGTGCAGGACGCCGACGCCCAGCAGAGCCTGCGCAGCTTCATGGGCTGGCTGCGCGTAGCCGAAACCATGCTGCCTCGAGTGGGCGAAATCCAGGACTTTGCCCGCGAGGTGAAGGCCGCCGGCTTCCGGCACGTAGTGGTGATGGGTATGGGCGGCAGCACCATGACGCCTATCGTGTTCAAGCAGGCCTTCGAGCAAAGCGCCGACGGCCTTCCGCTGTCCGTGCTCGATACCACTAACCCGGGCTCGGTGCGCGAGATTGAAGACGCCGTGCCGCTAGCCGAAACCCTGTTTGTGGTAGCCAGCAAATCGGGCACCACGGCCGAGCCCTTGGCTTTCGGCGACTACTTCTACGCCCGCCTGAAAGAGTTGAAGGGCGACAAAGCCGGCGAAAACTTCGTGGCCATCACCGACCCCGGCTCTAAATTCGTAACCCAGGCCACCGCCGAGGGCTACCGCCGCATTTTTCTGAATTTCACGGAGGTGGGCGGCCGCTTCTCGGCCCTCTCCTACTTCGGGCTGGTGCCGGCCGCGCTGTATGGCATCGACATCAAAACGCTGCTGGAGCGCGCCATTGGCATGATGCAGGCCAGTGGCTCGGAAGGCGACGTAGCCAACAACCCCGGCTTGGAGCTGGGCGTGGCGCTGGGCGTACTGGCCCAACAGGGCCGCGACAAACTCACGCTGGTGGTGCCCGCCGGCCTCTCCGACTTCGGCCTGTGGCTGGAGCAGCTTATTGCCGAAAGCACCGGCAAGGAAGACAAAGGCATCCTGCCCCTGGCCGGCGACCCGCTCAACGGCCCCGAGGTATATGGCCAGGACCGCGTGTTCGTGTACGTGGGCTACGAAAGTCAGCCGGACACCGAAAACCGCCAGAAAGTGGCCGCACTGCAGGCCGCGGGCCATCCGATCATCACCATTCTACTCCGTGATGCGCTGGACCTGGGCCAGGAGTTCTTCCGCTGGGAAGTAGCCACGGCTGTAGCCAGCGCCGTGCTGCAGCTCAACCCCTTCGACCAGCCCAACGTGCAGGCCGCCAAAACCGCCACCGATCAACTGATGAAAGTTGTGGTGGAAAAAGGCGCGCTGCCCCAGACCAGCTCCCCGGTGCTGGAGCAGGACGGCCTGGCCTACTACACCAGCGTAGCGGGCGCCACTCCCGCCGACGTATTACGCGCTTTCTTCGACCAGACCAAAGCCGGCGACTACCTCTGCATTCAGGCCTACCTGATGGAAACGCCCGCCCTGAACGCCGAGCTGGACGAGCTGCGCGCCCTGGTACAGCAGCGCAAGCACATTGCCACGGCTTCGGGCTACGGTCCGCGCTTCCTGCACTCCACCGGCCAGTACCACAAAGGCGGCCCCGACACCGGCCTGTTCCTGCAAATCACCACCGACCACGCCCAGGACCTGGCCCTGCCCGGCCGCCCGTACACGTTCGGCACGTTCCAGAACGCCCAGGCCGCTGGCGACCTGCAGGCCCTGCACGACTACCACCGCCGTACCCTGCGCGTGCACCTCGGCACCACCGGCGAAGAAGCCGGCGTAACCAAGCTGCTACAAGCCCTGCGCACGGCCCTGACGGCCGAGTAACACAGGTTTCAGTACTTCAAAAACAGAAAGAGGCTTGCCGTTTGGCAAGCCTCTTTCTGTTTCAGGTGATGTGGAAAACCAAACCAGCTTCGTCCACAAAATCCGTGAAATCCGCTAAAATCCGTGCTAATTCGTGATCCTAGCGGCCAAAGTCGTCCTGCACGCGCACGATGTCGTCTTCATCGGAAGGCTGCGCGGCGTCGGTGTGCTGCCAGATTTCGGCCAGCACGCCCCAGCCGCTCAGGCCCACGAGGCGGTGCCGCTCGCCTTGGCGCAACGTAATCGTTTCGCCGGGCTGGTAGGTTTTCAGCTGCCCTTCCTCATCGGTGCTGCTCGTGACCACGCCCACCGGCCCCTGCACCACGCGCCAGATTTCGGCGCGGCGGTGGTGGTACTGCCACGACAGGCGCTTCTCAGGCTCCACCAGCAGGATTTTAGGGCTCAGCCTGCCGGAAATGCGCAGCGTATCCACCGACAGGCTATCAAAATAGGCGTCAGCAAACCGCTGGGCCTGGTTTTCATCTATTACGAAAAATCCTCCCCACGGCCGGGCCCTGTCTTGCTTATCGATAGTAAAACCTTGCTGCAATAATTTCTGCTCGGTGTGCTGAAACAACTGCGTTTTTTGCTCTTCGAGGGTACTCATCAAGAAAAGGAAAACGGGGAACGGTAGCGGGAATTTCAGCAAGAAAGCAAAACGCCTGACAACAGTATGTACAAAGACAAACTATCGTCAGGCGTTTTTCGAAGTCACTCGAACTGCCAGACCGCTTCTATCTGGATAACAGCATATATCTCAGCGGCAAGCTAACAGTTCCAGAAGCAACTTAAATCCCGATTTTCTTCAGGATGGGGTTGATGATAAGCACGAAGGCCATAAGCGTCAGCAGCATCATCATGCCTACTTTCTGGGCATTCTCCATGAACCGGTCGGAAGGCTTGCGGCCAGCTACCATTTCGTAGAGCAAGAACACCACATGGCCACCGTCGAGGGCCGGGATGGGCAGCAGGTTCATGAAGGCCAGCACCATCGAGAGCATACCGGTCATGGTCCAGAACCAGACCCAGTCCCAGGTGGGTCCGTACTGCTGGGCAATTTCCCAAGGGCCGCCCACCGACTTGCGGAACGAAGCCTCGCCCTTGAAGATCTTGCCGAAGGCCGTAATCTGGTTGGTGATGACGCCAAAGGCCTTTTTGGTGCCCACCGGCACCGACTCGCCGAAGGAGTAGTAGCGCACCGATTCCTTGAGCAGCGACTTGGGGAAGAAGCCCAGGTGGCCTTCTTCGTCCACGGTGATGTCCAGCGTTTTCAGGGCACCGGCGCGCTCCACGGTCAGCTTCACGGGCTTGCCGGCGCGGGCTAGCAGGTCTTTCTGAAACTCGGGGAAGAACTCCACCTTCTTGTTGTCGAGCTGCACGATCCGGTCGTTGGGGAGCAGGCCGCCCACGGCGGCGGGGCTGCCGGAATTCACCCGGTCCACGGCAAACGGGTTGCGGGGCATCACAAACCGCTCGGGGCCCTGGTCGGAGAGGCGGTCCAGGAAGTTGGCCGGCACGGGCACGTCAACCAGCTGGCCCTGGCGCTCCACGGTGTAGAACGAGTTGGAGCCCATCATCACGTCAGGGCTGTACACGTCGTTGAACTCGGTGAAGGGGCGGCCGTTGATTTTCACGATTTTGTCGCCGGCGCGGAAGCCCATTTCCTCGCCCAGCTTGCTGGGCAGGATGCCGTAGCGCACCTCGGAAGCCGGCAGGTACGTATCGCCCTGCGAGTAAGTGAGCAGCGTGAAGATGAGGACGCCGGTGATGACATTCATGATGATGCCGCCCAGCATCACAATCAGGCGCTGCCAGGCGGGCTTGGCCCGGAACTCGTTGGGCTGAGGCTCGGCGGCGAGGCTGTCGGCGTCCTGCGTTTCGTCGATCATGCCGTGGATGGCCACATAGCCGCCCAGCGGAAACCAGCCGATGCCATACTCCGTTTCGCCGATTTTTTTCTTCACCAACGCGAAGTTGAGCACGTTCGGCAGCGGAAAAAGGAAGTCGAAGAAGATGTAAAACTTATCGACCCGGATTTTAAAGTATTTGGCGGTTGCGAAGTGTCCGAACTCGTGCAAGCCAACCAGAATGGAAAGGCCCAGCAGCATTTGCCCGGCCATGATGAGAATTTCCAACGGAAAGTAATTAGGTGATGAAGTGAACGGTGATGAGGTGGCTGATGCGGATGAAACACGGAAACAACGATAAACGTGTCGTCAGTTGTCTGCCCCTGTTCCTTGTACTTACGCGCGCTTCAGCCAATGACTTCCTGCGCGACGCGCCGTGCCTCCTTGTCAGTAAGCACGTAGTCGTCGAGCGACGGATTGGCAAGGTACGAAACCCGGATCAGGCACTCCTCCACCACGTCCGACATTCGTAGAAAACCGACCTCATCGCGCAGGAAGGCCGCTACGGCTACTTCGTTGGCGGCGTTGAGGATGCAGGGGGCGTTGCCGCCGCGCTCCATGGCCGCAAACGCCAGCGCCAGGTTTCGGAAGGCGGCCGTATCGGCCGGCTCGAAAGTGAGCTGGGGGTAGTCGAGGAAGCGGAAGCGCGGGAAGTCGTTGGGCAGCCGTTGCGGGTAGCCCAGCGCGTACTGAATGGGCAGCTTCATATCGGGCAGCCCGAGTTGGGCCTTTAGGGAGCCATCCTCAAACTGCACCAGCGAGTGAATGATGCTCTGCGGGTGCACCACCACCTCAATCTGGTCGTTGCGCAGCCCAAACAGCCACTTGGCCTCCATCACCTCCAGGCCCTTGTTCATGAGCGAGGCCGAGTCGATGGTAATTTTGGCGCCCATGTCCCAGTTGGGGTGCTTGAGGGCCTGAGCCTTCGTGACCTGAGCCAGCTGCTCGCGGCTGCGGCCCCGAAACGGGCCGCCCGAAGCCGTGAGGATGATTTTCTCGATGGGGTTCTGCTCCTCCCCCACCAAGCACTGAAAAATGGCGGAGTGCTCGGAATCAACGGGAAGCAGGCGCACGCCGTGCTCCTGCACCAGCCCGGTGATGAGCTGGCCGGCCACCACTAGGGTTTCCTTGTTGGCCAGCGCAATGTCTTTGCCGGCCCGGATGGCGGCCACCGTGGGCAGCAGCCCGGCGTAGCCCACCATGGCCGTGAGCACCACTTCGGTGTCGGGGCGGGCGGCTACTTCGGTGAGAGCGGCCGCGCCGGCCAGCACCTCGGTTTCAGGCTGCCCGGCCAGGGCGTCGCGCACCTGCTGGTACTTGGCTTCGTCGCCGATGACCACGGCGGCGGGCCGGAACTCGCGCGCCTGCGCTACGAGCAAGTCGGCGTTGGACTGCGCCGAAAGGGCCGAAACGAGAAACCGCCCGGGCTGGGCGCGCACCACGTCGAGGGCCTGGGTGCCGATAGAGCCGGTGGAGCCCAGCAGACTGACGCGTTTGGGGAATTCAGAGGGCATAGAAAAATCGGGATACTAGGGTAAGCAAAGGTAGTGCAAGCCCGCACAGTTAGCGGCAGCCACGGCGGGCGTTGTGGGCGGCCGTGGCTGTGCGGGCAGAACCATTCGGCTGGAATCTGGCCTGCCGCCCCGAAAACCGCGTACTTTGCTCTTTCAGCTACCTGCCTACTCCCCGTGAACGAACCTGCCGCCGCTTCTGCTGCCTTCGACAAAGCCCGCACCGGCCTGTGGGCCAGCCTGCAAAAACACCTGAGCACCGTGTACGCCGCCGAAAAGCAGTTTCGGGCGGCCACGGCCTTCACCACCGAATTTCCCTTTTCCGCCGCCGCCCTGGAGCCCCAGCAGCTGCTCGACTACCAGCACCAGCGCGCCGTACTGCGCGACCTGTTCGTGGACGAAACCAGCCAGCTCGACAGCCTGGTGAAAGCCGTGCGCCAGAAAAGCTACGCTGAGGACGACAAGAAACTGCTGTTTCTGATGATTTTGGGATACATGGACGTGGCCGCCACCATCTTCACCCTACTCGACACGCACCGCCCCAGCCGCATGGACAAGGACGAGGAGCTGGAGGAAGCCGCCACCAAATTCGAGCGGGTCCGCAACTTCGTGCGCCTCAACATCCGCGGCCTGGGCAGCCTGCTGCCACGGCTGTAGTCGGCTGTGGCCCGGACTGCAGTCCGTAGCCCGTCTGACTGAGCACACCGCTGTACCAGCTACGGGCCTGTTTGCGCAGCGTGTTTGGGCCCCGGACTGAAGTCCGGACCACATTTCACGCGCTACGCAATGGCTTCAATCCGGACCGGCTTGCCGTTGAACACGGCTGACTCCCCGGCCCGCTTGCCGGCCAGTGCCGCCGCTACCGGCGCGGCAGCTGATACAGCAAAGTAGTCCTGCTCCTCTACTGTGAGCTTGCCCGCGCTGATGCCGAGGTAGAACGTGCCCATGCTGGTACGCACCAGCGCCCCGGGCCGCACGGTGTCGCAGGGCAGGGCGGGGTTGATGCGCTGCAGCTCGCCCTGGAGCTGCTGGGCCTGCTGGAGCTGGATGGCGTTCCGGTCCCGCTCGTTCTGGGCCATGGCGCGGCCGGTTTCGTACTTGTCGCCGGCGCTGCTCTTGGTTTCGGAGTTGGCAGATTCCTGAGCGGCCCGGATGGCGGCCTGGCAGGCGTCGATGCGCTCTTGCACGTAGGCCAGGCAGAGGGCGTGGAGGGTGGGTTTGATTAACTGATTTATCATTTATGCAAGGATCGGCTGAATGGCATTCAGGTTATATAATCACCATAACAGACGTTTGATGTGTGACCAAAAGCTTTCAGAAAGTACCGGTTTATAGTAAAGCACATCTTTATAAAGAATCACTTCGACTTCTTCGCCTATGTACAGCAATGGCCCCCTACTACTGGCATATTTTAAACGGCAGCGTTGTAGGGTTCCGTTCTCAGTTATGTAATCAACCTGTGGGTATGGTAACCAAGTCCAGGTTCCAGCTACACGTACAAATTCGCTCTTGTACTCTACTACTATTGCCCACGTGTGATATCCGTCATCCTTTACTTTTTGCTTATGTATGGCAGAGTGTTTTATTGCTAGAAAAACGATTATCGCGAATACGGACAGAACAGCTGGAAACAGCTCAATCATAGATAATTAACAATCAAAAGTTTAACGCAATTTATCTTACTCTTTCTGCCATTACAGCTTAGGCTTGCTACAGATTGTTAAGTGTAGCAAGACAACGCAAACAAATAGCAGCTATGCGTTCCTCTTATCCAAATTATATCGATGTCGCCAGTGGCCCGCATATAGCCGTAGCGGGCTACAGCATCTGCTCCTACCACCATGTACTCAACGCCGTTGGCGTTTAATAACTCGACAAACTCTTTGTACTCCTGAGTAAGCTGGTTGGCCTGTGCCATTGCCGAGAAAGTAAAAACTATAAGCTTGTCGCCGCAAAAATTCCAAAGCTTCCATACGTTCCTCCACGCTCTTGGAGCGCCAAAAAGCAGCAGCATCCGCATCTTGGTCGTAATGCAATGACGTTTTGCGAGTGGCTGATTTATCGAAGCGGATAATAGAACAAGTTACGGCATTTCACTCACCCAACGCCCAGCAGCCCCTCGGCTAGCGTCCGGTCATTGCTCAGGCGGGGCACTTTGTTCTGGCCGCCGAGTTTGCCCTGGCTTTTCATGTAGCGCTGGAAGGCCCCGGCCGGCAGCAGCGTGAGCAGCAGCGGAGCCAGAATGTGGCCGGCCAGCAGGTCGTCGTAGTAGGTGTTGCGCTGGCGCAGGCCCGTGTCGAGGGCGGCGGCGAAGGCGGCAGGATCGTGGGGATGACGGGCGAATTCCACCAGCCACTCGTGGCGGGAGGGCACGGCGGGGTCGTCGCTGACGCGGGGGGCCACGGTGAATTCCACCACTTCCGCTTCGGGGTGCTGGCGCATGGCTTCGCGCAGGGTCTGCTCCACTTCCTCGCCGATGACATGCTCACCAAAAGCCGACAGAAAATGTTTGATGCGGCCCGACACCACCACCCGAAACGGGTACTTACTCACGAAGCGCACCGTGTCGCCGATGGAGTAGCCCCAGAGGCCGGCGTTGCTGCTCAGCACCAGCGCATACTGACGGTCCAGCTCCACCTCGGCCAGCGTCAGGCGCGGCGGGTTGGGCTCGAAGAACCGCTCGGCCGGGATGAACTCATAGAAGATGCCCGCGTCCAGCAGCAGCAGTAGGCCAGGGTTGCCGGGCTCGTCCTGGAAGGCGAAGAAGCCCTCAGAGGCCGGAAACAGCTCCACGCTGTCCACGGGCCGGCCGATGGTGTCGAACAGCTTTTTGCGATAGGGCTCGAAGTTGACGCCGCCGTACACGAACAGGTCGAAGCCGGGGAACACCTCCCCCACTGGCCGGCCCGTGCGCTGCACAATCCGGTCGAAGTACATCTGCACCCAGGGCGGAATTCCCGAAATCAGAGTCATGGGCGCCGGCAGGGTTTCGTCCACAATCCGGTCGAGCTTGGTTTCCCAGTCCTCGATGACGTTGGTGGCGTAGCTGGGCAGCTGGTTGCGGCGTAGGTAGGCCGGCACGTGGTGGTTGACAATGCCCGAGAGCCGGCCCGTGTGGATGCCGCCCACCGTTTCCAGCTCCGGCGAGCCCGACAGAAACATCAGCTTGCCATCCAGAAACCGGCTTTTGCCGGTGCGGTGCACGTAGTGGAGCAGGGCATCCCGCGCCCCGTTGATATGGTTCGGGATGCTGTCCTTGGTCAGCGGGATGTACTTGGCGCCGGACGTGGTGCCCGAGGTTTTGGCCAGATACAGCGGCTTGCCGGGCCAAAGCACATCGGCCTCACCGGCCTTCACCCGCTCGAAATACGGCTTCAAAGCTTCGTAGTCGCGCACGGGCACGCGGGCGGCCAGGTCCTGGGCGGTGCGGGCCGTGGCCAGGTCATGGTCGCGGCCGAAGGCGGTGCGGGCGCCCTGCGCCAGCAGCCCGCGCAGCACCCGCTGCTGCGTGCCGATAGGGTCCTGCTGCCACTGGGCGTACTGGCGGGCAACGTAGGCGGCCAGCGGCCGGCTCAGAACGGATTTCAGACCCATATGTAGGCAGCATCGAAAAGTAAAGGCGTAAATGTACTGCGCTTGTCGCCTACTAGTAGCCTACTCTCTTCCATCCCGTTGCTTTGAAACAGGATGTATCCACTGGCTCAGCAAACTGCCATAGGTCCAATAACGGGGTGAGCTTAACAATCCGCTGCTGCGGATAACTGGTTGCAAAACCATCGTCCCGGGATTGTGCCGCTATTCGAACATCTGCGTCAGTTGTGCTTTGATATAGAACCTGCTTGTCCTGCCAAGTTGCATCTTGACCAATCCAGTAAACGCCCAAGAACAACAAGGAATAGAAGAATGCAGGCACAGCCAGAAATGCTGCCATACTCATCAACAGATACCGCAAGACGGGACGTAAGGTCGAAGCGCGGAAATTCAAGACCAAGGCAATAGGCCATAACCAGCCCAATCCTATCTGTAGAATATGGAAGGAAGTTCGAAGGTCTGTACTATCGACTATTTCAACTTTAGCGTAACTCGATAAGAGCTCTATATTCCAAAGCACAAATCCTAGCCAGCCCAAGATAATGACCCAGTTATTTGGATCTGATGAGGAAGGTGGATCTGCAGAAGGCAATGGCATTGTTGGGTAAAGTTTACGGTCCATGAAAGCGAGTATAGAAACCTCTGCTCCCGTAAGGCAGTATGCTAGTTGCGCGTCGGCGCAACCCTCACTTCCAAACATACTCTACTTCCCCATGATCAACCAACGTGGCACGGCCGTCTGGAACGGCGACATTAAAGGCAGCGGCGAAATTGCCACCCAGAGCGGCACCGTAAAAGCCCCCTACTCGGTAGGTGCGCGCTTCGAGGGCCAGAAAGGCACCAACCCCGAGGAGCTCATCGGCGCGGCCCACGCCGGCTGCTACACCATGTTCCTGACCAGCATCCTCACCAAAGATGGCAAAGCCGTCAAGCAGATCCACACCGAGTCTAAAGTAACCCTGGACACCTCGGGCGAGGTGCCGAAAGTGGTAAAAATCAGCCTGACCACTGAAGGCCAAGTAGAAGGCATCTCGCAGGAGGAATTCCAGCAGTACGCCGAGAAGGCCAAGGAAAACTGCCCTATTTCAGTCCTGCTGAAAGCCGTACCGGAAATGGAGCTGGCCGCGGCTAAGCTGAAGTAAGGTATTATTCCGAGTGTAGCGAGGAATCTGGATTCATCACAAGTAGTTACCCAGATTCCTCGCTGCGCTCGGAATGACGATCCGTGCAAAACCGGCTGCGCCGCGTGCGTTGCCGGTTTTTCGCTTTCTTTGCTTTTTGTTGCGACCATCACCGTTTTATGCCCACTACCTCTACCCGCATCCGGCTTCAGCCCGCCAACACTTCCCGCATCCCGTTTTGGGGGCAACTGTTCATCGGCTCACTCTGGATTGCCTACACCGTGGCGCTCATCGTCACTGACCAGGGCCTCAACGATCTGCACTTCCTGCACTACGTGTTTCTGGTGTTCAGCCTGATCTACGTGGGCTACGTGCTGGTGCACAATGCGCCGATTTTCGGCACGCAGAGCTACCTGGAGTTCACGCCCGGCTACATCGTGCACAAGGCTGGCCTGTTCCGGGCTAAGCAGGTAATTCCGGCCGAAAACATCAGCCGGCTGGAGTTGGTGCCGCGCCAAGTGCGCGTGCATACCCACAACGACGGCACCTACGCGCTCAGCCTGCGCGAAGTGCGCGGCCGCAAGCGCCGCCGCCTGCTCATGGAGCAGCTGCGCGCCTTCGCCGCTCAGTACCAGATTCCGTTTGTGGAAGGCCCGGCCGTTGCGTAGCGCCGGCCAGCCGTCAGCATAAAAAAAGGCGTCCCCAGCGGGAAGCCTTTTTTTATGGGCTATAAGGCCTCTAGCGGCCGGCAAATTTCTTGCGCAGCTCCACAATCTGGCTGCGGAAGTTCTTATCAGAGTCAATCAAATCCGACACGGTCTGGACGGAGTGGATGACGGTGCTATGGTCGCGGCCGCCGAAGTGGTGGCCGATGCTCTTGAGCGAGTGGCTGGTGTGCTCCTTGGCGAAGTACATGGCCACCTGCCGGGCCGTCACGACTTCCTTTTTGCGGGTTTTGGCTTTCAGCAAATCCAGCGGCACGCTGAAATATTCGGCGCAGGTTTTCTGGATGAAGTCGATGTTGACTTCGGCCTCCACTTCCTCGATGATGTGGCGCAGGGCCTGCTTGGCCATTTCCAGGTCGATTTCGCGGCGGTTGAGGCTGCTCTGGGCCACCAGCGAAATCAGCACGCCTTCCAGCTCGCGCACGTTGGTGTTCACGGAGTGCGCCAGGTACTCCACCACCTGCGGCGGGATGTCGATGCCATCCTGCTGCATTTTGTTCTGGATGATGGCCATGCGCGTCTCGAAGTCGGGGCTTTGCAGGTCAGCCGTCAGGCCCCACTTGAAGCGGGACAGCAACCGGTCCTCCAGCCCTACCAGGTCGCGCGGCGGACGGTCCGAGGTCATCACAATCTGCTTGCCGGCCTGGTGCAGGTGGTTGAAGATGTGAAAGAACATCTCCTGCGTCTTGTCCTTGCCCGACAGAAACTGCACGTCGTCGAGAATCAGAATATCCACCAGCAGGTAGAAGTTCGCGAAGTCCTGCACGGCGTTGGCGCGCAAGCTCTCGATGAACTGGTTGGTGAACTTCTCGGCCGACACGTAGAGCACGAACTTGTCGGAGTTGGAGCTTTTGATGTGGTTGCCGATGGCCTGCACAAGGTGGGTTTTGCCGAGGCCCACGCCGCCGTACACCATCAGCGGGTTGAAGCTGGTGGTGCCGGGCTTGTTGGCCACGGCGAGGCCCGCCGAGCGCGCCAGCCGGTTGCAGTCGCCCTCAATGTAGTTTTCGAAGGTGTAGCTGCCGTTGAGCTGCGAGTGCAGATAGTTGCGGTCGATGGCCTTGCTGGCCTCGAAGGGGTTGCGCAGCGTGGTGGCCGACGAAACCGGCGCCGCCGCCGCGCCCGCCACGTGCCGCGCCGACGACGACATGGGGCCGCTGGCCAAGGCTGCGGCCGGGGTGGCTACATCGGCGGGGCCGGCGGCCTTACGGGCGGTGGGCAGGTTGAGGGTGCGGGGCTGGTTCTGGCTGTTGCCCTGGTCGACCACGATGCTATATTCCAGCCGCCCGTCGGGGCCCAGCTCCTGGTGGATGGCCCGCTTCAGCTCCTCCACGTAGTGCTCCTCCAGAAACTCGTAGAAATACGTGCTCGGCACCTGAATGATGAGCACGTTGTTCTGCAAATGCACCGGCATGATGGGCATGAACCACGTTCGGTAGCTCTGCTCACCAATATTCGCTTTGATGACGCGAAGGCAATTGGCCCAGACTGTACGGCAATCCTTCAGCATCAAGCAGTTAGTTACGAAATTCGGTGGTGTCTAGGTAGAATAGCAGAGGCGCGAACGGGCCCCGGAAGGGCCCGTTTTTTCCAAAGGGAGACAAAAATGTGGAAAAGTCAGGAGAGAAAAAACCGTTTTGCCCCTTGTATTTGTCCGGCTTTTATCAGGCTGCCTGAATGGGCACTACAGCGGCCGCAGCCACGCTTGGGCGGCGGGTGCCGCGCTCAAACGTGTAGTCGAGGCGGCCGAGGTTGATGCCCGACCAGCCCACCTGGTTGATGAGGGTCTGATGGCCGTTGGCGGCTACCACCACGTCGGGCTTTTCCAGGAAGGTGTGGGTGTGGCCGCCCAGAATCAGGTCGATGCCGGGGGCGCCGGCGGCCAGCTTGAAGTCGTCGAGCTTGGCCGACTCGTACTTGTAGCCCAGGTGCGACAGGCAGATCACCAGGTCGCACTTTTCGGCACCGCGCAGCTTGGCCACCATGTCTTTGGCTACCGCAATCGGGTCGAGGTACTTGGTGGCGCCGAAGTTCTTGTCGGCCACCAGCCCGGCCATCTCAATGCCGATACCGAACACCCCGATGCGGTGACCGGCCTTTTCGAACACTTTATAGGGCTGGAACTTGCCGGCCAGAATGGTATCGGAGAAGTCGTAGTTGGCAATCAGGAACGGGAAGCCGGCGTTGGGCAGCTGCTTCTGCAGGCCTTCGAGGCCGTTGTCGAAGTCGTGGTTGCCGAGGGTGCTGGCGTCGTAGGCCATCTGGGTCATGAGCTTGTACTCCACTTCGCCCTGGAAGAAGTTGAAGTAGGGCGTGCCCTGCCAGATGTCGCCGGAATCCAGCAGCAGCACGTTGGGCTCCTGGGCCCGGATCTGCTTGATGAGCGCGGCCCGGTGGGCCATGCCGCCCATGCCGGCCCACTGCGCGGCGTTGGCCGGGAAGGGTTCCACGCGCGAGTGCATGTCGTTGGTGTGCAGAATAACCAGGCGACCGGCTTTGGCATCGGCGGCTACGGCCGGTAGGCTGTTCAACCCCAACAAACCCAGGCTGGCGGCTCCCAGGCCACTATTTTTCAGAAAGTCGCGACGATTCACGGTATTGATTTGCTGATGTGTGGATGTACTTATGTGCGGCGGCGGCATAGATGAGTTCTGTGCTTGCTGTCTGAACGAACTCAGCACAGCAACCCATCAGCAACCAGCACATTAGAATTTCACGCGGCCTTCGGCTTTGGCCTCTACCGGCTTGCCGGCTTTGGTGAGGTCCCGGATGTGGTCGATGATGGCGGTGCGCAGCAGCACGCCGGTGCCGCGGGGCTTGAGGGCCTTGAAGAACGTGAGCTGGTCGCCGCCGCCAGCCAGATAGTCGCTGATGGCGATGGTGTAGAGGCGGTCCTGGGCGGGGTTGAAGGGCTGGCCGCCGATGCGGATATCGGTGGGCTTGCCATCCGCCGTAGCGGTGTAAGTGGCGCCCGACACGGCCATTTTCACGCGGGCCGCATAGGTAAAGAGCTGCTGCACCACTTCGCCGGGAGCTTCCAGCACCACCAGCTCATTCTCAAACGGCATCAGCTCGAACACCGAGCCGGTGGTGATGGCACCGGCCGGCAGCGGGGCGCGCAGGCCACCATTGGTCATCACGCCCAGATCCATGGCCTGGCCGGTTTCGCGGGCGGCGCGCACCCGCTGCAAATCCGCTACGAAGTTGGCCAGCGGCGACTCGCCCGGATTCTTGGTGATGGCCACCGGAGCCGTGCCCAGCACGGTGGTCATCTGCTCGGTGACGCGCTGGCGGTAAGGCGCAATGGTGGCGGCGGCCGTGGCGTCGTCGGGCAGGCTGCTGCTTACGGGCTGGGCCGTGGTGGGGGCCAGCTGCGGCTTGGCAACGTAGGTGGCGCGCTGGCAGGCAGGAAACAGGGCCACAGCCGCCAGCAGGCTAAGCGCAGCCGTCCGGGAACGAAGGAGTTGCATCAGGTCAGGGAAGAAACGGACCGCAAAGGTAATCTGCCCGCCCGACTATTCGGCCGGTGCACGCCAAGGTGGTGCCGGGCGAGCGGGCGCTGCCCTGGCCCGCATTATTTACCGGCCTTTCCGGCTTGATGCGGTATCTTTAACCCGCCTGTTCCCTTCCCACTTTCTCTGTGCCTTTGGCTATGTCCGATACGCCGCATTTCGCGCCCGTCACCTTTTCGGAGTTTGAACCTGTCACGACAGCCGCCTGGCAGGCCCGCATCGAGCGGGACCTGAAGGGCGCCGACCCGGCCACCCTGCGCTGGCTCACCCCCGACGGCTTCACGCTGGAGCCCTTCTACCACCGCGAAGCCCTGGACGCCCTGCCCGAGCAACCCGCCCCGCAGCTGCGCCTTACGGCCGGCAACCGTTGGCGCAACGTGCCCGCCTACGCCGTGCCGGCCCTCAATAACGGCCACGCCGCCATCCGGCGCGCCGCCGAGGCCCTGACCCGCGGGGCCGAGGGCGCCCACTTCGTGCTGGCCGATGCCGCGGCGTTCGACGTGGAGTTTCTGCACGAGCAGCTGCCCCTCGCCGACACCTATATAGGCTACTCGCTCACGGCCAGCCCCGCCGCGCTGGTGCGGCAATTGCTGGAAACCGGCACGCCCATGCTGCGCGGCTTTCTGCAATTCGACCCCATTACCAACCACCTGCCTGACCTGACGGGCCAGCTGCGGGAGCTGCGCGAGGTGCTGCATCTCACCAAAGGCATGCCCGATTTCCGGGCCCTCACGCTGGACGTGGCCTACTACGGCAACCGCGGCGCCACGGCCTCGCAGCAGATAGCCTTTGCGCTGGCAGCAGCGGCCACCTACCTCAGCGAATTGCCCGACGACACGCTGAGCGTGGCCGACGTGGCGGCGGCGCTGCGGGTGCACACAGCCACCAACCCCAACTACTTTTTCGAACTGGCCAAGCTCCGGGCGTTGCGCCAGGTGTGGGCCACGCTCTGCCACGCCTACGGCCTGCCGCCCGAAGCGGCGCAGGTGCCCATCCTGGCCGAAACCGCTTCCTGGAGCCAGACCACTCTTGACTCCCACACCAACCTGCTGCGCGTGACCACCGAGGCCATGAGCGCTGTGCTGGGCGGAGCCGACGTGCTCAGCGTACGCCCCTTCGATGCACTCTACCAAGCCCCGAACGAGTTTTCGGACCGGCTGGCGCGCAACCTCTCGGTGCTGCTGCGCGAAGAAGCCGGCCTAGGCGCCGTAGCTGACCCCGCCGCCGGCTCCTACTACCTCGAAACCCTCACCGACACGCTAGCGCGCGAGGCCTGGGCCCTGTTTCAGCGGCTGCAGGCTGAAGGCGGCCTGCCGGCGGCCATTGGCCTGGCCATGCAGGAGCTGCACCAGGCCGCGCAGGCGCAGTTCCGGCGCATCGCCAACGGCGAGCAGGTGGTGGTGGGCACCAACCGGTTTCAGAATCCTAAGGAGAAATTCAGCTTCAACCCCAAGAAGCTGCTGCGCAGCCCGGAGTTCGACTCTACGCGGGCCACGTATCCGTCGGAGGTGCTGCGGCTGGCTACCAGCCTGCACTTCGAGCGGCGCGAGAAAAAGAAGAAGCGCGCAACGGTGGTGCTGCTGGGCGCCCACACCAACCAGCTGATTGTGGAGTCGTTTCTGCGGCTGCTGCCGGCCGCCGAGCGGCCCGAGCTGCGGGAGTCGCACCCGGAAGGCACGCTGTCGGTGCTGTTTTCCTCAGCCGAGCAGGCCACGCTGATGTACGCCACACCTGAACAGTTTGCCCGCCTCGCGCGCTTTGTCCGCAACATCCCCGACGACGCCGACTTCCTGCCCCCCACCCTGCTCACCGCCGACCTGGCCACGCTGCAGGAAGCCGTCCGTGTGTTCGGCTTCCAGGAATTCACCGTGCAGGGCTACAGCACCGAAGACGTGCTGGCGCGGCTGCAGGGGAAGAAATAGATTTTAGGTCACAGGTCCCTGTCATCCTGAGCGGAGCGAAGGACCTTATGCCACTCGAACGACCATAGTTGTTACGTCTCGTGCCAACGTGATAAGTTCCTTCGCTCGGCTCAGGATGACAGCTAGCACCCACCGTCCCAATCCCAGATGAAACCCGACTTCTCCCAGATAGCCTACAACGACGCGCCGCTGCCGGCTACTCCGGCGGCTGAGGCGGCCACCGTGACGCCCGAGGGCATCCAGCTCCAAAGCCACTACTCCGCCCACGACGTGCAGCACCTCGACCACCTCGGGTTCGGGGCGGGGCAGGCGCCGTTTCTGCGCGGGCCCTACGCTAGCATGTATGTGCAGAACCCCTGGACCATCCGGCAGTACGCGGGCTTCAGCACGGCCGAGGAAAGCAACGCCTTCTACCGCCGCAACCTGGCCGGCGGCCAGAAGGGCCTGAGCGTGGCCTTCGATTTGGCTACGCACCGCGGCTACGACTCCGACCACCCGCGGGTGGTGGGCGACGTGGGCAAGGCCGGCGTGGCCATCGACTCGGTGGAGGACATGAAGATTCTGTTCGACCAGATTCCGCTGGACCAGATGTCGGTGAGCATGACCATGAACGGGGCCGTGCTGCCGGTGCTGGCGTTCTACATTGTGGCGGCCGAGGAGCAGGGCGTGGGGCCGGAGAAGCTGGCGGGCACCATTCAGAACGACATTCTGAAGGAGTTCATGGTGCGCAACACCTACATCTACCCGCCCCTGCCGAGCATGCGCATCATTGCCGACATCTTCGCCTACACGGCGCGGCACATGCCTAAATTCAACAGCATCAGCATCTCGGGCTACCACATGCAGGAAGCCGGCGCCACCGCCGACATCGAGTTGGCTTACACCCTGGCCGACGGCCTGGAGTACGTGCGCGCCGGTCTGGCAGCGGGCATGACCATCGACCAGTTTGCGCCCCGCCTGAGCTTTTTCTGGGCCATTGGCATGAATCACTTCATGGAAATTGCCAAGCTGCGCGCCGGCCGCATGCTGTGGGCCAAGCTGCTGAAGCAGTTCGAGCCTCAGAACCCTAAGAGCCTGGCCCTGCGCACGCACTGCCAGACCTCGGGCTACTCGCTCACCGAGCAGGACCCGTTCAACAACGTGGCCCGCACCGCCGTGGAAGCCCTGGCCGCGGCCCTGGGCGGCACCCAGAGCCTGCACACCAACGCCCTCGACGAGGCCATTGCCCTGCCCACCGACTTCTCGGCCCGCATTGCCCGCAACACCCAGCTCTACCTCCAGCACGAAACCGACATCACCCGCGTGGTAGACCCCTGGGGCGGCTCCTACTACGTGGAAACCCTGACGCACGAGCTGGCCAACAAGGCCTGGGCCCTGATGCAGGAAGTGGAAGAGCTGGGCGGCATGGCCAAGGCCATTGAAACCGGCCTGCCCAAGATGCGCATCGAGGAAGCCGCGGCCCGCAAGCAGGCGCGCATCGACTCGGGCAAGGAAATCATTGTGGGCGTGAACAAGTATCGCCCCAGCGAGGAGCAGCAGCTCGACGTGCTCGACATCGACAACGACGCCGTGCGCGAGTCGCAGATTGCGCGCCTGAAAACCATCCGCGCCACCCGCGACCAGGCCGCCGTGCAGGCCGCCCTGGAGGCCCTCACGGAAGCCGCCCGCTCCGGCGCCGACAACCTGCTGGCCCTGGCCGTAGTGGCCGCCCGCCACCGCGCCACGCTGGGCGAGATTTCCGATGCACTGGAGAAAGTATATGGCCGCCACCAAGCCACCATTCGCGCCATTTCGGGCGTGTATTCGGCCGAGATGGACTACGACGAGGAGTTTGCCAAGGCCCGCGCCGCCGCCGATGCCTTTGCCGTGAAGGAAGGCCGCCGCCCCCGCATGATGGTGGCCAAAATGGGCCAGGACGGCCACGACCGGGGCGCCAAAATCATTGCCACGTCCTTCGCCGACGTGGGCTTCGACGTGGACATTGCCCCGCTGTTCCAGACCCCAGACGAGGTAGCCCGCCAGGCGGCCGAAAACGATGTGCACGTAGTGGGCGTGAGCAGCCTCGCCGCCGGCCACAAAACCCTGATTCCGCAGCTGCTCCACGACCTCAAGCAGCTCGGCCGCGACGATATCCTCGTCATTGCCGGCGGCGTCATCCCGGCCCAGGACTACGACTTCCTCTACAACGCCGGCGTGGCCGGCGTCTACGGCCCCGGCACCGTCATTGCCATTGCCGCACAGGAGATTCTGGAGAAGCTGGGGGAGTAGATTCAGTTTAAATGCATGACAAAACCAGCATTATTTCTCATTTTTTCTTTGATATGCTTGAGTGCGCAAGCACAACGACGGGGCGTGTATAATGATTTAGCAACTGCACTTCAACAGCCTGATAAAGTGCGCGTCCTTGATTTACGCGGCCAAAACTTGGATAGCCTTCCAGGTTCATTGGCTAGACTTCAAAATGTTGAAGCCATTTTGTTGGGCATGAAATTGCGCAATTTGTGGTTCTATCCTCGCGCCTGGAAATATGAACTTCACCTTAAACACCGACCAGCGGGAGGATATCTCCATATGCAGGGGCGAGGTGGTGGTGAGTATTTCCGCTTTAACCGTTTTAAAACTCCACCGATTGACTTTTGCATGTTTCCTAAACTCCGGGTTTTAAACGTTAGCGGAGCTGGTTATTTTTCTATGGCAGATACGGTAGCCAGTCGAATGGCAAGGTGTCGCCCAGAAATTATTGTACTTGGAGGCACCGTTCGCCACAAGGATACCGCTCCTGACATTAACACTATAGGGCATCCTGACAAGTATCGTGAAGCTAAAAACTATTTATGCCCCTTTAAAATAAAGGGGTTTAAAGCTAGAAGGTAATTCAACCGAAGCAAATTAGTTTATCTTTCATGCACATCTCCCCTGCCGACCAACTCGACGCCGACATTAACTGCTTCGCCACCTACGAGGCAGGGCAACTCCTGCGCCGCTATGGCAATGATGGTGCCGAGGCCTTCATTACCGTGGCGGCGCAGGAGATTCTGGAGAAGCTGGGGGATTGTATCAGCAATTCATAAAGCCTAATAAATTATGCAAAATACTCCTGCAGGATTCCACTCATCTAAATTAAAAAATGGATTATTTTATTACTTATACTTCCTATGATGGCGACAATAGCCACTTAAGGCCTTTTGCATCAACAAGAGCCAATCATGACAATTATTTGCATACTTGCATTTTTCCTGTCACTAGCTATGATTCTTATACCCAACATCACTCTCATGGAGAAGAGCATAGCAATTGAGCATATTTTATTAACCAGACATTATTCGTTTCAAGATTACAAGTCACTATCCAAGGCCAGTGTATTCTATTCAAAAATACACTTTGACGACGGGCGCAGTTACTGGTTTATGAATGGTACGACCGTATCGAATATATCAGAGAGCAAGCATATTGAGAACAGATTACATGAACGCATATTAGGCCATATTGAAAACCGGAATAACATGGCATAAAAACCAAACAACAAGCAGTGTATAGGCACCTCTAAATACACTTTGCTATGCAGAATAAGAATCCAAAAAGCAGAATAAATGAGCGGCAGTTTGTGCGAGTCTGCCAAAGCCTGTTTTATGGATTAACACCTGGATTTATTGGAGCACTTTGCGTTGCCCTTATGCCTTGCCACTCTTTTGCCCAAGCAAGCAAAGATGTAGGCAACCGTGAGCAGCTTCAGATACTCCGGCAGTGTTTCTTTCGTCAGCAGACCTGGCTAATGCCTTCTGACCCCGCTTCAGGCATCAGCTTTTTTCAGTCGCGGAAGCAGGCCCACGCATCTGCCTCCTTCATCACTATTCCGGTTGTAGATGACCGTGGGAAGCTGCTGTCTGGTAGCAACCCTTTTTTCATCACTGCTTTCGTACTAAAAAAAGGCCGCTGCACAGGTATAATCACGTTGAACAAGTCAGTGAACCAGGGCTACATAACCTCGCTAGATGACGACTTTACGAAAGTCTATCAGCAGTATTTAGCCAAAAAATCCTGCTTTTACTTTAGCCTGAAGCACGGCACCTACCAGACTGCAAATGCTGATTGCCCGCTGGGAACAAGCCACTGAATCAGACACGCATGCGGATCTCCCCTAACAACAGCCAACTACCGACGAGGCCAGGCAACTCCTGCACGTAGCTTCAGGCAGCGTCAGTAGCTAGGTGGTCGGTGGCGGCGCTGCTGGAATGAAGCCGGAGTATCTGTGTGCCACTGGCACCACCTGAAAGCAAAACGGCCCGTCAGTGACGGGCCGTTTTGCTTTTGTGGCGGGGCGTTTGGTGCTGCGGCCTTTTGCCATGTGGGGAGGTGCTACTTGTGCTTCTACAGCGTTAGCCATTCGCCGTCGGCCGGCACGTGTACCCGGGCGGTGAGGTCGTGTTGCGCTATTTGCGCCCGGGTGGTGGCCCGGTCTTCGGTGCAGTGGTTGACGGTTTCGGTGTGCACGGCGTGCACCGTGGCTTGCGACGCGTAGTGGGCCACCTGCACTACTTCAGCGGCCGTCATCGTGATAGGGTCGCCGACCTGGAACTGGGCCGCCCCGGCATTCAGCACGATGGCCGTGGGCTGGTACTGGTCGAGGGCGGCGCTTACTTCCGGGCACCAGATGGTGTCGCCGGCAATGTAGAGGCGCACCTGGTCGGCCTCCACCACAAAGCCCGAAACGGTGCCCATCTTCTGCCCGATTTCGCCGGTGCCGTGCTGGCCGCCGGTGCGGTACAGCCGGATGCCTTCCCAGTCGAGCTGGTTTTCCACCGGCAGCACGTTCGTGAAGCCCTGGGCGCGCAGGGTTTCCGTGTCGGCGGGCTGCACCAGGATGGGCAGGTGTCTGTCGAGCAGCTCCTGGGTGGCGGCGTCCCAATGGTCGCGATGCGTGTGGGTGAGCAGCACGGCATCGAGCGAGGCCAGCAGCTGCGGCAGCTCGGCGGAGGCAAAAGGCAGGTCGACCAGCGGAATGCGCTGGTTGGTGCCGGCAGACATGGCCACGGGGTCGTACTGGAAGCGGGGCGCCAGCATGGGGTCTACCAGGATGGTTTTGCCGGCCACTTTCAGCAGCAGCGTGGCATGGCGAATTAGTTGAACTTGCATCGAAAAAGGGGGTTAAGCACTACCTTGACTGGAAGCCGCCGCCGTTGCCGACCGCCAGCCTCCTCCGGGCTAAAGGTACCCCCGCCCTGCCGTGGGCTCAAGAAGGTTACCGGCTGGTTACCTGTTTACCTGTTCGTTTCGCCGCCATGCGCCACACCTACCACGACATCGAATGCTGCGCCGCCAAGGTGGCGCTCGACCAGATTTCGGGCAAATGGAAGCCGATTATCATCTTCCATCTATCGGCGGGGCCGCGGCGGTTCAGCGAGCTGTGGCGCGAGATTCCGCGGGTGTCGAAGAAGGTGATGCTGGAGCAGCTGCGCCAGCTGGAAGCGGCCACACTGGTTGAGCGCACCGTGCACAACGGCTTTCCGCCCGAAGTTACCTACCATCTTTCCGGCAAAGGCCAGCAGCTGGCCCCCATTCTGCAGCAGCTGGAGCAATGGGCCCTCACCCACATCGAAGGCGTAGTGCAGATTTCCTGACGGCGCCGCCGGCGGCAGCAACCGGGCAGCCGGCCAGCACAGACCGAAAACAACACCCATAGCGGGCCAGCCACCCAGCAAGCCTACTCATCAACTCAGATTTTCATGCGCATCAACCAAACAGAGCAAGAAGACACCGATATCGACTGGTTTGCCACCGACGAGGCCGGCCACATCCTGCACGTAGCTTCCGGCGGCGGCGTCCTGCCCGAATCGGTGGCGGCGGATGAGGCGGCGCTGCTGGAGCTGCACCAGTATTTCCTGACGCGGCCGGAGCCGGCGGCCGGCGGGGCGCAGGCCACCACCGACGCGGCCGATGGCGGCTACCCCGGCGCCGCCCGCTACGCCCGCAGCGGCCTGTTCTCGTTCGCCAAAACCAATCTCCACGACCACCACGACCCGCGCTACTACCTCGTGGCCCGGCCGCTGCAGCCGCTCACAGTAGCCGAGCTGCCACCGCCGCTGGCCGCGCTGCTGCGCCGCACGCAGCTACCGGGCTTCGTGGCCCAGCAAACTACCTTCGACGTTTCCAACATCAAGTAATGCGCCCCGGCCCGCCCACCAGCGGGCCGGTTTCATTTCCGGGTCGGGGCCGCGCCATTGCGGGAAGTTCAGTTAGCCAGAGCCGGAAACTGGCGCGGTTTTTCGACGTGGGGCAGGAAGTGTTATTCACCTCCTATTCTGCTTGTTGTATGCTACCCGTTTTTACGCTTTTGGCGGCGCTGTCGGCGCCGGCCCCGATTGCCGCCTCTCCCGATTCGCTAGTCCAGCCTGCACCGCGCCGTTGGACCTGGTATGCCGGCCCCACGGTGGGTTTGGCTAAGCCAACCATGCAGTGGGAAAACAACTTTCCGTACGCCGGCTACTACGAAACCGGCCAGGTAGTGGAGCCGCTGTATCTTCTGGGCGAAGACATGGACGCGAAGCTGCGGCCGATGGGCGGGCTGCAGCTGGGGCTGGAGTCGCCGGGGCGGCGCTGGGCGCTGCACGCCGAGGGCACGGCGCGGCAGTTTGGCGGCTACCGCCAGCAGTTCAACACCGGCCACCCCGATTTCCCTACCAAAACCTACCGCCTGCAGGCCACCGCCCTGACGGCCACGCTGGGCGTGCGCTACCAACTGCCCGTGGGCCAGCAATGGCGCCTGTTTGCCGGCGCGGGCTGGAGCGTCACGAAGTGGGCCAATGTGCAATCGGAAGCGCGCTACGACGGCGTGGCAAGCCGGGAGCTGGACGGTATTGCGCTGCCCGTCGGCAGTAGTTTCATGCAGGGCCTAAACCCTGCGGCCGCGTCGCGTCACGCGCCCAGCTCCTACCGCAGCCGAGCGGGCGGCCGCTACGCAGAGGCTGGCGCCCACTACCGCCGCTGGACGCTGGCTGTGGGCTACCGCCGCAACCACAGCCACTCCCTCAATGACGTCAGCTCCGCCGCCCATCGCCAGGAAAGCCGCCTGACTGGTCAGTTGATGAGCTTTGGCACCGCCGATGGCTACTACGCCATTCCGCGCACCCGCTACGTAGCCGTAAGCTGGCGCCTATTTGATGGGCATTCGTTTCCGCACTTGTAGCAGGCAACTCAGCCGTGCCGACAGGCATCAGGGGTTGGTGTTGGCGAAAAACGAGGCGGCAAGCTACTTTCGCCTACTTCCTACTGCATTGCTCTATGCCCACTACCACGCAGCTCCAGTTTCTCGGCCACGCCAGCTTCCGCCTCACCACGCCGGAGGGGCTAGTAGTGCTCATCGACCCGTGGCTGAACGACAACCCGTTCGTGCCGGAAACCCTGCGCCACCCCGAGCGCGCCGACCTGGTGCTCATCACCCACGGCCACGACGACCACATGGACTCGCAGCTGCTGGCGCTGCTGGCACGCACCGGGGCCGTGCTGGTGGCTCCGGCCCCGGTGCGCTTCTATCTGCACCAGCAAGGGCTGCCGCGCGAGCAGGCCGAGCCCATGAACGTAGGCGGCAGCATTGTCGTGGCCGGCCTGCAGCTCACCATGACCCGCGCCCAGCACACCGCCCACATCGACCTGCCCGACGGCACCACCACCGCCCCCCACGAAAGCGTGGGCTACGTGCTGGACCTCTCCGATGGCACCGTGCTCTACGCCGCCGGCGACACCGGCCTCTTCGGCGACATGCGCCTACTGGCCGACCTCTACCAGCCCACGGCGGCGCTTCTGCCCATTGGGGGCCGCTACACTATGAGGCCACTGGAAGCGGCCCACGCCACCCGGCTGCTGCGCGTGCCGCACGTGGTGCCGTTTCACTACGGCACCTACCCCACCCTCACCGGCACGCCCGCCCAGCTCCGCGCCCACCTCACACCAGCCGATGGCGTGACAGTACACGCCCTCCAGGCCGGCGAAACGCTGGAGTTGCACGAGTTACTGTAATACAGAACGTCATTCCAAGCAAGGCGGAGCCGGAGCCGAGGAGTCTCGCCAGTGTGGTAGAATTGAGTTTACTACACTGGCGAGATTCCTCGGCTCCGGCTCCGCCTTCGCTCGGAATGACGTTCTCTCAGTCGGAATGACGTTCTAATGACGTGCTACTGATTCATTCAGCTTATGCCGGCAGCAGCTCCAGGGCCTGGCTGTTGTTGTGCTGCCCGGCCAGGTCGCGGGCGGAGAGGCCGCGCCCGTCGCGCAGGGCAGCGTCGGCGCCGGCTTTCAGCAGACTGGTTACCATGTCGTTGCGGCCGAACATAACCGCGTACATGAGCGCCGTGCTGGCGGTGCCGTTGCGGGCATTGAGGTCGGCGCCGCGCCCGATGAGCAGCCCCGCAATGTCGGTGTAGCCCTTGAAGGCCACGCCCATCAGGGCGGTGTTGCCGCTGGCATCCTGCAGGTTGGGGTCGGCGCCGGCTTCGAGCAGCAGGCTTACGGCGTCGGGGTGGTTGTCGTAGGCGGCCAGCACCAGAGCCGAGAAGCCCCGGTCGTTGCGGGCGTTGACGTCAGCGCCCGCGGCCAGCAGCTGCCGTAGCGCAGCTAGGTCGCCACGGCGGGCAGCATCGAACAACAGGTTTTCGGAAGCGGAGGCAGGAGAATCGGCCATTCGGAAGGAAACGTGAACTGGTGAATTGTAAAGGAGAGATACAGAAAGTCAGAAGGCAGTACGCTTGTTCCAACTTCTCGTTACCGACCTGCGCCTGCCTGCGCCTCAGCTCAGCCTCTCCCCCACTCAAAACAGCCACATCACCACCACCGTGAGCAGCCAGAGCAAACTGCCGGCCACGGCCGTGTTCACCCGCATTTCGGCCGAGCGGCCCGGCCACGCGCCCAGCGCCGCCGTGAGCAGCAGCGCCACCGGCAGCGCCGCCAGCGCCCCACCATACACGCCGGTGCCGTACGGCTCAAACGGCGCCGCCCCCTCTACCGACGATGGCGAGCTGACGCGCCGCACCACGCCCAGCAGCGGCGTGCGCCACACCGTCAGGAACTGGCCTTCGCGGGCGCGGGGCGCAATGCTGCTGGCCAGCCGGAACCGGGTGAGCGGCGTGCGGATGTCGTAGGCCACCTGCGGATTGGCAGCCGATACGCTCACCGATACCAGCGTGCGGCGCAGCACCAGCTCGCCGGGCAGTTCGCGCAGGGGCAGCGCCACGTCCAGAGCCAGCAGGGCGCAGAACGCCAGCAGCGCCACATTCAGCCAGCGGGCCACCGGGGCGTAGCGGTGCAGCAGGGCGCGGGAGCCGGACAGCGGCGGCGTGGGTTGCTGGGCCAGCAGTTGGTCGTAGGCCCAGCGGCGGCGCGGGTCTAGCAGAATCTGCAGGCCGCTGTAGGCTTCGGTGAGGCGCTCGTTAAGGGCCGGGTCGCGGGCGGCGCGCTTGCTCAGGCGGGCGTGCAGGGCTCGGTAGGCCCGCTCCAGCTCGGCCGCCGGCGCCGTTGAGGACACACCCAGGATTCGATAGTAATTCTGCATAACCAGCGGTAGAATAGCGTAACGGCCAACCTGCCGAAGTACGTGTTTTCCAGCTGAAAATGGAAGCTCCGGCCGTCTGCTCTACCCCTCCTTTATTGCTAGGCCACCAGCGCGGCCGCCGGCGCTGGCTGCTGGGGCCGACGCAGGTACCAGAGTGTAGCCGCCACCGACAGGGCAATGGTCAGCACCCGAAATACGTTCGCCCACAGGTTGCCTACCGCTGAGTCCGAGACGTCGAACAGCATCCACCAGGCATTCATAAAGATGTGCAGGCAGATGGGCACCCACAGATTGTTCCAGCTTTTGTAGAGCCAGCCAAACCACACGCCGCCCCCAAACGTGACGGCCAGCACGCCCACCGCCGAGGCCAGGTCGTGGCTTTGGTAGAGGTGACCCGTGGCGAAGATACCCGACTCGATGAGGATGGTGAGCAGCCACGGAAACCGAACGCGCCGCGTCAGCTGCCCAAACAGAAAGCCCCGGAACAGCGTTTCTTCGCCCAGTCCGGCCCAGACGGCGCCCCGCAGCAGGCTGCCGGCCAGCACCGTCCCGGTGGTGCTGGTGAGTTGAAAAACGGCCAGATAGCCCAGCAGCATCGGCAGCGTGCATCCCAGGCCCATAGCCAGACCCACCCCCATTGAGGCCTGCCAGCCCAGCTCGGGCACTGCTCGGCGCCAGCCATACAGGCCGCTGAGCGCCAGTAGCGGCAGCCCCAGCCACCACAGTGCCATGTACAGCACATACAGGCCGGGCGCCAGCTGGCCGGGCACCAGCCCCAGCCACGGATTAACAAAACGAGGCGCATACACGGCGACCAGGAACGTAAGCAGCGTGACGATGGCTAAGACAGGCTTTTTCATGAGATACAGGCAGTAAAGGGCGGATGGATAGCTCAAAGGTGCCAGCAGACCGCCTCGTTTAGAACCCCAATCTGATGAAGCCGGGGCTCTTTCAGTTGAAGTGCGTGAAACAGGGATTGAACGACCTCGCGGCATCCGGACGGCCGGAATTGCGTTAGGCTAAGCATGCGTGTATTTTTTCTCTCTGCGGCGGCGCTGCTGGCCAGCAGCCTACTACCCGTTGCCGCTCAGGTGCAGCCGGCCCCTACCGGCACCATTCAGGACCGGAACCACAACGTCTGGCTGGCTTGGTTCAGTGATGCGCGCCTGACCAAGCGCTGGGGTTTGCACACCGAGTTTCAGCTGCGCCGCACCCACGGCCTGCGCGACCCGCAGCAGTATTTCTACCGGCTGGGCCTGAACTACCACGCCACCAAGCGGCTCACGCTCACGCCCGGCTACGTGTACCTGCTCTCGCTGCCCTACGGCGACTTCCCCGACACCGGCCGCACCCACGAGCGGCGCTTCTACCTGCGCGCCGATTTGCAGGACGAAATCGGGCGGCTACAGCTCGCGCACCGCTACATCCAGGATTTCCGCTGGCTGCGCAACCCCGGCGAAACCGCCTACGCGCCGCGCAACTACCGCTCCCGCTACCGCCTGCAGCTGCAGTTTCCGCTCACCCGCCCCACCATCGAGCCCCAGACGCTCTACGCCCTGGCCTCCGACGAGGTGTTTCTGGCCTATGGGCCCGGCGTGGCACAGGTGTTCAACCAGAACCGCCTCTACGCAGGCCTGGGCTACCAGTTCACGGAGGCCCTGAGTGTGGAAGCCAGCTACCTCAACCAGATTGTGCAGCACGACGACGGCGTGGTGTTCGAGCACAACCGCGCCCTGCAGCTCAGCCTCAACTTCAACCCCGATTTCCGGAAGCAGAAAGACGAGTAAGCAGCGAGCAGTAGCGCGAACTTTGTAGTTCGCGTCCCCGCGCCGTATCAACTGTTCTAACGGCGAGCAGTAGCGCGAACTACAAAGTTCGCGCTACTGCTCCCGGCGGCACACGCACGAAAAACCCGGCGTCGCGTTCTGATTTAACCAGACAGAGAGGCTACTACCCTACCAGCCGCACGAGGCGGCGCTGCAGCCAGGGCCAGGCGGCGGCGCGCACCGCCAGATCTACCAGCCAGGCCTTGCCGGCCAGCAGCTGCATGAGGCGGTAGCGGCGCGTCAGTTCCCGCCCGATGTGGTGCTTCACCTGCCGGGCGTACTCGCTCAGAAACTCCTGGTCGAAGCGGCCTGTTTGGAAGCTGCGGAGCACCTGCCCGGCGGCCAGGATGCCGCTGTGCACGGCTTTGTCGATGCCGTGGCCCTGTAGCGGGTCGATGAGGGCGGCGGCGTCGCCGCAGAGCAGCCAGCGGGGGCCGTGCACGGGCCGACCGGAGCCGCCCAGCGGCAGCCCGAAGCCGGTGATGGGCGTCAGCAGCCCGGCACCGGCAAAGCGCGGGGCCAGGTGCGGATGGGTGGCCAGCAGCTGCCGCAGCTCGGCCTTCAGATCGAGCCGGCGCGCTGCCACTTCCTCCGACAGCACGCCCAAGCCCACGTTGTAGCGCCCGCCGCCCACCGGAAACACCCAGCAGTAGCCCGCCCCAAACTCGCGCAGAAAATAGAAATCCGACGTATCGGTGGGCGCGTCGGCTACGCCGTCGTAGTAGGCGCGCACGGCGGCGCAGTGGTGGGCGCGGTCGAGCTGCGCGGCGGCGCCCACCTGGCGGGCCACCACGGAGTTGGCTCCGTCGCAGCCGATAACCAGCGCCGCCCGTAGCGGTTCCCGGCCGGCCTCGGCCAGTTGAATCGTTACGCCAGTTTCATCAAGCGCAATACGCCGGATGGCGCAGTTTTCCAGGATTTCGGTGGCGGTGTGGCGGCGCACCAGTGTCAGCAGGGCATCATCAAAAGGCAGGCGGGCGCAGTTGAAGGCGGGGTTGTGCCAGCGGATGCGCAGGCTACGGCCGCCGGGCGCCAGCAGGCGGCTGTAGCGGGCATCGGTGCGGTGCGGGGCCAGCAAGGCGTGCAGCTCGGGGCCGTAGGTGGCATCGAGGCGGCTGAGGTGGCGCAGCGTGGGGCCCGGAATGGCGTCGCCGCAGACTTTGTCGCGCGGGAAACGGGCCTTATCGAGCAGGGCCACGCGCAGGCCGCTGTGGCGCAGCGCCAGCGCGCACGCCGCCCCAGCCGGACCGGCGCCCACAATCACCACATCATGCGTAAACGAGCTGAGCACACGCGAAGGTAAGCGCCAGTTGCTCGCGCCGCGCCGCCGGCTGCGCATTTCGCGCCCTCCAGTGGCTTGGCGCTACTCCACGGCTTCGCGCAGAAACTCGCAGAACGGCTGCAGGGCCCGGAAAACGGCCGGCACGTAGGTATCCAGATCAAGCTGATGCACGGTGACATCGGAAATGTGGTGGGTCACGACGAAGCTTTTGTGCTTGAGCAGCTCCAGATCGGGGTGGTCGGCGGGGTAGCCGGCCGGCGCCTTTTTCAGCTTCTCGCCGCCCAGGCCGGAGAAGTAGCGCCGAAACTCCGGCGCCTCCAGCAGCTGGTGCAGCGCCGGCCCGTTATAGTCGATTTCCTGCCGGATGCGGGTGAGCTGGTCTTTTTCGGGCACGTAGATGCCGCCCGCCAGCAGCGTCTGGCCGTGGGGGCCCAGCTGCACGTAATAGCCCGGCCCGGTGCCCGCCTTACCCCCCTCCGAGAAGTAGGCGCTGAAGTGGGTTTTAAACGGGTCTTTGTTTTTGGAGAAGCGCACGTCGCGGTAGATGCGGAACAGGGTCTTCTTGGGCTCCAGGCCGGCCAGGCGCGGGTCGGAAACCGTCAGCTCGCGCAGCCAGCCAGTCACGGCCGCTTCAAATTCGCGACGCAGCTGCTCGTAGGTGGGTTTATGGGTTTGAAACCAGTCCCGCTCGTTGTGGCGGGCCAGCTCTGTGAGGAAGGCAAACAGCTGCGTGGTATTCATTCTTTCGGGAGGGTTGAGAGGCCGTGGGCCTGGTGTTTAGACGCCTGGTTGCGTCTCATCGGCCGCGCCACAAGACGGACTGTTGTTCAACGGCGAGACGCAATTAGGCGTCTCTACATCGTGGTAGAGGCCCGAAGATTCAGGCGCCGAAGCTACGGCTGCTGGCGCATTTCCTGCCGGCGCATGGGCATGGCGTCGATGGTGGCAAACAGGCTGGCCGGCGGCAGGGGCTGCGTGGCGCGCTTTTTCACCCCGCCATCCTTGCCAATCAGCACCACGGCAAAGCCGCCCGGCGCGACGCCCAGCTGCTGCGCAAGGTAGCGCGCATCGGCAGCCGACAGCGTGCTGCCCACTAGCTCCCGCACCAGCAGCTGGCGGGCTTCCAGCTCGGGCCCTGCGCCGCGCAGCAGCTCCCGCTGCCGCAGTAGCGCGGGGTCGGTGGCAGTGGGCGCGTAGAGCAGCAGTACGCGCTGCTGCCAGCGGCTGGCTTTCAGCAGCGCCGCCACGGATGTTGGTTTCGGAGCCGTCTGGGCCGGAATGGACACGGGATTCATCAGGAAAGCAGCCAGCAGGCCGATATAGGCAAAAGCAGAGCGCATGATAGTAGAAGTACCGGGGCCCAGTGCATGTTTTGGCGATGTGGAAGTAAGGTTTGCTGCGAAGCTGGCTGAAACAGCTTTGGCGCATCGTGCAGGTAGGCGCCCCCCCCCAGCCCCCTCTCCAGGGGGAGAGGGGGAGCCAGACGATGGGAATTGGTCGGCAGTGCGGGGGCTTCAGCTGCGCGCAGCATGGTTTCTTAGCGGAAGTTGGACAGACTTTACTGCTGCCCGGCCGGCGCCGGCAGCACCTGTGCCAGCCACGCAAACACGGTCTGGTAGGCCTGCGCCCGCGCTGCCGGGCCCGATAGGAACAGGTCATGGATGCCGTCGGGGATTTCCTGCACCGTGACGTTAAGGCCCAGCCGGGGCGCTAGGTGGCGGATGTGGGCCACGTTGAGCACGATGTCGGCGCGTTGGAAGTCGTCGGACCACTGCTGGCCGACGGCGGTGCGGCTGGCGTGCAGCACCAACACGGGCGCAGCAATGCCCAGCCCGGCCCTCACCTGCGCGTGCCCCTGCCGGATGGCGCGCAGCCAGCCCGCATTCACCCCGAATACGTGGTTGGGCTTCCAGGCCAGATTGTAGTCCCAGTGGCCGCGGTAGGCGCGGTGCAGGCTCTGGCCGTAGGTGTCGGAGAGGCCGGCCGGCACTGGCAGGTTGGGCCACACGCGTCCCAGCGCCGCCAGCAGCGGCACCCCTAGCCGCTTGATGCGGGCCTGATGCAGCTCCAGAAACGGGCTATTGAGCACCAGCGCCGGCACAGCATTGGGGTGTGCGGCTGCGTAAAGTGACACAATCAGCCCGCCGGTAGAATGGCCGCTGAGCACCAACTGCTGCCCGCCCTCGGCACGCACCACGGCCAGCGCGGCGTCGAGGTCGGCGAAGTATTCGGTGAGGCTGCGCACGTTGTTGGGGTGCTGATGCGGCAGGATGGCGCGGCCGTACTTGCGCAGGTCGAGGGCGTAGAACCGGTAACCGTGTGCGGTGTACTGCGCGGCCATTTCGGTCTGGAAGAAGTAGTCGTTGAAGCCGTGCACGTAAAGCACTGCCCGGCCCGTGGCGGGCGCGGCGGTGGCGCGCACCAGCACGGCCTGCACCGGCCCTTCGTAGTCGGGCGGCTGCGGCAGGCGGCGCTGCTCGAAATCGGGGCCCAGCGGATCGGGAGTGTAGGAGCCGGAAGCAGGAGTAGAAGCCATGCCAGCAGTACGTAACTCCCGCCCCGGCCGGCCAACAGCGCCTATCAGACTCTATATATTCCACTCCCGATACTACCGCCTGCCCGCTCAGCGTTCCAACGCCAACCCTGCCCGGCAGGCTCTCCCCCTCCTATCCTTCGCTACTCTATGCGCTTACTTATCCTGCTGGCCGCAGCTCTGCTGCTGACGCTGTGTGCGCCGGCTTCCACGAGCCTCACGCCCAACCCCGCCTTCCGCCAGCAGCAACTTCGCTTCGAGCGGGTGCGGGCCGCATACATGTTCCACCAGACCAGCCTGCACCAGCTGCTGCGCCGCAATGGCATCCGGCCCGAGCGGCTGGAGCTGTTTGTGCGGGCCTTCAAGACGGGGCGCCGGGTGGAAGTGTGGGGCCGCGAGCAGGACGCCGGCCAGTTTGTGCTGCTGCGTACCTACCGCCTGGCCGGCACCTCGGGCACGCTGGGCCCCAAGCGCCGCTCCGGCGACCGGCAGATTCCGGAAGGCTTCTACCACATCGACCGGTTCAACCCCGACAGCGAGTACCACCTCTCGCTGGGCCTCGACTACCCCAACGCCGCCGACCGCCGCCACGCCGGCCCCGACCCCGGCGGCGACATCTTCCTGCACGGCTCCAACGTTACCATCGGCTGCCTGCCCATCACCGATGCCGGCATCCGGGAGCTGTACGTGCTGGCGGTGGAGGCCCGCGCCGCCGGCCAGCCTGCTATTCCCGTCCACATTTTCCCGTTCGACATGACCGCCGAAAACCTGGCGCGCCGCGTGAGCAGCCCGCACCTGGCTTTCTGGCAAAGCCTGGCCGCCGGCTATCAGCAGTTCGAGGACACGCACCAGCTGCCCCGGGTGGGCGTAGACGCGCAGGGTGCCTACGCCGTAGAATAGGGCATTCTGATTTGTCTGGCGGCAATTCTGCCCGGCGCCGCTATCCGGTGCGCCGCTTCGCCGGACTTGCCTACTTTCGCCGCATGTCCCTTTCCATTGACGATTTCCCGATTCCGAAAACCCTGCGTGATTCCGCCGTACTGGTGCCCGTGTTCCGCGACGCCGCCGGCCAGCTGCAGCTCGTGATGGTGCGCCGCAGCAGCTTCGGCGTGCACGGCGGGCAGCTGGCCTTTCCGGGCGGTAAGCCCGAGCCCACCGATGGGTCACTGCTGAACACAGCCCTGCGCGAGGCCGAGGAAGAAGTAGGCCTGCAAGCCGCCGACATTGAAATTCTGGCCGAGCTGCCGCCCATTGCGGTGCCTACTGGCTTCCGCATCACGCCATTTCTGGGAGGCATCAAGCGGCCCGAAACCTGGCAGTGGCAGCCCCGCGAGGTAGAGGAGGTGCTGGAAATCCCATTGCTGCACCTAGCCGATGCCGCCAACCAAGCCGAGGAAACCTGGCAGCTAGCCGGCTGGCCCGGCCCGCGCCGCGTCCCGTTCTACCGCGTGGATAGCGCCGTGCCACTCTGGGGCGCCAGCTACCGCATCCTGCAGCCTCTGCTCCCCCGCCTGCTGGCTGGTGAGTGGGATATTTGATTTTTGGGTTTGGGGTGACAGTGCTGGGCGTGCTTAGTGCATGAGCCGGGGAGGTGAGGCGCACATCAGCACGCGAGATTCCTCGCGCTGCTCGGAATGACGTTCTTCTTGTTCACCTTCTCCCGTCATCACTCCATCACCTCATCACCCCACCTCATTCTGGCACGAAATTGCGTTTGCAGCATCGTATGAACTCTACTTCCATGAAACGACTCTTGCTCTTACCATTGCTGGCGCTGCTGAGCGCGGGCACGGCGCAGGCCCAGCGCGAACAGTCCATCTGGCTGTTTGGCCAGCAGGCCGGCCTCACGTTCCCGGCCGATGGTGGCGCCCCCACCCCGCTGCTCACCAGCAAAATGACCACCTACGAAGGCTCGGCGGTGGCCACCAACGCCCAGGGCCAGCTGCTGTTCTACACCAACGGCGAGTTCGTGTTCAACCGCCAGCACCAGGTGATGCCTAACGGCCGCAAGCTGATGGGCTCCAACTCCAGCACCCAGAGCGCCCTCATCGTGCCCGACCCCGGCTCCGGCAACGTGTTCTACGTGTTTACGGTGGGCGCCCAGGGCGGCCCCAACGGCCTGCGCTACTCCACCGTGGATATGACCCGCGAAAACGGCCTTGGTGACGTGCCCCGCTCCAACGCCCTGCTGATTTCGCCGGTGGCCGAGAAGCTGGCCGCCGTGCGCCACGCCAACGGCCGCGACGTCTGGATTGTGGCGCACCGCTGGAACTCCAACGCCTTCGTGAGTTTCCTGGTGACGGCCGACGGCGTGCAGAGCAAGCCCATCATGAGCAACGTGGGCAGCATGCACGCCGGCCCCGGCCGCAACGCCATTGGCGCCATGAAGTTCTCGCCCGATGGCCGCAAGCTGGCCGTGGCTTTGTGGCGCGAAGCCAACAAATACGAGGTATTTGACTTCGACCGCAGCACCGGGCTGGTGAAAAACGTGAAGGCCTTCGCGCCTTACCCCGAAGCCTACGGCGTGGAGTTTTCGCCGGACGGCAGCAAACTCTACGGCTCCAGCAACGGCGAGGGCGGCGGCCAGGCTCAGATCTTCCAGTTCGATCTGAAAACCGGCAAAGCCACCGTCATCGGCAAATCAGCCAACCGCAAAGTGGGCTCCCTGCAGCGCGCCCCCGACGGCAACATCTACGTGGCCCGCGAAGACAACCAGTTCCTGGGCATCATCCAGAACCCCAACTCTGACGCCGCCAAGTACGTGGACGACGGCCTGAAGCTAGGCGGCCGCCGCAGCAAGCTGGGCCTCCCCAACTTCATCACCGAGCCTGGGAAGTAAATCGGCTGTCATTGCGAGCAGAGCGAAGCAATCCTTCCTCTCACCTGAGGCAAACCTTCCTAAGCAGCAAGCTCTCCGGCGTTAGATTAGTAGTAATCTACTGCCGGAGGGCTTTTCTGTAAGGGCTGTGTCTGCCACGAAAGGAAGGATTGCTTCGTCCTTCGTCCTCGCAATGACAGCCTATTGAATCTTCCCGAATTTAAACCGTAGGAAACCCGTGGCCACGGAGATGTATGGGTGCTCCGAAGTCAGCGCACCTACTACGTCGCGGGTGCTGATGCCGGCTTCGTAGACCGAGGTGGCAATGGTGAAGCCCAGCGGCAAACTCAGGCCGTAGCCGGCGCCACCCGTGACGCCGCTGCTCAGGCGCAGCCAGCTCAGCGGCTTGTAATCGACGCCCACGCCCACGAAGGGCGAGGTGAGGTTGCCGGCCACGTCGTTAAGGGGCAGGGTCACGTCGAGGCCGGTTTCGAAGAACTCGCTCACGCGGAAGCCGACCCCGGCGCGCAGCTTGGCCGGCAGGCTGGCCTTGCGCTCCAGCCCGGTCTGGTACTGAAACAGGCTGTCGGTGCCGGAGGCGAAGATTTCGGTGGCTTCCTTGATGAAGTTATAGCTGCCGATACCCGCCGATTTCAGCCGCTTGAGCTTCTGGTCGTTGGCCGTGAGCAGGTTGCCGTCCCAGGTCATGCTGCCCAGGTCCGTAACGGCCAAACCCAGGCGCAGCGACTTGCCAACTTCGGCTGCCACGCCCACATCGAAGCCGTTGCCCTTGCCCACCGGCTGCAGGCCGCTGGTGCGGGCCTTGAAGTTGAAGCTGGGGTTGGTGGTCAGGCTGCCGTAGTCGATATCAAACACCGGCGACAACGAGCTGTAACCCTGCAGGTTGCCGGGCTGCACGCGCACATCCAGAATACCGATACCCTGGATATAGCGGTAGCCCGCCCCCGCCGACAGCTGAAACAACGGCAGATCAATCAGGCACTGGCCAAAGGCCACGTTGAACTCGCTGGTGGCCGCGAACTGCATGTCGGTACCCGCCAGCGCCTCCGACACCAGCGGAATGTTGCTGGCGCTGGCGTTGGCGTAGATGGGCGCGTCCCTGCCCAGAAACAGCAGCTCGGCGGCGTTCTGGTTGAGGCCGACGTGGCCGGCGGTGCGCAGGCGGTGGCTCACGGCAATGCCGCCCAGCCCGGGCAGTTGCACGGCCAGCCCCACGGTGGTAATATCGGCGTTGAGGTTGGCGGCGTTGTCGGAGGTGAAGGCCTGAGCGAAGCTGCGCTTTTCGGCCGGCGTCAGCTCGTCGTTGGTATTGTACACGAACTTGCGCAGCTGGTCGCGCGTGAGCGACTGGGAGCTGACGCCCACCCCGGCCTCGCCGATGGTGAATGCTACGCGTGAGCCACCCACTCGGCCCAGGTTGGCCGGGTTGATGCCGATGGCCTGGTAGTCGGTGGCGAAGGTGGTGCTGACGCCGCCGCGGCCGGTGGCCGTGAAGTTACTGAGCTCGTTCTGGGCGTGCAGCGGCGCGGCGGCGGCCAGCGTCAGCAGCGCCGCGGTCAGGAAAGAAGTAGAGTTCCGGTTCACGGGCAAAGCAATTTAGAAGGCCAACACCTGGCACCCGCCGCAAGCGGAGGGCGAAAGTTGGTCAAATGTACCATTATAGGGTAGTTTGCGCCTAGTTTACTATACCAGTGGGCCGTTTTCCGCGGCCAACTCCGTTTCTGCCCCGATGGCCAAGCGCTTCTCTGTTTCCGAATACGCCGACGGCATCCTCTCCGGCAACCGCGTCATGCTCAGCCGGGCCATCACGCTGGTGGAAAGCACCCTGCCCACCGACCAGGCCCTGGCCCAGCAAGTGCTGGACGTGGTGCTGCCCCACGCCGGCCGGTCGGTGCGGGTGGGCATTACGGGCGTGCCGGGCGTGGGCAAAAGCACGTTTATTGAGGCGCTGGGGCTGCACCTGGTGCGCGAACAGGGCAAGCGCCTGGCGGTACTGGCCGTCGACCCCAGCAGCCAGCGCGGCGGCGGCAGCATCCTCGGCGACAAAACCCGCATGAACGAGCTGGCCGCGCACCCGCAGGCCTACATCCGGCCCTCGCCGGCTGGCCGCAGCCTGGGCGGCGTCACCAAAAGCACCCGCGAGGCGCTGGTGCTCTGCGAGGCCGCCGGCCACGACGTCATCTTCGTGGAAACCGTCGGAGTGGGCCAGAGCGAAACGGCCGTGCACGGCATGGTAGACTTTTTCCTGCTCTTGATGCTAGCCGGCGCCGGCGACGAGCTGCAGGGCATCAAAAAGGGCATCATGGAAATGGCCGACGCCGTGACCATCACCAAGGCCGATGGCGGCAACGAGCTGGCCGCCCGCCGCGCCCGCGCCGAGTACCAGAACGCCTTGCACCTCTACCCGCTCGCGCCCAGCCAGTGGAGCCCCGTCGTCACGACCAGCTCGGCCGTGACCGGGCAGGGCGTGCCGGAGGTGTGGGAAGTGGTGCAGCGCTACGTGCAGCAAACCCAGGAAAGCGGCTACTTCCAGCGCCGCCGCCAGGAGCAGAACCTGCATTGGCTCCACGAAACCATCCGCGAAACCCTGGAAACCCGCTTCTACCAGCGCCCCGAGGTGGCCCAGCGCCTCGCCGAGGTGCAGCAGCAGGTGATGGACGGCCGCAAATCGGCCTTCGGCGCCGCGGAAGAGCTACTGGGACTGTAAAGCGAAAATCCGTTTCGTGTCGGGCGGAAGTAAGCAAGCGGCTCATCGATGCTTCCTACTCACTTCCGCCCGACACGAAACGGATTTTCGCGCTATAACTAGCTGATTGATGTTAGCCGCGCCGGGGCCGCAAGGCCAGGTAATCGAGGTAATACAGGATCTTGATGCTGACGTTGTTGTTATGCGGCGTGTTGATGGTGTTGCTCAGGTTGTCGAAGTAGAGCGGGGTGGCTTCGTTGGCCTGCAGGAAGTTGGTGCCGGCGTTTTTCCAGACGATGCTCACCTGCGAGCCGGGCGCAAACCACCACGAGTACACGGCGTCCACGTTGAAGGCGTTGTAGGTATTGTCGCGGTTGCGGCGGTAGTCGGCGGGCGTTTCCTGGCCGCCGGCGCGCAGCTGCGCGAAATCCTGGTAGCGCACGGTGCTGGTGTAGTGGCGCGTGCGCACCGTCAGGGACATGCGGTTGGTGAAGGTGTAGCCCACCGACAGCACGTTGGACACCGTGACCACCTGCCGGCGGCCCAGCAGCACATCTTTCGGGGCCAGTCCCAGCGGCACATTGCCGCCCAGCTGCCGGATCATGGCCGAATCAAGCGGCTCCTCGCTGTCGAGCCCGCCGTTGACGAAGCCGATCTGGTTCTGACGCAGGTTCCAGTCGGCCTCGTAGCGGAAATTGAGCTTGTTGTTGACGCGGTAGCGCGGCGAAATGGTCAGGCCGTAGCCCATGCGGCGGGGCCGCGCTGGCAGCCGCTCGTCGCGGGAGTAGGTGCGTACGCCGGCATTCACGTCGAAGGCCAGCTTTTTGCGGTAATCGGTGGAGATGTAGCCACCCACGTTGACGCTGCCGGGCACCCGCACGTAATATTCGCCCAAGGGCTCCTTACGGGGCTCAAAATAGTCGTTGCTGCGCGGGTCAATATTGAGGTTGAATCCAGTGCTGAGGAAGCTCTTGGTAAAGGTGGTATTCGCGCCGCTGTAGAAGTTGGCACTCTGAAAGAGCGTGGGCCGATACAGCAGGCTGTGGCTCACCCCAAAGTAGGTATTGAGCCGGTTTACCTTCCAGAAGGGCTTGTAGATGTTGTAGTTGCCGTAGACTTCCTGCGAAATAGCGTTGTTGCTGAACAGAATACCCAGGTCGTTGGGGTCGTAGGTGTTCGACTCGATGCCGTGGGCCACGCCGTAGGTGAAGTTGCCGCTGATTTTGCTCACGTCCAGCCGGTACTTGTAGCCGTCGCGGTTGTCGATCTGCACTGTATCGGAGCCGAAGGCGTTGCCGCGCCGCCGCGAGTAGTTCACCTGGCCCGTCACGGCGTAGGAGTTCTTCTTGTTGGCCAGCCGAAACAGGCCGCCGGTCACGTTGGCATCGTAGGTGCGGCCGGCGCGCGTGACGTTGGTGTTGATGAGCGAAACGTAGGAGTTGTTTTTCAGGCTCTGGTCGAGCACCAGAATACTGTAGTTGCTGAACGGCTGCGTCAGGACCTCGCGCTCCTCGCCGCTCTCGGTGTTGCGCACGGTGGCGTACACGTCGTTGCTGAGGGCGTTGAACACGCCGATACCCAGACCCTTGCTGGTGCGCCCCGACACCTTGGTGGCGTTCAGCAGCCGCGTCTCCGACGGATTCTTCACCAGCTTTTCCTTATCGCCTACGGCCACGTCATAAAACCCCATGGGCGTGGCCCCTACCCGGCGGGAGTAGAACAGGTTGCCCTTGGTAAACAGCTCGGTGCCTTCGGTGAAGAACTGACGGTTTTCGTTGAACTGCACCTCAAACGGCGAGAGGTTGAGCACCTGGTTGTCGCTCTGCACCTGCCCGAAGTCGGGCACCAGCGTGGCGTCCAGCGTGAAGCTTTCGTTGATGCCCCACTTGATGTCGGCGCCGCCATTGAAGCTGGTAGTGGTGGGGCGGGTGCCGTTTTCGCTGAGCGGGTTGTGGTTGACGTAGCTGGAAATGTAGGGCGTGAGCGAGAGGCGCAGCGGCGGCTTCACGTCGCGCACGCCGGTGAGCGTGCCCCACTGGTTCACGAAGCCATCCACGGCGGGCTTCACCTCATTCCAGAAGAAAGCCTGGTTTTCCTTTTTGCGCTGGCGCATGAAGTTCAGGCCCCACTGCTGCTCAGGTAGGCTGCTGAAGCGGATGGCCGAGTACGGAATGCGCATCTCCGCAATCCAGTCGGTGCCCCGGATACTGGTGCGCGAGTCCCAAACGGCGTTCCAGTTGAAATCCTCGCCCCCGGCCGGCGAGTAGCGGGCATCCATCTGCACGCCGCCCGTCGTCACGAAAAAACCGTAGCCGTTGAGCTTGTCCTGGTAGGTGTCGAGGAAGATGCCGAAGAAATCGGTGTTGCCGAAGTTGTCGCGCGGAGTCAGCTCCCGCAGAATCGAGTCGGCACTCACGTCGTGCATCACCGCCCCAATGTAGAGGTTGGCGTCGTCGTAGAGGATGCGCACTTCGGTGGGGTGCTTCTCGGGCGGGCCGGGGTTTGGGCGGTTCTGGATGAACTGCGTGGCCACCGGAGCCTGCTGCCACACGGCCTCGTCCAGCAGGCCATCGAGCTTGATGGCGTCCGTGATGCGGACGGCCTGCAGCTGCTTTTTAGGGGCCAGCGTGGTGGTAGCGGCAGGTGGGGCAGCCGCGGCAGGCTGCTGCTGGGCCGCTGCCTGCCCGGCCATGAACAACAGGCTCAGCAGGAAGAAAAAAAAGGGCATACGAATGCGCATCACGGCAGATCGACGGGAGGAGAAGTGAATCAAACGGTGGAAATCGAAGGACAACGCACGGGGCGCGGCGCGGCCCGTAGGGCGCGCACATAAATAGGAACGGGAGCCAGCCAGGCAGTAGTCAGGGCTGGTTTGGGCTAATAGATGCGGCCCGTTCGGAAACCGTTGCTTGAACGATATATTAAGTTTTAAAGTAGTCGGGCCGGTAGCTCCGGCCGCCGTTGCAGCGGCGGCCGGAGCCGGCTCATGGGCACACTTTATTCACTCACAGAAATATTGATACTGGTGTTGGTCGACTGGCCTTTGCCGGATTTGGCGCTGCTGCCCAGCAGCTTGCGGTATTTGTCGGCCATAGCCGCCGACTGCGGCTCGCCGTTCACCACCAGCCCTTTGTCGTTGAGCTGAAACATGAAGCTTTTGGCGTCTTTCTCAATCAGCCCGTCCTGGCGCAGCTTTTCCCGGATCTGGTCGGAGCTGATGCGTGGAGGGGCCGGGGGCGCCGGCACCGATGGCGCGGCAGGGGCAGCCGGTGCGCTTGGCGGGCTGGGCGGCGCCGGCAGGCTGTAGCGGCGGGCACTCGCGTTGCTCTGCTGCTGAATGTTGATGGAGCCGGTGGCGCTGAGCTTGCGGCCGGTCCGGTCTTCGTAGAACTTGCGGTACTTCTGCTGCACGGCGTCGGGCTGCTTTTTGCCGTTCACGGTAAGGCTGGTAGCGCTGAGCGAGAAGCTGTAGGTGTCCGGGTTCCGGATCAGGCCATCACGCTTCAGCTCGCTGATCAGCGCCTGGCGCCATATTTCGTCTTTGGCGTCGCGGCGGGCCTGCTCCTCGTCGCGGCGGGCCTGGTCTTCATCCCGGCGCGCCTGGTCCTGGTCGAGTTGGGCCTGCATGGCGTCGCGGCGGGCCTGCATGGCATCCCGGCGCGCCTGGGCGGCGTCCTGGCGGGCCTGGGCCGCGTCGCGCAGGGCCTGCTCCCGGTCTTGGCCATACTGCTCCAGCATTCGGCGCTTTTCCTGCTGCACTTTCTGCAGCTCGTTGCGAATCTCGGCCCGCTGCTCAGCATTGAGGTGGCCGTTCTGCAGCTGCTCATTCAGCGCTCTTTCGGCACCGGCAAAGCGCTCATCCATCTCGTCCTGGTTGGCCCAGGGCTGGTCGCGCATAGCCTCGCCAGCCTCGGCCATGGCCAGGCGCGAGAGTTCCTCGGCGTCGGCGTCGGTGGGGGCGCGGCCGGCCAGCGCGGCGCTGCTCATGCGCTGCGAAAGCTGCGCCATCCGCTCACGGGTGGCTTGGCGGCGGTCGGCGAGGGTGTTGCCACGGTTGGTCTGCTGGGATTTGGCGAGGGCCTGCTGGTAGGCGGGCAGCTCGCCGGCCGGCACCTTCTTGCCATCCACGTACACCTCCGAAATAGCGCCCTGCTCGTTTTTCACCACCACCGTCAGCCCCTTGATTTCGTTGAGGCGGGCCCGGCCGGATTTGGTGGACAGCTTGGGATTGGCCTGGCTGTACACCACCACCGTATCATCGGAGCCTGGCTTCAGCTCATTGCCGCGGTAGTTGACCGTCAGGGCCTCGCCTTCCGGATTCTCGTCGGGGCTGGTTTGCTCCAGCGCCTGTGCTTCGGCCTGGGTTTCCGTTTGCACCTGATTTTCTGCTTCTTCTTTGATCTGGCCTTTAGCAAACTGCTCCCGCAGCGCTTCCGCACCCTTGTTCACCACGGCCGTGCTGAACGAGGCGGCGCTCAGCGACAGCACGGTGCTGGTCGTGAGTACGCCCACGCTCAGCAGCACCACGCAGGCCGCCCAGAACCCATCCGAAAACGTGGGCGCCGTGGCGCGGTGCTGCACTAGGCGGCGCACCCGCCCCAGCAGCGAGCCGGGCTGGCCGGCGGCCGCCATAGCCAGCCGCGGCGTGAGAGCCGGGCGGGTTGGGGCGTGTTGCAGCGTAGCCAGCGAGGCCAACGCCTGGGCCAGCACCAGTGAGTCGCCGCAGAGCTCGGTGGCCATGTCGTCGCAGCAGTTTTCGCGCTCGGTGCGCAGGCAGTTCGACAGGAACCACACGGCCGGATGGTAGAAGAATAGGATTTCGGCCACCGACTGCAGCAGATTGAACAGGTAGTCGCGGCGCAGCACGTGAGCCAGCTCGTGGGCCAGAATAGCCTCCAGCTCGGCCCCCGACATGCCCGAAGCGGCACTCATAGGCAGCAGAATCACGGGTTTCAGCCAGCCTATCACCAGCGGCCCGGGCACCAGGCCCGAGGCCAGAATGCGCACCGGCTGGCGCAAGGCCGTGCGGGCCACCAGCGCATCGAGGCGGGTTTGCCACTCGGCGGGCAGCGCGGCCACCCGGTAGCGCCGCAGCCGTTGCACGTAGGCCAGGCCGCTCAGAAAGCGGAGCGTCATGGCCAGCATGCCCAGCAGCCAGGCCACCACCACCACCGGCATGTTGCGCTCCAGATACAGTTGGCCCGTGGTCAGCAGCTGGCGCAGCCGGCCGGGAGCCGGCGCGGCAGTTGCTCCCGTTTCAGAAGCTACGGCAGCAACATCAGTGCCCAACCCGGTAGCATCTACGCCCGGCAGCTCATCGGTTGGACTGCCGGCGGAATACGGCGCCTCCGTAGCCGGCGCGGCGCGGAACGTGCTGTAGTAGTAGCCCAGCGTGATGCCGCTCAGCAGCAGCAGTGTGAGCAGGGCGGCGGCGGCCACCTTGTAGCGCAAGGCGGCGGCGTGGCGGTGCAGCAGCATCAGCAGCGCGGCGGCGGCCAGCGCCACCAATGCGCCCTGCCACAACGAGTGCAGCAGCGTCCAGCCAAGGGCGCGCATCAGCGCCGGCGACCCAAATTGTTCAAGCAGGCTCATCGGAGGAATCGTTGGAGGTGGAACGACGCTGTTGTTCGATTTCATTGAGCAGGCCCCGGATCTGGGCCAGCTCGTCGGAAGAAGTGGAGCGCGTGCCCAGCGCCTGCATCACCAGCTTCATGGCCGAGCCCCCGAAGGCGGCATCCACGAACCGGTCGAGGAGCAGGCCCTGGGTTTCCTCCTCGCGCACGGCAGCCCGGTACACGTGGGTTTTGCTGTCGTCTTCGCGCAGCACCAGAACCTTGTCCAGCATCAGTTGCAGGATCTTGAGTGTGGTGGTGTAGCCAACCTCGCGCTTCTGGCTCAGCTGGTCGTTCACGAACCGGACCGTGCTGGGGCCGTGCTGCCACAGCACCTGCAGTATCTCCAGCTCCGAGTCGGTGGGCTTGGGAATGGGTTTTTCACTCATGAGTACAGGCGTTTGAGGTTCTACGATGATGTTCGTACTTCAAACATATACGAATGATATCGTAGATACAAACTTAATCTACGATTTTTTTCGTAATATCCATAGAGCAGCAAAAAAGCCGGCTGTAATAGCCGGCTTTTTACATCATAACACTCTATCCAACAAGCACCTGCCATACCACTATCGGCCATGCGCCTCGCCCCGGCGGCGCGTGAGCGTGACGCGGGCCCGGTGGCAGATGCCGCCCAGTGGCGGGTTGAACTTCGACACGCTCACCTTCACGGAGCGCACGTGCGGAAACTCCAGCAGCACGCGGTCCAGCACGCGGTGGCCGACGTGCTCCAGCAAACGCGCCGGGGCCCGCATTTCCTCGGCCACCACGCGGTAGAGCACTTCGTAGTTCACGGTTTCGTGGAGCTTGTCGGAAGCGCCGGCGGCGTGCAGGTCGGTGCGGATGTAGAGGTCGACGCCGTACTTGTTGCCGATTTTCTGCTCCTCGTCGTAGTAGCCGTGAAACGCGAAAAACTCCATGCCTTCCAGTGCAATCTGGCCCATGTGGTATAAGTTGAGAGGGTGAAAGTGTGCCGTATGCTTCAAAAAGCGGTCCGCCGAGGCAGCGTTGCTGCCGCAAGCTGCTACAGCGCGCCGCCGAAGCCGGCCAAAAAAAACGCAGCCTCCCCAAAGGAAAGGCTGCGCAAGGTCGGCTACAAAATCCGTGAAATCCGACTAATCCGCAAAATCAGTGATTCTGCAGCAGCGCCCTAGATTTCGTCGAAAAACGATTTCTCGGCCGTTACGGCCGCGGCTTGCATCACGGGCTGATCATTCTGGCCGGGGTGCATGGGCTGTACCGGCTGCGGAATTTCTGGCTGCTCGGTGCGGCCGGGCCGCACGTCGGGCTGCACATCGGGGTTGGGGGCGCCGGGCACCGGGGAGCCGGGACGCTCAATTTCGGGGTCGGGCTGGTTGGGCTTATTAGGCTGGTTGGGCTGCTCGGGCTTTTCCGGCTGGCCGGGCTCGGGCTGCTGGCCGGGCTTGGGGTTGTAGGCGCCGGGCTGGGCCGTGGGGCGGGCCGCCGGAAAAGCCGGGGCCGAGCCGCCAAACGAAGCAGCAGAACCGCCGGCTACGGCCGCGGCCGACGAAGTAGAAGCAGTGGAAACGAACATTGGGGCAGGGTTTTCAGGTGAATCGGACGAGGTCCGGGTCACTTTTACGCTGGCTGCCCGCGAAAGGATGGCCGCCGTGCTGGCTTTGGGCCGGGCCTTGGCTTTTTCCACCTTATCCAGCGCATCGGAGGCCAGGTGGTGCAGGTCGCGCACGAGGCTGTCGAGCTGGGCTTCGAGGCGCTGGCACTCCTGGCCCAGGCCGCTCACTTCCTTCTGCATCTCGGCCACCGTTTTCTCGGCCTGCTGATAGGCGTCTTCCACCAGCAGGCGGGCTTTCTGGCGGGCGTCGGCCAGTAGCTGCTCGGCTTTCAGCTGGGCTTCGCGGATGCGCAGCTCGGCGTCGCGCTGGGCCTGCTCGGTAATGCTGTTGCCGGTGTCTTCGGCGGTTTTGAGGGTGCGGTAGAGGCTGGTTTCTACCTCGCGCATCTTGCTCACGTCCTGGGTGGCGTGGTCGAGCTTCACGCGCAACTCGCGGTTTTCGTCGCCCATCCGCTCCCACTGCTGCGAAAGGGTGAGCAGAAACGCCTGCACTTCGTCTTTATCAAGGCCCCGGAAGGCTTTTTCAAAGGTTTTCTGACGGATATCGAGGGCCGTAATTTTCATAGGAGTGGGGAGTAGAAGTGGGCTGGCCAGATGGATTCTGCCAGCAGGCACCCGCCGCGGCTTGGCGGCAACAGCCGTCGGACCGGTGGCCGGTTGCGCCATCTAAACGACGATGTGCCAACATCAGCATATATCAACCGGTCAGATGGCTCGCGCCGTCGGACCGGGACCAGAGTGACAAACCGTGCTGGCGGTTAGTTTCCGCTGCTAAGCTGCCACACGGCCAGGCTGCGGTCGTCGCTACACGAAACTAGCCTATTCTGCCTTCCCGGCCAAAACAACTTGTTGACGGAGGTGCCGTGGCCGGCGTGGCGCGCTTTGTCCAGCACGCGCAGCAGCTGCAGCGTTTCGGCGTCCCAGAGCTTGATGCTTTTGTCCATGCTGCAGGTGGCCAGCAGGGAGCCGTCGGGGCTGAAGGCGAGGTGGTTGATGGTGAACAGGTGGGCCACGATGCTGAGCTGCTCGGCGCAGTCGGCGGCCAGGTCCCAGCGGCGCAGGTGGGCGTCGCGGCCGGCCGTGAGCAGGTAGCGGCCATCGGGCGAGTAGGCAGCCGTGAAGATGGAATTGGTGCCGCCCTCCCACTGCCGCCGCACGGCCAGCGAGTCGGCATCGAGCAGGCGCAGCTGCCAGTCGGAGCCGCCCACGGCCAGCTCGTTGCGCTCCTCGTGCAGGGCCAGGCAGCGCAGGCTTTTGTCGGAGAGCCGCAGCAGGGTTTCCACGCGCCAGTCGGGGGCGCGCAGCACGGCCAGCGTACCGTCGCCGAGGGCCACGTACAGCCGTTGGCGCGCTTCTGAGTACACCATATCGAAGATAGCCGCCGGGGGCAGCGCTGTGGCAAACGCCAGCTTCTTCTCGCTCAGGCTGATGCCCTGCACGCCCTGGAAATTGTGGCCGATGAGCAGCAAATCGTGTTGCGGCAGGTGCAGCAGGGCGTACACCGAGTTTTCCACCTTCGCCACCAGCTCGCCGTCCTGCGCATCCTCAGCGGCGCGCCAGGCGGCAACTAGGCCATCGGCGCCGGCCGAGTAGAACGTGTCGGAACCGGGGGTGCCGGCCAGGGTGTAAACGCAGTCGAGGTGGCCGGTGAGGGCCGTGAGCTTGTGGGCCTGCGGACGATGGAGAAACGGCATAAGCAGAAGGGAAGAGCGCAAAGGTAGGCAGGTAGCATAGGCTTTCATGTAGCATAGGCTTTAGCCTGTGCCGGCCCAGGTAGCTCCAGCTAAAATCTGTCCTCCCGGAACGGCACAGGCTAAAGCCTATGCTACCTGCCTACCTTTGCCCCATGCCGCTTCACTCCCTCACTCCCCTATCCGGCCATGCGCTGCTGGGCTTGTGGCAGCTCACCGAGCCGCCGGAAGCGCTCTGGCCGCTGCTGCCGCAGCCACTGCACTATACGGCCCGCTTCCCGCAGGGCCGCCACGAAGACCGGGCCCGGCAGTGGCTGGCGGGCCGGGTGCTGGCCCATCAGCTGCTGCGCGAGCTGACCGACGTTCCCGCCACTCTGCACAGCGACGCCAACGGCCGCCCGTACTTCGCCGAACTGCCCGCCTGGGGCGTGTCGTTGTCGCACTCCGGCGAGTGGGTGGCGGCGGTGGTGGCCCGCGACGCCGCAGTTGGCATAGATATTGAATTGGAACGCCCCAAAGCCCTGAAGTTGGCGCCGCGGTTTCTATCGGAAGCCGAACGGGCCGACGCTGGCAGCGACGCCGCCAAGCATAGTGTGTACTGGAGTGCCAAGGAAACACTGTATAAGCTGCACAGCCGCCGGGGCCTAGTGTTCAAGGAGCAATTGTTGCTCGACCCGTTCAGGCTGCGGGAGGCAGGTGTGTTGACGGGACACCTGCTCCTCGAAAACTCCCGCAGCCAACACCAGATCCATTATCAGCGCCCGGCTCCCGATTACGTACTAACTTACTGCGTGGAGTAACTGAGTAGTGGAGTAGCTGAGTAATTTGTTGTCTCTAAGAACAAATTACTCAGCTACTCCACTACTCAGTTACTCGCTACTCAGCTACTCCTTTACTCAGTTACTCTCTCCCATGTCCATTCGCCGAATTTCCATCCTGGCTGCCGCCACGCTCCTGTTTTGCACGGTTGCGGCTGTTGGGGTGGCCCGGGCCCAGGGCGGGCGCACCGTCAGCGACTTCAGCCTGCGCAGCGCCACCAACACCGAAGTAGCTCTGAAAAGCTACGCCGGCAGCAAGGCCGTGGTGGTGGTGTTCCTCAACCCGAACTGCGCCTACTCCAAGCTCTACCAAAACCGGCTTGCTGCCCTGAACACGCAGTTTAGCGGCCGGGGCGTGCAGTTCCTGTTCATCAATGCCCCCATCAACCTCGAAGCCAGCGCCGACATAGCCGAGGCTGAGAAGCTGAAAATCAAAGCCACCGCCGACCTGCCCCTGCTCACAGACGAAGGCCAGAAGGTCAGCGCCCTGCTGGGAGCCACCAAAACGCCCGAAGTGGTGGTGCTGCAGCCCGTCGGCGACGGGTTTGCCGTGCGCTACAAAGGTGCCATCGACGACAACCCGCTGGTGGAAAGCGACGTGCAGGAGCGCTACGTGCAGCAGGCCCTCACCAACCTGCTGGCCGGCCGCCCCGTGGGCGTAGCCGACAAGCGCGGCGCCGGCTGCCTGATTAAGCGCAACTAGCCGCCCCTCCTACAATAGCCTAACGGGCCGGTTGCGCCACTGCGATGCAGTGGCGCAACCGGCCCGTTTTCGTTTATCAGGTGCTGAAAACAGCGTTTCCGCTGTAAACCAGCGCTTACTTGGCTGCCCGGGCGGCAATCAGCTCCAGCACAGTGGCCAGGTCCCGGTCGTGGCCCTGCACGAGGTCGGCGGCGGAGTACGTGACGGGCACGGTGGGCAGCACGCCCCGGCCGGTATCGGGGCCGGCGGGTATCTGGTGCACCACCCGATACACCGGGAAGTGGACGAGCTGCCCGGTTTCGGGCAGGCGCAACCGCCCCGAGAGCATGGCGTTGGAGCCCGCCTCACCGCCCCCGGTTTCCTCACCTACCACCGTGGCGCCGGCGCGGTGCTTGAGGTAGGCGGCCACGTAGCTGGCCATCGAGAACGTGCCACCGTTGGTGAGGACGTACACCGGCCCATTGTAGTGCAGCTGGCGGCTCGGCCGAAACCGGAACACAAACTGGTGGCGGCCCCGCTGCCAGGTCTGGAGCGGGTTGGTGCTCATCAGGCCCGGGGTGGCCCGCTCCCAGAAGCCCATTGCCAGCTGCCGGCGCACCTTGCGCTGCTCGGGGCCAGTTTCAAACACAAACTGGAACGGGGCCGGCAGCAGGTAGCGTAGCAGCGCATTGCCCCCAAACGCCTGGCCGCCGCCGTTGTCGCGCAGATCGAGCACCAGGGCACGCACCGGCCGTTGCTGCAGCGCCCGGAAGGCGGCTTTGTAAAACGACTTCTGCGAGCCGCTGAGCGTGTTCAGGTCCAGCACCGCCACAGACGAGTCCTGGGGCAGCAGGCGCAGGCTGTTGCTGCCGTGGCGCTGCAGTAGCCGGCCGGGCGCGGGCTGGCGGGCGGCCCGCGCCTGCTGGTTGGCCTGGGCGGTATCCACGTCGGCGGCCGTCAGGCGGAGCGTCCGCTCGGTGCCGTTGGCGGCGCGCACCTGCAGCACGTGTTCCTCGGGCAGCCCGAAGGCGTTGGCGTAGTAGGCGTAGGTGTTGCGGCGCACGGCGTTGAGGGCGTGCGTCTGGTTGAGGCCGTCGGAGGGCACTTGGCGGAGCATGCCCTGCAGCACCTCGGGCGCCGGGCGCTGGTTGAGGGCCAGCACTTCGTCACCGGGCTGCAGCAGGCCGGGGCGCAGGCCGGGCGTGGCCACCACCACCAGCCGCCCCGCTACCGGCGCCAGCTGCAGCGGCAGCACAAACGGCGTAGCGCGCTTAGCCGCCGCCTGTGAGGCTTCCGAGGCCTGCACCGCGGTATGGCCGCAGCCCAGCGCCGCTACGTAGGGCCGCAGCAGCGCCCGAAACTCCCGCTCGGTGAGGGGCTGCGTAAGCTGGGCCTGCACTGCGGCCGCGCAGGAATCGAGGTAGGCGGGCGAATGATAAGTGCGGGCGCCCAGGTGGCCGGCCTTCACGGTCTGGTGCAGCACCTCCAGGTCGTGGCGGAGTTGGGCGGGCGTGTACTGGCGGGTGAGAGCCGAAACAGGCGCGGTCTGCTGGGAAAAAGCGGGGGCAGCGACGCCGAATCCGCTCAATAATACACCCCAAAAGCGAGAAGAGAAACCCATGGCACAGAGGCAGTCTGGTTGATGGAAGCAAGATATAGGCGCACATAAATATAAGCTGGTGAATTCCACTGAAGCGCACGAAAAAGCCTCCGAACCGTAGATTCGGAGGCCTGACCGGCAATTGAGTAAGCAGCCGGGGCTACTCTTCTTCCTCGGGGGCAGCTGGCGGTGTGGCCGGCTCGTCGGTGAGGATGGTGAGCAGCTGGGCCACTTCGGTGGCCTTGGCCGGCTCCTGCAGCTTCTCGAAGCTGAGCTGCAGGTTGCGCAACGCCCGCCGCACGATATCGAGGTGCGAGCAGGGCTCGTAGAAGATGTCGTTGGACGTGAGGTTGAGCTGCACGATGTAGTGCTCAATATCGGTGCGGGTCAGGATCAGGCCCCGGTTGTAGCAATTGATGTAGAACGGCTCGATAAGGGGCGTTTCGGGCCGGAAGGTGAGCACGAACAGGTTGGGCAGGTTCACGCCGAACACCGGCAGCTCCAAGCGCTGGGCCACCAACAAGTAAATCACGCACAGCGTGAGTGGGTTGCCGCGCCGGGTTTCCAACACCCGGTGCAGCATGGAGTTGGCCGGCGAGTGGAAGTTCTGGGTGTTGGCCGCAAACTTGTGTACCCGGAACAGCACGTGGTTGAGGGCCTGCACCTGCTCAGTAGGCAGCATATCGGGCCGCAACAGGGTCCAGACCTCAAACCGCAGCTGCTCGATAGCCTTGTTGAGGCTCTGCAGGTCGGCGTCGGGGTATTGGTAGCTATTGAGCAGCCACATGCCTTCCAGCAGGTTTTCGCCGCCCGAGTCGCGCCACACGCGCAGGCGCTGCTGCAGGCCCTCAAACTGCAGATGGTGGATCAAATCTTCGAGGCGCTGCTGCTGCTGCGAGTCGAGGGTTTCTTCCCAGCTTTCTTCCAGAAACGGAATGATGGTTTCGCCCAGGCTCTGAATTTTCTCCTGAATCTGCGGGGCAATTTCCGGATCGTCGAGCAGGGAGATGAGGGCTTTGATTTCTTTATTGGTCATAAAGCAGCGGGAGCAGCGGCGGCGGGGCGGCAGAAGTCAGAAAGAGCAAAGAAACGCATCCGGGGCGGGAGTGCCGCCAGGAGCTATCCGGAAATAACAGCCAGCCCGGGCCGATTTGTTCAATTTACGGCGGTTTTAGCCCGGGTTTGCTGGCCGTGCCCGTCCGTGCCGGGCCGCCCCAGCTGGGGCCGGCCTTATTCGGGCTTGCGGCCCAGGTACTCGTCGGTGAAATGAGCCCGGTGGGGCTCCTGCGCAAACTTCTCGGCGTTGTACGCCGCCGACGTGCCGCGCGGAATTGACAACGACTGCCACTGCCCCGCCCGCACCAGCTTCCCGATGAACACTATTTGCCCCACGTGGTACGGGTAGTGCGCCAGCTGCCGGTTGAGGGCCTCCGTGATGGTATGGCCCTGGTTGCGGATGTACACCGGCTGGTCCCAGTTGTCGGGCGTGAGCGAGTCGAGGGCGGCCAGCAGGCAGCTCCAGCCTGCTTCCCAGCGCGCCAACACCTCGGCCCGGGTGCCCAGGTCGTTGTCGAACTCGGCCTCGCGCTGCCGCCAGGGCTTCTCGCCGTCGGTGGTCAGGAAATCAGTCCAGCGGGAGAGCATGTTGCCCCACAGGTGCTTCACGATGGTGGCTACGCTGTTGCTTTCGGCATTGGGCTGCCAGAACAGGGCTTCGTCGGGCAACTGGGCAAACGTCTGGTCGCCGAGCAGCTTGTAGTACTCAAACTGCTTGCGGGCGCTGGTGAGGTAGTCGGTATCCATGATTTCAGGCGGTGAAGGACGACAAGCCGGGCTACTTCTTCAGGTACTTCCGCGACTCCACCACCCGAAACTCCGGGTCGCTGGCGAAGATGCTTTGCAACGAACCAATATGCGCCGCCCCAAACAGGGCCAGCACCCGCTTCGGCCGGGCCGCCAGGGCCTGCGTCACGATGTTGGAGTAGATTTTATAGTCGCGGTTCTTGAACACCGAAATCAGCTCCGCCCCAATGTATCGGGGGTTCACGAAGGCCGTATCCACGGCTGCATCGGGGTTGGTAAAGCGGCTGTTCGTCACCCGCGCTGGCGTCACGTAGCGCAGCCGGTACACTAGGTTATAGAGCTCCGGCTGATTGATGGCGGCCAGATAGCGGGACAGCGGCAGGCTGCCATCTTCCATTCCGGCTCGCTTGGCCCCGGATACTTTGCTCAGCTCCGCACCGGCCTGTTGGTACAGCGCAATGTTCTGGCCAGTACGCAAAATGCCTTGGGAAGTGCCGCCCGGCGCATTCGCGCAGTAGATTCTGGGCAGCTGCAGCTGCTTGCCTAGCCGGAACGCCACCTGGTATATCTCGCTGCGGCCGCCCGGTAGCGCGGCCAGATCCAGCTTATCTTGGCGGTATAAGGCGTAGAGGCTGTCGATACGGGGCTGCTGCTCGGGCAGGGCTTCCACCATCACCATATCGGGGCGGTAGCGGGCAATAGCGGCCGTGAAGCGGCTGATTTCCTGCTGGCCCCGGGGCGTCAGCACGTCGGTTGCGGGCTTATCGGCTTTGTAGATCTGGCTGAGATGGTCGCAGCCCACAATCATCACCTCGGCGGGCGGGACCGACTGGGCGAAGCTGGTGGCGCCAAGTGCCAGCGCCAGCGGGAGCAGTATAGAGGCTTTCATAGTGCAATAGATAAACAGAACATACAGGTAGCGGCCAAAGCCAGCCGACTCCGGTGATTACACCACATAGATAGATAATTTTCCGGCCGTCGGTGTAAGCAGCTGAGTTGGATAACAGATGGCCGCAATGGCCGGCCTTAGTCCATGACCAGGGCCGTCACCTGCTGACTCCGCCAGTACGCCGACAAGTCCCGCAGCATCTGCAGCTCCTGGGCCGACTGAATCACGACCGGAAACGCCGCTTCCCGCGCCGTGCCCTTGTAGGTGAGCACAATGTTGCCGGCGCCCGAGCTTACGCCGCGCCCCCGAACCGCGCCGGCATACTGGTCCGATGTCACGACAATGCTCTTCAAGTCCCGGACCGCAATGGTCTGGTCGGCCAGCACCACCAAGTCCTGGCTCAACCGGATGGTGCCCGACGCCTGCCGCGGCCCCATCCGAATTACACGTGCAGCTTTCAGCCGGTAGAGCAGCGCCACAACCAATAGCCAGGCGGCGGCAGCGGCACTCGTTGCCCATAGCAGCGCCTGCAGTGGGCCAAGCAAGCCACGGGTACTGGTGGTAGCGGCCCGCTCGCCCATCACCCGGACTCCAAAGGCCGCCATAGCAAACGAGCCTAGCAGAAAAATCCCCGTGTAGTGCACGGCCTTCACCCAGCGGGGTGGTTCAGCGCGCAACAACAAGCTTACCGGCTCAGCCATACAGCCATTATGAATATACCTGAGTGGAACAAGGCCCATCATTTGGGCTGAAGCGGCGGGTGCTGAAGACACTGTTGAAACGACGAGTGCTGATATGGGCCCGGCGGACGTATCGGGCTGCAGCCGCGGGCTTACCGTTGCGCTTTCTTCCATTCCCTGAAGCCAACTACATCTTTGCGGACTGTTCTCAGCCATTGGCGGCCATATTTTTCCGTCAGGTAGTGGAACACCTGCTGGTTGTACAACACCACGCATTCCTTTACCGACCCTGTGCAGCCTTCTTCGCGGTAGAATACGCCATAGGAATTTTCAAATACAGTGTCTGCTGCAAAGGATTGCGGGGCAAACCCACTCTGCAAAATCAGAAACGGCAAGTGGTTGGCAATATCTGCCGCAGCCAAGGAGGAGGCCCTACTACAGTCCGCGCTGGAGAAGGTCAGCTGGTTGGCGCCCGACGCGTTTGCTTCCGCGTCTGTCACTATCCGGCGCTGACTCAATGCCACCGCCGGCACCAGCAGCCATAAGCCGATAAGTTGCACCGTGTTGAATACCCGCATGGCTGTTGCCCTTTACACTCGAATTACGTTAACATATATCTCTTTTCCAGCAGACGCGTGGTTATCGGCGTTGACACCCAGGAAAGTGGCGTCGCAGAGTTTCGGCAGCCGCGCTTGGCTGCCTAGAGTATAGCCTGCGCCGTTTCAGCCTCATAAGAGGTAGAGAGTCCTCATCATCAACCAGTCAATGAGCTACCCATAACAGTAACGGCCCGCCGCTTCGCGGGAAGCGGCGGGCCGAAAACAGAAAGCTGCGATTCAATTCATGTCTACTTTCTCTACTGTAATTGTATTACGAATATAGTTTAGCATAATCAAGTCAATAATCACCATCAGTATCCTGTATAAATAGAACTCAATATTGTATGAAGAATCATCCATCGTTTCATTAAGAAAACGCCCCACCAAACTCAATGCAGGGCCAACTATCATCGTAATAACCAACCACCACTTCAGGTTTATAAGCGCATACTTATGCTTGGCAACAACCATAAATAGCAGGGCAGCCATCCATATCAGGCGAGCAACATCAGTTACATTGATTCTCTTTGTCAGCACGTAGCAGGATAGTAGCAGGCCAACGACTAAAACAGCTACTATTACCCAGTAGACAACAGCATTGCTAAAAACAGTTTTCTCTTTCATAAGTATTGAGTTACCCAATAATTCCTCGCGCCTGAATCATGCCTATGCTATCCGCCTTTTCAATCAGCGTGTAGTTGACCATGCTGATGCCTTGGAAAATGACTTTGCGGGATTTTAGCAGCCCCTGCAGCAGCGAGAAGGCGGTGGTAGTTTTATCTGCGCCGTTGCAGCCGGCCAAGAGGCAGAGAGTTTTTCACAGATTTATAATAATAAGGCCAGCTACATTTAAATAATAACTGGCCGTAGCATCCATGATCATTGTGACTCAATTAATAATCAAAACTCCCAGCAACATCGTCCCAAGGCAGATTTTTCATTTGCGCTACTACATCCATGTTTATTGGCAAAGCGAAATAATCCTGATACCATACGACAGCCAACGCAGAGAAATCCATCCATGAATTTTTAGCTGGTTCATGATGCCATAGCTCAACTATACATTGTATAGCGGGTAAGGCCGCTGGCTTCCCGAAGCGGTACCATTTTTTGTACTCCAAAGGCTTCTGCGTAGGCTCGATCAGATATATCTCATGCATATGAAATAGCTTTCTCGCAGCGTCCAGCGAGTCATGTAATATCCGAGCATTCATTTTCTCCGTAGGCAATCCTCCTATCACGCCTGAATAGGTAGCCGTCTGATGTAGCCCTTTCATAACAACGATCTTCCCGTTACCGACTTCGATATTCATACGATCTAGGCCTGTCAGACTTTATCCTCACACCTGAATAACGCCCACATTGTACGCCTTTTCAATCGGGGCATGGTTGGCCATGCTGATGCCTTGGGAAATGACTTTGCGGGTTTCCAGAGGGTCGATGATGGCATCTACCCAGAGGCGGGCCGCTGCGTAGTAGGGCGAGAGCTGCTCGTCGTAGCGGGCTTTGATGCGGTCCAGCAGCTCCTTCTCAGCTTCGGGCGTGATGACTTCGCCTTTGGCTTTCAGGGACGCTACCTGAATCTGGAGGAGCGTGTTGGCGGCAGCGGCGCCGCTCATTACGGCCAGCTGGGCCGTGGGCCAGGCCACGATGAGGCGTGGATCGTAGGCTTTGCCGCACATGGCGTAGTTGCCGGCGCCGTAGCTGTTGCCGATGACCACCGAGAATTTGGGCACTACGGAGTTGCTCATGGCATTCACCATTTTGGCGCCGTCCTTGATGATGCCGCCGTGCTCACTCTGCGAGCCTACCATGAAGCCCGATACGTCGTGCAGGAACACCAGCGGGATGCGCTTCTGGTTGCAGTTCATGATGAAGCGCGCCGCCTTGTCGGCCGAGTCGGAATAGATGACGCCGCCCATCTGCATGGCACCCTTCTTGGTCTTCACGATTTTGCGCTGATTGGCCACGATGCCCACGGCCCAGCCATCAATGCGCGCCAGGCCGCAGAGCAGCGTCTGGCCGTAGAGGTCCTTGTAAGGCTCGAACTCCGAATTATCGACCAGCCGGTTGATGATGTCCATCATATCGTAGGGCTTAGCGCGGTCGGCGGGCAGCAAACCCAGGATTTCGGCCGGGTTTTCCTTGGGGGCGGCGGGCGTTTTGCGCGAGAAGCCGGCCGTGGCGTGGCCGCCCAGCTTGTCGAAGATGTTGCGGATGTGGTCCAGGCACTCCTCGTCGGTGCTGAACTTGTAGTCCGTCACGCCCGAAATTTCGGAGTGGGTAGTAGCGCCGCCCAGCGTCTCATTATCGATGGATTCGCCGATGGCCGACTTCACCAGGTAAGAGCCCGCCAGGAACACCGAGCCGGTGCCGTCCACAATCATGGCCTCGTCGGACATAATCGGCAGGTAGGCCCCGCCGGCCACGCAGGGGCCCATAATGGCGGCCAGTTGCACGATGCCCATGCTGCTCATTACGGCGTTGTTGCGGAAGATGCGGCCGAAGTGCTCCTTGTCGGGGAAGATTTCGTCCTGCATCGGCAGGTACACGCCCGCCGAGTCCACGAGGTAGATGATGGGCAGCTTGTTTTCGATGCTGATTTCCTGGGCCCGCAGGTTCTTTTTGGCTGTAATCGGGAACCAGGCGCCGGCCTTTACGGTGGCGTCGTTGGCCACTACCACGCACTGCCGGCCCTGCACCCAGCCAATGACTACCACCACGCCGCCCGAGGGGCAGCCGCCTTCCTCCGGGTACATCCCCTCCCCCGCAAACGCCCCGATTTCCACGGTTTCCGAGTCTTTATCAAGCAAATACTCGATTCGCTCCCGGGCCGTGAGCTTGCCCTTGGCTTTGTGCGCGGCAATGCGCTTCTCGCCGCCGCCGAGCTGCATTTTCTCCAGCCGCTTTTTCAGCTGGAAGTTGAGTTGTTTGAGGCTGTCTTCGTTTCGGTTGAATTCGAGGTTCATTGGGGTGGGAATGGGTGGTGGGCACTGTCATCCTGAGCTTGCGAAGGATCTTATCACGTTCGAATTGCCGCAAGACGTTTCGTTCAGCCGTTATAAGGTCCTTCGCAAGCTCAGGATGACAGGGGAATGCAGAACAAAAAAAATCCGCCCCTCGCGGGGCGGATTCAAAGGTAAGAGGATTGCCGTTTGCGGCCGATACCTACTTGTTGGTCGTTTTGGTTTCGGTTTCCACCGTGGTGCCGTTGGGCTTCACGGTAGTGGTTTCTACTTCCTTCTTGGTCTTGTCCTTGCCGCCGCCGAACACCGAGAAGTGCACGTAGCGCTTGGGGTTGGCCTGGAAGTCGGTGAGCAGCGTGTTGGTGCTGGCGGCCGTGGCGTTGAGGTTGTTGTAAAGCGTAGTGTCGTTCATCAGCTTACCCAACGAACCTTTCTGGTCCGACAGCGAGCGGTTGAGCGTGGTCATGGTGCCTTGTGCCTCCGTCATGGTGGCGTTGAGCTTGCGCATGGCAGGGCCCACGGGAGCATTCTTCAGCGAGTCGCTGAGGGTAGAAAAGTTGGTGGCAATCCGGTCGAACTTGGCGCTGGTCTTATTCAGCTCCGAGGTCAGGCGGGCCATGTTGGTGGTAATCTGGTTGATGTTGCGCTGGTTCATGATCAGCAAGTTCTTCAGCGCCTCGGTGCTCCCTTGGGCGTTGAGCAGGGTGGCCTGCAGGCTTACCTTCGCCTCTTTGCTCAGGAAGCCATTCACCTTCGTCAGCGTCGAGTCAACGGTGCCCAGCACCGGCAGGGCCTTGGCCTGGAAGGCGTCAGTGATGCTGGCCACGGTGTAGGATTTCAGCTCTTCGCCGCCGTCGTACACCTTGGAGTTGCGGCCCAGAAACAGGGTAATGGTTTTCGAGCCCAGCAGCGAACCACTCAGGCTGGCCACCGTCGAGTCGCCGACCACCACATCCTTCTGCAGCTCCACGGCCACTTTCACCTTGTTGCCTTCTTCCGGCAGCAGGCGCATTTCCTTCACCTGGCCCACTTTCACGCCGTTCAGAATCACGGGGTTGCCTACTGTGAGGCCGTCCACGTTGTCGTAGCGGGCATAGTAGGTGTGGTCTGAGGAAAGCAGATTGCTGCCCTTCAGGAAATTAAAGCCCAGGTACAGTGCTACCAGGGCCACGATGCCCAACAGGGCTACTTTGATTTCTTTCGACACGGTGGTCAAGGGTTAGTGAGAGGCGAGAGAAGGCCGCGGCAACGCGCGGTCTGGCGGGCTATTCCCCATTCATGGCCTCCAACTCGTTCTTATAGTCGCGGAAGGCCCGGAAGATACCCGAGGCCATATACGACTGATTGGTCTTATCGTTCAGGTAGGCTTCTTCCTGGCGGTTGGTCAGGAAGCCGGATTCAATGAGTACCGACGGCATGGTGGATTTCCAGAGCACCAGAAAACCGGCCTGCTTCACCCCGCGCGAGGTGCGTTTCACAGTCGTGCGGAACTGCTTATCCACTTTTTGGGCAAACCGAATGCTGTTCACGATGTGGGCACTCTGGTAGAGCGAAAACAGAATATGGCTCTGCGGCGAAGTCGGGTCGAAGCCGTTGTAGCGTTCCTTATAATTGTCTTCCTGCAGAATTACGGCGTTTTCGCGCTTGGCCACCGACAGGTTGGCGTCGGTCTTGTGCGGGCCCATGGTCCAGACTTCAGTGCCATAGGCGCCGGGGGCTGCAGCGTTGCAGTGCACCGAGATGAAAAGGTCGGCATTGTGCTTATTGGCAATGCCGGCGCGGTCGGCCAGCTCCACGAACACGTCGGTTTTGCGGGTGTAGACAACCTTTACGCCCGGCATCGAATCCTCTATCTGCCGGCCCAGGGCCAGAATAATTTTCAGGGCCACGTCGGCTTCGCGGGCTTTCACGCCCGCGCAGCCCCGGTCTTTGCCGCCGTGGCCGGCATCGAGCACTACGGTCCGCAGGTGGTAGCCCTGCGGCTTAGTCGAAAGAACAGGACGTGGGGCCGGGCCTTCCGGCGCTACCGCCGCCGGAGCACCAGAAAAACAGAGCAACCCCAGCAAACACAACGTGACAATATTCCGCACAGACTTCGTTAGTGAAGAGCAGCGACGCGCTACCTTTGCAAACCGCCACAAAATAAACGAATAAAACTACGTGGCCGTACCCGAGCCCTTGCCGACCGATACGATTATTTTTATGCGCGGATTTATTCTGCGGGGCCTGCGGGCTACCGGGCCAGCTGTGTTGTGCCTGCTGGCGGCACTCGGACTATTGAATTTCACGGCCCAGGCGCAGGCCCCTACCCCGCGCCGGCAGCAGGCCACCTCGGTGCCCGCCGACGTGCGCCGCCCCGCCCAGATTCTGCGCGCCGACACAACCCGCTCGGGGCTGCAGCGCCCCCGCTCCGGCACCGCCGCCGACACCAGCGGCTTGGTGCGCCGCGGCACCTCCCCCGACTCGCTGAACGTGGCCGCCGGCGCCCGCAGAGGCGGCGTGGAAACCACCGTGAAGTACGCCGCCAAAGATTCCATCCGGTTTGTGGTAGGCGAGAAAAAGGCCATTCTGTATGATGCAGCCAGCGTGAACTACGGCGAGATGGACCTGAAGGCCAACCGCATTACCGTCGACTACAGCAACAACCTGCTCACGGCCGAAGGCACCCAGGACTCCACCGGCAAAACCCGCGGCCGTCCCGTGTTCAAGAACGGCGCCGAAACCTACCAGGCCGGCCGCATCAACTACAACTTCAAGAGCAAGAAAGGCAAGATTGCCGACGCCGTAACCCAGCAGGGCGAAGGATTCGTGCACGCCGAAGTCATCAAGAAAAACCAGTTCAACGAAATCTACGGCCGCAACGGGCGCTACACCACATGCAACCTCGAGCACCCGCACTTCTACATCAACGCCAGCAAGATGAAGGTGATTCCGGGCCAGAAAGTGGTAACCGGCCCCTTCAACCTGGTGATTGGCGGCATCCCCACGCCACTGGGGCTGCCGTTCGGCTATTTCCCCTCGCCCAGTTCCACCCGCGCCTCGGGCCTGATTATCCCTACGTTCGGGCAATCCACGGACCGGGGCTTTTTCCTGCGTAATGGCGGCTACTATTGGGCCGCCAACGACAATATCGGCGTGCGTTTCACCGGCGACGTCTACTCGGGTGCGGGCCAGCAGTTCGGTGGTTGGCGCGGCCAGGCCGAGATGCAGTACATCAAGCGCTACCGCTACAATGGCCTGCTGAGCTTCGAATTTTCGTCGAGGCCCGCCGAGCGGCTGCTGCAGGAAGACGGCGTGACGGCCTCGGGCGCGGTGTTTCGGCAGCCCCGAAGCCCCAAAACACTATGGCTGCGCTGGAGCCACTCGCCTACCCCGCGTCCCGGCGGCGGCCGGTTCTCGGCCAGCGTGAATGCTGGCAGCTCCGACTACAACCAGCAGAACTCGTTTGAGCCGCGCCGCTTCCTGACGCCGGCTTTCTCCTCTACCATCAGCTACAGCAAGCAGCTGCGCAACGCGCCCATCAACTACTCGCTGAACCTGAGCCAGACCCAGAACACGCAAACCGGCGAAATGAGCTTCGTGCTGCCCGACGCCACGGTGCAGGTGGCGCGGCAGTACCCGTACCAGTGGCTGGGCATTTCGCCGAGCGGCAAATTCTACGAGCAGTTGTCCTTCTCCTACTCGCTCACGGGCCAGAACAAGGTCACGAACACCCAGGCGGCGCGGCAGCTCACGGGCGTGCCGCTGCTGGGCGGCACCAACGCCGGTAGCGTCATCCCGATTAAGCTCGAAAATATTGCGACTCTGCTGCGCAACTCCCAGACCGGCCTGCGCCACGACTTCCAGATCCAGCTGGGCAGCTACAACGTGCTCAAACACATCAACGTCAGCCCAGCCATCAGCTACAACGAAGTCTGGTATTTCAAGCGACTGGATTACAGCTATAACCCCGTTGCTCAGGCAATCCGGGTAGATACCACCACCAGCTTCAACCGCCTCTACACGGTATCGGGCGGCGTGAACCTGGGTACCAACTTCTATGGCACACTAAACCGCAAGGGCACGCGCAAAATCCAGGCAATCCGCCACAAGGTTACGCCCAACATCAGCTACCAGTACGCGCCCAACGCCAACCCCGACTACCGCCAGAGCCTCAACCTGCCGCTGGGCACCAGCCTCGATGGGCAGGGCCGCTTGGTGGATTCGCGCATTTTCTCGCGCTACGAAGGATTCCTGTACGGCACGCCCGCCGGGCAGCGCCAGAGCCAGGTGAGCTTCTCGCTGCAGAACGCCGTGGAAATGAAGGTGCGCAACAAGAACGACACCACCGGCACCACGCCGTTCAACAAAGTCAGTTTGATTGACGGACTCGACTTCAGCGCCGGCTACAACTTCCTGGCCGTGGGCCCAAAACTGAGCCCGCTCAGCGCCACGTTCCGCACGCAGATAGCCAAAAAGCTCAGCGTCAACATCACCTCGTCGTTTGACTTCTACCAGCGCGACACCTCGGGCGTGACCATCGACAAGTTCCTGTTCGACCAGGATAACCGCCGCCTGACGCGCCTCACGTCGGCTTCGCTGCAGCTGAACTACCAGTTCAACCCGGCGCAGAACCCGAACAAGAAAAGCAACATACCGCGCGCTGTGGCCCCCGTAAATGACCCCACGCTCGGCAACCCCAACCCTATCAACCCCTACGAGGACTACGTGGACTTCGAGCTGCCCTGGGAAATGACCACCGGCTTCTCCATTCTCTACGTCGATCCGGGCGTGCGGCCTTCGCGCGGCACCTACGTGCGTACCCGTGCCTTTACCACGGCCGCCCTCAACCTGAGCGGCTCCGTGAAGCTGACCAGCAACACCCGTGTCGGCTACACCACCAACTACGACTTCATCAACAAAAACCCGGCTTTCACTTCGCTGGACATCTTCCGCGACCTGCACTGCTGGCAGATTACGGCCAACTGGCGCCCGTTCAGCGGCTACGGCCAGGGCTACTTCGTGACCATTGCCGCCAAGTCGGCGCTGCTGCAGGATCTGAAGCTGAACCGCAACCGCACGTTCCTGAACTATTAGATTCGGAGAGTAGCGCGAACTACCAGGTTCGCGCTACTGCTGTGCCAGCTCTGTGCGTGCGTAGCGGCTGCGTTTGGCCGGCTTATTTCTGAAAAATCCGCAGCTTTGACCTGCGGCTTCAGCCGGCATTTTTCTGTTTGCACCTCCCCACGCTCCTAATACCCTCACCACCATGTCTCAGCACAAAGAAGTCAAGCTCGTGACCACCCATCAGCTGCTGGCTATGAAGCAGCGCGGGGAGAAGATTTCCATGCTCACGGCCTACGATTTCTCCATGGCCACCATTCTCGACGGTGCCGGCATCGATGTGCTGCTCGTCGGCGACTCGGCCTCCAACGTCATGGCCGGCCACGAAACCACGCTGCCCATCACCCTCGACCAGATGATCTACCACGCCCAAAGCGTGGTGCGCGCTGTGAAGCGTGCCTTTGTGGTGGTGGATATGCCGTTTGGCTCCTACCAGGGCAATTCGTCGGTAGCGCTGCAGTCGGCCATTCGCATCATGAAGGAGTCGGGCGGGCACGGCATCAAGCTGGAAGGCGGCGCCGAAATCAAGGACAGCATCACCCGCATCCTCACGGCCGGCATCCCGGTGATGGGCCATCTGGGCCTCACTCCCCAAAGTATTTATAAATTTGGCACCTACACCGTGCGGGCCAAAGAGGAAGCCGAGGCGCAGAAGCTCATCGAAGATGCCCTGCTGCTGGAAGAAATCGGCTGCTTTGCCCTAGTGCTGGAGAAAATCCCTTCCTCACTAGCCAAGCAGGTAGCCGAGAAGCTCACCATTCCGGTTATCGGCATCGGCGCCGGCCCTGATGTGGACGGGCAGGTACTGGTAGTGCATGACATGCTGGGCATCACCAAGGAGTTCAAGCCGCGCTTCCTGCGCCGCTACGCCGACCTGGGCGACATCATGCACGAAGCCGTGCAGCGCTACATCCAGGACGTAAAAAGCCGTGACTTCCCGACCCAGGAAGAAGCATATTAAATCAATTATCCTGTCTGTCATTCCGAGCGAAGCGAGGAATCTGAAGTAGCCTGTTTGCTATAGGAGCCAGATTCCTCGCTCTGCTCGGAATGACAGCCTTACTTTTTCCTCAGAGTGAATCGTCCGAATCTGTGGTCGGAACAGAAGGAAATTCTGTTCGAAGACAACCATCTGCTCGTTATCAACAAGCCCGCCGGCCTGCTTGTGCAGGGCGACGCCACCGGCGACGAGCCCCTTTCGGCCAAGGCCGAGGAATACCTACGCTTCAAGTACAAGAAGCCCGGCGCCGCCTTCGTGGGCGTGGCGCACCGCATCGACAGGCCCGTGAGCGGCATTGTGGTGCTGGCCAAAACCAGCAAAGCCCTGAGCCGCCTCAACGAAATGTTCCGCGACAACAAGATGCACAAGACCTACTGGGCCCTCACCGGTATGTGCCCCAACCCGCTCAGCGGCCACCTCACACACTGGCTGGTCAAGGACCCCATCCGCAACACCACCAAAGCCTACCCCGAGCGCCACGGCCAGGGCTTGAAATCGGAGCTTGACTATCAGGTGCTGGGGCAGGCCGGCAACCGCTGGCTGCTGCAGGTGAACCCCATTACGGGCCGCCCGCACCAGATCCGGGTGCAGCTGAGCACCGGCCTGGGCACGCCCATCGTCGGCGACGTGAAGTACGGCTTTATTGCCCCGCTGCCCGACGTGAGCATCGCCCTGCACGCCCGCCAGCTGGAGTTGCAGCACCCTGTCACGAAGGAAAACATGGTGCTGGTAGCGCCCCTGCCGGATATGCCGCACTGGGAAGCGGCCCAGGCCTACTACTAACGGCCGGAGAGTACAATCAGGAAGAGGTGAGATTTTCGTTGCGGCAGCCCCAGTAAGCTACCACAACGAAAGCCTCACCTCTTCTTCCTTCTGCCCCACGCTCATAATCCAACAACATTTTGGCCTTTTATATAGCAAAATTGCGCTACCGCCGAGTGTGGCCGTAGTTTTGTAAAACGGCTTCTGAACTAAACCGTGTCTTTCGGGCTTTTGCGCTCTGACACCGCAGCCGTTCCTGCACTGTTTCTAATCCATTTTGGCCCATGGCAATTCTCGTTTTCTTCATTGCCCATTACTACCTGTCGCTGTTCACGCAGACATTTTTCCTGCACCGCTACGCGGCGCACAAGATGTTTACGATGAACAAGTTCTGGGAGCGTTTCTTCTTCCTGTTCACCTACATCTGCCAGGGCTCTTCGTTCCTGTCGCCGCGGGCGTACGCGCTGCTGCACCGCATGCACCACGCCTACTCCGACACCGAGATGGACCCCCACTCGCCCCACTTCTCCTCGAATGCTTTTTCGATGATGTGGAAGACCAAGGTGATTTACAGCGAAGTAGTGCTCGACAAGCACGACGCAGCCAAGCGCTTTGAAGGCGACACGCCCGAGTGGAGCTGGCTCGACAAGTTCGGCGGCACCGTGTATTCCCGCTTGGGCTGGGGCACGGTCTACGTGCTGTTCTACATCAACTTCGCCACGGCCTGGTGGCAGTACCTGCTGCTGCCGGTGCACTTTCTGATGGGCCCGATTCACGGCGCTATCGTGAACTGGGGCGGCCACAAATACGGCTACCAGAACTTCGACAACCACGACAAGTCGCGCAACACGCTGCCCTTCGACTTCCTGGCTTTCGGCGAGCTGTTCCAGAACAATCACCACAAGCTGCCGATGCGCGTCAACTTCGGCGTGAAGAAATGGGAGCTGGATCCCACCTACTCGGTTATCTGGCTGCTCGATAAGGCCCGCATCGTGAAGGTGAAGCGCAAGTGGCAGGAATCGGTGCCGATGGCCGCTTAACTCCAGATATTTTGTTTGCCCTGAAAAGGCTGTTGCTGACCGGCAACAGCCTTTTCTGTTGCTAGGCAAGGCTGCCCGGGGCGGGCAGGCACTGGTTGAATCTGCGTAATCCTTTCAATCTGCAAAATCTGTGATTACCTTTGCACCTCATTTTCAACCAGACGCACGAGTTGCGTCGCTTAACCAACCCGGTTTATGGCAGTTAAAATCCGCCTCGCCCGTCGCGGCCGCAAAAAGGCCGCTCAGTTCGACATCGTTGTTGCCGATTCGCGCGCTCCGCGTGATGGCCGTTTCATCGAGAAAATCGGTACCTACGACCCCAACACCAACCCCGCTTCCATCAACTTCGATGGCGAGAAGGCGTTTGACTGGATCATGAAAGGTGCCCAGCCTACCGACACGGTACGTGCTATGCTCTCTTACCGCGGTGTGCTCTACCGCAAACACCTGCAACTGGGTGTTATCAAAGGCGCTATTTCGCAGGACGTAGCCGACCAGCGCTACAACGACTGGAAAGAGCAGAAAGACGCTAAAATCGAAGGCAAGCGCACCAACCTCGGCACCGCCAAGGAGGAAGCTCGCAAAGCTGCCCTGGCTGCTGAGACCAAAGTGAAGGAAGCCCGTGCCGAGGCTATCCGCAAGAAAAACACGCCCGCCCCAACGGAAGCTCCGGCTGCTGAAGGCGAAACCACCGAGGCAGAAGCTACGGCCGAAACCACGGACGAAGCCGGCGCTTAGTTTTCTGGTGAATAAGGTATTAGGTGATTAAGTGATTAGGAGTTCTTCAGCCGGCTTGGCTGGGGTCTTTTACCACTTAATCACCTAATTCCTTACTTGCTTAACCACCTCTCCATGACACTCGACGACTATTATCAGCTGGGCTCCATTGGGAAGCCACACGGCCTGAAAGGGTTTGTGGTAGCCTTCCTCGACGTGGACGACCTGCACGCGTACCGCAAGCTGAAGTCGGTATTGCTGGAGATGCCCACGGCCCCCGGCAAGCTGGTGTCGTATGATGTGGAGAAGCTGCAGCCGCAAGCCAACGAGCGCGCCCTGCTCAAGCTCAAAGGTATCGACCGGATTGAGGAAGCCGAGCCCCTGCGCAACGCCAAGCTCTACCGCCCCCTGCAGGAGCTGCCGGCGCTGGCCGCCGACCAGTTCTACTTTCACGACGTCATCGGTTACACGGTGCTCGACGCGAAGCTGGGCACGCTGGGCATCGTAGAAACCTTCTACGAGCTGCCTCAGCAGGACGTGCTGGCCATGCGCTACCAGGGCCAGGAAGTGCTGATTCCGGTGGTGGACGAGTTGGTGTCGCACGCCGACCAAGCCACCAAGACGCTGCACGTCACGCTGCCCGAAGGGCTGCTGGACGTGTATCTGCTGCCTTCCTCGCGCGAGCAGGACGAGCCCGACGAAACCGAAGAAGCCTAGTTCCGGCCATCATGCGCATCGACATCGTCACGTGCCAGCCGGATTTGCTGATCAGCCCCTTCGCGCACTCCATCGTGAAACGCGCGCAGGACAAAGGGCTGGTGGAAATCCATCTGCACGATCTGCGCCGCTATGCCATCAACAAGCACGGCCAGATTGACGACTATGTGTTTGGCGGCGGCGCCGGCATGGTATTGCGGGTAGAGCCCATTGCGGCCTGCTTCGATGCCCTGCTGGCCGAGCGCAGCTACGACGCCATCATCTACCTCACGCCCGACGGTGAAACCCTACGGCAGCCTCTGGCCAACCGCCTCTCTTTGGCGGGCAACCTGCTGCTGCTGTGCGGGCACTACAAGGGCGTAGATGAGCGGATCCGGCAAGCCTACATCACCCACGAAATCAGCATCGGTGACTACGTACTGAGCGGGGGCGAGATGGGCGCGGCGGTGCTTGTGGATGCGGTGGTGCGGCTGTTGCCGGGCGTGCTGGGCAACGAAGAATCGGCGCTCAGCGACTCGTTTCAGGACAACCTGCTGGCGCCGCCCGTGTACACCCGCCCAGCGGAGTGGCGTGGGCTGCCGGTTCCGGAAATCCTGCTCTCCGGCAATACCCCCAAGATTGATGTCTGGCGGCACGACCAGGCGCTGGAAAGAACCCAGCACCGCCGCCCAGACCTGCTAAATGGCTAGCTGAATTGAATGGTTGACTAGTTACCCGGTTGCCTACCCCTTGAACGGCCAAGCATTCAGGTATTTACCCATTCAATATTTCAGCTTGCAATCCTAAAAACAGAGGGCTATATTTGCACCTCTTTACCCGAAACCCCAGACGGCGCGGCCGTCCTTCACAGTTTTTTCAGCCATGAGCGTACTACTCGATTTTATTCAGCAGGAATCCCAGGAGCGCCGCGCCAGCTTCCCCGCCTTTGCTGCCGGCGACACCGTTAACGTACACGTTAAGATTCGCGAGGGCAACAAGGAGCGCATTCAGCAGTTCCAAGGCGTTGTAATTCAGCGCAAAAACAGCAACTCCAACGGCGAAACCTTCACCGTTCGTAAGATTTCCAACCAGATCGGTACTGAGCGTATCTTCCCCCTGCTGTCGCCTAACATCGACAAAGTGGAAGTAATCCGTCGTGGTAAAGTACGTCGTGCCCGTCTGTTCTACCTGCGTGGCCTGTCGGGCAAAGCAGCTCGTATCAAGGAGAAGCGTCGCACGGTGGTTGCCGCTTAAGTCTTTCGACTTTCCTATACCGGCAAGGGCCGGCTTCTCCCAGGAGAGGCCGGCCCTTGCTTTTTTGTTGCCTGCCGTTGGTGTGCTTACTGCTAGCTAGTAAGCCGTTCAGGAAGCTATATAATAAACTAGCACGTCATGCAGAGCGCAGCGAAGCATCTCGCGTGCTGACACAGGAGTAGTGTTGCAACGTCAGCATGCGAGATGCTCCGCTGCGCTCTGCACGACGTGCTATCTTGTTCTGAAAGCCTTTTGAGGCACAAAAAAAGGCGCTTCCGAAAGGAAGCGCCTTTTTGGCTATCAGGTGGTCATCTTGCGCTTACTCGGCCGACTGGGCGCCCGACATCTGCTTGGCAGCGGCGCTCAGGGCTTCGCCCAGCTTGGTCACGCGCTCAGCGGTGTTGGGGTTCTCGGCGAATACGGCCGATTTGGTGGTGTTGGTGCCGAGGCGGGCCAGCAGCTTGCCTACCAGGTCCTTGTCGATGCCGCCACCGTTGAAGTGGGCCTTCAGGTCCTGCAGGTCTACTACAATCTGGTGCAGCTCAGGGTTATTGACATCCTTCAGATCTTCAATCCAGCGCTGGAAGTGGTTGTCGATACCGGAACGATCCGCTTCTTCCTGCAGGTCGCTGCCGAGGATTTTTACGGCGCCGTCGAGGTGGTTCTGGTGCTGGGTGTCGTCTTTGGGCTGCTTATGGAATGACATGTCGGAGAAATTTGGCTGCCGGCACTAGGCGGCAGGGTGAAACATATGGGCCAACAAACGCAAGGGGTTAAGGAAAGGTTATGCCGCGGCCGGGCCGCAATACGCAGCAGACCCTTACTTTCGTTTCCTGGTTGTCGTTTCGCCTGTTGCTGCTTTGTATGAAAAAATTTCTGGTTGGCTGTAGCCTGTTGCTCCTGTCCCTTTGCGCTGCGGCGCAGCCCTCGGCGCCGGCCCGAAGCGCGGCCCCCTACTGGCAGCAGCAGGTCAGCTACTCCATCGACGTCACGCTCGACGACAAGCAGCACCAGCTGACAGGCCGGGAGGAGCTGGTGTACACCAACAATTCGCCCGACGCGCTGCCCTATATCTGGTTTCATCTGTGGCCGAATGCCTACCGCGACGACAACACGGCCTTCGCCCGGCAGCAGCTGCGCAACGGCAGCCGCAAGTTTCACTTCGCCACCCCAGAGCAGCGCGGCTACATCGACCAGCTCGACTTCCAGGTGAACGGCCAGCCAGCCAAGCTGGAGCTGGACCCTGAGAATCCCGACATGGCCAAGCTGCTGCTGCCGCAGCGGCTGGCGCCCGGAGCCAGCACCACCATCAGCACGCCGTTTCGGGTGAAGATTCCGGATTCCTTCTCGCGCTTCGGCCACGTCGAGCAGAGCTACCAGATTACGCAGTGGTACCCCAAGCCCGCCGTGTACGACCGGCGCGGCTGGCACGCCATGCCCTACCTCGACCAGGGAGAGTTCTATTCGGAGTTCGGCTCGTTTGACGTGCGCATCACGCTGCCGGCCAACTACACGGTAGGCGCCACGGGCGTACTCCAGAACCCCGAGGAGCAGCAGCGCCTGCGCCAGCTGGCAGCAGCGGAACTTCCTATAAACGGAAATTCCAGTACGCCTCCCCAGTCCATGAAAGCCGAGCCTGACCTGACGTTCCCGGTTTCGGTGGCCGAAACCAAAACCCTGCGCTACGTGCAGGACCGGGTCCACGACTTCGCCTGGTTTGCTGACAAGCGCTTCAATGTGCGTAAAAGCGCCGTGACGCTGCCCTCGGGCCGCGTGGTAGATACGTGGGTGATGTTCACCAACAAGGAGGCCGAGAAGTGGGTGAAAGGCCTGCAGGATGTAGATTCGGCGGTGGTATACTACTCGCGCTGGGTGGGCGAGTACCCGTACAGCGCCGCTACGGCCGTAGATGGCGCCCTGAGCGCCGGCTCGGGCATGGAGTACCCGATGGTTACCGTCACGCAGCCCTCGGCCATTGTGCACGAGGTGGGCCACAACTGGTTCTACGGCATCCTGGGCACCAACGAGCGGGATTTTGCCTGGATGGATGAGGGCGTGAACTCCTACGTGGAAAACCGCGTGGCTGCCCGCAACGGCGAGCAGGCCGGCGGCCTGCTGGGCTTGCCCACCAAAGGCGCCGCAGCCACTGCCCTCACCCTCGACGGCCTGCCCGAAGCGGCCCTCAACTACATTCCGTACCAGGCCATGGCCAGCCGCAGCCTCGACCAGCCCGTCACCAACTTCGCCTCCGCCGACTACGGCAAGCTCAACTACGGCATCATCGTGTACGGCAAAACGGCCTCGCTGCTGCAGTATCTGGCGGCCTACCTGGGCCAGGCCAGGTTCGATGAGGCCATGCAGGCCTACTACGCCCGCTGGCAGTTCCGCCACCCCTACCCTGAGGACATGCAGGCCGTGTTTGAGGAAGTGGCAGGCCAGAAGCTGGGCTGGTTTTTCAACGACATGCTCAACGGCCAGAACCGCTACAACGCCGTGCTGTCGAAGTCGAAGCTGGAGAAGGGCCAGCGCAAGGTGCTGGTCCGCAACGACTCGCCGGCGCCGTTTCCGTTTCCGGTAGCCAGCCTTGACGCCAGCGGCCGGGTGCTGGAAACCCAGTGGACCAAACCCTTTGCCCGCACCGACGAGTCGGACGACGCCGTGCTGCGCTTCCGCGACGAGAACGTAGCCAGCCTGGTGGTCGACCCCGACTACCTTACGCCCCAACTCAACCGCCGCGACGACCACCTGAAAACGACCGGCTCCTTCCGGGCGCTGGAGCGCATCCGGCTGCGGCCCATCCTTAGCCCCGAGCGCTGGGATCAGGCCGCCATCAACTGGCTGCCAGTGGTGGGCGCCAACACGTCGGACAAGTTTATGCTGGGCGCGGCTTTTTACAACAGCCCGCTCAACGTCAAGAAGTTCAGCTACCTGGCGATGCCGATGTACAGCTTCAACCAGAAGGAGCTGAACGGCATCGGCATGCTGAACCTCAACATCCTGCCGGAGCGCATCACGCGCCGGGCCGTGGTGGGCGTACAGTTTCAGCGATTTGAGCGCTACCAGAAGGTCGAGCCCAGCCTGACGCTGTCGTTCCCGCACTCGGCCTTCAACGCGCCGCAGCACACCGTCAGGCTGGCCAATACGGCCATTGAAAACCAGGACGCCGGCACCACCAGCAGCATTCAGTCGCTGGAGTACGGTTTCCGGGCCGGCAATGCCCTCTACCGCTGGGATGCCCACGCCGAGTTCAACTATCTCACCCCCGACCTAGCCAACGACAACGTGCGCGCCGATGCGGCCCTGCTGCGGGCCGAGGCCAGCTACCTGCGCTACTACTCGCCCAAGAAGACCTTCTCGGTGCGGGTGTTCGGCGGGGCTTTCCTCAACAAAGCCAACGACACGCCCTTCGTCATCGGGCTGAGCGGCAGCCCCGACTACCGCCGCCAGACCGTGTTCCTGGACCGGCAGCAGATTTCGCCCAGCCTGGCAGCCCAGCAGCACCAGTTTGATGGCCGCGACGGCGCTTTCAAGGCCTATCTGCCCGCCAGCAGCAGCCGCTGGCTCACCACGCTCAACCTGCAGGCTGATCTGCCCGTGACGCCGTTCGGGGTGTTTGCTGACTTCGGCATGACCAAGGAGCAGAACCAGGTAGCCGCCGGCCGCAGCCCGCAGCGGGCCTACTACGATGCCGGCCTGTCGTTGCCGCTGTTCAACAAGCTGCTGAGCTTCTACCTGCCGCTGGCCGGCTCGCAGTACGAAAACGGCCTGCCTGGCAGCCGCCGCGCCCTCACCAACCAGCTCCGCTTTGTGCTGCGCCTCGACCAGCTCAGCCCCTTCCGGCTGCTGGACGAGCAGCTGGCCCAGTAACCGCTAGCGTATGCGCCTTTCCGCTTTGCTGACCCTCACCGCGCTGGCCGCCGCGCCGCTCACCGGCTGCCAGACCCGCCCCGACGACCTGCCGACCTTCTCGCCGGAGCGCAAGCTGCTGCAGGTAGTGGTGGAAATGCCGGCCGGCACCAACCACGCCCAGCGCTACGACGCCACCCAGCACCAGTTCGTGCCCGAGCGCCGCGCCGGCCTCGACCACGTAGTGGAGTTTCTGCCCTGTCCCGGCAACAGCGGCTTCATCCCGGGCACGGCCACCGACGCCCCCTCGGCCCGGCCCCTGGCGGCGCTGGTGCTCTGCGAAGCGCAGCCGGCCGGCACCGTGCTGGAAGTGCTGCCCATCGGCCTCGTCACGCTCGACGACAACGGCCTGATGCGCCCCATCGTGCTGGCCGTGCCGGCCCGGCCCAGCCAGCAGATTCTGCCGGCCGTGGTCAGCTGGCAGGACCTGACTTCGCGCTACCCTGGTGCGCGGGAGGTGCTGCGGCAGTGGTTTCAGCACCAGGGCCGGCCCGGCGAAGTGCGCATCGTGAGCTGGAAAGACGAAAAAGCCGTCGAGCAGCAGGTGCGCCAGGCCATGAACTAGAATCGCTGATTTGCGCTGATTGAGGTGATTTCGCTGATTTTTTTTGACTGGTAAGTACGTAGCGCTGTTACCACGCCCGAAACCTGACCGGATGGTGGTGTTCAGGCAACTCCAGGCGGCACAGTACAACTCCAAGCAGCACAGCACAACTCCTGGCGGCACACTACAACTCCAGGCAGCACGCCACAAAAAAAGCCGCCCTGCAGGGGCGGCTTTTTGTTTTCGTTGGTGATTTCACGAACTAAAAAATCAGCGAAATCAATTCCATCAGCGAGAATCAGCGATTACTCGATTTTGGTCATGCGCTCCTTTACGGCTTCCAGCGCTACGCGCATGTTCACAATGTCGGCGCGGGCAGCTTCCTGCTCTTTCAGGTTCAGGTCGATCAGGTTGTTGTACTGCAGCAACTCAGCGGCGTTCTGGGCCAGCTGCTGCTGAATTTCAGCCTTGCGCAGCTTGTTCTTTTCGATGTCCTTTTTGATGGCATCCGACTTCTGGATAACCGCCATGTGGTTGTTCTGCGACGATACGAGCGAGCGTTCGGCTTCGGCTACCTGCACGGCCAAGTCTTCGCGGTAGAGCATGCGGGCGAAATCCTTGAGGTATTTCTCGGCCGATTTCCACTGCACGGGCGTGGCATCCTTGCCCAGGTAGGCGTTGCCCAGGTCGATAGACCACCATACCGACGTACCGGTTGGGGTGGCATCCACCTTGCTGATCACGCGGATTGGCGTTTTGGAAATGTCTTCAATCACCACACCATCCATGGAGTAAACGCCTTTATCGGCCTTTACTTTGCTGCCGAACTGCGTGTCGAGCTGCTTTTTCCAGGAATCATCAACCCGCTTGCTGTCCAGCTGAATCGTTACCCGTTGGCCTTTGCGCGGAATGCCTTTGATGGCCATATCCGTCTCATCGACGGGGGATTTCTGCGCGTAGCCAGTCACCGACAGCACTAACATCAGCAGAGAGAGGAGTACGCCTTTTTTCATGTGTATGAAGGGGTTAAGAAGAGGGGGATTCTCAATTATGTCCGGTTTTCCTATTCCGGCTCACCAAATTTAACCACTGCCTTTTCATCTGCCTATGGGCTCTGGGCTTTTTTTCGGTTGAAATACACTTTTATTAAATAGATTATACTGAATACTGTTTAACTACTAAAAATACCATTTATAGGCCTTATTTCACGCCTGTCTGATATATTGGCTGGTACGAATGCTGAACAAAAGCAATTTTTCCTGGTTAGCCCAACTATGTCCGTAACCGTCTGCCGCAAAGAACATTTCAATGCTGCCCACCGCCTGCACAACCCGGCCTGGAGCCCGGAACAAAACCAGCAGGTGTTCGGCAAATGCAACAACCCCAGCTACCATGGGCACAATTATGAGTTGATTGTGCGCCTGACCGGCGAAATCGACCCGGACACGGGCTACGTGTACGATATGAAGCGCCTGAGTGACCTCATTAAGCGCGAGATTCTGGATACCTTTGACCACCGGAACCTCAACCTCGACACCGAAGAATTCCGTCACTTAAATCCTACTGCCGAGAACATGGCGGTAGTCATCTGGAACCGGCTGCGGACCCATATTGAATCCCGGCTGGCCCTCTCGGTTACCCTGTATGAAACCGAGCGCAACTTTGTAGAATATCATGGCTAATTCTGTGCCCGCGCCGGACGGCGACCTACGCCTCACCACCGACGCGCACCTGCCCTCCGATTTGCATACCCCCCTCCGCCCCGATGCCTTCGCGCTGAGCGACGACGAAAAGATTGCCGGTATCACGGAGCACTTCCGCGAAATCATGCAGCTGCTGGGCCTCGACCTGACCGACGACAGCCTGGCGGGCACCCCGCGCCGGGTGGCCAAGATGTATGTGCAGGAGTGGTTCCGGGGCCTCAACCCCGAGCACCGCCCCGAGGTGCGGCTGTTTGAGAACCGCTACCAGTACTCGCAGCTGCTGCTGGAGCGCGACATCACACTGTTTTCGTGCTGCGAGCACCACTTCGTGCCCATCATCGGGAAGGCGCACGTGGCCTACCTGCCCGGCGACAACGTGGTGGGGCTTAGCAAGCTCAACCGGGTGGTGCAGTACTATGCCCGCCGCCCGCAGGTGCAGGAGCGCCTCACGCGCCAGATTGCCGAGGAGCTCAAGCAGACCCTGCACACCGACAATGTGGCCGTACTCATTGAGGCCGACCACCTATGCGTGATGAGCCGCGGCGTAAATGACACCAGCAGCTCGACCATCACGGCCGAGTACAGCGGGGCCTTCAAGGAAGACGCCACGCTCCGCGCCGAATTTCTCCGCTTGCTCGGCAAATGAGTTCCGGCTTTCTGCTTACTTGTCTCTAGCTTTGACGAACCCGCCACCGCGGCTGCCACTAGCGGCCCGGTCGGTTTCGCCAACGGCGCGCCCAGCACGCAGAAAAACGGCACACGCACCAGAACCTCCCCACAATGTCCCGAAAAGTTCTCATCAGCGGCGGTACCGGCATGATTGGTACCCGCCTTGCCGAGATGCTCATTGATGCCGGCTACGAAGTAGCGCTGCTCAGCCGGCAGCCCGCCAACAGCCACTACCGCAGCTTCCGCTGGGACCCGCGCGCCGGCACCATCGATGAGGCCGCCATTCCCTACGCCGATTACGTGGTGAACCTGGCCGGTTCCAGCGTGTCGGACGGCAAGTGGACCGATGAGCGCAAGCGCGACATCATGACCAGCCGCCTCGGCGGCACGACGTTGCTGGCCCGCGAGCTGGCCAAGCCCGGCCACCACGTCCGGGCCTTCGTGTCGGCCTCGGCCATCGGCATCTATGGCGACAGCGCCGACCGGGTGGTGAACGAGGAAACGCCCGCCGCGTCTGCCGACGACTTCCTGGCCGACGTGTCGCGACAGTGGGAGCTGGCGGCGCAGGACGTGGAGAAGCTGGGCATCCGCACCGTAATCAGCCGCATCGGCATCGTGCTCAGTCCCGAGGGCGGCGCGCTGGTGCCGCTGGCCCGCACCGTGAAGCTGATGGCCGGCGCCCCGCTGGGCTCGGGCCGGCAGTTTATGTCCTGGATTCACCTCGACGATTTGTGCCGCCTGCTTATCCAGATGCTGGAGGAGCCAAAATGGGAAGGTATCTACAACGCCGTGGCCCCGCACCCAGTCACGAACGAGGAATTCACCAAGACTCTGGCCGACGTGCTGCACCGCCCGCTGGTGCTGCCCAAAGTGCCGGAATTTGCCCTGAACCTGATGATGGGCGAGATGAGCGAAATCGTGCTGGCCTCGCAGCGCGTGAGTGCCGAGAAGGTACTGCGCCAGGGCTTCACGTTTGAGTACCCGAACCTGAAGCCGGCCCTGGAATCGTTCTACGGCGAGTAGAGCCGACTTTACCCCATTCGCCCCATACAGCAGCGCCCGACTTTGGAAAAGGCCGGGCGCTGCTGTATTCAGGGAAATCAGGCAGAAGGCTTACAAGCTGTCCGGCACAGCCAGCGGGGTTTCGGCGTTGTTGAGCTGCTCCAGCAGGTTGTCGGCCACGATGGTATCCACGGATTCTGCGCGGCGGCGGCGCGGCTCCGATTCGCTCACGCAGATATACTTGCGGGAGATTTTGCCGGGGTATTTCGGAAACGGGCCCATGGTGATGCCCAGGTCCTCGTCTTCGTAGACCTTCTCCATGTACTTGCCGAAAATGGGCAGAGCCGTGCGGCCGCCTTCGCCCTGCTGCGAGCCCTGGAAGTGGATGCTACGGTCTTCGCCGCCCACCCACACGCCGGTCACGAGGTCTTTGCTGACGCCCATGTACCAACCGTCGGAGTAGTTGGAGGTGGTACCGGTTTTGCCGCCGATCTGGTTGTCTTTCTTCCACAGCTCGTACTCCCACAGCGCCTGTGAGGTGCCGCCGGGCTCGTCCATGCCGCCGCGCAGCATGTAGAGCATCAGCCACGCCGTTTCTGAGGGTATAGCGCGCCGCTGCTTAGGGTCGAACTGCTTTATCACGTTGCCATTGCGGTCCTCGATGCGTGTCACAATCATCGGCTCGCTCTGGAATCCCTGGTTGACGAAGGTGCTGTAGGCATTTACCATCTCGTACACGCTCACATCACCGCCCGAGCCCAGGCCGATGCTGGGCACCGACAGCAGCGGGCTCTTGATGCCCACTTTGTGTGCGTATTTGGCCACGTTGGCCCAGCCCACGCGCTCCGTAAGCTGCGCCGTGACGGAGTTTACGGAGCGGGCCATGGCGTGGCGCAGCGTCATGTTGATGCCGGTGTACTCGCGGGTCACGTTGTCGGGCTTCCACTCCATCGGCTTGCCATCTTCCACGTAGTTGATGGTCACCCGCTCATCCCGAATTCGGTCGCAGGGGGCGTAGCCGTTGTCGAGGGCCGTGAGATAGACGAAGGGCTTGAAGGTGGATCCGGCCTGACGCTTGCCCTGCTTCACGTGGTCGTACTGGAAGAACTGGTAGTCGAGGCCGCCCACCCAGGCCTTGATCTGCCCGGTGAAGGGGTCCATGCTCATCATGCCGGCGTGCAGGAAGTGCTTGTAGTAAGCCAGCGAGTCGAGGGGCGAGAGCAGCAGCGTGGTGTCGCCGTCGCCTTTCCAGGTGAAGACTTTGGTGGGATGCTTGGCGTTGAGGGCCTGCTCCAGCAGGTCGGGGCGGCCTTTGTAGCGGGCAGCCAGCTCCTTATATTGCTCGGTGCGCTTCATCTGGGTTTCGATGAAGCCTGGAATTTCATTGCCATCCTCGTCCACCCAGGGGTTGGAGTTGCGGTTTTTCCAGAACCGGTCGAACTGCTGCTGCAGCCGCTTCATGCGGTCCTGCACCGACTCCTCGGCATACTGCTGCATCCGCGAGTCGATGGTGGTGTAGATCTTGAGGCCGTCGCGGTACATGTCGTAGCCGTTCTTCTCACACCACTCGTTCACGAACTGGCTCACGGCACCACGGAAGTAAGTAGGCGGGCCGTCGATATGCTTTTCCACCTGGTATTTCAGGGCAATGGGCTGCTGCTGCAGCGCGGCCACCTCGGTGGCGGGCAGCATGCCGGCCTGGCCCATGCGCGTGAGCACCAGGTTGCGGCGCTTGCGGGCGGCCTCGGGGTGGAAGCGCGGGTTGTAGGCGGTGGGGTTGTTGAGCATGCCCACCAGCATGGCGGCCTGGTCGGCGGTGAGGCTATCGGGCGAGGTGCTGTAGAAGGTTTTGGCGGCCACCTTGATGCCATAGGCCTTGGAGCCGTATTCCACGGTGTTGAAGTACATCCGCAGGATTTCCTCCTTGGTGTAGCGCCGCTCCAGCTCCACGGCCGTCAGCCACTCCTTGGTTTTGCTGACCAGCGTGCTTACCACCGGAATGTAGCCCAGGCCGCCCCGGGTTTCGCCGCGGCGGGTGTTGTAGAGGTTTTTGGCCAGCTGCTGGGTGATGGTAGAGCCGCCGCCGCTCTTGTTGCCGGTCACGACGCCCGACGCGGCGCGGGCCAGCGCCGTCAGGTCGATGCCGGAGTGCTCGTAGTAGCGCACGTCTTCGGTGGCTACCAGGGCCTTGATCAGCAGCGGCGACATCTTGCTCAGCGGCACCGGCACGCGGTTTTCGCGGAAGTATTTGCCGATGAGCACGCCGTCGGCAGTGTAGATTTCGGACGGCTGCTCCACCTTGGGGTCTTCCAGCTCTTCCAGGCTCGGCGACTTGCCGAAGAGGAATAGGAAGTTCATGCTGACCAGGATGGGATAGAGCAGGAAAAAGCCCACGCCCATCACAAACACAGCCCAGGCAGCCCGCGACAGGCGGTTCGACCAGGGCCGGCGCGGCCGGGGAGCGGGGTTTGTCTTCGGAGCTTGCGGAGCGGACATGCGGGGTAATTAGGGCGGCAGGCTGGCGGAGCAGCCGCCAAAGGAACCACAAATATACCAGATAGGTGCGGCCCCGGCCGTGCGAAAAGTACCAAACATCATGGCCGCCCCGCGCTTAGCGGGCTGTGCGGCCGGCAGCCAATCTCCTACCGCTCAAGCCAACAGCAGTATCACTACCAACATCAAGGCCAGCCCTGCCATGACCACTGTGGCTACGCCGGACCCAATACACCACACCAGCCGCCAGCCCGGATGCTCTATCAGCAGGGTGATGCGCCACAGCCACAGCATCGTCAGGAAAGGAACCAGCAACAGGCCCATCTTCCAGACTACATGCGCCACTCGCACTGCGGCCGGAGTATTCGGGAAAAGCTCTTTTTCGAGCTTGATACTGAAGATGGCCCCTGCAAACAGGCTCACCACCCACCACAGCGCGGTAGGCAGCTGGCGTAGGGCACGGGCGGCGAAGAGTTGCAGGGAGTTTAGCATACAGGCAACACGCAGAACTTACCCGAACATACTGTCGCCATCAGTGCGGGGCTCAAACTCGAATGGAACCGCCATCAGCAAGAGGAAAAGCGCCAGCACAAGCACCTGCCCGATACCCAGCAACAGCAGCAACACCGATGCTATCCGTTGCAAGTGAGCCGGCCAGCCGGGTTGCGCATGGCGGGCGGCGGCTTGCTTCAGCAGGTAGCTGGCCAGGAACGGAAACAGCAGCATGCACGGACCGCCCACCCACACCAGCAGGCTGGTGAGTACCAGAAAGGCATTGTGCGACGTGGGCAGCAGGCCGCTTAGCACCATAGTTGTAGCGCTGCCCGCCGCTACCACCCGAAACAGCCGCTGTGCCAGCGTCGCATGCTCGGGCCACAGAAGTTGCAGCCAGCTCATACCTGGGCCTCCCCTTCCTGCGCTTCATAAAAGCCGATCTGCCGGCGCAAAGGCTCCAGATCGTGAGCGGCGTACTCAGTGAGGCGCCAGTGGCGAACAGGCTGAGTGCGCCGGCCACGGCGGTAGTGCGCGGCCAGTTGCGGCCACAGTTCCGGTGTGAGCAGGCCCAGCGCCAGAAACCCCACGCTCGTAACCGAAAGGTCGCCGTTGCCGCACATGAAGGCTTTAAGCTTGAGCTCGTCTTCCGGCGTCATGTCGTAGCCGAGCAGCACGTGTTTGAGGTCGTGGTCTTCGTAGTGCGGGATGAGCTGTAGCTGGTGGCGCTGGAGCAAGTCGGCCACGCCGCGTCCCAGTGTACCGGGCGGTAGCGTCTGCAGATACTGCTGCTGCACGGTCACGTTCTGGCAGCCATACAGGCGCTGAAAAATCGGAATCAGAAACGAGGTGCGGGCGTGCTCGATGGTTTTGCGCGCCAGCTGCTGGTAGCGGTTCAGGGGTGCTGTAGTGGGAAGTTGAGGCATGGATTGGAAGTCAAATAGCCAAAAGAAAATCGAATCAACAGGAAGCCGAAGGCAGAAAATCAGCTCAAAACAGAGACCAGCAGCAAAGCCAGAAAGAACCCAGCCACTATCATCACCAAATGGAAAACCAGGCACAATGCCAGCACCAAGCCACGCTTGAACTCTATCTGCATTGGTTCGGCCAACCACATCGGACCGGTGGCCCACCGCCACACGATGTAGCTGCTCCATAAGGGGGCTGCAGCCAAAGCGTAGCATGCTATGCCCAGCAAGTCGTTATAGCTCTGCCAGTCACCGGTACCCGACAGATACCAGCTTGGCAGAATCAGCATCACCCACAGCACGGCGCACACGGCTATCAGAACGCTCAGGGCGCGGCCGGCGGAAGGTGGAGCCGGCGGCCGGAGTTGGTAGCCGGATTTTGGGAAGTCGTCGGGTAGGATCCGCATGGTCGTCATGGCGTTAAAGGCTGGCCAGTGCGGCCGCCCCCTGCGGCGACCAGAGCATCATCAGCGAAAACACCGCGCCCAGCAGCAGGAGCAGCAGCACGCTGGTAACGGGCAGCACGGCCCGCACCAGGCGCAGGCGGCGCGAATCGGGGTCGGCGGCGCGCTCCTGCCAAGCCAGCAGGCCGGCCAGCGCCGCTACGGCGCCGGCACAAATCAGTAGGGCGACGATGGTAAGGGAGAATTGCAGCAGCATGGGATGGTGGGTTTGTGGGGTGATGGATTCGTGGGTTTTAGTGGCTGATGGCCTGGTAGGCCTGCCAGTCGGCGGCGGTGTAGCTGGGCCAGTGGCGGGCTTCCTGCAGGGCGCGGAATTCCTGCAGCCGCTGGCGTAGGCGGCGCTGGGCTTCTTCGGGGCTTAGGCTGGTCCAGGTGCCGTCGTAGGCTTCGTGCACGAGGTGGCGGTGGGTCAGCACGTCTTCGTGGGCGGCCAGCTCGGGCAGCACCCGGTCGGGCATGTCCAGCAGGAAGCCGTAGTCGAGGGTGTGGAGTTGGGGGCGCAGGTTGTAGCGCGCAATCCAGATTTCCCAGTTTCCGACCGCAAAGCCCAGCAGCAGCAGGTAGGCGGCCAGCGCATTGAGGCGCACCAGCGAGTAGGCCGAGCGGCGCTGCCAGATCTTGAACAGCACCGTGGCCAGCCCGAAAAAGGTCAGCAGCAGAAACCCGTACACCCCAATGCGCTTGTATGCCAGGCCCGTGTGCAGGATGTAGTAGTAGTTGCGCAAGCCCACCGACACGGCCAGCACCGCGTTCTGCAGCACCCACACCGTGGCCAGGCTGCGCAGCACCGGCAGGCCGGGCTTATAGAAATTCAGGTTGCGGCGGAAAAACCACAGCACAATGCCCATGGCCACCAGAATGCTCAGGATGAGTACGTAGGTGCCTTCGTGCACAAACTGCGTGAGGTCGAAGCCCGGAGCCGGCTCGAAGCCAAACCACAGCCAGTTGATGTCGATGGCGTTGACGGCCAGCAGCAGCACGTTCACGAGCACCAGCAAACTGAGCGCCACCAAGTATTCCTTGCGCAGGTCGAGGGCCCGGAAGCGCTGCTCCCGGAAATCGGGCTGGCGCACTCCGAACGAAGCCACCCGGTTGCGCTGCCGCCGGATGAACTCGCCGAAGCGTGACTCGGTATCGGCGAAGTAGTGCACTGGCACAAGCACCAGCGCTGCCCCGGTCAGCAGCAAGCCCAGCCCGAAAAACAGCAGGTGCGGCACCGAGAAGTTGGCAAAAAGCGCCGCCAGCCACTCCCCTGCCCAGTCGAGCACCTGGCTGGCCGCCGCCTCGTAGCGCGGATTAGCAATCAGAAACAACACGTGAAACACGCCCAGCGCCAGCAGCGGCACGCCCAACAGCCGCCCGTAGTACCAGCTGCGGCCGAAGCGGCTGCCCAGGTCGCCGGGCAGGCGCAGTAGCGTGAGCAGGCGCGGCACCACCTGCCAAGCGCTGGCCAGCGCCGTCGCCAGCGCATACGCCACCAGCCGCAGGTGGGGCTGGTTCACGAAGCCCAGCCACACTGCCAACGACGCTACGCAGGCCAGCAGTGCCGCCCCCGAGCCGTACCAGGCCACCATGGCTGCACTCAGCAGCGTGCCCGCCAGCGCCAGCCGAAAACCGCCGGAGCGCCACTGCGGCGCGTGCCGGGGCAGGCCGGCCACCGTCGCGCCCACCACCAGCAGCGTGTAGAGCAGCATGTTCAGGCCGGCCCGCTCGTGCCAGAACAGCAGATCGAAGACGATGGCGCCCACCGGCAGCGCCACTTTTTGCAGGGTACTGAGCGTGAGGCGCGGCGCCGGCGCGGGGCCGGTAAAATCGGCAGCAGAAACAGGCAGTGAGGGATTCATGGAAAAATTGCGTGAAGTGAAAAAGTAAACTGGCTGGTGCCGCAACGTCTGATTAGCGCGCAGTCACGGCAGCATATTGATTATTTAAAAGAACTTTGTATTTCAAAGTTTAGAGACAAAAAAAGAGCCGTTACCCCCGCAACAGTTTTTCCAGCGCCGCCAGATGCTCCTGAAAGGCCGTTTTGCCATCGGCAGAGGCGGTGTAGGTGGTGTTGGGCTTCTTGCCCACAAACTGCTTGCTGACCTGCACGTAGCCCGCCTTCTCCAGCGCCGCCACGTGGCTGGCGAGGTTGCCGTCGGTCAGTTCCAGGGTTTCCTTGAGGTCGTTGAAGCTCACCGCGTCGTTGGCCATCAGCACGGCCATCACGCCCAGCCGCACGCGGTGGTCAAAGGCTTTATTGAGCGTGTGGATGACGTGTTTCAAGTTTAGGGATTAGTGAGTAGGGCCTAGTTCTTAGGATGTGGGGACTAGGGAGTAAGAGGTCAGGGAAAAGAGCAACAGGACTTCCGTTTAGGGGTTCGGGTACTCAGCGCGTGTATTGTTGAACGACCTAAGCCCCAGGCCCTATTTCCTAATCCCTAACCAGATTTACCTTTCGTAGCGGTTGTACATGAGCAGGCCGTAGCCGATGTGACCCAGGCCGAAACCCAGCGCAAAGAACAGCAATCCGGCTCCGGGCAGCAACACGGCCAGCAGCCCCAGCGCTATCTGCGTGAGGCCCAGCCACCGAATTTCTTCCAGCGTGTACTTGCTGGCGTTCAGCAAGGCCAGCCCGTAGAACAGCAGCAGCCCCGGCACCACCAGGCTCACGGCGCCGCGCACAAACAGCGCCAGGCAAAACAGCCCGCCCGCCACCAGCGGAATAGCCAGACTGAGGGCCAGCCGCCGCCCCAGCGAGTTCCACAGCGGCAATCCTGCCTGCCGGGCGCGGCGCAAGGTAAAGAACGTGGCCACCAGCAGCGCCGCCCCAATCATGGCGGCGGCCAGGCCTACCAGATACGGCAGCACCAGCAGCCGCTCGGCTTCGGTGCTTTCCAGCAGGCGTAGGTAGCCGGTGGCGCCATACTCACGGCGCAGAAACCAATGCCCGGCACCGGCGCCGGCCAGCGCTACCACGCCGGCCCCCACCCCGCTCAGGCCACTAAGCGAGATAAAGCGCGACGAGCGCTCCATGATGGCGCGAATCTCGGTGAGTTGGGCTAACGGATCTACGGCAGGCTTCATCATAGCTAAAAGCACTTTGTGTTGCAAAGCACAGCAAACAATTGCTTCTTTGCAAGCAGCAACCCTAACTTATTTTTTATGCAGGTAGATTCTCGGGCGCTGGCGCGCCGCCATATGTGGCTTTCCTGGTGGTGGGGTGTGGGGCTGGTATGGGCCGGGGTGGTGGGGTGGCTGCTGTTTTGGGTCGAAAAAAAGATATCCGCTTCTGAGGGCCTGATTTCCATTCTGCGCTACGTTGGCGGGAATCTGGCCTGGGGCGTGCTGGGCACCCTGCTGTTTCTGGGAATACCGGCATTGCTGGGGGCGCTGATACGGCGGCCGTTTATGCGGCGTATCTTCAGCACTACCACTTCCCCGACACGCTTGTTGCTACGCACCGCGTTGGTATTCGAAGGATTCGTGCTGTTATGCTGGCTGCTATGGGAACTGCTCATCTTCTGCACCGAGCCACTTGCCTTTAAAACCCTGCCACCTCAGCATCTGCAAAGCACTGCCCCGGCATTTTTCGGCCTAAGTCTGCCGTGGCTGCTGTCGTCGGGGGCGGCGGCTTGGTGGATGACGCGGCCGGCAGCGGCCAGCCGGCCCAAATAGAGAATGAGCCGAAAATCAGAGTTCAAATTGGGCTTGCAGATTCCCAAACAAGTCCATTTTCAGGGAATCTGGGCATGTTTTTGGGTGCGTAGGTATGCAGCAACCAGGACAACGAGATTCTGGCTATTGCCTACCTTTTTACCCTTTCTGTTATGCGTTCTTTTACTTCCCTGATTTCCTCTACGGTTTTACGCGCACTGATTTTGTGGATTATGAGCAACCTGGGCGGCACGCTGCTGCTGGGTGCTATTCTGGCTTTCGGCCGCTTCGAAGATGCTTCCATTGCCCTGATGACAGGAATACTGGCCCTCATTGTTACGGCACCGCTGGTTCCCCTGGCGGTGCCGTTTCTGGCTTTATTGAGCCGGCTGCAGCCCAACTGGTCGCGCCGCTCGATGGCCGCGCTGGGCGTGACGCTGTTCTTTGTGCTGGCCCACCAGTTGCTGGTGCTGCTGCTGCCGTTCCTGTCGTCGGTGAGCTTGCTGGAAATGACGGCCCCGTATCTGGTGGCCGCGTGGGCTGCCGTTTTCTGGCTGTACAGCCCCGAGGGCCAGCAGCGCACCAGCCGCCAGCTGTGGGTACGCTGGGCGCGGGCCCAGGCTAACGCGGTTCTGCGTATGTTCCGGCGTGAAATTACGCCTTCAGTTATTTGAGTTCGAAGACCTGCCCTGGTTTCCGCGGGTAGTGCGGGCCGGCATGATGGACTACCTGCGCTTCATGATATCCACGCTGGGCACCTACCAGCCCATCGTGCCGCTGCTGCGCGAGGCCCTGCAAGCCACCCACCAGACCCAGCTGCTGGAGCTGTGCGCCGGGGCCGGCGGCGGCACCGAAGGCGTGCTGCGCAGCCTGCAGGCCACCGGCCTGCCCGCCGCCCAGGTCACGCTCACCGACCTGTATCCGCAGCCGGCGGCCTGGCAGCTGCTGGCGGCCCGCACCCCGGGCCTCTCCTACGCCCCCGCCGCCGTCGATGCCACCGCCGTGCCGCCTGGGATGCCGGGGTTTCGCACCGTATTTTCGGCCTTCCACCACTTCCCGCCACCACTGGCCGAGGCACTGCTGGCCGATGCTGTCCGGCAGGGCGCCGGCATTGGCGTTTTTGAAGGTGCCGGCAAGCACTGGCTGGAAATTCTGCTGGCCTGGACGGTGCTGCCCGTGGCGCAGTTGCTGATTACGCCCTTCATCCGGCCGTTCCGGCTGAGCCGGCTGCTGCTCACCTACGTGCTGCCGCTCATCCCGCTGTTCACGCTCTGGGACGGCACCGTGTCCATCCTGCGCATGTACCCGCCCGCCCAGCTGCTGGCCCTGGCCCACCGCGCCGATCCACAGGGCAGGTTCCGGTGGACGGCCGGCAAAGTGCGCCACTGGTGGGGCCCGCAGGTCACGTATCTGATTGGTGTACCGCGGGTCAATTAGTAATTGATAATTAGTAATGAGTAATTGGAGCTTCTTTGGCGCCCAACGATAGCGCAGCAAGTGTAAAAGCTCGTTCAACTGCTTATCGGCTGCTTCCCACTCCAATTCCTAATTACTAATTGCTGATTACTAATTACAAAAAAGCGCTGCCGCTGCTCCGGATTCCGTTTTCGGTGTACCTGATGCCGGTGTTCTGGTTTGGGCTGAGCGCGTTGCGGGAGCCGTTCAGCGCGTGGCGAGCGGCGGGCGTGTTTGTGGTGCTGCACCTGCTGGCCTACCCCGCCTCCAACGGCTACAACTCCTACTACGACCGGGACGAAGGCAGCATCGGCGGCCTGAAGAGCCCACCTAAAGTATCAGAAGAGCTGCTGCATCTGGTGTACGCCTTCGATGCGCTGGCGGTGCTGGGCGGCCTGCTGCTGAGCCCGTGGTTTGGGCTGCTGGTGGTGGTGTATCTGCTGGTTTCGAAGGCCTACAGCTACGAAGGCATCCGGCTGAAAAAGTACCCGCTGCTGAGCACGGCCGTGGTGGTGGTGTTCCAAGGGGCCTATACCTTTCTGATGACGCAGGTGGGCGCCGATGCTGGCTACGCGCAGCTCACCGAGCCTACCAACATGCTGCTAGCGCTGGTGAGCAGCCTGTTTCTGTGTGGCTCCTACCCGCTCACGCAGGTATACCAGCACCAAGAAGACGCCCGCCGCGGCGACCGGACGCTCAGCTTGCGGCTGGGCATCCGGGGCACGTTTGTGTTTGCGGCCGGCGGGCTGCTGGCCGGGGCGGCCGTGCTGGCCTATGCCCTCTGGGTGCGCCAGGAAACGCGCCACCTGCTGGTGTTTCTGGCGGCCACCGGGCCGGTGGTGGTGCTGTTTGGCAACTGGGCCCGGGCCGTGTGGCGCAATCCCGCCGCCGCCGACTTCGAGCATACCATGCGCATGAATCAGGTTTCGTCGCTGTGCATGAGCGCCGCGTTTATTCTGATGCTGCTCTGGTAGCGGTTTTCTAAACGGACAACTCCCGAACCGCGTATGCAACCCTGATTCACCTCAGACTTTCTGCTATGCGAATTGCGCTGTTTTTGCCCGCTCTTGGTTTGCTGGCCGCCTGCTCCACGCCCGACGCCAGCCAGTCGTCCGCAATCACTACCTCCACGGCAGATTCTTCTGCGCGCCTCGAACCCATGGACACGGCCCGGGCCAGCACCGCCGATCCGCAGGCGGACACCCTCAAAACGGTGCGCCGCCGCCACGTCTTTTCCGCCCCAGCCTCCCCCGACGAGTTCAAGCTGACGCTGCGCGGCAAAGACGTGCTGACTGGCCAGATCACCTTCACCATCACCGACGTCAGCGGCCAGGTTATCTTCCGCGAAATGCTCACGCCCGCCGATCTGGAAGCCAGCATGGTGTATGAAATGAAGACGCCCACCGCCAAGCCCGCCGAGCGCGAAGCCTACATCCGCCGCCGCATGGACGAGTTTTTCGCCGATAAAAAATTCCGCCAGCCGGCCCTCACCGCCAAAGACGCCTACCAGGAAGGCGGCGCCGACCGCCCCACCTGGACCGAGCTGCAGAAGCGCCCCGATGCCGTGGGCTTCGTGTACCTGGTAGGCAAGGAAGACCGCCGCCGCATTGCCTATGCGCCCGGCACCAAGCAGGTAGTGCAGCTGCCCGGCCTCGGCAGCTAAGCTGTCATTCCGATTGTCATCAACGCAGTAGCGCGAACTTTGCAGTTCGCGTCCCCGCGCCGTTCGAAACAGTTGAAACGGCGCGGGGACGCGAACTGCAAAGTTCGCGCTACTGCTTGTTTATAGCTCAAAAAAACAGGCTACCCGGCCTGCTCTAGCGCCTGGGTCAGGCCGTCGGCAAACGTCTCGTATGGCTGGTAGCCGCGGGCCAGCACATAGCCCTGGTTGCCAACCCGCAGAATAGTAGTTGGGAAGCCCTGCACCCCGATTTTGGCCACGGCCGCAAACTCCTGTTGGGTGGCCTGCGCCGTTTCCGGCAGGGCCAAGCGGCGCAGGAACTCTGCCCCATCGAGGCCGTAGGCGGTGGCCAGGGGCAGGTAAGTTTTGGGCTCGTTGAGGTCGGCGCCGTCGCGGAAGTAAGCCACCTGCACGTCGTGGGCGAAGCGGGCGGTGTCGGGCTGGTTGAAGTGGCGGAAGGCGCTGATGGCCCAGCTCGGTGGCGCCGAGTCCTGTACGCGGCTACCCTCGGCGCCCACGGCCCGAAACGCCTCGCCAAACTGCACGCCCGTCACGCGCTCCACCTGCGCCAGTGCCCCGCTGATGTAGTCCCAGTCGTCGCGGATGGGGCCTACCTGCTCGCCCGTCACCATGCCGCCGCACAGCACCGACACCTCCACGCGGCTCGCAAACTCCTCCCGCACCCGCTGAATCACGGGGCTCATGCCGTAGCACCAGCCGCACAATGGGTCGAAAAGGTACAGCAGTTCGGGAAGGTCGGGGGTTGATTGGATGGGGGGCATGCGGATGAATTGATTGGGGTAAAGAGAGTTGGAAACACGCAAAACCAGAACGTCATTCCGAGCGGAGCGAGGAATCTCGCCAGTGTAGTACTTCTACCACACTGGCGAGATTCCTCGCTCCGCTCGGAATGACGTTCTACATTTTTAAGCGCCTTCTAGCCGTTCATGGCCAGCAGGAATTCGCTGTTGTCCTTGGTGCCTTTCATGCGGTCCTTCAGGAATTCCATGGCCTCGGCGGGCGTCATGTCGGCCATGAACTTGCGCAGCACCCAGATGCGGCTCAACTCCTCGCGGCTCATGAGCAGGTCTTCGCGGCGGGTGCCGGAAGCCGGCACGTCGATGGCGGGGAAGATGCGCTTGTTGGCCAGTTTGCGGTCCAGCTGCAGCTCCATGTTGCCGGTGCCTTTGAATTCCTCGAAGATTACTTCATCCATCTTCGAGCCGGTTTCAATCAGGGCCGTGGCAATGATGGTGAGCGAGCCGCCGTTTTCCACGTTGCGGGCCGCGCCGAAGAAGCGCTTAGGCTTGTGCAGGGCGTTGGCGTCCACACCACCCGACAGAATCTTGCCGGAAGCGGGCTGCACCGTGTTGTAGGCCCGGGCCAGACGCGTAATCGAGTCGAGCAGAATCACCACGTCGTGGCCGCACTCCACGAGGCGCTTGGCCTTGTCGAGGGCAATGCTGGCGATTTTCACGTGGCGGTCGGCCGTTTCGTCGAAGGTGGAGCTGAGCACCTCGGCTTTCACCGAGCGGGCCATGTCCGTCACTTCTTCCGGGCGCTCGTCAATCAGCAAGATCATCAGGTACACCTCGGGGTGGTTTTCGCTGATGGCGTTGGCAATTTCCTGCAGCAGCACCGTTTTACCGGTTTTAGGCTGGGCCACAATCAAACCGCGCTGGCCTTTGCCGATGGGAGCAAACAGGTCCAGAATACGGGTGCTGTACTGCGTGGACTTAGTGGAGAGCTTGAGGCGTTCCTCGGCAAATAGCGGCGTGAGGCTGCTGAACGGCACCCGGTCGCGGGCGTCTTCCACGGCCCGGCCGTTGATGGTATCCACCCCAACCAGCGCGTAGTACTTCTCGCCTTCGCGCGGAGGCCGGATGGTGCATTTCACCGTGTCGCCGGCTTTCAGGCTGAACAGCTTCACCTGCTGCGGGGCCACATAAATGTCGTCGGGCGACGACAGGTAGTTGTAGAACGGGCTGCGCAGGAAGCCGTAGCCGCCGTCGGGCATCATTTCCAGCGTGCCTTCGCCAGGCACCACAATGTCAAAGTCGTTGCGCTGGCGCTGCTGCTGCTGGGCGCCGGCTGCGCCTTCTTGGCGGCCACCGTCCTGACGGCCCTCCTGGCGGCCTTCCTGGCGCTGCTGGCGCTGCAGCTCGCGGGCGGCGTAGCGCTCCTCACGGCGCTGCTCCCGGTCGGGGCGGCCGGCGCCGTCGGTGCGGGCGGCATCGCCGCGCTCCGAGCGCTGCACGTCACGGTCGAGGCGGTCGGCGCGGCTGGAGTCGCGCAGGGCGCGGCCCGGGTCACGCTGGTCGCGGTCGGGGCGGCCGGCTACGTCGTTGCGAAACTCGCGCGGGGCGTCGGCAATGCGGGCTACGTCGCTGCTGCCGTTGCGCAACTCGCGGCCGTCGCGCACCTGCTCCCGCTCGCGGGGCTGGTCGCGCTGGGGGCGCGCTACGCCATCGGCCCGCTCGGGACGGAAGATGCGCGGCGCCGGGGTCGGTGCTACATCTGAGGTACCCTCGGCAACAGCAGCCGGCGCATCAGCTACTGCTGGCGCGGCAGCTACGGCCGGAACGGCAGCCACTTCACTGAAGGCCACGCCGGGGGCGGCCAGCGCCACTGCGGCTACCGGTGCTACATCCGACTGACCGGCGGCCACTGCCTGACCGTTGCGGCCGGCAGACTCGCGGGAGCGGCGCTCGGGCCGCTGGTACACTTTCACGGGACGCTCGGCGCCTACCTCCGGAGCTGGCGCAGCAGCTACCTCATCGGCAGGCGCGGCGGCAGGCGCGGGAGCTTCCGCAACCGGAGTAACGGCTGGTTCCGGGGCCACAGCGGCGGCAGCGGGGCGGGCAGTTGCCGCGGCGGGTGCTTTGGCGGCGCGGCTGCGTGCGGCGGTCGGCCGGGCAGCGGGGGCGGCCGCGGCCGGCGCGTCAGCCGGGGCTTCGGCTACAGCGGCGGGGGCCGGGGCGGCTTCCGGTGCGGCAGCGCGGGATTTGGCGGCGGGTTTCACTTTTACGGGCAGCTTGTCGGCGGGCAGGATGGCCTGCTGATCGAGAATCTTATAAATCAGATCCTGCTTGCTGAGCTTCTTAAAGTTGCCGACGTTGAGCTCTTCCGCAATTTCCTTCAACTCGGAAAGAAGACGGTCTTTCAACTCTTCAATAGTATACATAGAGGCAATGAGGGGAGAAAATTCTGGCGGGGCCCATCCAACAGCGGAACATTACCTCAGACTCAGGCAATGTCCGGGAGCCGCAGGCGCGGCGTTCAGCACGGGGGGGTGTTCGAAAAGGAACAGAGGGGGATGGTAGTAGGCGGTGGCGCTGGAAATATCCACGGACCGGACGTCAGTAAAAGCAACGACGGGCCCGGCATCAGCAGCCGGCTTGTTAACGCAATGTTAGCGCAAACCCGCCGAACTGCCAAACCCCCGGCTACATTTTGCGGGATTCCTGCGTGCTGCTGCTTTCGGCAGCGCTTTTGGCTGCAGCCTACGCGGTTAGCTCAACGAATAGCGGGGGTGGCGCTGCCTCTGGAACGGGACTTTGCCCGGTTAGGTTCAGGTTGATGCCGCCGCCCGCGCCAGCCTTATAATATAGGCCGGCCGTAGAATCTGCGGAATCATTCGGCTACTTTTGCAGCATCCTCTTCCGCGTTTTCTGCCCTTATGCTACAAGTTTCCGTCCTGAGAGAGCACACCGAGGCCGTACTGGCCGGGCTAACTAAAAAGCACTACAAAACGGCTGAGGCCGACGTGCAAGCAATTCTGACGCTGGACCAGCGCCGCAAGGAGCTCCAGACCACCCGCGACTCGGCCCAGGCCGAGGCCAACGAGCTGGCCCGCCAGATCGGGGGGCTGATGAAAGCCGGCGACAAGGCCGGAGCTGACACCCTGAAGGCCCGCACGGCTGAGCTGAAACAACATACTAAAGCCGCCGACGACGAGCTGACGCAGGTGGAAGACGCCCTCCAGCAGACGCTCTACAAGCTGCCCAACCTGCCCCACAGCAGCGTGCCCGAAGGCCGCGCCGCCCAGGACAACGAGGTGGTGCGCGAAGGTGGCCACAAGCCTGAACTGCCCGCCGATGCCCTCCCCCACTGGGATTTGATCAAGAAGTACGACATCATCGACTTCGAGCTGGGCAACAAGATTTCCGGTGCCGGCTTCCCGGTCTACAAAAAGCAGGGTGCCCGTCTGCAGCGCGCCCTCATCAACTTTTTCCTGGACGAAGCCCGCGACGCCGGCTACGACGAGGTGCAGCCCCCGATTCTGGTGAACGAGGCCAGCGGCTACGGCACCGGCCAGCTCCCCGATAAGGAGGGCCAGATGTACCACGACACCAAGGACAACCTCTACCTGATTCCGACCTCGGAGGTGCCGATTACCAACCTCTACCGCGACGAGATTGTGCCGGTGGAGCAGCTGCCCATCCGCAACACCGGCTACACGCCCTGCTTCCGCCGCGAAGCCGGCAGCTGGGGCGCCGACGTACGTGGCCTCAACCGCCTGCACCAGTTCGACAAGGTGGAAATCGTGCAGATTACGCAGCCCGAGAACAGCTACGCCGCCCTCGACGGCATGGTAGCCCACATCGAAGGGCTGCTGCAGAAGCTGGAGTTGCCCTACCGCATCCTGCGCCTCTGCGGCGGCGACATGGGCTTCACCTCGGCCCTCACCTTCGACCTGGAGGTGTGGAGCGCCGCGCAGGGCCGCTGGCTGGAAGTGTCGTCGGCTTCGAACTTCGAAACCTACCAGGCCAACCGCCTCAAGCTGCGCTACCGCGGCGAGGGCAACAAAACCCAGCTGCTGCACACGCTCAACGGCTCGGCGCTGGCGCTGCCCCGCATCGTGGCCGCCCTGCTCGAAAACAACCAGACGCCCGACGGCATCCAGTTGCCAAAAGTGCTGCACAGCTACTGCGGCTTCGAGAAAATCGGGTAATCAAGCCTTGATTAGATGAAAACGGCCCGGACAACGCAAGTTGTCCGGGCCGTTTTGCGTGGGGCTAGGCCAACAGGTGGCGGTATAGTATTGGGGTTTGCTATACCGTGGCCTAAATCAGCACCGTGACGATGTGCAGGCCGCGCATCAAGGTTTTCTGCACCGGGCACTTTTGCGAGATGGCATGCAGGCGCTGGCGCTGCTCGTCGGAGAGCGGGCCCAGCAGGCGTAGCTCCTTTTCCACCTGCTCCAGCATTTCGCCGGGCTGCTCGCACTTTTCGCAGTCGGCGGCGTGCACGCGCTGGTGGCGCAGACGCACCTCAATGCCTTCGAGCGGCCACTTTTTCTGGGTGGCGTAGAGGCGCAACGTGATGGCCGTGCAGGCGCCCAGCGCCGACAGCAGCAAGTCGTAGGGCGTGGGGCCGCGGTCCTGGCCACCTGCTTCGGCGGGCTCATCCACGAAGTAGGTGTGGCGGCCGGCCTGCACATCGGCCAGTAACGCCTCGGGACCCACGGTTACCAGCACAGATTTATCGGGCGTATCAGACATGGGCAAAATGGGTTAGCGTAGGCAGAAAGTACGCATTTCGCCCGGCTTTCCCGTTAGCGCCCGTCCTGGGTTGGAGGCAGCTCCAGGTTGAACTGGATGTCGCGCATGCAGCGAAAGTGGCCTTGGGGGCATTTTTCGTAGCCGATCTTCGAGCAGGGCCGGCAGCTCAGATTGGGCACTTCCAGCACCCGGAACTCGGTGCGGTAGGGGTACATGCCGAACTCGGGCACGGTGTTGCCCCACACACTGAAAATCTCCTTCCGGAAGGCTGCCGCAATGTGCATCAGGCCGGTGTCGTGGCTGACCACCAGGCTGGCCTGCCGCACCAGCGAGGCCGACTGGTTGAGGCTGAACTTGCCGCAGGCGTTGTAAATAACGGTGGCTTTGGGATGGTTGGCGGGCTGCTTGGGGAAGTAGTACGGGCTGTCGGGGATGAGCGGCGTGGGCGCGGGCGACTCGGCGGCGCCCGCGTCGAAGGCCAGCTCGACCACGTGGCCAGTGGTTTCGTCTTCAGGGCCGCCGAGCAACACCACCGGGCGGCGCAGCAGGCCGCACAGCTCAATGATACGCTCCACGGGCAGCCGCTTGGTGGCGTGCTGCGCCCCGATGGCAAACGCTACGTAGCCGCGCGCGAACACCGGCGGCAGCGCCTGCGCTACGTCCACTTCGTCGGCTTCCGGGATGAAGTAGTCCAGCCCTTTGCCGTCGTTCTTCACGCCGAGCGAGGCGGTGGCGGCCAGGTAACGGTCCACGATGTGCACGCGGGGCATGGTGTGCAGCTTCAGGTTCACGAGCAGCCACTTGCGCCAGTTCAGCTTGTCGAAGCTGGCCGAGCGCACGCCCAGCCGGGCCTTGAGCAGCGTGGTGCGCAGGTTGTGGTGCAGGTCTACCACGAAATCAAACTGCTCGGCTTTCAGCTCGGCCACCAGCTCCGAGAGCGAGCCGGTGAGGCAGTGCACCTTGTCCACGTAGGGGTTGTGGGCTACGATGCCGCGGTAGCCGGGCTTGGTGCAGAAGTGCACCACGGCCCCCGGCACCTGCTGCTTCACGGCCCGGATAACGGGCGTGGTCAGCACAATGTCGCCGATGGAAGAAAAGCGCAGAATCAGGATTTTCATGGGAGAGTAATGAGGTGATGAAGTAACTGGTGATGAGGTAAAGCGCAAAGAGGTTTCAGCCGCTTCATCACTCCCTTATCTCATCCCATCATCACTTTCTCACCCAAACAACGAATCCTTGAACTCCAGCGGGGGCTTGATGCCGGCTTTGCGCTTGGCGAAGTACTCGGCCACTTCCGCCGCTGATTTGGCGTTGAAGGTCATGTCCTTCGTAAGCCCGCCTTTGCGGCCCATGAACACGCCGTAGCGCATATCGGCGTAGCCGTTGGTGTGGTGCGCGTCGGGGTTGATGCTGAGCTGCACGCCCTGGTCCAGCGCGTAGCGCACCCAGCGCCAGTCCAGGTCGAGGCGGTAGGGGTTGGCGTTAATTTCGATGATGACGTTGTGCTTGGCGCAGGCGTCGATGACGGCTTTGTGGTCGAGCGGGTAGCCTTCGCGGCGCAGCAGCAGCCGGCCCGTGGGGTGGCCCAGCATGGTGGTGTAGGGGTTTTCGATGGCCCGCAACACCCGCGTGGTGGCCTTGCGCTCGTCCATCTTGAGGTTGGAGTGCACCGAGGCCACAATGAAATCAAAGGTTTCCAGCACCGTGGGCGGGTAGTCCAGAGAGCCATCCGACAGAATATCCGACTCGATGCCCTTGAAAATGCGGAACGGCGCCAGCTCCTGGTTGAGCTCGTCGATTTCGCGGTGCTGCTGGCGCACGCGCTCCGGCGGCAGGCCGTTGGCGTAGTGCGCCGCCTGCGAATGGTCGCAGATGCCGAGGTACTCGTAGCCCTGGTCGCGCAGGAAGGTGGCCATTTCGCGCAGGCTGTGGCTGCCGTCGGAGTAGGTGCTGTGGTTGTGCAGCGAGCCGCGCAGGTCGGCGTCTTCGAGCAGCGTGGGCAGCTTGTTTTCGCGGGCCAGCGCCAGCTCGCCGAGGCCTTCGCGCAGCTCGGGCTCCACGTACTGCAGGCCGGCGCGCTCGTAGAGGGCAGGTTCGGTGGCGAATTGCTCGCGCTTCAGCCACTGCCGCAGCGTGGCAGGCTGGCCGGGCTGCGGCGCCTCCAGCAGCGCTTCGGACAGGTGGTTTTCGGCGGCCGTGCTCAGCAGCAGCTGGTTGGTGAAGGCGGCCGGCGCCACCAGCAGCACTTCCACCTTCACGCCTGAGGCCGTGGCCGTGCCGCGCCAGGCAAACGGACCGCTGCGGAGCGGATCCGGCGTGAGGCCGTCGAGGGAATTGAGGGTGGCGTGGGCGGCGGCCGGATCAGCGGTGGCCGCCACCAGCCCCACGGTTTCCACGGTTTCGAGGCGGCGGCGCACCTCGCCGGCCACGGCGGCTTCGGTTATGCCGGCGGTGGCCTGCAGGCGGGCCAGCAGCTCGTGGGCCAGCTCTTCGGCCTGCGGATAGAGCAGCTTACCGCGGCTCTGGTCGGTGAAGTCGAGGGCTTCGAGGATGCCCTGCTGGGTTTTCTGCCCGAAGCCCTTGAGCTTGCTCACCTCGTCGTTCTGGGCGGCTTCACGGAGCTGCTCGGCACCTTCAATGCCCAGCTCCTTCCACAGGCTGCGGATTTTCTTGGGCCCGATTCCTTTAATCTTCAGCAGCTCTACCACGCCGGGCGGGGTGGCGGCCAGCAGGCGGGTCAGCTCTTCAAACGAGCCGGTATCGAGCATTTCGGCCACTTTGGCGGCGGCGGTTTTGCTCAGGCCGGTGCGGTCGGGCAGGCCCGTGCGGTCGAGGTCGGCCACGGGCACCGTCAGCTGCTCCAGGGCGTTGGCGGTGCCTTCGTAGGCCCGTATCTTGAACGGATTTTCCTCGTGCAGCTCCATGAGCTGGGCGGTCAGGCGAAAAGCACGAATCAGGGCGCGGTTATCCATAGCAAACAAAGGTAGTTTGTGCGGGGTAGTTTACGGTATGCCGCCCCACGGCCGCCCGATTTCTTTACATTCGCTGTTGCGCCGTGCCGTATAGCGGGGCGGCGGCTTTCTTCACCCGCACTACCTGTCATCCCCAACCTCTCTGCCTTTTATGCGTCTGTTCACTGTTCTGGCCGCGCTGAGCATCCTGCTCCTGGCCGCCACCTGCCAGCCCGGCACCTCGGCCTCTTCCCCGCTTCGCAAACTGGAGCACACTTGGCTGCACGCCCACGAAGAAGACCAGGGCGACGTACGCGTGTACCGGCCCAACACCTACGCCTTTCCGCCGTCACGCGGCCGTACAGGCTTTGCCTTCGAGCAAAATGGCCTGTTCACGCAGTTTGACATTGCCCCCACCGACGGTCTGGAAGGCCGCAAGGGCACCTGGAAAGCCGAAAATGACCAGACCCTGCTCATCTCCCTCGACGACAAGAAAGACCCAGACTACCGGCTGGAAATCGTGTCGCTGGAAAACGACGTGCTGAAGGTGCGGCGGCTGGAGAAATAGCCTTCCGGCACGATTCTGGCCCCCTGCCCCACTGAGTTCCGCATCTCTACCTTTCACTTACTTTCTCCCTCTATGCGCCGTTTATTGTTTGCCCCGCTCGTTTTACTGTTGCTGCTGGTTCTGGGCGGCTGCCAGGACCGCGCCGATGCCGGGGTGCCGGCCGGTATTGCCGGTAAAGACTGGTTTTATGCCCACCTGCCCGAAGAAAAAGGTTTGCTGACCTACAAGCTCGCGGGCACCTTCGAGCCGAAGGGCGGCATGGGCATCGATGGCTTCCGCCTGGAAACCGACGGCTCGTTTGTGCGCCACACCCAAGGCCCCGACGATGCCGCGCTGGACGTGCCCGGCACCTGGAAATCAGAAGGCCCGGGCAAGTACCGCATCAGCCTCCGCAACGGCCAGCCGGCCTTCCTGCTCACGCTGGAGCTGCTGGACGCCGAAACGCTGCGCGCCCGGGAAAACTAGCCGCGCTGTCTACCGGGCCTGGCAAAACAACCGGATAAAAAATGGTGAGGTTACTGTTGCGGCTGCCCAACTTGCGGCCCGAAACAGCAACCTCACCTTTTTCTTTTTCTGCCACTTGAACTACTGGCTCGTAAAATCGGAACCCGAAGCTTACTCCTGGGATACGTTTGTGCGCGACGGCGGCACCGACTGGACCGGCGTGCGCAACTACCAGGCCCGCAACTTCCTGCAGCAGATGCAGCCCGGCGACCTGGTGCTTTACTATCACAGCGTGAGCGACAAGCAGGTGGTAGGCGTGGCCCAGGTAGCCGCTCCGGCCGCCCCCGACGCCACGGCCGAAGCCGGCAGCCCCTGGGTGGCCGTGCATCTGCAGCCGCAGCAGCCGCTGGCCCGCCCGGTGTCATTGGCCCGCATCAAGCAGGACGAGCGCCTCAGCCAGATCGGGCTGCTGCGCCAGTCGCGCCTGTCGGTGATGCCGCTCAAGGCCGCCGAATTTGATACGATTCTGGAGTTGGGGGCCTGATACCGGGGTCCGGCCGCATTTTTGCGGGGCCGGACGTGACTTTGCGGCGTCTGTCGCGTATCTTCCCTATTCCCCGGCTCCGCTCAGGCAGCCGGCCCCGGCCATGAAGCACCTGTTCCCGTTTCTGCTTAGTATCTGGTTGGTTGCGGCGGGCTCCGCCGGGGCGCAGCCCGCCCCGGCGGAGCCCTATACGCCCGCCCAAAACGGCCGCCTGGAGCTGGATCTGCAGGAATATTCTGCCGAGGTGGAAGTGCAGCCCATGCTGCAGGACAGCAGTGTGCTGCTGCTGGTAAAGCAGGACGAGCCCGGCATCCGCAACGACACATATACGCTCCAGAAGTACGACCACCGCCTGCAGCCCGGCTGGAACAGCAAGCTGGATCTGGCAGGCGAGTTTCAGTTTCAGCGGTTCTGTGCCGAAGGCGCTATGGCCTACGCGCTGTTTCAGTCGGGCTACGTGGAGCACCGCCTGATGGTGGCGGCCGTGGATGGCAGCACCGGCCGGGTGCGCACCGTGCAGTTCGACACCAAGCTCACGCGCGACGTCTACGACCTGAAAGCACTGGCCGGCAACCTCTTCGTGACGGTGCTGGTGGATAACCACCTCACCATTCTGCTGCTGGACCTGGCCACGGGCAAGCACCAGTTTCTGCCCTCGGTATATGAGCCGCTGCCGGCCCAGCTGTCGTTTCTGGCCGATTCGGCGGCGCAGCGGGCCGATTTTGTGCTTAGCCAGAGCAACGGCTTCAAGAACCGGCTGCAGCTCAAGCACCTCTCGGCGGGCGGCACGCTGCTTACCTCGGAGTTTGTGCAGGCCGAGAGTGAGCGGGGCCTGATTTCGGCCCAAATCAGCCCGGCCACCGACTCAGCCGAGGGCCGCCTGCTGGCCGGCACCTACACCCTGCGCGACCCGCGCTACTCGCAGGGCCTGTTCGCGGCCGACCTTACGGCAGGCGTCACGCCGTCGGGCTCGCGCCGCTCGCTGCGGTTTTATGACTTTGCCAATCTTAAGCACTTCTTCGACTTCATGAGCCCCAACCGGGCCAGCCGGCTGCGGCAGAAAAGCGAGAAGATGCGCGCCGCCGACCGGGTGCTGCGCCTGCGCTACCGCACCCTCATGCACGACCTGATACCGTTCGAGGATGGCTATGTGATGGTGGCCGAAGTGTATTTCCCGCACTACCGCTACAACTCCTACGGCCCGAGCCTGGTGTACAACCCCTACTACTCGGCCTACGATCGGGCCAGCTGGGCCAACGGCAACCGCAACTTCGATGGCTACCGCGTCACGCACGCCCTGATTTGCGGCTTCGACAAGCGCGGCAACCTGCTCTGGGATAACACGCTGGTGATGAAAAACGTGGAGCTCCGCACGCTCACCGAAACCGTACGTCTGCGCCAGCTCCCCGATGGCCGCTTAGCTGCGTCGTATCTGCAGAACGATAAGCTGTACTACAAGGTGATTGACCGGGCCTCGCCCTCGCCCAACGATCTGAGCGTCAACCTAACCACCTCAGCCCTGCCCTCCGCCCGCGAAAAAGCCACCAACACCACGCAAGAAGGCCTGGTAACCTGGTACGGCAACCGGCTGCTGGCCTACGGCTTCCAGCACGTGCGCGCCGAGCGTGGCCCCGACCGGGACGTATTCTTTCTGAATACAATCAGCTTCGAGTAGACGCTGCACCTGGGATATCGGATAGCCTTATTGAACTGGCGAGAGAAGATAATAGTGGGAAATGGTCCAGCCGTAGGGCTGGAATCGTCGTTTAAGACGCAGCAGGCCACCGAACCGGGTAGTTGGGCCGTAAGCTACTGATTATAAAAAACGCTTGCTTTTCGCTGGCGAATCGGTTGGCAGCAGCTCAGTTGAAACCTGCATCTTGCGTTCCTCTTTCTCCCACTTTCTCTCCTTTTTTATGAACAAACGCACATTTCTGTGGCTGCCGCTGGTGGTCTTGTTGCTGCTGGCAGGCTGCCGCGCCGCCGGGCCCGAGCGTCCGGCCCGTACGGTAGCCGAATTCTTCAACAAGTACGAAAACCGCTCCGGCTTCAAAGCCACCGACTGGTCGGCGGGCCTGACTACCCGGCTGCTGCTGGGCCGCCTGGGCAGCCTCGGCGGCGGCTCCGACCTGACGCAGGCGCTGTCGTCGGTACGCAGTTTCAAAGTGCTCACCTTCGCCCCCACCAGCAACAGCGCGCAGAAACTGGTAGCCGACGGCTTGGTGCAGGAAGTGAACGGCCTACTGGCCAACGAGCGGTATACGCCCCTCACCACCACTGGCGGCAACATGCGCTACTCCACCCGCATGCAAGGCGACCGGGTGACGGAACTGGTGACCACCAGCAGCGTTTCGGGCGCGCCCGATTCGTTCCTGCTGATGTCTATCGGCGGCAACTTCACGCGGGAACAGCTCGACCAGCTGCTCAAGATTCTGCCCAACGTGGCCGACATGAGTAAATAAGCACTGACTTCCTGTATACCTGAAAAGGCTGCTTCTCACGAGGCAGCCTTTTTTTGGGGGCTTTACACAGGCCCTAAGTGCATTTCAGGTGGCGGCGTTTGCGTTGGTAAATGTTACCCCACTACACAGACGTCCGCCAGAGAGAGACTCCTGGCTAGTCTAAGTCGCAGAGGAGCCGCGTAGCGGCGACAGGTCTGTAGCATCCTGGATAACACATGAAACAAGCCGCGTAGCGGCGACATGTTTACAGGCGAAGGTGTCGCCGCTATGCGGCTTGAATTTCCCTGTCAGGCAGTGGCTACGCACTTGCCGCCGCTACGGGGCTTCTTTTTAGCTTGGGTTATTTGCAGCGCCTTTCAGGTTGGTGTACCGGAAAATGCCACCGCAAATCAGCTCAATTGGTAACTAACTCGCTCCGCCTGCAGCCGAAGGCTGCGCATAAAAAAAGCGGCCAGCTCAGAGAGCTGGCCGCTTTTGGCAGTTGGTTGGGGTATGAGCCGGCTGACTATTTGCGGCGCGGCGCTGGCTTACGGGCCGGAGCCTTTTTCACCGGGGCTTTAGGCGCAGCCTTTGGAGCGGCAGCTGGAATCTCAGGAGCTACACCGTACTTGGTTTCAGCAGGGTTCGGGTCACCGGGCAGGTACACGTCGAACTCTACGCGGCGGTTGATAGCGCGGCCAGATTCGGTAGCGTTGTCGGCAATCGGCTTAGTTTCGCCATAGCCATGCGACACGATACGGTCGGCAGCAATGCCTTTGCTCAGCATGTAAGCACGGGCCGAAGCAGCGCGCTCATCCGACAGACGCAGGTTGTAGGCGTCGTCGCCTTTGTTGTCGGCGTGGGCCGAGATACCGAGGCTATAGTCTGGGTAGTCGTTGAGGATCTGCACCAGGCCGTTGAGCGTTGGGAAGGAGATGGGCTTCAGCGTAGCCTTGTCGAAGTCGAACTGGATGAACTTCGTGGCTTCCTGCAGCTTCTTCTTCTCTTCTACCTTCATTTCTGGGCAGCCTTTGTTGGAAGCCGGACCTGGACGGTTCGGGCAGCGGTCCTGGTAATCCGGAACACCGTCGCCGTCTTTATCGAGAGGGCAACCGGTAGCATCTACTGCTACGCCGGCTGGCGTGTTGGGGCACTTGTCGCTGGCATCGGTTACACCGTCGCCGTCAGCGTCGGGGCAGCCCTGCAGCTCGGCTTTGCCGGGGGTATCGGGGCACTTGTCTTCCGAGTCACGCACGCCGTCACCGTCACGGTCGGGGCAGCCTTCGAGGGCCGCCAGGCCTTTTTCGGTGGGGCACTTGTCCTGGTAATCCGGAACGCCGTCGCCGTCGCCGTCAAGCGGGCAGCCGTTGGCGTCTACGGCTACGCCGGCTGGCGTGCCAGGGCACTTGTCTTTGCGGTCCGAAACGCCGTCGTTGTCTTCGTCAGCCTTTTTGCCGAGAGCAATGGTGAGGCCAGCCGAGTGCTGCAGATACCGGTCGTCGATTTTGTTGTCGTCGCGCACCGGGTCCATGTCGATGTTGGCATTCAGCGGGAAGTGCTGGCCGGTCTGTACAAACAGGCCCACCGACTCGCTCACGCGGAACGTGATACCAGCGGCGCCATGCACGTCGAAATAGGTGTCGCTACCGTCGAAGGCGCGGGTGGTGCCGTTGCGGTTGATAACGCCGTCGGAGCTAACGAAAGCCGCGCCGGGCGCAATCAGCAGGTAGGGCTGGATGAAGGCGTTTTCCTTCAGCGCCCAGCCGTTGTTGAGCTTCAGCTTGAGGCCCAGATTGGCATTCACGATGTTGGCCTCGAAGAAGCTGCCGAACTGGGGCGCGCCCTGTACGGCATCGTAGTTTACCTTACCATAGTTGAGGTGCAGACCCAGATCGAGGCCGGAAGTGAGGTAGCGGCTGAAGGAGATGCCGCCGCCGAGCTTCCAGTTGTTTTCGTTGTTCCAGTACTGCGAGCCAAAGTTGCCTTTATACTGGAGCGTGTTGGCCGACAGACTGATAGCCGTTCGCTGGTCTGCGGTTTGAGCAAACACGCTTGGAGCCGCCGCCAACAGCGTCAGGCCCAGCGCGGCGCTGGTGGTAAGGAGTTTTTTCATGGTGAAAAAAGTGTGGTGGAAATACAGAACAATAGGGCCCTGCCCTATCAGTTGCCCGCAATTTACCGTCCTATACTTTCCTCTTTGCCCCAAGGTTGTGCTTAATCAAGATTCTATTTAGCAACCAAGCATTTTACCCGCTGTCAGACAGGCTTTTATTGATATATACTTTCTCTATTATGCCTTGCTGCATGGCCCGGCAGCAGGCTGCAAAAACAGAAAAGCGGCGAACCCAGAGGGTCCGCCGCTTTTGGCTGGCTGCAAGCTCGCAGGCCTTACGGCTGCGGCGTGCCGGGCACGAAGAACTCAAAGTTGAATTCTACGCGACGGTTCTGGCTCATATTCTTCGACGACGTGTTGGGCGCCGCTGGCTGGCTTTCGCCACGGCCTTCCGTCACGATGCGGGCCGGATCGAGCTGCTTGCCGGTGAAGTAGCGCTTCACCGAGCCGGCACGACGCTCCGACAGGCCCTGGTTGTACTCGTCGGTACCACGGCTATCGGCGTGGCCGATAACGCGCAGGCTGTACTCGGGGTGGTCTTTGAGGGCCTGCACCATCTTGTTCAGCGTCGGATACGACGACGTGGTGATAACCGTGCTGTTGGTGTTGAAGCGAACCGGCTTCTCCAGCGCCTTCACGGCCGGGTCGATGCTCATGGGGCAGCCATTGGCGTCTACCCGCGAACCGGCAGGCGTGTTGGGGCACTTGTCCATATCGTCCTTCACGCCGTCGTTGTCGGAGTCAAGCACGAGTGGGCAGCCGTTGGCGTCTACCTGAGTGCCGGCGGGCGTGCCGGGGCACTTGTCGTTTTTGTCGGCTACACCGTCGCCGTCAGCATCGGGGCAACCGCGCAGGGCAGCTGTACCGGCCTCATCGGGGCAGTCGTCTTCGGAGTCGCGCACGCCGTCGTTGTCACGGTCGGGGCAGCCTTCGAGGGCGGCGGTGCCTTTCTCGGTGGGGCACTTGTCCTGATAATCCGGAACACCGTCGCCGTCGCCGTCAAGCGGGCAGCCGTTGGCGTCTACGGCTACGCCCGAGGGAGTAGCGGGGCATTTGTCTTTGCGGTCGGGCACGCCGTCCATGTCCTCGTCCTTGGCTTTGCCCAAGGCCACCGTCAGGCCTGCGGTATGCTGCAGGTAGCGGTCATCCCAGGCGTCGTTGTCGCGCACCGGGTCGCCATCGAGGTTGGCTTTCAGCGGTACGTGCTGGCCAGTCTGCACAAACAGACCTACTGCTTCAGAGAGGCGGAAGTTGATACCAGCAGCCCCGAACAGGTCGAAGTAACTCTTGTCTTCATCCGTCCGCTGCCCATTGAAGGTACCTTCGCGGCTGGTGAAGGCCCAACCGGGCGCAGCCAGCAGGTAGGGCTGAATCACGGCATCTTCCTTCAGCGCCCAGCCGTTGTTCAGCTTCAGCTTGAGGGCTAGATTCACGTTCACCACGTTGGTATTGAAATTGGAACCGAAGCGGGCGGCGCTTTGCTCAGGCGTGCTTTTCAGCTCCACGTAAGCACCGCTCAGGCCCAGGTCGAGGCCGGGGGTGAGGTAGCGGCTGAAGGTGATGCCGGGGCCGTAGTTGTTGTCAGACCACTTCCAGAAGTTGGAGCCGAAATTGCCCTTGTACTGGTAAGCGCTGCCATACAGGCTGATGGCTGTTTTGCGGTCGGCGGTTTGGGCCTGCGTGCGGGGTGCGGCCGCCAGCAGGGTAATTCCCAGCGCCAGGCAGGGAGTTAGCAGGTTTCTCATAGCCAAAGCTTTTGGTGAACGGAATCTCCCCGAAAAAGCCCCGGCTTTACAGCTCGGCACCCCTCAGGAATAGAGTTCTATACCTACAGCCGGCTCGGAAAGTTGCTGTATTTGCTGCCCTGGCTGGTACCCGGCCCGGCACAATACCGGTTTAGCAGAACGACTTTCGGCCGGGTTACCGCCTGATTTCCACCACTCCCTGTTTCGAATACTGGTTGCGGCGCGCCCGTTTGCTCTCGGAAGCAACTTCCTGCCTGAGTGCAAAAAAAAGCCGCCTGGGTTCAGCAGGCGGCTTTTCAGCAGGTGGCGAGCTTAGCGGTAGCCCTAGCGGGCGGCGGCCATCAGGCGCTCGATGTCGGCCACTTCTAGCGGAATGTTCTTCATCAGGTCGTCGTTGCCGGTTTTGGTGATGAGGATGTCGTTTTCGAGGCGGATGCCAAGGCCTTCCTCGCGGATGTAGATGCCCGGCTCGCAGGTGTACACCATGCCCGGCTCGAAGGTGCGGTACTTGAAGCCCACATCGTGCACGTCGAGGCCGAGGTAGTGGCTGGTGCCGTGCATGAAGTACTTCTTGTAGAGCGGTGCGGCGGGGTCCTGGTTCTTCACGTCGGAAGCATTGAGCAGGTCCAGCCCGATCAACTGCTCTTCCATGAACTGGCCCACGGCGGCGTGGTATTCCTCGATGTTGCCGCCCGGCACCAGGCGGCTGGTGGCAAACTTCATTACCCGCAGCACGGCTTCGTACACGTCGCGCTGGCGCTTGGTGAAGGTGCCGTTGATGGGGATGCTGCGCGAAAGGTCGGCGGCGTAGTTGGCATACTCGGCCCCGAAGTCGAGCAGCATCACGTCGCCGTCTTTGCATTCCCGGTCGTTGCTGACGTAGTGCAGGATGCAGGCGTTGGCGCCCGAGGCGATGATGCTGCCATAGGCCGGCCCGCGCGAGCCCTGGCGCAGGAACTCGTGGAAGATTTCGGCCTCAATCTCATATTCCATCACGCCGGGCTTCACGAAGCCGAGCAGGCGGCGGAAGGCGTCGCCGGTGATGTCGGCGGCCTTTTGCATCAGCCGGATTTCCTCGGGGCTCTTGATGGCGCGCAGCTGGTGCAGCAGGCGGGCGGCGCGGCGGTACTGGTGCAGCGGGTAGGCCTCGCGCAGCTCCTTGATGAAGCGGGCGTCGCGGGTCTGCACTTCCACCGTGGCCCGGATGTGCTCGTTGGAGTTGAGGTACACGTTTTCGGCCTCGTTCATGAGGGCCGGCAGCACGCTCTTAAAGGAGTCGAGCCACATGATAGTGCGCACGCCGGTTTGCTCGCGGGCCTGCTCCTTGGTCAGCTTGTAGCCTTCCCACACCAAAATGTGCTCAGATGTTTCCTTCAGGAACAGGATTTCGCGGTACTGCGGCAGCACCGCATCGGGGAAGATAACGAGGATGCTTTCCTCCTGATCGACACCGGCCAGATAGAACAGGTCGTTGTTCTGGCGGAAAGCCATGGTGCCGTCGGCGTTGGTCGGCATCACGTCGTTGGAGTGGAAGATGGCCAGCGAGGCCGGCGGCAGCAGCTCGCGGAAACGACGGCGGTTTTCGATGAACAGCTCGGGGGCAATGGAACCGTAGCGCATGGGGCGGGGCTTGGGTGGTAAGGAAGGAAGGACGCGGCCGGGGCGCGCCGGCTGCAAGTTAGGAGAATGCCGGGAGCTGGCTCGGGCCGTGCGGCCAGGACTTTTCAGATCCAGACCACCGGGCAGTTGCGTATCATTGCAACCCGCTTTTCCCAATTGCCTGCCTGCTGCCCTGATGCCCGAAGCCCTGCCCCGGCCCCTGCTGCTCATCCAAACCGCCTTCATTGGCGACGTTATTCTGGCCACGGCGCTGCTGGACCACCTGCACCGTACGGAGCCCGGCACACCCGTGGACTTTCTGGTGCGCAAGGGCAACGAGGGCATGGTGCAGCACCATCCACACGTGCGGCAGGTATTGGTCTGGGACAAAAAGCAGGACAAGTATCGCGGCCTGTGGCGCCTGTTGCAGCAGATTCGGGCGAGCGACTATGGCCGCGTCATTACGCTGCAGCGCTTCGCCTCCACCGGCTTCCTGACGGCCTTCTCCGGCGCGCCGGAACGCATCGGCTTCGACAAAAACCCGCTGGCCCGGGGTTTCACGCGGGCCGTGCCGCACATTATCGGGGCCGGGGTGCACGAGGTGTCGCGCAACTTGCACCTGCTCGACCCCGCCTACGACGGCCCCATCCCGGCGCCCCGCCTCTACCCCACCGCCACCGATGAAGCTGCCGCCGCGCCGTATGCCGCCGCGGGCCCGTATCTGTGCATTGCGCCTACGTCGGTGTGGTTTACCAAGCAGTTTCCGCAGGAGCAGTGGCTGAAGCTGCTGGCGGCCCTGCCGGCCCACTACACGGTGTACCTGCTCGGCGGCCCGCCCGACGTGGCCGCCTGCGAGGCCCTATTGGCAGCCAGCAGCCGCGAAAAAACGCTGAACCTGGCCGGAAATCTGAGCTTGCTGGCCTCGGCGGCCCTCATGCGCGGGGCCGTGCTCAACTACGTCAACGACTCGGCGCCCATGCACCTGTGCTCGGCGGTGGGCGCGCCTACCTGCGCCGTGTATTGCTCTACGGTGCCGTTTTTCGGGTTCGGGCCGCTCAGCCCGTTTTCGCGGGTGGTAGAAATCAAAGGCGACCTGGACTGCAGGCCCTGCGGCCTGCACGGCTACGCCAAATGCCCCCTAGGCCACTTCCAATGCGCCTACGGCATCGAAACACGGCAAATGCTGGCCGCTCTGGCCGAGGCGGAGCTTTTGGTGATGAAGTGATGGGGTGATGAGGTGAATGGTACGTCATGCAGAGGCGCAGCCGAAGCATCTCACGTGCTGATGCCGGAGTGGTGATTCCAGCAGCGCGCCAAACGTGTCAGCGGGCTATTCCCATGGCGGTCCTGCCTGTTGCCTGTCGTACCTTTGCAACCAGCTACGCTCTGGCGTGGTTATACAGGGCCGGGGCACACTATTTCAGTTCCGGCGCCCCCTACCCCAAGCCCCTACGCAATGTCTGATTACGACCTGTACGAGTTGCCGAACGGCATCCGGGTTCTGCATAAACAAGTAGTACACACCAAAATAGCGCACCTGGGCTTTCTGCTCGACATTGGCTCCCGCGACGAAAAACCAGCCCAGCAGGGCCTGGCGCACTTCTGGGAGCATATGGCCTTCAAAGGCACCGAGAAACGCAAAAGCTTCCACATCCTCAACCGCCTCGAAACCGTGGGCGGCGAGCTGAACGCCTACACCACCAAGGAGAAAATCTGCTTCTACGCCTCCCTGCTCAGCACCCACTTCGAGCGGGCCTTCGAACTGCTGACTGACCTAACATTCAACTCGGTATTTCCGGAAAAGGAGATTGAGAAGGAGCGCGGCGTGATTCTGGAGGAAATGAGCATGTACCAGGACGCTCCCGAAGACGCCATCATCGACGACTTCGACGACGTGGTATTTGCCAAGCATGCGCTGGGCCACAACATCCTGGGTACCCGCGAGAGTGTCAGCAGCTTCCAGCAGGCCGATTTCCGGCAGTTTCTGAAAGAGAACGTGCGCACCGACCGGCTGGTGTTCAGCACTGTTAGCAACCTGCCGTTTTCGGAAGTTAAGCGCCTGGCCGACAAGTATCTGGCGCCGCTGCCGGCGCAGCTGGGCGCCCGACCCCGCACGTCGTTCAGTGGCTACCAGCGCGTCAACCAGCTGGAGCGCAAGCCCATCACGCAGGCCCACTGCCTGATCGGGGGGCCCGCCTACGCCATCGAAGACCCACGCCGGATTCCGTTTTTCCTGCTCAACAACCTGCTGGGCGGCCCCGGCATGAACTCCCGCCTCAATCTGGCGGTGCGCGAAAAGTACGGCCTGGTCTACACCATCGACTCCACCTACTCGCCCTACACCGATACGGGCCTGTTCGGCATCTACTTCGGCACCGAGAAGAAGCAGGTGAACCGCACCGTATCGTTGGTGCAGAAAGAGCTGAAGCGGCTGCGTGAGCAGGCGCTGGGCACGGCGCAGCTGCACACCACCAAAGAGCAGCTGATGGGCCAGATGGCCATGGCCGAGGAAAGCAACGGCGGCATGATGCAGCTACTGGCCAAGAGCACCCTAGACCTGGGCCGCGTGGAGTCCATCAACGAAATCTTCGACCGGATACGCGCCATCACGTCCTCCGAACTGCTGGAAATGGCCAACGAGGTGCTCACGGATGATAATCTGAGCGTGCTGCAGTACGTGCCGGAGTAAGCAGATGGCGCAGCAACCAACTCCGGTCAGGCTTGGGGAAGTGCCGGAAATTTCGGCGGGTCACGAGTTTCTGAACCGCGCTGAGGTAAAGGCAGCCGGCCTGCATCGGGACTTGTACAAAGGAATTTCCCGGCTGAAAGGGCACCCGGCCGAAGCAATTGTACTGTCTGGCGGCTACGAGGATGATCTGGATTTGGGCAGCTCCATATTATATACCGGCGAGGGCGGCAACCAAGACGGCCGCCAGGTGGCTGATCAACAGTTGACGGGCGGCAATCTGGCGTTGAGCCTGAGCTTCGAGCGGCAGACTCCGGTGCGCGTGATTCGCAAAGTGCAGGAAGGCAGCCTGGCGTTTTATCAATACGCCGGGCTGTACTATGTCACGCGGTTCAGCCAGGAAGTAGGCCGGTCGGGGCACCGTATCTGGCGGTTTCGGCTGGAGCAGTTGCCACAATCAACCCCTCCAGCACCAATTGATGCCCAAGAACCAGAAGCTGCCTATGCTCTGCCCCGGCGGCGCCCGACACTGGTGCAGCAGCTTGTGCGCGACACAGGCGTGATGCACGCCATTAAGCAGCTTTATGATTTCCGGTGCCAGGTATGCAGCACGCGGCTGCCCGTACCCGGGGGTGCTTACTCCGAAGCCGCCCACATCCGGCCGCTGGGTGGTGTCCACCACGGCCCCGACAAAATCAGCAACCTGCTCTGCCTTTGCCCAAACCACCACGTTACCTTCGACCGGGGAGCTTGGGCCATTCAGGACGATTTTCGCCTGCTGGGCCAGTCTGGGCAGCTAACGGTAGCACCCAACCATCATCCCCATCCGGAGCATTTGCTCTACCACCGGCGGCGCATCTACCAGCCCCTGCCGCCGGCTTCGCTTTTTGCCTGATTGCCGCATGAATTCCGAAGACTTTTTCCGCTACGCCGACCAGCATACCACCCCCGAGCCGCCGCTGCTGGCGCGCCTCAACCGCGAAACCCACGTCCAGACGCTGATGCCGCGCATGCTCAGCGGGCACGCCCAGGGCCGGCTGCTGAGCATGATCAGCCACATGGTGCAGCCCCGGCGGGTGCTGGAGCTGGGCACCTTCACGGGCTACGCGGCGCTGTGTCTGGCGGAAGGGCTGGCCCCCGATGGCGAGCTGCACACCGTGGAATTCAACCCCGAGCTGGAAAGCCGCATCCGGCGCTACGTGGCCGAGGCCGGCCTTACTGAGCGGCTGCACCTACACATTGGGCGGGCGGCCGACGTGGTGCCGACGCTGGCCGAAACCTGGGATTTGGTGTTCATTGACGCCGACAAAATCAACAACGACGCCTACTACGAGCTGGTGTTGCCGCAGGTGCGCCCCGGGGGCTTTTTGCTGATCGACAACGTGCTGTGGGGCGGCAAGGTACTGGACTCCTACGTGGTGAAGCCGTCGGATAAGGACACCCACGCCGTGCGGGCTTTCAACGATAAAGTGCAGGCCGATGAGCGGGTGGAAAACGTGTTTCTGCCCCTGCGCGACGGGCTGCTGCTGGTGCGAAAACGGTAGCGGCGGGCATGCTTTTTTCGGGGAAGAGTAAACGCGGGGGCCGCAATTGCGTCTATTGCTCCTGGTGACGTATCTATCCGCCGACTTTTCGCTAATGCTCAGACACTTCCTTACGGTTATCCTACTACTGGCTGCCACGCTGGCGGCCCACGCCCAATCCTCGCTCAGTGGCCGCATTGTGGACGGCACCGACCAATCGCCGCTGATTGGGGCCAACGTGCTGGTGCGGGGCCTGTCGGCCGACTCGGTGAAGAACGGCGCAGCGGCCGACGCCGACGGCAACTTCACGATAACCGGCTTGCCCAACGGCCGCTACCAACTCACGATTTCGTTTCTGGGCTACCAGACGCTGCAGCGGCAGCTGACGCTGAACGGGCAACCGCTGGCGCTCGGCAACCTCACGCTGGCCACCGGTGGCGTGGCCCTGAAAGGCGTGGAAGTGGTGGGAAAAGCAGCGGCCGCCATCCAGAAAGGCGACACCGCCCAGTTCAACGCCGGCTCGTTCAAAACCAACCCCGACGCCAACGCCCAGGACCTCATCACCAAGATGCCCGGCGTGACCGTGGACCCCACCAGCGGCAAGGTGCAGGCCCAGGGCGAGCAGGTGCAGCGCGTGCTGGTGGATGGCAAGGAGTTTTTCGGCAACGACCCCGACGCGGTGCTCAAGAACATTCCGGCCGAGGTCATCGACAAGATTCAGGTGTATGACCGCGCTTCCGACCAGAACCAGTTTACGGGCTTCGACGACGGCAACCAGCAGAAAACCATCAACATCGTAACCAAGCCACAGTTCCGCAACGGCAAGTTTGGGCGGGTGCTGGCTGGCTACGGCCCCCAGGATGACCGGTACCGCCTCAGCGGCAACATCAACCAGTTCAAGGGCAAGCAGCGGCTGAGCGTGGTGGCGCAGAGCAACAACGTGAACGAGCAGAACTTCGGCACCGAAGACTTGCTGGGCGTGGTGGGCACCTCGTCGGGCGGAGGCGGAGGCGCGCGGGGCGGCCGCGGCGGCGGCCAGGGTGGCCGGCCCGGCGGCGGGGGCCAGGGCGGCGGCGGCAATAACTCCGGCGACTTCCTGGTGAACCAGCAGGGCGGCATCAGCAAAACGCACGCCCTGGGCCTCAACTACTCCGACACTTGGGGCACCAAAACCGACGTGCAGGGCAGCTATTTCTTCAACCTCTCCGACAATACGGCCCGCACCAACCTGTTGCGCCGCTACGTGGCGCCGCAGGGCTCCACCGATGATCTGCGCTATAATGAACTGTCGCAGAACGCAAGCCGCAACATCAACAACCGCTTCAATCTGCGGCTGGAGCACAAGTTCGATTCGGTGAACTCGCTGATCTGGCGGCCCAGCCTCTCGGTGCAGCGCAACACCGGCAACAGCGGCCTCGACGGACGCACGTTCCTGAACACTGGCGACGTGGCCGGCGAAACGCAGGGTGCCAACACCAGCACCTACCGCTCGGCCCTGACGGGCATCACGGCGGCCAACCAGCTGCAGTACCGGTATCGTTTTGCCAAGCGCGGCCGCACGGTTTCGGTGGGGCTGAACACGACGTATAACGACAAGGAGGGCGACAACAACTTGCTCTCGTCGACCTCGGCGGTAGGCGGGCGCACCACGCTGCTCAACCAGTTTTCGGAGCTCACGCAGCAAGGCTGGGCCTGGACCGGCAACCTCAACTACACCGAGCCCATCAGCCAGTTCAGCCAGCTACAGGCCGAGTACCGCGTGTCGTACACGCCCAACCAGTCAGACAAGCGCACCTTCGACTTCTCGCCGGGTGAGCAGGCGTACTCTATTCTCAACGACACGCTCAGCAGCGTGTTCCAGAGCCGCTACCTCACGAACTCGGGCGAGCTAACCTACCGCTACCAGAACAAAGATTTCCAGTGGACCGTGGGCACGGCCGTACAGAACGCCCAGCTGCGCTCCGACCAGGAGTTTCCGCGCGCAGCCCTCACCGAGCGCAGCTTCCTGAACGTGCTGCCCAACGCCACGGTACGCTACAACTTCTCGAAGCAGCAGAACCTGCGGCTCAACTACCGCACCAACACCAACGCCCCCAGCATCAGCCAGCTGCAGGAAGTGGTGAACAACGCCAACCCGCTGCAACTGACCACCGGCAACCCCAACCTGCGCCAGGAGTACCGCCACAATCTGTTTCTGCGGTATTCGTCGGCGGTGCCCGAGAAGTCCACCTCGTTTTTTGCGCTGATTGGCGGCTCCTACACTAATAACTACATCACCAACAACACCATCTACGCCGGCACCTCGCCCGTGACGGAAGGCGGCATCGTCATTCCGGTGGGCGGCCAGCTCACGCGGCCCGTCAACCTCAACCAGCAGTACACACTGCGCTCCTTCCTGAACTACAGCTTGCCGCTGAGCTTCGTGAAGTCCAACCTCAACCTGAACGCCAACGCCACCTACTCGCAGACGCCGGGCCTGGTGTTCAGCGAGCTGAACTACAGCCGCACGCCATCGTTTGGGCTGGGCGCGGTGCTGAGCAGCAACATTAGCCCCGAACTGGATTTTACGCTGTCCTCGAATTCCAGCCAGAGCTACGTGCGCAACTCGTTGCCCGGCCAGGTGGACCGGCAGTACTTCCGGCAGAACACCAGCCTGCGCTTTTCCTGGATTATTGCGAAGGGCGTCACGGTGCAGTCCGATGTGACGCACCAGCTCAACCAAGGCTTGTCGGCGGGCTTCAACCAGAACTTTGTGCTCTGGAACGGCTCGGTGGGCAAGAAGCTGGGCCAGAAGCAGCAGGCCGAAATCAAGCTCTACGCCTTCGATTTGCTGGGCCAGAACAACAGCATCCAGGTCAACAACACGGCCGCCTACACCGAGGACGTGCAAACCAACATTCTGCAGCGCTACTTCATGCTGATGTTCACCTACAACATTCGCAGCTTTGCCGGCGCCGGCCCCGCCGATGCCCTGCCCGGCTCCGGCGCCCCCGGCGGCCGGCGCGGCCCGGGCGGCTTCGGGCGCCCCGACGGCCCGCCGCCCGGTGGCGGTATGTAGTCTGATTCAAGAGCAAAAGCGTCGGCCGGGCCGGCGCTTTTTGCATTTCCGGGAGGTCAGCAGATAGGCTGGCCGCGGCTTGGTTGAAGCGAGGCTGGGCCGGAATTGAATTCCGGGCAGTGTGCAACCCAATCTTTTCAGAGGTAAAAGCGCCTGCGTGCTTTGCGGATATTGTCGGGGCTGATGCCACATGACCGGGCTAATTATGTCAATTCCCGCGTTTTTTTCCTCTACTTTGTAAGCGTCGGAGTCTGGTGAGCACAAGTCGCGAAGCCAGAGCTGCGCTTGTTGCCTGTCATGAAAAGAATTGTACTCGTACTGCTTTGCTGGCTGCCGCTGCTGGCCGCCGCCCAGAGCGTATCCGTTCCGGCCACCTTCGATTTTGCCGGCCTGCACTTGCGCCTTACCGAGGGCGGCCGCCGCGCCGTGCAGCAGAAAGTAGACGCGCTACGCAGCCACCCGGCCTCGTTTCAGGCCCGCGTGAACCTGGCCGACGCCTACTTTCCCCTTATCGAGCGGGTGTTTCAGGAAGAAGCGCTGCCGCTGGACTTCCGCTTTCTGGTGATTCAGGAAAGCGGCCTGCAGGGCGACGCGCAAAGCATCCACGACGCCGTGGGTTACTGGCAGTTCAAACGCGAAACCGCCGCCGACTTTGGCGTGGTGATGAACGACGTGGTGGATGAGCGCAAGCACATCGTGGCCTCCAGCAAAGCCGCTGCCAAGTACCTCAAGCGCAACAACCAAGCCTTGCACAACTGGCTGAACACCCTGCTCAGCTACAACCTGGGCTCGGGCGGCGTGAAGCCTTACACCCTGCCCACCGACTACAACGCCACGGAAATGCCGATTTCCGAGCAAACCCACGCGTATATCCTCACGATGCTGGCCCACAAGCTGGCCTACGAGCCCGCCGTGGGCCACAACCCCAAGCCGCTGCTGCAGCTGCAGGAGTTTCCGGCGCCGCCCGGCCTTTCCATGGCCGGCATTGCCCAGAGCCTGCAGACCGACCCCGCCGAAACCGCCCGCCACAACCGCTGGCTGCTCACGCCCACCGTGCCCACCGACCGCATCTACACGATGCTGGTGCCCATCACCGACCCGATTCAGCAGACGGCCCTGGCCGCTCAGCAGAAAAGCGCCACCGCCGGCCAGCTACTCAACCAGCCCAAACCCGACCCGCAGAACGCCGACTACGTGCGCGTGAACGGCATCCGGGCGCTGGTGGCGCTGCCCGGCGAAACCAAGGAAAGCATGGCCAAGCGCGCCAACCTGAAGGTGCGCAAGTTCATGCAGTACAACGACCTGTTTGCCTTCGACAACATCGTGGTGGGCCAGCCTTACTTCGTACAGAAGAAGCGCGACAAGAGCGAGGTGGAATACCACGTGGCGCAGCCCGGCGAGAGCGTGGCTACGGTATCGCAGAAGTACGGCATCCGGGCCAAGGCCATCTGGGCCAAGAACCGCATGCCGCGCAACGAAGAACTGCGCCCCGGCCGCATTCTGTGGCTGAAGCACACCCGCCCCAAAGACGTCGCCATCGAGTACGCCGATAGCAAAAACGAAAAGGCGCTGGCGGCTTTCGAGCTGCCTTCGGTGGCCCCGGCCCCCAAAGCTGCCCCGGCTGCCGCAGCCACGGCACCCGCCCCGGCCGCCCCAGCCGCGAAGAAGCGCCGCATCGATGAAACCGAGCCGTACCGCGGCAACACGGCCAGCACCATCCGGGAGTTGGAAGACGCCGTTGAAACCGACGATGCCCCCGCCCCTTCCGGCACGGTCACCCAGCCCGATTCCGCCACCGACGCCACCACCGAAAACCTGAACGAGCTGGGCTCGGAGCCCGCCCCGCCCGTAGCAGCGCCGGCCCCGAAGCCGGCTGCTCCCGTCGTGGCACCGGCGTCCAAGCCAGCCGCCACCCCGGCGCCGGTAGTTGCGCCGGCTGCTCCAGCCACGCCGCGCCCGACAGCTGCCACGCCGCCGGCCCGCAAGCCCCTGCCCGCCTCCACGCCCGTCGGCGACGAGCCCACCACTGACGACGAGCCGGCCGCGCCAGTAGCCACACCCCGGCCAGCCCCCAAACCCGTAGCGGCTGCCGCACCGACGGCAGTGCCGGCTGCCAAACCGGCGGCGGCGCCCGTTGCCACGCCAGTAGCCGCGCCGCGGCCCCTGCCCCCTACCCTGCCGGCCGCGAGTGGCCCGGTGGAGCCCGTGCCGGCTAACGGCCTGCACACGGTGCAGCCCAAGGAAACGCTTTACGCAGTGGCCCGCCGCTACAACCTGCGCCCTGCCGACCTGATTGTCTGGAACAACCTGCCGCAGAATCCGTCGTTGCGGCTGGGCCAGGTGCTGCGCGTGGCGGCACCGGCTGGTGGCACGCCGGCATCCTCGGTGGCGCCTGCTGCGGCAGCAAACCCGACGGCCGCGCCGGCAGCGGCTATGGTGCGCCACACGGTAGCGGGCGGCGAGTCGATGTATGCCATTTCGCGCAAATACGGCGTCACCATCAAGCAAATCATGGAGTGGAACAACAAGGCCGACTTCAACGTGAAGCCCGGCGAGGTGCTGCTCGTGCAGCCAGCCAAATAAGCTCCTGATGCCAAGCGCCCATCCATAGCGCAGTAGCTACGCCTGTTCCGCGCTGCCCGTCTGCATGCTGTGCGATAAGCACTGTTACCCTTTCCGAATTTCTTTATTCTCTTTACTGCGATGCCTTTTCTTTCCCGGATTTTAACTCTCGGCGGCCTCCTGCTGCCTCTTTCCCTGGCTGCGCAAACTTCCCAAACTACCCCAGTAGCTCCAGCGCCAGCTGTAGCGCTGTCCGAAGATTCAGTGCGGGTGATGTCGGGGCTGGTGCAGGCCAGCGTGCGGCAGCTGCGCGCCATCTACTACGAGCCCGATGACGCCCGCGCCACCCAGCTCGTGGAAACCGCGTTGCTCCAGATTCCGGCCTACAACCAGCGCCTGAGCACCTACACCGCCAGCTTGCCACGCGAGCAGCAGCAGCTACTGGCCCAGCGCCTGCGCCAGCAGCCCTGGCAGATTGAGCTGCAGACCTTGCTGCGCAGCCCTCAGTACAAAGACTTCAACACCCGCACGGCCCGCAGCCCTAGCCTTAAAGCCGCCTCCGACCGCCTGGCCGCCACGGGCTTCCTGGGAACCAAGCCGCAAGCAGCCAAGCCGGCAGCCGCCAGCACCGCCAAGGCCCCGGCCGCCACTACTCCCGACAAAGCCGTAGCCGCCGCGCCTGCCACTAGGCCCCTGACCGTTCCAGCCAAAGCGGCCCCGGCCGCCGCGCCCGCTGCCCTGCCCGGCAATGCCCTGGTAGCAGCCAAGGCCAAACCTTTAGCGCCGACCCTCACGCTGGCGGCCCCGGCCAAAGCGGCAACTCCCAAAGCCGTGCGGCATCATACGGTAGTCAAAGGCGAAACCCTGTTTGCCATTGCCCGCCAGTACGGCGTGAAGCCCGACCAGCTCCAGAGCTGGAATGCCAAGCCCGACAACAGCGTGAAAATCGGCGAAGTCCTCACCATTCAAACACCTGAATAGCCGGCCGCAACTCCCACATTAAGAGCAAAGCCAGTGCCCCTTATCCTTTTTCGGAGAGGGGGTCAGGGGGTGAGACACCTGCCATAACGATACACTTGCCGGCCAAGAGCCACCTCCAGCAAAGCAAAAGGCCGCCCGATAAGGCGGCCTTTTGCTTTGCAGTGGATGACAGAGGCGTGATTAAGCCAGCGCCAGTTCCGGCAATGCCTGGGGCACGCGCGCAATCCGGCGGGTGCGGTGGCGGAGCAGCGCCACCACCTCGGCTTCGGAGCGGAACTGGCCTTCCAGGTTCACGAAGTTGCGGGCCAGCAAATCGTAGCGGCGCGTCATGAGGTAGGCGAAGATGTGCAGGAAGTGGATGCCGTCGAACACGATGGCCTTGTTCTGGGCGTAGTAGGCCACGTTTTTACGGAAATGGGCCGGATGCTCGCTCCAGTGCAGGGCCGGCTTGAGGTGGTGGCTGATATGGTAGCCGTCGTTCCAGCACTTGTGGTTGTAGCGGGTGTTGATGCACGTCACGCTGTTGGTGTAGCAGTTGGCAGGGTCGGCGGCATCAATGAAGGCGTGCTGGCTCCAGTTGCCTAGCATCATGATGGTGCGCGTGACCAGCACGGGCATAATAAGCACGGCCAGCGTGGCAGGCAGATTCACGAAGCCCAGCCCCATGCAGGCCACCAGGTACACCACTTCGCCGCGCAGCAGCCGCGCCCGGAACGTGCGTTTGTTGGTGCGGCCCAGGTACTGCACCAGCTTCGGAATGCCCAGCACAAAGAAATCGGCGAGGTAGCGGCCGAAGCTGGCCAGCGAGTCGCGCTGGTAGTACATGGTGGAGCTGCCGTCGTCGGGCAGGTTGTTTTCGGGGTGGTGCATGCCCATGTGATGGGTGAAGTACGTTTCCGGCGTCTGCCCGAAAAACGGCCCGATCACCCACGGAATGTAGTGGTTGAGGTAGCCGTACTTCTTCTTGAACAGGATGCGGTGGCTGGTGCAGTGCAGCATCAGCCCGAACGGCCCCTTGAAGAAAAACGTGGTCAGCCCCAGAAACACCCCGAACACTGCCCACCACAGGCCCCGGTCGAGGCCCGGCACGTAGAGCAGCGCCACCAGGGGCAAGATTGTGAGCGAGATTTCCAGGATCAGGTACACAAACGGCAGGTCGCGCTTGTCCTGAATAAACTGCTGCAGAAACGCGCCGACGCGCGAAACAGGAGCGGCCGGGTCATAGACCGGGTCGGTGGAGGTAGCCAGATATTTCATGCGTGATATTGGCCGGGATGCACGGCCACAGAAGACAAAAAATGTAGATAGTTGGCACTCTCAATAATTCCGGCAACGGGCCAGCCGCGCCGCTAACTGTATATCGAAGCCGAAGCCCCGCTACTCTAAGCCCAGCCATACGCCGGCTGCTCTACCCTAACCCCGTCCGCGGCAGAATAATTGCGGACCCTGCGGGAAGATACGGGCTTTCATGCCGGCCGGCCAACCCGGACGGGCCGCCACCGGAGCCGCCCGGATGGGCGCCCACTCTCTGGTGATACGCCAAAATCCGTTGCCGCGCAATCTTTCCCGGCCGCTGATTCGTGGGTAACTTTACTGTACGCTTCGCGCCCTAACGGCGCGGTGCGGCTTGCCCATGCCCGTTTTCTCGCACCTCCACTCGCACACCCAATATTCCCTGCTCGACGGTCAGGCCAGCATTTCGGCCCTGATGAAGAAGGCTCAGGCCGACGGCATGCCGGCCGTGGCCCTCACCGACCACGGCAACATGTTCGGGGCGTTCAACTTCGTGGCCGAGGCCAACAAGTACAACGTAAAGCCGATTGTGGGCTGCGAGTTTTACATGGTGGAGGACCGCCACAAGAAAACCTTCAGCCGCGAGAAGGGCGAGCGGGACAAGCGCTACCACCAGCTGCTGCTGGCCAAAGACCAGGACGGCTACCACAATCTGAGCAAGCTCTGCTCCATGAGCTTCATTGAGGGCGTGTACTCGAAGTTTCCGCGGATTGACAAGGAGCTGCTGCTCAAGTACCACAAGGGCCTGATTGCCACCAGCTGCTGCATCGGGGCCGAGATTCCGCAGGCCATCCTGTTTCAGAGCGAGGCCAAGGCCGAGGAACTGCTCAAGTGGTGGCTTGATGTGTTCGAGGACGACTACTACATCGAGATTCAGCGCCACGGGCTGATGAACTTCGACGGCACCGGCAAAAGCCAGGAAGACGTGAACCAGGTGCTGCTGGGTCTGGCCAAGAAGTACAACGTGAAGGTCATCTGCACCAACGACTCGCACTACGTGGAGCAGACCGACTTCGCGCCCCACGACATTCTACTGTGCGTGAACACCGGCGAGGAGCACAGCATCCCGGTCGGCGACTTCCAGACGCAGTATTTCCGCCTGATTTCCCAGGACAACAAAGTTCACTACGACCACCTCGACAACCTGCGCCATCTTTCCGGCCAGGATGCCACCATCCGCCGCCAGCTCCAGCGCATCGACGAGGAAGCGCAGAGCCCCCGGCCCCGGGCCCGCTTCGGCTTCGCTAACGACCAGTTCTACTTTAAGAACCAGGCCGAGATGAACGCGCTGTTTGCCGACGTGCCGGAAAGCGTGGACAACACCAACGAAATCGTGGACAAAATCACGCCGCCCAAGCTGCAGCGCGACATCCTGCTCCCCAATTTCCCCCTGCCCCCCGAGCACCCCACCGCCGACGCCTTCCTGCGCCACCTCACCTTCAAGGGTGCCTTCGAGGGCCCGAAAGCCCGCTACTCGGAGCGCCTGCCCGAAATTGAGGAGCGCCTCGACTACGAGCTGCGCGTGATTGAGACCATGGGCTTTGCCGGCTACTTCCTCATCACCCAAGACTTCATCAACCACGGCCGCAGCATTGGGGTGGCCGTGGGGCCGGGCCGGGGCTCGGCGGCGGGCTCGGCCGTGGCCTACTGCATCGGCATCACCAACATCGACCCGATCAAGTATTCGCTGCTCTTCGAGCGGTTCCTGAACCCGGAGCGTGTGTCGATGCCCGATATTGACATCGACTTCGACGACGTGAACCGCCAGCGCGTGATTGACTACGTGGTGGACAAGTACGGCAAAACCCAGGTGGCCCAGATTATCACCTTCGGTACCATGGCCGCCAAATCGTCGATTAAGGACGTGTCGCGGGCCATGGAGCTGCCGCTGCCGGTGGCCAACGACCTGGTGAAGATGGTGCCCGACCAGGTGGGCACTACCCTGGCCAAGGCCTTCGCCGAAAACCCCGAGCTGGACTACATCCTGCGCGACGACGCCCCCGACAACCTGCGCGGCCAGATTCTGCGCCTGGCGCACAAGCTCGAAGGCTCGGTGCGCAACACCGGTATCCACGCCGCCGGCGTCATCATCGCCCCCGACGACATCACCAAGTACATTCCCGTTTCCACGTCCAAGGACTCGGACCTGCTCATCACGCAGTTCGACGGCAAGGTGATTGAGAGTGCCGGCATGCTGAAGATGGACTTTCTGGGCCTCAAAACCCTGACCATCATCGTCGACGCCATCAACCTGATCGAGAAAAACCACGGCGTCAAAATCGACATCGACGAAATCCCGATTGACGACCAGAAAACCTACGAGCTCTACCAGCGCGGCGACACCATCGGCACGTTCCAGTTCGAGTCCGAAGGCATGCGCATGTACCTCAAGGACCTCAAACCGACCAACATCGAGGACCTGATTGCCATGAACGCCCTCTACCGGCCCGGCCCGATGCAGTTCATCCCGAACTTCATCAACCGCAAGCACGGCCGCGAGGAGGTGGACTACCCGCACGAGCTGCTGGAGCCCATTCTGAACTACTCCCAGGGTATTATGGTGTACCAGGAGCAGATCATGCAGACGGCCCAAATCCTGGCCGGCTACTCCCTCGGTGGTGCCGACTTGCTGCGTCGGGCGATGGGTAAGAAGGATATGAAGAAGATGGCCCTGGAGCGGGAGAAGTTCTGCGAGGGCGCCGAGAAGCTGCACGGCATCAAGGCCAAAAAGGCCAACGAGGTGTTCGACGTGATGGAGAAATTTGCGGCCTACGGCTTCAACCGTTCCCACTCCGCCGCCTACTCGGTGGTGGCCTACCAGACCGGCTACCTCAAGGCTCACTACCCCGCCGAGTACATGGCCGCCGTGCTCACCAACAACATGGGCGACATCAAGAAGGTGACGTTCTTCATCGAGGAAGCCCGCAAGCAGGGTGTGGCCGTGCTCGGCCCCGACGTGAACGAATCCATCCTGAAGTTCAACGTAAACGCCCAGGGCCAGATCCGCTTCGGCATGGCCGCCATGAAGGGCTCGGGCGAGGCCGCCGTGGAGGACATCGTGCAGGAGCGCGACAAAAACGGCCCCTACCAGGACATTTTCGACTTTGCGCGCCGCGTGAACCTGCGGGCCGTGAACAAGAAAACCTTCGAGAGCATGGCCCAGGCCGGCGCCTTCGACTCGTTTGAGCGCTACCACCGCCGCCAGTTCCTGGAGGCCCCCGGCAACGACCAGAACCTCATCGAGAAGGCCATGAAGGTGGGCCAGCAGCATCAGGCCGCCAAGGAATCGGCCCAGCAGAGCCTGTTTGGCGGCGGCGGCGGCGAAATGGCCATCCCGATGCCCAAAATCCAGGACCTGGAGCCCTGGAGCCCCACCGAGAAGCTGCGCCGCGAAAAGGAAATCGTGGGCTTCTACCTCTCGGGCCACCCCCTCGACGACTTCAAGCTGGAAATCGACTCCTACTGCACCTGCGGCCTGGACAAGATTGAGAGCTACAAAAACCGCGACGTGACGGTGGCCGGCCTGATTTCCAACGTGCAGTTCAAGACCACCAAAACCGGCCAGCCCTTCGTGAGCTTCAACGTGGAAGATTACGAAAGCAGCCTCAATCTGGCGTTGTTCCGCGACGACTACTCCAAGTTCTCGGCCCTCATCAACCCCCGCAACTACGACAAGGAGCAGGTGCCGCCCATGTTCATCCGCGGCAAATACGCCCAGCGCTTCCGCGACTCCGACCAGTTCGAGTTCAAGATCATGACCATGGAGCCGCTGTTCAACGTGGCCGAAAAGCTGGCCAACGGCGTGCGTGTGCAGCTCGACCTGCGCACCATCACCGAGCCCTTCATGGACCGCTTCATGGAGGCCGTGGAAGGTTGCGCGGGCTCCAAAAAGCTCGAAATCAAGTTCGCCGAGCCCCACGAGCACCTGGCCGTGGACACCTACTCCCGCCGCTACCGCATCGAGCCCAAGGAGTTCATCCGCAAAATGCGCGAGATGGAAATCGACGCCTGCCAGCTGATTTAGGCTGATTGCGGGTTACTGCACCGTAGCGCGAACTTTGTAGTTCGCGTCCCCGAGCCGTTGGACAAGTTCGTTTCAGCGGCGCGGAGGCGCGAACTACAAAGTTCGCGCTACTGCGTTCTAGCGCTACGCCTACCAGACAGCAGCACGTCATTCCGAGCAGCGCGAGGAATCTCGCGTGCTGAGGTTGCTGAAGTAGCATCCCAGCTGACCTTAACAATTTTTCACTGGACATGAAGCTCCAAATTACTTCCCGAGCCATTCCATTGCTTTTTGGCTTGGGTTGGAGTTTAGCTAGTTGCCGCGTAGAGCAGCGGCTGATACTGCCGCAATCTGCCCAATATCAGGCGGCCGCCGAAGCTCCCGTTACCACCGACACCGCTCGGCCATCCTCATCCACGCTTTTAATTCCGGAGTTGAAGCGCAATTCGCGCGTCCGCCCTGCTGCAGGATTAGTGCTGAGGCCTCTCACCCGCCCCCTGATGCCACAGGCAAAAGCCACCCATCCCCACACCTCAGCCCGCCGCCACCAGGCGCCGCAGGTCGAAGCGCAGCATCGGCGGCAGCCTGCGGAGGGCGGTGTAGTGTTTGGCGTGTTCCATCTGTTGCTGCTGCTGGCTGGGGCCGCTTTATTCGTAGTCTTGGGATTGATCTTGTTCCCCATGAGCACCATACTGGGGCTATTTGCTTTCGTAGTGGCCCTGGCAGGCGTGGTTGGTGCGGTGCTGGATATCATTCGGATAGCTCGTTGAAAATAAACTTTCAATTTTTATTGAAAGTTTGAAATACTCCACTACATTTGAACCATGCAACTCGACGAAGCCAAGCGCAGATTTATTGAAGGCTGGGGCACCCTGGGCTCGGCCTGGGGCGTGAGCCGCACAATGGCGCAGGTGCACGCGCTGCTGCTGGTGTCGCCGGGCGCGCTGAGCACCGAGGACATCATGGAGCAGCTGCAGATTTCGCGGGGCAACGTGAACCTGAACGTGCGCGCCCTCATGGATTGGGGCATCGTGCGTAAGGAGCTGCGGCCTGGCGAGCGGCGCGAGTTCTTTTCGGGCGAAAAGGACATCCACCGCGTGGCTACGCTCATTCTGCAGGAGCGCCGCAAGCGTGAGCTGCAGCCCATCATGCGCGTGCTGGGCGAAATCAGCGAGGTAGAACCCTCCCCCACGGCCACGCCCGAGGAAACTGCCGCCTTCACCCAGATGATTGGCAGCATCCAGAGCTTCGCCAACTTCGCCGACCGCGCAGCCTCCACCCTCATCAAAGCCGATGAGAACTGGTTTCTGAGCACATTCATGAAGCTGATGCGGCCGGGGCCATAGCGCTTCGGCAGGCCTTTTTTTTGCCTTCTATATTTCAATAATTATTGAAAGTTTGATATACACGATTCCTTATTCGCCGGCGAAGTTTCTCTCTTCTTCCCTTTTCAAGCGTGTTTTATGGAACCTCCACTGCTTATTCTGGCCGGCGGCACGGGCTTTCTGGGCCAGCACCTGCGACGCAATTTCACCCGGGCCGGCTACCGGGTCCGGACGCTTAGCCGCCGCCCCCGCCACCCCGACGACCTCGCCTGGGACGGCCGCACCCTCGGGCCCTGGGCCGCAGCCCTGGAAGGCGCCGCGGTAGTGCTCAACCTGGCCGGTCGCTCCGTCGACTGCCGCTACCACGCCGTCAACCGCTACGCCATCGTGCGCAGCCGCACCGACAGCACTCGGGTGCTGGGCGACGCCATAGCAGCCTGCCGCAACCCACCGGCGCTGTGGCTGAACTCCTCCACAGCTACCATTTACGAGGACACCATCGGCGCAGCTCCGGCCAACACGGAGGCCACCGGCCGGATCGGGCGCGGGTTTTCGGAGATGGTGGCGCAGCAGTGGGAAGCCGAGTTCAACCTGGCTGCCTTGCCTCGTACCCGCCGCGTGGCCCTGCGCACGGCCATTGTGCTGGGGGCCGATGGGGGCGCGCTGCCTACGCTGGCCCGGCTGGCGCGCCGGGGCCTCAGCACCCCGCACGGCCACGGGCAGCAGTGGGTCAGCTGGCTGCACATCGAGGATTTCTGCCGGGCCGTGGAGTTTCTGGTGGCGCATCCGGCCCTGGCGGGTGCCTTCAACCTGTGCGCCCCCGAGCCCCTAACCAACGCTGCCTTGATGGCGCTGCTGGATGCCCACTACCGCCCCCGCTGGCACCTGCCGCAGCCCCGCTGGCTGCTCGAAATCGGGGCCTTCTTGCTGCGCACCGAAACCGAGCTGCTCCTGAAAAGCCGCAAAGTGGTGCCGCAGCGGCTGCTGGAAGCCGGCTTCCGGTTCCGCTACCCCACCTGCGCGCCAGCCCTGGCCGACCTGCTACCCCAACTGCCCTAGCCACTCAGCCTTTTCACTTCATCGCCTTTTCACCTCATCACCTTTCAACCCCCAAACGCCATGAATTACTATCTGCTGGTTTACGGAATTTATCTGCCTGTCACGGTGCTGCTCACCGTGTGGGTGGCGCGCACGCTCTTCACCAACGGCCGCACCTTCCTGGTCGACATCTTCCACGGCAACGAGCCCCTGGCCGATTCCGTGAATAAGCTGCTCATCACCGGCTTCTACCTTATCAACATCGGCTACGCCACCCTGATGCTGCGCAGCACCGACGAAATCGGGAGCTACCAGCAGAGCGTGGAAGAGCTCAGCATCAAAATCGGGACGATTATCCTGATTCTGGGCGGCATGCACTTCTTCAATCTGTATGTATTCTACAAGCTCCGCAGCCGCGCCCAAGACTATACCAACGCCCTGAACTTTGTGGTGAACAAGCCCGAGAAATAGCCCCATGCCCGACCAGACGGCGCTTTGCTGGCCCGCAGAAGGCTATCCGGCGCTTTGCTTGGTTTGACGGCCGATGCCCGGTATTGATCGAAGTGAACTTTCCCGACGCAGCCTTGTTGAAACGCAATCTGCTACCTTGCGCCCCCAAGAATCGTAAGAAGCAATTTTCAACGTCACACAAACCCCCTTCTGTCATGGGACATAAAGCCATCGAAATTACCGATGCTAACTTCGATCAGATCATCAACTCCGATAAGCCCGTGCTGGTGGACTTCTGGGCCGAATGGTGCGGCCCCTGCCGCATGGTGGGTCCGGTAGTGGAAGAGCTGGCCGGCGAATATGAAGGCAAAGTCATTATCGGTAAAGTCGACGTAGACGCCAACCCGCAGACGTCGGCCAAGTTTGGCATCCGCAGCATCCCTACGCTGCTCGTGTTCAAAAACGGCCAAGTAGTTGACAAGCAGGTAGGTGCTGTTCCAAAGCATGTACTGGCTCAGAAACTCGACGCCCAGGTAACTGCCTAAGCGCTTCTGTTTGCCTTTTGGCAAACGCAAAAAGCCCGGACCTGCTGAGCAGGTCCGGGCTTTTTGCGTTTCAGACGTCCAACGCGAAGCACCTTAGCGGCGGGGCCGGGTCTGGGCGTCGCGCTTCTGGCGGTAGAGCACCCGGTCGGCCTGGCGCTCTTCCTTGCGGATGCCCTGGCGCTCCTCGGTGGTTACTACGCCGTCGGCGCGGGCGCCCTGGCGGGCCTGGCGGGCGTCGGCCTGCTGGGCCTGGGCGCGGGCGGCTTCGGCGCGCGTCAGCTGCCCCGATTGCACGCCCTGCCGGATGCGGGCCTGGTCGTTGGCGCGGGGACGCGCAGTCTGGGCGAAGGAGGCGGTGGTGGCCAGCACACTCAGGGCCGCGCCGCAGAAGATGGCGGAGATTTTCATAGTCAGGAAAGTGAGGAGGTGAAATGTAGTATGGCTCTTGGAGAGCCGCAGGCGCGGCAGGTTTAATGACCGCTCAATACATTTCCTCGGGGCGGGCGGCGCGGGCCTCCGTGGGCGGCACCTGTGGCGGCCGGGCACCGTTGAACAGCGAGAAGCTGGGGGAGAAATGGATGGGCACCGTGAAGGTCATGGCGGTGGGCACGTGGTACTCGCGGCCGGGCCGGAACGCGGGCAGGCTGGCCACCACGCGCCGCGCCTCCTGGTCGGTTTCCGGCGACAGGCCCTGCACCACCTGCACCTGCCCCACGCGGCCCTGCTCATCCACGGTGTAACTCACGTAGACCTTGCCCGTGATGCCCTTGCGGCGCGAGTTGCGCGGGTAGTTGGTGTTGCGGGCCACGTAGTTGAGCAGCGCCGTTTCGCCGCCCGGAAACTGCGGCAGCTCGCGCTTCTGCAGCTTGCCCACGTACGGCGAGCCATCTTCGTTGAAAAACGCCAGGGCCGGCCCTTTGTCGCGGCTGAGTAGCTCCAGCGCACTCAGCTGGCCGGTGTCGTAGTAGTAGCGCCACTCGCCCACGGCCCGGCCGGCGGCGTAGGTGCCCTTGGAGCGTTTCTGGCCGTTGCGGTGCACGCTGATCCAGGTGCCGGTGCGCTGGCCGTTGAGGTACTCTCCACGCTGGCGCACGCGGCCTTCCTCGTCCCAGGCCACGTACACGCCCTCAGCCTCATCGGCGCGGTAGTGCACCTGGGCGGCCTTGGCACCGTTGGGGTGGTACCAGGTCAGCAGGCCGGTGCGCACCACGGGGTCGATGGAGCTGAGCGTGCCGCGCAACAGCAGCGTGCCCGTCAGCGAAAACTCGCGCATGGCATAGGTGCCCAGCAGCTCGTTTTTGCGGTCAATCACCCGGTAGTGGGTGGCGCTATCCGGCACCGTAGCCTCATCACGGCTATTCAGATACACGGCCGGCATACTCTGCGCCCGGGCCGACCCTGCGCAGGCCAGCAGGCAGATACTCAACGCGGCTAAAAGTGCTTTCATGAAGTGGAATCGGCAGAGGTGAGTTCAGGAAATATACCATCTACCGAGCTGCTAGCCAAGCACTTCATGAATTGTTCACAAAAATATTTATACATTCCTATTAGCAGCCGCGGATGGTCCGGGGCGTTACTTTTCCATCTTATTTTCTTCCTATGTTCCGCTTCCTTTCCTACCTGTTTCTGCTGAGTTTGCTGACTCCGGCAGCGTTTGCGCAGGCACCCGCCGCCCGCGTGCAGCAAGCTACTCCAGCCACCCCCGCCCGCCCAGCCACCCCGGCTACCCGCAGCACGGCCACGCAAACCAGCACGACCACCACGGCACGCACCAAAGCCGATGGCTCGCCGGATATGCGCTACAAGGAAAACAAGATGGCCAAAACCACCACCGTCACTGGCCCCACCCGCAAAGACGGCTCGGCCGATATGCGCTACAAAGCCAACAAAACCACCCGCACCACTACCACTAAAACCACCGGCCGGCCCTAAATCGGTTACACAGGTTTCCAACGCAAAAAGGCCGTCCCCGGTGCAGGGTACGGCCTTTTCGCGTGTAGCAGGAGTATTACAGCAGCTGGATAGGGCGGTTGAGCGACTCTTCCAGCGAAATCAGGGTTTCGGTACGCTCAATACCTTCGATGAGCTGCATCTGCCCGTGCAGCACTTCGCGCAGATGCTGCGTGTCGCGGCAGCGAATGCGGGCAAAGATGCCATAGGCGCCCGTAGTGAAGTGGATGCTGACCACCTCCGGAATTTCGCGCAGCTGGGCTGCCACGCTGGCATATACCGAGCTTTTCAGCAGATAAATCCCCAGGAAAGCATCTACACCGTAGCCCAGCTTCTGGTAGTCAATCTCCAGCGTAGCGCCTTTCACGATGCCCAATTCTTCCAAGCGAGCCATCCGCACATGCACCGTACCACCAGAAACATGCACTTTACGGGCAATTTCGGTGTAGGGCATCTTCGCATCGTGGATCAGCAGATCCAGAATCTTGCGGTCGGTGTCGTCAAGTTCGTAATTCTTAGCCATTTTGAAGGTGTGTGATTATCTATATTCAAATTAGGAACGGCATTTTTCAGAAATATTGTAAATTTTCAGACAATGCGCTGTCAAAATTTTACAATTCAAGGCAAACATCTACATTTGTTATAATCCTACGCAAACGGCGCGGGATTGTCCTTGTAGAATGATGAAACTGGCAGACATGCCCTCCTCTCTCGGGGGTGGTGATTCGGGAAAAACTGGTCCGGCGGCCGGCTAACCACACCGTGGAGGTTCGAATCCTTCTTCTACAGCTGACTGGGTGGATAATGTGAGGAGGAAAAAAATGGAACGTATCTGGGTGGGTGCGTTCCTTTCCAAGAGGCGGCATCTGGGTGGGTGCCGCCTTTTTTTTGTCCTGTCCTGTCGCTTTACGTTCCATTAAAGGAAGCTTTTCACCCTCACTACTTCAAATCGGGTGCAAAGAACGTAAAATAAGAGAGGCCATAGTACCACCGTCCCAAACAAAAGCCCGATTTGTGGTATAACTCACAAATCGGGCTTTTTATTTGAGCCTGGGCGGCGGGTAGCCGGCTACTTGTAAATCTGGATCTGGCTTTTGCCATCGGCCTTGATGAAGCCGCGGTACATACCTTCCGAGTTGAAGGGCATGGCCAGGTTGCCCTGGCGGTCCAGCGCAATCAGGCCGCCGTCGCCGCCCAGCTTGGCTACTTTATCGATGGTGGCCTGGGCGGCCTGAGCTACGGGCTGCTGCTGGAACTCCACGCGGGCGGCCACGTCGCGGGCCACCGTAGCCCGGATAAAGTATTCGCCCCAGCCCGTGCACGACACGGCGCACGACTGGTTGTCGGCGTAGGTGCCGCAGCCGATGATGGGCGCATCGCCGACGCGGCCGTAGCGCTTGTTGGTCATGCCGCCGGTGCTGGTGGCGGCAGCCAGGTTGCCGTACTGGTCGAGGGCCACGGCGCCGACGGTGCCGTATTTCTTGCCTTCGGTGAAGATCAGGCGGGCATCCTGAGCCGGATCCATGACGGCGCTGGTGGGCTTGCCGGCTTTGGTTTTCATCTTCATTTTGGCCGGCGCCGCGGCTGGGGCAGCTTTGGTGGGCGCGTTCAGCTGGTCGGGGGTGCCGGCGGCGCGGTCTTCGGCCAGCGCCTTCTGCAGCTGGTCGTAGCGGGCCTGGGTGAAGAAATAGGCCGGCTCGACGATGGTCAGGCCCTTTTCGCGGGCAAACTGCTCGGCGCCCGGGCCGGTCATCATCACGTGCTCCGACTTCTCCATCACAGCGCGGGCGGCCGCAATGGGGTTGCGCACCACCGTGACGCCCGCCACGGCTCCGGCGGCCAGGTTCTGGCCGTTCATGATGGCGGCGTCCATCTCGTTGCGGCCTTCGTGGGTGAAAACGGCACCCTTGCCGGCATTGAACAGCGGCGAGTCTTCCATCACGCGCACGGAGGCCTCCACGGCGTCCATTGAGGTGCCGCCGCGCTTGAGCACAGCGTAGCCGGCTTGCAGGGCCTGGTCGAGGGCGGCGTTGTAGGCCTGCTCCTTCTCAGGCGTCATGTTGGCGCGGGTGATGGTGCCGGCACCGCCATGAATGACGAGCGTGATGCGCGAAGGATCGGGCGCGAGGGTTGCTGCCGGGGCGGCAGATTGGGCCCGCGCCGCCAGCGGCAGGGTCAGGGGTGCAGCAAGCAGCAGGGCCAGCAGGGCCAGCAGGTGAGTACGAAGCGACATAGCAGCAGAGTAGTTGGGATGGACGATGAAACCGGAAAGCGGCGGTAAGATAAAGCCCCGCCCCGGACTCTCGTCGGGGCGGGGCTTATCGGTGGTTTTCTACCGGCCGAAACCGGTGACGCAGCTACGGATTCTGCTGGCGGTAGCGGGCCAGGCCGGCATCCAGAAACTTCACGAAGGCCTCGGCGCTGGGCTCGTAGGCTACGGGCGTGGCCAGGGTGTGGGCCAGGTCGGCAGGCGCGGTGGGGTCGAGGAGCACGTAGAAGGGCTGGGCGTTGACGTTGAAGCCCGACAGTTGCAGGTCGGCGTTTTTCTTGCCCAGCGTGGTTTTCTGCTTGTTGTCGTAGGTGGAGGTGTACCACTCATTCTGGGGCAGCTCGGCCTTGTCGTCGACGTAGAGCGCCACTACCACAAAATCGTCGCGTAGGCGCTGCAGCACCCGCGGGTCGCTCCAGACGGAGGCTTCCATCTTGCGGCAGTTCACGCAGGCGTGGCCGGTGAAGTCGATAAACAGCGGCTTGTTCAGGGCCTTGGCGCAGCGCTGGGCTTGGGCTAGGTCGAAGTAGCCGCGCAGGCCGTGGGGCAGCTCCAGGAAGTCGTCGTAGCGCGGGGCTTCGCAGGCGGCGTTGAGGGGCGTGGCCGAGGGGGCAGCGGCAGTGCCGCCAGAGGCAATGGAGAAGTCGTTGCGGCTCTGCGGGGGCAGGTAGCCGGCCAGCAGCGGCAGCGGCGCCCCAAACAGGCCCGGTATCAGGTAGGTCATGAAGCCAAAGGCCAGCACCGCCATCAGCAGGCGGCCTACGCTCAGGTGCGCGAGGTCGGAGTCGTGCGAGAGTTTGAAGCGGCCCAGCAGGTACAGGCCCAGCAGGCCCGAGAGCGTAATCCAGAGCACTAGGTACAGGTCGCGCGGGAGCAGGTTCCAGTGGTAGGCCAGGTCGGCCATGCTCAGGAACTTGAGGGCCAGCATCAGCTCCACAAAGCCCAGCACCACCTTCACGGTGTTCAGCCAGCCGCCGGAGCTGGGCAGGCTTTTCAGCCACGCCGGAAACAAGGCAAACAGCATAAACGGCAGCGCAAACGCCAGCGAGAAGCCAAACATGCCCACCACCGGCTGAATGCCGCCGCCGTGGGCCGCCATGGCCAGTATGGTACCCACGATGGGCCCGGTGCAGCTGAACGACACCACCACCAGCGTGAGGGCCATGAAGAACACCCCGGCCCAGCCGCCTTTGTCAGCCTGCTCGTCAATCTTGTTGACCATGCCGTTGGGCAGCGTGATTTCAAACAAGCCCAGGAAGGACAGGCCGAACACCACGAACACGGCAAAGAAAATCAGGTTGGGCAGCCAGTGCGTGCTGATCAGGTTCAGGCCATCGGCCCCGAGCAGCACGGTAGTGAGCAGCCCCAGCACCACGTAGATGAAGATGATGCTGAAGCCGTAGAACAAGGCCTTCAGGATACCCTGGCGGCGGTTGGCCGAGCCCTTGGTGAAGATGGACACGGTCATGGGAATCAGCGGGAACACGCACGGCGTAAGCAGCCCGCTCAGCCCCGAAAGAAACGCCACGATAGCCAAGGACAGCAGCCCCGAATCGGCCGAAACGGCGCCATTGGTGGCGGGCGTAGCGGTGGCTACTACCGGCGCGCTGGAGGCGGCCGTGGCGGTATCGGAAGTGGCAGGCATGGCGGCGGCTGTTACTACAGTCGCGGTATCGGCAGCGGCAACAGGAGTCACGGCAGCGGCGGCCTCGCCGGCGGCCGACGTGGCTGCTGCCGCCGTGGTGGTGGTGGCGGCTGTAGTAGCCGCCGCAGGAGTGGCAGGTGTGGCGGCAATGGCCGTGCCCGTTACGGGCAGCGGGCCGAAGCTCAGGGTTTCCTCGCCCGGAATGCAGCGGCCATCAATGTCGGTGCAGGTCTGGTATTCCACGTCGGCCTGCACCGTGAGGGCGCCGGGCTGCAGCAGCCGGATGCGCTGGCGCATCTGGCCGGTTTTCTCGAAGTACGTAATGTCGCCCTTGAAAACGTCGTCGTACTTCTTTTTGGAGCTGATGGATTTGGGCTTGCCTACCAGCTCGTAGGCGGGGCTTTTAGTGAAGCTGAACGTGAACACCGTGGGGCCCAGGTCGGGGTCGAAGTCGGTGGCGTAGAGGTGCCACTTGTCGTCGATGCGGGCATTGACGATCAGGTCCACCTCCTCTCCCACCTTGGCCGTGGGCTGGCTCAGGGCCACGCTTAGCTTGGTAGGCTTCAGAATTTGGGCGGTGGCTGCGCCGGCCAGGCAGAGCACAAGCAGCAACGGCAGCAGAAAATACTTTCGGAAGAACATCAGCGAAATGGAAAACAGCGAAAATGCAGGCCGACAAAGGTCGGCAGAAACCCTAACAGGCAGGCGGGTTTACCGGTTTTTTAGCGGGAGGTTGCCAGGGAATAGTAGCAAACCCCGACGGTAAGCCAACTGCTTGACCGGAATCACGTACTTTTGTTTCATAAAGGCAACTGAGCCGCGTGAGCCCGAGTTGCCGCACCTATGATCCTAAATATCGTTCTCACCGTTCTGCTGGTATTGCTGAACGGATTTTTTGTGGCAGCTGAGTTTGCCTTCGTCAAAGTTCGTCCGTCGCAGATCGACATCAAGGCCCAGAGCGGCAACCGGCTGGCCAAGCTCGTGCAGGGCATGATGCAGGACCTCAACTACTACCTGTCGGCTACGCAGCTGGGTATTACGGTAGCCTCGCTGGCCCTGGGTTGGGTAGGCGAAAGTGTAGTGGCGGCCGTGGTAATGGCCATCATCGACCAGCTGGACATCACGCTTAGCCCTACGCTGGTTCACCAGATTGCCATTGCCACCTCCTTCACGCTCATCACCGTGATGCACATTGTGCTGGGTGAGCAGGCCCCGAAGGTGCTGGCCATTCAGAAGCCTGAAACCACCTCCATGGCGGTAGCTATTCCGCTGCGGGCGTTTGCCTTCATCACCTTCCCCCTCATCTGGGTGCTCGACCGGCTTTCCAACCTGGTGGCCGGCCTGTTTGGCGGCAACGCCAGCCACGGCTCGGAAGTGCATACCTCGGAAGAGCTGCGCCTGCTGCTCGACCAGAGCAAGCAAAGCGGCGAAATCCAGGAATCGGAGCATGAGCTGCTGGAAAACGTGTTTGAGTTCAACGACCGGATGGTGAAGCAGATTATGGTGCCCCGCACCAAACTGGCCGCCATCGACGTGAACACGCCCCAGGATGGCATCCTGGAAATGGTTTACAACGAGGGCTACTCGCGCATTCCGGTGTTCGAAGGCAATATAGACAACATCGTAGGTGTGCTTTACGTGAAGGACCTGCTGCAGATCATCCGCCGCAACGAGCCCATCGAGCTGCCCAAGATCATGCGGCCGGCCTACTTTGTGCCCGAAACCAAGAAAATCAACCGCCTGCTGCGCCAGTTCCAGCGCAAGCACATGCACATGGCCATCGTGTCCGACGAGTTCGGCGGCGTGTCGGGCATCGTGACGATTGAGGACATTATGGAGGAGCTGGTTGGCGAAATTCAGGACGAGTACGACAACGAGGTGCCGGTAGTGGAGCGGGTGTCGGCCGTGGAGTTCCGCGTGAACACCTCCACCTCCATCTCCGACGCCAACGAGTACCTGCCCTTCCCGCTGCCCGAAGGCGAAGACTACGAAACGGTCGGCGGCCTGCTGAACGTCATCTACGGCAACATTCCGGAAGTCGGCGACGTGGCCGTGCTCGACAACTACGAGTTCCGGGTGCTGAAACGTTCCCGCCGTTCGGTGGAGCTGGTGCAGTTGCGCGTCACGACCGAAGCCGAGCGCGAAGAGCAGGAAGACGAAGGCCTGCAGGCGCTGTAAGCGGCGTCCGGCGTTTGCCTGAAGCAACATCGAAAAGGACCTTCCGCTGGTAGCGGAAGGCCCTTTTTACGTTCAGCAACAGCTTACTCAGCAGACGCCTCAGGCGTTTTGCTGCTGAAACCAGCTGGCGTACAGCACATAGTTGTCGGCGGTGCGAAGCATGTTGGCGCGCTGCTCCTCCGTCACGGGCTTGATGCGGCGGGCGGGCACGCCGGCGTAGAGGTAGCCCGGCTCGCACTGCGTGTTTTCCAGCACCACGGCCCCGGCGGCCACAATGCAGCCCGCCCCCACCACGGCGTGGTCCATCACAATAGCGCCCATACCAATCAGCACGTCGTCTTCCACAGTGCAGCCGTGCACGATGGCCTTGTGCCCGATGCTCACGCGCGCCCCGATGGTAGTGGCCGCCTTCTGGTAGGTGCAGTGCAGCACGGCCCCGTCCTGCACGTTGGTTTTGTCGCCGATGCGGATGGCGTTGACGTCGCCGCGGATGACGGCGTTGAACCACACGGTGCACTGCGCGCCGAGCGTCACGTCGCCGACGATGGTGGCATTATCGGCTACGTAGCAGTCGGCAGGAATTTGTGGGTGTTTGCCCTGGACGGGCAGGATGAGGGCAGGCATAGAAGTGGGCAGCTAGTGAGTGATGCGCAAAGCTACTCGCTGGCGGCCGGGCGGTGGCTACTTTCTGCTTGCCTAGGTTTACCGCGCCAGCATGCGTTTCCAGGTGCCTTTGGTCCAGTTGTATTTGAGGGTGCTGGGCAGCGCCTGCCAGAAATACTTGCTGGTTTCGACGGCAAAGCTGGGCTGCATATAGCAGTTGATGGTACAGCCCTCGCACTGCGGCAGGCGGCCTTCCAGCGCTACCAGGCGGCCCACTTCGGGCGCGTGGTAGAGGTCGTAGAGCTGGCCGTTGATGGGAAATTTCTGCTCGCCGAGGTGGTAGCAGGGTAGAACCAGCTCGTTGGAGGGCGAAATAACCAGTGTGGTGCTGGCCGCCCGGCACACGGGCGCCGCCACGTGGTTGCCACCGTCGCGCCGGAGCTCAATGAAGGCCTCGTTGAGGTACACGCCCTTGCGCTTGCCAAAGGCCGACAGGTAGTCCAGCTCGGCCGGCGTCAGCTGCCCGCCGGTTTCCACGGTGTTGTACTCGAAGGCCGGGTTCAGAATCAGCACTAGGCCGTTGGGCTGGGTGATGTCGCGGTACACGGCTTCCAGCTCGTGCAAGTTTTCGCGGAACACCGTGAACAGCACGTCAGGCCGCTCACCCAGCTCCCGGGCCACGCGGATGCTTTCCAGCACGAAATCGTAGCAGGCCACGCCCCGGCCCTTGTCGTGCACCTCCTTCTCCGACGAGTCGAGGGAGAAATGCAGCATGTCCACTTTGCCGCGCAGCTTCTCGGCGTATTTGGGGTAGAGTAGGCAGTTGGTGGTGAGAGTGGTGATGAAGCCCATGTCGTGGGCCAAACCTACAAACTCATGAATCTGGCGGTGCAGCAGCGGCTCGCCGCCCGTAAAGTCCACCACCGACACGCCTAGGCGCTTCAGGTCGCGCAGGTTGCGCTCCACATCTTCCAGCGTGATGTAGGGCGAGGGTTTCTCCCAGATGTCGCAGAACGAGCACTTGGCATTGCACCGGTACGTGACGTAGTAATTGCACAAAACCGGATGACGAACTAAGCGCATTTTTTTGGAGCTGTAAGCTTTAAGCTGCAAGCTACAAGCTTTTGCTGGGGTGTAGCGGCACACTGTGGAACAGAGCACATAAGCAGAGCTTGCAGCTTACGGCTTACGGCTTGCAGCTCATAGCTTGTAGCCCTAATGCGCCAGCGCGCCCCAGGCGGTGTCCCAGTGGGTGGGCGTGGCGGCCAGGGCCTCGGGGGTAGCGGGGCCGTGGTGCTCCAGGTAGTAGTTGCAGAAGCCCTTGAGCGGGCACCGGGCGCAGTCGGGCTTGGTGAAGAAGCACACCTTCTGGCCGTGCCAGTAGTTGTGCTTGTGAAAATTGAGTAGCGTCAGGGCATCCTTCGGCAGCTGCTCCAGCAACACCTGGTGGGCCTTGTCAGCGGAGGCTTTGGGCCCGATCATGCCCACGCGCTGCGCGATGCGGTGCACGTGCGTATCGACGGGCAGTACGGGCTTGCCGAAATTAAACAGCAGCACCAGCGAGGCCGTTTTCAGGCCGATACCGGGCATATCGTTCAGCCACGCCATGCCTTTTTCCGTGGGCCAGTCGGCCAGAAAATCCAGCTCAAACGCCCCGCGTTCCGCCCAGATCCGGCGCAGAATCTCCTGGATGCGGGGCGCCTGGGTGTCGGGCCAGCGAGTAGTGCGGATGGCGTGGGCCAGCTCGGCGGTTGGCGCCGCCAGCACTCCAGCCCAATCGCCGAAGGCTTCCAGCATCCGGTCGTAGGCCAGTTCCTCGTCGGCGTGGGTGGTGCGGTGGGAAAGCACCGTGGAAATCAGCTCCCGCATAGGCGAGCGGCGCGGCGTATCCAGCGAGAGCGGCGGATAAAACTCGTTCAGCAGCTGGTGGTTTTGCAGGGTCTTGTCGGCAGCCGGCGAAGAGTAGGTGGCGGGGGTGGGCATGTCTGCTTGTACCGGCCGGCCGGGCTCGGGGTTGCGCCCGGCGCCTAACTCCCCTGCCCCAGAGCCGACGGCGCAGGCAGCCGGACACAAAAAAACGGCAGCTCCCTGCGGAAGCTGCCGTTTTTCAGACTAGTGCTTTAGCGGACTATCCAGCCAGCTTAGATGGTGCCTTTTTCGGCAGCCTTCTTCAGCTTCTCGTTGGCGAAGATGGCAATTTCCACGCGGCGGTTGGCAATGCGGCCGGCTTCGGTGGAGTTGTCAGCTACAGGCTGGCGCGAGCCATAGCCCGTTACGGTGAAGCGCGAAGCGTCTACGCCCTGCTGCTGCGTGTAGTTGGCCACGGCCTGAGCCCGGCGCTGCGACAGTGGGTCGTTGATGGCGTCCGAACCGCTGGTGTCGGTGTGGCCTTCCACGATGACGTTGGTGTCGCCGTACTTGATGAGGGTTTTAGCCAGGTCCTGGATGTTGGCCTGCGCAGCCGAGGTCAGAGCCGACGAGTTCTTAGCGAACAGCAGGCCCGAGTCGAAGGTGATTTTGATGCCTTCCCCTACGCGCTCCACTTTGGCGCCGGCCATTTCCTTTTTCAGCTCAGCCGCCTGCTTGTCCATGCGGCGGCCAATCAGCGCACCACCGGCACCGCCCACGGCAGCTCCAATGATGGCACCTTTAGCCGTGCCCGACTTACCGCCAATTACGCGGCCCAGTACGGCACCACCGGCCGCGCCACCCAGGCCACCGATTACGGCGCCTTTAGCGGTTTTGCTCCAGGGCTTCTTGGTGGTAGTTGTGCCGGCATCCTGAGCCTGTACCGTGCTGGTGCCAAACAGCAGCACAGCCATCATCAAAGCGAAAAGTGAACGAAGGTTTTTCATGAGTGAAAAAGAGGTTAAGGGGTTTCGGAGTTGGTGAAGAAAAGAGCAGAACAGTGGCAGCCGCTGAGTGGCTCTGTGGTGAGGTAATTCGCAACCACCTTGCCAAAAACGCATTTCGGTGTCTAAAATTGCTGAAAAGTTCGTTTTCAGCTAATGGAAGGCGTTTTTATTGAGCGATATTTTTACAAATCAGGCTGAGCACTTGCCTTTTAGCCCACAGTAATTCCTGCCGTATTGCGGCTGCCTTCAGCAGCCATACAACCGCACGAAAGGCCGCAAGGTGGGCTCAACCTACGCAAAAAAAAGGCCGCACAGAGCGTGCGGCCTTTTTTAGTGTGCGAATGCCTGACGGCTTACAGTTTGCCGGCTTCGGCAGCCTTCTTCATTTTTTCGTTGGCATAGATGGCAATTTCTACGCGGCGGTTAGCCTGCTTGCCAGCTTCCGTGGTGTTGTCGGCAATAGGCTGCGACGAGCCGTAGCCGCTGCTGGTGATGCGCGAAGCATCTACACCCTGCTGCTGCGTGTAGTTGGCCACAGCCTGAGCGCGGCGCTCCGACAGCGGCTGGTTGATGGCATCCGAGCCCGAAGCATCGGTGTGGCCTTCTACCAGTACGTTGGTGTCGGGGTACTTCTGCAGTACGGCCGCCATCTTCTGGATTTCGGTCATCGAAGCAGGACGCAGGTCGCTCTTGTTGGTGTCGAAGAGGATGCCCGAGTCGAAGGTGATTTTGATGCCTTCGCCTACACGCTCCACTTTGGCGTTCTGCATGTCGCGCTGCAGGTCTTCAGCCTGCTTGTCCATTTTGCGGCCGATCAGAGCCCCACCGGTGCCGCCTACTGCAGCGCCAATGATGGCACCAGCAGCCGTGCCGTTTTTGCCGCCAATCACGCGGCCCAGAATAGCGCCGGCTGCAGCACCGCCGCCAGCCCCGATGAGGCCGCCTTTAGCCGTTTTGCTCATTCCCGTCTTGCGGGGGCCGGTGCCGTTGGTGTCAGGAGCGTCCGGAATGTTGGGATTGCGGGGCTGAGAAGTAGCGCATGAGCCCAGCAGCAGCGTGAAGGCCATGAAGAACGAGAGCAGCGAATTAGGAGCTTTCATTGAAGTGAACTAGGGAGTGAGAAAAATCAAGTGAGGTTGGTCGTGCTTTACTGGAATTACCGCTAAAAAGTTGGCCGAATATAGACTTGCATCTATATCAACCAATGGCTCAGGCAGAAAAAAACCATGCGGCAAAATGCCCGGCCCATGCAGCAAATCCGCACAGACCGGGCATTTTCAACAAGTGTGCCGAAAGTTAGCGGGCCCGCTGGCCCAGCTTGGCTCCAACCGGCTCGGCCGCCTCGGTAGGGCGCAGCATGCCCAGCAAATCAGACAGTTGCTGCTTGAGCTGCTTGCGGTCGACAATAAAATCGAGGAAGCCGTGCTCCAGCACAAACTCGGCGCTCTGGAAGCCCTTCGGCAAATCCTTGCCGATGGTCTCCTTGATAACACGCGGCCCGGCAAACCCGATGAGGGCACCCGGCTCGGCAATGTTGAAGTCGCCGAGCATGGCAAACGAGGCCGTTACACCGCCGGTGGTGGGGTCGGTGAGCAGCGAAATGTAGGGCACGCCGGCTTCGGAAAGCAGCGCCAGCTTGGCCGAGGTTTTGGCCATCTGCATCAGCGAGAAGCCGGCTTCCATCATGCGGGCGCCGCCGGAGCGCGAAATCATCAGGAAGGGCAGGCGCTGCTGGCGGGCGTAATCAATGGCGCGGGCAATCTTCTCGCCGACCACCGAGCCCATGGAGCCGCCGATGAAGCGGAAGTCCATGGCGGCTACCACTAGGCCCTGGCCGTTGGAGAGGCCGTGCGCCGTCCGGACGGCGTCGCGCAGGCCGGTCGTCTTTTCAGTAGCCACCAGGCGTTGCGGATAGGCTTTAGTATCCACGAAGTGTAGCGGGTCGCCGGAGTGCATATCGGCATCCAGCTCCGTAAACTGCCCGTCGTCGAAGAGGAAATCGAAGTATTCGGCCGCGTCAATCCGGTCGTGGTGGTTGCAGTTGCCGCAGGTGGAGAGCAGGCGCTTGTGCTCGGCCATGGTGGCCACGGTTTTGCACTCGGGACACTTGTACCACAGCCCGTCCGGCGTCTCCTTCTTTTGCTCCGTCGGCGTGACGATGCCCTTTTCTACGCGCTTAAACCAAGACATTCTTTTTAGGTGATTAGGTGATTAGGGAATGAGGCGATGAAGCAAATAAGTAGTCAGGCTGAGAAGGTAAGCATTTATAAAGGGTTGGTGTTGTCTAACAGATATGTTGCTGTCAGCAAGTTTCTATTCCCTTATTACCTCATCACTTAATTACTTCATAACCACTTACGCCAGCGTGATGGCCGGGTCCAGGTATACGTCCTGGATGGCGTTGAGGAGATGTACGCCTTCAGCGAAAGGCCGCTGAAAGGCTTTGCGGCCCGAAATCAGGCCCTGGCCGCCGGCGCGCTTGTTGATGATGGCCGTGCGCACGGCGTCGGCCTGGTCGGTGGCGCCTTTGCTTTCGCCGCCGGAGTTGATGAGGCCGATGCGGCCCATGTAGCAGTTGGCTACCTGGTAGCGGGTCAGGTCGATGGGGTTGTCGGAGGCCAGCTGGTCGTACATGGCCGGGAAGGTCTTGCCGAATTTGAGCGTGCTGAAGCCGCCGTTGTTTTCGGGCAGCTTCTGCTTGATGATGTCGGCCTGAATGGTTACGCCGAGATGGTTGGCCTGGCCAGTGAGGTCGGCCGACACATGGAAGTCTTTATCGTCGGTTTTGAAGGCGTTGTTGCGGGTGTAGCACCACAGCACCGTGGCCAAGCCCAGCTCGTGGGCCAGCGCAAACGCCTCACTCACCTCCTGTAGCTGCCGGCCCGATTCCTCGGAGCCGAAATAGATGGTGGCCCCCACCGCCGTGGCGCCCAGGTTCCAGGCCTCCTTCACCGAGCCGAACATGATCTGGTTGAACTTATTGGGGTAGGTCAGCAGCTCGTTGTGGTTGATTTTAACCAGGAACGGGATTTTGTGGGCGTACTTGCGGGCCACCGTCCCGAACGTGCCGAAGGTGGTAGCTACGGCATTGCAGCCGCCTTCCACGGCCAGCCGGATGATGTTTTCGGGGTCGAAGTACATCGGGTTGGGGCCGAAGGCGGAGCCGGCCGTGTGCTCGATGCCTTGGTCGACGGGCAGGATGCTGAGGTAGCCGGTGCCGCCCAGCCGCCCGTGGTTATACAGCTGGCCCAGGCTGCGCAGCACCTGCGGCGTGCGGTTGCCGGGCACAAAGCAGCGGTCCAGAAAGTCGGGGCCGGGCTGATGCAGCAGGTCTTTGCGGATGGTTTTGCACTCGTGCTGGAGCAGCGCCTCGGTTTCGGCGCTCAGGGAAGCAGTAGGAGATGCCATGGCAGAAGGGGAAGGAAAGGGCCGCTGAAATCAGCCGTCAAATATAGGTTGAAAATCGGTTGATTGCGGGGCGGCATTGCAACATGCAGCAGCCCCTGAGTACCTTGCCGCGGGATGGAGCGGGCCCAGAGCCCGGCCGCCCAACTCTGGCTTTTCAACCCGTGTGTTTCGTGAACAACTCTGTTTCTCTGCTTCCTGCGCTGGCCCTGGTGGCGGCCCTGGCACTGCCCGGCTGTGTGGCCTCCAAAAAATACGACGACCTGAAGGCCCGCCAGGCGTCCACGGAACAAGGCAAGGCCGAAGCCGAGCGCCAGCAGCGCACGGCCGTAGCCGAGCTGCGCAAAGCCACCGACGAGCTGGCCGAAATGCGCCTGCAGAACCGCCGCCTCCAGGACGACTCCACACAGACCGGCACCGCCCTGCGCCGCACCCGCCAGCTCTACACCCAGCTCACCGACAGCTACGACAAGCTGCTGAAAAACTCCGACCGGGAGCTGGCCAACAAGTCGTCGGACTACAACAAGGTGGCCCAGGACCTGGCGCGCCGCGAGGCCGAGCTGGGCGAGCTGGACGCCGGCCTGCGCCGCAGCCGCGCCGACATCGACAAGCTCAACGCCGACCTGAAAACCCGCGAAGCCCGCTTGGCGGAGCTGCAGAAAGCCCTAGCCGAAAAAGACAAAGCCGTGAACGACCTGCGCGCCAGCGTCACGAACGCGCTGCGCGGCTTCCAGGGCACCGATTTGCAGGTGCAGATGAAGGACGGCAAGGTGTACGTGTCGCTGTCGGAACAGCTGCTGTTCAAGTCGGGCTCGACGAAGGTGGACCCCAAGGGCCAGGAGGCGCTCAAGCAGCTGGCCACCGTGCTGCAGCAGCAACCCGACGTGAACGTGGTGGTGGAAGGCCACACCGACAACGTGCCGTTCAGCCGCCCAGCCGGCGCCATGCAGGACAACTGGGATTTAAGCGTACTGCGGGCCACCGAAATTGCGCGGCTACTGGCCGCGGGCGGCGTGCCGCCGCAGCGCGTTACGGCCTCAGGCCGCAGCCAGTACGTGCCCGTGGCCGCCAACGACTCGCCCCAGAACAAGGCCCTCAACCGCCGCACCGAAATCATCCTGACGCCCAAGCTCAACGAGCTGCTGAAGATTCTGGACTCGAACTCGACGACGGGCGGCAAATAAATACCGGCGGGGTTGTTTCCTATTCCTCACTCTATCAACTACTTTCAAAGGGCAGCCGCTAGCGGCTGCCCTTTATTGTTTTTCATCCTTATCCCCTCTTCGTTATGCGCATACATTTCCGCATCTGCTTTATCCTACTGAGCATCTTACTGCTGGCCAGCGCGCCGGGCGCCCACGCCAGCCACGTGCTGGGCGGCGACCTTGACTACAGCTACATTCCCGGCTCGGCTTCGCAGTACCGCATTACGGCGCGGCTGTACAGCAACCCAGCCGATGCAGGTGCCATGTTTCCCGACCCCACGAGCCTGTCTTTGTTCGGTTCGCAAAATGGGTGTACCAGCACTTCAGCCAACAATTTTCAGTTGGTGGTGCCCCGCATGCAGCTCACGCGCCGGGCACTGGGGTGTGCGGTCAATGGGCGCAGCTACAACATCAGCCAATATGAAGCCACCGTGACGCTGCCGCCGGGCCAATGGACGCTCAAGGCCATCGAGGAGCTGCGCTCGGGTGGCATGCTAAACCTGCTTGATAGCGGCACACAGGGCTTTTACATAACGGCCTACCTTGACAACTCCAGCGGCCTAATCAACAACTCGCCGCGCTTCACCTCCTTTACGCTGCCCTACGTGTGCGGCAGCCAGCCAAACCGCTACAGCTTCAGCACCTTCGAGCCTGACGGCGACTCGCTGGTGTACCGCTCCGTGCAGCCGCTGGCTAGCACCCTAACAGAACAGGGCTGCGGCAATACCATTCCGTACACCAGCTACAGCGCCGGGCAGTTTCAGGACCCTGTCAGCGGGCAGACGGCGACGTACCCGGCCGGGCAGTTCACGGCGGGGTTTCCGCTGCTGTCGTTTCGGGCTATCAACGGGGTGGCGGTACCGCAGTTCGAGCTGAACGCAGCCAACGGCGACCTGCAAACCACCCCCGTAACGGTACGTGGCTTCAACACCGTGGCCGTGCAGGTAGACGAGTACCGCCGTGTGAATGGCACCTGGAGGCGCATCGGCAGCGTAATGCGCGACGTAGTATACTCCGTGTTTGATGCGGGTGGCAACCGCAACCCCGGCTTCACGGGCCTGCAGATTGGCGGCACCAGCCAGCCCCTCGACCAGACCATCGTGGTGCAGCGCGGCCAGCAAGTGGCGCTGACGCTCACGGCCGCCGACCCCGACGCGGGACAGGCCGTGCAGATCAGCAGCGACGTGGCGGCCGTTATTCCCGGGGCTTCTTTCCAGCTGCAGGGCGCCAGCCAGGCCGTGCTGAGCTGGCAAGTACCGGCCACGCTGCCGGCAGGCCGCTACTCCTTCACCGTGACGGTGGCCGACAACAACTGCCCGACCAACGGCTCGGAAGTGCGGACTATCAATTTCCGGGTTTCGGCGCCGGCTTTGGCTACGGCCAGCACCCGGGCCCGGGTGCTGGCGGCTTACCCGATGCCGTTCCGCAGCCAGGTGCAGTTTCAGCTCCCCACGCCCGGCGTGCAGCCTGTGTACGTCACCGATGGCCTGGGCCGGCTGATAGCCACGCTGCAAAGCCGCCCCGATGGCACCGTGGCCTGGGCGCCGGCGGCCAGCGTAGCTCCGGGCGCCTATTTTGCCCGGCCGGTTTCAGGCGAAGCGGTATTCCGGCTGCTGCGCGAATAACATTTTGTCTCCACAGATTACGGGGCGGTTTCCTGACGGAGGCCGCCCCATAGTCTGTGCAGGCGAGCTGCTAGCGTATCAGCCGGAATTGAGTTGGTCGGCCGGGGCCTGTAATCCGAAGAAAGTAGACGCCGGCTTGTAACGGGAGCTGAGACACATCCAGCTCGGCCCTTTTGCTGCCTGGTGCCAACTGCAGTTCCCCCTGCCCCACGGTACGGCCCAGGGGAGCAAGCAGGCTGTATTGCACCACAGGCCCGGGCGCAGCCGGGAAGTTCAGCGTATAGCGACCTGATGGTGAAGGGTTGGGATATAGCGTAACCTGAGGCACGGCAGTAGCAGGTGTTGCCAAGGCCGTTTGCGGCCGGGGCACCGCGCCCGTCCCGCGCCAGACTTCCAAGCCCGACAGGTTCACGGTGCCGCCCGTGCTGGTCAGCGCCAGCGTACCGGCCGCCGTCACGCTTACATCATACGGCCCGAGCTTGGCCCAGGTGCCGGCCGAACCGCTGTTGTAGTTGGCCTCAACTGGCAGCCCGTTCAAACTCAGCGAAAATACTTCCGGGTTATTGTCTTCCCAGACGTAGGCCCACACCCGATACTGGCCGGCCGGCACGCCGCTGAGCGTGGCCGTCAGCCCGGTTACCTTCCAAGCCGAGCTGCGGATCATGCTCGTGCGCGGCGCGTCGGTGGCTGGCACCAGCGGCACAGCGGTGGTGCTAAAGGTGGCGCCGTTGGTGGCGAAGCCCGGGGCCGTGCCGCCTTCCCAAGCGTTGCCGTCCAGGCTCACGGCCGCCCCGCCCACGTTGATGGCCCGGTAGAAGGCATAGCTCGTACCACCGCTGGCGTTGACCTGCACGCTCACCTGGTCGGGTGTGCTGCTGGCTCCACCGTTGTCAGTGACCACCAGACTGAACACGTACGTGCCCGCTACCAGCCCACTCACCGTAGGCTGAGCGGCAGCCAGCGAGGAAAATGCGGCTGTATTTGGTCCGCTAACCTGGCTCCAGGTATAGGTGTTGATGGTGCCGTCCGGATCGGTGCCGCTGCCTAGTAGTTGCGCTGTGCTAGTCGGCAGGGTCAGGGTTTGATCCGGACCAGCATTGGCCGCGGGCGGCTGGTTGGTGGGTGGCGTACTCGTGCTACGCCAGACTTCCAAGCCCGACAGGTTCACGGTGCCGCCCGTGCTGGTCAGTGCCAGCGTACCGGCCGCCGTCACGCTTACATCATACGGCCCGAGCTTGGCCCAGGTGCCGGCCGAACCGCTGTTGTAGTTGGCCTCAACTGGCAGCCCGTTCAAACTCAGCGAAAATACTTCCGGGTTATTGTCTTCCCAGACGTAGGCCCACACCCGATACTGGCCGGCCGGCACGCCGCTGAGCGTGGCCGTCAGCCCGGTTACCTTCCAAGCCGAGCTGCGGATCATGCTCGTGCGCGGCGCGTCGGTGGCTGGCACCAGCGGCACAGCGGTGGTGCTAAAGGTGGCGCCGTTGGTGGCGAAGCCCGGGGCCGTGCCGCCTTCCCAAGCGTTGCCGTCCAGGCTCACGGCCGCCCCGCCCACGTTGATGGCCCGGTAGAAGGCATAGCTCGTACCACCGCTGGCGTTGACCTGCACGCTCACCTGGTCGGGTGTGCTGCTGGCTCCACCGTTGTCAGTGACCACCAGACTGAACACGTACGTGCCCGCTACCAGCCCACTCACCGTAGGCTGAGCGGCAGCCAGCGAGGAAAATGCGGCTGTATTTGGTCCGCTAACCTGGCTCCAGGTATAGGTGTTGATGGTGCCGTCCGGATCGGTGCCGCTGCCTAGTAGTTGCGCTGTGCTAGTCGGCAGGGTCAGGGTTTGATCCGGACCAGCATTGGCCGCGGGCGGCTGGTTGGTGGGTGGCGTACTCGTGCTACGCCAGACTTCCAAGCCCGACAGGTTCACGGTGCCGCCCGTGCTGGTCAGTGCCAGCGTACCGGCCGCCGTCACGCTTACATCATACGGCCCGAGCTTGGCCCAGGTGCCGGCCGAACCGCTGTTGTAGTTGGCCTCAACTGGCAGCCCGTTCAAACTCAGCGAAAATACTTCCGGGTTATTGTCTTCCCAGACGTAGGCCCACACCCGATACTGGCCGGCCGGCACGCCGCTGAGCGTGGCCGTCAGCCCGGTTACCTTCCAAGCCGAGCTGCGGATCATGCTCGTGCGCGGCGCGTCGGTGGCTGGCACCAGCGGCACAGCGGTGGTGCTAAAGGTGGCGCCGTTGGTGGCGAAGCCCGGGGCCGTGCCACCTTCCCAGGCATTGCCATCCAGGCTCACAGCCGTCCCGCCCACATTGATGGCCCGGTAAAAGGCGTAGGTAGGCGCCGTGCTGCAATCCGGGTTCAGGCGTATTTCCCGGGTGGTGGCCAAGCCCGCCGCGTCCGTTACGGTCAGTACCACGCGGTAGTAATAGGTTTCGGCGCCGCAGCCTACCGGGGTGGTCGTGAGGCTGCCTTCGGTGGTAGTCTGGATAGGCTCAGGATGCTCGTGGTCGGCGTGGTGCAGGAAGCTCTGCCATTGGTAGCTCAGTTGGGCCGGGCTGTGCTCCTGGTCCGTGACAGTGGCGCGCAGCACAAAGCTGGTCTGGCTGGCAATGGAGTACAGCGTATTCGGGGCCGGGCTGGTAATCGTGACCTGCGGCGGCGTATTGTTGGCTGAAATCAGCAGCGTGGCCTGGCCGGTCTGGCCCTGCGGGTCCGTCACGGTCAGCCGGACGGTGTACGCCGTGGGAGCCGTGGTAGGCGTCACGAAGCTATGCGTGGGGCTGGCCACCGTGCTGGTGGTGCCATCACCAAAATCCCACCGATACGTGAGAGCCTGGTTTTCGGGGTCGGTGGAGGCCGTGCCGGTAAACTGTACGCTCAGCGGACTTGCCCCAAAGCTCAGGTTAGAGCTGGCCACGGCCACCGGCGGCTGGTTGACAGGGCTATAGGTGACTTTGCGGATTTCGGAAGGAAAGTTGACGTAGTATAGGCCGGGCGTGGTGGGGTGTACCGCCAGGTAGACCGGCACGGCATCAGCCGAAACAAAATCACGCACGGCGGACGGAGTGTTCGTTCCGCTCACCGTCATATTGCGAATCCAGCCTCCGGAGTAGTCGCCGAAAAAGTAGGTATTTTGATACTGCGCCGGAAAATCGGTGTACGGATAAAACACGCCGCCTACGCTGGCGCTGCCGCCAAACTGTGGCCCCGAAACCGGCGAGCCAGCTGCTCCGATATTGACGACGCCCGGCGTGGAGCCGCTGAAGATCCCCGTGCGCGAAGGCCCGGTATCGTGGTGCCAGTCGATGAGTGGGCGCGTATGCACAAAGGTGGGAATCGAGGCCGGAATAGCCTGCCCCCCGCAGGAATTGGTGAAGGTGGCCGTACCGCTAGGCGTGGCCTGTACCAGCAGGTTTTTGAAGTAGAAATATTGCTGCGTACAGCCGTTGACGCCATACTGCGGGTTGGGGGCGTAGAAATTGTACTGATTGGGGCCCTGATACGTGGTATTGGGCTCCAGCCCTTCAAAAAGCGGCCAGCCCATATTCTGCCGGGCCTGGCTCACAACGTCCACTTCCTCCCAGGTGAAATAGCCCACGTCGCCGACGTAGAGCGTACCGGGGTTGCCGTCAGCCGGGTTGGTGCTGCCGGTGCCGGGCTTGCGCGTCATCCGAAACGGGTTGCGGAAGCCCAGCGCCCACACCTTGGAGCGGGGCGCCTGCGGATCGGCCGCAACATAGTAGGGGTTGCTGGGCACGCCGGCCCCGGTTTCGGGGTCGAGGCGCAGAATCTTGCCGTTCAAACAGTCGATGGCCTGCGCCCGGAAGGCGCCCACGTTGTCTTTGCTGGTCATCATGCCATCGGCCAGGGCCTGGGCGTAATAGGTGTTGGGGTTGCTGCCATAGTCGTTGTCGGAGCCGTGGGCGCCGTCGCCTACCGACGCCAGCAGCGTACCATCGGCCCCGAAAACCAGGCTTCCGGCGCTGTGGCTGCGCTCCAGGCAGATGACGCCCGTTGATTTGGTGGCCCCCAGCAGAATCTTGCGGCTGGCTAGGTTCACGCTGTACTGGGTGCCGCTACGCGTGGCTGTGTAGCGCGTGAGCCGGCTGATACTGGCGCTGAAATAATCGTTGGCCGTGGCGCTATAAGCCGGCGTCCCGAAGTTCATCAGATAATGCCGATCAACGAGGTAGAACAGGTAGAAATAGCCGTTGGTCTCGAACTGTGGGTGCAGCGCAAAGCCCAGCAGGCCGTGGTCGTTCCAGGCCCCTACTTCCGGGCTGATATCTAGCAGCAGCGCCCGCTGGCCGTTGTTGACCACCCATACCTTGCCCCCTCGCTCCCACACAAACATGTGGCTGCCGCTGGCATTGAACGTAAGCCCAACGGCCTCATTCCACTGATCGGAAACAAGCGTGGAGACGAAGCCCGCAGGCGGCGCCTGTGCACGCACCGGCGGCACCAAGGCCAGGAGCAGCAGGCATAGCAGTAGGTAGAGAAACTTGCGCATGGTAGCAGAAAAGTGATTTGGGCGTAGCATAGCCAGCAGACGGCTACAGGCAGACGACACAGCAGATGTGCACAGAGCAGAAACTCAGACCGGCGGGCAGACAGGCGCACAACTGACAGGCGCTGCTGCGCGGAGCCAATCGGCACTGATGGCCTGGGACTAAAACGGTGGAAAAAGCGCTGTTCGGGGCGAAGCAGCTAGAACCGGCAGGTGAGCGGTGCTGGCTAGCTTGAATGAAGGACAACCACTGCACAGCAGGTGGCAGCTCATAGGATGGTGTAATTCTATCACGCACAAACCGCCTATAGCGGCTTGCCTACCGGAATATCCCCACGGTACTTCCGGCCAACTCAACAATTCTCAGCACGCTGGCTGCAACTACGAGACAGATGAAATTTACAATAATTATTCAAATAAATAATATGATTTAATGAATATTAAATCATCAAAAATACTCTTCCCACATATTCATGTGGCTTTTTAGTCAACTCAAAATGCCAGTCTACTTGGCGCTGTGGCTGGTGCGGCTGCCTTGCTCTGTCGCAGATCAGTAGAATAGGAAACCAGCACGCTATTCTTTTTTGGCAGAATCCGCGCTACCCTTGGCCGGCTAAAGGCGTCGCTCTTTTACTTCTGAATTCTGGCAGTAACCTGCACCGAGGACTGAAAAATAGGGTGAATCTATCATTGATATAAAGTCAAAAAAACACTGCTCTTTACTGTGTTTTCACACATTTAGGCCGCTGAATGATATCTGGCATAAAGTCTAAAAACTATGAAGGATGGTTAGGCTATATGTGAGCAGCACGGCACCTTTCCAACGTCATGCAGCCACTCACCCAGATTTCCGCTTCTGCCGTACCCGGTCTCATCGCCCGACCGGGCACCGGTGCCCACCGTCGCCCGGCAGCGCCGGCCCCGGTAAGCCCCGAAATCAACTACGCGAGCCTTATTCTGGCGCAGCTGCGGCGCCATCCGGCCCAGCCGTGCCTAGTGTGGCCTGCCGCCGATGGTAGCACCAGCCAACACACCAGCCACGACCTGCTGCAACGCATTGCAACCCACCGGCAACAACTGCTGGCGGCGGGCGTGCGGCCCGGCCACTCCGTGCTGCTGGCCTTGCCTGTTAGCGCAGAGCTGATTGCGGGTTTGCTAGCCGTGCAGGCGCTGGGCGCCGTGCCGGTGCTGCCCCCCGCCGGGGCTTCTGCATGGCAGCTGCTGCAGCTTACGCGCTGCCTAGGCATCCGGGCGGTACTGACCGGCCCTGCTGCTTCGCCTCTGGTCCGGCTGGCGGCCGGGCTGTGCGGTGTGCAGCTGCTGGCGGCAGTAGATAGGCCGCTGGCCGCTGCTGTTGAGGGCTGGGAAGCCTGGCCGGTACCGGCGCAGCAGCCGGCGCTGGTGTCGCATAGCTCCGGCTCCACGGGGCAGCCCAAGGCCATCCGGCGCAGCCACGCAGTGCTGCAGGCCCAGCACGCGGCTATCAAGGCCGCGTTTCCGCCGTGGCAGGGGCAGCGCGACTTCCCGCTGTTTCCGAACGTGCTGCTGCACAACCTGGCGGCGGGCGTGGTAAGCGTACTGCCCGCCGTGCCCTGGCACAACCTGCGGCAACTCAACCCGGCCCGGATTGTAGAGCAGCTGCAAACAGAACAGATCCAGACCCTGACCGGTAACGTGGCCTACTTCACCGCTTTGCTTGCGCACCTGCAGCAGCAACCGGTTGCGCTGCCTCACGTGGTGGCCGTGGGCGTGGGTGGCTCACCGGTGCCGGAGCCGCTGGCGCAGCAGCTGCGGCAGGCGTTCGGGCAGGCGGCGGTGCACATCATTTACGGCTCATCGGAGGCCGAGCCCATTGCCGTGCGGCAGGTGACCGACGACGTGCCCGACCCACTGGCCGGATACTGCGTGGGCCCCATTCAGGCTGGGCTGGAATGGCGTTTTGAGTTGCTGGGCGTGCTGCAGGGCCGCGCCACGCCCGGCCAGCCGGTGGGCGAGCTGTGGGTGCGGGGCGCGCACGTGGCCGCCCCGTCCGGCGAGTGGCTCCGTACCGGCGACTACGGCTACGTGGCCGATGGCCTACTCTACCTCACCGGCCGTCAGGGCAACGAGCAACTGCACCACGGCGTGCAGCACTACCAATTGGAGCACCTGCTCTACCACCTGCCCGGCGTGGAGCGCGCCGCCGCTCGCGCCGACGCCGCGGGCTTCACGGTGTTCGTGCAGGGCACCGTACCGCCCGCAAGCGTAGCCCAACTGCTGGCCGAGCAATTTCCGCAGGTGCCGGTGCTGGGCATTCAGGCGCGGGCCACGCTGCCCATAGACGCGCGCCATCATTCCAAAATTCTCTACTCTCAACTTCGCTAGCTATGGAATCCGAGTTCTACAAAGTGGCGCTGGACCGCCTGCTCTATTCGCTGGTGTGGGAAGACAGCCGTACTCTCTACGGCGCCCTCACCCTGCAGCCCACCGACCACGTGCTGGTTATAGCCTCGGCGGGCTGCAACGTGCTCAATGCGCTGCTCAAGAACCCGCGCCACGTCACGGCCATCGACCTGAATCCGGTGCAGCTACAGCTGCTGCGCCTGAAGCTGCACGTCATCCGGCACCACGAGCACGCGGTGCTGCGCGGCCTGCTGGGGCTGGCCGGACCAGCGGCCGTGGCGGCAGCCTGGCAAACGGTGGCGCCCACGCTGACGGCTGCCGAGCATGGCTACTGGGCCTCGTTTTTCGAGAGCCATCCGGCCGGGATTCTCACGGCGGGGCGGCTGGAAAGCTACGTCACGGGCTTTCTGCCGACGCTGGCTCCCACCCTGCAGGCCCACCTGCGGCAGCTGCTGGAGTTTGATACGGTGGCTGAGCAGGCCGCCTACTTTGAGGCTACTCTGGCCAGTTCGGAGTTTCCGGCGCGGTTCACAGCGTATTTCGATGAGGCAAACCTGAGCAAGGGCCGCGACCCGCGCCTGTTTCGGTACGCGGCCGAGTCGGGCGGCGAGGCCTTTTACAGCCGCCTGCGCGACACGCTGCGCACCGAGCTGATGCGCGACAATTTCTTTCTGCGGTTCTTCTTCTTCGGACCCGAAAACCTGCCCTGCGCCATCCTGCCGCCCTGCTACCAGCGCCGCAACTACGCGCTGCTGCGCCGGCAGCTGCCCAAGCTCACGTTGGCAGCAGGTGAGGCTGTGGACTACCTGCGTAGCGCGGCGGGCCAGCACATCAACAAAGCCAGCCTGTCTAACATCTTCGAGTATACCAGCCCGGCCGAGTTCCAGCGGACCACGCAGGCGCTGTTTGCGAACAGCCGGCCGCTGCGGGTGGTATACTGGAACCTGCTGCTCGACCAGGGCGCCGACAACGCTCCGGGTGCGGAACCGCTGCCAGTAGCCACGGCAGTTTCTGAGCGGTTGTCGCAGCAGGAGGCCTGCTTCTACTTCCGCAACGTGCGCGTGCTCGACTCGCGCCAGATCTGCGCCGCTGCTTCTTCTGCCACACCTTCTTTCCTCGCTGACTGTGCCTGATACCACCACCCTCGACCTGGTGAGCCCGGCGTTTCTGGAAGAAATGCTGCGCGCCCACGCCCCCAATTCCGCCCACAAAGTGCTGGCCGTGGATCCCCTGCCGCTCGACAACTCCGCCAGTATTCTGGTGACGCTCACGGCGGGCCAGAGCGCCCGTCCCATCGGGCACTTCGGGCTGGCCGTGACGTTGGAAGAAGCCGGCCGGCCGCCCACGACCCATCATCTGGTGCTCAAGGTGAAGCCCCACGGCGGCGAAATATCCAGCATGCTGGCCGGGCTGGCTGGTTTGTGCGGCGGCGAGCTGGCTGCGGTGTACTCAGCCTTTGCCGAGCGCACCGGCTTCCAGCACACCCACCAGCGCGAGCTGGCCGTGTATGAGCACGCCGCGCCCGGCCTGATGCCGCGCATTTGGGGCACGCACGCCGACAAGGCAACCGGCCTTTACTGCGTGCTGATGGAGTATCTGGAAGACGTGACGCTGCTCAACTCGGTGCAGACGCCCGCCGCCTGGACCAACCACCATATCCGGACGGCGCTGGCACAGCTGGCCGCCTGGCACGCCTGCCACCTGCTGCCGCCCGGTTTTGCCGCGCCCGCCTGGCCCGACCTGCCCACCGGCGCCTACATGCAGGAGCTGGCCCCGCTCTGGACAGCACTGCTCCACAACGCCGCGCCCCGCTTCCCGGAGTTGTTCGGGGTCCAGCGTACGGCACAGCTACAGGCCGCCATCCAGCAGATTCCGCAGCGCAAGGCCTGGCTGGATGCGCGGCCCCGCACGCTCATCCACAACGACCTGAACCCGCGCAACACCTGCTTCCGGGGCGCCGGGGCCAGCCTGCAGCTCTCCGCCTACGACTGGGAGCTGGCCACTTACCACGTGCCGGTGTACGATGCCGTAGAGCTGCTCTGCTTCGTACTCGATACCGACCGCTACCACCTGCGCCCCGCCTATCTGGAGCACTACCGCCACACCCTGCACGCCCTCACCGGCCGCTACGCCGACCCAGCCGCCTTCCGCCGGGAAACCCACTACGCCGCCCTCGATTTCGGTTTGCACCGTCTGGGCATGTACCTGATGGCACATTCCGTGGGGCCCTACCCCTTCCTGCCCCGCGTGGTCGAGAGCTTCTTCGATACGCTAACCCAGACGGTGCCCACTGAAAACACCGCACCTGCCGCTATTGCCTCACACATTGCTTAAAACCTGTTTGCCTGAACTGCGGAAGCTGTCAGTGCGATGTAGAGACGCCATATTTTGCGTCTCGTCGTTGCTGATGTTTTTTGGGCAGCACGGTTCCGGTCGCCCAACGACGAGACGCAAAATATGGCGTCTCGTCGTTGGGCGATGATAACTCAAATAGCTTATCAGGTGCCGCAAAAACAGCCGCACACTCCTTCCTGCCGCTCAACTCTCCCGATGAATATCCGCCACCTGGCCGCGTACCTGAATCAGCGGTTTCCACCCGTCAATATGGGCCTGTTTGCCATTCTGTTTCTGACGGTATGGGCTGTGGCGACGCTGGATGCGGCAGGCCAGGGGCTGGGCCGGTTCCGGTGGCTGGAGGTGGGCGGCGGGCTGGCTACCATTTCCTTTTTTTTTCGCCTGCGGGTGTTCGATGAGCTCAAGGACTATGCCGCCGACGCCATCAACCACCCGCAGCGCGTGCTGCAGCGGGGCCTCGTGACGCTGCCGCAGCTGCAGCAACTGGCGTGGCTGGGCGCGGCAGGCGAGCTAGTATGGTCGGCGCGGATGGGGCGGGCGGCGCTGGGCGGCTGGGCGCTGACGCTGGGCTACAGTGTGCTGATGCGCTACGAGTTCGGCGTGAGTGCGTTTCTGAAGCGCCGGCTGGTGCTGTACGCCTTCAGCCACATGCTGATTATGCCGCTCGTCGTGTATTGGCTGTGGCAGGCGTACCAGCTGTTTCAGCCCGATGGCGCCACGCCGCCGCGGTTCTGGCTGCTGGCGGCCCTGAGCTTGCTGGGCGGCTTTGCGTTCGAGCTGGCCCGCAAAACCCACGCCCCCGCCGCCGAGCGCCCCGGCATCGATTCCTACTCCCGCACGCTGGGCTACCGCGGGGCCATTGCGGCGGTGCTGCTGGTGCTGCTGGGCGGCACTGCGGTGCAGGGCGTGCTGCTGCGGCAGCTGCAGGCCGGCAGTTGGGCGCTTGAGCTGCTGGCGGGGCTGTTTGGGCTGGCGCTGCTGGTGTACGGCCGGGCGGCGGCCAAGCCCCAGGAAAAGCTGCTGCGCACCGCCGAGCTGCTGGTATCGGTGTTCATGCTGACCAGCTACCTGGCCCTCATCGGCCTTATTCTGCTGTAGAGACGCGTATTCGCGTCTCGTCGTCCGCGTCGCCTGCCAAAACCAGAATCTTTCGGCAACCACAGGGCTTCAGTTGAAGTCGCCTGATGACCATGGCTTGCCCAACAATCGTTCGGCTCCCCCTCTCCTTTGCGGAGAGGGGGCCGGGGGGATGAGGCGCCCGGCAGCACGAGTACCAAAGCACCGTTTTATTTCACTACACCCATGATACTTCACGGTTCCACTCCGCCTGCTCACCACACCATCGGCCACAAGGCGCGCGGGCTGTTCCGGCTACAGGCAGCGGGCATGCGCGTGCCGGAGTTTCTGGTGGTGCCCGCCGAAACCTTCGATGGGCTGCTGCTGGCCGCGCCGGATGCGGCGCAGCAGCGGCAGCACCTGCAGGCGTTCCAGCTGCCCGCCGCCGACCAGCAGGCCATCCGGCAGGTGCTGGCCGGATGGGGGTTTCCGGCGCAACCGGTAGTGGTGCGCTCCTCGGTAGCCGATGAGGATGGCGCGGGCGCCTCGTTTGCGGGGCTTATGGATTCGTTTCTGAACCTGACGTCGGAGGCAGCGGTGTGGGCGGCGGTGGGACAGTGCGCGGCCAGCGCCTACTCCGAGCGGGCCCTGGCCTACCGACGGCAGAAGCAGCTGCCGCTGGCGGCGCGGCCGGCCGTCATCATTCAGCGGCAGCTGGCCGCCGAAGTCAGCGGCGTGGTGTTTTCCACGTTTCCGGAGTATCCGCAGGAAATGGCCGTGCACGCCGTCTGGGGCTTTGGCGAAGGTTTGGTGGGCGGGCAGCTGCAGCCCGATGAGTTCTACCTCGACAAGCACACCGGCACCCGCTGCCACACCCAATTAGCCGCCAAGGAAACCCAGTTTCAGTGCGCTGCCTACGTCGATGGGCTCCGGCAAACCGCCGTGCCCGCTGGCCAGCAGCACGCCGCCTGCCTCACCGATGCCCAGCTGGCCACGCTGTTTGCGGCGGCCACGCAGCTGGAGCAGCAGTTCGGCCAGCCCCAGGACCTGGAGTTTGTGGTGGAAGCTGGCCAGCCGTGGCTGGTGCAGGCGCGGCCCATCACCCAGCCCATTCCGGAGGTGGTGGTCTACGACAATTCCAACATCCAGGAAAGCTACTGCGGGGTCACGACGCCGCTCACGTTCAGCTTCGCGCAGCGCGCCTACGCCACCGTGTACCGCCAGACCATGCACGTGCTGGGGCTGCCGCCGACCCGCATTAAGGCCCACGAAAGCACCGTCACGCAGCTGCTGGGATTGGTGAAGGGGCGCATCTACTACAACATCAACAATTGGTACCGCGGCCTGCAGCTGCTGCCCTCCTTCCGCCAGAACAAGGCCGACATGGAGCGCATGATGGGCCTGGAAGAGCCCGTGGATTTCGTGGTGAGTCAGCGCAAAACGCTGGGTGCCACGCTCCGGCTGTTGCCCGGCCTGGGCCTGAACCTGCTGCGGCTGCTGCGGGCCTTCGGACAGTTGAAGAAGCGCGTGCCAGCCTTTCATGCCCACTTTCGGGCGCACTACCAGCGTTTCTACGCCCTGCCGCTAGCCACGCTCAACGGCGCGGAGCTGCGGCAGCAGAAGGACCTACTGGATGCGCAGCTGCTGCAAAACTGGACCACGCCCATCATCAACGACTTCTTCGTGATGACCACCAACGGCCGCGTGAACCGGGGTTTGCAGCGGGCCGGCATCGTGCAGCCCGACGAGTTTCTGAGCCGCTACCTGTCCGGCGACCAGCAGGTGGCCAGCACCCAACCCACGCGCCGGCTGCAGGCCCTGGCCCGCGCCGCGTGGCCCCAGGCAGCATTGCGCGAGCTGGTGCTGGCCGCCCCGCACGATCTGCACGCCCAAGTGGCCCAACTGGCGCCGGATTTTCACCGGGCCGTGGAAGAGTTCATCGGGCAGTACGGCGACCGGACGGTGGGCGAGCTGAAGCTGGAAACGGCCACCATGCGCGTGGAGCCCGCCGTTTTCTACCAATACCTGCGCAACTTCCTGCTGGCGCCTCCCGCCCCGGAAACCGAAACCGGCAGCCCTCTGCAACAGCAGGCCCGGCAGGAGCTGGCCGATAAGCTGGCCGGCCGCAGCCGCTGGTTTCGGTGGCGGCTGCAGCGCAGCCTCAACCAGCTGCAACAGGCCATCCGATACCGCGAGGCGCTACGGCTGGAGCGCACCCGGCTGTTTGGCATGTACCGGGCGCTCTACCGGGCTATGGGCACCCAGCTCACGGAGCGCGGCCAACTGGCTTTTCCCGAAGATGTGTTCTGGCTGACGGAGCCGGAGCTGCTGGCCGCCCTGGCCGACGGCGCCACTCCCCTGCTGCCGCTGGTAGCCGAGCGTCGCCGCGAGTTCCGGCAGTATGCCCAGGAAGACGTACCGTCCCGCGTGACGGTGCCCGCCCGGCCCGCTGACGCCCCGCCCCTGCCCGAAGGCGCCATAGCCGGCACCGGCTGCTACCCCGGCGTGGCCGAGGGCGAGGTAATCGTCATCACCGACCCCGGCGGCGACCTGAACGTGAGCGGCAAAATCGTGTGTGCCCTGCGCACCGACCCCGGCTGGGCAGCCCTGTTCCCAATGTGCCGCGGCGTCATCATCGAGAAAGGCTCGTCGTTATCGCACTCCGTGATTCTGCTGCGCGAGCTGGGCATCCCCACCATCATCAACGTGCCGCACGTTACGCAGCGCCTACGCACCGGCCAGCAATTCCGCCTCAACGGCGAAACCGGCCGGATTGAGGTGGTGGACTGACGCTAGAACGGCTCCGGTCCGGCGGCTTTTTCCAGCCGTGGGGCCGGTCGTCACTTGAACGTAGCCACCAGAATATACCAACGATACAACATCAGCAGGCGCGACTACCGGCCCGATGGCTTCAACAGCCGCCGAACCGGTAGGCATCAGCCACACTCCTCTTATGAACCCCATTCACCAGCTGCCCTTTGAGGGCACTTTGCCGGATTCGTTCTTTCAGATTCCCGGCCCGCTGTACGCAGCGCTGCCCTACCAGCCACAGGAAGACGCGGCGGCCGTGCGGCAGCTGTTCCGGCAGGAACTGGAGCGCAACGACATCGTGCTGTTCACCGACCACGCGCAGCTGCGGCTGGTAGGCATCTTCCCCAAGAACGGCCGCACGGCCTACTTCGGGTTCTGGGAAACTGTGGACGACGTGACCCTGAACGCAGCGGCCTTCGCGCAGCTGCAGCAGGCGGCGCGGCAGCGCGGCTACACCCACCTGCAGGGCCCACTCAACTTCAGCACCTACCACTCCTACCGCCTGCGGCTGGGCAGCGCGCCTTCCTGGCAGCAGTTCGACCGGGAGCCGGTTAACCCCACTTACTACCCCGGCCTGCTGGAGCAGCTGGGTTTTGCGCCGGTGCTGACGTTTGAAAGCCGCCTGATTGCGCCCGCCACGGTGCCGGCTGTGTATGCAGACAAAGCCGCGCTGCTGGCCGCCGTCCGGAGCCTGCCCTACGAGTTTCTGCCCCTCACGCCGGAGACCTGGCCGGAGCACGAAGCGGCGCTGTTTGAGCTGGTACACCAGGTGTTCAGCGCCAACCCGGCCTACCAGCCTATTCCGGAAAGCCAGTTCCGGCAGCTCTACAACGCCCAGTATGCCGCCCGGCTGTGCCCCCATACATCGGTGCTACTGCGCGAAAAAGCGCACGGCCGCCTGGTGGCGCTCAGCCTCTGCCACCCCAACTACGCGCCTTTGCAGCTGGGCTCCGAGCCACCCAATTTCCAGCGCGACTACCCGCGCCTGCCGCGCAAGACCCTGCTGGCCAAAACCATCGGCGTGCACCCCGATTTCCGCAACCAGCAGCTGATGAGCTACCTGGGCGCCTACGGCATGCTGGCCTTCCGCGAGTTGTACGACGAGGCCATCTTCTGCCTGATGCGCTCCGACAACTTCTCCCTGCACTTCACCGACGGCCTGCCCGCCGAAACCGCCCATTACGCGCTGTACGAGCTGCCACTGACGTGAACTGTCATTCCGAGCGGAGCGAGGAATCTGGGTGACGCTGCTGCACGATTTCAACTCAGATTCCTCGCTCCGCTCGGAATGACAATCTATCCTCTATTCCCATTATGCTGTATCTACACAAACTCCGCTACCTGCTTCTGCTGCTGATTGTGGCAGCCTGCGTGGCGCTGTGGCCCGGCGTGAAGGCCGCCATGGTGGTCGATAACAGCCTTTCCACCTGGTTTCTATCCGGCGACCCGGCTTTGCGCGAATACCACGCCTTCCAACAGCGCTTCGGCAACGACGAAGTAGTGATTCTGGCCGTGCATGATGTGCAGCCGGTACTTTCGCCCAAGTATCTGGCTGCCTTCTGGCACCTCACCCGCGAGCTGGAAGCCCTGCCCGCCGTGGCGGGCGTGAACGGGCCCGGCAACACCCAACTGCCCGGCCGGGGCCTGGCCGGCTCCTCGCGGCAGCTGCTGATGCCCGGCACCACGGCCGCCGAAGTACGGCAAACACTGCATCCGCTGCCCACGCTGCGCCAGAGCCTGTTTTCCGACGATTATCGCACGGCGCGCTTTATCATCCGGCTGCGGCAAATGCCTGATTTCGATGACCGGCGCGGCGAGATTCTGGCGCAGGTGCAGCGGGTGGTAGACCGGCACTTCCGGCCGGAGCAGGCCCACCTGGGCGGCGTGGGCATCGTGTACGCGGGCCTCAATGCGCTGTCACAACACGATTTTGGGCTTTTTCTGGGGCTGGGCTATTTGCTGATGTTCGGGGTGCTGCTGCTCATTTACCGCAACCTGCTGCTGCTGGTCTACATGCTGGGCATCGTGGGGCTGGCCACCTACGTCACGTTTGGGGTGTACGGGGCGCTGGGCTACCGCGTAAACCTGATGACGGTGCTGCTGCCCATCGTGCTGATTCTGCTCGGCATCATGGATTCCATGCACGTCATCAACGAGCGCAACCGCCTGCGCACGCCCACCAGCCCCGCCCGCCACGACGCGCTGCAGGCTTTGCGCAACGTGTTTGCGCCCTGCCTGTTCACCATGCTCACCACCGTAGCCGGGTTCCTGGCGCTGCTCTCGTGCCCGATGGCCATTCTGCGCAACTTCGGGATGTTTGCGGCGCTGGGTATCGCGCTATGCCTGGTGTTTACGTTTTTGCTGGGAGTGCTGCTGCTGCCACTGGCCAAAGCCCCGGCCCGCACCGCCGCCGCCACCCACTCGGCCGCCAGCCGCATGGTGGCGTTCTACCAGTATCTGCTGGCCCGGCCGCGCTTTTTTGCCACGCTTTCGGTGCTGCTCACGCTGGCGCTGGCTGCCGGCCTGCCCCGCCTCCGCTCCGACACCTACACGCTCGGCTACCTGCCCGCCACCCACCGCGTCGTCACGGACCACGAGGCCATTGAAGCCAGCTGGGGGCCCTACATGCCGCTGGAGCTGCTGGTGGAGCCCCGCCCCGGCCACACCCTGTCGGACGTAGCCGTGGTGCAGGCCACCTTCACCTTCGCCGACTCGGTACGGCGGCTCAGCGGCGTAGGCCAGGTAACAGGGTTTCACTCTTTGTATCAGGCCGGCCTCGAAGCCCAGGTGGGTCGTAAGGCTACCCGCCTGCGGGCCAGCCAGGGCGCTTTGCACGCCGTGGAGCGGCAACTGGGGCTGGAGTTTCCGGCGCTGCTGGCGCAGTTCGTGCACGCGCCGTCCGGCACTGGGCGCGTCACGGTATCAGGCCGGATGCTGTCGGCGCGGCAGCTCACAGCTAAAGTGGATACGCTACTGCAGATTGCGCAGGCTACACTGGGGCCGGTGGCTACGGTGCGGCCCGCCGGCTACCAGCCGCTCTACGCCAATATCGTGGCCTACGTCACTGAGTCGCAGACCAACAGTCTGCTGCTGTCATTCGGGCTGGTGTTTGCACTGACGTGGGCGTTTATCCGCAGCTTCCGGCTGGCACTGCTCACGGTGGTGCCCAACCTGTTTCCGGTGCTGGTGCTGCTGGGCGCCATGGGCTGGCTGGGCATCCCGCTCGACACGGCTACGGCCAGCATTGCCTCCATCGTGCTCAGCTTGTGCGTCGATGACACCATTCATTTCGTGTACAGCTACCAGCAGCACCGCCGCCACGGCTTCACGCCCGCCCAGGCCCGCCTCACTACCATTGCGCACGTCGGCCCCACCATCGTCCTGACCAGCGTGGTGCTGTTTCTGGGCTACGCCGTCATGACGCTGGGCTCCCTGAAAACCGTACAGCTGTTTGGCCTGCTCACAGCCATTGCCGTAGCCGGCGCCTTCTACGGTGAGCTGGTTATCTTCCCGCTGGTCCTGAAAAAATACGACCCGGAATAAGCACAGGGCCTATTCCGGGTCGCGGGACATTTGAAGAAAGCCTGCCGGCAGCCGGCTAGAGCGTCAGGTTGAGGCGGCCGAAATAAAAGGCCCCGCTGTAGCCAAACTGGTTGGAGCTGTACAGGAACCGGCCCCGGTTGGTGGCGTCGAGGGTGGAGTAGGCCAAGCTTTGCGGGTTGTTGTTGGGGTCCTGATAGAGGCGGTCGGGGTACACGTCGAACAGGTTGTTGACGCCCACACTCACGCCCACGTTCTTCAGCACCTGGGCGCTGAGCACGAAGTCGGTAATCCACTTGGCCGAAAACGTCTGGTCGATGAAGGCGCGGTCGGGGTTAGCATCCTTGGTCTGCACCTCGCCGAAGCGCACGGTGCGCAGGTTGGCACTGAAGATTTTGTAGCCGTAGTCGGCGCTCAGGTTGATTTTGCTGCGCGGCTGGCCGTTTTCGAGGCGCGCCCGCTGGGCCCGGTCAAACAGCGTGTTCTGCAGCGTGGGGTTGGCATCAATGAAGCCGGAGCTGTTGAAGCTACGCACCTTCGTGGCGTTGAAGTTGGCGGCGGCCGTCAGGGTCAGGCGGCTTTCAGTGCCCAGAGTCAGGCGCTCATTGGCTACCACATCGAGGCCGCGGGTGCGGGTGTTCACGGCGTTGGCAAAGAACTGGATGCCCTGCACCGGCAGCGTACCCAGAATCTGAGCTACGGCCGCGTTGCCGCGGTTGTACTGGCTGCTGAGCACGATTCGGTCCCGGATGTCAATCTGGTAGGCATCCACGGTAAGCGTGATGGTACGCAGCACCCGCGCCGTCAGGCCCAGGCTGTAGTTCGTGGATTTCTCCTGCTTCAGCGAGCCAATCCCGAAGGAGCGCGTGAGCGGGCTGTCGTTGTTGGTGGTCAGCACTTCGCGCAGCTCGCCGCTATTGAACTGGGTGCTGGAGTTGGTGAAGTAGCGCTGCTGCAGCGAAGGCGCCCGGAAGCCGTTGCTGATGGCGCCGCGCACGGCCACGTCGGGCAGCACGCTGTAGCGGGCGGCCAGCTTGCCGCTCACGTTGCTTCCGAAATCGGAGTAGCGCTCGGCGCGGCCGGCCACGCTCACCAGCAGCTTTTCGGTGATATCACTTTCCAGATCAACATAACCGGCCACGTTGGTGCGCGAACGGTCGGTGGCGTCCTGCGGGCGGTAGCCGGCAAAGCCCTGCGAGCCCGCCGCCGCATAGGTAGCCGGCGTGCTGCCGGAGGCCGGCGTGATAATGCGGCCCTGCTCGTTGATGCCGTTAGCGTAGGAGCCCAGCTCGCCAGCCTCAATCTGGAAGTTATCCACCCGGAATTCACCGCCGAAGGCCACGTTGAGGGTGCTCAGCACCGGCAGTTCCAGGAACTTGCGCGAGAAGCCCAGGTTCACGGTGTTCTGCTGAAACAGCAGCTCGCCGGCGTAGAACTCGGTGGGGCTGGTGCCCAGCGGCAGCGAGGCGTTGAGCGTGTTGCTGATGTCGTAGCGCAGGCTGTTGCGGCCGTAGGTGTTGCTCAGGTCGGCCTGGAAGCCCAGCACCCGGCCCCGCACACCCGTAATCAGCGAGGCGTCATCCACGGTGCTGTTGATGAACGGCAGGTAGCCGTTTGGGTAGAGGCCCAGGTCGATTTGGGTGGTTTGGGTGGGCAGGCGGTAGAGGGCGCCGCCGCGGCCGGTGCGGCGCGTGAGGCCGCCGGCCACGTAGGCTTCCAGCTCCTGAGCCGGCAGCAAGGTGTAGGCTGCGTTCAAAAAGCCGCCGTAGGTGCGCGTGTCGGAAGCGCCTACCCGAATGTTGCGGCGGTTGAAGCCGTTCTGGGCCACCAGCGCGTCGTCCTGGGCCTTGAGGGACAGCTTCTGGTCGTTGGTGAGGCCGCCAGGGTAGTTGCCGGCGCTGGTGCCTTTGTAGATGAGCGGGGCCGTGTCGGTGCCGCTGCGGTCGAAGTAGCTGCGGTTGCTGAACTGCCCGCTCACGTTCACGAAACCGCGCTTGTTCAGCCCGAAACCGGCGTTGGCATCGGCCTGAAACAGCTGCCCGTCGCTCTCGGTGGTCTGGCCGGCGGTGCTGCTCACGTTCACGCCGGTGGTGTCGTCTTTGAGCTGGATGTTGATGACGCCGGCAATGGCGTCGGAACCATACTGGGCCGCAGCGCCGTCACGCAGCACCTCAATCCGCTTGATGGCGGCCGGCGGAATGACGTTCATATCAGTGCCCACCGAGCCGCGGCCGGGCGTGCCGTTGATGTTCACCAGCGCCGACGTATGCCGCCGCTTGCCGTTCACGAGCACCAGCACCTGATCGGGCCCCAGGCCGCGCAGCGAGGCCGGGTCTACGAAGTCGGTACCGTCGGTTACGGTCTGGCGCGTGCTCTGGAACGAAGGCGCGATGTACGTCAAGATCTGCGTGACGTCGGTTTGTGCGTAGGCCTTGATTTCGCGGGCCGAAATAACGTCGACCGGCGCCGTGGTCAGGATGTTGGAGCGGCCTTCGGTGGCGCGCGAGCCGGTTACCACCACCTCGTTGAGGGCGGTCTGGTTGTCGGCGAGGCGCACGTCAACGGAGGTGCGGCCGTTGAGGGGTACCTGCTGCGTCACGGAGCCAATGGCCGACACCACCAGCGTGGCATTGGGCTGCACGCTCAGGCGGTAGCGGCCGTCAGCGTCGGTGCTGGTGCCGTTGCTAGTGCCCTGCTCCAGCACGGTCACGCCGGGCTGGCCCTGGCCGGTGGTGTTGGTTACGCGGCCCGTCACGGGCACGGTCTGGGCAAAGGCGGCGTAGCTGGCCACCGACAGGGCCGTGACTAGGCCCAGCCGCGTTGCGGATAGATTATTCATGTCAGAAAGAAAAAAGAAAACAAGCCAGGGGGCCGGCCGCGCCCTGCGGGGCGGCCGTGCCGTTCACACATCCGACGCACCGCCTTTGGCGGGGTCCGTTCAGCACAATCCGGGAAAAGAAAGAATATCAGCGCAGCCCTATGTACGCACTACCGCGCTGGTGGTTGGCGCCAGCCGGCGCAGCCTCAACAACAGCAACAGCACCCCGCCGCCACACCTGCGGAAGCAGGCCGGCAAATCGGCATCGGGGAGAAAGCGGGCAGGTTGAGCAAGTACATCAGGCGGGCAAACAGAAACCAGGGTGCCGGCGCACAACCGCGCGCCAGAACAACCCCTGCACTACCGCTTACGGCGCCGAATGTTTCGCGAACGGAAAAAAACCAACGTCAGCGCGCCACACCTACTGCACCAGGCGGCGCACCAGCAGCAACGCCCGGGTGGCCCACTGCTGCATATGCAGGCCGGAGTAGTGCAGGCCGTCGGACGCGAACTGGGCGGGGTCGTAGCTGGTGGCGCGGGTCAGGTCGGTGATGTCGAGGAAGGCCACGCCGGCCGCCGCGCACTCCTGCCGGGCGGCATCGTTGAACTGATCGATTTCCTGGCTGATGGCGGCCTGCGAGTAGCTGCGGCCCATCCGCGACTGGCCCCAGTCGGGAATAGACAGCACCACCACGCGCCCGGGCCGCCCGCCAGCCAGCCGGATGGCCGTTTGCAGCAGCTCCCGAAAATCGGTGCGGTACTCCGCCAGCGGCAGTCCCTGAAACTGGTTGTTCACCCCAATCATCAACGACACCAGCTCGTAAGACGCAGGCGGATTGGCGGCCACAATGGCCTCGCGGAGCTGCTCGGTGGTCCAGCCGGTGCGGGCAATGATGTCGGGCTTCTGCAAGCCCTCGGCCTGGGCCAGCCAGGCCAGCTGCACGCCCCAGCGGTCGGCGGCCGGTACGCCCTGCCCGATGGTGTAGGAGTCGCCGAGGGCCAGAAACCGCCGCGTGCCCGCCGGGGCCGACACCGGATCTGCCGCGGGCGGCAGCGCGGCTGGCGCTGGTGTTTCGGCCCCACAACCCAACGTGAACAGCCAGACGGAAAACAAAACAAGCAAGCGGGACATGGGCAGCGGCGCAACTACGTGAGGCCAACGTACGGCCCCACCGCGCCGCCAGATTGCCCGGCATATCACCCCACAAAAAAGCGCCGCCCGGAAACTACCGGACGGCGCTTTTTTCACAGAATCCACGGCCAGCCCCGGCGCAGCAGCGCGCCGGCAGCCAGCCGCGCTACGCTAGCCGATGGCTTGCTTCAAATCTTCAATCAGGTCTTCCACATCCTCGATGCCCACGCTCAGGCGGATCAGCGAGTCGGAGAGGCCGGCCTTGCGGCGCTCCTCGGCCGGAATGCTGGCGTGCGTCATGGTGGCGGGGTGGCCCGAGAGGCTTTCCACGCCGCCCAGGCTTTCAGCCAGCGAAAACAGCTCGAACTTCTCCAGCACGGCCACGGCGTCTTCTTTCCGGTCGCCTTTAAGCACGAAGGAAATCATACCGCCGAAGTCACGCATCTGCTTGGCCGCTACGGCGTGATTGGGGTGCTCCGCGAAGCCGGGCCAGAACACTTTCTCCACTTTTGGGTGGCTCTTGAGGTATTCGGCTACGGCGCGGCCGTTTTCGCAGTGGCGCTGCATGCGCAGGTGCAGGGTTTTGAGGCCGCGCAGCACTAGGAAGCAGTCCTGGGGGCCGGGCGTGCCGCCGCAGGCGTTCTGCAGGAAGCGCAGCCGCTCGTGCAGCTCGTCGTCCTTCACAATCACGGCGCCCATCACCACGTCGGAGTGGCCGCCCATGTACTTGGTCAGCGAGTGCATCACCATGTCGGCGCCCAAATCCAGCGGTGTCTGCAGGTAAGGCGTCGAGAAAGTATTATCCACCACCAGCAGCGCGCCAGCCTTTTTGGCCACGGCGGCGGCGGCTTCAATGTCGATGACGTTGAGCAGCGGGTTGGTGGGCGTTTCCACCCAGATCAGCTTGGTATTGGCCGTTACTTTCTCTTCCACGGCCGCCATGTCGTGCATCGGCACGAAGTGGAACTTGATGCCGTAGTTGGCGAATACCTTGGTGAAGATGCGGTAGGAGCCGCCGTACAGGTCGTTAGTGCTGATGACCTCGTCGCCGGGCTGCAGCAGCTTGATGATGCAGTCGATGGCGGCCATGCCCGAGGCGAAAGCCAGGCCGTGCTGGCCGTTTTCCAGCGCTGCCAGCGCGTCCTGGAGCTGGGTGCGGGTGGGGTTGTGCGTGCGCGAGTACTCGTAGCCCTTGTGGTCGCCGGGCGAGCGTTGCACGTAGGTCGAGGTCTGGTAGATGGGCGTCATGATGGCCCCGGTTTCGGGGTCGGGGTGCACGCCGGCATGGATGGCTTTGGTTCCGAATTTCATCTGGTACGACTAAGGTTCTGGGGAACTGGGGTTGGGCCCGCAAAGGTAACCACGCGCCGGTAGCATTGCCCGAGGCGCCCGCGGCCGGCCGGTGAAAAGCCGAACCCTGAAAATCAGAATTTTGCCGGCTCCGGTGGCTAAATCCTCCGGATGGCGTTCTATCTTGTTGGCAAAATTCTATTCACACTTTTTTTATCCGCTTGAAAACACTCCTACTCCTATGGGCCCTGCTGGGCCTGCCCGCCGCCGTTGCCCTGGCCACCCCCACCCCACCCGACTCCATCGACAGTGAGCGGCACTACATCGACTCGGTGCAGGCCACCCTGCACTACCAGACCGGCCTAATTACGTTGCCCGACGGCTTGGGCTCCATTACAGTGCCGGCCGGCTTCCGCTACCTCGATGCCAAGCAGAGCGAGTACGTGCTGACCAAGCTCTGGGGCAACCCCGATGGCGAGTCGCTGGGCATGCTGTTCCCGGCCGAACGCGGCCCACTCGATGAAAACAACTGGGCCTTCGCCGTCGAGTACGACCCTTCGGGCTACGTGGAAGACACCGACGCGGCCGAAATCGACTACGACGACCTGCTGGAGGACATGAAGGAGGCAACCGAGGAAAGCAACGCCGAGCGTGAGGAAGCCGGCTTCGGCCGCATCATGCTCATCGGCTGGGCGTCCAAGCCCTTCTACGATGCCAAGCTCAACGTGCTGCACTGGGCCAAGGAGCTGCGCTTTGCCGGCACCGACTACAACACGCTCAACTACAACGTGCGCGTGCTCGGCCGCAAAGGCGTGCTCAACCTCAACGCCATCGGCGACATGGGCCAGCTGCCGGAAATCCGCCGCAGCATCCCGCAGATGATCAAGAGCGTGGAGTTTGCCCAGGGCCAGCAATACGCCGACTTCGACCCCAAAATCGACGAGGTGGCCGCTTACGGCATCGGCGGGCTGGTGGCGGGCAAGGTGCTGGCCAAGGTGGGCGCCTTTGCGCTGCTGGCCAAGTTCTGGAAGGTGATTCTGGCGGTGGTGGCCGGCGGCTGGGCCTCCATCCGCCGGTTCTTCGGCGGCAGCTCCTCCGACGAGTAGGCGGGCCGGCCACGCTATGTAGCCTTCTGCCCCGTTCTTACGTTCTACCTTCGGGCCGGCGCCTTCACGCCGGCCCGTTTGTTTTCACTTGCAGTCTATGGCTTTTCTCCGGGAGCTTTTTCAAAAAAACGCCTCTACCTTTCTTTCCATGGCGCTGCTGGCGGGTTTGCCGTTTGTGGGCAGTTCGTCGCTGGGGTTCCTGCTCTACCGCAACCAGGAGCTGCTGCAGCACCCCACGCTGCTGCAGGCGGTGCTGTACTTCGTGGTTATCGGGGTGGCCATGGCGTTTTCGCTGCTGCACACCACGCTGGCCGTGCTCATCACCGGGTTTTACTTCGGCTGGGCCGGCTTCCCGGGCATGCTCATCGCCTACACGCTGGCGGCCCTCACCGGCTACCAGGTAGCCTCCAGCCTCGACCACGGCAAGATGCTGGCGTTTCTGCAGCGCTTCCCCAAAGCCGCCGCCGTCATGCGCGAAATGAAGACCGACAGCTGGAAGCTGGTGTTTCTGCTCCGCATCTCCCCGGTCACGCCGTTTGCCCTGATGACGTTCATTCTGGCCGTGATGGGCGTGGATCGGCGCCGGTTTCTGCTGGCTTCCATCGTGGGGATGCTGCCGCGCAGCCTGTTTTTCTACTGGCTCGGCACCAAAGCCCAGGATATTATGCTGCTGCTCCGCGACCCGGGCACTGGCAACGCCGGCAAAGTGCTGGTGGCGGTGCTGGTCACGGTGTCGCTGTTTGGCCTGTATTACCTTTTCAACCGCGCTATGCAGCGCGCGCTACGCCAAGGCACGAAAATCGAGTAAAAAAATCCAGCTGAAATTCAGCATCTTGCAGTCTTTCGCGAAAAAAAACCAGGCTAAATGCGGGACCCGGCTTGCACCGCCGGAATTTTCCCTGCTATCTTTGCACAACCAAAACGGATAAACGATCCGCCAAACGGTAAAAATGGTTGTGTAGCTCAATTGGATAGAGCATCTGACTACGAATCAGAAGGTTTAAGGTTCGACTCCTTACACGACCACATAGCAGCTCTAAAACACCCTGTAAACCAAGCGTTTACAGGGTGTTTCTGTTTTCAGGTAAAACATAGGTAAAACAACTGGTCATTTGGCGATAGCGGTGATGGTGGCCTGTGTGTGCTAACATGTCCCTATACCCCAACCCGGACCGCCAGCAGACATTGATGAGTGGTGTCACATCCGGCGAAGCTGTAATGGTACTCGCCCCCACGAGGCAGATGTTATGACAGAATCTACGAGTCACCGACCGCCGTATTCAGCCGCAATGATTGGTGGTCGAATAGGACGACTGAAAAAAGTACGCCCGCAGCCGAAGCGATAGACCGTTCAAGCGGTGGGTTTTGCATGAAAGTACACGCCGTGGTGGATGCTCTGGCTAACTGCCTGCACTTGGTGCTAACGCCGGGCAAAGCCGCCGACAGCCCGCAGTTGTCCGGCCTACTGGCCGCACAGCCCAGCACGGTGGTGGCTGACAAAGCGTACGACACCAATAATATACTGGAAGCCATTACCCTTCGTCAGGCCGCCGCCGTCATTCCGCCTGAAGTCAACCGGTTGAACCAGCGCGACTACTTTTTGGCCGCCTGAAAGAGGCCTGCGGCTTTGCCACCCGCTACGAGAAAACCGCTCTCTCCTTTTTAGCTGTGGCCTACCTGCTTGCTGCCCTCGATTAGATGCGTTAGATGTCCACACAGCTTAATGCAGGAGCCCCGCAGACAACTCAAAAAGTATTTACCCCTCACTAACTGCTCCTCACAGCAACCCGTAGTAATGCTGCATCACTGGGCTTGATGGGAAATCAGTTTTCACGGTTTCAAGTAGGGAGCGGATGGTAATGGTGTTACTGCCACCCTTTGCTAAATTTTCGAGGGCGTGATGCCATTGCGTATCACCGTCATCTGTTTGTTTTAAGAAACCAACTCTACCGCCAGCCCGCTTCCATACTTGTCGCTCCTCCGGCCCTCTTTCATACAAATCGGCAAGAATGGCGGAGAGTTTACCCCTACTCGGCGCGGAAACTAATAGCTCAGCAAGCGTATCGGCGGCGGATAAAGCATTGATTACCACAACTTCTGACTGCGGATGCGCTGCAACTGGGGCAACTTGTGCAATAGTGTTTGTACTGATTTGGTCATCCAGAAGTCGGGCCAGCATCTCGGCAGCGAAAGCGGCGGCGTTAGCGGCGGCAATGGGTTGCCAACCGGCTTGGTCGGAAGCTGTCTTATTCACCAGCAGGTCGGAAATACCGCGGATGACGATGCCTTTTGCGTGGTGCGAGTGAACGGGAGCTAGGAACCCATACCCTTCCATTTCTACAGCAATGGCTTGACTTACACTTTGGGCGATTAGCTTAAAGGTGGCGGAGCGGTTGGAAGCTACTACTTTCTCGCCGGCGGCAATGGGCTTTACTTCGGCTTTGTAATCATTAGCTGGTCCAAGTCGATGTTGCCACATTTTGTTGTTAGCAATGAATTTAGCCAACTCTGTAAGCTCGTGCGCTCCAGAATGAGTCTTGATACGGGATTTGTACTCTTCGCCGTCCTTCCCACCCTCGTAGTGCAATATTTCGGATGAGGCGACAACATCACCGAGGTTCACGTCTTTAATGCCGCCTCCTACGCCCACGAAGAAGGCGTAGCGGGGCTTGAAGTAGGAAAGGGCACGCTCGGTGGCCTGAGCGGCATCTACGTTTCCCGCACCAGACTCGGCCAAGGCAACTGAGAACTTACGCTCGTTGTGGTTGAAAATCCCTCGCGTGTAGCGGGTACCCGTTTCAGGGTGTCTTGTGGGCTGCGTTTCCGTTAGAATTTGCTGTACAGCGTTAAATTCTAGACCGAGCGCGGTCATTATTAGAACTTCGGTTGACATGTTGGAGGGTGAAAGTTGGGTCGGTGGAACCAGGGTTGAAGACTTGTAGTCAGCCCCCCCTGTGAATAGACTGGTGAACAAGTGTTTCCATCCACCAAGCTGACTTTCGCATTCGGCCAGAGCAAGGTGGAAATGCTTTTGGTACTTAGCCTTGTCCGCTACTTTCTGCGCAGACTGCGACCATCTTTTACTGTTAATGAGCCGACCGAGAGCTACCGCGGCTCTCGAATCAATAACTGTGAGGTTTGCCACATAGTCAGCTAGGTAATAGTCGGTCAGGTTGTCGCAGACAGCCTGCACGGCGAGAACGGCCGTAGGGTCGGCGCGGTATGTGTAAAGCAGCCGAGTGGTGAATGTTGGCTTTTGTACTTCTTGACGTAAGGTGCTTTCTATGAGTTGAGGATGCTGTCCACGCACCAGTTCGACAATGAGAGCATTAGCGGTTGCCAGCAAGAAAGCCGGACGAAAGGCAGACGGAAGCAGTGACCACAACGCCGGACGCTGGGGATGGTGTAACACGTTGGCAAACGACGACTTGGCAATAAGAGGCAGCAACGGGAAAGAATCAGTCGGGTTTTCGACCAGCAATCCTAAGTAAGCGTCAACCGTTGCAGCGGGGGTAGTCAGACCCGCAGTTAGCCGAGTTGAATGATGTACCGCGCACTCCCAGATTTGTCGCCAAGCGCGTTGCGCGAGGTCAAGGCTGGCCAGCAATGAAGGTCTTCTGACGCACGCAACGCCCGCCAATTCCATCAACTGGCTGTTGTCGGTTGCTAGGGCTAGGTCCAGCAGGTCGTCATCCGCCACGGTCTGGGCAAGCTTCGCCACATGCGGTGATGTATGACTACGGTGAGTGCTTTCTGCTGCTACCTGGCGTTGTAAGGCCTCGGCTGGAGGCAGAGTTACTGCAGCTACAGCGGCGTGTAATTCCCACCAGCCACGCTTGCGGCTCAGGGCAAGTAGCGGTTCAGCAACCACTTTGTCAAGTACAGCCGGCACCGTGGCGGCGAGCAGTGAAGCCGTTTCAGGAGCCGAAGCCAATGTGGCGAGCAGCTTTTTACGAGTGTCGTCGTAGTGCTGCACTCCCAGCCACCATGCGCGGGTTAAGGTTGGCGTGGGCTGCCGCAACAGGGCAGCAAGGGTAGCATCTATCCCCGTTCGCAACCACTGCTGATTTTCCGCGGCGTTTGGTCCCGTATCGAGGTCGAAGGTTTCAGTTATGGCGTCATCCGAACTGGTCGCGGCCGTTAACAGATTTTTTACACGGGTGGCAACGGCGGCTTCCAATGCTGAGGCGTCGGCAAAGGGCCTCAGTGAAAATTTTCGCAGCATTCTCAGTGGAGGCTCAGGGGTCGTAGCAATGACTTTGGCCACGCACTGTAGCACGGCAGCTTTCACGGATACCCCTTTGGATGGTGCGGGCTGAAGCACTGCCACATCACGCGCCAGTGACATCATCTCAGTCGCGGGTAACTCAGCCAAACGCCCGTAGTTTGTGAAAGCCCGTTCGTACTGCGTGAGGGCACGAAACTGAACTGGCGCAACCTCCAAAACGTCTAGGAAAACGCGAAACGGGGTGGCTTCGGCTGCATTCCAGAGCAGATGCTCTTGAGGCGATAAATCACTAACAGGATCTGCGTCAGCAATGGTAATCAGCGACCGGCCAGACCAACGCCCCGCCACCACTGGCGGTACGCCAATCAAAAGGCTGCTAACGGTCTCAGAAGCCGGCGGACTAAAGCGGGTTGCCCATGTCAGCAACGGGCGTAGGCTAGGCAGCATACCATTCCACAGACGTACCAGTAATGCCTCCATCTGCTCCGGCTCGGCGATTACTGCCACCGACGGCACCCCACTGAATAGCTGCTCGCCAACCTGCTGCAAGCTACCAGATACCGGCGCAAGGGGTAATTCAATTCGCTCGGCTGGCAAAAATGAAACAGGGGCTAGATTGGTACGGTTGGCAGCAGCGGGTAGCACCGGCAGCAGCAGGGACAGCACTGCCCCTAGGTCGGGCAGACTGGGTACCGCCTCCAATGGCAGTAGCAGTACGTGCGTAAAAACCATGCCGGAGCGAGCAGTAGCCACGTCGGGCCATGTGCGGCTAAGCAGGAAATATCCAGCAGTGGTAGCGGCGGACAGATAGGAAGAAATGCCCGGCGGAATTACATCGTTGCCAGGGCGGTCAGTAAAGCCAGGCAGAAAGTTCTGTAGCTGCTCACTGAGCGAAGTACTGCTGGCCAGGTAGCCGTGCGAAGTGCCCCTAACTGCCCCGTAGTAGGCTTGCTGAATAATGACGGGCGCGGCGGGCATTTTCAGGAAGCTACTAACAGGGTGAGATCGGGGCTGTGCGTGCCATCCGCTAGCACCACGTAGCCTTTTTGCTCGGGACCATCTACAAAATCTTCGTTGGGCATGTCGGGGTCGAGCGTAGTTTCGGTAGATGAGACACCCAGGATACGTAGCGCGTTAGGCTCCCAGGTAGCCGCTAGGAAATCGGCTAGGAAAGGCAGGCAGCTACGGAGTTGGTCGGCAGGACGAGGGGCATCGGCTACGTTGGGCAGGGTATCCCAGCAGGTAAGCGCCACTGTTAGGCGCGGTTGCCGGGCGAGGATAAGTGCCGACTGCCCCCTAACATAGCGCAGCATTTGCAACAGCTCGATGTAAAAAGCTGGGTCCGACAGCTCGCCGTTAGCCAGTGCCTCTTTAGCTCGGGGCCGCTGCTCGATGAGGTGTGAGCGGGACCGGTTAGTAACATCTTCGAGAGACTTGACTTCGTCCGGCCGAATAAACAGCAACCACTCGTCGGCCTGCGTAATCAGCTCCTGCCAACGCGGTGAAATAAGGTATTGATTGACAATGCGCTGCACCTGTTCGCCGGCGTAGTCCGGGAACGTAAGCGCTACTTCCTGTCCCTGAAGGTTGGTCACGGTGAAGCTAATTTCCTCATTGAACCCACTCGGGGTGTGCCCGGCCGATCGGCCTTCACGCAGACGTTCGATGATGTGGTTGATGGCCGTTAGGTCAGTGGGTGGGGCAGCCATTTGCAGTGCGTACTGCGGTGCCCGCCGCCTATCGGTGAGGCGCAGGTAGAGCTGGCCGACGTAGTGCGTTTTGCCAACGTGAGGACCGCCCAGAATCAGTAGTTGATGGGACATCGATTTCAGCGGATTACTTGGCGACGTAGCAGAAAAAGGTCTTGTTCAGTAGTGGACGGCACTGGCACCGGCGGCGTGGTGCCTAGTTCGCGGCAGTGCGTATCAAGCAGCCACGCCACACTGTCCAGCACCTGCGGGTGCCAGCGGTCGGCCCCGCTCAGTTCCACGCTAACTTCGAACTCGCGGTAATGGCGCGGGGCGGCGTGTTGCAGGTGCTGACTGATATCGGTCAGAAACTGCGGACGCTCATTAGGCACATCGGCTTTGGTCCACACTAGTCCTAGCGGACGGGAACCGAGCCGGTGCGTGAGCCGGTCAGCCAACTCCTTGATTTCCCCGCGGGCCTGACCACGCTGGGTTCCAGTAAGACGTTCACGGTCGGCAAATAGCAGGAAGGCGCGGCTGTGCTGATAAACCCAGCGGGCACCCGCAGCAGTATCGGAGTCGTGCTTGATAATCCAGTCGGTAAACCACTCCCCGGGCGCATCGGTGAAGAGGACATCGAGTACGGCCGCCGGCTCATCTTCTGACCGCAAGGCCAAGTGCAGAATACCCGGTACGCGGCCCTCATCTCTACCGGTGCTTCGGCTGGTGTGCGGTGGAAACTGAATATCTGTTCGGCTTTCCTTGAAGGTAAGGTAGCTGGCAATAGCCTCCCAACCGGGCAGTGTATAAGAGCCCGCAAACCTGTAGCCCGGAATGCCTTGCCCCTGCCGAAGCAGCGCGTAGAGAAGGGCTAGAAACGTGGTTTTGCCAGCATTGGCCGCCCCTACTAGCCCAATGCATAGCACCCGTGAGCGGGCCGTAAGCAGGCGCATATCCTGCGCCCCTAGCGGGCTGCCCGTCCAACTCACCCGAAAGCCGGCCGGCAGCTCCGTAACCTCGCTCGGCCCTAACGCGGCGGCTTTACCAGATTCGGCTTGGTTGGCTGCTTTCTTTCGAAACTTGCACTTGGTTCCGTCGCCGCCACCTTCTTCAGCGCAACCCGACTCCTCGGGGTGGCAATAGGTTTGGGTGCACGTTATCATAAGCGGGAAGCCAGCAGGCGGTCGGTGAGTAAATCGTGAAGCAGAATGACAGCTAGTTGGTCAGGGGCGGCAGGATGGTCAGAGCGCAAGCCGGTGCGGTCTTGTAACTGTTCAGGGGCGGCGTGCTGGTGCAGTACTTGAGTAAGAAACGCCGTGAGAGTGGTGCGCTCGGCACAGGCAGTCATTACCAATGGTAATGACTGACGCAATGCCGCGCGGTTTTCATCGACGGCAAAGACCGCAACCAAATCGGCCAGCGTTTGGGGTTCGGGTTTGCCACCCACCACAGCGCGGTAGGTATCAGTTAGCAGAAAATCTACGCTCACCGGAATGGTATCGGGTACCAGCTTCGCCAATTCTACGGCCATCACGGCGGGTAATAGGGCAGCATCCAGGTCACGGTAGCTTCGGCGGAGCGTAGTGGAGTACAGCGTTTCCTTCCACCACAGTAACTGGCTACGCCGCTCCACCGCCTTCAGCGACTGATGCGATTTGGCAAGTGTGTCGGTTATGGCTTTGCTGACAGAGCCGAAGAACTTGTTGACTTCTGCCTCTAAGCTTACAGTAGAAAGCGACTGGCTGAAACTTTGCAGAGCGGTTTCAACGGCTGACGTAATGCCAGCGGACGCTTTTATGCCAAAGTTCTCATACCAATCAGCTGAAGGTTCCTGAGTATTTCTGTAAGCGGTTTCTATCTCTAGGGACTGCACTGAGTTGGTCATTTCAACTCGCAACTTGTCATTGTCCACCTTGGCACTCCCAAATTTAAATCCGCTCAGTTTAAACGGCTCAATCTGAGGTGTCAACGCTGTCTGCTCTAATGACCACTCCGCAACAGCATGCACCTCCAACTCGCTGCCGAACTTCTCTAGCAGCAGTTCGATAGCAGGTTGCTCCGAGCCGAAGTCCGCGAAATGGTAATATCCGCTGGCGGTGTAGTAGAGGACTTTTAAAGCCGTCATGTCTTCCGCTGCTCGCTCGTACAGGGCGCTCAACATAACTCCCCGCACTGTTTGACGGGGCATGGCTCCCCTGAACTTGCCGCCAGCTCCCGGCCAGTGTTTTTTTATTACCTCATACGTAGCAACCAGTAAGGGACTGTCCTCCGCCACGTGGGCATCGAGAGCTACTAGCGTGTAGCAGCGTATCTGGCTGGGAGTTTTCTTGAAAAGTTTGACCAAGTCCCCAACAGCTTTTAGAAGTTGTTCGCGGCGCGTATCATCGTCTCCGATGCCGAAGAAGTCGTTTTCGTGCCAGAGGTCAAAAAGGGGATTGACAGACATAAACCTGGAGTAATTTCTAAAATGGTTAGCGTGAGATGCTAACGCAAGATAAGCGAGCTGTGACGAACAAACGGCAGTAAAACTGGCATGAAGCCCCATCTATGGACTTTCACTCGTTTAACTTGTAAGAAGATTACGTCAGGATAATGCTCTTGCGTACGCCCTACAGCATAAAGTTGATGAACAGCTTGTCAGTTTTACTACCCAGTCTGGCCTGTGGCAGTGCTAGTCCAACATAGAGAGTTGTATACTCTGATCCCGGATAGTTCAACCGCGGAGAGGTGTGATTTAACGTTCCAACAGCTGTTCACACGCTCTAAGACCGCTTCGAGCTTTGTTAGTATGTCAGGCACTACCAATGACCCGCAGTGGTACCCCAGCCAGTTCATGCACGAAGTTTTGCGTAACTCCAAGCAGCTTCAACAGTTCCGGCCCCACGTCCCCCTGTTTGATAGAGGGCTGTACAATGATGAAGGAAAATTCGACTGGCAGCTGCCGCTTAGCCAGCCGTCGTAGCGTTTCCAATTCCTTCACCGTTCCCTTTTCCAATCGGTCGCGTGTCATCCCCTTCTCCGTCTTGGGCTTGCGTCGAAGCAAGTGTAACAGAAGTGCATCCGGACGGCGGTGCTTCCAGTGGACTGACCGTTGCGTCTGTCCGCATACTTCATACAAGTTCTTTACCGCGTTTCCGATCTTACCCTTACTGGCGTACTTCAGATGGTATAGCTCCACGGCAATCCGGTCAGGGTGTAGCTTGAGTGTTACTATGTCGGCCGCTTCACCCGCGCTGTCATCATCATAAATAATGTCGTAGTCACCCTGCTGAAGCCTCTGGATCACCCGATACTGGATAGAATCCGTTACCGGAAGTACACCCTGTGACTCGGCACTGAGATCAACACCCGTCCAATCCCAATATTCGATTCCCGCCGCCGGGAATAACCCAATTGAGTGCTTCGGGGCCAAGTGGTCGTTGCCTCGCACTGAGGAGCCATCGGCAAACCACACCGTTGGCGGCAAGCGCTGTAGGAACTGTACTCCTTCCTCCTCCCGCCGCCCAAATAAGGCCTGTACGGCTGGCCCACCAGTCTGCATGATGGCATAGTGCGGGTATCTGGCCCTGGCCTCCCCTGCTTCTTGTAAGGTTACGCGAAATGCCGCCTGCTGGGTATCACTAACCAAAAGGAAATCGATTGTAGTAGCACTGAATACCCCAGTTAGCTCCAGTGTTGCGTTTGACAGATCAACTACTTCGTCGCCCAACCTGAACTTGAAGTACACCTCGTCTTGAAGGTACAAGTCTTCGTGCCAGTCAATCCACACTGGGTCACTCTCCGGAAACTCGCTCACATAAGTCGGCACCAACGTCTCTTTCAGAAACTGGTTGGGGTCGATGTTCGGATCTAGCAGCTGCTTGCCAACTTTGGAGCACCATTTGGTGAACACGCTCAAGTCGTTCTCCCGCTTCAGCCAGATACGCCCCTTGTAAGAAGCCCCCAGGTTGCGCTGCTTGCCGTCTTCGTAGCCCATTCCCATCACGAAGGCTTTTTCACCTTTCTGCTGCTCCAGTGCGCTAACTGCCTCCTCCAGGTCACGCCCCACCATCATCCTAAATCGGACGTCTTTACCCACGTGGTTGCGTAGCCCCACGTTTTGCAGACTGATGCGGTGCAGGCCATCAAACGTTTTGAACACATCCACCCCCTTGATGATCTGTGCATTGTTGTCCAAAATAGCGTTAGCCAGCGGCTCGTAGAGCGACGAGTTGTCGGAACTATGGATAAAGAGTAGCTTGAGTCGTGCCTCCCAGAATACTACGATAATCCGCCAGGTCAACTGGTACACCTCTTTCGAGTCCAACCAATCTACGCCGTCTTGGTGGGCTGTCAGGATAAGCAACAACTGCTTGTCGCTGTTGAGGTCGTCAAACTGGTAGAATGCCTTATCGTAGTCGGGTAGTCCTTGTCGGAAGTTACGTGGGTTCCATGTATCAGCGGTACGATACACTACCGTACTCAGCTTAATTTTGATGTTGTTAAGGGGCAGCTTGGCCTCGTTGAGCCGGGAGAAACCCGCCAGTAGTCGCTTGAAATCTACCTCTTCTTGAATCCGGGTCTGGCCCATGTTGGCCAGCAGCTTGTTCCAGTCTGTGTCGGCTGCATACAACTCATCCAACTCGTCACCCACTTGCGGATCGGCGATGTTGGCAATGAAGCACGCATTACCCAGTTGCTCGTCGCGCTTGGTGCGCGTGAAACGCCCAGCCAGTTGGAGAGTGATGGGCAGGCTTTTACGAATATCGTGGAAGGCGGCAATCTTCAACTCCGGCAGGTCGAAGCCTTCACCCAGCATATCTACGCACACAATGATGCGAGCTTGGCGTGTAGTAATCTGACGTAATATTTCCTTAGCCCCGGTCACACCCGAGTATAACAACACGGGGGTCAGGTCATTATGCGGTGCGTAGAGTTGATACACCTGTTTGGCCCGCTCCTTTGTGGCGCAGCGGGCCATCAATATGTGGTTGTAGCCAGCTGTCAAGTCCTCGCGTAATCGGGCCATCGCCGCATCAGCAATGGCTTGGTCGGCCTTCTCGGGCTGAAACACACTGACCGGTTTGAACTCGATGGTTTTGTAGTACCCCTGCCGTTGGGCCTCGCTTAGGGGGAAGTTGAAAAGAAGGTTGCCTTCAAGCCGCTGCCCATCGTTGCGAAACGGGGTGGCTGTGAACTGTAGCACCTTGTGGCTGTCAAAATGGTCTTTCACATATTGCCAAGAGGCGGCCTTTACGTGGTGTGCCTCGTCGATGAACACATGAGAGCAAACGTCAGCCATATGTTGCAACTGAGTTGGCTCCAGTGTCTGCAGAATTGACATCGTAGCTACCAGAACGTTGCTTTGAGCTACGAACCGCTCGAAATCAGCGCCATCAGCAAATGACTGACGCATCACGCCAACTGCTGGGTACCCAGCCCCCTGACCGACAATGCCAAACTCCTTGAGTAAGCCCAGTGTGATGAACTTCTCGGCAATCTGAGTGCGCAACGCATCGGATGGTACGACGACGAGTAGCTTGGCGCACTGTTTCGCGACAAGCACTGCCAGCATAGTCTCAGTTTTTCCTGTGCCAGTAGGTAGCACTACGAGTCCCGCATCGGAAGGTAACGTCAGATGCCCTAGCACAGAGTAAATGGCACCAAGTTGTGGCTGGCGTAAACCGGGACTCTCAGTAGCCTGGTCTTCCTCAACGAAAAAGAAGTTGTTGCACCACGAGCTTACGATGTCAGCGGGGGTGGTAGCAGCAGATTCTTCGGCCTTCAGCCACCGCTTAAACTCAACTTTCTCTAACTGCCACGCCGCAAGCGTAGGTTTATGTTTAGTCTGCACCACATGTGTCTCACCAACCGGAACATCGGCCGGATCTGCGGTTAGGTAGAGTGACATGTGTGTGCTCTGCAGGCGTAGGCCGTTTAGGTGAGGGGTTGCGGTTATGTCAACCAGTTTATTTCCTCGCCGCCGCAGCCGGGTAACGGTATTTTTCTGGCCTGGTACCGAATAGACCTCCGTATGCCAATCTGGTAGTAATAACTCCATTGATGATGTGGTTACGCGTATAATACCGCACAAGCTACTAAAGAATGGTGTAGTCAGCAGCTTCTAACCTGTACCCTTTCCGACTGGTAAAAACACCGAGCCTGCTGTTTTGCGTACCTTTGTTCCACATGCGTTTTTTGTCTCTGTTCTTCGCCTTCTACTTCGCTTGCCTGTCGACGCTGACGTGTGCCGATGAAGTAATCGTGTGCCAGGACCAGACGCAGACCATCGTGGCTGCTTCCTCTCATGCTGATTGTAGCGCGGCTAACGTAGGAGACTGGTGCTCCCCTCTGTGCCAATGCCATTGCTGCGGTGGTGCCGTCACTCTGTTACCTTCTCTAGCAGCCCCTGCTTCACAGAATGCCTTGGAATGGGGTTCTACGGAACGCCATGCCCATTCTCTAGCTACCGCCCCAACGCGGGCACCCGCCGCCGTCTGGCAACCGCCGCGAGCCTAAAACGTCCCCCTTTTTTCCTGCTGAGTACCCCTTAAGGGCAGTTCGTGGCTGTACGTCATGGACGACCCCTCGTATGGGCGCATCGCGTCCTAGTGGGAGTCACTCCCGTGCCGTTCCCACCCGTTTGGTCGGAACGGCTGGTCAGGCAGGGTTTACGGAAGCGTTAGACCTTACCCCAGCGACGGATGTTTGATCGGCTGATTCATTTTTCTATTCACAACAAGCTCATCATCGGGCTGCTCACTCTGGCGCTGACTGCCTGGGGTAGCTACTCGCTGAGCCGGCTACCGATTGATGCGGTACCCGACATTACCACCAACCAAGTTGTCGTCTACACAGTAGCCCCGTCCCTGGCGGCAAGCGACATCGAGCGGCTGGTGTCCTTCCCCGTGGAGCAGAGCCTGGCCACGATTCCCGGCCGGGAGGAAGTGCGCTCCTTTTCGCGCTTCGGCCTCTCCGTCGTCACCATTGTCTTCGAGGACAAGATTGATATTTATTGGGCCCGGCAACAAGTCGGAGAGCGGCTGCGCGAAGCCGAAAGCCAGATACCCGAAAGCATCGGCCGGCCGGAAATGGCCCCGGTCAGCACCGGGTTGGGGGAAGTGTATCAGTACCTGGTGCGCGCTAAACCCGGCTACGAGCAGAAGTACGACGCCCGCGAGCTGCGTACTATTCAGGACTGGATTGTGCGGCGGCAATTGCTGGGCACACCCGGCGTAGCGGACGTGGCCAGCTTCGGCGGGCAGCTTAAGCAGTTTGAAATCCGGCTGGACCCCACCCGGCTCCGCTCGCTCGGGGTCACCACGGAGCAAGTCTACCAGGCTGTTTCGCGTAACAACCAGAACGCGGGCGGTGCCTACCTCGATCAGAAACCCACTGCCTACTTCATCCGCACCGAAGGACTGGCCGAGAATGCCGCCGACCTGGGTAACATCGTCGTGCGCAGCACCCAAGGGGGTATGCCGGTGCTGGTACGGGATGTGGCGGACGTACGCTTAGGCTCGGCCGTGCGCTACGGAGCCATGACCCGTAACGCGGAGGGAGAAGTGACCGGTGGGCTGGTGCTCATGCTTAAGGGAGCCAACGCCAACGAGGTCATCAAAGCCGTGAAAGCGCGCATGCAGACTGTACGCAAGTCTTTGCCCGAAGGCGTCACCATTGACGTGTACCTGGACCGCTCCGACCTGGTAGGCCGCGCCATAAGCACCGTGCAGACCAACCTGATCGAGGGCGCCCTGATTGTCCTGTTCGTGCTGGTGCTCTTTCTGGGCAACTGGCGCGCCGGGCTTGTGGTAGCCTCGGTCATTCCGCTGGCCATGCTCTTTGCCATCAGCATGATGCGCCTGTTTGGGGTGTCCGGCAACCTGCTCTCACTAGGGGCCATAGACTTCGGCCTGGTCGTGGACGGGGCCGTGATTATCGTCGAAGCCATCGTGCACCGCCTGCACGGCGGGCAGCTCCAAGTGCCGGGAAACCGGTTGACCAGTGCGCAGATGAACGAGGAAACCTACCACGCGGCCAGCCAGATTCGCTCCTCGGCAGCCTTTGGGGAAATCATCATCCTGATCGTGTATCTGCCCCTGCTGGCGCTGGCCGGCATCGAGGGCAAGATGTTCCGGCCCATGGCTGAGACGGTCGCCTTTGCCATCGTCGGCGCTTTCATCCTCTCGCTCACCTACGTACCCATGATGTCGGCCTTGGCGCTCAGCCGCTCGACGGAACCTAAACGCAACTTATCGGACCGGATGATGAGCTGGCTCGAAGCCCGTTACCGACCGGTGCTTGTATGGGCCCTACGTCGGAAGACGGTGGTGGTGTCGGCGGCCTTGGTGCTGTTTGCCGGCGCTTTGCTGCTGTTCCGCACCCTGGGTGGGGAGTTCATTCCCCAACTCTCGGAAGGGGACTTTGCAATTGAAATGCGCACGCTGACCGGCTCGTCGCTGAGCTACACGGTGGAGAAAAGCCAGCAAGCTGCGAGCATCCTGCAGAAACAGTTTCCCGAGGTCAAGGAAGTGGTGGCCAAGATCGGCGCGGCCGAGATTCCCACGGACCCCATGCCGGTGGAAGCCGCCGACGTGATGGTTATTCTGGAGAAGGATCGGGGGAAGTGGACCTCGGCCACAACGCAGGAAGAGCTGGCTGAGAAGATGGCCAAAGCCCTGAGCGTGATTCCTGGAGTCACTTTTGGCTTCCAACAGCCCATCCAGATGCGCTTCAACGAGCTCATCAGTGGGGCCAAGCAGGATGTGGTCCTTAAAATCTACGGCGAGGACCTGCAGCAGCTTGCTTCCTACGCCGAGCGCGCCGCCCGTCTGGTACGCCAAGTGGAAGGCGCGGAGGACGTGTACGTGGAGCAGGTCACGGGTCTGCCGCAGATCGTGGTGAAGCTGGACCGCAACCGCCTGGCCCGTTTTGGCCTCAACGCCGAGGATGTGAACCGCACGGTGCAGACGGCCTTTGCCGGACAGAGTGCCGGCCAGCTCTTTGAGCAGGAGCGACGATTTGATGTGGTGCTGCGCCTGGCCCCAGAGCTGCGCCAGAACATCGGCAACGTACGCCAGCTGCTGGTGGCCACCCCGGCCGGCGAGCAGATTCCGCTGGAGCAGGTAGCGTCGGTAGACCTGCAAGAAGGCCCAAACCAGATTCAGCGCGACGACGCGAAACGTCGGATTACGGTGGCCTTCAACGTACGGGGCCGGGACGTGGAAAGCGTGGTGACGGAACTGCAGGGCAAAGTGGATCAGCAGTTGGAGTTTGCACCCGGTTACTACACCACCTACGGCGGGCAGTTCGAGAACCTGCGCCAGGCTACCGAACGGTTGAGCGTCGCCGTGCCCGTGGCGCTGCTGCTCATCTTCGTGCTCCTGTTCTTCACCTTCAAGTCCCTGAAGCAGTCGATACTCATTTTCACGGCCATTCCCCTGTCGGCCATCGGCGGGGTGCTAGCCCTGTGGCTGCGCGATATGCCCTTCAGCATCTCGGCCGGAGTCGGCTTCATTGCCCTGTTCGGGGTAGCCGTGCTCAACGGCATCGTGCTGATCGGTTACTTCAATCAACTCAAGGAGGAAGGCCGTATGGACCTCTACCAGCGTATTTTGGAAGGTACCCAGGTAAGGCTACGGCCTGTGCTGATGACAGCCACGGTAGCCTCACTGGGCTTCCTGCCTATGGCCTTGTCCACCTCGGCCGGCGCGGAAGTGCAACGTCCTCTGGCCACCGTCGTGATAGGGGGCCTAGTCACCGCGACTCTGCTGACGTTGCTGGTGCTGCCCGTACTCTATTCCTTATCGGAACGCGGTGAAACACCCGCCCCGCAGCCATCGGCTTCCCGTTCCTTGCCCGTTGCGGGGCTGCTCGTGGCACTGGGGCTGAGTGGAGTACTGAAGAGTACGCCAGCGCACGCCCAGGGGCCTCTTACTGCCACTCAGGCCGTAGGGCGAGCGCTGCAGGCTAATGGCACAGTCCAGGCCGCGCAACGCTCTCTACAGGCGCAGCAAGCCCTGCGACGCACTTCCTTTGACGTGGGGCGTACCACGGTGCTGGGTACCTATGGGCAGGTCAACTCCCCCCTCTCCGACAACGTGCTCAGTATCGGGCAGATTATTGCCCTACCAAGATACTACAAAGCTCAAGCGGGGCTGAGTCAAGCCCAGATCAGCGGCCGGGAGCAGCAACTGGCCCAGGTGCAGGCCGAACTACGCCGGCAGGTACGACGCAGCTACGAGCAGGCGGTCTACGCCCGGCATCGGCTGCGTACCCTGCGCGGCCAGGACAGCATCTACCGCGAGTTTCTGCGCTCGGCCCAACTCCGCTTCAAAACCGGCGAAGCTGCCCGCCTGGAGCCCGCCAATGCGTTGATTCAGCAGGGCGAAACGCAGAACCTGTTGGCGCAGGCCCGGGCGGATTACGCCATTGCCCAGCGTCAGCTGCAGGCCTTGCTGCAATCGCCCCAACCCGTGGACATCGCCGACAGCACGGTGCACCTGCTGCCCGCTCCGGTGGTCGCTGCGGACACCGCTGTGCTGGCCCTCACTCCCCAGGCGCGGGTCTTGCAGCAGCAAATTGCCGAGCGCCGGGCGGAAACCCGCGTGGAGAAAGCCCAGGGGCTGCCTCAAGTGAGCGTGGGCTATACCAATCAGTCGTTGCGCGGTACGTACGAAATAGACGGACAAGCCACTACCTACGGCACCGGCGACCGGTTCCAGAGCGTACAGGCCGGCGTAGCGATTCCCCTGCTGCGCGGCCCCCAGAAGGCTCGGGTGCAGGCCGCCCAGTTGCAGGAGCAAGCCGCCACGGCGACCTACCAGCGTTACCGGGCGGAAGTAGCCAGCCAGCTGGAGGAGCTACGCCTGCGCCTGCAGGAGCAACAACAGCGCGTGCAATTCTATGAGCAGACCGGCTTGCTGCAAGCGGCCGTCATTGTCCGGCTCAGCCAGCGCGCCTACAAGGCTGGTGAAACGACCTATTCCGAGCTGCTGCTCAATCTGGAGCGTGCCCTGAGCGTGCGCACCGCGTACTTGGATGCCGTGCTTCAGCACAATCAAACCGCCATTGATCTGGACTACCTGCTGGGCGCTACCGCGCAGTAAGGAAACTCCTTTTCCTGAACCCAACCCATGCATAAGATTGCAACCCTGGTGCTGCTGCTGAGCCTGACCGTAGCCAGCTGCACCAACAAGAACGAGAAAGAAACGGCCGAAACTACGGAGACACCCGCGTCGGCAGAAGAAGAGGAAGCAGAGGAAGCCTCGGACCTGGTTTCCCTTTCGCCCGCCGAGCAGCAAGCGGCAGGTATCCAGACCGGACGCATCCAGAGCCGCCCGATGGGAGCCGGGTTGGCGGTAACGGGTACGCTGGACGTGCCCCCGGAGAGTGCCGTATCCATTACCGCCCCATTGGGAGGCTTCGTAGAGCGCACGGAGCTGCTGCAGGGGGCCCGTGTGCGCAAAGGAGAGGTGCTAGCCACCATTCGCAACCCGGAGTTTGTGACCCTGCAGCAGGACTACCTGGAAACCCGCGCTCGGCTGGCATACGCCCGTACGGAGCTTGCCCGCCAGAAAGAGCTCTACGAGCAGGAGGTCGCCCCGCAAAAAAACTACCAGCGCGCCCAGGCTGACTACAATGCCCTGCAAGTGCAAACCAACGCCCAGGCTGCCCGATTGCGGCTGGCGGGCCTCCCCGTGGGCGGCAAGATTGTCACCACGGCCAGCTTACGGGCTCCCCGGGCGGGCTTTGTGCGCGCCGTGAACGTGACGGTCGGCCAGGCAGTGACGGCCACCGATGCCTTATTTGAAATCGTGGACCCAGAACACCTGCACGTCGAACTCACGGTCTTCGAGCGGGATGTGGCCCGGGTACAAAAGGGGCAGCTGATCCGCTTTACCCTGGCCAGCGACTCTACCGGCTCCCACCGGGAGCGTACGGCTCACGTGTACCTGGTCGGCAAAGCTATTGGCGAGGACCGGACCGTGCGGGTGCACGGCCACCTCGACCAGGAAAACGACCCAGCGTTGCTGCCAGGCCTCTACGTGCGCGCTATGATTGAAACCGGCCGCAGCGACGCGCCGGTGCTCCCCGATGCGGCTCTGGTGCGCTTTGAGGGCAAGAATTACGCCTACGCGGTGGAAGCGCCGGGCCGCTACCGGATGGTACCCGTTACGCTAGGTCGTAGCGAGGACAACTTCACGGAAGTCACCTTGCCTGAAGCCGTGCCGGCCACGACGACGTTCGTGACGACGGGAGCCTACTCGTTGCTGGCCAAGATGAAAAACGCCGAAGAGGAGGAATAAACTATGGCTCACCCCCAAGAAGACACCCTCATCGCCCGGCAGATTACGCCGACGCCCGTGCGCCTGCTCGTACTGGATGTGCTGCAGCACCACCCGGCCGCGCTCAGCCTGGCGGATGTGGAACTCCTGCTCGGGTACGCGGACCGTATTACCGTGCACCGAACGCTGAAAATCTTTACCGAGAAGGGACTCGTGCACCGCATCGAGGACGGCAGCGGAGCCGTCAAGTTTGCCCTGTGCGAGCCGGGCTGCACCCCGGAGCACCACCAGGACTTCCATGTGCACTTCTTCTGTACCCGCTGCCGGGAAACCTCCTGCTTGTCCACGGTGGCGGTACCCGTCATTGCCTTGCCGGGAGCGTACCAGGTACAGGAAACCAGTCTGGTGATGAAGGGGCTGTGCGAGAACTGCGCCAGCGCCGGCTGAAACAATGCAATAGCATTGCATCGTCCAGCCCCCGAGGTTTGCCTCTTCTAGTTGATCTACCTCATTCCTTAGCTCATGCCTGACCCTTCTCTAGATAAAACCAACGAGGAGCTGAACACCGCCAAGCAGGTGCAGCTCGAAAATGTAGGCGCGCTGACCCGCGACCAACTCTCCCCCGACGCCGCGACAGAGCCACAGGGCCACGACGTACCCGGCCATGACCACGCGCCAGCGGCGGATACCACACCCGATGCCCAGGCCGGCCACACCCATGAAGAAGGTGACGACCATGACCATGAAAATGCGGGAGCCAGCCCTTACCTGTGGCCGGGCGTGAGTCTGGCGCTGCTGCTGGCCGGTATCGCGCTGGACTACTTCGACGTTTCCTTCTTTAGCGGCACCGTACGCCTGCTGTGGTACGGGGTGGCCTTTTTGCTGGTCGGCTGGAAAGTCATCAAGGCGGCGGTGCTAAGTATTCCATCCGGGAACGTGTTCAACGAGTTTCTACTCATGAGCTTGGCCACGCTCGGGGCGTTTGCCATCGGCGAGTACCCGGAAGGAGTCGCCGTGATGCTGTTCTATACCGTGGGCGAACTGTTCCAGGACGCGGCCGTTAACCGGGCCAAGCGTAGCATTCGAGCCCTTCTAGAGATCCAAGCCACGGAAGTCACAGTGTTGCGCGGAGGCCGTAGTCTGGTGCTGGATCCTAAGCAGGTACAGCTGGGCGATATCATTGAGGTGAAGCCCGGGGAGAAAGTAGCCCTCGACGGGACCCTGCTAGTTGGACCCGCCAGCTTCAACACGGCCGCTCTTACCGGCGAGTCAGCTCCTCAAACCAAGCAAACTGGGGACATGGTACTGGCCGGCATGATCAACCAAGAGTCACTGGCGCAGGTGCAGGTAACTGCGACGTACCAGGACACGAAGCTGGCCAAAATCCTGTCGATGGTGCAGGATGCGGTCGGGCGTAAGGCGAAAACCCAGCTGTTCATCACCCGCTTTGCGAAGATCTACACACCCATCGTCGTGCTACTGGCCGCGCTGCTTATTGTCGTGCCCTATTTTCTGGTGGACGACTATGTGTTTCGAGACTGGCTCTACCGGGCCCTCGTCTTTCTGGTCATCTCTTGCCCCTGCGCCCTAGTCGTGAGCATTCCATTGGGCTACTTTGGTGGCATCGGCGCGGCCTCCCGGGCCGGCATCCTGCTTAAGGGCTCCAACTTCCTGGACGTGCTGCGTGAAATCGACACCGTGGTGATGGACAAGACCGGTACGCTGACCCAAGGCGTGTTTGCCGTGCAGCAGGTGCAGCCCGCCGCTGGGTTTGACGCTGAGCAACTGTTGCGCCTGGTCGGAACCCTGGAAACGAAATCGACTCACCCCATTGCCAAAGCCGTAGTACAGCATGTCGGTAACGCAGTGGCAGGCGTCATGGTAGAGAACGTCGAGGAAATAGCCGGCCACGGGTTGCGTGGCCGGATCGATAGCAAGGACGTCCTGGCCGGCAACACCAAGCTGTTGACCAAGTTTCAGGTTTCCTACCCCCCCGAAGTAGATCAGGTAGTAGATAGTATTGTGGTTGCGGCTGTAAATGGTCAGTACGCCGGCTACCTGACTGTGGCCGACGCACCTAAGGCTGACGCAAAGCAAACCGTGCGGGAGCTGCGGGCCGATGGCATCACGAAGATCGTCATGCTCTCGGGTGACAAAGACAGCATTACTCAGCGGGTAGCCAAGGAGCTCGGTATTGACGAAGCCCACGGTGGGCTGTTACCGGAAGACAAAGCCCGTTATGTACAGCAATATCTCACGGAAGGCTGCAAGTTGGCGTTTGTGGGTGATGGGGTGAACGATGCGCCGGTCGTCGCCTTGGCCGACGTAGGCATTGCCATGGGTGGTCTGGGGTCGGACGCGACGATTGAAACAGCCGATGTAGTCATTCAGACGGACCACCCTAGCAAGATTGCCACGGCTCGCCGGATTGCTCGCGCCACGCACTCAGTAGTGTGGCAGAACATCTGGCTCGCGTTCGGGGTGAAAGCCATCGTCCTGGCCCTCGGGGCGGGTGGCGTGGCCACGATGTGGGAAGCCGTGTTTGCCGACGTCGGAGTGGCTCTACTCGCGATTCTAAACGCTTGGCGCATTCAACGGATGAAGTTTTGAACTCCTGTACTGATGTAGTTGCCGCTCCCTTGTCGACGAGTGGTTAATAGAGTTGCTACGTCAGCATGAACTATCGTCTGAGTACACGACTCCCTAGTCGAAGTAATGACGTCACATCATTCTCGACTAGGGAGTTGTGTACTTATACATGTATACACTCACATGTCATGACAACATGTAAGCTGAGTCTGTGAGCGTGTCGCTGCCCTCATCGAAGACACACCAATGGAAGCAATCTGCGTTTGCTGCTTAAACAAGTCACCCCCCTGCCCCCTCCAGGAAGATGACTTCTGATTGCTGCTCCCGTGGACTACAACCAGAAGGTTGCTGTTCGCAGGTAAGAGTCGTTACAAGTCGTCGAAAAACGTTGCTCTCCTCAATCCTCCGGCATAGAGGATGAGTAGCCCGCCACTCCGAAGAAACGGAAGTGGGTCGTTGCAGAAGCGGTTCAGGCAGCGGCTCGTGCTACTACCTAGTGGTAGTAGTTAGGTTGTTGTCCGGTACAAAACCACGCAAAAAAACCGAGTTAGCTATAAGGTACTGCAGACGACTTGTGAGAAGAGTTCTATGTCCGAACTGGACTCGCATGACTTCTTGCTGCAGTGGAGCACTCTATAATCTACTAAATAATTCGTCGTCGTGCAAGCTGTAGGCGGTTGACGTCGGAAAAAGTTACATAGGTAACTGTTGCGCCCTGCGTTGACATGATGAGCTAAGTCCCGCAGTACAGTGGCAAAAACAGGATGGAGTGAGCGTGCATGTGTGAGGAGAGAGTGATATTGCCGTGTATTCAATTAGTTCTCTCTCGACCCAGATGATGCGGCTCAGTAGTACACTAGATAGCTAACTCGGTGTACTACGACTCGAGTTCACGTTACTGATTACGCCCATGGGGACAGTGAAGATGACATAATGAGAGGATGAGAAACGGCCGTCCAAGAAAAAAATGAAAAAAATCTAGAGTGTCGTGAATGCGAGAGCACTGGGTACCCTAGGAAACACCCCCCGGTGCTTAGGCTTAACCAGCCTACCCCCCCTAAACACCTCCGTTCAGCACTTAGTGAGTTAAACGGTTCACGTTTAAATGTCACAGAGTTACAAGTTTACTACACCTAGTTAGTCTCCGGTAATGCTTACCACATTTGTGAGTCCAAGTAAGCCATAGTGGTGGTGACAGACTGACGCTGCTCCATTGCTAACTTGAGGTAGACTACTGAAAGGAGTTGTCACAGGTCGCCCGACGTCCGAGAGCTTGAGCGTATCTACATCAAAAACAAGAGACTTCTCAATCAGCTTCTTCCATACCAGGACACTTCACTAGTTCATGAAGCGGCATACCCAGTGCTTTCGTGAGAGAGAGCAGCACGTCGATTGTGGCGGAGAATTGCGCAGTTTCAATGCGGTGTACTGTCATCTTGGACACATCCGCATAGTCGGCCAGCTCCTGCTGACTCATTCCGCGCTGTTCACGCAAGTGCCGAAGACGAGCACCGAATGCTTTAACACCAGCCGGATTTTTCACGGTTGGCAAGCTCCCACAGTACTACAGCAATATTGTCTACATATATGTAGATCGTGTGGGCAAACGTCCTACTTTTGCAGAGCGCATCGCCCCTCACCCCCGCTTTCTGGTATCCTCGTTAGAATGTCTGTAAACAACGAGCAGGCACTTGACCGACGACCCTTGAGGGTCTGAAGCTCTCGTCAACTAAGACGCTGTTTACCCTGATTAACGCTCTTCAATGATTCACCGACTCTCTCTTCTTACAGCGTTTTCACTGCTGTGTACCGTGGGTTTCAGCCAGACCACCCGCAACACCAACAATGGGGTAATCATCAACAGCACTGTTGTTGTATCAGACCCAGTGTATGTCCCAGTCGCGCCCTCTAGCACCGGTACAAGTGCGTTTGAAAGGAAGGTCATTCGGAAAATGGAAGATGAGCAGAGAGCTAGGGACATAGAGTACCGTCGTACTTTCGAAACCATTGAGAAAGAAGCGGAGGAGAAACGGCGTGAGGATGCCTATCGGCTCCTACCTACTTACTACACGACTCAGGTCGTCAACATGAGAACGGATGGGGGAACAGAATACCCGATAATGCGACAGCTTCCTAAGGGCACTGTTGTTAAGGTTGTTGAGGGAGGGGGCTTTCTCAACGGTGGTTGGTGGTTGATACATGTTCCCGGTACGGAGGCAGCAGGTTACGTGCACCCCAAGTTTTTAAAGCCGCGACTCTGAGAGTCGTGTCTCTACCCCATTACACAAGTTCGTTGAAGCAGCATTTGGTTGGTGCAAGGAGTCAACATTCACTGGTCTGTCAAGCCGCCCTACATCATAGCTGCTCCCTCAGCACGAACTGACCGAACGTTCAAGATTCTGTCCTCTATATAGTAGTTCCCATGCTTTCATCACAGAACCACACCTCTGCAAACGCCCTACCCTACGGTTCAGCTACTCCTGCTCAACAGGAACAGGCGCTCATTCACGCCCGGCAATCACTGCAACCCCAACTTCCTAGCTTCGTTGACGATCAGTGGGCTAACATGTTTGCTACTTACGCACCTCAACTTCATGTAGAAGCGGAATCAGGAGCAGTTACACTAGAGAATGACACACTTGTAGGCTTCGCCAACTGGGTTAACCTACACCGAGATTCTAACCAAGATGTGCCCCTTTACGGGCCGGAAGCGTACTATCTCGCCCGCAATCTGGTGTCTTATTCTCAGGATGCAAAGGAACTACTCACTGCGGATCCCGAACTCTCACAGCCAGAGTCCATCAGTGTTATGAGAGCGTTGTTCAGCCGCCTATCAGTTGGTAACAGCGTCGCCGAGCGTGTCTATCACGCTTGTCAGAAGCAGGTTGAGTAGACAGAGCAGTAAACAACCTGTTCTTGGAAACCAAAGAGTCCAGCGACATCACCTCCCACTGGGTGAATGCGCTGGACTTTTCGTTGTGGGTGCTAAGCTGACTCGTGTAGAGGCAGAACTACTACCTAGTGTCTGAGTCAGGCGATGTCTGAGGTCGGAAGTTCCCAGTTAGCAGAGATGAATACACACCCTTTTGTCGACGTCATTATGTGAGTGTGCTTTACTGCATCAGAAGATTTGCACTCCACAGTATTCCTCCTTAGCAACTCATCAAGCCGCCAAAAGGTTAATGCTGTCGTCGTTCCAGCTAGACAGCACCTCATCCCTCCTACTACCAAATTCCACATGATTACATGTGTGGAGAATGGTACCACTTTTGGGACTTACTTCCACCAACTGAAACTCGTTTGGACAAAGCTCTCGCATGTGATCAGCCAGAAGCAAGTCATAGGGGTGAGGTCCTTCTTGCTGCCTCATCTGCTTTTGAAGCTGACGGTACAACGCCTGATTACGCTTGAAGGTAGATTTGGGAGTATGAGGACGGACACCCTCCCACCATTCCAAATTAGTGCCTGAGTACAACAGGGCAGCGTGAGCCATGGAAAGGTTTGAGTAATCGGGAGCAAGCCGGCGAACTGTTCTCTTCCATTGCTCATGCACATATGTAGCAACCGTTCTAAGCACGTCAGGTGCCGCCAAGTCGACTAAAGTAAGATTTGTGCGGCCTGTGAGCTTGTTCAAGTTGCGGACGCGAGTGAAGACTACCTCGAATCTCAATAAGTGGCGACAACCCATTGGTAGTGAGGTACCCTGACGCGTAGCATAAGTCCCCTTGTCGTAGTACTTAAGCCTGTAATTAGCATGAGTTGCCACGTACTCCAACGGACGAGTATATCCTGTTGGAGGAGGTACTGCATAGAAGGGACTCTTCTTGTGGTGACTCAGTGTTTCCAAGAATGGGCGCGGTGATGAAGGCACGACGATGTTCACACCAGCTTCCAGCTTACGCGTTACAAATACCTCAGCAGGTAGTCCTAAGCAAGACGCAAGGGATGCAGTGGCTTCGAATACCTCCGCGATATCAAACATGCCGACGTTAGAGCCCTGTGCGAATGTGTGTAGAGAGCCTCGCACATTGCCCCAAAACTCGCCTGGCATGTAGTCTATGCGCATTCCACGATATTGAACCCGAAGACGGCCCTTATCGTCAGGTTGCCCGGCGCTACTGGCAAAGGCAGGTGAGTTAGCCAGCGCCACTTCAAACTCATGTGCCGGCTCGGGAAGACGAAAATGTAGGTGCAGATTGTCGTACACGCCCTCTACGCAGTTGCTCGGAAGGGCTTATGGTGGTGCTTCAAGAGCATTCGGTCAATTTCCTCACGATTGTAGTAAATCTTCCCACCAATCTGGCTGAATCCGATCAGCCCCTCGTCGCGCCAAGACTGCAACGTTCGCTTACTGATTTTCAGCAAGGCCGCAGCTTCGGCGTTATCTAACCAGTCAATAGTGGCTTTCTTACGCTCCTGCTCCATGAGTTTTCTCATGTAGGCGAATGTGTTCTGCTGAAGCTGGTCATATGCTTCACTCTGTAGTACTACAAGGTTCATGTGGTGTAGGTGGTTGTGGTTTGATGCTGCGAAATAATAGTGTAGAGCAGCTCTACAAAATACCCACCACCGTTACATGTAACGCACCTGTAATTGACCTGTAGCAGTACTGCACGAAAAAGGCCACACATGGTATTGTGTAGCCTTTTTACGAATCCGCATCTAGTCCCGAAATAGTCAACAAACTTCTGCGGACCTGTAACGAGGTCTACATGTTGACTCTACAAAATGACTATCGTAGCACACTACCGAGGTCCTCATTCTCGCTCATTTTGGCCGCATTCTTCCTTGTAAGTCCCGTACTCTGAAGTTGCTTGGCAGTAAAACTGTCCCCATTACGGTGGACAAAGCACGCTGCCACGGTTTCCCATTTCCCGACCCTATCATTAGCAAGTGGCATCAACTTGGGCTCAATCGACATAAAGACGTGTCGGAGTTGTTTGTTTGTACCAATCCATGTGACGGGCTTCAAAACAGCCTTCCCCGAGAAAATCTCCCTGAAGTCCTCAACTGAAGTGTCGAGAGCAATTAACCTGAGTTCGTCCCGCAATTTGTGGAACAACTCAGTCAAGTAATGCCGTGTCAGAGCTTTGTCCTCCTTGTTAGTTCCTACTCCAACATACTTGTAGTGGCAACTGACAATCGTTGAATCCACCAAGTCTGGTACATCCACCAAATCATTAGGCTGCAGCGGACTGTGTGCTGTGACAAACTTTTTAATCTCGGCCAGAGCGGTGGAAACACATGGATACTTGGTGTATATATGCTGTCCGGCGACGATTCCAATCAGGCTGTCAACGTCTTTCGTTACTTGCCGAGCAAACGCTTGTCGCTCAACCAGTGAATCCGAAGTCAACCCATCGTAGATAACAACCTGACACTTCTTGAGCTTCTGTGCTACCTCCGAATATATGATCTGTCCGAAGTTCTCCACCACTTGGATGAATTGGAAGTCGTGATTCATGTACTCGTACTCAACAGTTTCCGTGTCTTCGTAGTACTTGACATCACTATTAACGCTGGCTTTGCCGGCGTATTCTTTATGAAATCCCTCACGCCTTCTCACTAGTTCGCCCAGCTTGATTAAGCGGATGAAGTACTTCAAAGCGGACTTACGCTTCTTCATGTGTGGTCAGTTGAATGCGTCCATCGCCTCGTCGAGTTTTGCGTTGACGATCTTCGCGTAAATCTGTGTTGTGTTGATGGAGCGGTGTCCCATCAGTTTGGAAACTGCCTCAATTCCTACCCCTTTCGTGAGTGCTCTGGTAGCAAACGTGTGCCGCGAACTGTGAAAGCTGACATGTTTCTCGATTCCTGCGCGCTTGACGATGATCTTCACGTTCTTGTTGGCGTAGGCGGTTGCTGAAGAGATGACTCTGTGCAAGGCTTTTGGATCAGTGTAGTCAACATCCGCTCTAAGAAACGGAAAGATGTAGTCGGATGGCCCATTACTATCCTGCTGGTAGAGGTGTAGTATTTCCAACCCTCTGCTCGGCACCTTAACCGCCACGACATCACTCGTCTTTTGCATTGTGGTACGGATGTGTGTACCGGAAAAGTTTCCCCATTTAAGTTGGAGCAGGTCAGAGATACGCAGGCCGCCCACATAGGAAGCAAAGACGAATACGTTTCTATGGTGCCACAGTTTGGTCCCCTCTTTGAGCGGCAGGATCCACAATGCTTCTAGTTCGTCTTCTGAGAGGTAAGTCTTAGTCGTTTTCTCCAGTTTGAGCTTGAACTTTCGAAACGGGTCACGGGCAATAGGGAACAAATCCTCCCGGATGGCGTCGTTGATGAGTTTACGAAAGATCTTGAGGTTGGCATGTATGGTGTTGACCGCGTTACCCAACTCATCACGCAGATGCACCTCGTACTGCTTCAAAAAACTCACCGTGACCTCATCAAAGAGCAGGTCACTCGTCCCTAAAAACTCCTTAAGCTTGGTGTAAACAGAAGTTGCCTTGGCCAGTGTACTGATTTTTCCGGTTTTCTCCAGGGTGTGCAGGTGTCTATCGAAGTACTTGAGGAAGCTCTCTGACGACTGCCCCATGATGGTATTCTTAATTTGCACAGGGGAGACGAACTTAGACTCCCGCTGTAGATCAAGAGCCACTCCCTCGGCCTCGGCGACCTTTGTGGCAATGAACGCATTTACGCGTCCCATGTTCGGGTGCGACTTCTTAACCTTACTCAGGTCACTGTTCCAATCCTGTGGCTTCACCCGCAGGCTGATGGAGATGTATTTTGGTTTCCTGTCCTTAATTATACGCAGGTAGACGGGTGCCTCACCAGCCTTGTTTATCTTCTCCTGCATCAGGAGTACCTTAACACTTGCCATGTGGTTGGGATCTTGGTTGCCTAGCAAAGGTACACACGGAGCACACCAGGTAAAACAACAGGTAAAACATCCACCTCAAAACAACACCAAAATCTACACCTGTCTACAACCCATACACTCGTTATATCCGGCCTAGAGTGGAAATACGACGCAAAGAGAAGCAACACAAGTACAATATCGGAGTCCTTACACGACCACGAAAAAACCCCTCAGCAGCCTGCTGAGGGGTTTTTTTATGCGGTTTTCTTTCGGGTGCCACGCGCAATCCGGTTTCTAAGACCAGCAGCAAGCGGCCCTGAGGCAGTGCTTTATCAGCAACTTAAAAAGCCATATTTTCCAGATTTGAAACCCGCTAAATAGTTCACGGTCAGAAGTTAAAATTTTACAAACCCAGATTGGCAAGGTTTTGGGATTTCGGCACTCACTGCCCGCAAGAGCAGCATTGTTCCATTTCACCGTTTCGTCCCAACCCCTAACAACCAACATGCTGGATCGAATTAGAAAACACCTCATCCTCTTCGCCCGACAGCAGGTAGGCACCACCAGCTACCTGAATCTTGTACAGGAAGCCGATCTGGGTTTCAACCTCGACAACACCCACGAGAAAAAACGCCTGAAAGAAGTGCTGGCCGAAATTTCGGAAGCGGAGTATGCGGCCGGGCGGCCCATCCTGAGCTGCCTGGTGACCGTGGCGGGCCACAAAGGCCAGGGCGACACCTTCTACAAGCTCTGCGAGCAACTGGGCCTGGGCGAATGGCGCGACCTGCGCCGGCAGGAAGATTTCCTGAAAAACCTGCGCGCCGAATGCCGTGCCTACTGGCAGGACGACGCCAACTTTGCGCAATTCAGCCAGCTCAGCGAATACAGCGACCGGCAGGCCTAGCCCCGCTGCCGCTACGAGAGCAGCTTGGCCTGGTGGGCCGCATTAATGATGGCCGGCGCATTTTTGAGCGTAGCCAGCACAAACTCCCGGGCGGCCTCCTTCAACTCATCCTTGCTGATGTCGTGCGCCTCTTCGCGTACCAGCTCCCCTATCGTTTGGAAGGCCAGCACCAGCGTTTCGCGCTTCGGACGCTCCTGCTTCAGCTGGGCGTAGGCCAGGGCCAGCTGCGCATTAATTTTTTTGCGCCGCGTCCGGAAAACCGACTCGTTGGCCGCGTGGGGCTTGATGGCATCGAGCAGCTTCAGCAGGGGCAGCAGCTGAGTGGCCGTGGATACCACAGTGCCTTCCAGCCGCTGCCGACGCCGGCGCAACATGGCCGAGGCAACGCTTCTTTTGCTGTCTGGGTCAGCGGCGGCGGCCTGCTGAGAATGTTGGGCTTCTTTTGAGTGCATACGGGGCCTGATTGCCAATAACAGGTGCCCCAAGATAGGGCCTGCCCAACATTATTGCTTCTGCTGCATGCTCCGCGAACAATGTTTGCGGAGCATGTGTAGTTTGTAGCCCAGCTACAGCAACTGGCGGAAAGGGCACTAATGTTGTGGGCCCGGAATAGCACCGATATTTACGGCGTTAGCCGGCCACTATCCTCTCCGCCACTTATCGATATTCCGTTATTCACACGCCGTTTATGGACCTTATTGCCTACCGCCCACAGTACCGGATTTACCTGCACGTGGCCGGCAACCATATCGTCTATGAGCGCCTAGAAGAAATGACGCTGGCTACGGAGCTGCCGCATTATGTGGCCGATATCGAACGGGCCCTGAAGCTGGTGAAGCCCGGTTTCACGGTGCTGTCGGATCTGCGGCGCACCTTGGGGCCCAACCCCCAGATGCTGCCCGTGTTCCGGCAGGTACGCCAGATGCTGCTGGCCTACGGGGTGGGGCTGATGGTGGAAGTACACCCTCCTTCGCTCAGCGTGCCCAAGTTTATGCAGCAGGTGCGGGCCCAGTCGGAGGAAATTCCAACCCACCTGTTCACCGATATAGCCGAAGCTAACGCCTTCCTGCAGCGGTTCTGGGCGCAGCAGGCTTCCTGATACCTGGCTTGGGGCGAAAGTACCGCCACGAAAGCGCGGGTTGGAGCCGGGTGCCTATCTTTGCGGCGGCATTGTCAGGCCTCGCCAACGTTTTGGCCTGTTTGGCTGTTGTGCCCAGGGCCCTGTTGGCCATTTGTTTGAACTCACCCTTCACTGATGAATTCTATTTCCACCGATATCTGCATCATCGGGGCCGGCCCGGTGGGGCTGTTTGCTGTATTTGAGGCCGGGCTGCTGAAGCTGCGCTGCCATGTAGTAGACGCCCTGCCCCAGGTAGGCGGGCAGCTGTCTGAAATTTATCCGAAGAAGCCCATCTACGACATTCCGGGCTTCCCGGATATTCTGGCCGGCGACCTGGTCAACAACCTGATGCGCCAGATCGAGCCCTTCCACCCCACCTTCACGCTGGGCGAGCGGGTGGAAGGCTACCGCAAGCTCGACGACGGCTCGTTTGTGGTGACCACCATCGACGGCACCGAAATCAACTGCAAAGCCATTGCCATTGCCGGCGGCCTGGGCTCGTTTGAACCCCGCAAGCCTGCCATCGAGCAGCTCGAAAGCTTCGAGCAGGGCAAGGGCGTGTACTACATGGTGCGCGACCCCGAAACCTTCCGCGACCAGCGCCTCGTCATTGCTGGCGGCGGCGACTCAGCCCTCGACTGGACTATTTTCCTGGCCAACGTAGCCAAGGAAGTGACGCTCGTGCACCGCGGCACCACCTTCCGCGGCGCCGCCGACTCGGCCGAGAAAGTGAAACACCTGCACGAGGCCGGCAAGGTGAACCTGGTGCTGAGCAGCAACGTGACGCACGTGCATGGCAACGGCCAGCTGCACGCCGTGACCATCACGGCCAACGACGGCACCGCCACCGAGCTGCCCGTGGATTCGTTCATTCCGCTGTTCGGCCTCACGCCCAAGCTCGGCCCGATTGAGGACTGGGGCCTGGAGCTGGAAGACAACGCCGTGAAGGTGAACACGCTGGACTACTCCACCTCGGAGCCCGGCATCTTCGCCATCGGCGACATCAACACGTATCCGGGCAAGCTGAAGCTGATTCTGTGCGGCTTCCACGAGGCGGCCCTCATGTGCCAGGGCGCCTTCAAGCACATCTTCCCCGAGAAGAAATACACCCTCAAGTACACCACCGTAAACGGCGTTCCGACGCTGTAATTTGGTGATGAAGTGATGAGGGAAGAACGTCATTCCGAGCAGCGCGAGGAATCTCGCGTGCTGATGGTGGAGTAGTATGACCTACCACATTAGCGAGATTCCTCGCTGCGCTCGGAATGACGTTCTTCCCTCATCACTCCATCCCCTCATCACTTCATCACGCTATTACCCCCCATCACTTCATCACGCACTCAATGACCGAAGACGTACGCGTATACGTGGAGGAAGCGCCCGGCCAGCGCACCGAAGTAAGCGGCCCCACCGACATGGGCCTCAGTCTCATGGAGCTGCTCAAGGCCAGCGGCTACGACATTCAGGCCACCTGCGGCGGCATGGCGCTGTGCGGCACCTGCCACATTGAGGTGCTGGCCGGCCCCGCCCTCGACGAGCCCTCCGACGACGAGCTGGCCATGCTGGAAAGCCTGCCGGTGATGAGCCAGGGCAGCCGCCTCTCCTGCCAGATCCGCCTCACCGAGCGCCTCGACGGCCTGGTGCTGCGCCTGATGCCGCAAAATACGTAGGCTGCCAGCCGCAATTTGCGGCCCGCCGGCGGCGTTAGGCTGCCGATGGCTACAACTACTTTTACTCATGATATCCTGTACCGCGGCCTGATGGGCTGCGGTTTTTTATTGCTTGGTTCCAGCGGCCATGCCCTGGCGCAGCGCGAAACAGAGCTGAACATCAGCACCGGCACGACGCTGGCCCAACTGGCTACCAAGAAACAAGACCTGACTCGACAGTTTCGGGCGGTGGCAGGCTTCAATACCGGGGCCGCGCTGCGCCTGGTAGTGCCGCTGAGTTCCCGGCTGGGGGTGGGCTTCGAGCAGCGGGTCACAGGTCTGAATCAGAGTGTGCGCTACGGCACTCGCGACAACGGATTGAGCACGGGCATCGGGGATAACACGGTGCATCAGTCGGGGCTGAGTGTGCGCCTCTACGACCTATGGCGGCCGGGGCCGCGCTGGGGCTTGGATGTGGCCATAACAGGCTCTTATGCCTGGCCCTACTATTGGCACAATGGGTCTTATGAAGGTCCGCTTTGGTTTGGTTCTGCAGCCCAACTACCCCGGCCCGGCATCCCACTGGTGCTGGTACGTGAAACCGAACGGCGGGGCACCGCCATGGCCGGTGTGGAGGCACTACTACATTACGAACTGGGGTTGCGCCACATGTTGCTGCTTACGGCCACTTACCAGCGCGGCCTGCGCCCAATCACGGAAATCACTTCCACCCGGCTGGAATACATTGATGACAACGGCGCCGTGCAGCAGGGCAGCCTGACGGTCGTCAGCCGGGGCTCTTACGCCACAGTGCAGCTGGGCTACGGCCTGCGCCTGGGCCAGCTGGCCGGTGCTACCCGCCGCAACCCCACCCCCCGCTACAGCCTCGACCCCGACGATACCGACCCGGACACGACACCGGAAACCGAGTAGCAAGCCAGTGGCGCTAACAGAACGGCGGCCCGTTAGATTGATTGGAGCAAAGAGAGCGGTGGTATGAATTATTGCCTGAATCCGCCATATTGTGCAGCAGCTCAGTTCAAAACGGGCTCCGAGTTTCTCTCACTTCCACCAACCCACTTTTCGTATGACAGCTTCTACCCGCAACATCATTGCCTGGATTCTGCAAGTCCTGCTGGGCTTGGCCTTTATTGCATCCGGTGGCCGAAAACTCATGGATCTGCCGGGCACGGTGGCCATGTTCGGCAGTATGGGCATGCCCGCCGTGGTGGCGTATCTGGTAGCCGGCGGCGAGCTGCTGGGCGGCATCGGGCTGCTGATACCGCGCTTTGTGCGGCCGGCCGCGCTGGGGCTGATTATCATCATGCTGGGCGCGGTGGTGATGCACGCCACCAAAATTCCGGGCGGGTTGGCCAAGGGCGTACCGGCCATCGTGCTACTGGTGCTGCTGCTGGTAGTGTTCTGGCTGCGCCGCCCCGCCACCTCCTCCACCATGTAGCAGCCCAGTGATTCAGCCCAAAGACTTACCACCGGGTTTCACCCAAAAAAGAAGCGGCAACCGTTCTGGCTGCCGCTTCTTTTTTGGGTAAGGTCAAGGATTGTGGCTAGCGCCGACGCGAGTGGCTGCTTTTGGTGGCCGTCTTGCGCTTGCCAGCCGACGACTTATGCACCACTTTCTTTTTGCTGCTGGTAGAGCGGTGGCGGCTGCGTGAAGCTACATGCCGGGGGGCGGCAGCCGGAGCGCTGGCCTTGGGGGCAACTTCCGGAGCTTTCGGCTCCGGGGCGGCTTCGGCATGGTAGGCCGATGCTTCGGTATCGGCCTGGGCGGCGGCTTCTTCACGGGCGGCGGCCTTCAGCACGGCATCCTGCTTGCGGCGGGCGGGCATCAGAAAGTCGCGCTCGGCTCGCTCGCGGGGAGTCAATTTCTCTTCGCCGGGCAGCGCGGTGGGGGTTACGGAGGTGGTCTTCTTTTCGCTTTGGGCCATCAGGGCCGTGCTGCTCAGCAGCAGGCCGGTTATCATCACAATCAGTCTCTTCATTGTTCCAACAGGGGCTAAACGGAACTTCAAAATTACCACCCCCCGGCTACAAAATCCAAAACCGGCCACGTACTGAGCTGGCAGAAAGCCCTTTTGGCCGGATTGGAGTGCACTTTCACCGGCAAAAAAGCTACCGGCCGCCACTATATAGCGGCCGGCAGCTATGGCCGCTACGGCTGCCCCGCAATCTGCACGCGCGTGCCGGCCGAGTGGGTGGTGAATTCCGGCGCGTAGAGGCACTGCAGCTGGCTCAGGCCACCCGAGAAGTTGCCGGCCTGCGCCGCCCGCAGCCGGTATTCGAAGGTGTGGGTGCCTTTGGGGAAGAAGCCGATGAAGAAGTTGGTGGCCGCGTCGCGGGGGCTCTCGTAGTAGCCCAGGCCGCCCTGGTAGCGGTAGCCAGAGGTCTGGCCGATGAGCTCCAGGCCGGCAGCGCGCTGGTCTTTGAGGTGCACGTATTCCAGGTCGCGGTCGGCGCGCAGCACCAGGCGCACCACCAGCACGTCGCCGACGCGCAGGGGGCTGGCAGCGGTGAGGCGTTCCAGCACCGGGCCGCCGGCGGTGCGTTGCTCGCGGTAGAGCTGGCGCTCCAGCTGCAGGCCTGTGGCGGCGGGCGTTATCTTATCCAGCTGCTCGAAATACTGCCAGTAGAGCGCGCCCCAGGCCACGCCGGCATCGGTTTTCTGCACCGATACGCGGCCCTGCGCGGGCTGCACTTCGGCGGCGGGCCAGCTGACTTTGTAATAGCCGGTGCCGGCCTGCTGGGCGGTAGGCGTCACGGGCTTCCCTCCCACCGTCACGCGCAGGGGTTGGGTGGGCTGCAGCCAGTCGGAGCCGCGTAGCAGCAGGGCGTAGCAGGCATCGGCGGTGGCGCGGGTGCTGGGCCAGCTCTGGGTCTGCTTCTGCTTGAGCAGCCAGAGCTTCATTTCATCCACGGATTTCTGGTCGTTCTGCACCTCGTCGAAAGCCTCGATGAGGGTGGCCTGAGTTTCGGTGGGAGCTTCGCGCCAGTAGTAGCCGCCGCGCACTTCCTTCCAGTACATGCCCAGCTCGGGCGAGTGCAGGGCGTTTTCGGTGAGGGCCGTGAGGATGGCGCGGGGAGCGGCGGGCTGCTGCTGGCGGTGCAGGGCCAGGGCAATCTGGGCCTGCAGGTAGCGGGTGCGGGCGGGCCAGAAGGTGGCGGCCTGCTGCTGGTAGTAGGCCAGCGCCGGCTGCGCGGCCTTGGCTACGGCCGGCGCGGCCCAGAAGCTACGGGCATACAGCGCCTGAACCTGCAGATCGGAAAGGTGGTCCTGCTTCAGATTTACGCCCTTTTGCTGGCGCAGGTCGGTGTAGTCGCGCTGCAGCTCGCCATCGAGGTAAGCCAGGGCCTGGCGCAAGACGGGGGCGGCGCGCTCGTCCTGGCTGGCATCGAAGGCACCGAGCTTGCGCAGCTTGCCGAAGCCGGCCACGATGAGCTGGGTGATGTAGCGGTCAGCGGGCATCTTCTCAAACCACGGAAACGCCCCGTTGGGCTGCTGCATGGCGGCCAGCTTGGTGAGGGCGCGGGCGGTTTCGGCCTTCAGGCGGGGCTCATCGAACAGCTCGGTAAGGCGGCGCATCCGCTCGGTTTCGCTCTGGGCGTCGCGCACCCAGGGCGTTTCCTGGAGCAGCAGGGCCTTCAACTCAGGGTTCTGGTCGAGCTTGCTGGTGAGGGCGGCTTTATCCCCACTTTGGGCGGCGCGCTGCCACTCGGCCAGCATAGTCTTGAAGCGCGGATTGCATTGCAGGATTTTGGCCGCCAGCAGGTTGGCGTAGAGGCGGCTGAACACCTGCTCGGAGCACTCGTAGGGGTACTCCATCAGGTAAGGCAGCGCCTGCACGGCGTACCAAGCCGGGTTTTCGGTCATTTCCAGCGTGAGCGAGTAGTTGCGCCGGGTGGCCGAGGTGGTGCTGGTCAGCTTCTGCAGCTCAAACTCCCGGGTGGCCGGCCCCACGATGGGCAGCGGCAGGCTTTCGGTGACCAGCAGACGGTTGGGCAGCACCGGCAGCGTGTTCTGCTCGCCGTCTTCGATGGTTGTTAGTTGTTGGTTGTCGGTTGTTTGTTTGTTCTGGCGGCGGGCCTTTTTCTGCTCCTTCTTATCCTTGCCTGACAACTGCGTACCGGCAGCTGACAACTCTCCCGACGCCACCACCTTGTATGTTATGGCTTCGATGGGTAGCTGGCCTTCGGCGGTTTCGGGGAGGATGAGGCTCCAGCTCACAGCTTGGCTCTGGCGGGCGGGCAGATTGAACGCCAGCTGGGCGGGACTTTGCAGCACTTTCGCCTCGATGGGCTGCTGAGTACGGGCATCGAGCAGCAGCAACTGGGTGCGGCCGCTGATGGGCGCATCGGTGAGGTTGCTGAGCTTGGCCGAGAAGGTGAGCTGGTCGCCTTCGCGGAAGAAGCGTGGGGCGTTGGGCGTCACCTGCAGGCTTTTCTGGGTCACCAGCTCGCGCTGCAGCATGCCGGAGTGCAGCTGCTGGTCGTGGGCCAGGGTGAGCAGTTGCCAGCGGGTTACGGCCTCGGGCATCTGGAACTCCAGCACGATTTCGCCTTGGGCGTTGGTGCGCACGGCGGGCGCCCACAAAGCCGTTTCGCGGAAGTCGGTGCGGGCCTGCACGTTGCTGAGGTCGGGTTGGGCAGCGGGTTCTGATACAGTTGGCGCCGCGTCTTTAAACTTAGGCGAATGTGCCACTCCGCGCATCCTGACTTTACCATCACTGCTTGGAGCGGCTGCCATTGCAGCAGCTTCAATCCGGTCTTCCATACGCGCATTACCCATTGCTGTACGAGTTAGTACTGCTTTATCAGCAAGCTCCGTCTGATCCGGAATTGCATCCTCGCCCATAAAGCCCCACATATTGAGGTGCGGGTAGACGAGGCTCCAGACCGGACCGGCCACGGGGTTGCCGTCAAACAGCTCCGTGGATTCCTCCACGCCAAACCGGCCGTTCCAGGCCAGCACGGCGGGGTAGTATGGCTGGGCAAACTCCGGCTCCGCGAAGGAGTGCGGCCGGAAAACGTCCAGCGACTTATCGTAGAGCGAGGCCAGCAGCTCGGCCGCGGCGGGCTGGCCGTTGGCCTGGCGGATGGTGACGCGCCAGGTTTCCTGTTGGCCGGGCTGCAGCTTGTCGCGGAAGGTGGCGATGCTGAGGGTTAGTGGCGCGGGCGGCGTGGCGACCTGCACGGTGGCTTCGTGGCGGTAGAGGCGGTTGTCGCGGATTTGCGTGAGGTGCAGATGCAGCTCCGCGCCGTCGAGGGCGGCGGTGGTCGGAATTTCCACCACGCGCTGCTCGTTGGCGGTCAGCGTGAGCCACTCGTGGCGCAGGGTTTCGCCCTTGGCTTCCACTTCCAGCAGCACCCGCGCCCCGGCGGCGCTGCCTACCAGGAAGCGGGCCGGCTGGCCGGGCAGCACGCTATCCTGCAGGGCCACAAACCAGTCGAAGGTGGGCACGGGCAGCGTGGCGGCGGTGGCTGAAAAGAGCGTGAAGCGCTGCTCGGCTTTGGCCTCCGGCGCGTCGGCGGTGGCGGCCGGCGCGGTGGCTTCCAGCAGGTAGCGGCCGGGCTCCTGAGTGGACAGCGAGGCGCGCAGGTTGGGCAGCAGGGGCGTTTTATCTGTATCGAACTCCTGGGTCAGCACGAGGGTACGGGCCCAGGTGCTGTCGTTGTCTTCGCGGGCGTAGGCGTCCAGCGGGAAGCGGCGCTGGAACTCTTCGCGGCTCAGGGCTTCGCGCTCGGGCCGGTCCCAGGCGCGGGGGCGCAGGGCACGGGTGGGCGGCGTGAGGCGGAACAGGCGCAGCGTGCCCCGGGCCGGGCGCGGCTCGCCGGCCGCGTTGGTGCTCAGGAGCTGCAACGGTGGCAGCTGCTCGCGGTTGAGCTGCTCGGGCACGTCGAGGCGCAGGGAAAGAGCGCTGGTGCCGAGGCTCACGCGCTGCTGGCCGGTGCGGGTTTCGCCGGCCGCGTCGGTCACGTCGGCCGTCACCTCAAACGCGTAGCCGGGGCCCCAGCCGCGCTTGCCGGGGCCGGCCGTGGCGTCGCCCTTGGCCACGAACGTGACGGTGAAGCCCCCGGCCGAGTCCGTCTGCGCTTTGCCGCTGAGGATTTCCAGCTCGGGCGGCCCCTGCATCCCATACAGGCTGCGGAAGCTCATTCCGAACAAAGGCCAGAACGTGCGCCGCACCACCCGGTACTGCACCGTGGCACCATCAATGGGCTGGCCGGCGTAGGCGGTAGCCTTGCCCCGCACCGTCACGGATTGGCCCAGCACGGGCGTGCCCGTCACCGGCTCAAACGTCACCTGGAACGTGGGCCGCTTGTAGTCCTCGACGGCAAAGCTGACGCTGCCAGCGTCGGTCTGCAAGCTCATTTCGCCGTTGAGCAACCCGGTAGGCAGCACCACGGAGCCGTGGAACGAGCCAAAGTCGGATGTGGTGAAGGGCAGCGTCTGTACGGTCTGGCCGTTCACGTCCACGAGCCGCACCGACACAGCCTGCCTGGTGAGCAGCTGCGACTTGCCGGCGCGGGTTTCGGTGAAGATGCCTTTGAAGTACAGCGTCTGACCGGGCCGGTAGATGGCGCGGTCGGTGTAGAGGAAGGTGCGGCGCTGGGGCTGCTCCAGCTCCCGCAGGCCCCGGCGCGGACCATAGTAGCCGTTTTGCGTGGTCAGCAGCGAGTCGCGGCCCTGGGTGAGCAGCAGCGCGCGGAGCTGGGTGTTCTGGCCGGTGGCGGTGCCCAGCGCAATCTGGGTCAGGCCCTCGGCGGTGGTGGTTTGCGCGGTGCCGCGCCGCTGCTTGTATTGGCCCGCCTTCTGGTCGTAATACTGAAAGAAGGGCAGCACCTGCACGCCGGCCTGGGGAGAGCCGGTCTGGCGGTGCAGCACGAGCACCTCGGGGCCTTCCTGGGCGGCGGCATTGCGGCGCAATTCGCTCAGCTCGCTCACGCTCAGCTCAGCGTAGGTGGTAGCCACGCCGGGCTTTTCTTTGGTAGCCGCTTCCTCAGCGGTGCTCAGCACGATGAGGTAGTGGCCCACCGGCAGCGCCGGGCCGGCGTGCTGCACGGTGTGGGCGCGGTAGTCGGCGGGGCCGGGCAGCTCCAGGGGCCAGGCGGCGGCGGGCTTGCCGGCCAGCACGCGGGCGTAGAGCTTCTGAAAACGGTCTTCGTCGTAGGACTCCGGCTTTTCCAGCTGCCGCAGCTGCCGGACTGTGCTGATGCGGTAGGCCTTGGCGTACAGCTTAGGCACGTTGCGCACGTTCAGCTTCAGCAGCCAGGGCTGGCCGGGCAACACCACTTCTTCGGTAGTGAAGTGCAGCTCCACGGCCTCGATTTCCAGGCGCAGGTTGCGGGCCTGCTGAGCGCCCTGGGTCTTCGGCCAGGCTTTTTCGGCGGCCAGGGCCAGCGTGCGCGCCTGGGCGGGGTCGGTTTCGCGCAGGCTGTTGGCTTGCTCAAACATAAACCGGCTGGCAATCGGCAAGGCTTTGTAGGTGTCGATGGCGCGCAGCAGGGCGGCGCGGTACAGCGCGTCTTCGTCGGGCAGAGTGGCGTGCTCGCGCACGAAGCGCAGGCGGGCCAGGTCCACGTCGGCCAGGGCGGCGGGGTTGGCAGCGGCCTCGCGGAGGCGGAAGGCGGTGAGCTGCTGCAACACCCGCAGCACCTGCAGCTGCCCGTTCAGCGAGTCGGCCGGTGGCGCGGTCAGCTTTAGCTGCACAAACTCAGCGGCGGGGCCGAACAGGGCCGGATTGGTCAGCTCGAACTGCTCGGCAGGCTTCGTGACGTAGAACTCGTCGTTGCCGAGGCCCTCGATGGCGCGGCGGGCCAGCAGGTCGTAAAGCGTGGGCGTGAGGGCGCTGCTTTCGGCGTCGCCGCCGGTTACGGCATAGCCCAGGGCGGCCAGTTTCAGCTGCTGCTGGCGTTGGGGCTCATCGAGCAAAGAGGCGCGGTAGTGCTGCAGCACAGCGCTGCCCAGGCGGGCGGCATCCCAGGTGCGGATATCAGCTTGGCTGGCATCGGCGGGGTCGAGTGCGGCGGCACGGGTCCGGTCGTAGAGCTGGTAGCGGTGCTGCTGGTAGTAGTTGGCGTAGAGCTGGGCCAGCAGGCTGTGCAGGATGGGCCGGGCCGGAAACTGCGCCGTTTTCAGGTCGGCCTCAACCAGGGCAATGCCTTTTTCGTCAGACTCTTCTTCGCGCTCATCCAGCAGGCGCAGCTTGTAGAGAAGAGCGCGCAGGTACTCGGGCGTGTCCTGGCGCTGGCGGGCCTGCTGGTAAATGGCCTCTACCAGCTTATCGGCCGAGGCCGTCTGGTCTTTGGCCAGCAGCTGGTCGATTTTCTTCCAGGCGGCGGGGGTACCGGGGCCGGCACCCGTCGGCGGGTTTTGGGAGGAGCCAGGGAGCAACATCAGCAGGGCCAGCAAACTAAAGAGGAAGGAACGCATAGGCTTGAAACGACGGGAAACGGCAAGTTGGTAAAATCCAGATGCCTGTTCCTGCGCAATTCCATATTCACTCTGGCAGAAAGTTGGCGGCTAGCTCCTGCGTCGGAAGGAAAGCCCGTAGCGAAGCAGTCTATATTCGCGCCGAATACAACCAAACAGGTTCACTTACCCCCTATTTTCCTCTTTTTTATGAAGTCCCTATTTACCGCCCTGCTGGGTATGGCAACTGTAACCCTGGCTGCTCCTGCCGCTGAGGCACAAATCAGTTTTGGCCCCCGCATCGGGGCTAATTTCGCCGATTTCAGCTACCACACTCAGGCGTCGTATGTTCTAAACTCGCAAATGCGCTTTGGTGCGCAGGCTGGCGTAGCGGCCAACATTGGCTTCGGCAATGTTGCCTTTCAGCCGGCGTTGCTCTACAGCCAAAAGGGCTACCGGGTTGATTTGGAAGATTCCAGCCCTAACAGGGTCTCGACTCACCAGGAAGAACTACGCCTCAACTATCTGGAAGTACCCCTGAATGTGGTGTATACCGCTAACGGCGCCACAGGCTTGCAAGTATTTGCTGGTCCATACTTCGGGCTGGCACTGAGTGGCAAGGGCAAAGAGGAGCTGAAGTATACTACTGGCAGCCTCAACGATATTCTTGAAGGGAAATACGACGTAGAATTCGCCGACCAGGCCGGTACCGACAATTCAAAAGCTTATTACCGCCGCCTCGACCTGGGCGCCACATTTGGCGTGGGCTACAAGGTTGGCCCAATGCAGGCACAGCTCGGCTACGCCATGGGTATCAGTAACATTGCCCCCAACGACCGAAATAACGACGAGCCCAAAAACAAAATCCGCAACCGCAACCTCCAACTTGGTTTGACCTATTTTTTTGGGGCGAAGTAATTGGTGCTGCCTAGATATAAAAGAAGAGCTGCCGGGTGGACCAGCAGCTCTTCTTTTATGCTATACTTTTCCGCTTTAGTTGTGCGCCGCTCAGGCCGCCACGCCGTGACCCTGCAGCACCCGCTCGGCCTGCGTTACGTGGCGGCGGATGTGCACCACCAGCATTTCTAGCACGTCGGTGAGGCGGGGCCAGAGCAGCGGAATGATGGGGTTGGGGATGCGCACGGCGTTGGCGTTGACGCGGCGGGCCTGCTCCAGCAAGCTCAGCAGCTCATCGAGCTGGCGGCCGAACACCTCCACCACGGTGCGCGGCAGCCGCGAGCCGCTGGGGGCATACTGCTGGGGCGTTTTCAGAGGTTTGTCCGTGGGCGGCACCTTCAGGGCGGCCGTCATTTTCTGGCCGATGTAGCCGTGTTTCACGGTTTCGGCGGGGGTGCTGCCGCGCTCCTGGGCCCGCTTGAGCTTGCGCGTGATGGTAGGCAGGTAGAAGCCACCGATGATGTTGAGGTGTTCCAGGCACTGGCCCACGCTCCAGGTGTCGGGCGAGGGTCGACGGTTCAGCTGGTCGTCGGTCAGGGGCCGGAAGCGGTGCTGCGTCACTTCACGCAAGGCGGTCAGCTCGGCAGTCAGGCCATCGAAGAATTCGGAGGTGCGGGTGGTGGGCTGACTCATGACGGGGTGCAAACAGGATAGAGAGCGGCAGAACGGCGCGTAATGATACGGGCCAGGGGTGGCATCGGCAATTACGCAGCCTGCATTATAGAAGATTCACACCATTTTCTGATACCTTGTCTATATGTATCGGTTTCTATTTAGCGTCTTTTTCCTGACTATCTCCGCCTTTTCGGCCTGGGCCCAGGCAGTGCCCAGCCCCGGCGAAAATATTGCTTCCCTCGTCACGTTCGGGGCCCAGGCCGACCCTAGCTGGGGCGACGACGACTTCACCCAGACCTTTTTCTTTCTGGTGCCCAAGCAAAACCGCCAGCCGGTGTACATCCGGGTCTTCGACCCCGACTGCGGCGGCCAGCTCGACGAGAAGCGCTTCAACTGGAACACCACCACTGAGTTCAGCCTCTACGGCGGCCCCGGCACCCACTCCGCCCCCGACGCCCGCAAGCCCAAACCGGGCGGCAACTTTCGCTCCGGCACCTTGCTCAAACAGGTGAAGTTTGGGGCCGACGCGAAATACGATGGCAAGTGGTACACGTTCGGGCCGCTCAACCCGCTGGAGGGCGAGTACGTGCCGGAGTTTGATGGCTACGTGTTCAAGCTGATTGTGCAGGGCAAAGCCGGCGACGACGGCAACCTGTACCGCTACTTTTTCAGCACCAGCCCCACCCAGAACGTGGCCGTGGAGGGCGGCAACGCCTTCACCTACGAGTATGCCTTCCGGCTGGTGCCCACCCGGCGCGCCATTACGCACCTCTACCCCTACGTCAACGACCGGGTGGTGAGCATCACGCAAAGCAACTTCGACCTCGACGGCGACGTGACCATCAAGATCTTCAGCGTGGCTAAAAACGGCCACCCGGCCAGCGTGAGCCAGGACAACGTGTGGGCCCGCAGCCAGCACCCCATCAGCAGCAAAGAGCACGGCCTCTCGCTGGACATGCGCCTGACCTCGCTCACCAAGGAAGGCAACGACCTGGTGTTCTACGTCACGGACCAGTACGACGTGGCGCTGCCGTTTTTTGCTATTCCGCTGGGCGGGCCGCCGCGCTACCGCTACGACGTGGACGTGAAAATCCGGAAGTAGCTGCCGGCCGGGCTTGGGGATGAATAGGCGGCTTGCTATATTGATTGCAGCTTATTCTGTACCAATATTCTATGCTTACCCGGTATGCCGCTACCCTCTCCTCCCCCCACCAGGGCCCAGGCGCCCGCTACTGGTTTTCGGGCCCGGTTTCGGGTGGCGCGGCGACGCTACTTCGGGTTTTCGCGCCGCGAAACCACGGGCTTTGCGGTGCTCCTGACGCTGCTGCTAGGGCTGCTGGTGGCGCCTTTGCTGCTGCGGCCGCACCTGCCTTCCTATAATCCCGCCGCCGACCAACGCCAACTCAACCAGTGGGCCACTGAGCTGGCCGCCAAACGCCAGTCCCGCCCCACCTACGCCGGCTCCGGCAGCCGCTACCCGCGCCGCACCTATCCGCGCCGGCCCCGCGTGCCGCAGGTGGCTCTGGCTCCTTTCGACCCCAACCGGTTTTCCAGCCTCGACTGGCAGGCGCGCGGGCTGCCGGCCTGGCTGGGTGAGCGGCTGGTGAAATACCGCGACGCGGTGGGCGGCTTCCGGGCCAAAGAGCAGCTCCGGCGCGCCTACGGCCTCTCCGACACCACCTACGCCCGCCTCGCGCCCTACATCCAGCTGCCTGAGGCCCTGCCGCCGCGTGAGCCGCGCACCTACGCCGCCCGCCCCGACCGCGCCACCGACCCGGCCAGCCGCCGCTTTGGGGCCGGCGGACCGGCCGCCAGTGCCTACCCGCGCAAGCCTCGCAACCTGCAGCCCTTCGATCTGAACACGGCCGATACCACGCAGCTGATGCAGATCCGGGGCATCGGGCGGGGGCTTTCGGCGCGGGTGGTGGACTACCGGCAGCGGCTAGGCGGCTTCCGCGAGGCCGGGCAGCTGTCTGAGCTCTACAGCTTGCGCGACGCGCCCGACCTGGTGGACAGCCTGCGCAAGTACACGTTCGTGCGGCCTGGTTTCGTGCCGGAGGGCGTGGATATCAACAATGCGCCGTTTGAAGTGCTGCAAAGCCACCCCTACGTGGGCAAGCGCCTGGCCCGGGTGGTGGTGGCCTTCCGCCAGCAGCACGGTCCGTTCCGGCAGCCCACCGACCTGCGCCAGATCCGCATCCTCGACGAGGCCACCTACGAGAAGCTGCTGCCCTATCTGCTGATTAAATGAGGCCGCTTCAGCCGGCGCAGTAGCTTTGCGGGCCCAACCCTTCGGGCCTGCTGGGAGTTAAACGGCTAACCTTTCTTCATTTTCATGCTGTTTCTGCTGCGCGACAAGCTGTTTCCAATTCTCGTTTTTCTGCAGTCGGTGGTGTGTGGCTGCGGCTCCCAGGATGGCCGGGGAGAATTTATTAAGATCAACAAGCACTATAAGGTAGAGCAGACGGGCCGCATGCGCCAGCCACTGGTGAAGGAAAGCTCGGGCTTTGCGCTGGCCGGGGTGCAGGAAGACCTCTGGACCCACGGCGACGGCGGCAGCGCGCAGTCGCTGTTCCGGGTGACGCCCCAGGGCGACGTACTGCAAACCCTGAACCTGGCCCCGCTCACCAACATCGACTGGGAAGACCTAGCCCGCGACAACGCCGGCCGCCTCTACATCGGCGACTTCGGCAACAACCAGAACAAGCGGCGCAACCTGGCCATCTACCGCCTCAGCGGCCCCAAGCTCGATCAGGTAGACACCATCCGGTTCCGCTACTCCGACCAGCGAGAGTTTCCGCCCCGCAAAGCCGCCCGCAATTTCGACTGCGAGGCCTTCTATTATCATCAGGACAGCCTCTATCTATTCACCAAAAACCGGGGCAAGGGCCACTACGTGAAGCTCTACTCCTTGCCCGCCCGCCCCGGCAACCACGTAGCTACTCTCCTCGACAGCCTCCGCATCAACACCTGGGTTACGGCCGCCGACATCAGCCCCGACGGCCGCACGGTGGCGCTGCTCGGCTACGGCCACGTGTATCTGCTGGAGCGCCAGCCCGGCCGCCGCCTGTTCGATAGCCCTAAGTCCTGCCTGGCGCTGCCCACCACCGGACAAGCCGAGGCGCTGGCCTTCCTCAACAACACCGACTTCATGGTCAGCAACGAGAAGGGCCGCATCTACCGCGCCACCCGCAAAGCCCGATAACACCTTTACAGCTAAAGCAAAACGGCCCGCTACCTAAGGTAGCGGGCCGTTTTGCTTGGTGCCGAAGCAGCCGATTACGCCTTATTCCTGGGTGCCGGTGCGCTTGGGGGTGGCGCCATAGTCGGTATCCTTTTCGCCGGCCGGGCGGTTTTCCTGGCGGCTTTGCTGCCCGTAGTTCTGGCTCTGGTCCTGGCTGTCGTAGTCGCCGCGGGCGGGCGAGCCGGCCTGGCTGTTGTCGTTGGCGGCGTCGTACTCGTCGTTGTAGGAGCCGCCGCGCGAGCCGTGGCCGTCCTGGGTGCTGCCGCTGTAGCTACTACCAGCGCCGGCGTTAGCTTCTTCGGGATGGGCAGCGGGGCGGCCGGCTTCGTCCTGGGCGCTGGCCGTGCCAGAGGCGGCGGCGGCACCGGGGGTGGGCTGGCGGTAGTTGCTGTCGTCGGGGTGGCCCTGGTTGTCGTAGCCGCCGCGGGACGAGTGGTCGTCTTCGCGCTGGTTGCGGCCGGTGTCCTGTGCCGAGTTGGACACTTCGGCGTGCAGCGGGCTGCCGCCGGAGGTGTTGCCGTAGTCGGCGCTATAGCCTTCGCTACGGCTTACGTCCGAGCCATTGTCGTTTTGCTGGCTGGTGGCTCCGCCCATGCCCTGGCCGTTGTCGCCGTTGCCTTGTGGGGTCTGGTGGCCGTCGTGGTGGGCAGTGGTATCGGAGGGCGGGGCGGCCTCGCGGGCTGGCTCCGGGGTGAGGTTGCGCACTTGGTTGCCGTAGCCGCCGTGCGTGTGGCCGAGGTGGCCGTGGGCACCAAACTCGCCCCGGTCGGGGCTACTTTGCTGGTTTTCGAGCCGGTCGGGATCCTGGAAGCTGGCCTGCGTGCTGCTGTTGTCGTAGCGGCTGCCTTCGCTCCCTACGGTGGAGTTGCTGTTGTCGGCGGCAGCTGGCGCGGCCGAATCGGGGGCGGTGTTATGCGGTTTTTTTTCGTCGTTTTCCATGGGCGGGGCTGCCATGTTGGCGGGAATAGGTGTGGCAGCTACCGTGCTATACGGGGCCATTTCCCGCATGGTTCGTGCTGACTGGCAAGCTCCCGGTTCGCCCGGGCCAGCCGCCTTACGCCGGGCCGCCAGCGGCGGCAGCCGGGAGGGCGCACCCGGCGCCACTGGCCCTTCGTGCCTGATTATTCGAAATAGCTATTAGATTTACCGGCGTCTTTTCCACACTTCCACTACAAGCAGGTTCTTCTATGAAAACAGGCAAAGTGAAGTTCTTCAACGAATCGAAGGGCTTCGGTTTTATCATCCAGGACGAAAACGAGCAGGATATTTTCGTGCACCAAACGGGTCTGATTCACGAAATCCGTGAAAACGACCGGGTTTCCTTTGAGGTAATTGAAGGTAAGAAAGGCCTCAATGCCGTGAAAGTAGAGCGTATTGCCGCCGTGTAATACCGCCTTCCGTTGGCTATCTGCAAAAGCTCCGGCCTCAGGGTCGGAGCTTCTTGTTTTAATAATGGCTGTTCAGCAGGGCGTTGATTTCAATGATGCCGGAGCAGTAGCGCGAACTTTGTAGTTCGCGCTCCAGAACGACAACCACCCGAACGGCGCGGGGCCGCGAACTACGCAGTGCGCGCTACTGCCCCGGCATAACAGCAGGTAACAAGGCTTACGCCCTGCCGCATAAAAAAGGCCGCCGCACCAACTTCTATAGAGTAAGTGCGGCGGCCTGCTTTTTATTGGTCAGGCTGCTACGGCTTGCTCGCAGCAGCCTGGGACACGCGCACCCCCACGGCCATCAGGCCGGGCAGCTGGTCTTGGCGCATGTACTGCTCCAGCACCAGCTTGTAGGTACCCGTCTGCCGGAACCGCTGGTTAGGCAGGGCCAGAAACTGGTGGTCGTAGATGTCGCCGGTACCGCGGCCGCGGGGCTCGCCGGTTTGGGGGTCCATGAGCAGCATCTGGTGCAGCAGCTGCGACACGGGCTTGCCGTCGGGGGCCGTGAGCGTGTGCTTCAGGTACAGGTTGTAGTAGCCGTAGGCGGAGGCATTGCGCACGTTGAAGTACACGTCGTACCGCTGAGTGGTGTCGGCAATGTCGAACGTGAAAGCCGGCTTCTGCCGCACCGACCAAGTGTAGCCTTCAAAATCGACGTTCTTTTCATAGAGCTGGCTTTGGTCGCAGGCCGTTAGACCCGCTACCAAAGCCAACAAGGGCAGCAAACGAAATAGCTTGAGCATAGACATCAACTACTGACTCTAGGAAGCGCTGGGCGGAGTAGCGGCCGGGCCTCGGTTTTCGCCGCGGTTGCCGCCTTCACCCCGGCGGCCGCCGCGGCGGCCGCGGCCACCTTCACGGCCTTCGCGGGCGGGCCGCTCGGGGCTGCCTGCGCTGCCTTCGGGCGGGGTTGGGCGGGTACCGGCATCACCGGAGGCCGGAGTGCTGGAGTTGCCCCGGCCACCGCGCCGCTCACTGCCGCTCCGGCCCTGGCGAGGCTCGGCGGCGCTGCCGTCGGCATTGCGGCGGCTTTCACGGCCCTCGCCACGGCTGGCATCGTCGCGGGTGCTGCCTTCGGCGCTGCTGCCGGTGCGGTTGCGGTTGTTGCGGCGGTTGAGGGGGCGGGCAGCTGCCCCGCGCGGACGGCGCGGCTCTTCGGCAGCACCTTCCGCTGCGGGCGTGGCGGCAGGGCCGTCGGCATCGGAAGGTGCTGGCGCGGCCGTGGCGGCCGGGCGCGGCCGGCCACTGCCGCGTGGGGCGGCGGCGGCTGGGCGGTCTTCGGCAGGCGCCTCGGAGCGGCCTTTCTTCTTGGTGCGCTTCAGGCGCTTGCCCGCCTTGATCTTGTCATCGAGGCGCTCCAGCGAGCCTTCCACGATGGCCGTCACGTCGGGCGCCTTTTCTTCTTCGCGCAGGGCTACCAGCAGCGTATCCACCACTTCGCCGCGCTTGTTCATGTCCTGCACCTCGCGCACCCGGTCGGTGGTCAGCACCACCCAGTTGTTGTCGCCGCGCACGGCAAACCACATTTTACGGCGGAAGATGTCGGTTTTCTGCAGCACGTACTCGCCCTTGCTGGTAATGAGCGGACGCTGCACCTGCGGAATGTCCTTGAGGGCGTCGAGGTAGGTGTCGAGCTCGTAGTTGAGGCAGCACTTGAGGCGGCCGCACTGGCCCGAGAGCTTGGCCGGGTTGAGGCTCAGGTTCTGGTAGCGGGCGGCGGTGGTGCTCACGCTCTTAAAGTCGGTGAGCCAGGTGGAGCAGCACAGCTCGCGCCCGCACACCCCGATGCCGCCCAGGCGGCCGGCCTCGTGGCGCAGCGAAATCTGGCGCATCTCCACGCGCACCCGAAACTCGTCGGCGAGGCGTTTGATCAGGTCGCGGAAGTCCACCCGGTCTTCGGCCGAGTAGAAGAACGTGGCGCGGGTGCGGTCGGCCTGATACTCCACATCGGAGAGCTTCATTTTCAGGCGCAGCTCGTCCACCACGGTGCGGGCCCGGAACATGGTGCCGGTTTCCAAGTCGCGCACGGCATTCCAGCGCTCCACGTCCTGCTCGGTAGCTACCCGCAGAATATTGCGGATGTCCTTGGAGTCGGTGGGCACCTTCTTCTTTTTCATCTGCAGGCGCACCAGCTCGCCCTTAAGCGAGACGTGGCCCAGGTGCCAGCCGCTGCCGCCGGCCTCAATCACCACGGCGTCGCCGGTGATGAGGGGCAGGTGGCTGGCGTTGCGGTAGAAGTCCTTTCGGCCGCCTTTGAAGCGGATTTCGACCAGGTCGAAGCCCTTGAAATCACTGGGGGTATCTAAATCCTGGAGCCAGTCGAAGACATTAAGACGCGTACAGCCGCTGCTACAGCTGCCTTTCGAGCCGCAGCCCGAGGCAGAATTGGTAGAGCAGCCTCCACCGGATGAGCCGGATGAGCAAGTAGAACAGGCCACTGGTGAGGTATCTATATAGTGAAGCGGCGCGGTGCGCCGCGGAAAATCGGTTTCAGACAAAGATACAGAAAACAGCTACGGATGACCGTGCCCGGTATAAGGTGCGCCATGCCGGCCGCCGCCGGGCCTAACGTTGATAGGGTAAAACCAATGTGACAGCGCGGTCTAAAGAGCAGGCGGAATGATAAAATACTTATCCCGCCCAAATCTTCATCATTCCTTCATCAACGCACGGAAAGCCAGCTTTTGGGATATCACAGAAAGAATAGTGAAAATACCCTATGTGTATAATTCTGTCAATTATATCGAACATATTTTGTGATATCATCAATAAGTTCGTAAGTTTTCAGCGCAATTCGTTCTTTCACTTCCACAACCAACCAAACCATTTCCATGAAAGCACCCCGTTTACTGACTCCTCTGGCCCTGATGCTCGGCGCCGCCATGTCGCTTTCTTCGTGCGAAAAGAAGCAGGAAGTACTTGCCAAAAATGAACTCTCCGAAGAAACTATCGACCAGATCCGGGCCCTCGGCTTTGGTACTTCGGATGCCCGCAAAGTGGAAGACGGCGTGGTAGTGGAAGGCGACATCCTACTGACCAACGAAGTGCTGGCTAGCGGCCCACAGACCCAGCTCATGCGCGTAGGCGAAGACGAGCAGTACCGCACAACCAACCTGGTGACCGGCCTGCCCCGCACCCTCACTGTGAAGCTGGAAGGCTCTTTCCCTTCAGCTTATGTGTCGGCCGCTGACGAAGCCATCCGTCGCTACAACGCCCAGAACCTGCGTCTGCGTTTCGTACGCATCACCTCGGGCACGGCCAACCTGCCAATCACGTCGGCCAACCTGGGTGCCGGCGTACTGGGTCAGTCGGGCGGCTTCCCATCGGGTGGCAACCCTGCACCCGGCTTCAAACTGTCGCCTACGGCTATCAACAGCACCAACGTGAACTACATCGCCACCATCATGGCGCACGAAATCGGGCACGCCATCGGCTTCCGCCACACCGATTACTTCAACCGTGCGTATAGCTGCGGCGGCTCGGCTTCCAACGAAGGCGCCAGCACCGTGGGCGCTATCCTCATCCCCGGCACGCCCTCGGGCGCTGATCCAAGCTCGTGGATGCTGGCCTGCGTAGGCAACGGCGTAAACCGTCCGTTCAATGCGAACGACGTAACTGCCCTCAACTACGTGTACTAAGCACTAATCCAGGCATAGCCTGACCCAAAACGGCCCCGGTTCTACCAAGAACCGGGGCCGTTTTTTTGTGGGCCACACGCGGCGTATACTGGCCGCCCCGCCGCCCTCGCCGCTTGCCACCGCCCTTTGGCCTGCCCTACTTGGTGCAGCCCTCCCCGCGGCGCACAGGCCGCCGGTGGCGCCGGGTACCAGAAACGCCCACGCCGCGCCCCGAAAAAAGGCCGGATATCAGTGCCGGGGCTACGCAGCCCTGGCGCCGATATCCGGCCTGCAGTCGTTTGAAGGTGGCCACGCCCGGGTGCCGCTACGCGGCTTGTGCGCGACCCGGGCCCAACGCACGGCGAAGTGGCCCGGAGCCCGGCCGGGGCGCTTCGGCAGCCAGCTTACAGCACCACAATGCGGCGCGTGACCTCGCGGCCGCCCGGGGCGCCGATGCGCAGCAGGAACGTGCCCGGCTCCAGACCCCGGGTATCGAGGGTCTGCTGGGCGGTGTTGTCGGTGGTCAGGTCGAGGCGCAGGCGGCCGGTCAGGTCGAACAGCCGGATGCGCAGGGCCTGGTCGCGGGGCCCGACGATGGTGAGGGGCTCGCCGGCCGTCACCGGCACCGGATACACCAGCACATCGGCCGGGGCGCGTAGGAAGAAGGCGGCTTCCACCGCGCTGTAGTACACGCGGCCGTTGTCGAGCTCCAGCCGGGCCCGGTACTCACTGCGCCCGGGCGCGGGGTTGGGGTCGGTCAGGAGCAGCGTGAGGCCGGGCACGGGGCTGACGGATTGTACCGGGCCGAAGCTGCCATCGGAAGCGCGGCGCTCCAGGGCCACCTGCCGCAGCTGGTAGGTGCTGCTCAGCAGCAGCCGGAAGCGCACGGTGTCGGCCACGGGCTGCACCGGCAGAAACGAGCGGATGTAGCAGCCGTTGTTGGTGGGCCCCGCATCCACGGTCAGGCTTTGCTCGCGCAGCCGGCCGCCAACGCGAGGGGCCACGGCGAAGTAGCGGGCGGCGGCCTCGGCGGGCGGCAGGGTCAGGGTGGTATCCGTGAGCAGGCGGTAGGGCTCGAGGTGGGTGGCGCCGAGGCGGTATAGCTGGTACTGAGTGGCGCCGGGCACGCGGCTCCAGGCCAGCCGGGTTTCCTCGGGGCAGCTGTAGAGCACCTGCAGAGTTGGAGGCGCGGCCACAAAAAACGTGTCCGACTCCACCGTTTCGGAGCCCGACTGCAGCCGCAGCCGGCCCAGCGTGGGCGTAGCGGGGGTGGTCCAGCGCAGCGTCTGCGGGGCCAGATCTGTGTTACTCACCAAACTCCAGGCAGTCTGGCCTGCCGGCTGAAACTCCAGCCGGGCGGTAGTGGCCGGGCCGGCCCACTGCCAGCGCAGCAGCGCCGCCTCCGCCGCCCGCAGGTTGCGGGCCGAAGTCGGGTGCACCCACGCCAGCCCCGATTCCAGCTCGAAGGCCAGGCTGTAGGCCTGGGGACCCTGTGCTAGCTGGTAGCCCCGCACGCGCAGCTCGTAGGTGCCGGCGGCGGGCAGGTCGAGGGTGATTTGCTCGGCATTGTCTCGGTGGTTGGGGCGGCGGCGGGCGGGGCGGGCCAGCGAATCGGGGTGCGGATAGGCGCTGAGCGTCCAGGGCAGCCAGCGCTGGCCGTCGGTGGGGCGCACCAGGGTCAGGTCCAGGTCGTTGAGCAGCGGGGTGGCGGCGTTGGCGGCGGCAGCGGGGTCGGTCCAGCACAGGGTGGCCTTGAGCCGGTGCACGCCGGCGGGCACCGTCAGTGTGAACACCTGCTCCTGCCCGGCCGCCACGCTACCGCCCCGAAACCGGCCGTCGAGCATGGTCTGCACGGCGCCCAGGGCGTCTACTTGGCCGTAGCCGGCCACAAAATCGACGTTGGGCCGGCCGGTGTCATCGGCCGTGTTCAGCAGCACGGCCCGCAGCAGCGCCGCCGAGGGCAGCGCGCCGCTACGCTGCCGGTGCGCGTGCTGGGCCAGCAGGCTCACGCCCGACACCAGCGCCGCCGCATCGGAGCTGCCGCCCTCGCCGAAGGCCACCAGCTCGGGCTTCACGCGGCCGTCGGCGGCGGGGCCGCGAGAGCTGAGCGGGGCCACTTGGCCCAGGGCATCAGTAGCGCCCACGCTCAGGGTATTTTTGGCGTTTTTGAACTCCCCGGTGAGGTTGGCAGTGGCCGCCAGCCCGGCGTAGGGGCCGGCCGGCGCGGGCCGGTTGCCGGAGTTGCCGGCCGAGAATACGTGCAGCAGCGTGGGATACTGCGCGGCCTGCTCGTCGTAGGCGCGGGCCTCCTGGCCGTAGAAGTTCTCCACGCTCACCCCGTAGGAATGGTTCTGCACCGATACGCCCTGCGCCGCCAGGCCGGGTCCGTCGTCGGGCAGCAGGTTGGCGTAGCTGGACTGGGCAATGCGGGCCTGCCAGGCGGCGCCTTTGCCGTTGGGGCCGGAGTTGCCGCCGCCCGCAATCAGGGTGGCCATGGTGGTGGCGTGCGAGTTCAGCAGCGCGGCCTGCGGATCGGGGTTTACGAGGCGGCCCCGGAAGTCGAGGTCGTTGAGGTCGAGGGGGGCTTCCTTCACCGAAACCGTGAGGCCCTGCCCGGTAAGCTGGGGGTAGCGGGCGTGCACGGCCGTGACCTTGTTGGCTGTGAAGTCGTTGCCGTTGACCAGCCGCTCGGGCCGGGCCTCCCGGTCGGCAGCCTGCACGAAGCTCACCCAGGGGCAGGCGGCCAGCGCGGAGGCGGCCACGCCGCGCACGCGCAGCAGCCGGGGCTGGCGCGGCTCAGGCTGCACGGTGGCGGCCGGGTACGTGCGCGCCAGCCACTCCCGGAACGCAGCAGCATCGGTTACGCTCACGCGCAGCAGGCGCGGGGTGCGGGCTTCGGCGAGGCCGGGCGCCAGTCGGCCTTCGGGCCGGTATTGCTGCTGGGCCTGCCCGGTGCTCAGGCCTGCTCCGGCCGCCAGTATTCCCATGAATAAACGGAACCTGATTCGGCGGAAAAGAGCAGCAGACATAACAGAGAAATGGTTGTGGCAGAGCAAACAGGGCGGTAAAGAACAACCAGCGTCGTTCTATCCAAATGTAGGCAGAAATCTGCCAGTCCGGCTGGCGTAACAGCACACCAAAACCGTCGGTTCAACGGCCGGTTAGCCCAAAAAAAGAGCCTACCAACGGATAGGCTCTTTTGCAGAAGCGGCAACCGACTATGCCAGGTCTAAGGCTTCAGCACCACTTTGGTGCAGTTGTCTTTCTTGTTGCGGAAGATGTCGTAGCCGTGGGCAGCTTCCGACAGCGGCAGGCGGTGCGAGATGATGTCGTCGAGCACCACTTTGCCTTCTATCACATACTGCAGCAGCTTGTCAATGTGCTTCTGGGCGGGAGCCTGCCCCCCGCGCAGGGTGATGCCTTTGTCGAAAAACTGGCCGATGGGGAAGTTGTCGAACGGCGTGGCGTACACGCCCAGCACCGTCACGATGCCACCCCGGCGCACGGCGCTCATACAGGCTTCCAGCACTTTGGGCGAGCCTTTTTCGAGGTTGAGCACGGCCTTAGCACGGTCCAGCAGGTCGCGGTCGGGCTCGAAGCCCACGCATTCCACGCACACGTCGGCGCCGCGGCCTTCGCTCATGGCCCGGATCTGCTCGATAACGTCTTTGGCGTTGTCCCAGAGGATGGTTTCGGCCTGGGCCGATTTCTTCGCCAGATCCAGCCGGTACTGCTGGGTATCGACGATGACGACCCGGCCGGCCCCACGCAGCCATGCCGACTTGGCGGCCATGATGCCCACCGGCCCGGCTCCGAAAATAGCCACGAACTCGCCGCCCTTTACGTCGGCCCAGTCGATGCCGGAGTAGCCGGTCGGGAAGATGTCGGTCAGGAACAGGGCCTGCTCGTCGGTCAGCGAATCGGGGATGACGCGGGGGCCGTAGTCAGCGTAGGGTACGCGCACATACTCGGCCTGGCCGCCGTTGTAGCCGCCGTAGAGGTCGGTGTAGCCGAACAGGGCGCCGCCTTTTTCGGTCAGCAGGCCGCCTTCGGGGCCGTAGTGGTCGGGGTTGGAATTTTCGCAGTGGCCGGGCAGCTCGTGGTTGCAGAAGTAGCAGGTGCCGCAGGAAATCGGGAACGGCACCACCACCCGGTCGCCGACCTTGATTTTGCCGCCGACGCCCTTCCCAACTTCTTCCACGATGCCCATGAACTCGTGGCCCAGCACCATGGGCCGGGGCTGCGGAATGCTCCCGTTGTAGATGTGCAGGTCGGAGCCGCAGATGGCCGTGCTGGTCACCCGGATAATGGCGTCGCGGGCGTCTTCAATCGTCGGATCATCCACGGTGTCTACGCGGACGTCCTTCATTCCATGATACACGAGAGCTCTCATAAGCGGCGAAGTGTGGGAGGAAGAAAAACAGGAGCCACGCAGCCTGCGCGGCCCTACTTTATTCCTAACGACCTGCCTCTGCCAGAGTTATGGCTCAGCTTTACTGGCTGAGGCAGTTCCGGCCGCTCCTACCCTACAGCTTGTACACCTGCAGGCCCGCCTGCGTGAACAGGTAGGCGTAGCTCTCGCCCAGCAGTACCTGGCGCACTTCTGCGGCCGGCACGCCGGCAGGCAGGGGCACCGTCCGCTGCGCCAGCGTGTAGAGCTGCAAAAGCTGCACGGCGCCATCGGCCAGAAAATACAGCTCATCGGCGCGGAAGCCCACCGTGCTGAGGCCCGGAAACGGCAGCTTTTTGCGGTAGTTGCCCAGGTTATCGAACACGTAGATGCCGTTCACCCGGTCCACCAGGTAGAGGTTGTTCTGGTATTCGCGTAGAAACCGAAAATCGGGCCGGGAGCGGCCAATCAGCAGGTCGAGGGGCGTGGACACCGTGAAGCGCCGGGTGGCGGCATCAAACTGCCGCAGCGTCAGGTCCGACTCGTTGAGCAGCCAGAGCCGGTCGTCGGGGGCCAGGGTGGCGGCCCGGGCGGTGCCGTCGAGCAGGTCGAGCAGGTTGAACTCGCCCAGCGGCGCCGCAAACCTATCGAGCAACAGCAGCTGCTGGCGGTCGTCGTAAAAAACCAGAATCTTTGTGGTGTTCCAGGCTTCGAGCTGCGCCACGTGCCCAGGCTGGGGCGCCGAATACACGTTCAGGGCCTGCCCGTCGGGGCCGTACTGGTGGATGTTGTCGCGCGAGTCGGCCACGTAGAGGTTGCCGCGCCGGTCCAGCGACGCCACGCCGGGCTGGGGCAGCGCAATGGTGCGCACCAGCTGCCAAGTGCTGCCGGGCGCGGCCGCCGGCAGCTGCGCTACAGCCGGAGCAGCGGCAGCCGGCGCGGGCCGGCCGGGCGGCGCTACCGAGGCCGGCGTGGGCGCCGTAGTTTGGGCAGCAGCAAAGGCGCACTGCATAGCTAGCAATCCGAAAAGCGCCAACTGCCGCAGCCACTTGCGGGGCTGATTATGCGCAGGAAGCGCTAAATCAGCCCTTCTCGAAATGCTGCAATGCCAGGTCCGTACCATCATAGACGCCATAGGAGCAATAATTGACCCACTCGCCGAGGTTGACATAGCGGCTGCCGGACGCTACCGATACGTCGAGCGGCAGGTGGCGGTGGCCGAACACGTAATAGTCGTGGTGGAAACGCTTTTCCAGCTCCCGGCAATATATCAGCAGCCACTCGTCCTCGCCGAAGTACTGCGCGTCGGCGGCGGCATTCTGAATGCGGCTGCGGCGGCTCCAGCGGTTGGCAATGCCGATGCCCAGGTTGGGGTGCAGCCGCGCAAACAGCCACTGCGACATCGGCGAGGCAAACACCCGTTTCAGCATCTTATAGGTGTAGTCCTTGGGGCCGAGGCCGTCGCCGTGGCCGATGTGGAACTCGCGCCCGCCAATCTGCTGGCTCACCGGGTGGCGCAGAATCGGGATGCCCAGCTCCTTGGTGAAGTAGTCGAACATCCACATATCGTGGTTGCCGGTGAAGAAGATGATGGGCAGGCCGGCGTCGGTCAGCTCGGCCAGCTTGCCCTGCAGCCGGATAAAGCCCCGCGGAATGGCGTGGCGGTACTCAAACCAGAAGTCGAAGATGTCGCCGAGCAGGTAGATTGCGGCGGCGTCTTTGGCGGCCTCGTCGAGCCAGCGCACAATGCGCCGCTCCCGTTCCAGCGAGCTGGCGGCATCGGGGGCACCCAAGTGGAAATCGGAAGCGAAATAGATGCGGCGGCCGGGCGGCAGCGCCAGATCAGGCAGGCGGGGTGGCGGGGTCGGTTTCGTCATCCAGCAAAAACAGGGCGAGGCTGCGCGGGCCGTGGGCACCGAGCACAAGGGTCTTTTCAATGTCGGCCGTGCGGCTGGGGCCGGTCGTGAGCGAAATCATCGACGGCAGATGGTCGGGGCCGTAATGAGCCTGCAGGCGTTGCAGAGCGTCGCCGATGTCGGCCACTACCTGCGAGGTGCGGGCAAACACCAGGTGCTGGTCGGGATAGATGCTGAGGCGGCGGCCGCTGCCGGTGGCGGCACTCACCAGCACGCTGCCGGTGCGGGCAATCAGGGCCTCACAGGTGGTCAGGCCGGCGTCGGCGTGGGCCAGGAAGTCGGTTTCGTCCTGCCGGAACACGAGGCCGCCAGCGTGCAGCAGCTTCTTCAGCTCGGGCTCCCACACGTAGAGGTTGTCGAGCTCCTTTTCCTTCTTGTAGGCAAAAAGCTGGTCGTAGAAATGCTCTGCCGACTCGCAGAAATACAGCTGTCCGCCCACGCGCACAAAGCTTTCGGCAAAGGCTACGGCCAAGTCGTCGGCCGCCGCTGGGTGTAGCGGGGCCGTGAAGTCGGGCGCGGGCTTGGGCGGCGTAGGCTGCCGGAGCGCTTCGCGGATGCGGCGCAGAACAATATCGCGGGACGATTCGGGCATAGCCCAAAGATAGCAGGCCCGCCCGGACCTGCAGCTTTACCGGTATTTTCCGGAGCCGCGCCGCCGCAAAACGGCCTGATTGCATGGACCATTTTGGGAAGCACACAGCGCGCTTTTACGCCGACCGAAACGGCATATCCGGCACTGGCCGACAATTTCAAGGTATTGGAATAGTATCAGATGGGGTTTCGACGACATTTTACTTCATAGCCCTGATATTCTGGCTCGTTTCATTTTCATGTCGCTGAATTATATCCTATATTTCTTAACGCTTAGAACACCTAAAATCAGCCAAATAGACTTAATTTTGCCTTTCACCGACTCTGTCTATGGATAAAAATTACTATTTTATACAGGTATTGTCTAGTATCACATCCTCCCTACGCTCGCGGCGGGGGGCAGGGCTGCTAATGGCTTTCATCCTACTGAGCCTGCGCACCCTCGGCCAGACCCCGGACAGCGCCTTGGTAGATGGCATGCGCAACATCTCGCTGGAAAATATCGACGTGGCACCGGCCGCCGTCGACACCAAAGGCTGGCTGCTGCTCGACAAGGATATTCAGACCGAGCTGGACGGCGCCGTTACCAACCTCTACAACTCCAAGCACGACCAAGCCGAGAAGCAGTTTCGCTCGTTGCGCCGCCGCTACCCGCAGCACCCGATGCCCTATTTCCTGATGGGGCTCAGCGCGTGGTGGAAGATCATGCCCAGCAACGCCACCAACCCGCTGCACGACAAGATTTTCTTTGCGTACATGGATACGGCCATCACCAAAGGCGAGCGGCTGTATGAGCTGGATAACAAGAACTACGAGGCCTGCTTTTTCCTGGCCGCCGCCTACGGCTTCGATGCGCGCCTGAACGCCGAGCGCCACAACCTGCGCAAGGCCACAGTCAGCAGCAAGCGCGCCCTCGACTATCTGGAGCGTAGCAAGGAAGCCAACGGCCTCAGCCCCGAGTTTCTGCTGGGCCAAGGCATGTTCAACTACTATGCCGCCTGGATTTCGGAAGAGCACCCCTGGCTGCGCCCGATTCTGCTGCTGTTTCCGAAAGGCAACCGCCAGCTGGGGCTGCAGCAGATCCGCAATGTGGCGGCCAACGGCTTCTATACCGGCCCCGAGGCCCGGTTTTTTCTGCTGAAAATTCTGAGCAGCGAGCGGGAAAACAACCCGGCCGCTGCGCTGCAGGTGGCGCGCCAACTCAATACCGCCTACCCCGACAACGGCTATTTCGAGCGGTGCTACGCCATGCTCAGCTTCAACAACGGCGAGTTCCGTAAGTGTGAGCAGATCAGTCTCGACATTCTGGACAAGCTCAACCGCGGTATGCCTGGCTATGAGGGCTTCGGCGGGCGCTACGCCACCTACTATCTGGGCTGGCTGAACCGCAACAAATACAAGAACAACTCCAAGGCCAAGGAGTATTTCCAGCGCTGCATCGTCTTTTCGGAAATAACCGACCAGATGGGCCCGGGCTATTACGTGCATGCCAACTACAACCTGGCCCGCATTGCCGACGAGGAGCACAACACCGCCGCCGCGCGCCGCTACTACCAGGTGGTAATGGACAAAGCCGAGCGCAAATCCGAAATCTATACCGAAGCGCGCGACTACCTGAAAAACCGCCGCAACATGAAAGCCGATTCCGGCACGCGCCAGAGCACCGAGTATTCGGCCGGCTTCAAGCGGCAGTCCAGCGCTAAACCGCAGGCGTCGCAAGAAGGCAAGGGCAAGTTCCGCCAGTAGCGCCGGGCACATTGCCTCAGCCTCGCGCCTTGCCTGGCTAACCCAGGCTGCGAGAGCCGCACCAGCCCCATTGTTTCAACAGCACCTGATACGACGAAGCACTGCCGAACCTTCACTCGCTCATAGGCGGCGGGCAAATAGTAGCAGCACCAGTACCGCCCACAAACAAAGAAGCCAGCCCCGAGGGGCTGGCTTCTTTGTTTACTGGAACAGCGTTCCGGTCTACATAGGCGTCACGGCTGAGCCGCTAGGCTCGGAAGTAGCGCCCGTGGAACCGGGGCGGTCGGCGTCGACGCCGGGCAGGTTCAGGTCGGGCAGGTCGTTGCTGAGGGGCACGCCGGGGTGCTCCTGCTTCCGCTCGCTCAGGGTTTCCGAGCGGTCGGTGCCGGCCATGTGGGCCTGGTAGTTGGTTTGCACGCCGTGCGGGCGTTTGCCCACGAGGCGCTCCAGGTCGTCCTGCAGCAGCACTTCCTTTTCCAGCAGCTCCTTGGCCACCACTTCCAGCTCGTGCCGGCGCTCGGTCAGCAGCTCCTTGGTGCGGATGTAGGCGTTTTCGATGATGGTACGCACTTCCTCGTCGATCATCTGCGAAGTAGCCTCCGAATACGGCTTCGAGAAACCGTACTCATTCTGCCCCTTCGAGTCGTAGAAGGAAATGTTGCCCAGCTTGGCATTCATGCCATACATCGTCACGATGCTGTAAGCCATCTTGGTGATGCGCTCCAGATCAGACAGGGCACCGGTGGAAATCTTGCCGAACACCAGCTCCTCGGCGGCACGGCCACCCAGGGTCATGCACATCTCGTCGGTGAGCTGCTCGGTGTTGTAGAGGAACTGCTCACGCGGCAGATACTGCGCGTAGCCCAGCGCCGCCACCCCACGGGGTACGATGCTCACTTTCACCAACGGATCGGCGTGCTCCAGGAACCAGCCGGCAATGGCGTGGCCGGCTTCGTGATAGGCCACAATCCGCTTTTCGTCGGGGCTGATGATCTTGTTTTTCTTCTCCAAGCCCCCAATGACGCGGTCAACGGCGTCGGTGAAATCCTGCATGGTTACCATCTTCTTGTCGCGGCGGGCGGCAATGAGGGCGGCTTCGTTGCAGACGTTGGCAATTTCGGCGCCGGCAAAACCGGGCGTCATGGCCGCCAGCTTACGGGCCTCTACGTCGGTGCCGAGCGTAATCGGCTTCAGGTGCACCTGAAAAATCTCAGTGCGGCCGTTGATGTCGGGCTTGTCGATGCTGATCTGGCGGTCGAAGCGGCCGGGACGCAGCAGGGCCGAGTCCAGCGTATCGGGACGGTTGGTGGCCGCCAGGATGATAACCCCGGAGTCGGTGCCGAAGCCGTCCATTTCCACCAGCAGCGAGTTGAGCGTGTTTTCGCGCTCGTCGTTGCCGCCGGGCACGTTGCCGCGGCTGCGGCTGCGGCCGATGGCGTCAATCTCATCAATAAAGATGATGCAGGGCGCCTTGGCTTTGGCCTGCTTGAACAGGTCCCGAACCCGGGCCGCGCCTACGCCTACGAACATCTCCACGAAGTCGGAGCCCGACAGCGAGAAGAACGGCACGTCGGCTTCGCCGGCTACAGCTTTGGCCAGCAGGGTTTTGCCGGTACCGGGAGGACCTACCAGCAGCGCGCCTTTCGGGATTTTGCCGCCGAGCACCGTGAATTTGCTGGGATTCTTAAGGAACTCCACAATCTCCTGCACTTCCTCTTTGGCTTCTTCCAGACCGGCCACGTCCTTGAACGTGATTTTCACCTTGTCGCCGCCGTCAAACAGCGCCGCGCGGCTCTTGCCAATGTTGAAGATCTGGCCGCCGGCCCCTGCCCCACCGCTCATGCGGCGCATCAGGAACCAGAAGCCCACGAACAGCAGAATGGTAAAGCCCCAAGTGGTAATCAGGTCGCCGTAGCCGGTGCGCGTATCGAAGCTCAGCCCGATACGCTTTTCCAGCGGCACGTTGGCCTGCAGCTTCTCGAAGTCCTCCTTGAAGGTTTTGCCGTCGACCACCTGGAAACCGAACTGCGGGCTGGTGTCGAGGGTGAGCGGGCCGCGGCGGCTGAGCAGCTGGTTGTAGCGGCCCGACTTGATGGCTTCGTTGCGCAGCGCCACCTCCACCATGCGGCGGTCGGTGAGCAGCTTCACGTCGCGCACGTCGCCGGCGGCGTACATCTGCTCGAATTTTTGCTGGTTGATTTCTACCGTGCTGCCGCTTTGGTTGAAAAACAACCAGGCGCACAGAAACAGCACCAACCCAGCCAGCAGCCACAGCTGCATCCCGGGTTTGGGAGCAGGCGTGGGCAGCATCGGCTTTTTCTTTTTGGGCGTGTTATCAGACATGAATAGAGGTTAGCTAAAGCACAAAACAAAGGCGGAACACCCCGCCCGAACGTTTGTTCCCGGAAGCAGACGCAGCCCGCCGGATTTTACCTTACCGGGTCGGCACCGTTTCTTCCTCCACGTACCGGATTTCGGCGTCGCCCCAGAGCTCTTCCAGCGCGTAGAACTGGCGCCGGTCGCGCAGGAACACGTGCACCACCACGTCTACGTAGTCGAGCAGCACCCACTCGCGGTTGGTGCGCCCTTCCGTCTGCCAGGGGCTCTGGCCGGTAAGTTTTTCCACTTCTTCTTCCACCGAGCGCGCAATGGCGTCGATTTGGGTATCTGAGGAAGCCGAGCAGATGATGAAATAATCTGCAACAGCGTTTTTAAGTTCTTTGAGATTGAGTACGACGACGTCGAGCGCCTTCTTCTCCTGCATGCCGCGCACGACTACATCTGCCAACTTGTCCGAATCCTGTCGAACCAGGGTACTTTTCATGGGGTATTATTAGGTTTGAACGTCACAAAGTACGAAAATCAAGTGGAGCCTCTTTCCCCGCATACTCTCTTCACGGGCCGCCAAGTGCATTGGTTGCCCGAATGTGCCTCTACAAACAGCGAAGCACAGCTTTTGCTTGGCGAAAACCGCGCCACCGACGGCTGCGTGGTAATTACCGACAAACAGACTGCCGGAAAAGGTCAGCGGGGCAACACCTGGGAGGCCCAGCCCGGCGAAAACCTGACGCTTTCGGTTATCTGGCGGCCGGCCTTCTTGGCGGCCCAGGACCAGTTCCTGCTCAGCCAGGCCGTGGCGCTGGGCGTGCACGACTGGGCCGGCACGCTGCTGGGCTTCGGGAATGCCCTGCGGGTGAAGTGGCCCAACGACCTGCTGTATGGTAACCAAAAGTTTGGCGGCATCCTGATAGAAAACACGCTCAACGGCACAATGATTCAGCATAGTGTGGTTGGGATTGGGCTGAACGTGAACCAGCAGGAGTTTGGGGTGCCCACGGCCACGTCGCTGGGGCTGCTGACCGGGCGCGCCTATGCCCTGGCACCGCTGGCCTCGCGGCTGCTGGAGTGCCTGGAGCGGCGCTACCTGCAGCTGCGGGCCGGCCGCATTGCCGCCCTGCGCTACGACTACCTGCACGTGCTGTACCGCTACCAAGAGCCCCATTCCTTTGAAGTGGGCGGCCAGCAAATCACCGGCGAGATTGTGGGCGTCGACGATGCCGGCCGGCTGGCGCTGCAGGTGCAAGACCAGCTCCGGCACTTCGACCTGAAAGAAATCCGGTATCTGCTCTGACAGTTCAGCAGGCCGGGGCGGCGGGGCGGCGAATGCCCGTATTTTATTGATCATCAGGCAACCCATCCGCGTATTTATCCGAGTAGTCAGGCAGGCGTTAAACCCAACGCAACCGTTTGCCTCCAATTGGCATCTGTGCTTCTGGAACGCGGCCGGCAATTAGGCATGGTGCTTGATTTACTGGCGGCAGCGCTGGCCCTGGCCTCCTGCCGCCCGGCCGCTTTTAAGTGTAAAAACCCTATATTTGGAATAGCCCGCTTGCGGGTGCCGTTCCCTGACTTTCACGAATCATGAAAATATCTACGCGTTTTTTTGGAATGGTGAGCTTGCTGCTGGCCTCACTCACGGGCTACGCGGCCACGGTGGTGGTGCAGGTGGGTGGCGCCGACGGCTCCAACGTCTTCTCGCCCCAGAACGTCACTATCCGCCCCGGCGACCAGGTGCGCTGGGAGTGGGTATCGGGCTTCCATCCTTCGGTGGCCGATGACGGCGTGTCGTTTGCCGCTTTCAATGTATCGGCCAATGCGCCGGCTACGCGCGGGCCGTTCACGGCGCTGGGCACCATCACCTACCACTGCCAGCCGCACGCCTTCCAGGCAACGCCGGGCGGACCGTGGCAGGGCATGATAGGCAGCATCACCGTCAGCAATGCGCCGCTGGCCACGCTCGACTCGAAAGCGGCCGGCGTGGGCCTCAGCCTCTACCCCAACCCCAGCAAGGGGATGGTGATGCTGACCGTAAACCAGAAACCCGGCGCCGAGTACAAGCTGCGCCTGAGTAACATCATCGGGCGGGAAGTGCGCACATTCACGCTACGCCCCGAGGCGGCCACCAACGGCATGCCCCTGAACCTCTCCGACCTGCCCGCCGGTATGTACGTGTACAGCCTGCTGCTGCACGACAAGGTGGTGGCCACCAAGCGGCTGGTACTGCAGAACTAACCTGATTCCTTTTGTTCCTTTCCGAAGAAAGCGGCCGACTGCTCCGGCCGCTTTTTTTTGTGCGCCTTGCATGCCAGCCGGGCTTTTGGGCGTTTGGGCGGGTGCGGCGCGGCCGGATTAATTCTCTACTTTTGGCATTCTCTACTTTCTGCATCACTTTAATCCCATCGGGTCACGCCCGGCGGACGGGGCTTGCCCCGCCCTACCCCAAGACGTATGCGCTCCTACAAAAGCCTGAATGACGTAGTGGGCTGGCTGGTTTTTGCCATTGCCACCCTCACCTATCTGCTCACGCTCGAACCCACGGCCTCGTTCTGGGACTGTGGCGAGTTCATTGCCTGCTCCTACAAGCTGCTGGTGCCGCACCCTCCCGGGGCGCCCACCTTCCTGCTGCTGGGCCGCATCTTCTCGCTGTTCTCCTTCGGCGACGTCACGAAGGTGTCGGTGCTGGTGAATGCGCTGTCGGCGCTGAGCAGCTCGTTTACGGTGCTGTTTCTGTTCTGGAGCATCACCATGCTGGCTAAGAAGCTGGTGCTGCACCGCCCGGTAGCGGGCCACACGGTGCCCGGCACGCCCGAGCCCACCCAGGGCCAGACCCTGCTGATTCTGGGCGCCGGCGTGGTAGGAGCACTCAGCTTCGCCTTCTCCGACTCGTTCTGGTTTAATGCCGTGGAAGGCGAGGTGTACGCCATGTCGTCGTTGTGCACGGCGGCGGTGGTGTGGATCATGCTGAAGTGGGAAAACCGCGCCCACGAGGCCGATTCCGACAAGTGGCTGATTCTGATTGCCTACGTTATCGGCCTCAGCATCGGGGTCCATCTGCTGAACCTGCTGGCAGTGCCGGCGCTGGCCTTCATCTACTACTACCGCCGCACCCAGAACCCTACCACTATGGGCGGCATGATTACGCTGGTGGTAAGCCTCGTGATTGTGGGCCTTATTCTGGCCGGCATCATCCCGGGCCTGCCCACGCTGGCCGGCAGCTTCGAGGTGTTCTTCGTGAACTCTGCCGGCCTGCCCTTCAACTCGGGCATCATCATTTTCCTGGTGCTGTTCATCGGGTTGCTATGGTTTGGCTTCCGCTATTCGTTCAGCAAAAAAAGCCGCCTCGTCAACACGGCTATGCTGAGTCTGGTGTTTATCCTGATTGGCTACACCAGCTACCTCATCATCCCGATCCGCAGCAGCTACCACCCCACCATCAACGAAAACAACCCCGAGGACGTGCTCAGCTTCGTGAGCTACCTCAAGCGGGAGCAGTACGGCGACCGGCCCCTGCTCTACGGCCCACAGTTCAACGCCCGCCCCATCCGCTACGAAGACGGCGCCCCGCGCTACGTGCGCGAAGGCGACAAGTACGTGGTGGCCGAGAAGCGCCAGAACATCGTGTACGACGATGCCGACAAGATGCTGCTGCCGCGCATCTACAGCCCCCAGCCCGAGCACCTCTACAACTACCAGAAATGGGTGGACGTGCGCGAAGGCGTGAAGCCGACCATGGGCCAGAACCTCTCGTTCCTGTTCCGCTACCAGATGGGCCACCAGTTCTGGCGCTACTTCCTCTGGAACTATGTGGGCCGCGAAAGCGACATTCAGCAGTCGGGCGGCCTGTGGCCGTGGAACGCCGGCAAAGCCGGCCTGCCGGAGCGCGTGGCTGAAAGCCCGGCCCGCAACAATTTCTTCGCCATTCCGCTGATTCTGGGCCTGATTGGCCTGTTTTTCCATGCCCGCCGTGATTCGCGCAACGCCTTCATTGTGGGCCTGCTATTCGTGTTCACGGGCCTGGCCATTGTGGTCTACCTCAACCAGCCGCCCATCGAGCCTCGCGAGCGGGACTACACCTTCACGGGGGCTACCTATGCCTTCGCCATCTGGATTGGCCTGAGCGTGCTGGGCATTGCCGAGTTGCTGCGCAAAGTGCTGCAGGCTGATACCGCCCGCGCCATTGCCGCCAGCGCCATCGGCTTGCTGGCTCCAGCCATTCTGGTGGCGCAGGGCTGGAACGACCACGACCGTTCGGACCGCTACAACTCCGTGGATTCGGCCAAAAACCTGCTGAACTCGCTGCAGCCGAATGCCATTGTATTCACCAACGGCGACAATGATACCTTCCCGCTCTGGTACGCCCAGGAGGTGGAAGGCGTGCGCACCGACGTGCGCGTGGCCGTACTCAGCTACCTCAACACCGACTGGTACATAGAGCAGATGCGCCGCCGCGCCTACGAGTCGCAGCCGCTGCCGATTTCCATGCCCGCCGACCGCTACAAGCAAGGCACCAACGACTACCTGCCCTACGCTGAAAACCCGGCCGTGCAGGAAGTGAACCTCAAGCAGTTTGTGGATTTGGTGAAGCAAAACAGCGACCTGCTAAAGGTATCCTACGGCGAAGGCCAGCCGTCGATGATGTCGTTCCCGACCCGCAAGTTCTACCTCGACGTGGACACGGCGGCGGTGGAAAAGCTGGGTCTGATTCCGGCCGACCGCCGCAAGCAGCTCGTGAGCCGCATGGAGTGGGACATGGGCAAAGGCGCCATCGAGAAGAAAAACCTGGTGATTCTGGACATGCTGGCCACCAACAACTGGAAGCGCCCCATCTACTTCTCCAGCACCGTGGCCGGCTCCGATTTCATGAACCTGCAGCCGTACTTCCAGCTCGAAGGCATGGCCTACCGCGTGCTGCCGCTCAAAGACCCCAACTACGAGCCCCGCTCGTCGGACGAGGGCTATGTGGAGAAAAACATCATGTTTGAAAACATGATGAAGAAGTTTGCCTTCCGCAACCTCAACAAGCCCGGCATCTTCTACGACGAAAACAACCTGCGCTTCCCGGCCAACTACCGCGACAAGTTCGCGCGCCTGGCCAACGCCTACCTCGCCGCCGGCGACAAAGTGAAAGCCAAGCAGGTGCTCGACAAAGCCTTCGAGGCAATGCCCGACGAAACGATTCCCTACGACTACTACTCGCCGCAGTTTGTGCCAGCCCTGGTGACTGTGGGCGACCAGGCTCGCGCCCAGGACATCATGGACAAGATGACCGGCCGCGCCCAGGTGGCCCTGGCATACTACCAGACCCACAACCCGGCCCTGTTCGACATCGAGAGCCAGACTTATCTGCTGGGTTTGCAGAGCGTGTACCGCGCCGCCGAGCAGGTAGGCGACCAGGCCCGCGCCACCAAGGCGCTGGAGCTGCTGCAGCAGTATTATCCGCGTCAGTAGCAGCGCCGAAGCACCCCAATTCGCAAAAACGCCAGCCCCGCAGGGCTGGCGTTTTTCGTTTCGGCACGGCATTCGCTGCCCGGGTATTGGTTTATAGTCCCATCTTGCTGTTATTCCCTATCCTATGTCTGTGCGCCTTTTCATTCGTTTGCTTCTGCTCTGCTGTGGCCTGCTGCTGGCCCCGCTCACCCAGGCCCAGCGCCGCGACTTTTCCGGCCAGTACCGCCCCAGCCGGCAGCTGCTGGCCGATTCGCGCCGTGAAGGCGACAGCCTGCGCATCTATCTGCTTTTTTCGGATGCCAATGTCCTGCGGCAGGGCCAGCCGCTGCGCGTGATGTCCTGGGCTTCTTATGATGCCAAACGCCCGCTCTGGGCCGATACGGTGCGGCACCTGGCCCGCCGCATCCGGCCCGACGGAAAGGCCGCCCGCCTGGAATTCTGCCTGCCCCTGACCCAGCTGCAGGCCGGTACGGTGCTCAGCATAGCCAGCGGCCCCGCCGCCGAAGCCTCATCCGGCGATGCGGCCTGGCTCCTACTCACGCCGGCCCGGCTGGCGCGTCCCTTCATGCTCACCGACAGCCTAGGCCAGCCCTTGCTGCGAGCCATGGTGCGCGCCAACGAGCCGTTTGTTGTGGACCGCTACGGCCCCGACCAGCCCGTGAGCCTACGCCGCTACGCCAGCCCATTCGTGGCCGCCCTGCCGCCCCACGCCGACCCCACCCGGCAGTCGGCCGCCCCGCCCCGGCTGCCGGTGCTGGATTCTTTGTTTGCCCGCGCCGGCGCGGCGTTGGCCCTGCCGGAGCCCGGCCTCTACACGCTGCGGCTGCCCGGCGAGCCCAGCACGCTGGGTTTGCTGGTCACGGATAGCAACTACCCCAACCTGACTTCCGCCGACGCGCTCATTCAGCCCCTGATTTACTTAACGACCTCCACGGAACGGGCAAAACTGTACGCGGCCCCCAACCCCAAGCGGGCCGTCGACGAGTTCTGGCTGGCTGCCGCGGCCGGCCAGCAGACGCTGGCCCGGCAGGCCATTCGCACCTATTACGGCCGGGCCGCCGTAGCCAACGAGCTGTTTGCCGCCCACAAAGCCGGCTGGATGACCGACCGGGGCATGCTCTATATGGTGCTGGGCGCCCCCGATGCCGTGTACCGCACCGCCCAGGAGGAGCGCTGGGTTTACCACGGTTCCGACGACGGCTCCTCCGCCACGTATACGTTCCGGCCCAAACCGAGTACCTTTGCACCCGAACACTATGAACTGGTGCGCCATCCCGAGCAAGAACGTCTCTGGTATGCCGCCGTGGAGCAATGGAGAAAAGCAACGACGACCGCCCCCGGCCGCTAAAACCGCGCCGCACATTCTTTGACTCGGAAAACCGCCCTGTGCCGCGCACCCCGCGCCGCGACTTCGGCGACGACTCGCCCGGTGGCTACCGCCGCCCCGACGCCCGGCCCGAAGGCCGCGACGACAACCGCCCCGCCAGCCGGCCCGATAACCGGGGCGGCCAGCGCTTCGACGGCCCCCGCGGCAACGCCAGCCGCCCCTCCGGCGGCGGCGAAAAACCCTTCTACTCGCACCGCCCGGCTGCCGACCACAACATCGACATGCTCTTCGGTCTGCGCCCCATCCTGGAAGCGCTGCACGCCGGCCGCACGCTGGAAAAGATTTTCCTGCTGCGGGGCACCAAGAACAGCATCACCCAGGAAATCAACGACCTGGCCCGTGAGCGGGGCACACCCGTTTCGATGGTGCCCACCGAAAAGCTCGACGGCCTCACCCGCAAAAACCACCAGGGCGCGGTAGCCTTCGTGTCGCCTATCGACTACATGCCGCTGGACAGCATCTTGGCCGGCCTGTATGAGGAAGGCAAAGTGCCGTTCCTGCTGATTCTGGACCGGGTGACCGACGTGCGTAACTTCGGCGCCATTGCCCGCAACGCCGAGTGTATGGGCGTGCACGCCATTGTGGTGCCCGCCCGCGGCGCTGCCCAGATCAACGGGGACGCCGTGAAAACCTCGGCTGGTGCCCTGAACCTGATTCCGGTGTGCCGCGAAGCTAATCTGCGCGACAGCCTCAACTTCCTGCGCCAGTCCGGCGTGCAGATTGTGGCCTGCACCGAGAAATCCGACGCCAGCCTGGAGGCCGCCACCGTCGACATGACCGGCCCCGTGGCCGTGCTCATGGGCAGCGAGGAAGACGGCATCAGCCCCGAGTACCTGCAGCTCGCCGACCACCGCCTCCGCATCCCCATGACCGGCCAGATTGGCTCGCTCAACGTGTCGGTAGCCAGCGGCATCATGCTGTTCGAAGTGCTGCGTCAGCGCCTCACCTCAGGTAAATAACCCGCATCCACGAAGAAGCCGGCCCGTTCCCTCAGTCGAGGGAACGGGCCGGCTTCTTCGTGGATGCTCCAGACTAATTGTACCCTAAGCCCTTCTTAGCCTTCACGTCGGCCACAAAATCCTTCACGCGCTGTTCTTCCGTACGCTTGCAGATCAGCAGCACGTTGTCATACTCCGCGATGATGTAACCATCCAGCCCCTGCACCACCACCAGGCGCTCGGCCGGGGTCTTAATGACGCACTCCCGGGTATCGTAGAGCAGGGCGTCGCCGTCCACTACGTTGTTGTCGGCGTCGTGGTGGCCCATGCGGTGCAGCGAGTCCCAGGTACCCAGGTCGCTCCAGCCGAAGTCGGCGGGCAGCACGTACACGTTGTCGGCCTTTTCCATCACCCCGTAGTCGATGCTGATGTTGCGGCAGCGGGTGTAGGCAGCGGCAATGAATTCGCTTTCCGCCGGAGTTCCCAGCTGTCCGATTCCTTCATCAAACACCTCCGCAATGTCGCCCAGGTACTGGTGGAAGGCATGGATAATAGCATCGGCCCGCCACACAAACAGCCCCGAGTTCCAGAGAAAGTCGCCGCTGTTGAGGAACATCTGGGCCAGCTCCAGATTAGGTTTTTCGGTGAATGTCTTCACTTTTTTAAGCCCCGCGGGAATCCCGTCGGCGCCGCCCTCATCCAAATACTGAATATAGCCATAACCCGTGTCAGGCCGGGACGGCTGGATGCCGAGCGTTATCAGAATCTCGTTTTCCCGGGCCGCCTCAACTGCCTGGTTGATGATCCGCTGAAACTCCACCTCCCGCAGCACCGCATGGTCGGCGGGCGTCACAACGATTACCGCCTTGGGGTCGCGCTGCGCAATGCGGTAACTGGCGTAGGCAATGCATGGTGCCGTATTCCGGCCGATGGGCTCACCCAAGATCTGGTCGGCGGGCAGCTCGGGCAGATGCTGATGCACCAGCTCCATGTAATCTTTATTCGTGACGACGAAAACGTTTTCGGGCGGGCAGATTCCCTGAAAACGCTCCACCGTGAGCTGCAGCATGGAGCGGCCCACGCCCATCACGTCGTGGAACTGCTTGGGCAAATGGGTGCGGCTGAAAGGCCAGAAGCGGCTGCCAATGCCGCCGGCCATCACTACGAGATAGGTATTTGGTTTCATAGGGTTCAGAGGCGGTGTGGAATGTAGACGGAACTCTTCGTTGGCAGGTGCCAATATCTGCTTTTACTGGCAGAAAAGGCCAGATAGGTAGCAGCTCCACCTATGGTGGTTACCGGAAGGCCGCTACACCAACCCTTCCCGCAGCAGATCGTGCAGGTGGATGAAGCCACTGAAACGGCCCTGCTCCGTCACGATGAGTTGGGTGATGTTGCGCTGCTGCATGCGGGCCAGGGCCTCCACCGCAAAATCGTCGATGTCCACGCTCATGGGCTGGGGCGTGAGAATGTCGCGGGCGCGCACGTCTTCCAGGCGGCCGGCGAAGGTGCTGAGCATGCGGCGCAGGTCGCCGTCGGTGATGATGCCTTGCAGCTGGCCGGCGGCGTCGAGCACGGCGGTGGCGCCGAGACGCTTGCCGGATATCTCCAGGATGATGTCCTTGAGCAGGGCGTCGTCCTGCACCTGGGGCTGCTGGTTCTGGCGGCTCAGGTCCCCTACTTTCAGGTAGAGTTGCTTGCCGAGCGTGCCGCCGGGGTGCAGGCGGGCAAAATCCTGGCGCGAGAAGTCGCGGCTTTCCAGCAGGCACACGGCCAGCGCGTCGCCCAGGGCCAGAGCGGCGGTGGTGCTGGTGGTGGGCGCCAGGTTGTGGGGGCAGGCCTCGCGTGTTACGGGGGCATGCAGCACGTAGGTGGCCTGCTGCGCCAAGTAGGAATCAGCATTGCTGACGAGCGCCGCAAGCGGCACGCCTTTGCGCTTGAGCAGCGGCACCAGCACTTTTATTTCGGGCGTGTCGCCGCTCTTGCTGATGGCCACCACAAAGTCGTCGGGCTGGATCATGCCCAGGTCGCCGTGGATGGCGTCGGCGGCGTGCATAAATAGCGCCGGGGTGCCCGTAGAGTTGAGCGTGGCCACTATTTTCCCGGCAATGTGGGCGCTCTTGCCAATGCCGGTTACCACCACCCGTCCTCGCAAAGACAAAATCGCCTCTACGCATAGTGCAAAATCCGGCGTCAGGGCAATGGCGTCGGCTACCCCTTGGATGGCTTCTGCTTCCTGCAGAAGCACTTTTTTTGCGATGGAATGAAGCTCGTTCTGTGCTTTCAATCTAAATTTGATTAGGTATTGCGTGTTGAGGTCTACCGGCGAAACAAGGTTTTGTCTTTTTACCCGCTACCCATTACCGAATACTTCAAAAACACTTAGATTGAGATAGGCAACCCGCGCTACGCGTCGAAGTCCTGTCTGAATTTCCCAACCGAGTAAGTGAGGATGCCGATGCCAGCCGTGAATACCGCAGTCAGTTCAACACCTGATTTGAAGGGCAAATTAAAGGAAGTTTTTGGGTACGGGCAGTTCCGTGGTACGCAGGAAGCCATTATCCAGAACGTCATCGAGGGCCACAACACCTTCGTAATTATGCCCACCGGCGCCGGCAAGAGCCTTTGCTATCAGCTGCCCGCGCTGGTGCTGCCCGGCACGGCCATTGTTATTTCGCCCCTGATTGCCCTGATGAAAAACCAGGTCGATCAGCTCAACGCCTTCGGCGTGAATGCCCAGTTTCTGAACTCCACGCTCACCAAGGCGGAGATGAACCGGGTGAAGAAGGACGTTATCAGCGGCGAGGTGAAGCTGCTGTACGTGGCGCCCGAAAGCCTCACCAAAGACGAAACCATCGAGTTTCTGCAGAAAGCCACCATCAGCTTCGTAGCCATTGATGAGGCCCACTGCATCTCGGAGTGGGGCCACGACTTCCGACCCGAGTACCGCCGCATCCGGGGCATCATCGACAACATCGGGCAGGTGCCCATCATTGCCCTCACGGCCACGGCCACGCCCAAAGTGCAGCTGGACATCCAGAAAAACCTGCAGATGGACGACGCCTCGGTGTTCAAGACCAGCTTCAACCGCACCAACCTCTACTACGAGGTGCGGCCCAAGCACAACACCAAGAAGCAGCTGATTCAGTACGTGAAGCAGCGCAAGGGCCTGGCCGGCATCATCTATTGCTTGAGCCGCAAGAAAGTAGAAGAAATTGCCGAGCTGCTAAAGGTCAACGACGTGCGGGCCCTGCCCTACCACGCCGGCCTCGACCCGCACGTACGCATGGCCAACCAGGACGCCTTCCTCAACGAAGACGCCGACGTCATTGTGGCTACCATTGCCTTCGGCATGGGCATCGACAAGCCCGATGTGCGCTTCGTGATTCACTACGACACGCCCAAGAGCATCGAGGGTTACTACCAGGAAACCGGCCGCGGCGGCCGCGACGGCCTCGACGGCGACTGCCTGATGTTCTACAGCTACGACGACATCGTGAAGCTGGAGAAGTTCAACAAGGACAAGCCCGTGACGGAGCGCGACAACAGCAAGCTGCTGCTCCAGGAAATGGCCAACTACGCCGACTCGGCCGTGTGCCGCCGCAAGCAGCTGCTGCACTACTTCGGCGAAACCTACCCGACCGACTGCGGCTTCTGCGACAACTGCAAGCACCCCAAGGAGCGGTTTGAGGCCAAGGATGAAGTAGCAATGGCCCTGAAGGCCGTGGTGCAGACTGAGCAGCGCTTCGGCCTCGACCACATCGGTACCGTATTGATGGGCATGAACAATGCGCACGTGGAGAGCTACGGCCACAACGGCCTGCCGATCTACGGCCAGGGCAAGCACAAAGACGCGCAGTTCTGGCACTCGCTGCTGCGCCAGTGCTTGATTTTCGGTTTATTGGAGAAGGATATTGAAAGCTTTGGCGTTGTAAAAATCACCGACAAGGGTATGGAATTCATCGACAATCCCCATTCGATCAAGCTCACCAAAGACCACGACTACGACGAGGAGGTAAAGGAGGAGCTGGAGCAGGAAGAGGTGCAGCAGGCCGCCGGCCACGACGAAACGCTGTTCCAGATGCTCAAGGACCTGCGCAAGAAGATGGCCAAGGAGAAAAACCTGCCGCCGTACGTGCTCTTCCAGGATCCAAGCCTGAAGGAAATGGCCACCACCTTCCCGCTCAAGATGGACGACCTCGCCCACGTGGGCGGCGTCGGGCAGGGTAAGGCCACCAAGTTCGGCACGCCGTTCCTGGCTTTGATCAAGAAGTACGTCGACGACAACGACATCGAAACCGCCACCGATGTGGTGGTGAAGTCGGCCGTCAACAAGTCGAAAATCAAGATCTACATCATTCAGCAGATCGACAAGAAGATGGACTTGGAGGAAATTGCGTCCTCGAAGGGCATCGATATGCGCGAGCTGATGGAGGAAATCGAGCACATCTGCTACTCCGGCACCAAGCTCAACCTCGACTACTACATCGACGGCGTGCTGGACGAAGACCGCCAGGAGGAAATCTACGACTACTTTATGTCGGCCAGCACCGACAACATTGCCGTGGCCCTCAAGGAGCTCGGCACCGACGAATACACCGAGGAAGACCTGCGCCTGATGCGCATCAAGTTTCTGAGCGAGGTGGCGAACTAAATCACGGATTTTTTCGAATTAGACGGATTGATCGGATTTTGTGGATGACGCTGGTCTGCTTCCACCAATGGACCTACAATGAAAAAAGGCTTGCCAAGTGGCAAGCCTTTTTTGTTTTAAACGAACATTAATCGTCTACAAAATCCGTCTAATCCGTCTAATCCGAAAAAATCCGTGATTAGCAGTACTCCTCGAACGCGCCTTGCAGGTTGTTCACGATGCGCATCAGGTCGTTGCCTTCGATGTGGTAACGCTCAATCATGTGCACCAGCTCGCCGTCTTTGAACAGGGCAATGCTGGGGCTGCTGGGCGGATACGGCAGCAGGTGCTCGCGCACCTTGGCTACGGCGTCGGTTTCCATGCCGGCGAATACCGTCACGAGCTTGGCGGGCTTCTTGTCGGAGCTGGACACGGCCATTTTCAGGGCCGGGCGGGCTTTGGAAGCCGCGCAGCCGCACACCGAGTTAACGGCAACCAGCACGGTGCCGCTCTGCTCGTTGAGGACGGCGTCCACTTCTTCGGGGGTCATCAGTTGCTCGAAGCCAGCCTCGGTGAGGTCCTGGCGGATGGGGGCAACCATGTATTCGGGGTACGTAGCCATAGGTAAAAGCTAGGCGTTAAGAGAAAAATGATGGGTGACAGACGGCCACCGCTGCCGCAAAATTACGCAATAAACGGCGGTCATCCGGCAGCTGGCGTATTCAACCCAAATGCGCCCTGAGAAGTTTACAAAGCAGCCTCTGCCACTCTGCCTCCCGTCATTTTTTATCGCCACCGCCATGACTTACTCTGAATTCTCTGCTTCGCTCACCCAGCACACGGCCCCGGCCGGCCTCACGCCGCTGCTGCAGGCGCTATGGTACGCCGGCCGCGACGAATGGAGCCGCGCCCACGACATTGCCCAGCAGCACGAAGGCGACCCGCTCTTCGACTGGCTGCACGCGCTGCTGCACCGCCAGGAAGGCGACGCCGGCAACGCAGCCTACTGGTACCGCCGCGCCGGCCGGCCGGGGTCGGTGGGCAATATCCGGACCGAGTGGGAGCAGCTGGTCCGGACGCAACTGCCGTAGTGGAAGTGGCTCGTGGCTGCTACTGGTTCTTGCCATAGTTCTACTATAAAACAAAAACCAAAACCCTTTTGCGTGCTTTGCGCAATTAAAATTACATTTATCCGGCCGAAGCTAAACGGCCGAATGCTATGTTAAAACCGATACTCTTGCTGGCGGCCGGCAGCCTGCTGCCCCTGGCGGCCACGGCCCAGGTAGATACCGTGCGCGCCTCGACCTTGCCGCCGGCCCAGCAGGCCGAACGGCTCTACAACAGCGGCGTGGCCAAGTTCAACCAGAAAAGCTACCGCGCGGCCCTGCAGGATTTCGACCGGGCGCTGGCGGCCAAGCCCGACTTCGCCAAGGCCTATTACAACCGCGCCGCCGTCCGCTACGAGCTGCAGGAATACCAGCCCGCCGTGCAGGACTACGATGCCGCCCTCAAGCTGGACCCGGCCAGCGGCACCGCCTACTTCGGGCGCGGCCAGGCGCGGGAGGCGCTGAAACAGCCTGCCGAGGCCGAGCAGGACTATTCCAAAGCCGTGGAAACCAACCCGGCCTACGCCCCGGCCTGGTACTACCGTGGCGCGCTGCGCTTCGAGAAAGGCGAGTACAAGGCTGCCAAGGCCGATTTCGAGCAGGCCACCAAGGCCGACCCCACCTACGCCTACGCCTGGCACGACCGGGCCAGCGCCGAGCGCCAGCTGCAGGAGTACCCGGCCGCCATCCAGAGCTACACCCGCGCCCTCACGCTGCAGCCGGAGCTACTGCCAGCTTTGCTGAACCGCGCCGGTACCCGCCGCCGCGCCGGCGACCTGAAAGGCGCCCTGCAAGACTACACCCAGTACCTCCAGAAAAAGCAGGACAACCCCATCGCCTACACCAACCGCGGCGCCGCCCGCTACGAGGCCGCCGACTACAAAGGCGCCGCCGAGGACTTCGGGCGTGCCATTGAGCTGGACGGCGCCTACGCCTTTGCCTGGAACAACCGCGCCGCCGCCTTCCTTAAGCTGGAAGACTACAAAAAGGCCGAAGCCGACGCCAGCAAAGCCATTGCCCTCAATCCGCAGTACGCTGAGGCCTACCTCAACCGCGGCCACGCCCGCGAAATGCTGCGCAACCCCGACGGCGCCTGCCAGGACTGGCGCAAAGCCGCCGAGCTGGGCCTGGAAATCGGCACCAGCTACGCCGCCAACTCCGGCTGCGGCGAGTAGGTGCGTGCTTTCAGACGATAAAAGAACGTCATGCCCTATCTGGCGTCCGCTTGCCGAAGCATCTCTACCGCTTCGTTGTCAAAGAATTGATTAGCCAGCAGAGAGATGCTTCGACAATTTCAGCATGACGCCCTTCTAATAGCTTCATATTCTCATGTATAAATACCTACTCGCCCTGCTCCTGCTTTCCTCGGCCGCGCAGGCCCAAAGCGTGGAGTTCAGCAAGGACCGGTTCGGCAACGACAAGGACGGTCTGCGGGCGGCCCTCAAGGAAATCAAGCTCGGCGACGAGTGGTACCTGGCCGACCCACCCCGCTACGAGCAGGCCCTGCCGCACTACTTGGAAGCCCAGAAATTCAACGCTGAAAACGCCGAGCTGAACCTGAAAATCGGGGACTGCTACCTGCATTCGGGATTTAAGCCGCGGGCGCTGGCGTACCTGCAGAAGGCCTATCAGCTCAACTCGGGCGTCGATCCGCGGATCCACTACCTGCTGGGGCGCGGGCTGCACCTGAACGGCAAGTGGGCCGCAGCCATTGCCGAATACAAGCAGGCCACGCCCGCCACCGGCACCAAAAACACGGCCGGCTTCACCCAGGATATCCAGAAGAAAATCAAAGAGTGCGAAAACGGCCGCCTGCTGGAAGCCAAGCCCATCCGGGTGTTTGTGGACAACGCCGGGCCGGGCGTGAACTCGCCCTACCCCGACTACGGCCCGGTGATTTCGGCCGATGAGTCGGTGATGCTGTTTACCTCGCGCCGCCAGGGCTCTACCGGCGGCGAGAAAGACCCTGAGTCGGGCGGCTTCTTCGAGGACGTGTACCAGAGCGCCCGCACCGGCGACGCCTGGGGCCCAGCCCGCAGCCTCGGCGAAACCGTAAACACCGCCGGCCACGACGCCACCGTGGGCCTCGCCCCCGACGCCCAGCGCCTGCTGGTGTACATGGAAGACAACGGCGGCGACCTGCACGAAAGCAACCTGCGCGGCGCCGAGTGGAGCAAGCCCAAGCAGCTGGGCTCACGCATCAACAGCAAGGCGCATGAGTCGTCGGCGGCCTATACGCCGGATGGGCGCAGCCTGCTGTTTGTGAGCGACAAGCCCGGCGGGCTGGGTTCGCGCGACATCTACAAGGTGGAAATGGAAGGGCGCGGCCCGGCCGTGAACCTCGGCCCCACCATCAACACGCCCTACGGCGAGGAAGGCGTGTTTCTGCACCCCGATGGCAAGACGATGTACTTCTCATCGGAAGGCCACAACTCCATGGGCGGATACGACATATTCCGCTCCACCTACGAAAACGGCAAGTGGAGCGCGCCCGAAAACCTGGGCTGGCCCATCAACACGCCCGACGACGACGTGTTCTTCGTGATTTCCGCCTCGGGCCGGCACGGCTATTATTCCTCGTTCCGCGACGACGGCCTGGGCTCCAAGGACATCTACCAGATTACGTTTCTGGGCGCCGAAAAAGCGCCAGTTCTTAGCCAGGAAGACCAGCTGCTGGCTTCCCGCGTGCAGCCCGTGAAGGAAACCCAGCTGGCCCCGGCCGTGCCCGTGGCCACCGCTCAGGTCACCATCCTGAAAGGCACCATCACCGACGCCGTCAGCAAACAGCCGCTGGAAGCCACCATCGACGTGATTGACAACTCGCGCAACGAGAACATTGCCTCGTTTAAAGCCAATGCGCAGTCGGGCCGTTACCTAGTGAGCTTGCCCTCGGGCGTGAACTACGGCATTGTGGTGCGGCAGGACGGCTACCTGTTCCACTCCGAAAACTTCGATCTGCCGGCCGGCGCGGCCTATTCGGAGGTGGTGAAGGACATTCAGCTCCGGAAGCTGGACGTGGGCGTGAAGGTGGTGCTCAACAACATCTTCTTCGACTTCGACAAGGCCACGCTGCGCAAGGAAAGCACCGGCGAGCTGGAGCGCCTGCAGAAGCTGCTGACTGAAACGCCCGCCCTGCGCCTGGAAATTTCGGGCCACACCGACAACGTGGGCAACGCCGCCTACAACAAAGACCTGAGCCAGCGCCGCGCCAAAGCTGTGGTAGACTACCTCGTGGCCAAAGGCGTCGCCAAAGACCGCCTCACCTTCGCCGGATACGGCGACACCCAACCCGTTGCCCTGAACACCACCAAGGCCGGCCGCCAGCAAAACCGCCGCACCGAGTTCAAGGTGACCGGCAAGTAGCGTTTCCGGCCGATTTTGCGCTGCCCCCGCCCGCCGGTTCTTCTGGCAGGCGGGGGTAGTCTTTGTCGGGGGCTACGCCGGCCAACCAGTGTGGTCCTATATTCAACGAGTAAACTACCCGGTTCCCCGGATGCCCGCGGCAGGCTTCCCGCCAGCCGCTACCTTGCTAGCCGCTTCCCTCCCGATTGTCAATTTTCTCTGCCAGCTGCCTGTGTTGCGCCCGTTTCTTCTGCTGTTTCGTCTGGGTTTGCTACTGGTGCTGCTGTTGAGCGCGCCACGTAGTTGGGCGCAGCCGGGGCAGGCGCAGTACTATCTCAAGCAGTTTGGGCCGGCTGAAGGATTGCCGCAGCCGTTCATCTACGCCCTCGCGCAGGACCGGCAGGGTTACCTCTGGATTGGCACCGCCGAGGGCCTCGTGCGCTACGACGGCACGGAGTTCAAGACCTACACCACCAAAGACGGGCTGGCTGAGGATTTTGTGACCCAGCTCTACGTGCAGCCCAGCACCGGCCAGCTCTGGGCCGCGCACTACCAGGGCGGTGCCTCCCGCTGGAACGGGCAGCTCTTTCAGGCAGTAGCGGCGGGCGCGGCGCGGCCACGGGCGCTGCGCACCCCCCCCGGCATTGCGCCCCTCGATACTGCCCGCAACACGCTCAACCTGCCACAGTCCTTAGCGAGCCGCCTGCCCGATGTACAGCAGGTGCTGCCCGCCGGCACTGTGCTTCAGTGCCAGCTCACCGACCAGGAACAAACGGTCTGGATTGGCACGGCCGGCCAGGGACTGTGGCGCTGGGCCGACCGCCACATCAGCTTTTATCCGAACCCGGCATCCCCGGCTGCTCCGCTGGCGCTGCAGGAGGGTGGCCGCGTGGCAGGCATTTCTGCCGGTGGCCAATACTTCACGCTGAACCCCACTGTTGGCCAGCCGTCACCGCTAATTGCCTACCCGTTCCGGCATCTGCCCTACCCGCCCAGTGTGGTGCTGCGCACGCCTTCCGAGCGCGCCAATCCGGTGTTCGACAACCGATATCCCGAGCCTGCGCCGCAGATGCTGTGGGCGGGCACGCAGGGCCACGGGCTATGGCAGCTGCCGATTCCCTCGGGCGAGCGGCCAATGCGGCGTGTCCGCCGACTGCCCTCCACCCTGACCGTAACGGCCCTGACCCAACACCCCGGCGGCGACTTGTGGGTGGGCACCGCCCTGGATGGCGTGTACCGCCTACCGGCCGACACCACACAGGCCGCCGAGCATTTCACCACCGCCAACGGCCTTTTGCACAACACCATTTATGCCCTTGCCGCCGACTCGGCGGGCCGGGTTTGGCTGGGCACCCACGATACGGGGCTGGCGTTCTGGCAGCGGGGCCGGTTCCACTATTTCCGGTTCCGGACCGGGGCCATCGACGTGTCGGCCTTACTCACCGATGATGCCGGCCGGGTCTGGATTGGCACTGAAGGCAGCGGCGTGCTTTGTTACAGAAAAGGCAAGCTGCGTCCCTATGGCCCGTCCGAAGGCCTGCTTTCGCCGTATTGCTACGCCCTGCTGCCCGTGCGCTGGGGCGCTAGCTACCACGGCGGCTACCGCCACGATTTTCGGACCGAGCAGGTGCTGGCCGTCCACCGCAATGCCCTCAGCTTTCTGGAGGCCGAGCGGCAGCGATTCCGGCCGGTGGCCCTGCCCGACAACCCGCTGGTGCGGGAGCTACTACCCGCGGCGGCCGTCGCCTGGAACGACTACTGCGTCTGGATTCAGACTCGTTCAGGCTTGCTGTGCGTGCGCACCAACTACCCTGTGCTGCCCAGCCTGTCGGTTCCGACTCCGGCTATTATAAGAAGCGAGGTGGATGGCGCAGCCCAGGCGCCGCAGCAGCTGGGGCAGCTGTCCGCTACCCGGCACCGGTTGGGGTTTGCCTTCCGGGCCGTGAGCTTGCTGGCCGGCCCGGCCAGTCTGCAATACCAGTACCGCCTACGCGGCTACGACATGGTGTGGAGCAAGCCCTCCACAGCCACCGAAGCGCAGTTTGCCCAGCTGGATGCCGGCACCTACGAGTTTGAGGTGCGGGCCCGGCGCGGCGAACAGGGCGCGTGGAGCCGGGCGGCCACTGTGGCCTTCAGCATCGCCACGCCGTTTTGGCGTACGTGGTGGTTTGCGGCTTTGAGCGTGCTGACGGCCGGGGCTGGTATCTGGGCGTTTGTGCGGGGGCGCGAGGCCGTGCTGCGGCAACAGAAGCTGCAGCTAGAAACCACCGTGCGCGAACGAACCCAGGAGCTGCGCCACCAGAACGCCCACATCGAGGAGATGAACGCCGAGCTGACCGTGGCCCGCGACGTGGCCGAGGCCTCGCGCAAAGCCAAAGCCCAGTTTCTGGCCAACATGAGCCACGAAATCCGCACCCCGATGAACGCCGTCATTGGCCTCTCGCACCTGCTGCGCCAGACGCCCCTCACCGGCGAGCAGAGCGAGTACCTGGAAGCTGTGCAGTCGTCGTCGCAGAATCTGCTGGTCATCATCAACGACATCCTCGACAGCTCCAAGATTGAGGCCGGCAAGATGACGCTGGAGCACACCGCCTTCCGGCTGCCGGAGCTGCTGCGGCGCGTGGCCAGCATGTTCCGCTTCGCCACCGAAAGCAAACAGCTCTACTTCCGGCTGGAAATCGGGCCTGGCGTGCCCGCCGCCGTCTTCGGCGACCCGGTGCGCCTCAATCAGGTGCTGGTCAACCTGGTCGGCAATGCCATCAAGTTCACCACCCGCGGCGGCGTCACGCTGCGCGTATCGGTGCCCGGAGAAGCCACCGGTACGGCCCGGCCTGCGGTGCGTTTCGCGGTGCAGGATACCGGCATCGGCATTCCGGCCGATAAGCTGGATGCCATTTTCGAGGATTTCTCCCAAGCCAACACCAGCACCACGCGCCAGTTCGGCGGCACCGGACTGGGGCTGAGCATCGCCCGCAACCTCGTGGAGCTGCACGGCGGCCAGCTGGGCGTGGACAGCCAGGACGGCGTGGGCTCCACCTTCCACTTCAGCATCGCCTACGAAGCCGCCGATCCAGCCACCGTGCCCGCCGAAGCCAGCCTAGCCGTCGGCCGCTTCGAGCCGGCGCTGCACGTGCTGGTGGCCGAAGACAACGAGCTCAACCAGCTGGTAGCCCGCAAAACCCTTGAAGCCTGGAACGTGCAGGTAACCATTGCCGCCAACGGCCGCCTGGCCGTGGAAGCCGCCGCCGCCCACCCCTTCGATGCCGTGCTCATGGATGTGCAGATGCCGGAAATGGACGGCTACGAAGCCTCGCGGCAGCTGCGCATGCTCTTCCCCGATGCCAGCCAGTTCCCGATTATCGGCCTCACGGCGTCGGCGCTGCCCGAAGACCGTGCCCTGGCCCTGGAAGCCGGCATGAACGATACGCTGGCCAAGCCCTTCGACCCGGCCGTGCTTTTCGCCCGGCTCGCCCAGCACACCCGCCGCCCTACAACCGAAGCCACCGCCCCAGCCGAAGTACCGGCAGCCGCACCAGCTGAAGTGGCGCCTGCTACTCCAGCCGCCGCCCTCGACTGGACATTGCTGGAAGAGCTGGCGGGCGGCAACGAAGCCTTTATCGGCCAGATCATCCGGACGTTTCTGACCCAGGCGCCCCTGCTGCAGCAGGAGTTGGCCGCCGCCTTCACTGCTACCGACCACGAGGCCCTGGCCCGCACGGCGCACAAGCTAAAAGGCCAGGTAGCGTATTTCGGGGTACCGGCGCTCCACGGCACGCTGGAACAGCTCGAGCAGCAGGCCCGGCAGCAAGCATCACCCGACCAGCTGGCGGCCGGCCTGGGGTATCTGGAGCTGCAGCTGGCCGACCTGTATCCGCTCATTCAGGCCCGTATTATGGTCAGTTGAAGCCTGGAGATGCGGGGTGGTTTTTTCAAGGGATAGTTTACCTTTGATTATATGCCGCATCCCTCCCCGCTCCGCTGCCTGGTTATCGACGATGACCCGCTTTCCATTCAGATTGTTGAAAACTGCATTGCCAGCACCGGCTTTCTGACCTCAGCCGGCTCCTGCACCAGTGCCGTCCAGGCGGCCGAAGTCCTGCGCACCCAGTCCGTGGATTTGCTGTTTCTGGACGTGGAGATGCCTTTGATGTCGGGCATCGACCTGCTCCGTACGCTGCAGAACCCACCCCTGGTGGTGCTCATCACCAGCAGCCAGCAGTACGCCGTCGAGGCCTTCGAGCACGATGTGGTCGACTATCTGGTGAAGCCCATCAGCTATGCCCGGTTCCTGAAAGCCTCGCAGCGCGCCCTGGAACTGGCCACTACCCGCTCCGAGCCCGAAGCCGCCACGGCCACCGAAACCGCCGATTTCACCTTCATGAAGGTGGATACCAAGCTAGTGAAGGTCATTTTTGATGAAGTGCGCTACGTAGAGGCCCTCGGCGACTACGTGCACGTGGTGACGGGACAGAGCAAGCTCATCGTGTACAGCACCATGAAAGCGGTGGAAGAGAAGTTTCCGGCCGGCCTTTTCGTACGGGTGCACCGCTCGTTTATCGTCAACCTGAAACGCGTCCAGGCCATCGAGGACAACTCCATCATCATTGATGGCAAGCACATTCCCATCGGCCAGACTTACACGCGCGACGTATTTCAGCGGCTCAATAAGTTCTAGCGCCGCTTCTGTTCACTGTACTTGGTTTGGCCAGCCGTGCACACCTGCCGTTTCTTTGCTCTACTTCTGCTGACCGCCTTGCTAGCGGCCCTGCCACGGGCTACCCGCGCCCAAACGGCCGGCGACACCATCAGCGTGGAGTGTCCACCGGCACGTCTTGTAGAGCTGTGCGTGGAGCTGGACGCCCGCGCTTCCGTCGACACGGCCGCCGGGCCTCTTAGCTACCGCTGGCTGATGGGAGATGGCACCACCCTTACCGGTGCCACCGTAGCGCATTGCTACGCCGAGCGCCGCCGCTACACCGTGCAGCTGGACGTGGTAGACGAGAAAACCGGCGAAGTACGGGCCGCGGAAAAGCTCATTCCCGTTGATTTCACCCAGGAAATTGTCCTCAATTTCAAAGCCTCGCCAGCTAATGGCCACGTAGGCCAGCGGCTCACATTCGATGCGCTGGACTCGCAGCTGCCGCTTTGCGAGAATGTGATAGTGCTATGGGATTTCCGGGACGGTACGGTGGCGAATGGTCGCCGGGTAGAGCACTCCTTCCGTCGCCCCGGCAACTACATCGTAAGAATGGCCCTGCGCGGCAACGGCCCCGACACCTGCCCCGACAGCCACTGCGTCACCCGGCAGGTAAGCATCCTGATCGAACCATAATCCCTTCATTAAAAGTAATTTACAGACCATTTTTACAGTGTACGTATCGTACACAGGGGGCCATGCATACTATTGAATAACAATATATTTCAATAATATGCTTTTAACACTGCACTTATCTAATAAACAATTGCTTTATTTGCGTACCCAAACAACTCACACCGTCTGTTTGCTCTTACGCACTCCCTATGAAAAGCCTCTTTGCCATTCTGTTAGCTGGCAGCCTTAGCGCTGCGTCGTTCTCCGTTCAGGCTCAACAAGCCTCCGACCGGCTGCGGGCCGAAGCCATGGAAAACACCCGCCTGCTGGCCAATCGGATTGCGCTGGATGATGCCCGCTCCGTACGGGTCCGCCAGCTGACGTACGACCGACTGGTGCAGGAAAGCCAGATTGCGACCATGTACGGCGACGATCCGGCAATGCGCCAGAACAAATTGCGCGTAGTAGAAGAAGAATACACGGCAAAGCTCAAAGACCTGCTGACCTCGGTGCAGTTCGACCGGTATAAGGCGCTGGTAGCGGCCGGCACGGCTCCCGCTTCCCGGCATACTGCCTCGGTGCTCAACGCCTCGGCCACCTCGCCCAAGTAACCTACTCCACACTGCTACCTGCTACACGAGCAGGGGGTGTAGCCAGCTACATCCCCTGCTCGTTTTTGTTTGCGTCTACGCAGCAACTGATTCAACATTGAGTACTGAGTAATAAGCAAGCTGTATCTACAGTTCGCTCAACAACCTGCTTGGCATTGCTTTAACAAGCACCTAAACACCCAGCACTTAGGCCTGACCACTTAGGCTATACCAGCTTTTTGTCCTGCTCAGCATTGTATAGTGCTGTCGTCTGCAGAATGTCCAGCGTAATCTGCCACAGCTGCTCGTAAGGCACAATTTCGATTTCAGCGAAGGCCTCGCCGGGAGGTGGCGATGACTGCAGCTTCTTCAGTATCGCCTCGCCCTTTTTGCGGCTGGTTACCGGGTTGAATTCCTCCTTAACCACAATTGCCAGCAGCCGGAAAAACAGCTGGCTTCGCACGTTGCCGGTTTCCCGCAGGTACCGCTGCTGGTATTTGCGCAGGCTTTCCAGCCGGGTAAGGATGTTTTCCAGGTCGCGCTGGCGCAGAAAGTGCAGAAACTGCAGAATCAGCACCGCCACGTTGTAGCCCTGTTTGTCGCGGCTGTGGTCGGGCACGGTTTGCACAAACGTGGTAAAGTTGCGCATCCGCAGCGGCGACAGTTCTGGCCGCACAAACTGCAGGTACGCCATGTACAGGTCCCAGCGTTGCTGGGCCACAGGCTGTTGCTTGTCGAAGTACACGTTTTTGCGGGCAGTACCCAGTAGTTCCAGTGCCTGCCCATACTGCCCGGCATGAATGGCCAGCAGCAGATAGATTTCCAGGTAATACAGCCAGTTGACCGAGGAGTGGTGAAACTCCTTGGCATGAAGCTCTGCCAGCCGCAGGCCACTTTCCACTTTCCGGCTCCGGAAGTGTGCGTACACGCTCATGTATGCGTTGTAACGCTTATCAAAGCGCTTGTTGTTGATCTTGCCCTTTTCCAGCAAGCGGGTTGTCTTACTGGTTACCTCTATTATTTCCTGATAATTACCTACCAGCTCCTCCTTGATGAGCTGTGCCCTATAGTGATAGTGGAACGTGATGAATGTACCCGCGGCTTTGTAGAGCTCTGCCAGTTTCAGTACCACAGCATCCATCTTATCCAAGACCGTGCGCCGGCTGCGCACGTTGTAGGCTACCATCCCTTTCACGTCCCAGTACAGCTGCGCAGCCTCTTCCTCGATTACCAGTGTTTTCTTGCTTTTATCCAACAGCAGCCGGTTGGCTTGGTAGCGGGCGGGCATTCGGATATCCGCGTATATGCCGCGCAATAGCTGCCCGAACAGCACCACGTATTGCGTCATTTCGTGGGTTTGCGCCAAACGCTGGCCCTTTCTGCTCAACGATTCAGCGGCCTTCAGCTCTCCCTCCGAGTACAGAACACTCACCTGCATATACAGATTAAGCACCTGATATTCATATCGCCGCGACACCAGATGGCGGCTGTCGGTTTCATCCAGGAAATACAGGTGATTAAGCAGTTTCTGCTGAACCCTCGACTTCAGCTTGCGAAACGCGGCGTACCGGGTCTGGTCTGCTTTGCCATATAAGGTCTTGACGATTTGCTGCTGCGACTTCGGTTGGCCATTCACCAATTGTTGCACCAGCTGCATTTCCTTGTTGGAAGAATGACGGGCCGTAAAGTCAAGCAACGGAAGTACTTTCAGCTTCCTGTCTGTCACAATACGGGCCAAATTTATCAGTTCATCCATCAGTAAAACGCCTTATACAGGTTCTTATCGTTATTTTTCAGATTGACTACTCCACGAAATTACTGTCACAAAACAACACAGTTTTTCCTTTACTGCCACTACTATCCTGTTGGACATTTGTAGTGGTGAAATATGTTTTTTTTAATCGAAAAATGTCACACTTTGACTGAATTTCAACACAGAATTAAGCCCGGTCAGACTTATCAGCAACAACGCAGCAGGCCTATGCCAGAAAATACAATGTAATTAAACATATTTTTTATACATATTATACCAATCACTTTTCCGCAAATACTGTCCTTTACGTGGCTTGATCCAGCGCCCACCTTTGTGTCAATCAATCACTTGAAACACACAAAACCCAAGCGCCATGCTAGAATTAATCGCCCTCGCCCTGCTCCAGTTTTCGAGCTTCACCACTGAGTTCTCCGGCGGCATCCGTCCCGCAAACTCCCCCACGATGACGATGGCTGCCGACCACGGCACCGGCGGCTGGACGGGTATCGACGCTGACCACGGCACTGGCGGCTGGACGGGCATTGACGCTGACCACGGCACCGGCGGCTGGACGGGTATCGACGCTGACCATGGCACTGGCGGCTGGACGGGCATTGACGCTGACCACGGCACTGGCGGCTGGGTTGGTCGCTAAGCTAAGCGGCAACCAAGCGTGTGCGGTAGTCGCTACCACAAATTTCCTGGCTAACTTGCCTGTCGGGAAACTCTGCCGGCGATGCGCACATGAAGTCTATACTGTCCGGGGTATTGCTACTGCTTACAGGTTGGTACGGATTGGTTAGCTGCGACTCAGCAGCCAAGCCATCGGCAGCCATTCGTATTCGCTGGGCCGACGATCCACGCTCGCTTGACCCGCTGGCGGTGCCTACCCCGCAAGCCACGGAAGTTCTTAACCTCTTGCACTGCAGCTTGCTCATGGGCGAGCCCGACAAGCAGCAGATAGTCCCGTGGCTCGCCGACTCGCTACCACGCATCGAGCAACAGGGGCCGCTTACGTTGCTGCATTACCGCCTTCGGCCAGAGGCTACCTGGGACAACGGCACGCCGGTACTGGCGCAGGATGTAGCCTTCACGCTCCGTCTGCTGAATTGCCCCGGGCTCCCAACCGAGCTTTCCCGCCTCCAGTACGGCGACATTCTCGATATCCGGCTGGATGCATCAGACCCGCGGCGCTTTACGCTGGTTCGCGCCAGCTCTTCGCTGGATATGGTGCTGGCCTCTGGCGACTATTCCATCGTGCCGGAATATGCGCTGGATCCGGCAGGGCAGCTACGCGCTGTTCCGCTTGCGCTACTGAAAACCGATACCGTTGCGGCCATCCGGCAATATCCGGCCATCCGGGCTTTTGCGACCCGTTACCGCCAGGCCCAGCTCGGCCAGCACCCGGAACGCCTGCCAGGCTGCGGCCCCTATACAGTGGCCGCGTGGCGCCCAAACCAGTATTTGCGCCTTCAGCGCAAAGCCAACTGGTGGGCCAACCGCCTGTCCCGGCCCGGCAGCTGGCTGCAAGCAAAGGCTGCACAGCTCGAATACCGCGTCATTCCGGATGATGCCACCGCTACTCTGGCCCTACGCAGAGGGAACCTGGATTTGTACCCGATGCCATCGGCCCGCATATTCACGCAGCTGAAGAACTCAGCCGACAGCACCCGCCTGACCTTCGCCACGGCCGACACCTACGAGTCGACGATGGCGGGCTTCAACACCCAGCACGCATTTCTGCGCGATGCCGCAACGCGCCGCGCACTCACGCTGCTGTTTGATGTTCCGAGGCTGATTCAGGCTACTCAGCCTGGGCTGGCTTACCGCAGCCCCAGCCTGATTTCACCACGGGATAAGCAGGCGTTCAACGACAGCCTGGCTCTACCCCAATTTTCTCCCACCCAGGCGGCTGCCCTTCTGCAACAGGCGGGCTGGCAGAAACACCCCGATGGCACCTGGTGGAAAGGCCGCACGGGTCCATTGGCTTTCAGTATAAGCTACCGCAGCGAAGCCGCGGCCCACGAAACCGTGGCCCTGCAGTTCCGCGAGGCCGCCGATAAGCTGGGCATTGCCGTGCAGCTGCGCCCGACGGAAACCAGCCTGCTCCAGCAGCGCCTTGCAGCCGGCGAGGTGGAAATATTCATCCGGACGATATCAGGCAACCCGTTCGCCTATAATTTCAAGCCCATCCTGCATTCACAGGGTATTGGGCTCTTCAATTTCACCCGATTCAGCTCACCTGCCGCCGACCATTTAATAGAGGCTATAGCCACTGCAAACCGCTTGGATGTGCGCAACCAGCTGCTGCACCGTTTTCAGCGGCTTCTGCAGCAGCAGGCTCCTCTTACGATACTGTATTTCTCGCGCAACCGGGTGGTAGCTTCCCGCCGGCTGCAGCCGGTGCAGGTCACCAGCGTGCGGCCCGGCTACAATGCCCTCCAGCTGAAACTGGCAGCCCTTCCGGTCCGGTAACGTATGCTGGGGCGCTTGGGTATCCGGCTGGGCCGGCAGCTGCTGGTAATGTGGGGCATTCTCACACTGCTGTTTCTGCTCACCCGGACGCTGCCCGAAGAGCAGCAGTTGTTGGCGCGCTTCGGTGGCATACCTACGGGCGCGGCTCCCACCGCCCGGCAGATTCAGGCCGCCCAGCAGCAGGCCCGCCACCGGCTGGGGCTCGATTATCCGCTGTTCTACTTTTCCCGGCACAGCGCTCCGCCCACGCAGATGCTGGCGCTGCGGTGGCAATGGGAAGGCCGCCACAACCAGTACCACCACTGGCTGGCAGGGCTTTGGCACGGAAACCTGGGCTACTCCTACCAGACCCAGGAACCGGTATTGCCTCTGCTGGCCCAGGCATTGCGCACCACGGTGCCACTTACGCTGCTGGCTCTGCTGGTGCTGGTGCTGCTTAGCGGGGCACTTGGCATAAAGCTGGCCCAGGCCCGGCGACTTGGCCCGCTCCTGACGGTGCTGTTTGCGCTGGATGCACTGCCGCTGTTTGCAGTGGCCTCGCTGCTACTGCTGCTGCTGGCCAACCCCGACTTTCTCGCGCTTTTTCCGGCTTATGGTCTGGCAGATGAGGCGGACCCGGGCAGTTCTTTGACGTATCTGAGCTATCTGGTGTTGCCGGCCGCCAGCCTAGTGCTCACCGGCATTGCCGAGCCGGCAATTCAGCTGGCTACTGCGCTGCGCCACGAGTTGCAGCAACCGTACGTGCTGGCTGCGCGTGCCAAAGGCCTGTCGGAGCGGCAGGTGCTCTGGCGCCATACCCTGCGCAACGCCGCATTGCCCAGCCTTGTACTCTTCACCGATCTGCTGCCCAATCTGCTGGCGGGCTCGGTGGTGGTGGAGCTTATTTTTGCTCTGCCGGGCATAGGGCGGCTGCTCGCCGAAGCCGCCACCGCCCGCGACTATCCGGTATTGTTAGGCGGTGTGCTGCTGCTTACGGTGTTGCGTCAACTGTCGCTCTGGGTGGCAGATGGGCTGCACTACCTGCTCGACCCACGCCTTAGTCCGGCTGCCACGTGAAACACCAACCACCTTTCTACCGCTGGGGCCAGGGCGTAGGCTGGAGCTGGCTGCTGCTACTGCTGGCCGCAGCCCTGCTCGCCGACCTGCTACCCCTACCTGCTTTTCCGGATCTGCTGCATACGAGCGCCCCACCCCTCACGCCCGGCCACCCGCTGGGTACCGACCCGCAGGGCCACGATGTTCTGGGCAGCCTGGTGCATGGCGCGCGCACGGTGCTACTGATGAGTGTACCGGCTACGCTGCTCGCCACGCTGCTGGGCGTGGTTTTAGGCGGAGGAGCCGGCTATTGGGGCAATACCGGCCTACGGCTGCCCTTAGCGGTCCTGGTTACGGGTGGCATAATCGGGCTGCTGTACCTGCTGCTGCAGGCCCCCGCCAGCGGCTGGTCCGCTATCTGGTGGCCCGCAGTGCTGCTGAGTATCGGTGCTGGTGGGGCTGGCCTGCTGGCCCGTCGCCGGTGGTTGCAGCGTCCCGTAGCCTTGCCCATAGACACCTGGTTTTCACTAGCTATTGTGATGTTGGCCGCATTGCCACGCCTGGTAGTGGTGCTGATAGTAGCAGCTTCTATCGAGCCCAACGCCATATTCATTACCGCCCTACTGGTGGTAGTTTCGTGGCCCGTACCGGCCCGGTTGATGCGCGCCGAGACCCGCCGAATCCGGCAGCTGCCCTATCTGGAAGCGGCCCGGGCCTTGGGGCTGCCTACCTACAGCCTGCTGTTGCATCATGTGTTGCCTAACAGTTGGCGCGTGCTACGCGCATCCCTGCCTATGAATCTGGCGGTCCTGATAGGCTTGGAAACCACCCTATCTTTCTTGGGAGTGGGGCTGCCGCCGGAACTGCCAAGCTGGGGCCGGCTGCTGGCAGCCAGTCGTTTATCGCCGGACAGCTGGTGGCTTATTGTGTTTCCCGTGGCAGCCCTGGTGCTCACTGCGCTAGCTTTACGCCAAGTGCTTCCGGCCACCAAAGCCCGGAGCAATTAAAGCGTGCCCACTGATTTTCAATGTCACATCTGGGCATCTATAAAGCATTTTATTCGCTTCGGGCTAAGCCTGCATAGCCCTACTTTTCATCACAAATCGTTGACTGTAAAAAATATAATAATTATTAAATATTTAATCAGCGTCGACACAACCTGCGTCTGAGTGCATTACGGCGCCGAAAAAGTATAGTCACAAATACGCGGCAACTGTCCTTTACAGCGGTAGCCCTGGCCTGTAGTTTTGTAATGTGCTAAGGGTTCTAGGTAGTTCTCTCAGCATTTCTACAGGCTGTTCTCTACTGGCTATCTATGGCCTCCTTACTTCTCAAACGCCGGCAAGGACACGCATTGCGCTACTTGCTTCTGGAAATGGCAGCTCGCCAGCGCGCTGCTACTACGCTCGCCGGATTCCAGACGATTGATGGAGAAATGGTGTCTTACGTCACAGGAGAGCAGGCCATCCGGTCGGGCACTGCGGTGCTGATTGGCGGGCTGCTGGTAGGAACGGTTTTGCCTCAATTCGACAATTACTGATTCAATAGATTTTATTTTAGTATCCCGGCTGGCAGTGCCCCAGAGGCATTCCATCCCGTGAACAATGTTGCAATAGGTGTGTAAAAACCCCGCCGGTTCTGCCCGCGGGGTTTTTGCGTTTATCACTTTCTGGCCCTGACCGGCAGGCTGCGTGTGCGGGGGCGAGCCACTCAGGTGGCGGCCGTCTGGCGCGCCACTTCAGCAATACCTTCTTCGAAGGAATGGGGCCGGTAGCCTAGCTCCCGGCGTGCTTTCTCAATGATAAAGCCGGTACGCAACGGCCGTTGCGCGGGCTGCGAGAATACACTGGCATCCACTTTTTCAATCAGGGCGCTATCCAGCTGGAAATAGGCGGCCACCCGGAGTGCCATTTGGTACGGGGTCAGCATTTCGTCACTGCTGATGTGGTAGAGGCCGGTGGCGTGGTGCCGGGCCACCAGCCAGCAGCCCTGTGCCAGATCCTCGGCTAGGGTAGGCGTCCGGAACTGGTCATTCACCACCTTAATGGGCTTTTTTGCCCGTAGCGAATCGCGCACCCAGAGCACGATGTTGGTGCGGCCGTACTCATGCGCCACCCCATACACCAGCACGGTGCGCACAATGGCCCACGGTGCACGGCAGGCCTGCACCAAGCGCTCGGCCGCTACCTTGCTGGTACCGTAGAAATTCACCGGAGCCGGGACGGCGTCCTCGGCCAGCGGGCCAGCCTCGCCGCTAAATATAAAGTCGGTACTGAGGTGGGTGAAGTGAATCTGGTGCGTTTCGCAGACGGCTACCAGATGCCCGACGGCCGTCACGTTTTGGATCCAGCAGGCTTCCTGGTTTAGCTCGCACTCATCCACGTTGGTCATGGCGGCCGTGTGGATGAGGTGCGTGGGCTGCTCCTGCGCCAGCACCGCCGCCACCTGGGCGCCATCCGTAACATCCAGCGGCACGAAGCGCACCTCGGGGTAGAGCGTGGCCAGCTTGTTGGGCCCGCGCGAAGTGGCAATGAGCGTCAGGCCGGGCTGGGTGCGGAGCAAGGCCACTAGCTTTTGCCCCAGCAAGCCATTGGAACCCGTGACGAGAATACGCATAGCACTACCAAGTGAATGTGGAACGGGACGCAGAACGGGCCTTAGTAGGTGTAGCCGTAGAGCTCCGTGATTTTCTTTTTCTTCAGCTTTTCCACCTTCATCGTCATTTTGATGTCAGTCAGGGGCCGGTCGCGGCCGTCTTTGGGCTGGGCAGCAATCTTGTCGATGACGTCGAGGCCGCTCACTACCTGGCCGTACACGGTGTACTGGCCGTTGAGGTGCGGTGTGCCGCGGTGGTTCTGCACCAGATAAAACTGCGAGGCACTGCTGGCCCGCTCGGGGTTCACGAAGTCGGCCTGGCGGGCGGCGGCCAGCGCGCCGAACTTGTGGGTGAATTCGGGCCGGATTTCGGCCGGGATGGTGCCTTCGTTGGGTTGGCCCTGGCCGTCGTTGGTGGGGTCGGCGTCTTTGCTGCCGGGGTCGCCGCCCTGCACCATGAAGTCGGAGATGATGCGGTGGAAGGTGGTGCCGTTATAGAAGCCGCTCTCGGCCAGCTTCAGGAAGTTGGCTTTGTGCTTGGGTGTGGCATCGAAGAGCACCAGCTTGATGTCGCCGAACGAGGTGCTGATGGTGACGAGCTGATCTTTCTTGCTGCTCTTAGGAAATTTGGCCGCGTAGAGGGCCGGCGCCAGCAGCAACAAAAACACCCCAAGCAGAACCGAAAAGCGGGAAGCAAAACGCATAAACAGGAAGGATATGAAATTGAGAAGGCGAAAGTAAGGGGTTTGACGCAGAGCCGCCCGGTTTGCACGCCACCCATCTTCCGGTATAAGGTTGAATATATTTTTTCACGAATATCCTCCCTAATGCCGCCAATGGCGTATGAGGCGCCAGTTTCCCTCTCACTCTTTTTTCATGACGACTACCTTACCCCCTACCGCTACCCCCAGCCTGGCTCCACCGCCGCCCCACTGGTTTCCGAAATTGCTGCTGGCCATCTACCTGATTGAGTTTGTGGCCCTGGGCATCAGCCCGGCCGAGCGCGGCACCTGGTGGGCCGAAAACGTGCCGATTTTCCTGATTGTGCTGGCCCTGACGGTGCTGTACGTGCGTGGCACGCGCTTCTCCAACTTGGCCTACGCCCTGATGAGCGTGTTGCTGTTTATGCATACTGTAGGTGGCCACTACACCTTCGAGAAAGTGCCGTTCGACTGGTTCAACAACCTGTTTGGCTTCAAGCGCAACATGTACGACCGGGTGGCGCACTTCTCGGTGGGCTTCTACGCCTACGCCATCATCGAGCTGACGGACCGCTACGGCACCATTCGCAACCGCGCCATCAGCTACCTGTTTCCGCTGTGCGTCATCGGCACGGTGGCCATGGCCTACGAGCTTATTGAGTGGGTGTACGCCGAAGTGGCCGGCGGCGACGCCGGCGCCGCCTTCCTGGGCAGCCAGGGCGACATCTGGGATGCGCAGAAAGACATGCTGGCCGATACCAGCGGCGCCATTTTCGCACTGATTCTGTACGCCCTCTTTGGCCGTGGCCGCCGCGAGGCCGCCTAGCGCCTGCCGATACCCATTCAGCAAAAAGCCTCGTTTCTGCACAGAAACGAGGCTTTTTTATGCAGCCCAGACTCTTGGAAGCGGCGCTTACGCGTCTCTCTCCCGGCGGATTTCGTCGAGAATATGCTGGCCGCCGCGGGCCAGTACGCTTTCGGCAATGCGGATTCCCAGTGCTTCGGCCTGGCTGGCATCGGCGGTCTGGTCTTCTTCCAACAGCTTGCCGCCGTCGAGGCTGATGAGGCCGCCGTGCAGGTGCACCACGGCGCCGTCGGGGCTGAGGGTGGCCAGCGCGAAGCTGGGGATGCTGCAGCCGCCTTCCATGGTGCGCAGGAAGGCCCGCTCGGCGGCTAGGCACACGTGGGTGGCCGGGTGGTCGAGGATGCGGTGCAGCTCGGTTTTGAGGGCCGGTTCCAGGGTGCGGGCGCACTCAATGGCCACGCTGCCCTGCCCGGTGGCGGGCACAAACTGCGTTTCGGGCAGCACGTGCCGGATCAGGTGGTCGTATTCCATACGGTGCACGCCGGCGTAGGCCAGCACCAGCGCGTCGTACTGGCCTTCTTCGAGCTTGCGCAGGCGCGTCTGGAGGTTGCCGCGGGCTTCGGCGGTGCTGGCGTTGGGCAGAAACCGGCGCAGCATGGCCTTGCGGCGGGTGCTACTGGTGCCCAGCACGAGGTTCGGCTTGCGCAGATCCAGGTCGGCCTGAAAGCTCACCACCACGTCGTTCACCTGCTCGCGCTCCATAAACGCCAGCAGCTCTAAGTCGTCGGGGATGGTGCTTTGCACGTCTTTAGCGCTGTGCACAGCAATATCGATGTGGCCGGTGCGCAAGCCCACTTCCAGCTCTTCGGTGAACACACCTTTGGCCCCGATTTTATCCAGGGAGCGGTCCAGCACCACGTCGCCCTTGGTGGTGATGATGACGATTTCGGAAGCCAGCCCGGCCTGCTCCAGGCAAGCCGCTACGTGGTGGGCCTGCCACAGCGCCAGCTTGCTGCCCCGGGTGCCAATGCGAATGGGCTTTTTCAAGTAAGAATTCTGAATTAGAAAGTAAACGTGTAAGCTTGCGATGCGCAGCGGCTTTGCGGCTGGTTCTGCGCCGACATTGACGCCGGCCCTCAGCAGGTCTGGCAAAGGTACGGTGCGGCTGGTTTAGGCGGGTGGCTATAGCGGTTTTAGCGGCAGCTATACCTTTTTAGCAAACTGTATTTTCTGCCTCTATTCGCTCTAAGCGGCCATTTTCAGCAGCGTGGCCATCCGCAGCGACACATCCACGAACACCATGCGCGGGTTAGCGTTGCGCTCTATGTGGTAGTGCGCGTCGTTCAGCTCGCGGGTGATAGGGTCGGCATTGAGGGGCGTGACGAAGCGGCTGAAGCCCTGCACAAACGGCTGCTCCTGCGCCGGCAGGTGCGGCACCAGCTGCGGATCGAGGCCGAAGAGCAGAACCTTGCGCAGCAGCGTGAGGGCGTACTGCAGAAACTCCTTCTGGTTTTCGCGGCCCAGCTTCTGGAATTCGTCGCTCCGCTCCAGCATCTCGCTCACCTTATTGCTGAAGCAGGTGCGCATCCAGCCCGCAAACAGGGCAAAGTAGTCGTGGTCGGTGGCGGCGGCGTGCTGGGCGGCCAGGGCGGCGCCGGGGTTGCCTTCCGCGAGCTGGGCCAGTTGCCGGGCCTTCACTTCGGGCACCTGGTGCTCGTCGCGCAGCCAGTTGGTGAGGTCTTGCTCGGAGAGCGGGCGCACCACCACGGGCTGCACCCGGCTGATGATGGTGGGCAGCAGCTGCTCGGGCGCGTGGCTCACCAACAGAAACACGGTGGCCGTGGGCGGCTCTTCCAGCAGCTTGAGCACGGCATTGGCCGCGGCCGGGTGCATCAGCTCGGGCTGCCAGATCACCACCAGCTTGTACTGCGCCTCAAAGGCCTTGAGGCTCACCAGCCGCAGCAGCTGCAGGCTTTCTTCCTTGGAAATACTGCCCTGCTTGTTTTCGGCCCCGATGTGCTGCATCCAGTCGTTGAGGCCCTGGTAGGGGCTGTCGAGCACGAAGGTGCGCCAGTCGGCCATGAACTTGCTGCTGGTAGCGTCCTTGGCCACGGCCTTGGTGGTCGTGACGGGCACGATGAAGTTCAGGTCGGGGTGGATGAGCTTGTCGATTTTCTGGCAGCTCGGGCAATGGCCGCAGGAATCGTCGGCGTCGGGCGTGCGGCTCTCACAGTTCAGAAAAGCCGCGAAGGCCAGCGCCAGCGGCAGCGCCGCCGAGCCCTCGGCCCCGCGAAACAGCTGGGCGTGCGCCACGTGGTTTTGCTGCACGCTGCGCACGAGCAGCTGCTTCACCTGTTGCTGGCCGGGAATGTCGGAGAAACGCATGGAACTGGGGGACGCGCGGTGGGCTTGGTTGATTGGAACGGCGGTGACCCGCGTGGCACCATCGTGCGCCACGCGGGCCGGGCCGGATTACAGTTCCGTGCCGCCAACCGGCGCGGCGGGGGCGGTCCGCTCCCACACCCGGTCTTTCACGGTTTGCTCGTACACGTGGCGCATGATGTCCTGCTCCACCTGGTCGTAGGCCAGGCTGCGGCGGGCCATTACGCGCTCCGCTACTTCGGCCACTTTGGGCAGCCGGAAGGTTTCGAAGCCGGCGGCGCCGCCCCAGCTGAAGCTTGGGATGAAGGTGCGCGGGAAGCCGGCCCCGAAGATATTGGCGCCCACGCCCACCACCGTGCCGGTGTTGAACATGGTGTTGATGCCGCACTTGCTGTGGTCGCCCATCATCAGGCCGCAGAAAGTCTGGCCGGTGTTCACGAAGCGGCCCGCCGAGTGGCTCCAGATCTTGACGGGCGCATAGTTGTTTTTGAGGTTGCTGGTGTTGGTGTCGGCGCCCAGGTTGCACCACTCGCCAATCACCGAGTTACCGAGGTAGCCGTCGTGACCTTTGTTGCTGTAGCCAAGCAGGATGCTGTTGCCGACTTCGCCGCCCACCTTGCTGAACGGGCCCACGGTGTTGTCGCCGCGCATTTTGGCGCCGGCGTTGATGTGGCTGCCTTCGCAGAGCGCCAGCGGCCCGCTGATGATGGCGCCTTCGTGCACCTGCGAGTTTTTGCCGAGGTAAATCGGGCCGTTTTCGGCGTTGAGAATGGCGGCGCGAATCTTCACACCGGGCTCGATGAACACGTTTTCGGGCGCGTACACGATAGTATGCGCGTCGCCGACGGGCGCCGACTCACGGTCTTTGGTCAGCAGGTCGAAGTCGCGGCGGATTTCGGCGCCGTTGCGCAGAAACAGGTGCCACACTTCCCGGATGATGGTAATGGGCTCGACCACGTCGCGGGTTTTCTGGAAGCCTTCCTGAATCAGCTCGGCCACCTGGGTGGCATCGGCGAGGTGGGCCGCTACCAGCGTTTCGTCGCAGAACAGGGCCTCGCCGGCCGCCAGAGCCTGCACCTGCTGCGCCAGCACGTCGTCGGGGCAGATGGCGCCGTTGATGACCAGGGCCGGGCCCGCCGTGGCGCCGGCCGGGTACTTGGCCTGCAGATACGGCTCGGTGAGGTAGCCCACGGGCTGCCCGCCCAGCCGGTGCTGCCACTTTTCGGCCAGCGTCAGGATGCCGCAGCGCAGCGCCGCCACCGGGCGCGTAAACGTAAAGGGCAGCAGATGGGGCCGGATGGCCGGATCGTCGAAGAGCAGAACGTGCATGGAAACTTAGTGCTTAGTGCCTGATGCCTGGTGCTTGGCTTAAGCCAGCGCTCCAGGCGCAGCAAGTAATAAGCTGCAAAGGTGGGCAGAAAAGAAAAAACTCCTGCCAGGCGAGCCGGCAGGAGTTTTTAGAAAATCAGTTGTACGAAGCACCAGGCACTAAGCACCAGGCACTCAGAAAACTACTTCTTCTTGTAGCGGGTCATGAACTTCTCTACGCGGCCAGCCGTGTCGAGCAGAACGTTTTTGCCGGTGTAGAAGGGGTGCGACTCCGAGCTAACTTCCACTTTCACGACGGGATACGTCTTACCGTCTTCCATTGTGATGGTCTCGTTGGAGTTCATCGTCGAGCGGGTAACGAATTTGAAACCGCTGGAGCTGTCCTGGAATACCACTTCGCGGTACTCGGGGTGGATGTCTTTTTTCATGGTCGGAATACCGTTTGTGCCTAGTTGCCTGCCGATTTTGCGGAAGGGACTGCAAAAGTACACGTTACGCGCAACTTTCAAAAGCTTATCCGGCTCTTTTCTGCAATTCCGGTATCCGACAGCCTGAGCTACCGGAATTTGTTTATTTTTGAAGCCCTGCCTTACCTATCTACTATCAGCCTACTTATTACTCTCTCCCCCATGCTTCCCCACAAAGCTACGCGGCTGTTGCTGCTGCTCTTGCTCCTGTGCACTACGCTGGCAATGGGTGCTACCATTACGCTCTTTCAGGCCGTATTTGACAGCAATAATGTGCGCGTGACCTGGGAAGTGGCCAGTGAAAGCGGCGTGCAGAGCTACGAGCTGTACCGCAAAACCAACGCCGACTCCGGCTTCAACCGCCTCACCACCCTCGCCCCCACCGGCCAGGGCCGCTACCAGTACCTCGACACCGACGTGTACCGCGGCGCGCAGGGCGGCGGGCCGTTCATTTACCGCCTGAACGTGCGCACCACCACCGGCGACCAGCAGTACACCAGCACCCTCGGCCAGACGCCCAGCGCCGTCCAGCGCTCCTGGGGCAGCATCAAGTCGATGTTTAGGTGAATTGTTTAATCGTTGAAAATTGCTTGTAGCCGGCTGGTCCGGCTTTTTTTGTGCCGTTTCCTTTTCCTTTGCGCCGGATCGTGGCCAAGCGTTCGACCATCAAGCCATTCAACCATCAAACAATTAAGCCATCCAATCCATGCGCCTTTGCTTTGCTTCCAATAATGCTCATAAGCTCGACGAAATCCGGCCGCTGCTGCCCGCCGGCACCGAGCTGCTGAGCCTCGCCGACATCGGCTGCCACGAGGAGCTGCCCGAAACCCAGGACACGCTGGCCGGCAACGCCCGCCAGAAGGCCGAGTACGTGTGGGAGCACTACGGCGTGGCCTGCTTCGCCGACGATACGGGGCTGGAGGTAACGGCGCTGGGCGGCGCGCCCGGCGTGTACTCGGCGCGCTATGCCGGGCCCCAGCGCTCGGCCGAAGACAACGTGCAGAAGCTACTGACGGAGCTGCGCACCCACAATGACCGCTCGGCCCGGTTCCGGACGGTGGTGGCGCTGGTGCTGCCCGGCGGCGTGGTGCACGAGTTTGAAGGTGCCGTGGAAGGCCGCATCACCGAGCAGCTCAGCGGCACCGGCGGCTTCGGCTACGACCCGGTGTTCCAGCCCACCGAGGGCGACGGCCGCACGTTTGCCGAAATGACCACCACCGAGAAAAACCAGATCAGCCACCGGGCGCGGGCCGTGGCCGGGCTGGTGGCGTTTTTGGGCGCAATGGCATAGACGGGCGGCGGGGAACGGCAGGAAGATAAATAGTGGCCGTCCTTTCCCATTTTATCCTATATCCATTCCCCGCGCCCCTGTTTGCCCCGCTGCTCAACACTTCCTTACCACTTACCTCATCACCTCATCACCTAATTTCTTACTTTTGCAGGGTTGGCCCTGCCAGTACGGGCCGTTTTCCCACACCATGCAACATCCTTTCATCGTCGGTATCACGGGCGGCAGTGCCTCCGGCAAGACCACCTTCCTGCGCCGGCTGCTGGCTTCGTTTCCCGAAGAAGAAATTTGCCTGATTTCGCAGGACAACTACTACCACCCGCGCGAAAACCAGTCGGTGGATGCGCAGGGCGTGACCAACTTCGACCTGCCATCTAGCATCGACTCGGCCGCTTACGCCGCCGACGTGCTACGCATCAGCCAGGGCCTGGAGGTGCGCCGCCCGGAGTACACGTTCAACAATCCCGGCGTGGTGCCGCAGGAGCTGGTGTTCAAGCCGGCTCCTATTGTAGTAGTGGAAGGCATCTTCGTGTTCTACTTCGAGGAAGTAGCCAAGCTGCTCGACCTGAAGGTCTACATCGATGCGCGGGAGCATGTGAAGCTGCAGCGCCGTATTGTGCGCGACCGGGACGAGCGCGGCTACGACCTGGAGGACGTGCTCTACCGCTACACCAACCACGTGGCGCCCACCTACGAGAAATACATCAAGCCCTTCAAGCAGGACGCCGACATCGTGATTCCCAACAACCGGCACTTCGACCGGGGCCTGGATGTGCTGGTGTCGTTCCTGAAAAGCAAAGCCGCCATCAACGGATAACGCCCTTCCGGCCTGACATAGCCTGACATAGATAGAGCTCTGCCACGCGGCAGGGCTCTTTTTTTGGCGCCTCAGGATGCCGGCCTGCCTGAATAGCCCGCGGCCGTTGCCTCGCCCGGCCGGTTTGGCTATATTTGTAGCTCTTAGGTTTTTCATGCTCCCCTTTTTCTCTCACTTTTTGCCCCGCGTGCGTTTTGCGCTGCTCACAGCCACCGTGCTGTTTGTGCTGTCGCTGAACCACCAAGCCGTGGCCACCTTCCGGGTGCCGGCCGGCAAAACCACGCGCATCGGGCAGCCGCTGCGCGTGTCGGTGGTGAAGCAGAAAGTAACGCTGGAAGCCACCGGCCCTTTGGTGCTGCATACGGCGCCCGAGCTGGCCGCGTGGCTGCCCTGGCCCGCCCCGCAGAGCTGGCTGCCGGCCGTGCGCCGGGCGCTGGCCGTGCCGCGCCCCCTGGCGGGCATCCGGCCGGCGGCCGTGTTCCGTGCCCGCCTGCTGGTGGCGGCGCTTTCGCCGCAGGCTCCCTAGCGGCTGCGCTGATAGGTTGGTGAGCGGTGGTGCTGTGTTCCCGGAGCTGATGCGGGCCAGCCATACCGCAAGCGCATCCGTGCTTTGCCGGCAGTTGCCGGACATTTCCTCGCCACCTATAGCCACAGCAGACTCCGGGCACATCAGCACATCCAGAAGCAGCTCATCAATTCATTAAACATGCGTAATAAAGGACTCATCATTGCGCTGACCATCATTGTGTCGGCGCTGTGTATCTACTTTCTGACCTTCACGTTCATTTCGCGGCGGGTGCAGAACGACGCCGTGGTGTATGCCACCAAAGGCGGCCAGGTTGACCAGAAACTGCGCCAGCGCTACCTCGACTCGGTGTGGCGCGCGCCCGTAACCAGCCTGCTTGGCGTTGACTATACGTACCGCGACGTGCGCTCGTCGGAGCTGGGCCTCGGCCTTGACCTGAAAGGCGGCATGCACGTGACGCTGGAAGTGTCGCCGGTGGAGATTGTGCGCGCCATGAGCGGCAACTCCAAAGACCCCAAGTTCAACCAGGCCATGGAGCAGGCGCAGGAAGCCCAGAAGGCGAATCCTTCGACGCCGTTCACGACCCTCTTCGCGCAGGCGTACCAGACGGCCGCTCCCGGCCAAAACCTGGCCCGCATCTTCGCTAACACCACCAACAAGAGCCGCGGCATCGACATCAACTCGACCAACGAAAAGGTTATCGGCGCCATCAACAAGGAAGTGGAAGAAGCCATTGACCGCTCGTTCAACATCCTGCGGACCCGTATTGACAAATTCGGCACCAGCCAGCCCAGCATTCAGCGCGTGAAAGGCACGGGCCGCATTCAGGTGGAGCTGCCCGGCGTGGATAACCCCGACCGTGTGCGCAAACTGCTGCAAGGCCAAGCCAAGCTGGAGTTCTGGGAAGTATGGCGCCAGGATGAGTTCGGCCCTTACCTGCAGCAGCTCGACCAGGCTCTGATTGCCAAAGAGAAAACCGCTACCACCGCCAAGCCGGCCACCGTAGCCGCCGCTACCGATACCGCCACGGCCGCCGCCGGCGACTCTACCTCGCTGGCCAGCCAGCTGGCCAAGAAAAACGCCGCTACGGCCGCTAAAACCGATACCGCCGCCGCTGCTCAGCAGGGCTCAGTACTGGCCCGCCTGTTCACGATGCCGGTACCCGGCCAGCTGGGCGTAAACGTGCAGGACACGGCCCGCATGAACACCATCCTGCGTTCCGACGAAGCCCGCGCCATTCTGCCGCCTAACCTGACGTTCCTGTGGAGCGTGAAGCCGGAGACCATTGAAGGCAAGGAATACCTGAAACTGAACGCCATCCGCAAGCAGCCCGGCACTGAGGCTCCGCTGGGTGGTGAAGTGGTAGCTGATGCCCGCCAGGACTACGACCAGGGCGGCCGCCCCGAAGTGAGCATGGCCATGAACCCCTCGGGCGCCAAGAAATGGCAGAAACTGACCGGCGCCAACATCGGCCGCCAGGTAGGTATCGTGCTCGACGACTACGTGTACTCGGACCCAGTGGTGCAGTCGGAAATTGCCGGCGGCAACACCAGCATTTCGGGCAACTTCTCCATCGAGGAAGCCCAGGACCTTTCCAACGTACTGAAAGCCGGTAAGCTGCCCGCCCCGACGCGCATCGTGGAAGAAGCCGTAGTAGGTCCGTCGCTGGGCCAGGAGGCTATCAACCAGGGTCTGTACTCGTCGCTGGCCGGCCTGATCATCATCATGGCCTTCATGGCCCTGTACTATGGCCGAGCTGGTCTGGTGGCTGATGCCGCCCTGCTGTTCAACGGCTTCCTGATTCTGGGCGTACTGGCCCAGTTCTCCTTCGCCCTCACGCTGCCCGGTATTGCCGGTCTGATCCTGGTGTTTGCCTCGTCGGTGGATGCCAACGTACTGATCTTCGAACGGATCCGGGAAGAGCTGGACCACGGTCTGACTTTGCACGACGCCATCAACAAAGGCTACTCGCGCGCCTTCTCGGCCATTTTCGACTCCAACGTTACCACGCTCATCATCGCCCTGATCCTGTTCATCTTCGGTACGGGTCCGGTGCAGAACTTCGCCGTAACGCTGCTCATCGGTATTTTCACCTCGTTCCTGTCGGCCGTGTTCATCTCGCGCCTCATCATTGAGTGGCTGGTGAAAGGCAAGGAGAAGAGCAGCATGACCTTCTCGACCTTCCTGTCGCGCAAGCTGTTCAAGGGTGTCAACTTCGACATCGTGGGCAAGCGCAAGTGGGCCTATGCCTTCTCGACCATCGTTATTGTGGTGGGCTTCGTGCTGATGGCCATTCAGGGCGGCCCGAACCTGGGCGTTGACTTCCGCGGCGGCCGTGCCTACGTGGTAGACTTCAACAAAGACATGGACGCTTCTAAGGTGCACGACGCCCTGGTGGAGCGGGCTTTCCAGGGTGCCGGTACGGAGGTGAAAACCTTCGGCGCCCCGAACCGTCTGCGCGTCACGACCGGCTATCTAGCCGATGACGAATCGGTGGTAGCTGACAAGAAAGTGGAAGCTGCCATGGTGAAGGAACTCACCAAAGACTTCGCGGCCGATGCCCCAGTTATTAAATCAACCTCGAAAGTAGGCGCCACCATCGCCGACGACATCAAGCGTACTTCGGTGCTGAGCCTGGGCCTGACGCTGCTCGGCATCTTCATCTACGTACTGTTCCGCTTCGAGAAGTGGCAGTACTCGATGGCCGCCGTAGTGGCGCTCTTCCACGATGCGCTGCTGGTAATTGCCTGCTACCCGATTGCCCGTCTGTTCGGTCTCAACTACGAGATGGACCAGATTTTTGTGGCCGCCGTGCTCACCGTAATCGGTTTCTCGATGAACGACACCGTGGTTATCTACGACCGGATCCGCGAGTATCTGCGGGAAAACCCCAAGCTGACGTTTGCGCAGGTAGCCAACCCAGCCCTGAACTCCACGTTCTCACGTACCATGATTACGTTCACCACGGTATTCCTGGTGGTGGCCGTACTCTACATCTTCGGTGGTGAAACGCTGCGCTCGTTCTCGTTTGCCATGCTCGTGGGTATGATCTTCGGTACGTACTCGTCGCTGTTCATTGCCACGCCTATCATCCTCGACACCTACGGCCGCAAAGAGGCCCGCGAGCGGGGCACCGATATGTCGACGCACATCGGCGACGGCACCGACGCCCCGAAACTCTCGACGGCGCAGGTATAAACCACTAGGGGCGCGCTTCGCTCGCCTCCGTGCAACTTCCCATTTGCTTGAAAAGTCCGGCCCCCTGGCCGGACTTTTTTTGTGTAAATTCCTGAAGCTCAGGCAACCTTTATAAGAGGCCGGCCGAGTGGGCTGGTGTACTTCCTCTCTCTGCCGTGGCTCGTCCTGACCTGGATTCTGCGCTACTTATGCCCCTGCTGGCAGGCTGCCAGCGGCAGGAGCGCGGCTGCCAGCGCCAGCTCTACGTGCAGTACTACGGCTACGCCCTGAGCGTGTGCCTGCGCTACCTGCACGACCGGGACACCGCCCTGGAAGCCGTAAACGACGGATTCCTCAAGATTTTCCAGGAACTGCCGCGCTTTGATGCCGCCCGCTACCCCGACCTAGCCGGCTCTTGGCGCGGCTGGATGCGGCGCATTCTGGTGCGCACGGCCATCGACCGGTTTCGGGCCGGCATGCGCCACGCTTTCCAGACCGACCTGGAAACCGTAGCGCCCTTCTACCCCGACGACAGCCACTCCCCGCTCGATACCCTTTCCTTCGAGGAGCTGCTGGCCGTGGTAGGGCAGCTGACACCGGCTTACCGGGCCGTGTTCAATATGTTCGCCATCGATGGCTACACCCACGAAGAAATAGCCGAGCAGCTGGGCATTTCGGTGGGCGCGTCTAAATCCAATCTCTCGAAGGCGCGGGCCCACCTGCGTGCCTCGCTCAAAAGAAGCCACCACCATGCGTACGCCACTCATGTCGGATGAAGAGCTGGACGCGCTGGCCCGGCGTAGCGCCGCGGCGTACCCCGACGAGCTGCCGCTTGGTGCGTGGCAGCAGTTGGAAAACCAACTGGATGCCGCCGCCCAACAGCGGCAGGTGCAGCAGCAGGTCCGGCATCGGGTGGCCGAGCTTTTTCTGCTGGAAATGCTGCTGCTGGGCTTTCTGATGATCGGCTGGCAAAGCCAGCAGCTGCTGCAAAAACAGCGGCCGGCGCGGCCGGAACCTCTGGCCGCAACCCCAGCTTCCGCACCGGATAAGCAGCAGGCGGCGTCTGTAGCCCGGCGCTCCGGCCGTTTGGAGCCAGTTGCCGCGGCAGTTTCCCGGCCGCCGGCAGCTTCGGCGGGAATGCCCGGTAGCAGCGGCACTGAGGCCCTGGCACTGCCCCAAGCAGATGCTTTCTATCAGCCGACGCAGCCTGCCACACGCCGGCAGTTGCCGTTGCAATATCTGGCAGCCGGCCGGCCGTATCACGTGACTTGGCAGGCCAACAAGCCGCAGGAGCAACTTGGTAGCCCGGTCGGGCAGCAGCAGCCTGCGGTGGTGGCAGAGCCTGCGGTTGCTGGGCTTTCTGATTCACCAACCGCGGCACAAGCCACCCCACTAATAGCCCCGCAGGACTCCGGCCGGATGCAGCCGGCGGCCGTGCCACCTGCTTCTGCAGTTGCAGCCGATTCCATGCAGCCTCGTTCCGCCACCGCAAAGCCGATGTACCGGCTGCTGCTGGGGGTGACGGTGGCTCCGGAGCTGGCTGCCGTCAGGCCCCGGCAGCTGGCCGGGCCGGGCCTGACGGCCGGGCTGGTGGCCGAGTACCGGCTGACGCCGCACTGGCGGGTGCGTAGCGGCCTGCTGTATAGTGTAAAGCGCTACGAAGCCCGCGGCTCCGACTACCGGCCGCCCGCCTCCTACTGGACCTGGCGCACCCCCGTTGACCGTATCGAAGCCGACTGCCGGCTGGTGGAAATTCCGCTGGATGTGCGCTACGAAGTGCGGCCCCAGCCCACATACTCGCTGTTTGCCAGCGCCGGCCTTTCGTCATTTCTCATGCGCAACGAGCAATACACTTACGACTACAGCCTCAACGGGCAGTATCTGGAGCGCACCTGGAGCCTGGCGCGCGGCAGCAACCACATGCTGAGCGTGCTCAATCTGTCGGTAGGCTGTGAGCGGACGCTGGGAGGGCGCTGGGCGGCGCAGGCCGAGCCGTTTGTGAAGCTGCCGCTGGGAGGCGTGGGCTTCGGGCGCATTCAGCTGCGGAGCGCCGGCCTGGCAGTGGGCCTCAAGTATGGGCTGCTGGCTGCCCGGCCCTGAAGCGGAGCGCAACTGACCATCATCAAATAACACGAATAGCGGCCTACTAAGGGCTTGCTGATACGCCTTTGCCGCAACCGCCCTGGCAGTTGGCTTGGCCAGCGGCCCCTCTCTTCCGGTCTTTCTTTTCCTCCCGACAACGATGAAAACCAAGCACCCCGTGCGCGCCGCTCTGCCGGGGCGTTGGCTGATGCTGGGGCTTCTGGTGCTGGCGGCCTGTGCCTCCGAAAACACCGAAGACCTGCTCGGCAACGTCCCGCCCACCCCCGCCTGCGACCCGGCGGCCAATACCTACGCGGCCGTGGTGGCCCCGCTGTTGCAGCAGCGGTGTGTGGTCTGCCACAACAACGTCGCGCGGGAAGGCAATGTCAGCCTGGAAACCCATGCCCAGGTGCAGGCCGTGGCCCGCAATGGGCTGCTGGTGGGGGTGGTGAGCCAAGCGCCCGGCTACCAGGCTATGCCGCAGGGTGGCCCCAAGCTCAGCAACTGTGAAATCGACCATATCCGGCGTTGGGTGGATGCCGGAGCCCTCAACAACTAACCTGCCTCCTGCTCATGCCAAGCTGCCTGCCAAGTATTGCCGGTCGTTGGGGGCCGGTGCTCCTGCTGTTTCTGGGGCTGTTGCCGCACCTAGCTGCCGGTCAGGCCCGCTTCCAGACGCGGACTGGCCTGCTGTCGTTCTTTTCGGCCAGCCCGCTCGAAGATATTGAGGCCCGCTCGCAGCAAACCGCAGCCGTGCTCGACCTGAACACCCGGCAGGTGGCCTTTTCACTTCCGGTGAAGTCGTTTCAGTTTCGGCGCACCCTGATGCAGGAGCACTTCAACGAAAACTACCTGGAGTCGGACCGCTACCCGCGGGCTACGTTTGCGGGCCGGCTGCTGGCGCTGGACGAGGAAGCCCTCCGCGCCGGCGGCGCCCGGCCCGTGACGGCTGAGGGCGACCTGACCATCCATGGAGTAACGCGGCATGTGCAGGTGCCCGGCACGCTGGAGCTGCAAAACGGCCGCCTACGGGTGCTGGCCACCTTCAACGTAGCCCCGGCCGACTACCAAATTGACATTCCGGCGCTGGTGCGCGACCATATTGCCAAAGTGGTGCAGGTTCGCTTGGACCTGAGCTGCGAGGCCGTAGCGGCCACGGCCGGAGCGCCGGCTCCTTCGGCCCGTCCCTGATTTGCTTCTCTGTCTGCCGTTGCGCTTATGGCACTCCTCTCCCGTTTCTGCTTTTGCCTGGGCTGGCTGCTGCTGGCCGGCTGGCTGCCCGCCACCCGCGTGCAGGCCCAGAATACGCCGCCCCCACCCGACCTACTCGGCGACCTGGAGCGCCAAACCACCGACACGCTGCGGCGCGAGCTGGTGGCGGCTACGTTCAAGGGCACACGCATCATCAACGGGCACTCGGTGGAAACGCCGGGCGGCGGCACGCTGGTGTTCCTGATTTCGCACCGGTTCGGCACGCTCAACAGCGGGGCCTACAACTTCTTCGGCCTCGACCAAGCCACCATCCGGCTGGGGCTGGAATACGGCGCCACCGACCGCCTGACGGTGGGCATCGGCCGCAGCTCGCTGGACAAAACCTACGATGGTTTCCTGAAATACCAGGCGCTACGCCAGACCACCGGCCTGCACGCCATACCGGTCAGTGTCACGCTGTTTGGCAGCTCGGCCCTCACCTCCTTGCGCTACTTCGATGGCCTCGACCACACCCTGCCGCGCCGGCTCACCTACACGGTGCAGGCGCTGGTGGCACGCCGGTTCAGCCCCGGCTTGTCGGTGCAATTGAGCCCCACCGTGGTGCACCGCAACCTGGTAGACACGCGCCGGCAGCACAACGACGTGTACGCGCTGGGCGTGGCGGGCCGCCAGAAGCTCAACAAGCGCACCGCCCTCATGCTGGAATACTACTACCGCCTGCCTACAACCGCCGACCCCAGCACCCGCAACGCGCTGGCCGCGGGCTTCGATATCGAAACCGGCGGGCACGTGTTTCAGCTGCACGTCACGAACTCGCAGGGTATGATTGAGCGGCATTTCCTGACCCAGACCACCGGCAACTTCTTCGACGGCGACATTTACTTCGGCTTCAACGTGGCCCGCAATTTCACGCTCAAACCCCGTCTGTAGCGGGGTATGGCTCCCCAGTCCTGCTCAGAGAGGAAGCCAGGACTGCCCGACGGCTCCGTTGCGCCGCTCGTGGGGCCCGGTCAGGGGGCAGACGTCCTGACCGGGCTGGAGGCAGCCATTTATCAACGCAAAAGCCCCGAACCAACTGGCTCGGGGCTTTTGATTTCTTCAGGTTGAAGCAGCTTAGTGCTGGGCCGTAATGCCTTCGGCTACTACCTCTTTCACCTCGGGCACCATCCGCTTGAGCAGGTTCTCGATGCCCGACTTCAGTGTAACGGTAGCCGAAGGGCAGCCCGAGCACGAACCCTGCAGGTTCACGGTCACGATGCCTTCGTGGTAACTTTTGAAGGTGATGTTGCCACCATCCTGCTCCACGGCGGGGCGCACGTAGTTATCGAGCAGGTCGATGATTTTCTGGCTGGTCTGCTGGTCGGCTTCCGACGAGTTGGCCGAGCCGCTGGCGGCGGCCTGCTGGGCGGCTTTCTGCTCGGCAGCGGGGTCGACGGTGAAAATCGGGCCACTGGCTTCCACATACGACTTCAGGAAGGTGCGCAACTCAGGAATGAGCTGGGCCCACTGGTGGTCGGTCGTTTTGGTGACCGTAACGAAGTTCTGGGCAATGAACACGCGGCCCACATAATCGAAGTTGAAAAGCTCTTGGGCCAGCGGCGAATTGGCCGCGGCTTCGAGGTTAGGATAGTCCACGCTTACGCCATCAGCCAAGAGCTGGGCGTTGAGCACGAACTTCATGGATTCGGGGTTGGGCGAGGCTTCGGCGTAGATAGAAACCGGGCCGGCGGGGGCAGTGAGTTGTTCAGCCATGTTTGAAAGACTTGGAGACAAGCGGGAGAAAGTCGGCCGAATCTGTTCGGCCTGACACGTAAAACCGCGCGGGGCGGCAATAGTTGCAAAGGTAGCTAGGAAATGGAGGATGTGGGCTGTGGGCCTCCGTCAGCGTTAGGCGCCGGGAGCAGCCGGCGCGCTGCGCAGCAGCAGGAAGCCCACGGTGCCCGACACAAAGGAGGCGCACAGAATGGCCACCTTGGCCACCGGCTCGCCGGCCGAATGCTCGCCCAGCGCCAGCAGCGTTATAAACAATGACATCGTGAAGCCAATGCCGCCCAGCACGCCCGCGCCCCACAGGTGCCGCCACGTCACGCCGGCCGGCAGCTCGGCCCAGCCCAGCCGGATACTCAGCCACGACAGCGCCCCAATGCCCAGCGGCTTGCCCACCACCAGCCCCAGCAGAATGCCCAGTCCCAGCGGCGAAAGCAGCTGCCCGAACACGCTGCCATCAATGATGAGGCTGGTGTTGGCGAAGGCAAATAGCGGGATGATGCCAAAGGCCACCACAGAGTGCAGGCGCTGCTCCAGCTTCTGGGCCGGCGAGCTAATGGCATCCGACAGGTACTCCAGCTCCTCGCTGATGATGCGCGGATTGGCTTCGGCCCCGTGCACCTCGTGCTGCAGTATGCCCAGCCGGTCGTTCAGCATCAGCAGGATTTCGGGGCGGGCCCGCCCGATGCGCGCCGGAATAGCCAGCGCCAGCAGCACGCCCGCCAGCGTGGCATGAATGCCCGACTGGTGCATGAAAAACCAGAGCAGCACGCCCAGCGGCAGGTAGATGGCCAGGCTGCGCGCGCCCAGAAAATTCAGGTTTAACAGCAGCGCCCACACGCCCAGCGCCAGCAGCAGGTAGGTCAGGTCGAGGTTGGTGGTGTAGAAGCCGGCAATAACCAGCACCGCACCCAAATCATCGACGATGGCCAGGGCCGTGAGGAACACCTTGAGGCCCAGCGGCACGCGCGGCCCCAGCAGCTGCAGCACCGCCAGCGCAAAGGCAATATCGGTAGCCATCGGGATGCCCCAGCCGTTTTGGGTGGGTAGGCCGCGGTTTACCAGAAAGTAGAGCAGCGCCGGCAGCAGCATGCCGCCCAGCGCCCCCGCAATCGGCAGGGCCGCCTGCCGCCATTCCGACAGCTCGCCCTCCATCACCTCTCGCTTGATTTCCAAGCCAACAATCAGGAAGAACACGCTCATCAGCCCGTCGTTGATCCAGTGCGCCAAACTCATGTCGAGCACCACGCCGTTGAGCGAGAGTTTCAGGTGCTTTTCCCAGATCTGCGGAAAGTAGGCGGCCGGCCCCCAGCTGGTATTGGCCAGCAGCAACGCCAGCGCGGCACTGGCCATCAGCATAATGCCGCCGGCGGCTTCGCGCCGAAAAAACTCCGTAAAAGGCCGCACTAGCGGACGCACAAGTTGAGGAACAGCCATAGGCAATGAGCAACGCAAAAGCTGCCGGCGCGGCCAAAAATGACCGCGCCGGCAATGCAGGAAAATACCGAGCCCGGTTGCGGCTTCAGCGTGGATTGCAACCGGGCCCTTGAATATCGTTGAGTATAACAGCCGTTGCCTACACCCGGTTGGCGCGGGCGCGCAGCAGCATGTCGGCCAGCACGAGGCTGGACATGGCATCCACGATGGGCACGGCACGGGGCAGCACGCAGGGATCGTGGCGGCCGCGGCCGGCCAGGCTGATGGCCTCGCCCTGGTCGTTGATGGTGGCCTGGGGCTGCAGAATGGTGGCTACGGGCTTGAAAGCTACTCTAAAGTAAATGTCCTGCCCGTTGCTGATGCCGCCCTGAATCCCACCCGAATGGTTGGTGCGGGTCCGAACTTGGCCGGTTTCGTCGGTGTAGAATGGGTCGTTGTGCTCGGAGCCGAACAGCAGTGTGCCGGCAAAGCCGGAGCCGTACTCGAAGCCCTTTACGGCGTTGATGCCCAGCATGGCCCGGCCCAGCTCGGAATGCAGCTTGTCGAACACCGGCTCGCCGAGGCCGGCCGGCACGCCCGTCAGCACGCCCGTCACGAGGCCGCCTACCGTGTCGTGCCGGTCGCGGGTCTGGCGGATCAGCTCGGCCATGCGCTCGGCGGTTTCGGGGTGTGGGCAGCGCACCGGGTTGGAGTCGATGAGGCTCAGGTCCAGCTGCTCGTAGCCCACCGGCACGGCCACCGCCCCCACCTGCGACACGTAGCTTTGCACCCGAATGCCGTGCTGATTCAGAAACTGCTGCGCCACGGCCCCGGCGGCCACGCGGGCGGCCGTTTCGCGGGCCGAGCTGCGGCCGCCACCGCGGTAGTCGCGCCGCCCGTACTTCTGGTCGTAGGTGTAGTCGGCGTGCGAAGGGCGGTAGGCGTGCTCGATGTGCGAGTAGTCGTGGCTGGCCTGGTCCTGGTTGCGGATGTAGAGGCTGATGGGCGTGCCCGTGGTCTGCCCCTGAAAAATGCCCGACTGCACTTCCACCCGGTCGGCTTCCTGGCGCGGAGTGGTCAGGTCGCTCTGGCCGGGGCGGCGCCGGTCCAGCGCCGCCTGAATGTCTTCGGTAGCCACCGCCAGCCCGGCCGGACAGCCGTCAATCACCACCCCAATGCCCGGCCCGTGCGATTCTCCAAACGTGGTAATGCGAAACAGTGAGCCGAAAGAATTCATATGGTTTGGGGTGATGAGGTGATGAGGTGATGGGGTGACAGGTGACAAAGGTAGCTGTCATGCTGAGCCCGCACAGAACAGCAGCACGCATGAACAGAAAGGTTGACAGGATTTTCGGGGTGGCAAGACATTCCACAGGTTCAGAGTAACCGTTACCCTCATAATCCCATCACCTCATCACCCCATAACCTCATTACTTCATCCCCTTTCACCCCATCCCCTTTCACCCCATCACCTCTTAGCCTGCCACCAGCCCCAGCCAGCTATGGCCAGCAGCCCGGCCAGGATGTAGGTGGCGTAGCGGCGCACGTCGCGGTAGGCGTCCAGCGGCTGCAGGCGGTTGCTGGCCTCGAAGAGCACAGCCTGGTAATACGGGTCGTCGGTGCGGGCGCGGAAGGGCAGCTCGGTCCGGACTGCACCGCGCACAGTGGGGCGCAGCTCCGGCCGCAGCGTATCATAGCGGCCGGTTTCGGGGTCGAAATACACCAGCTGCAGCAGGCTGTCCAATGGCAGCACACCCGGCTGGCGCGCCACCAGCCGGTAGCGGAACACCTTGCGCCCTCCTACCCGACCAGCCTGCCGGGTCAGCTCCTGCTGCACGTCGGGGCCATACACTTCCAGGCCGGTCCGGGGCTGCACCACCGGCGCGTTCAGAGCCGCCAGGTTGCCTTCGCCTTCCGCGCCGAACGTGTAGGTGAAGGCCTGCCCGGTCCGGAACGCAGTCCGGTCGATGGCCTCGCGCAGTTGGTAGCTGCCCACCGCCACTTGGTCGCGCAGCGGGTGGGGCGGCAGCGGCTTCACGGCAATGGTGCGGGCGGCGGCACGGTAGGTTTTGTAGCCTTCCATCCGGTTGTCGAGGCCCTCAGCCGGCTTTTTGGCCAGGCGGTACTTCACCATCTGCAGCGCCACTTCCCCAAAAACCAGCGGCTCGCTGTTCAGCGGATAGTACTCGGCTTCGTAGAGCCGGTAGCGCAGAAACGGTTTGCCGCCCATCGTCACCGGCTCCGGCACAATCTCCTGCTCGTTGAACGACTCCTCCCAAGCCGTGCGCTGCCGCAGCTGGCGCAGAATGCCCGGCAGCTGCCCCGGGAAGTTGTAGAAATCCAGCAGGCCCTGATCGGATGGGGTGAGGTAGAAGTAAAGCCCTACGTGCACGCCTTCGCCTACGTACACGCTGGTTTTATCGGGCACAAGGGCCAGAAAGGCGTTGTCTTTGGGCTCCACGTACTCCTGCGGCTTGGGCTTGCCAAACAGCAGATCCATCAGGCCAATGCCCTGCGGAGCGCTGCCGGCGGGTGGCGGGGCTGTGGCGGTCGGGGCCTGGCCTACTGTGAGCTTTGCCCCCGCCGAGCGCGCCACCTGCCCATTCACGGTCATCGAAAACGGCTTAATGGTGTACTCGCCCTCGGCGTAGGCGGCGTAGCGCTGCGTGATAGTCAGCTCGGTGGTGGTGCGGCCCTCTACGATGCGCGTGGTGGTGGTGCTGGACTTGCCGCTTTTCTTGAATCCCTCCAAGTCGGGGAAGGCCGAATACCGCTCCAGCGGCGCCCCGCTCAGCCGGAAGCTGATGGTGAAATACTCCGTCACCGGAAAAGTGGCACGGCCCAGCTCCAGCTCCACCCGGACTGCTGACGTGGTAGCGGGCGGACGTACAGGCTGTTGGGCCCAAACCTGCGGACCGGCAATAGTACACAACACCAAGAGCATCCAGCCCAAAAACCGCATCATAGAATCAGCATGAGTTTCAAAATTACGCCAAAAAGCCTGCATCGTGCTAATGAGCTGATCCTCGCCTCTTTCCCGACCCAACCCTAGACTATTCCTGTATTTTTTCTGTACCAACCGTTACGCAATAGGTACAAAATTTCGGCTTCCGACAATCCCTGCTTTGCAAGGCCCCGTAAGTGCTGTCAAATACCCACCCCTCCTTTATTTCCTCTTTCTAAACAAAAGCGGCTTTGCAGGCTGGCAGGTATTCTATTGCCGAAACTTTCCCTTACCTAATCTTCTACCCCCATGTCCAACAACCTCAAAAAAGGTGGCGAAGAGGCTGATTTCACTAAGCCGCTTCACGTTCCTATCAAGCGCCGTTCGTTCTTCATGTATGCCGGTGCCACTGCCGGTGCTACCGCCCTGCTACTCTCGGGCTGCGACGATGACGAAGATGAAAACAACATCCCCGGCATGGTGAACGTTGGTTCTGGTAGCGTGGGCGTACTGAACTATGCGTATGCTCTGGAGCAGCTTGAGGCAGCATTCTACACTTCGCTTCGTACAGGCACCTATTACACGGGCCTTGCAGGCAACAGTGCTGAAAAACAGATCCTTGACGATTTGTATTACCATGAAGTAATTCACCGCGAATTCTTCAAAGCGGCTTTGGGTCGTGACGCTGCCTCTTCTAAAATCAAAGACAACCTAGAGCCTGATTTCAGCAAGATCAACTTTAACGACCGTACTAGCGTGCTTGGCGCCGCCAAATCCTTTGAGGATCTGGGCGTAGCAGCTTACAACGGTGCTGGTCGTTTTATCGGTACCGACAACTCCGGCCTCAATTATTTGGTAGCTGCCGGCAAAATCGTATCCGTAGAGGCACGTCACGCAGCCATCATCCGCGACCTTATTTCGGAAGGCTCATTTATTGATTCCGACGTGGTGAGAACCGGTGAAAATGGCCTGGAAATATCCAAGTCGCCTTCGGAAGTAGTTGCCGTAGCTAACACTTTCCTGAAGGACGGCTCTAAGCTCAATGTTTCTGGCCTCGTGTAGCCCAGCTGCACCCCTCACTCCCATCTAAACTCGCATTCACCATGAATTTCTTCCATATCCTTTCCGAAATCGAGAAAACTGATCCTGAAGTTTTCGAACGTTTCGATTCCCGCCGCCAAGTGTTCAAGCACCTGAGTGGCTTTGGCAAGAAAATGACTGCTGCCGCACTGCCACTGGCTATGGGCGCCATTTTCAACAAAGCATACGGTCAGTCATCCAGTGCCCCCAGCGTAAACGACGTGCTCAACTTCGCGTTGAAACTGGAGTATCTGGAAGCCTATTTCTACAATATCGGTCTGTCAGGCGACGGCACTATCGGCAACAACACGACTACTGCCGCGCAAACTGCTTTGCGTGCACAGTTTAGCACTACCAATTTGTCGTCGCTGCTGAAAATCCGTACCGATGAAAATAACCACGTAAACTTCTTGCGCACAGCTCTTGGCAACAATGCCATTGCTGCACCAGCCGTTTCGCAGTTCGATTTTACGGGTGGTAAAGGCACTAACGCCGGTCCGTTTGCAGGCTTGTTCAGCAATGCTGCGCTGTTCCTGGCAGTAGCTCAGTCTTTGGAAGACACCGGCGTGCGTGCCTACAAAGGCGGTGCACCCTACTTGGCTTCCAACAAAGACATTCTGACGGCTGCCCTCAACATACATTCTGTTGAAGCTCGCCATGCTTCTCGTCTGCGCACTATGCGTCGTGGTGGCCCGCTTAACAACGCTGCTTCCGGCACGGCTGGTGCCGGCACTGGTGCTTCGCCGAAAAGCTGGATTTCTGGCACCGATGGTGGCGGCGCTTCGCCAGCTCAAACGGCTCCAATCTATGGTGCTGGTTCGGCACCCACTTACACGCCTGCTGGTATTACGTTCCCAGCTGAGGATAACGTGACGCAGGGCGCTACCGGCGCCAACCCAGGTGTAAATCTGCAAACGGCGCTGGCATCGTTGAATTTCCCGGCAGCTGCTTTCTCGGAAGCCTTCGATGAGCCACTGGACGTACCAACGGTTTCGACCATTGCCCGCACGTTCACTATCACTGGTAGCACGCTGTTCTAAGAACGCTAGTGTTTGTTTTTTGAAAAGAGGATGGCCTGATAGGCCATCCTCTTTTTGTTTTAGGACGATGCAACTGTGTTTATTACCCAGTACTCTTGTTACTAGGGCATCCCATCTTAACAGGCTATCTTTGTTGGGTTGGAACCGAGCTATTTTTTGTTCTGGTACCGCCCGACCTTTTCTTATGCACACTCCTTCTTCTCCGGCGCGGATGCTTGCCCGCCGCTCCTTCTTTCGCGTAGCCGGGGCCGGTGCGGCCGCGTCGGCACTGGTTCTGGCTGGCTGCGGCAAAGACGACCCCGAGCCGACCGTGGCTGGCACGCCTACCCTGACGCTGGGCAGCTTCGTGACCACCACCTCCTCCGACCCCAACATCACGGTACTAAACTATGCGTACCTGCTGGAGCAGATTGAGGCCGCCTTCTACGACAAAGTCGTGGCCACGCCGCCCGCCGATCTGCAGCCGGGCGAGCTGGCGTACCTCACCGACCTGCGCGACCATGAGCTGATCCATCGGGAGTACCTGAAGTACGCGCTGGGAACCTCGGCCTACGACAATTCGCTCTCCGCGCCGCTGGTTTTCAACTTCTCCACGTTCACGCTCACCACCCGCACCGGCGTCTGGACGGCGGCGCGGCAATTAGAGGAAATTGGGGTGGCGGCCTACAACGGCGCGGCTAAGTACCTGACCTCGGCCGAGCATCTGAACGCCCTGGGCAAGATTGTATCGGTGGAAGCCCGGCACGCCGCGCTGGCCCGCGAGGTGCTGCAGCCCGGCTCCTTTGCCGACAACGTAGGCACCACAGGCCTCGACGACGCCAAAACCCCGGCCCAGATTGTCGCCCTGATTCAGCCGTTCGTTCCGGTAGTTATTTCCACGGCAAACCTGCCGACCACCTAAGGCACCGCTTGCTATGTACCTCCTGAAGCTTCTGGCCGAACTGGCCACTACCGATACCACCCCGCTGGAGCAGTCGGCCCCACGCCGCGCTGCGCTGGAGAGCCTGGGCCGTTTCAGCGCCAAAACGCTGGCAGCCGCGCTACCGCTGGGCCTGGCGGCCCTGCCCACCCAGGCCGGCACCACCACCATCCTCGACTCGCTGACGCTGGCGCTGCAGCTGGAGCGCCTGCAGGAAGCCTTCTACGCGCGGGCGCTAGCCGCCCCGGCCGGCTTCTTCCCCGCCGATGCCACCATCCGCGCTTCCATCGTCACGATGCAGCGCCACCAGCAGCAGCACATCACGCTGCTCACCGATGCCATTACCAACTCGGGCGGCACAGCCCCGGCCCGGCCCAACTACGATTTCACGGGCAGCCGCAACGGCACGCAGCCAGCCTTTTTTGCCTCGGTGTTCAGCAACTTCGATGATTTTCTGCGGCTTGCGCAGCTGCTCGAAGATGCCGGCGTGCGGGCCTATAAAGGCCAGGTAGAAGCCCTGATCAGCAACGACTTTATCCTGCAGACTGCCTTGCAGATGCATTCTACTGAGGCCCGCCACGCTGCCCGCATCCGCATCATCCGGCAGAAGCGCGCGGCCGTGGTGAAGCCCTGGCCCAGCCCGGCGGATGCTTCTATTACGGTAGCAGGCAAAACCGACATCGTGTATAGCGGCGAGAATGCGCTGGAGCAATCGGTGCCCGGCTACCGGCCGGTGCCGTTCCGGCTGTTGCCCATTGGCTCCGGAGCCAACATCCTCACGCAGGGCGTACCAGAGGCCTTCGATGAGTTGCTCAACACGGCGCAAGCCAGCACTTTGCTGGGGCTATTCACCTACTAGCAGCACCCCTATGGCGGTTGCCACCCATTGCCTGAAAGGAACGACTAACGTCGTTCCTTTTTTGTTGAATATTCTGCTTTCACGATACGTACAGGCCCTTTTTGGCCATAATACTGTTTGAACCTAACGGATTTTATTTTGTAATTTTCAATAAAATAACGTGACACTCCCGGCACGGAATCGACTGTTTTTTCCCGGTTCCGTATAGTTCTCCTGCAATCGTCCTGTTCTGCATCTGCCCCACCCAGAAAACAAGCCTTACCCCAATGCTCGAGTACGCTAAAACCATCCTGCTAAAAGTTAGCTTCGATAAGATTCTCTTCGAGAAAGAACTGCGCAAAGCCTTGCGCACCATGCTCCCCGACGAGCTGCTTCAGCTCAAGGCGTGGTGCTACGAGCAGTTCTCCAAGCTCTACCGCCGCATCCTGAACCGCGTTTTCACGCAGGCCACCCTCGCCTAAAACGCCCGGACTGCCAGAAACCCACCGGCCCCGGCTGCCAGCAGTACGCTGGTGGCCGGGGCCGGTTTTTTATGCTTTTAAGCTACTCGTCGCCGGTTACGAAGCGGATGTTGCGCTGCAGGCCCGCGTAGCCGGTGCGCTTCACGGCCGACTGCCGAAACAGCTCCGAAAACAGCTCGTGCGTGATTTCCTGCCAGTCGCCGCGGGTGAGGTCTTTCAGGCCGGGGTGCGGGTTGAACTGGGGCTCTTGGTGGGGCTTGCTGAACCGGTTCCAGGGGCACACATCTTGGCAGATGTCGCACCCGAACACCCAGTTGCCGAATTTGCCGTCCACCTCACGCGGAATCTGGTCTTTCAGCTCGATGGTGAAGTAGCTGATGCACTTGCTGCCGTCTACCACGTAAGGCTCGGTAATGGCCTGGGTGGGGCAGGCATCCACGCATTTGGTGCAGGTACCACAATAGTCCCGGATGGGGCCGTCGTAGTCCAGCGGCACGTCCACAATCAGCTCGGCAATGAAGAAGAAGCTGCCGGTACCGGGCCGGATTAGGTTGGCGTTCTTACCTACCCAGCCCAGCCCGCTCTTCTTGGCCCAGGCCTTGTCCATCACCGGCGCCGAATCGACAAAGCAGCGTCCCCCGATTTCGCCGATTTCCTCTTGCATATCGGCCAGCAGCGTCTTCAGCTTGTCTTTGATGACGAAGTGATAGTCGCGGCCGTAGGCGTATTTGCTGATCTGGAGCGTGTCGTCGGGCTGCTGGGTTTCCTCGGGCGGGTAGTAGTTGAGTAGCAGCGAAATCACCGATTTGGCCCCGTCTACGAGCAAACGCGGGTCGAGGCGCTTGTCAAAGTGGTTGGCCATGTAGGCCATCCGGCCGTGCATGTTCTGGTTCAGCCAGCTTTCGAGGCGCGGTGCCTCTTCCTCCAGAAACCCGGCCTCGGAAATCCCGCAGTACATAAAGCCCAACTCCGCCGCGCGGCGCTTGACGAAAGCAGTGTAGTGGGCAGTAGGAAGCACAGGAGGACAGGTAGGTAAGCCGTAAAAATACGTCATCCTGAGCGAAGCGAAGGATCTGATTACACCGGAACGAGTAGGTTCTAATGTAATCAGGTCCTTCGCTTTGCTCAGGATGACAGGAGGTTTTTCGGCTACGAGAACAGCTCGCCGGTATTGCCGCGCAGGTGCTGTGGCATGGCGCGGCCCAGGTGCAGGTAGGCAGCTTCCGTGGCCTCGCGGCCGCGGCTGGTGCGCTTGATGTAGCCTTCCTGAATCAGGAACGGCTCGTACACTTCCTCGATGGTTTCGCCTTCCTCGCCGCAGGCCGTAGCAATGGTGCTGATACCCACCGGCCCGCCTTTGAACTTATCGATGATGGTGGTCAGGATGCGCTTGTCCATGTCGTCGAGGCCGCGGGCGTCTACGTCGAGGGCGTTGAGAGCAAACTGGGCAATGTCCATCGTGATGCTGCCATCGCCTTTCACCTGCGCAAAGTCGCGGGTGCGGCGCAGCAGGTTGTTGGCGATACGCGGCGTACCACGCGAGCGGCGGGCAATTTCATAGGCCGCGTCCTCGTAAATCGGGGTGCCCAGGATTTCGGCCGAGCGCTGCACAATACTGGTCAGCAGCTTGGAATCGTAGTATTCGAGGCGGGAGCTGATGCCGAAGCGGGCCCGTAGCGGCGAGGTGAGCATGCCCGAGCGGGTGGTCGCGCCAATCAGCGTAAACGGCGACAACGAAATCTGCACCGACCGCGCATTCGGGCCCGAATCGAGCATGATGTCGATGCGGTAGTCCTCCATGGCCGAGTACAAATACTCTTCCACCACGGGGTTTAGGCGGTGGATTTCGTCGATGAACAGCACGTCGTGCGGCTCCAGATTGGTGAGCAGGCCGGCCAGGTCGGAGGGCTTGTCGAGCACCGGGCCGCTGGTCATTTTAATGCCAGCCTGCAGCTCGTTGGCAATGATGTGCGAGAGGGTGGTTTTGCCGAGGCCGGGAGGGCCGTGCAGCAGCACGTGGTCGAGGGCGTCGCCGCGGCGGCGGGCGGCGGCCACAAACACCTTTAGGTTTTCGACCACCTTATCCTGGCCCGCGAAGTCGTCGAAGGAAAGCGGCCGCAGCGCCTTGTCAATGTCTTTTTCGGTGGCGTCCATGTGGTCGGCGCCGCCGGTGAGAAATGGTTCGCGCATAGGGCGGAAAGTGAAAGTTGATAGCAGCAAGGTAACACCGGCATCGGGCAGATTGTGCCCTTTTTAGCAAAAAAATAGTCCGGCGCTATTATCTGCTAATTTCACTAGCAAAACCCCGCCTATGCCGGCTGCCTGAAGCCGGTTGGAAGGCATCTGCGCGGCGTGCTGCCTACCTTTGTGTTCTTCCGCACGCTGCCTTATGCCTACGCCTTCCGCCCCCCACGACTGGCTGCACGCCATTCCCACCGACTTCTACGACCAGCTGGCGCACTGCCTTTCCCTGCACGGCATGGCCTGCGCCGAGCTGCTGAGCCGCCCGCAGGATGCGCCGCTGCTGCAGCTCATGGCCCTCACCGGCCTCAATACCCTGCGCGTAGCCGAGCTGAACGCCATTGCCAGCCACGAGCAGCTGCTGCAGGCGCTAGAACAGCAGCCCCGCGCCCTCTACGACTTGCTGCTGCTGGGCCGCCTCACCCTCGATACCAGCCTGGCCACGCCCGTGCTGCAGTATGTGCAGCGCCAGATGGCCATTGAACCCGAGCAGGTGCAGGCGCTGAAAACCTATTGCCTGGAGCTGAGCGGCGCTTTTCTGGCGCTGCTGGAAGAGCACCTGCCGGCCACGCCTTCGCTGGGGCTGCACCGGCTGAGCGTGGAGGAAGCATTTGTGCACTACTTGGCCGCCCACCCGGCTCCGGCGCCGCCGGCAGCCACGGTGCGCTTCTCGGAGCCGCAGCTGCAGATGATGCGGCTGGCCTTGCTGCTGGTGCACTCGCTGCCCGAAGCTGGCGAGCATCCGTTCCTGACCGCCGTGGCCGACCTAGAAGACCTGCGCCCGGCCGCGCTGGAGCCTATGATAGCACGCCTGAGCACGCTGGAGCCCGGCGAAGAATTGGCGCTGAGCATGCCGGAGCTGGTGCAGCTCTACCAGGCCATGCAGGTGTGCGGCATGGTGTTCGTGAGCGAGGTGCTGGAAAAAGTGGGCCTGGGCAGCGTATTCCCCACCGTGGCACCCGAAGAAGTGGCCGCCTCCGCGCCCGCCACCACCGAACCCAGCGGCCGGCAGGCCGTGGGCGAGATGGTGAGCGGCTTCACGCGCTGGGTGCAGCACACGTTCCCGCAGGAGCCGGCGCTGCACAAGGCCCGCGAGCAGGTGCTGGCCCTGGCCGATTCTCTTTAGGGATTAAGGATTGGGGATGAGGGTATGGGGATTAGACCGTTAGGTACAGAAATCGGCCTGCGTGTTGTAGAGACGCAATATTTTGCGTCTCGTCGTTGAACGACCGGCACCGCGCAGATCAAACAACATCAGCAACCACGAGACGCAAAATATTGCGTCTCTACAGCAACCAACCCCCTAATCCCTAACGACCATTTACCGCGGCATCAGCACTTCGATTTCCAGGTGCAGCCACTCGTCTTCCCAGGCTTTGTGGGTGAGGCGGCCGGTCAGGGGGAAGCCGGCGTCGAGCATGCGGGCGACGGTTTCGTTGTGGCCCTCGGGCAGGTAGCCTAGCCAGAACGGCTCGGCGCCTTCGGTCAGCACTTTCACGGCCCAGTCGTCGTAGGCGCTGTCGGCTTCGCGCTGCAGGGCCAGGCGCTGGCCGGCTTTCAGCTGGGGCTCGAACTCACGCAGGCCGGGGCGGTGGGTGGTGCCGGCTACCAGGCATTCAAGCAGAATCAGGGAATCGGAGGTTTTGGGCATGGAGGAGAGCCGTAATGAGGCAGTAAAATACACAGCAAAATAGTTTTACGCCGTCAGGCCGACAATTCGGGCGCTGCTCACCGGGCTTGCCGCCACCGCGCGGCGCGTGCTTGACTGTACCTGGCCGCCTGTCCTGCGCGTAGAATCCTGCCCGGCGCGCTGGGTGCCGCCGCCGCCCTGCCTGGCTGGCCGCTACCCGCCGGCGCGGCGCGGGCTTCATTCCCCTATCAGAAGCGTTATTTTTGCGGCCCATGTATAGCAAAACTGAAGTAACACAGCTCCGCCAGGCTTTCTGGACCACTTTCGGCCAGTATATGGCGCCCGTGCCTTCCGCCGAGGGCGTGCCCACCAACTGGATCAACTACAAAACCGGCCTCAAGCACGTGCACTTCCGCCTGCACGCCGACGCCCGCCACGCCACCATAGCCATCGAGCTGACGCACCCGGACGCCGGGGTGCGGGAGCTGTTCTTTGAGCAGTTGCGCGAGTTAAAAACGATGCTGCAGGAGGCCGTGGGTGAGCCCTGGCGCTGGGAAGCCGACACCACCGATGCCAACGGTCAGCCCCTGAGCCGCGTGTTCACCGAGCTGACGCCCGTCAACCTGTTCAGCCGCGACGACTGGCCCGCCCTGATTTCGTTCTTCAAGCCCCGCCTGATTGCCCTGGACGAGTTCTGGAGCACCGGCCAGTATGCCTTCGACGAGCTGCGGTAAGGTTTTTGAACGGCGGGTAGCATGAAAAAATCTATCCTCTATCTGCTCGCACTACTGGCCATATGTAGCAGCCTAGCATTCCACCCCAAGCCAACCTCCGAGGAGGGCTATATGCTGCTGATGCTGCACACCGGGGGCCGTCCTACGCTGGTTTCCATCTCCCCCACCGGGGAGCAGCACGAATACCCGTTAATCAAAAAGACCAAAGGGTCGCATGATTATCACGCGCAGATTATATTGAAAATCAACGAGTTGCGGCAGCAAGGCTGGACCGTAGTACAAATGCAAACCACCGAATCCGTAGTTCCGGATCTGCAACACCCACTGCTGAGACCGGATAAGCTCAATACGCTCACATTTCTGCTGGAAAAACGGTAAGCTTTGGTAATTCCAACTTGACTCCGGGTTGTATTTATCAATTGGGAGTTTAGTTGGCATTCTCAATCCATGCCCAAGTCGTTGGTGAAGCTGTCGGTTAGCCGGATTTCGGGCACCGGCACGCCGCACCGGTCGCTGGTGAGGCCGACGACGGCCCGCTGCACCTCGTAGAGCGTAGCGGGTTGTGGCAGCAGCAGCTGGTAGTTCTGGGCCAGCAGCCACTCCGTGAGGTCGGCGACGATGCTTTGGGCCCAGTCGGGTGAAAGTGGCGGCGGCGTGGGGGGCGCTGCCGCAGTCCCGAACAGGCGCTGCCACCAGCCCGGCAGACGGGGCTGCCAGCTGGCCTGCGGCAAATCGGGCATCTGCAGCTGCAGGCAGGCGGCCAGCTCCTGGGCTCGCGCTTTGTTGGCGCCCAGCAGCTCCAGTTGGGTGAGCAGTGTGGCCTCGGTGGGGGCCGGGTGGCGCGGAGACAGGCACGCCAGCAGGCGCGCGAGCAACTGGTAGTACACTGCCGTGCGCGCCGGGTCGGTGGGCAGTCCTTTCAGGTGGGCGATGGCCGCCGCGGCCTGCTCCACGGTGCCGATTGTTTCCGCCATCTGGTTCGGGATGGCCAGCTGAAAATGTTCCTCAAAAGCAACGACGAGTTCAACGGTATCGAGGCCCATAAACGAATGTCTGGCTACTAACTCACCCAACTATTCAACAACCACGCTATGCGCCACTTGCCCTGGTGGCGCTTCAGCACCCACGTATCGCCACCGCCGCACAGGCCACGGCAGTTGGTGGTGACGCCCACAATCACCGTCTTGCCGTCGCGGGAAAAGAGTGGGCAAGTCAGGTAGGATATTTCCTCCAACAGGTACTGAGCGTAAAGCTTTTTCCAGAACTTATCCAGGTATTTTTCCCGCGTCCTCAGCGCCCGGAGCGTATCAGCCGGAATAACTCGATGGTTGGGCAGGAACCGTTGTTCCAGCCCAAACCCGGCGGAATACTTCATTTGCAGCCGCATATACGCAGTATCAGCCGGAGCCAACAGGCGGCGGTTGCATAGCTCCTGCAATGTCCAGCCATCTTCCTGAGCAGCGTAGCGATACGGGAAATACCCTACCGCCGGGGTAAGGCTGTGCTCTACCAGTGTTCGACTGATGTAGAAATCGGCGTGCGCCATGCCTTCGGGCAGTATACCGGAGCTGGACTGCGCCAGCAGCTCCCGCACAAACCCATACAGTACGCTGTCGGACACCAGCAGGCGCGGCGCCCCCCACTGCCGCTCCGGCTTTAGCTCCGGCGGCGGCGGATACGCCACCCGCACATACACCGCGCAAAACACGGCCCCCAGCAACAGGGCAGCACCAAAGAAACGACGGGTATCGGCTTGCATAGTCGAGTAGATAACAAATAAAAAACGGCCGCTCTGCTTCCAGAACGGCCGTTTGAAGATACGGGGGCAGACGCTTACTTGAACGCCTGAATGCCGGTAATATCGGCACCGGTGATGAGCAGGTGGATATCGTGGGTGCCTTCGTAGGTCACCACCGACTCCAGGTTCATCATGTGGCGCATGATGGGGTACTCGCCGGTGATGCCCATGCCGCCATGAATCTGGCGGGCTTCGCGGGCAATGTGCAGGGCAATTTCCACGGAGTTGCGCTTGGCCATCGAAATCTGAGCCGAGGTGGCCTTGCCTTCGTTTTTGAGCACCCCGAGGCGCCACACCAGCAGCTGGGCCTTGGTGATTTCGGTCAGCATTTCGGCCAGCTTCTTCTGTTGCAGCTGGAAGCCGCCAATCGGCTTGCCGAACTGCTCGCGCTCCAGCGAGTACTTCAGCGCCGACTCGTAGCAGTCGATGGCGGCCCCAATGGCGCCCCAGGCAATGCCGAAGCGGGCCGAGTCGAGGCAGGAGAGCGGGCCGCGGAGGCCGTCGATGTTGGGCAGCAGGTTTTCCTTCGGGATTTTCACGTTGTCGAACACCAGCTCGCCGGTGGTGCTGGCGCGCAGGCTCCACTTGTTGTGGATTTCGGGGGTAGTGAAGCCTTCCATGCCGCGTTCCACGATGACGCCCTTGATGCGGCCGTTTTCGTCTTTGGCCCACACCACCGCTACCTGGCACTCGGGCGAGTTGCTGATCCAGAGCTTGGCCCCGTTCAGCAGGTAGTAGTCGCCCATGTCCTTGATGTTGGTGGTCATGCCGCCGGGGTTGGAGCCGTGGTCGGGCTCCGTGAGGCCGAAGCAGCCCAGCCACTCGCCGGAGGCCAGCTTGGGCAGGAACTTCTTGCGCTGCTCTTCCGAGCCGTAGGCGTAAATCGGGAACATTACCAGGGAGCCCTGCACCGAGGCCGTGGAGCGCATGCCGGAGTCGCCGCGCTCAATTTCCTGCATAATCAGGCCATAGCTGATGTAGTCGAGGCCGCCACCGCCGTACTCGGTGGGAATGGTGGGCCCGAACGCGCCCACGTCGCCGAACTTGCGCACGATTTCCGACGGGAAGTGCGCGTCCTGCGCCCACTTCTCGATGCTGGGGCTGATTTCCTTTTTAACGAAGTCGCGGATGCTTTGGCGGATGAGCTTGTGCTCCTCGGTCAGCAGGCCGTCGAGGTCGAAATAATCGGTGAAGCCGGCGGCGTTGGTGGAGCCGTGCGCTTTGGCCGCTTTGGCCTGGGGCGAGAGAACGTCAGCTTGCGAAGACATGAGGTAAGGATTGGGTGGGAATCAGATTCAAAGATACAGAATCTGCCAGGTTGGCCGACGAAAACCGTCTGTCATCCTGAGCCGAGCGAAAGACCTTGTGGCGGTTGAACAACCGATGCCACTGCAACATGTTCTGGCGTGGTAAGGTCCTTCGCTCGGCTCAGGATGACAGGCAATTACCCGATAACACCCTACAGCTTCACGCCCACCGACACCAGGAAGTTGCGCGTGGCCTGCGGGTAGTACCAGTTGAAGGTATCGAGGCCGCCGCTGGCGCCGGGGTAGCTGTAGGTGTAGCCGTTGGCCACGTACTCGCGGTTGAGCACGTTGTTCACCAGCAGGCCCAACTCAATCTCCTTCACAAACTGCGGCCGGAGGGCGTAGCGCACCCGGAAATCGAGCACCTGGTAGGGCTTGATGCTGCGGTTGAGGCTCTCGGAGTTGTCGAGGTACTGGCGGCTCACGGTTTTGTAAAGCAGCGCCAGGCGCAGCCCTTTCAGCGGCTGCCCCTCCAGCGTGTGCGCCGACACCGCGCTTGGCGAGTAGGAAATGGTGCTGTTACGCGCGATGAACGTGCTGTCGGAGATTGGCTCCTGGTAGCCCCGGATGCGGTTCTGGCTGAGCGTGAGCGTGCTGCTAAGGCTGATTTTGTCGTTGGCCGACAGAAAACCGGTCAATTCCACACCGCGGCGGTAGCTGCGGGCCACGTTGGTGCGCAACGGCGTGCCCACATCGTTCAGCTGCCCAATGGATACCAGCTGGTTGCGGTAGTTCATGTAGAATAAGTTAGCCTCCAGCCGCGCCACGGCCCGGGTGCCCAGCACGCTGGCGTTGGGCAGGCTGAGGCGGTAGCCGCCTTCCAGATCAGTCAGGCGCTCGGATTTGGGGACGGCGTCGGCCGCAATCCGGTCGGTGAAGTCGGAGCGCACGGGCTCGCGCTGGCCCACCGCGAAGCTGGCGTAGAGCTGCTGGCCCTCGGCCAGCGTGAGGGTGGCGCCGGCTTTGGGGTTGAAGAACGTATAGCGGGCGCGGGTGCGCACGTCCACCACGCCGCGCACGGCGCTGGGGTCGTCGGGCTTGTGCTCGGTGCCATCAATAGCGTACTCGATGTGGCGCAGTTGCAGGTCGCCGTAGACGCCCAGCTGGGGCAGCACCTGCCAGGTGGCGCGGGCGTAGCCGTTGTAGTCAGTCTTAACGGCGTTGTTGAAGTAGTAGCGCTGCCGGATGGCGCCGTTGGAGGCATACTGCGCCCAGATGATTTCGCCGTAATGGTCGCCGTCGTAACGGTTCCAGACGCCGCCCAGCGTGGCCTGCAGCCGGTCGTCGGCCTTGGGCTGGTAGTTGAGGGCGAAGGTGCCGCCGTAGAAATAGTTGTCCAGCCACTTGCGGTCAATCAGGTCGGTGCGCGTGAGCGTCTGGTTCCCAATTACCACGTTGTCGAGGCCGTAGTTGAGGAAGCGGCGGCGGGCCCGGTAGCTTTCGTAGTAGCCGAAGCCGCGGGTGAGGTGCAGGGCCCCGCCCAGGTTCCAGTCCTGGCCCAGTCCCTGCGAGAGGTGCAGCTGGTAGTGGTTTTGCTGGTAGTTGTCGGTCTGGTTATCGTAGGTGTAGGAGCTGTAGCGGCGGCCTTCCTGGCGGACCCGCACGGCATCGGCTTCAGTCAGTTCGCCGTTGTCGATGTAGTTCTGCAGCAGCGTTTGGTCGCCGGTGAGGGCGGGCTCGGGCACGCCGTTCCAGGCCTGGTAGGTTTTCTCGCGGCCTGAGAAGGTGATGAACTTGAGCAGCGTATTGGCCTGCTGGTAGCCGGCCGCGAAGTAGTACGACTTCAAATCCGACGACGCCCGGTTCATGTAGCCATCAGACTTGATGCGAGACAACCGGCCGTCCAGCGTGAAGTGCCCGCTCACCAGCCCGGTGCCAAACTGCACCGTGTTTTTCACCGTGCCGAAGGAGCCGACGCTGTTCTGGGTTTCGCCGTAGGCCTCGCGGCGGTTGTCGAGGGTGCTGATGTTCACGCTGGCCCCGAAGGCCGCGCCGCCGTTCTGGCTGGTGCCCACGCCGCGCTGCACCTGCAGGCTGCTTACCGACGAGGCCAGGTCGGGCAGGTTCACCAGAAACGCCCCGCGCGACTCGGCATCGTTCAGCGGCACCCCGTTGATGGTCATGTTGATGCCCGTGGTGCTCGTGCCCCGGATGCGGATATCGGTGTAGCCTACGCCCGCGCCGGCATCGGAGGTCACCACCACGGAAGGCGTCTGGTCGAGCAGGTAGGGCAAATCCTGGCCGAAATTGCGCTTGGCCAGGTCTTCTTTGCTGAGGTTGGTATAGGCCGTGGCCGTGCGCTCGTTGGCGCGGCTGGCCGTCACGAGGGCCTCGCCGGTGAGCACGCCGCCAGGCTGCAGCGCGGCCGTCAGGCGCTGGGCCTCGGCCTGGCCCTGCAGCGGCCGCACCAGCGGCTCGTAGCCCACAAACGTGATGCGCAGCTCGTGCGCGCCGGCCGCTACGGCCGGGATGGTGAAGGTGCCCGCCGCGTCGGTGGCGGCGCTGGCCGCGCCGTCGAGCAGGATGGTGGCGCCGGGCAGCGGCGTGCCCGTCTGGGCATCGGTAAGCGTGCCGGACACGGGGCCTTGCGCCCATGCCGGACCGGACAGCGCCAGAAGCGCTACGCCGGTGGGTAGAAGATTTTTCAACAGTGAAAACTGGAAAAAGTGGAACGGACCGGGCCCCAGGGGTCGGGGCCTTCGGCTTGTCGCTCGCGGATCGTTTGTTCCCTTCGCCGGCATTACCCGGACAGGTTCAATGGGTATGATCTCAGCCGCGCACCACTCCCGGTACGGGGCACCCCTAAACTATGCCGCAAAGGTACGCGGGCATTCGGCTTTTGCAGCAATACCGGGCATTTTTCGCGGTTTCGGCCGCCGCTCCTGCTCTCAGGCACCACTGCCGGGGCGCATGGCAGGCACGGGCCGGGTACTTTCGTTTTGATTGATTATCAGTTAACTTAGAAAGACCATCGCCCGCCAAAATCCCCGCATTTTCTAAAACAACCGCCCCGCACGCCCCGTTACTTAGTAGGCGGTACCCAGTGAGGCCGCCCGTTCGTTTTTCAGCTCTCCCAGCCATGACTCCCCTTGTCTACCTGCTGCTGTTTCTGGCTCTAGCCATCTATTTCGTCGTGATTCCGCGGCGCCGCTTCCCCAGTCCGCCCCACCCCGACAACGACGACGAAGGCGGCGAACCACTCGACGACGGCCTGCCCGACCTGGACCTGCCCCCCGGCATCACGCGCCCCATCAACGACTGGGAGCCTGACTACAACCGCCGCCCCCAAACGCCCGTGCGCCCCACCGAGCCGCTGATGGTATAAAGCGGATGGGCTGATGATACAATACTAGAGCTAGTTCCCTTCCTTGGAAAATGTCGCGCATCGAGCGAGTGTGGGTTAGGGGTGGTTGATGGACGTCAGATCGATTCTAGGATCTACTTCTAGTTGACGTTCCAGCGCAAGGTCAACCACCCCTAGCCCACACTCGCTCGATGCGCGACATTTTCCAAGGAGGGAAACTAGTTTTTAGCTTTAAACCGCACTACAGTTCCACCCCCATCCGCACGTACGGAATGTCGCCCTTGTAAAACACGGCGCCTTCGGGCTGCAGGTGGAAGCGGGCGTAGAAAGCGGCGCTGTCCTGGCGGGCGTCGCACCAAAGGCGGCGGGCGCCCAGGCGGCGCGCTTCCGCCACCACGTAGCGCAGCAGGGCGCTGCCGATGCCTTGGCGCTGGTAGGTGGGCATGACGGCAAACTTGCGGAACCGCGCCTCGTCGCCGTCTACGAACAGGGAAACAACTCCCACCAGCTGGTCGTCCTGGAAGGCGCCGTAGTGGTAGCCGGCAGCGTCTTCGGGCAGCTGCACGTAGTCCAGCGGCTTATCGGGCCAGAGCACTTCGTGGCGCAGCAGGTAGGTATGGCTGGGCGCAATGGCCCAAATGGCGGGTTCGGCGGCCATGCTTACTCTACGGTGATGCTGTAGGACGTGCTGAACTGCTGGCCGGGCTCCAGCGCCAGGATGCCTTCCTTGTCGGCCAGCTCAACCGGGGCGCCCACGCTGCCGGCAATGCCGTGCCAGGGCTCGATGCACACGAAGGGCGCGCCGGGGCCTTTGGTCCAGAGGCCGAGGTAGGGAAACCCATCGAAGCGCACCCGCACGGCGCGGCCCGACTGGCGGCTGCGCAGCGTGATGTGCGTGAAGTCGAAGTGTTTCAGCACCAGCGCATCCTGCGCAAACAGGTCGTAGCTGAGCGGCAGGGTGGTTTGCTGCTCCATTACGGGCTCGGTCTGGCCGGTGAGCAGGCCGCCGTCCAGCAGGTACCGCTCGAAGCTCACCGGGTGGTCGAACACGAACTCGTAGTCCTGGAACGTCTCGCCGGGCAGCAGCGGGCACCGGAACGCTGGGTGCGCCCCGATGCTGAACAGCAGTTCTGTAGTGTCCACGTTGCGCACGTCCCAGCTGATAGTAAGCTGCGAGCCGGCCAGACGATACGAAATCTGCAAGCTGAACCCGAACGGAAACACGGCGCGGGTGGCCTCGCTGGCCTGCAGCTCCAGCACCAGCTCGGCCGCCGTCTGGCGCACCAGCCGGAACTCCTGGTCGCGGGCGAAACCGTGCTGGGGCAACTGGTAGGCCTGGTCCTGGTGCTGGTAGGTGTCCTGGGGCAGACGGCCGACTATCGGAAACAGCACCGGCGCGTGGCGGCCCCACACGGCCGGGTCGGCCTCCCAGATGTATTCCAGGTTGTCGAGGTCTTTGCGCACAAAGCTGCTCAGCTCGGCGCCGTGGGTTTGCACCTGCACGCGGCACAGCTCGTTTTCGAGGGTATAAGTCATAGGAAGCATACTACGCATCGGCCCAAAGCTGGTGCGGTGGAAGGGTGATATGGCGTATACTGTAGCGCGAACTTTGTAGTTCGCGTTTCGGCACCGTTCGGCTAGCTGTGACGGCGCCGAAACGCGAACTACAAAGTTCGCGCTACTGTGTTAGCCCAGCAGCAGCTCGTCCACGTGGTAGCAGGCCTGCTCGAAGCGCTGGGATGGCGGGCCGCTGATTTCGGCGAAGTGCGAAAGCTGCTCCTGCAGCGTGTGGTGGTAGAGGCGGTAGAACTGCTGCCGCAGGTGCGGGTGCTCCCGCAGCGGGTCGGGCGCCCACGGCAAATCCACGTTCAGCAGCAGCACCAGATGATACTGCTGCTGCTCAATCTGCTCCAGAATCCACTCGGGGCAGTGCCCAAACGCGTGCTCCGACCAGATTTTAATCACCAACAGATCAGTGTCGCAGAAGAACAGCGGCCGGTCTTGCTGGATGGCCTGGATTTCGGCTTCGGCCTCGGCCCGCAGCTGGCCGTGGGCAATATCCTCCAGGTCGGCGAGGGTGTAGCGGTAGCTGGCCCCGCGCTTCTCTAGATACTCCCGGGCATACTCGGGGGCCCAGCTGGTCTGGTAGTGGGCGGCCAGCTGGCGGCTGAGGGTGGTTTTGCCCGTCGATTCGGGGCCGGTGAGAGCTACGCGCAGCATGGATAAGGGGCAACAAGGAATAAGCAAGGAAAGGCAGCGCCAACAGCGTCAGCAGAGCATGTTACAGATCAGGCGCTCAGGCCGGATTGCGCTTGGGCGGCCTGCTCTTTGCGCATCGACCGGTGCCACTCCCAGTAGCCGTACACGGCCAGCCCCAGGTACAGCGCATACAGCACGCTGGTGGGGTAGAGCTGCTTGTACCACAGAATGGGCACGTAGATCAGGTCAACCACAATCCAGAGCCACCAGTTTTCCAGGCGCTTGCGCATGAGCAGAAACTGCGCCGCCAGGCTGCCGGCCGTTGTGAAACTGTCCCAGTGCGGCAGGGCGGCGTCGGTGCGGGTGCTGAGGTAGTAGCCGAAGCCGGCCGTGAAGGCGCCTACAAACGCCAGCGTAGCCAGCCACTCCCAGCGCCGCGTGCGCGACACTGGCAGCTCGGTTTTGCTGCGCCCGCCGTACAGCCATTCGTACCAGCCGTAGAGGCTCAGCACGATGAACATGATCTGCAGCAGCGAGTCGGAATAGAGGCCGGCGCGGTAGTACACCACAATGTAGAGCGCACAGCTGACCAGGGCCACCGGAAAATTCCACAACGACTCGCGGGCGGCCAGCCACACGCAGGCAAAGCCGGTGAGCACCGCAATCCACTCCAAAGGCCCGGGCCCGGCGGCGGCGGTCCAGAACTCGTACAACGTCTGCGTCAAAGGTGACAGGTAACAGGTGAGAAGGCAGGGGCTCGGGCGGGCAGCCCACAAAGGCCGGGGCCAAAGCTAACCAGCCACCGACTAATTTTGCGCTTTCCCCTCACCTGCTCTGCTGCCATGCTGCCCGAACTCACGCCCGAAGACCTGCACGCCCGCCTCGCCACCGGCGAAAACCTGCAGCTCGTGGATGTGCGCCAGCCCGAGGAATACGCCTACTGCCGCATCGAAGGCAGCGTGCTGATTCCGCTGGGCGAGCTGGCCCGCCGCGCCGACGAAATCGACGACACCCGGCCCGTGGTGCTCATCTGCCACCACGGCGTGCGCTCCATGCAGGCCCTGGCCTACCTGCAGCACCGCCACGAGCTGACCAACCTGCTGAACCTGCGCGGCGGCATCCACGCCTGGAGCACGCGCGTGGACCCGTCGGTGGCCGTGTACTAACCCTTGCGTCGGTTCCCGCAGAGGGCGCAGAGGAAGGCGCAGAATGTTCTTCGGCGCCCTCTGCGCTTTCTTCCGCGCCCTCTGCGGGCTCAATTCATCAGAACCTCCCTATGCAATTCCCCGACCTCCCGATAGTAGCCGCCCTGCCCGACCTGCTTGCGGCGCTCAGCCAGCACGAGCGGGTGGTGCTACAAGCCCCGCCCGGCGCCGGCAAAACCACCGTGGTGCCGCTGGCGTTGCTGGAGGCCGCCTGGCGAGACGGAGGCCGGATTCTGATGCTGGAGCCCCGGCAGTTGGCCGCCCGCGCCGCCGCCACCCGCCTGGCCAAGCTCCTGCACGAGCCCGTAGGCGAAACCGTGGGCTACCGCGTGCGGCTGGAAAGCAAGGTTTCCAGCCGCACCCGCATTGAGGTCATCACCGAAGGCATCCTGACGCGCCTCATCCAGGACGACCCGGCCCTGGAAGGCGTGGCGGCCGTCATCTTCGACGAATTCCACGAGCGCAGCCTGCGCGCCGACCTGGGTTTAGCGCTGGCCCTCGATGCCCAGGCCGTGCTGCGGCCCGAGCTGCGCATTCTGGTGATGAGCGCCACACTGGAAGCCGAGCGCATGGGGGCTTGGCTGCAGGCCCCGGTGGTGAGCAGCGCGGGCTTTCTGTTCCCGGTCGAGACGCACTACCTGAGCCCGCGCCAGGCCGCGGCCGGCGGCAGCCGCCCCGCCGAGCGACTGGCCACGCTGGTGCCCACGGCCGTGCGCGAAGCCCTGCGCCAGCACCCCACCGGCGACGTGCTGGTGTTTCTGCCCGGCCTCGCTGACCTGCGCCGCGTGGCCGACAAGCTACAGCCCGCCCTGCCCGACGCCGTGCAGCTGCACCTGCTCCACGGCGAGCTGCCCCTGGCCGAGCAGGACGCGGCCCTGCGCCCGGTGCCGGCCGGGCAGCGCAAAATCGTACTCAGCACGGCTATTTCGGAAACCAGCCTCACCATTGAGGGCGTTACGGTAGTAGTTGACGGCGGCTTTGCGCGGGTGCCGCGCTTCCAAGCCCGCACCGGCTTCAGCACCCTTGAAACCGTGCCCGTCAGCCAGGCTGCCGCCGACCAGCGCCGGGGCCGCGCCGGCCGCCTCGGGCCCGGCACCTGCTACCGCCTCTGGACCGCCGCCGAGCACGACGCCCTGCCCGCCTACCTGCCCCCCGAAATCCTCACCGCCGACCTCAGCGGCTTGGCCCTGGAGCTGGCTCTCTGGGGCGCCGCCCCGCAAAGCCTGCGCTGGCTCGACGCGCCCCCCGCCCCCGCCCTGGCCCTCGCCCACGACCTGCTCCGCCGCCTGGGAGCCGTTGTTGGTGATGGAGTTGTTTCAGGTGATGAGGTGAACAGTGATGAAGTGAATATGAATAGTGATGAAGCTGGTTCATCCCTTTCCACCTTTTCCCCCCATCACCCCATCACCTCATCACCTAAAAACACCTCATCACTTCCACTGAAACCCACGCCGCATGGCCGGGCGCTGGCGCGGCTGGGGCTGGCGCCGCGGCTGGGCCATCTGGTGGTGCGTGGGCACGAACTGGGCCACGGCCCCGCCGCCGCCGCGCTGGCGGCGCTGCTCTCAGAGCGCGACGTGCTACGCGCCGCTGATGCCCATCCTACCCCGCCCGATCTGCGGCTGCGGTTTGAGGCCATTGCCAGCGGGCGGGCGCCGCTGCCGGGCTTGCTGGTGCAGCACAACACCCTGCACCGCGTCCGCGACGCGGCCCGCAACCTGCGCCAGCGCGCCGGAATCCGCGACGCGGCTACCTCAGCGGATGCTGACGCGGCCGGCCTGCTCACGGCCCTGGCCTACCCCGACCGCCTGGCCCAGCGCGAAACCCCGGACCGGGTGCGCCTCGCCACCGGCCAGCGCGTGGCCCTGCCCGCCGAGCATTTCGGCCGCGACGACCAATTTCTGGCCGTGGCCTACCTCGATGGCCCGCCACACCAGCTGCGCGCCGCGCTGGCCGCGCCCGTGAGCCGCCAGGAGCTGGAAGAGCTGTTTTCGGAGCAGATTGAACAAGTGGACGAGGTGCGCTGGGATGCCGCCACCGGCCGCGTGCAGGCCCGACGCCAGCGCCGCTTGGGCGCGCTGCTGCTCTCCGATGCCGCCCTGCCCCAACCCGACACCAACTTAGTAGCGGCCGCCCTGCTGGAGGCCCTGCGCACGGCAGGCGTGGCATGCCTGCCGTGGAGCGGGGCCGCCACGGCGCTGCGGCAGCGGCTGGCGTTTCTGCACACACACTTCCCCGAAACCTGGCCCGACGTGTCGGATGAGGCGCTGGCGGCGGAGCTGGACGAGTGGCTGGACCCACACCTGCCGGGCCTTAGAAGCCTGAACGATGTAAGCCGCCTCGACTGGCCCGAGTTGCTGCTGCAGCGCCTGCCCGGCGGCTGGGCGCAGCGCCAGGAGCTGGACCGCCTCGCCCCTGCCCACCTGGAGGTGCCCAGCGGCTCGCACGTCGCCCTCGACTACACCGACCCCACCACGCCGGTACTGGCCGTGAAGCTGCAGGAGCTGTTTGGCCTCGTCGAAACGCCCGCTGTGGCCGGGGGCCGGGTGCCGCTGCTGCTGCACCTGCTCTCGCCCGGCGGCCGCCCCGCCCAGGTCACCCGCGACCTGCACAGCTTCTGGGAGAAGGGCTACTTCGAGGTGCGCAAAGACCTGAAAGGCCGCTACCCCAAGCATCCCTGGCCCGACAAGCCCATGGAGCACGTGCCCACCAAGCTCACCAAAAAGCGCTTCGAGGCGAATCAGTAGCCGATAAGCCATTCATCTTTCACACAGTTACTTGCAGTTGCAAAAATATAGTTGGTAACATTGGCGTAACAAACATCATAATTTGGCAATATGGGTCTATGACCCCACTTCTACCTGTCCTGTCCTGGAAGCAGATGCTGGCGGTGCTGGCCCTGACCCTGGCAGCAGGTACGGTCGGCTACGCCCAGCGCCCCGTTTCCTCGCCCATTGCCGCCCCTGCCGGCGCCAACACGTGGCTCACGTTCCTCAGCGACGCCCGCCTCAGCCAGCGCTGGGGCCTGCACCTCGACGGGCAGCTGCGCCGCGCCAAAGACGCCTACCAACCGCAGCAGCTGGCCCGCATCGGCTTGAACTACCACGTAGCGCCGGCTTTGCAGCTCACGGCCGGCTACGCCCGCGCCTCGTCCTACTTCTACAACGACTACGCCTCAGCCAGCCCGCTGCCCGAGCATCGCCTCTACCAGCAGGTGCTGCTGCGCGAAGACTCCGGCCGGGTGCATACCCAGCACCGCTACCGTCTGGAGCAGCGCTGGGTGCGCCGCCCCGGCGACGCCCGCGCCACCTACCTCAACCGTATGCGCTACCAGCTGCGCCTGGTTGTGCCGCTCGGCCACAAAGGCAAACTGGAGCCGGGCGCACCCTACCTGGCCGGCGCCGACGAGCTTTTTCTGGGCTTCGGGGCCAGTGCGGGCCGCAATTTCTTCGAGCAGAACCGGGCGTATCTGGCATTCGGCTACCAGTTCACCCGGGCGGTGGCCGTAGAAGCCGGCTACCAGCATCAGATGGTGCAGCCCGCCGCCGGCTACGCCCTGCAGTACCACCACACGTTGCAGCTGGCCCTCAGCTTCCAGCCCGACTTACGGCGCGGCCTGGCGATGGCCTCGGCACTGTAAGGGCGGGCTGTTGCGGCAGCGTTTCAGCGCGCAACGCCGCCCGGCTTCTCACCCCGGAATCTGGTCGTCGAGCAGGTCCTGGGCGGTTTGGCCGGGTGTGGGCGTGTAGTGGCGGTGCAACCAGCGGCTCAGGCCCCCGAGGCCCGGAAACAGCACCCGCTCCGTGATGCCGGCCTGGTCGAGCTTGTCGCGGATTTCCCACTTCAGCCGGGCCGGAATGATGATGCGGAAATACAGCTCCGGATGCTGCTCCAGCCAGCCGTGCAGCGTATCCTGGGCCGTATTGATCAGCGAGAACAGGGCGTACTGGTGCACGATGCGGGCATCCAGCGAAGGCGGCTCCAGAAACAGAAGAAACGGCTCCCGCTGCAGCAGCTCCAGCTCGCGCAGGTTGGTGCAGAGCGGCTCCAGCAGCTCGGGCGTAAACACGTTGGAGCCTTCGTTGCGCAGCGCCTCTCGCAGGCTGGGCGGCAGGAATTCGGCCGTTTTCACATAGTTGATGGCCCAGATGACGCCCGGCTGGTCGTAGGCTTCCAGGTCGTCGGTGGCAAAGTGCAGGGCCACGTAGGGCGAGTAGGTCCAGTCGAGCAGGCGGGTGGGCAGGCCGTGGTGCTGGGCCAGTGCCAGCCAGTTCCACACCGAAGCGCCGGGCAGCGCTGAGTCGCGGGCGTACTTGCGAAAGTTGCGCAGCAGGTGGTTTTCCAGCAGCTGGTACTCACCGCCGAGGCGCTGCAGACTGGTGGTCAGGGGCCAGCTTTGCGTGCGCAGGCCGCGGTACACAAACGGCGAGCGGAACCGCCCGATGCGGCCGTCCCAGGTTTCCTGAAACAGCGCCTGCTGCAAATCAGCCCAGGAAGTTACTTCGACATCGTTGGAGGTGTGGGGCACGGCAGCAGGTTTTGAGGCGGATGATGGCAGGCCCGGGCAAGATAAGCACGGCAGGCCGGGCTCCTAACGAAAAACGCCTGTCATCCTGAGCTTGCAAAGGAGCTTATGCCAACCAAACGACGGCCGCCATAACGACCCGTTCAACTGCAATAAGATCCTTCGCAAGCTCAGGATAACAGGCGTTTTTCTGTCAGATGCCTTACTCGCCGGCCGGGAAGTCGGCCGAGTCGCCGGTTTCGGCTACGGCGGCCAGCTCTTCAATCAGGGCCGTGAACTTCTCGCGGGCGCCTTTCACGGCGGCTTTGCCGAGAGGCAGGTGCAGCGGCGGATTTTCCTGGCGCACGAGGTCGTACATGATCTGGGCGGCGCGGTCGGGGTCGCCGGGCTGGCGGCCGCTGTAGCTCTGGATGCCTTTCAGGTTTTCGCCCACGGTGGCGCGGTAGTCCTCAATCTGGGTGTCGGCGAAGGTAGCCGAGCTACCTGCCCACTCCGTGCGGAAGCCGCTGGGCTCGATGTTGGTGACCTTGATGCCGAGCGGCTTCACCTGCTGAGCCAGGCTCTCACCGATGGCCTCCAAGGCAAACTTGCTGGCATTGTAGACGCCTACACCGGGGAAGGTTTTCAGGCCGCCGATACTGGTGATGTTGAGCACGTGGCCGCTTTTCCGCTCGCGCAGGTGGGGCAGCACGGCCCGCAGCACGTGCAGCGGCCCGAACACGTTCACATCAAACTGCCGGTGCACCTCGGCGGCATCAATCTCCTCGATGCTGCCCAGCGAGCCGTAGCCGGCGTTGTTTACAATAACATCGAGGTGGCCGAAGCGCGCAATGGCGTCCTGCACGCCCTGCTTCACCTGGGCTTCGTCGGTTACTTCCACCACGAAGCCGTGGCCGTTTTCGCCGGCTTTCTTCGTGAAGGCGTCGGCCTGCTCCTGCTTGCGGAACGTGGCCGCTACTTTGTCGCCTTTGGCCAGCAGCAGCTCAGCCAGCGAGGCGCCAAATCCGGTGCTGACGCCGGTGATAAACCAGTTTTTGGTGGTTGACATGGATTTTTTCGAAAGGAATGATGAACGGGCCGGCCCTTCTGCGGGCGGCCCGGGAGGTATAACTCCCGAATGGCGGCGCGGGTTTTTAGGAAGGGCCGCCTGGCCCGGCAGAACCGACGGCGGCGGCCGGGCTTTTGTGGGCGGGGCCTGCGGGCAGGCGCTGCCGGCGGCCCTGCACTTTCGCGGCCTGGGCACAAATACAATCATTACATAATACAGAACCCAACTTTCCGCCGTAGCTTTGTCCGGCAACAAGCACCACCTAACTTCCTTGTTGCCATGGCCGACTACGCTGCCAAAATTGCCTTCGAGGCGCTGACCTACGACGACGTCCTGCTACTGCCCGGTTATTCGGAAGTACTGCCCCGCGACGCCGACCCGAGCGCCCAGCTCACCCGCAACATCCGGCTCAAACTGCCCTTCGTTTCGGCGGCCATGGACACCGTGACCGAAGCCGACATGGCCATTGCCATGGCCCAGGAAGGCGGCATCGGCATCATTCACAAGAACATGAGCATCCGGGCGCAGGCCGAGCTGGTGCGCCGCGTGAAGCGCTCCGAGAGCGGCATGATCCTCGACCCGTTTACGCTGGAGGAAACCGCCACCCTCGCCGACGCCAAAAAGCTGATGCGTACCAATAACATCGGCGGCATTCCGATTGTGGACGGGCAGAACCGCCTCAAGGGCATCCTCACCAACCGCGACCTGCGCTTCGAGAAGGACATGAGCCGCCCCGTAACGGCCGTAATGACGGCCGCGCCCCTCGTGACGGCCAACGCCGGCACCGAGCTGGCCGACGCCGAGGACATTCTGCAGGACTCAAAGGTGGAAAAGCTGCCGGTGGTAGACCCCGAAGGCCGCCTGGTGGGCCTCATCACCTATAAAGACATCCGCAAGCGCCGCCGCACGCCCAACGCCTGCAAAGACGAGCTGGGCCGCCTGCGCGTGGGTGCCGCCGTGGGCGTAACGCCCGACTTGCTGGACCGCGTGGCCGCCCTCGTGGAAGCCGGCGTGGACGTGGTGAGCGTAGACACCGCCCACGGCCACAGCAAAGGCGTGCTCGACGCCGTGCGCAACCTCAAGCAGCAGTATCCCAACCTGGAAGTTATTGCGGGCAACGTGGCCACCGCCGAAGGCGCCCGCGCCCTGGCCGATGCCGGCGCCGACGCCGTGAAGGTGGGCGTGGGCCCCGGCTCGATCTGCACCACCCGAATCATTGCCGGCATTGGCGTGCCGCAGCTCTCGGCGGTAATGGAAGCGGCCCGCGGCCTGGAAGGCACCGGTGTTCCGCTGATTGCCGACGGCGGCATCAAGTTTTCCGGCGACGTGGTGAAGGCCTTGGCGGCCGGCGCTTCTTCCATTATGGTGGGCTCGCTGCTGGCCGGCACCGAAGAGGCCCCCGGCGAAGTGACCCTGTTTGAGGGCCGCAAGTACAAAAGCTACCGCGGCATGGGCTCGGTGGAAGCCATGGAGGAAGGCTCCAAGGACCGCTACTTCCAAGACGCCGAAGACGACGTGAAGAAGCTGGTACCCGAGGGCATCGTGGGCCGCGTGCCGTACAAAGGCTTGGCCGCAGAAGTGCTGTTTCAGCTGGCCGGCGGCCTGCGCGCCGGCATGGGCTACTGTGGCGCCGCCACCGTAGAGGCCCTGCAAACCGCCCGCTTCGTGCGCATCACCGGAGCCGGCCTGCGCGAGTCGCACCCCCACGACGTGCAGATCACGCGGGAGGCGCCCAACTACAGCAGCAAATAAGGCTGGGGGCACTGCCCCTTCTGCAGAAAGCCGGGAAGCCGGGTCGGAGGGAAGCTTAGCCGTAGCCCTCCGGTCGGCCTCCCGGCTTTTCGCATATTGAAGCCGCTGTTTCCCACATAGAAAAGCCGTCTTATCTTAGCGGTCCGTTTTGCCCCCGCGTTTTAAAGATTCTGCGGATCACGGGGGACACTATTCCGCCTCTATGCCCCTTCGCCACCGCTTGCAATCTGCTGTGTACCCGCTGACTATCCTCAGTTGGGTGCTGTTGCTGCTCAGTACCCTCAGCAACACGCAGGGCAAAGCCGCCATCTGGCTGAATGGGCCGTGGCCGGAGTGGGTGACGCTGGTATCGCAGGCCTGTTTTGCGGCTGGTGTGTTTATACACCAGCGCGAGCTACCGGACCCGTTGCGCGGCAACGACTTCGTGGGCCTGTTGCGGCGGCTGGTGCTGGGCCCGGGCCTGCTGGCCACCCTGTGCGTAGGGCTGCACCTGCTGGAGCGCGTCATCCAGTACCAGCTTCCCACCAACGACCGGACACTGTTTGCCCTGATTTACACCATCAACCTGGCGTTGTTTGTGTTCTTCCTGGCCAAAACCAATTACTCCTGGCGCAGCCTAGTGCTGTTCCGGTCCAGCCCCCGCATCCAGCGCGAGTGGGTGTGGTTTGAGGTGCTGCTGGGCGCCACGCTGTTGTTCCGGCTCTTCGATTGGGTGCCGCCGCACCCAGTCGACTACATCATTATTGGTAGCCTGGGGGCTTTTGGTGTGTACCTGAGCGGCAACCAGCAATGGGTGGCCTACCTCAACCGCCGCCAGAAGTTGGAGGCCGTGCTGCTGCAGGTGGCTATGCTGCTCTCGATGGCCGTATTCGTGTCGTACTTCGTACGCATTGCCCAAGACCCCAAGCTGGTGGCCCCGGCGCCGCAGCACGCGTTTCTGCTGCTCACGGTCTTCTTCTCCACCTTCTATGCCTTTATGGGGCTGCTCGTGACGCTGTTCAACCTGCCCACGGCGGGGGTCTTTGAGCAGAAGCGCGAGGAAATCCTGAGTCTGCAGCGCCTCACGCAGCTGATCCAGAAAGGCCAGAGTGAAGAGGAGATTTACCGGATGCTGCTCGACTCGGCGGTGCAGACCGTGGACGCCGACGCCGCCTGGATTATGCTGGAAGGCGACGACGCCAGCCCGCAGGTAGCCCAGAGCTTCCAGATTGCTCCCGGGCAGATGACGCAGGTGTACCAGCTGCTGCAGGAATACAACCTGCACCTGATTGAGTACCTCAACAACGACCTGCCCAACTCCAACGGGTTCCGCAGCCTGGGCATTCCCTACGGCTCGCTGATTGCCATGCCGTTGCGCTCGGCCAAGCGCCGCTACGGCGCCATCTACATGCTCAAGAAAAGCCGCCAGGGCTTCGACCGCGAAAACCTGAGCATCCTGCAGACCTTCGCCAGCCAGACGGTGCTCAGCATCGAGAACCTGCGCCTGATGAGCGTGTCGTTGGAAAACCAGCGCGTGCAGGAAGAGCTGAAAATCGCCTCGCTCGTGCAGGACAGCCTGATTCCGAAAAACCTGCCCATCGACAGCTGGTTTGCCATCAGCTCCTACGCGGCTTCGGCCAAGGAAGTGGGCGGCGACTTTTACGACTTCCTGCATCTGCCGGGCCGCCGCCTGGCCATCCTCATCGGCGACGTGAGCGGCAAAGGCGTGACGGCCGCCTTCCACGTGGCCCAGATGAAGGGCATTTTCCACGCCCTGATGCAGGAAAACCCGCTGGCTCGCAATGAGCGCGACAAGTTTCCGCTGCCCAGCAAGTTTATGGCCCAAGCCAACAACGCTCTGGCGCGCTGCATGGAGAAGTCGGCGTTCATCACGGCTTCGCTCTACATCATCGATTATGAGAACGGCGGCTTCATGTTTGCGCGCGCCGGGCACTGCCACACGCTTTACTACCACTCCATCAAGGAAGAAGTGTCCTACTTCCAGACGGCGGGGCTGGGCTTGGGCATCATCCGCAACGAGTCGTACGAGAAGCACATCAAGAATCAGTTCTACGACTACAATCCTGGCGACGTGATGGTGATTTACACCGACGGCATCGTGGAAGCCCGCAACGCGGCCCAAGACGAGTACGGCGAAGAGCGCCTGCAGCAGATGCTGGAGCAGACCTATTTCCTGGACGCCGACGACATCAAAAAACGGATTCTGGCAGATCTGGGCGAGTTCAGCCACGGCCAGCCCATGCACGACGACCAGACGTTGCTGGTGGTGAAGTTCAAAGCCGCCCAACCTGCCTCCCACAACTGACGTAAGCCCGACTCATGAAAATAACCCAACACTCTTCTGCCACTACCCTTACCCTGAGCCTGGATGGCGAACTGGACGCCAGTTCTTCTGTGTTGCTGGACACGGAGCTGGCCAAGCCTGAAACTCTTCAGTTTCAAAAAGTCCTGATTGACTGCCAAAAGCTGAACTACATCTCTTCGGCCGGGCTGGGTGTATTCATTTCGCACCTGCAGCAGTTTCAGGATGCCGGCGTAAAGCTGGTATTCTTCAACATGCAGGAAAAGGTGCACAACGTATTCGAAATTCTGGGGCTGGATGCGCTGATGACCATCGTCCCCTCAGAAGCCGAAGCCACAGCTATTTAGGCTGCCCCGTATTCCGATAGGTTCGCAGGATGAAAAACGCCCTCCGTATCAGCTGTAGCCGCAACAACCTCAAGGTTGTTCGCGACTTCGTGACGGATTACCTCGCCGCCTATCACCTGGCCGATCTGCAGCTCAACCAGATTGTGCTGGCCGTAGACGAGGTAGTAGCCAACCTGATCATCCATGCCAACGCCGAAGACGAATCGCAGCACCTGGATCTGGCGCTGCGTGTTGAGGGCGAAATGTTCGGCATTGAGATTCTGGACCAGGCCACCCGCTCGTACCGGCCTTCCAGCTACCAGGAGCCCGACCTGCAGGAATTCATCCGGCAGGGCAAAAAGGGCGGCATGGGCATGACGCTGGTCAACCGCATCATGGATCGGGTTGAGTTCACCACCAGCGGCAACTACAACGTGTGCCGGCTCTTCAAACGAATTGCCATCTGAGCGGGCCGCCACCGCCACCGCCGCCCCGCACGCCTTACCGCCTGATTACGAAGCGCCTCCCCTACTGCCAGCAGTACGGGAGGCGTTTGTGTTGGCAGCCACTTTGCCGGCTGCACTGCCGTGGCGGGCGACCTTGGCCGCGAAAGTGCTTTCCCCCGAAAAAAATCCGTAAAATTGCAACAGGCAGATTGCCAGGTTCCGCCTCGTCGGCAGTATTTGCCGCGTATTGCAGTTTCTACTATCTCGTATGCACAAACGCATTTTGTACGCCGGCACTGCTGCCGTCGGGCTACTGGCCGCGTGCCAGGCCACCAAGCCTACCACCGCTTCCAAGCAACCCGTTATTGAAACGCTGGGCACCACGCCGGTTCCGGCCGGAGAGTTTGCCTACGTGTACCGCAAAAACAACGGCACGGCGCCCGAGTACGGCACCCGCCCCAGCGTCACGGAGTATCTGGATCTGTACACCAACTTCAAGCTGAAGGTGCTGGAAGCCGAACAACGCGGCCTCGACACCACCCAGGCCTTCAAGCGCGAGCTGGACGGCTACAAGCAGCAACTGGCCCAGCCCTACCTCACCGAGAAAAGCGTGACCGACCAGCTGGTGCGCGAGGCTTACGAGCGGATGGGCAAGGAAATCAACGCCTCGCACATTCTACTACGCCTCGCCCCTGATGCTGAGCCCAAGGATACGCTGGCTGCTTACCAGAAGATCGTGGCCCTGCGCCAGCGCGTGAGCGGCGGCGAAAACTTCGAGCAGGTAGCCCGCGAAGTGAGCGAAGACCCTTCGGCCCGCGAAAACGGCGGCAAGCTGGGCTACTTTACAGCCATGCAGATGGTGTATCCGTTTGAGTCGGCCGCGTTCAAAACGCCGGTCGGCCAGGTGTCGCAGCCGGTGCGCACCCGCTTCGGCTACCACCTGATCAAGGTCAACGACATCCGGCCGGCGCAGGGCGAAATCAAGGTGGCTCACCTGATGATCCGCTCCACGCCCGGCATGCCCAAAGCCGACTCGGTGACGGCCAAAAAGAAAATCGACGAGCTATACAGCCGCCTCACCCAGCGCAAAGAGCCCTGGGAGAAGCTGGTAGCGCAGTTTTCGGAAGACGCCGGTTCTGCCGCCAACGGTGGCGAACTGCCGCCCTTCGGCACGGGCCGCATGATTCCGAGCTTCGAGGAAGTGGCCTTCAAGATGAGCACGCCCGGCGAGCTGTCGAAGCCGGTGCAGACGCCCTACGGCTGGCACATCATCAAGCTGATTGAAAAGCAGCCGGTGCCCACGTTTGCGGCCATGGAGCCTTCGCTGAAAAGCAAGGTGGCCAAAGACTCCCGCTCGGAGCTCAACAAGGCAGCCTTCCTCAAGCGCGTGCGCCAGGAAAACCAGTTCGTGGAAAACCAGGCCGCCAAAGACTACGTGCTAGGCAAAGCCGACACCGCGCTGGTGAACGGCCGCTTCAAGTACGCGGCCCCCGCTGCGCCTGCCGCCACCGGCAAAGCCAGCAAAAAGGCTGAGGGCGACGCCCAGACGCTATTCAGCATCAAAGGCAAGCCCTACACGGCCGCCGACTTCTTCACCTACGCCCAGCAGAACCAGCGCCCCCGCCCCGGCGCCGAACCCCGCTTCGTGACCCAGCAGCTCTACGACCAGTACGTGGAGCAGAGCCTGACCAACTACGAGCGCGACAACCTGGAAACCAAGTACGAAGACTACCGCATGCTCGTGAAAGAGTACCGCGACGGGATTCTGCTGTTCCAGCTCATGGATGAGAAGGTATGGAGCAAGGCCATCGAGGACACGGTGGGTTTGCAGAAGTTCTTCACTGAAAACCAGAGCAAGTACCAGTGGGACGCCCGCGTGCAGGGCACGGTTATCAGCGCGGCCTCACCAGAGCTGCTGGCCAAAGCCAAGCAGCAGCTCAAAGCCGGCCGCTACGAGCTGACTCGCCTCACGCTGCAGCCCGCCGGCTACTCGCCCGGCACCGATAAGCTCCTGAAAGGCGCCAAGCTCAACCTCGACCGCCTAGTAAGCGCCCTGCAGGCCGACACCAGCCTAAGCGTAACCCTGACCGGCCGCGCCCGCAAAGGCGAAGCTGCCGGCATGGCCCGCCGCCGCGCCGCCGCCGTAGCCACCTACCTCACCGAAAAAGGCGTGGCTGCCGGCCGCATCCGGCAGGTGGCCCAGGCCAAGCCCGCCACCGAAATTTCCACGCTGCAGGTGATGTCCAGCACCAGCACCTCGGCGCTAGAAGAACAGCTGAATGCGCAGAACCCGCTGTCGGTGCAAATCACGCAGAAGGCGTTTGCCAAAGGCGACAACAAAGTGGTAGACGAGCTGATGGGCCGCGGCCCCGGCTCCTACGACGTGCAGAAAGACGGCCGCTTCTACTCCGTCATGATCGACAAAGTGCTGCCCGCCGGGCCCAAAACGCTGGCCGAGGCCCGCGGCCAGGCTACCTCCGACTACCAGAACTACCTGGAAAAAGAGTGGATAGCCCAGCTCAAAGCCAAGAACCCGGTGCAGATCAACCAGGCCGAAGTAGACAAGCTGGTCACGAAATAAGGAAAAAGCCCGGCCCCGGCCGGGCTTTTTTTGTGGCCCGGATTTCCGCCCGGCACCCGGCGGCACCGGGCCGCCAGTGCAGTATAGAAGGGCCTTGGGCTGAAGTCCGGGCTGCGGCCGGGCGCGTGCAACTTCCAGCCTGGTTTGCGGCTCTGTAGCGTGTGGCCTGGCCGGCGGGGGTTGTTTTTGCCGGATAAGGGATTTATGTTGAAATTTACCGGCGGTTTTGTGCGTTCAGCCAACTACCGGGGCCCGGGCTTGCGCGCGGGCCATACCTATTATTGCTTCCATGATTCAGTTCTTTTCCTTGCCCAAGCGGGCTGCCCTGCTGACTGCCGTGTTGCTGGCGGGCACCATCACCTCGGGTTTTGCCCAGCTCGGCATCGGCCGGCCGGCTGGCCGCCAGGTCGTTGACGGCATCATCGCCAAAATCGACAACCAGATTGTGCTGCGCTCCGACCTGGAGGCCATCTACGCCCAGGAAGTAGCCCGGGCCGATGGCAAGCCGCTGCCGCCCGACCTGCAGTGCCGCATCATGCAGAGCTTGGCCCTCAACAAGCTGCTGCTGGCCAAAGCCGAAACCGACTCGGTGGTAGTGGAAGATGCGCAGGTGAAAAGCGAGCTGGACCGCCGCATGAACTACTTCGCCCAGCAGATCGGGTCAGAGAAGAAGCTGGAAGAGTACTACAATAAGCCCATCAAACAGCTCAAGGAAGACCTGCGCCCGCAGGTGCGCGAGCAGCTCACGCAACAGAAGATGCAGGAGCAGATTGCGGGCAAAGTAACCGTGACGCCCCGCGAGGTGCGCCAGTACTTCAGCCGCATTCCCAAAGACAGTCTGCCCTACTACTCCACCGAGGTGGAAGTGGGCCAGATCATCAAGTACGCCAAGGTCAACTCGTCGGCGAAGCAGGCCACGCAGGCCAAGCTCAACGAGTTGCGCGCCCGCATTCTGGCCGGCGAAAGTTTCGAGGAGTTGGCCAAGAAGTACTCCGAAGACCCCGGCTCGGGGGCGCAGGGCGGCTACCTGGGCTTCTTCAAGCGCAAGGAGCTGGTGCCCGAGTACGAGGCCGCCGCGCTGCGCCTGGAGCCGGGCGGGTTGTCGCCGGTAGTGGAGTCGCAGTTCGGCTTTCACCTCATCCAGCTGATTGAGCGCAAGGGCGAGCAGTACAGCACCCGCCACATCCTGCTCAAGCCCGCCACCGGCACCACCGATGCCAACGAGGCGTCGCTGGACCTGGCCAAGCTCCGTCGCCGCATTCTGGCCGACAGCATCACCTTCGCCAAAGCCGCCAAAGACAACTCCGACGACAAAACCAGCGGCGCCAACGGCGGCCTGATTTCCAACCGTGAAGACGGCAGCAGCTACCTGCCCCTCGACAAGCTGGACCCCGCCATCTTCTTCACCATCGACACAATGAAGGTGGGCCACATCACGCCGCCCATGCCCTACCGCACCGACGACGGCAAAGACGCCGTGCGCATCATCTGGCTGAAGTCGAACACGGCCCCGCACCAGGCCAACTTCAAGGACGACTACCAGAAACTGTCGCAGGCGGCCCTGACCGAGAAGAAAAACAAGGCGCTGGATGGCTGGTTCCGCGAAAACCGCGGCAGCGTCTACATCGAAGTAGACCCGCAGTACTCCGGCTGCAACCTGCTCGACGCCACTAATTAGCGCAGAAGTGAGCTGACCGCCCCCCGGATTCCACCGCCGACGCCGTCCGTTTCCGTATACTGGCCTGCGCCGGCTGCCTGCCTGGCGCAGCTATACTTCTCTTCTTCTGTCTCTGTCTGCATGTCTGTTATCAAATTCTCTTCCGATAAGGAAGCCGCCGACGCGCTGGCGCGGGCGTATCAGGTACTGCGCCAGGAAATCGGCAAGGTCATTATCGGGCAGGACGATGTAGTGCAGCTAGTGCTGACGGCCGTGTTTTCGCAGGGCCACTGCCTGCTGGTGGGCGTGCCCGGCCTGGCCAAGACGCTGCTCATCCAAACCATTGCCGACTCGCTGGATTTGTCGTTCAACCGGGTGCAGTTCACGCCCGACCTGATGCCTTCCGACATCGTGGGCTCCGAGACGCTCACCCAGCAGCGCGACTTCCAGTTCGTGCCCGGCCCTATCTTCGCCAACATCGTGCTGGCCGACGAAATTAACCGGACGCCGCCTAAAACGCAGGCGGCGCTGCTGGAAGCCATGCAGGAATATGCCGTGACGGTCGCCGGCAAGCGCTACCCACTGGAGCGGCCGTTCTTCGTGCTGGCCACCCAGAACCCCATCGAGCAGGAAGGCACCTATCCGCTGCCCGAGGCCCAACTGGACCGCTTCATGTTCAATATCGAGCTGGGCTACCCCAGCTACGAGGCCGAGCTGCAAATCGTGAAGAACACCACGTCCGACACCAAGCCCACCGTAAACAAGGTGCTGCACGCCGACGAGATTCAGGCATTCCAGCACCTGGTGCGCCGCGTGCCCGTGGCCGATAACGTGGTGGAGTACGCCGTGGGCCTCGTGCACAAAACCCGCCCCAACACCGCCCGCGGCGCCGCCCGGGCCAGCCAGCTGCTGGAGTGGGGCGCCGGCCCGCGTGCCTCGCAGCACCTGATTGTAGGCGCCAAGTGCAATGCCCTGCTCAACGGCAAATACTCGCCTGACATCGAGGACGTAAAGGCGGTGGCTTTGCCCATTCTGCGTCATCGGCTGGTGCGCAACTTCAAAGCCGAAGCCGAAGGCATTACGGTCGAGCAAATCATCAAAGAGTTGTTGTAATCAACATTTAACCCAAGATGTCAGGCCAAGGCGGGCAAATTTCTCCCGGTTCCTGAACTGACAATTTCTCTACTACCTCCCATGGAAGTCCCCGGCTACTATCAGCAGTTTGAGCGCAACCTCGACATTGTGCTTGATGCCCTGCAGGCAGGCCTGAACCTGCGCACTACGGCCCTCGAAACGTCGTTGCCGCTGGAAATTTACGTGTTGAGCGAGGTGCTGAACCAGGGCGGCGCCCAGTTCCGCCTCAGCACCGAAGGCCTGGCCCGCGTGCAGGAATTCCAGACGCAGTTTGTGGCGCAGAAAGCCGAAACCGACGCCATCATGCGCCGGCTGCTGGAAGACAAGCGCTCCAGCATGCGCACCCCCGAAGGCCGCGTGCTGACCAAGGAAATGCTGATCCGGCGCCTGGAATACTTCAACGAAGCCGCCCGCCAGGTGAACGTGATGCGCAACCAACAGTCCCTGGGCAGCCCTAACCAGCGCAAGTCCGGCATCGGCGCCGAGCTGCAAAAAGGCTAATCACGGATTACTGCGGATTTTTCGGATTAATCGGATTTTGTGGACGATTGACGTTCAATCGAGAGAGGCGCGCCAGCTGGCGCGTCTCTTTTTGTTTTGGAGTAAATGGCTGGATTTGGTGGATGATTGACGTTCAACAAAAAGCGGCGTGCCAAGTGGCACGCCGCTTTTTGTTCTTGGGGATTGTGAAAGCCGCGCCAGTCGGGCGACGTCCACAAAATCCGATTAATCCGGAAAATCCGCTATAATCCGTGATTCATGGTGCCAGCAACTTCCTGACGGATTTCGGCGTGGCCGTCTTTGCCGTGTTTGAGCGGCAGGCTGGGCGAGGGCTGCTGCTTGAGGTGGCTCGGGACTTCCTCGCCGGGCAGGCTCTTGGAGAGCGTTACGCCACCATCCACGAAGTAGGTGGCGCCGGTTACGTAGCTGGCTTCGTCGGAGGCCAGGAACAGGTACACGTTGGCGACTTCCTCGGGCGTGCCGCGGCGGCCCATGGGCACCCCGTTCACGGTGTTCTTTTCCATTTTGCTGTCCATGGGGCCGGTTTCCTTATGGGTCCAGGCCGTATCAATCGGGCCGGGACCGACGCAGTTGACGCGCACACCGTACTTGGCCTGCTCCACGGCCAAGCCCTTGCTGAAGCTCATCACCCAGGCCTTGGTGCCGCCGTAGGGCGTAATCATCGGGGAGCCCATCTGGCCCGCCTCCGAGCCGGCCGACACGATGTTGCCCTGCGTTTTTTGCAGGAACGGCAGCGCGGCCCGCGTCATCATGAACGTGGTGTAGATGTTGTTCTTGATCATGTACTCGAACGCCTCCACCGGGTACTTGTCCAGCTCGGCGGTGGCCGGAAACACACCGGCGTTGTTGACAAGTACATCCAGCTTGCCGAAATCGTCGATGGCCAGCTGCACGCAGTCCTCAGCTTGCTCTTCCACCGACACGTCGCCGAGGTAGCCGACGGCGCGGCCGCCGCTTTGCAGGATTTCGTCTACTACTTTGCGCACCGGGTCGCTGTCGAGGCCGCACACGACCACGGCAGCCCCTTCGGCTGCGAATCTCTTGCTGATAGCTTCCCCGATGCCGGAACCGCCACCCGTTACGATGGCAACTTTGCCTTCCAGTCTTCTTTTCATGATACAGAGTTTTAGAGAGTAGAAACCAGCCAACCAAGGGCCGGCCGGGCCATGCGGCCGCCCCTGCAGCAACGGCTGGCGGGGAGCCACACGGCTCAAAAACAAACGTCGCTTAATGCACAGAGTTATAGCCGGGCTTGGCCTTGGCTGCGCTGCTGGCCGCGTTTTTCAGCCCCGCAGTGCCGTCTGTGCGTAATCAGCAGCAGTCGTTTCCCCCAAATCATGTACGCCGCGCCTGTGCTGCCTGCCGCTCCTTCCACCACGCCCCGCCACACGGCCCGCCTCACACTCCGCCCCTACCAGCCCACCGATGAGGCGGCGTTTTTTGCGGTCCTCGACGAAAACCGCAGCCGGCTGCAGCCGGCCTTTCCGGCCCGCGTGGCCGCCGTGCAGGCCCTGCCCGACGCCGGCCGGGTGCTTCGGCAGTTCCGCCAGGACTGGCAGCAGGGTCGCCTGTACGTGTTCGGCATCTGGCACACCGCCACCGGCGCCTACCTCGGCGACATTAGTCTGCGCCCTTCCTGGAGCGCCCCGGTGAGTGCCGAAATCGGCTATTATCTGGCGGCGGCGGCGGAAGGGCACGGCTACGCCCGCGAGGCGCTGGCCGCCGCCGTGCAGTTCGGTTTCGAGGCGCCGGTGCAGGCCCAGAGCCTCACGCTACGCTGCCGCCCCACCAACCCGCGCAGCATGGCTGTGGCCGAGCACGTGGGCTTCCGGCCAGTAGTGGCGCGCCGCCGCCTGTGGTCGTTGCGCGGCGCCTCCGACATTGTGCACTTCCGCCTGGAGCGGCCGTAGTGGCGCTACTCTCCGCGGATGGTGGTCAGCAGAAAGCTTTGGTTGAAGTTGAAGTACAGCGCGAAGGAAAAGTCGAACTCACTGGTATTGAGATTATACAGCGGCTCCAGGCGGGTGGTCATGATTAGATTGCCGGGCAGGCGGTAGTCTTTCAGGAAGCGCACGACCACCAGCTGCCGATCCTTTTCCAGGTACTGCGGGTCGCTGACGGAGTTGGAGATGGAGCGGTAGAGCGGGCCGCCCAGCGGCGAGATGTAGCCGTTGCCGCGCCAGTAGGCCACCTGCACGTTAGAAAGGCGCGTGTCCACGCCCGCGTTCAGGTACAGGCCGGTGCCGCGCTTGTAAGGCAGTTGATACGTAAAAGAGTAGTCGTGGAAGTAGGTGGCGTAGAGGTCGGCGTGCACGGCCTGGAAAAACCGCGACGCCAGCGGCTTGCGCACCCGCACGCCGCTGGCCAGGTTGAACAGCGTCTGGAGCGGCGTGGCCACGGTATCAATCTGACCGCCGCGGTGCGTGCCCGTGAACTGAAACGGCACCCGCAGCCACCAGCTACTGGAGTCGCCGAGCACGGTCTGCTCCAGAGCCAGCCCGCCGGCCACCTCCTCCTGGAAGTTGCTGAACCGGTACTGCTGGCGCTGCCAGTCCACCCAGGCATCCAGGTTCAGGCGCGGCTTCTGCAGCTTGTACTGCACGCCTTCTTCCAGGCGCCGCGTCATCACCCGCTCGAAGTCAAACATCGGCTCGATGTAGCCGTGGTGCAGGTTGCCTTCGATGTTGCCGAACAGGATGCTGTGCGGGCCGTTCTGGTATTTCACCGTCAGCAGCGGCCGCACCTGCCGCAGGCGGGGCGTGCCGTAGTCCTTCCACAGAAAAATACCGGCCTCCACCCGCAGGTTGGCGCTGGGAAAGTACACCAGCCGCGGCAGCAGCTGCGCCCCAAAGTAGGTGCGGCCGTCTTCAATCTTGTTGAAATACTCGTTGTCTTTATTGAACAGGAAGGCCTGCACATCCAGCCGCAGCTGCCGCGCATACTGCGGGCCCACAGGCAGCGGGTGCAAAAAAGCGCGGTTGTCGAGCTGGGCCCGGGTGGCGCGCGGCAGCAGCAGCCCACCTACCAGCATCAGTATCAGCGTGGTAGAAAGTCGTATATTTGCCAAATATTTTAGCACAGAAAAAGCAGCTCAGATTCAACGAATTTTTTTAGCATTGCGGGCACAAAATATAGACGCGCTGCGTTACCACTAGCCGGCCCGAAAACCACCGGCAACCCCGTTTTCTGAAGCCCCGCTACGGTTTGCGGAGCCCACTGAAAACGCCTACATTCACCAAACCTAAGCATTTCCTAACAACCCTTCCCAATGGCTGCAAGCACCACTGACAAAGCGGACAAAGCTGAAAAAGCAAGCAAAGGCATGACGCTCGGTAACGCCAGTGCCGAGAAAATGAAAGCCCTTCAGCTCACGCTGGACAAGCTCGACAAAGCCTACGGCAAGGGCACCGTCATGAAACTCAGCGACAACAAGGTGATGGACGTCGAAGTCATCAGCACCGGTTCGCTGGGCCTTGATATTGCGCTGGGGGTAGGCGGCCTGCCGAAAGGCCGTGTCGTTGAAATCTACGGCCCGGAATCGTCGGGTAAGACCACGCTCACCATGCACTGCATTGCCGAAGCGCAGAAGCGCGGCGGTGTAGCGGCCTTCATCGACGCCGAACACGCCTTCGACCCGCTCTATGCCAAGAAGCTCGGCATCGACACCGAAAACCTGCTGATTGCGCAGCCCGACAACGGCGAGCAAGCCCTCGAAATCGCCGACCAGCTGATTTCCAGCGGTGCCATCGACATCATTGTAATTGACTCCGTGGCCGCGCTGGTGCCGAAAGGCGAGCTGGAAGGCGACATGGGCGACTCGAAAGTGGGCTTGCACGCCCGCCTCATGAGCCAGGCCCTGCGCAAGCTCACCGGCACCATCAACAAAACCGGCTGCTGCTGCATTTTCATCAACCAGCTGCGCGAAAAAATCGGCGTGATGTTCGGTTCGCCCGAAACCACCACCGGTGGTAACGCCCTTAAGTTCTACGCCTCCGTGCGCCTCGATATCCGCCGCATCGGCCAGATCAAGGAAGACAAGGACAACGTGACCGGCAACCGCACCAAGGTGAAGGTGGTGAAAAACAAGGTGGCGCCGCCCTTCAAGGTGATTGAGTTCGACATCATCTACAACGAGGGCATCAGCAAGGTGGGTGAAATCCTCGACCTGGGCGTGGACATGGGCATTATTGCCAAGTCGGGCTCGTGGTTCAGCTACAACGGCGACCGGCTCGGCCAAGGCCGCGAAGGCGTGAAAACCATCCTGCAGGATAACCCCGAGCTGGCTGACCAGATCGAAGCCAAAATCCGGGCGATGGTGAAAGGCGAACCGGACGCGGCTCTGGCTGCCATCCCGGAGGACCGCTCCACCGACGACGATGACGACGACGCTGACGAAGCGCTGTAAGCAAAGCAGCACCTGCTGCCTGAAAGCCTTCCCGGTGCGCCGGGAAGGCTTTTTCGTGCCCGGCGTCGTATAGTCTGCCAACGGTGCATTCGCAGTATATTTGCTGGCACCGCTTTTGTCTGGGGTTTCGGGAATACTCCCCGCTTTTGTTGCTTTATGAACCGCCGCTGGCTTCTTTCTCCCCTCCTTTTGCTGCCAGCGCTGGCGTTGCAGGCCTTTGGCCCGTCGTCTGATACGCTGCGTAAAATTCCCAACACCAGCTTTCAGTCGGGCGAGGTACTGCAGTACAAGGTGCACTACGGCGTCATCAATGCCGCCGAAGCCACCATCGAAGTAGCCGACGACCTGCACCGCATCAACGAGCGGCCCTGCTACAAAGCCACCGTCACGGGCCGCACCACGGGCTCGTTTGACCTGTTTCTGCGCATCCGCGACACTTGGCGCTCCTACATCGACACGACCAGCATTCTGCCCCAGAAGTTTTTCCGCAACATCGAGGAAAACCACTACCGCAAAAAGGAAACCGTGGACTTCGACCACCTGCGCGACGTGGCCGAGGTGGAAAAGCGCGGCAAAGACAAAGACGATGTGAAGCGCGGCACCTACAAAGTGCCCGACAACGTGCAGGACCTGGTGAGTGCCTTCTACTACCTGCGCACGCTTAACTACGACCAGCGCCGCATGGGCGAGGTTATCCGGGTGCAGGGCTTCTTCGACGAGGAAGTGTTTGCTATGGAGGTGATGTACCGGGGCCGCGAGACCGTGACCACCAAGGCCGGCACCATCCGAGCCATCAAGCTGGTGCCCAAGCTGCCCAGCAACAAGCTGTTTAAGGGCGAAAACGCCGTATCGGTGTACCTTTCCGATGACCGCAACAAGGTGCCGGTGCTCATTCAGGCCGAGCTGGTGCTGGGCGCCGTGAAAGTGGATATGTACAAATACAAAGGCCTCAAGAGCCGGCTCAACCTGGTGGCCCGCAACCAGTAGCGCCCGCAGCGGCTCCCGTAGCAGGGAGCCGTTTTGCGTTTTGGCGCAGATTAACGAAAACGTAACATGCCGAAGGTGCCGCCCGGCGGTACTTTTGCGGCAGCGTAGTCAGTTTCATCTTAAACGCCCCCGCCCCGTGCAAGCACCCACCAACCCCAACGCCTACAAAATCCTTGTTGTCGATGATGACCCCGACATCGTGGAGCTGCTGGAATACAACCTGCGCAAAGAAGGCTATACGGTGGCTTCGGCCCCGGACGGACGCAAGGCGCTGGAAGTGGCTCCCCAGTTCGGGCCCGACATCATTGTGCTCGACGTGATGATGCCCCACCTCGACGGCATTGCCACCTGCCGGCAGCTGCGCGAGCAGCCCAAGTTCAAGGACACCTACATTATCTTCCTGACGGCCCGCTCCGAGGAGTTTTCGGAAGTGGCCGCCTTCGAGGCCGGCGCCGACGACTTCATTGCCAAGCCCATCAAGCCTCGCGCCCTGCTCAGCCGCCTCGGGGCCTTCGTGCGCCGCGACCGGGACCCGCAGAGCACCCAGGATACTATCGAAATCAACGGCCTCAAGATTGACCGCACCGCGTTTTCGGTGTACCAGGAAGGCCGCAAAATCACGCTACCCAAAAAGGAGTTCGAGCTACTAGCGTTTCTGGCTGCCACGCCGCACAAGGTGTTTGGGCGCGAGGAACTACTGCAGAACATCTGGGGCAACGACGTGTTCGTGCTGGCCCGCACCGTGGACGTGCACGTGCGCAAGGTGCGTGAGAAAGTCGGCGACCATCACATCCAGACCATCAAAGGCGTCGGCTACAAGTTCAACACGGATAATTAAATTGTTGATTGTTTAATGGTTAAATGGCTGGTCGTTCTATCATATTTTGGTAGAACGACCAGCCATTTAACCATTAAACACTAACGCCATTAACCTCATGCGTCTCAACATTTCCTCCCGCTCCATTGCTATTATGCTGTCGTTGCTGGTGGCATGCGTGCTCACCACGCTGGCCTGGGTGGGCCCTACCATGGAGCTGCAGCAGGGCGTGCTGGCGGCGGGCATTACGGTGGCGGCGTGCTTTCTGCTGCTGTATCTGATGTTTGAGGCCTTGATTTTCCGCGAAATCAACAACATCTACGCCGGGCTGGAGCACATCAAGCGCAAGGAACTGCGGCGTATGTCCAGCAAGTTCCTGTTCCGGCCGGAGCCGCTCAAGCGCATGCGCGACGAAATCCTGGACATGGCCCAGCGCAAGCAGCAGGAAATCGATGAGCTGAAACGGCTGCAGGCCCTGCGCCGCGAGTTTCTGGCCGACGTGTCGCACGAGCTCAAAACGCCCATCTTCGCGGCCCAAGGCTTCCTGCACACCGTCCTCGACGACGACGATGTGGACGACTTCACCCGCCAGAAGTTTCTGCAGAAAGCTGCCAACAGCCTCGACGCTCTCGATGCGCTGGTGCAGGACCTCGTGACCATCTCGCAGCTGGAAAAGGGCGTGGTGCGCATGCGCCGCCAGGGCTTCGACATCGTGACGCTGGTGCACGAGATATTTGAGCAGCTGGAGCGCAAGGCCGCCCTGCGGCAGGTGCAGCTGGAGCTGTTTCCGCCCGCGCTGCCCGCCGGCAGTTTGCGCGTGCTGGCTGACCGCAACCGAATCCGGCAGGTGCTCATCAACCTCATCGACAACGCCATCAAGTACGGCCGCGAAAACGGCCGCGTGGTGGTGAGCCTCGTGGAAAGCGGCAAGGGCGTGCGCATCAGCGTGCGCGACGACGGCGCCGGCATCCCGAAACAACACCTCAACCGCATTTTCGAGCGGTTCTACCGCATCGACAAGAGCCGCTCCCGCGACTCTGGCGGCTCGGGCCTGGGGCTGGCCATCAGCAAGCACATCGTGGAAGCCCACCGCTCCGCCATCCGGGTGCGCAGCGAAATCGGGCAGGGCACCACCCTGGAGTTCAAGCTGCCCAAGCCCAAAAACCCGGCCCCGCCCTCCCACCACGTGCTGGCCCAGCCCCTGCCCGGCAGCGAGGCCTAGCCGCCGCCTGGCCGGCAGGCTTGCTTTTGCGGAAGGCGTTGCAGCGGGGTTTCGTACCTTTGCGGCCGCCTTATGAAGCTACCCAATTTCCAAGACCTGATTCTGTTCGAAGACGACGACTACGTCGTCATCAACAAGCCCCCGTTCCTGGCCACGCTCGACGAACGGTTTGGCGGCGCGCCCAACATCCTGCGCCTGGCCCGCGAGCAGTACGACGACGTGCAGGCCTGCCACCGCCTCGACAAGGAAACCAGCGGCTCGCTGGCCCTGGCCAAAAATCCGGCAGCCTACCGCCACCTGGCCATGCAGTTCGAGGACCGCAAGGTGAAAAAAGTGTACCACGCCGCCGCCTGGGGCGTGCACGACTACGAGGGCCTGCGCGTAGACCGCAGCATCGAAACCACCACCAAAGGCAAAGCCCGCCTGGCCTACAAAGGCAAGCCCGCCGTGACGCTGGTGCGCACAATGGAGGCCTTTGCCAAGCATACGCTGCTGGAGTGCCAGCCCATTACGGGCCGCATGCACCAGATCCGGCTGCACCTAGCCTACCTGCAGGCCCCCATCATCGGCGACCAGATGTACGGCGGCGAGGATTTCTACCTGTCGTCGCTGAAGAAGAAGTTCAACATGAAGGAGGGCCAGGAAGAGCAGCCCTTCATCAAGCGCTTTGCCTTGCACGCCGCCAACCTCACCTTCGCGAAGCTGGATGGCGAAACCGTGACGGTGGAAGCCCCCTACCCAAAGGATTTCCGGGTGCTGGTCGAGACGCTGCGGCAGTACCAGTAAGCGGCGCCTTGCCGTTGTAAGCGCGGCAGAAACAGACAATCCGGACGAAGCCCTTGTGCTCCGTCCGGATTTTCTGTTTCTGCTAGCTACCCGCAACTGCCGCTATAGCCGCTCAAACACGATAAACCGCACGGAATCAGTGGTGGGCTTGAACCGGTTGCGCGGTATGGCTCCGCGCCAGCGCTGCCGGTACTGCGGGTTGCCCTGCAGCAGCGTGAGCGGCACGCCGTATTCGGTGGGCGCAAACCAGTCGTCCCAGACCACCAGCGTGCCGGCCGGCAGCGGGCGGGTGGTGCGCACTTCGCCCATCCGGCCGGTTTGCCGCGCATCAAACGGGTCGAGGTGCAGGCCGTAGGGCACCACCGGGTGGGCGTAGAGCACCCGCGGCCGGGGATTGGGCAGAGCCTGCGCCAGCTTATCGGCCAACAGCTGGTCGGAGAACCGGGTGAAGTCGCGGTTCCAGCGGAAGCCGGCGCGCAGCCCCAGCAGTACTACCAGCACCGCCACTGCCGCCACGCCCTGCCGCAGCCGGGTCCGGGCCCGCTCGGTGCGTAGCGCCCCGGCCAGCAGGTACACGCCGTTGAGCGCCACCAAAGCCAGCAGCGGCACCACGCCGTTTACCACCCGCATCAGGCCATAAGACGCGAAAATGCCCTTCCACCAGAACACGGAGTGCGCCCCGATGAATACCACCACGCTGCCGTACACCAGCAGCAGCTCAGTGGTAAACAGCCGCGGCTCCCGGCGCCGCAGTGGCTGTGCCCAGGCCCACAGCATCTGGGCGCCCCCCAGCCCCAGCAGCCCAAACTGCACCCAGCCGATAACTTCGGGGAGGTTGCGCACGAAGTGCAGCAACTCGCCGTGGCCGTACTGCGGCGCCACCAGCGGATACGCGTTGCGCGTGAACACCCACCAGAAGTCGCCATACACGAACAAGCCCACCACGCCATACACGACGTAGCCCAGCAGCAGCCCCGGCAGCGCCCGCCACTGCCGCGCCCCCAGCAGGTACACCCCGAACACGCCCAGCAGCAGAAACCCCTCGGAGCGCACGAAGGGCAGCCACGACACCAGCACCGCCGCCCACACCGGCCGCCGGGCTACGGCCAGCGCCACGCTGCCCATCAGCACTACGCTGAACAGCGGCTCGGTCATGCCCGAAAGCTGAATCCGGAAGTAATCGGGCGCGGCGTAGATGAACAGAATCACCAGGGCCGGCCAGGGCAGCCGCAGCCGCCGGGCCACCCCGAAGGCCAGCCACGCGGCCACGGCGGCGCACACGCACTGCAGCAGCATCACGCCGCGCAGGCCAGCCTGGGCGGGCAGTGCGTGCACCAGCACCACCAGCGGCTTCGACCACGACTCCGCGAAGTTGGCCGGGTGGCGGAAGGCGTAGCGGGCGTACAGAAAGTGGTTGAGACTGTCGCTGGTATCGTAGGTGCTTTCGCTGAGAAAGGCGAAAACGACCGAAACACCGAAGAAAAACAGCAGCAGCAGCAGCGCCGGCCGCCGGGCGGCCAAGGCAGGAGAAAGGGTACCGGGCATATCGGGCACGAAGGTAGCCGGGCACCAAACAAGGTGCTAATCAGGCACAAATATTAGCCGGGGCCTTGCAATTAAGGCGAAAGGCGGTAACTTTGTGTCCGTTTTTCCCGGACCGTGTGCCGGTTTCTCCTCATTTCCAAACGCTTACCCTCCTCCCCAATGGATCATCTGAGCTTCAAGACGGTATCCGTCAACAAAGCCAACGCCGATAAGGCCTGGGTCGTGGTTGATGCCAGTGTTGCGCCGCTGGGCCGTCTGGCTAGCCAGATTGCCAACATGCTGCGTGGCAAGCACAAGCCCTCGTTCACGCCGAACTCCGACTGCGGCGACAACGTTATTGTTCTGAACGCTGACAAGCTCTACGTTACGGGCAAGAAGCTGACCGACAAAATCTACATCACCCACTCGGGCTACCCCGGCGGTCAGAAGCGCATCAACCTGCGCGACAAGAAAGCCAAGGATTCGACCCGCGTGATTGAGCACGCCGTGAAAGGCATGCTGCAGGGCAACAAGCTCGGTGCCGAGCAGTTCCGCAACCTGTATGTGTACAAGGGCGACCAGCACCCCCACGAAGCCCAGCAGCCGAAAGCTGTTGAACTGACTAACCTCTAAGCCGATTTCGGCGTCTTTTTTCTTTAATCCCTCCACTTAATGGAAATCTCCAATACCTCTGGTAGAAGAAAAACCTCGGTGGCCCGCATCTACATGCAGGCCGGGCAAGGGAATATCACTATCAACGGCCGGGAAATGAAGGCGTACTTCGCCAACGAACTCCTGGAAAACATCGTGAACCAGCCTCTGGCGACGGTCGAGCAAGTCGGCCAGTACGACATCAAGGTGAACGTGCGCGGTGGTGGCATCTCGGCCCAGGCTGAAGCCATCCGTCTGGCCATCTCGAAAGCCCTTGTAGGCGACAACTCGGAAGTTCGTCCGGCCCTCAAGAAAGAAGGCTTCCTGACCCGTGACCCGCGCATGGTGGAACGCAAGAAATTCGGCAAGCGCAAAGCTCGTCGCTCGTTCCAGTTCTCGAAACGCTAATCCCAGAGGAAACTTATCATGGCTCAGTCCACCACCTATAAAGAGCTGCTCGACGCCGGTGCCCACTTTGGTCACCTTACGCGCAAGTGGGATCCGAAAATGGCGCCGTACATCTTCATGGAGAAGAACGGCATCCATATTATTGACCTGAACAAGACGCTGGTTTCGCTCGACCAGGCTGCTGCGGCTATCCGCAACATCGCCAAGAGCGGCCGCAAGATCATGTTCGTGGCCACCAAGAAGCAGGCGCAGGAAATCGTAACGGAAGAGGCTACCCGCCTGAAGATGCCGTTCGTGACCGACCGTTGGTTGGGCGGTATGCTCACCAACTTCGCTACGGTGCGCAAGTCGCTGAAGAAAATGAGCACCATCGACAAGATGGTGAAGGAAAATACGGCTTACGCGGCTCTGGCTAAGCGTGAGAAACTGATGATGTCGCGCGAGCGGGAGAAGCTGGAGCGTGTACTCGGTGGCGTTGCCGACCTGAGCCGCCTGCCCGCTGCCCTGTTCGTGATTGATGTGAAGCGTGAGCACATTGCCGTGAAAGAAGCCCAGAAACTGGGTATTCCGGTATTCGCTATGTGCGACACCAACTCCAACCCCGAGCTGGTGCAGTTCCCAATTCCTGCCAACGACGACGCCTCGAAGTCGATCCAGCTCATCGTGAGCGTGATGGGCAAGGCTATCGAAGAAGGCCTGTCGGAGCGCAAAGTCGACAAAGAAGACGCCGACAAAAAGCAGGCTGAAGACGAAGGCATCCAGGAGAAGCAGAACGCCGACGAATAGGCTCATCGCCCCTCCATTGAAAAGGGAACATGCGAAGCACTCGGCTCCGGTGTTCCCTTTTCTTTTGTTGGCGCGGGCTCTGCCCCTGCCAACCCTCCAATAAAACCTCTCAACCCCCACATACTCACAACAATGGCAGCAATTACCGCCGCAGACGTGAACAAGCTGCGCACCATGACCGGTGCGGGCATGATGGATTGCAAAAAAGCGCTGACCGAAGCCGATGGCGACTTCGAGGCCGCTCGCGACATTCTCCGCAAGCAGGGCCAGAAGATTGCTGACAAGCGTTCGGACAACGAAACGTCGGAAGGCTTTGTGGCCGTAGCCGTGAGCGAAGATGGCACCACCGGCAAGCTGGTGGCCCTGGCCTGCGAAACGGAGTCGGTAGCCAAAGTGGCTAACTTCCGCGAGCTGGTACAGCGTATCCTCGACGCCGCTGTGCGCATCAACGCTACCTCGAAAGAGGAAGTGCTGGCCGCCAAGGAAGAAGATGGCCTGACAATTCAGGAGCACATCACCGACCTGATGGGCAAAATCGGCGAGAAGCTGGACCTGACTTACGCCACGCTGACCGCTGAGAAAGTAGCCTCCTACATCCACTCCGACAACAAGAAAGGCGTACTCGTAGGCCTGAAGAACGTGGGTGATGCTGACACCGCCGCCGTAGGCCGCGACGTAGCTATGCAGATCGTAGCCATGAAGCCCGTAGCCGTTGACAAAGACGGTGTGGACTCGGCCGTTACGGAGCGCGAAATTGAAATCGGCAAAGAGCAGGCGCGTGCCGAAGGCAAGCCCGAGGCTATGCTGGAGAAAATCGCTCAGGGCAAACTGAACAAGTTCTACAAAGAGAACACCCTGCTCAACCAGGAATTCGTGAAAGACAGCTCGATGACTATTGCCCAGCTGCTCGACAAAACGTCGAAAGGCATGACGGTAACGGACTTCAAGCGCGTTGCTATCGGTGCCTAAGCTTCCCGTTTAGCCGCTTTGAAAAAGCCCCGCCGGCATTGTGCCGGCGGGGCTTTTTTTGTTGCTGAGGCCTTAGTTGCCGGGTTTCGGCTTGTTCATTTCCAGGTGCATGTTGGTCATCATCTCCAGATAGGTTTCCAGAGGCTCCATGCCAATTGCGGCCCGGCGCTTGTTCACGTTTGCAGGGTCGCGCAATGATTTGGGAACGGCTTTGCCAAGCCCAGGCCCTTCATACACGACCTGTGTGCCGTATTCCTCGGGCTGGCCGGAGTTGATGGCTACCCTATCGGCCAGGTAGGCGTAGTTGGTTGGGCTGGCGTTGCGGCGTTTCACTTCCACCAGCATCAGTTGCAGCATCTGCCGCTGAAACTTCGGGTAAGCGTCGGCGTGCTGCACGAGCAGCCAGAAGTTGTTGGCGCTTTGCTCGCCTACCTGCCGGAAGCCCGGGTAGCCAAACCGTTTTACAATGGCTTCCAGCACGGGCTGATGGCGGGCAAAGTTGTCTTTTTCGACTTTGTATAAGTCACGGCCGGCGCTGTCGGGTTGCTGCTCCATAAGGCGTTGCATGGGCCATTGGTCCACGTAAGCCAGGCTATCGAGCGTCTTGCTCAACTTCGGATATAAGACGGCAGCACGTTGGGCGCAAGCGCCTATGGGCAGATACAGCAGGAGCGCAACCAGCAGTTTTCTCATCATGTAGGGTTGATACCGGACAGCACATATACTTTGCATGCGTGCCGTGGCTGTGGCGTACCGGAGTGCTACTTAGCGGAGCGCGGGCTTCCCTCCTGGCCTCTGGACTGCGGTAGTGGCTTTGCTGCTCTTGCGGCTGAATCCTCCTATCAGGTTTTTAGCCAGTACCGATAGCAGTATCAGCACCAGCAGCCCAATCAGGACGCGGGGCCAGTTAATCTTTTTCATAGGGCAGTTTAAGGGCGTGGGGGCTGTTTGGTGAAGGCCTGCACCCGCGCTACGGCGTTGCGGCGCACGTTCAGGTAGAACAGGCCGTAGTCGGCGAGGTGGAAGGAGTGGCGCAGTTCGGGGCGGCCGGGCAGCAGGAAGCGGGGGTAGCCGCTGGCTTTGGGCGGGTGCACCCACAGCACGCCGTTGTGCACTTTGGCAGCCGTGAGGGTGGTGTCAATCCGGTCGAAGCTGGATGGGACGCTGCCGCGGTTGAGGGTGGCGGGGGCCGTGACGGTGTCGGTTTTCCAAGTGAGCGGGTTTGTGGCGAGGGCGCCGTGGTAGGGCGGGTAGTCATAGCCCCACTCGGCCGTGTTCCAGCTCACGTAGCAGCCGGTCTGCAGCGAATCCTGGCAGGGGCGCAGCATCTTGTACCGCTCGGGGCGCACCTCGAAGCCTACCAGGTAAGCTGCCACCAGCTGGCGGCGCAGGGCAGAGTCCTCGTCGAAAAACTCCTGGAGCAGGCGGCGGGCATGGTAGGCACCCTGGCTGTGCCCGGCCAGAATGATGGGCCGGCCCTGGTTGTAGTGCGCCAGGTAGTAGCGGAACGACGCCTTCACGTCCTGATACGCCAGTTCCAGCGCCTGGGAGCTGTTGGCGGTGCTGTCAAAGAAGGCGTAGAGCGTGGCCTGCCGGTAGTGCGGCGCGTAGATTCGGCCGGCGGCGTTAAACACAGACGCCTGCCGCATGATGCTGAGCTTGTCGGTGAACTGGTTGAGGCTGGCGTCGGCGGGGTCGGCGTTCCAGCCTTTAGGCAGAATAAGGGTGGTCAGGTGCAGGAAGAACACGTCGGCCGGCGCGGTGGCCTGCTGGTCGCGCAGGGTGGAGTGGAGCGGCACGGCGTCGGCCGAGTCGCGGGTGGTGGGCAGGGCGGCCCAGTTGGCGGCCAGCGCGTAGTCGGGCACGGGCGGCTCCTTGGTGGCGGCAAATTCGTGGCGTGGCTTGATGAGCTTGATGCAGGAGCCCAGCAGCAGCGGCAGCAGCCACACGCTCAGGCGCCGAAAAAAGGACATGGGAAAAACCATAGCACGTAGCCGTCAAACAAAAATGCGCGCTGCCGGGCCACGGCAGCACGCATCCGGCAGGCGGGCGCAAAGGTACGGCACCTTAGTCGGTGAACGTGTTTTCGAGCAGCTTTTCCTGCCGCAGGTAAATGATTCTGAAGTTCTTGTCGAGGCGCACCCGCACCTGTGCGGCCGTTTGCTGGCGCTTCTGCATCGACTGCCGGAAGGCCGTGCTCCGCTCCCGGTACGTCACCACCCGCGAGCCGTCGCTGACGGCGGGGCTTACCTGCAGGCTGCCGGGCTCAATCCGCGACTCTGCCTCCGTAAACTCGGGGAAGTGCGTGCGGTTCAGCTCGGCCTCAATGGCGGCCGGCGTAGTGCCGGAAAGCGTGTAGAACCGCTCGACGGTAGGCGCGAAGTGCTGCCCGGCACTGAACGGCGCGGCCTGCAGATCGGCGTAGTACGACTCCAGCACCTGCTGGGCCCGGGCCGTAGCAGCGTTGTCCGACATGGCCGGGGCGGTTTCGGCGGGCACCTCAACTGGCGCTTCTTCCGCCGTGTCGGGGTTGGTGGGGGCAGCCGCGGGCGGCAGGGCCGGCGCTACCCGCACAGTTTCGGGCACAGCCGCCGGGGGCAAGTCAATCTGCTCGGCCTGCGGGCCTTCCTCGGGCGTAACGGCCAGCGAGTCGGCGGCGGTGCGCGAGGTGCTGGTCAGCCGCTCCGACTCCTGATTGCCCAGCATCAGGTAGGCCACCAGCGCCAGCAGCGCCAAGATGCCGCCCACGATGAGAATGGTGCTGAGCGGGCTTTTCTGCGGCGCCACATACGGCATGTCTTCCACGTCTTCCACCTGCTCCTGCTCGTAGCCGGGCGCAGGAACGCTATACTGCGCGGCGGCCGGCACGGAAGGCGAGGCCTCGGGCCGACCCGCCACGATGGGGCGGCTCAGCGGCTCGGCCGGCGAGGCTGGCATGGGCGGCATCGGCACCACAGGCTCCGGGGCCGCGTGGTGCGTGACCGGGGGCAGCAGCGGGTCGGCTACCGGCGAAACGGTGGTGGGCTCGAAGGCCGGCGGGGCCGGTGCCACGGGCGGCTGTGTTGCCTCGGGGGTTGGGGCCGCACTTTCGCCGGATAGCAGCTTCTGCTTCAGCGTGGTGAATTCCTGGGGCGTGATGATGCCACTGTCGAGCCATTCTTTCAGCTGCCGCAGTGTTTCAAACGTCGATGAGTCTTTTTCCATGAGGGGAGAGCAGGCGGGAAATGAGGTGCGGCCGGCCCGGCCAGCCTTCTACGGGCAAACGCCCGCCATGCCGCACCAGCTGCAAACTTACGCAGACCGCGCTAGGCAAGTCGCCTACTTCTTGTCGAGGGTGGACAGCCGGTCGCGGCGGCGCTGCAGCCGGACTTTGCGCAGCTCCATCTGCTGGGCATTTACCACGAGCTGGGCCGAATCCTGGCTGGATTTGAGCTTGTTCTCGATATTCTGCTTTTTGAGGGCCTCGATTTTATCGAGGTTGTTCTGGGTGTTGTTACTCAGGCTGACGCGCTCCTTCTCAAGGCGCTCCTTCTCCTTTTCGGTTTCGCGCAGCTCTTTCTCGGCAGCGGCCAGCTGCTCGCGGTAGGCTTTCAGGCGGGCGGCGCTGGCAAAGTTGGTGACGATGTTGCGCAGGGCGGCGTACTCGGTGGGCGTCTTGTCGGCGTCGAAATAGGTATCGGCGTTGAAGGCCGCGAAAACCGCCAGCTCGGTGGTGGAATCGGACGGGGCCGTAACCATGCCGTAGAGGTCAATCAGCTTGCCCGAGATGCTGGAGGCCGGCACCTGCTTGGCCACCATAATGTCGCGCTTGCCCACGCCAAAGGTGCCATTGCCTTTCACCTTGATGTTGTAGGTGTCTTTCAGCCAAGACTGCCAGAAGTCGCGCGTCCATTCGGGCGTGCCGTCCACCTGCACTTTCAGCGCCGAACGCTCGCGCTTTTCGTGGTTGACGGAGCTTTGGCGCACTTCGTAGAGTTGGGCCGAAGCGGCGGGGCCAGCCAGCAGCGAGGCCAGCAGCAGCAGAAGGGAGAAGGTCTTTTTCATATCGGAAGCGAAATACGCAGAGCGGAACAAGGAGTTAGCCGAACTTCGCTCAACTACAGGTCGTGCCGGTCGAAGGCCGCCTGCAAGTCGTTGCGCATGTCGGTGAAGCGGGCCAGCGCCGCCTGCAGAAACTCGCTGTCGAGCAGGGCCCGCACGTCGTCGTCGCTGGTGACGTCCAGCTCGCTCACCTTGTAGGTCTGCTCCAGCGGGCCCTTCTCCAGCTTGATCAGGTACTTCCCGTTCCAGGAGAAAAGCGTGATTTTGGCTTCAGGGTGCGGAATATCGGCGAGCTGGCGCATAGCAGGGGAAGTGAGCTTAAGATGGGCGAAGATACGGTAACTGGGGTGATGTGATTTTTTGTGATGAGGTGATGAGGTGATGAGGTGACAGGTAAAGAAAGAACGTCATTCCGAGCGGAGCGAGGAATCTTGCCAGTGTGGTAAATGATTCTACCACGCTGGCGAGATTCCTCGCTCCGCTCGGAATGACGTTCTGTTTGCTTCGCTTTACCTAACCGCTCATCCCCCCATCACCTTATCACCCCAACATAATCACGTACAGCGACACGCAGGAAATCACCACCCACAACAGCACACCTAGCGTAAACGGCTTCGGCCCGACGGATTTGACAGCCTGCCACGACAGGCCCGCCCCAATGAAGAACAGCGTAACCGTGAGGCCCAAGCGGGCGGCCTGCACCAGCCAGAGGCCTACCGTGTGCGTAGCCGGCACGTAGGTATTGAGTAGCATGGCCCCGATGAAGCCCAGAATAAACCAGGGCAGCTTCACCTTCACATCCTGTTGCTTGAACACCACGGCCGTGCCCAGCGCCACCGGAATAATCCAGAGGGCGCGGGCGAGCTTGATGGTGGTGGCCACTTCCAGCGCCTCCTTGCCGTAGGCTGCCGCCGCCCCCACTACCGACGAGGTATCGTGGATGGCAATGGCGCACCAAAGGCCGAACTGCTGCTGGCTGAGGCTAAGCGCGTGGCCGATGGGCGGAAAGGCAAACAGCGCCAGGGCATTGAGCACAAACACCGTGGCCAGTGCCACCGACATTTCCTCGTCGCGGGCGCGCAATACTGGCCCCACCGCCGCAATGGCCGAGCCCCCGCAGATGGCGGTGCCGCAGGAAATGAGGTGCGTAACAGGCCGGCCCAGCTTCAGCCAGCGGCCGGCCACGTAGCCCAGCACCAGCGTGCCCGCAATGGAAGCCACCGTGAACAGGATGCCCTGCCGGCCCGCCTGCACCGCCGCGTGGGCGTTCATACCAAACCCCAGCCCGATGACGGAGAACTGCAGCAGCTTGGCGGTGTACTTCTTGGTAAGGGCCGGAAACGGGTTGCCCACCGTTTGGGCCAGCACCAGCCCCAAGGCCAGGGCCACCGGCGGCGAGGCCCAGGGCGTGAGGCAGAACGCCAGCAGCGCGGCAAACACCACGCGCGGCAGCCAGAGGTTGGGGTGGGCAGTAGCAGGGGCGGAATCGACGGCCAGCGTGGGGGCGCTGGAACGCGGCAAGGGTAACGTGGATTTCATACTCGGGAAGTGGGTGCTTCGCCTCAAAAGTACGGTTCTCCCTCCCCCACCGATAATCCAAAATAGTTATGCGTTATTCCTTTAGGTTATACTGTAGCTGCACGTAGCGCAGGAACCGCTCGGCCGGGCGCGTGAGGGGCTGGCCCTGCACCCACAAGGCCTCAAACTGCCGGGGCAGCCGCAGCCCCCGGATGGGCACTTCCTCCAGCAACCCGGCGGCCAGCTCCCGCGTGAGGGCCCGCCTCGACACAAACCCCAGCGCTTCGGGGGCGGCTTCGAGGTAGGTTTTGATGGCCTCGGTGTTATCGAAGTAGAAGGCCACGTGCAGGTTGGCAAGCTTGATTTTCTGCTCGCGCAAGGCAAATTCCAGCACTTCCAGCGTGCCCGAGCCCCGCTCGCGCAGCACCAGCGGGTGAGCCAGCGCCTCGGCCAGCGGCAGCGGCTCGGGGGGCGGACCGGCGGGCGTGGCCCGGCGCACGGCCACCAGCTCGTCGGCCAGCAGCGGCTCGTAGTGCAGGTCGCGGCTTTTGGAGCGGCCCTCCACGAAGCCCAGATCGAGCTGGCCGCTGAGGATGGCTTCGGCAATCTGCTCGGAGTTGCCGTTGAGCAGGGTCAGCTCCACCTGGGGGTAGCGGTGCCGGAAGCCGGGCAGCACGGCGGGCAGCACGTACTGGCTGAGGGTGGTGCTGGCTCCCAGGCGCAGGCGGCCGGCCGCCTCGCCGTGCAGCTGGTGCAGCTTTTCGGTAAGCGTTTGGTGGAGCAGCTCCACTTCGTCGGCGTGGGCCAGCAGCAGGGTGCCGGCTTCGGTGAGGCTCACGCGGTTGCCGCGCCGCTCGAACAGCCGCTGCCCGTAGGTGCGCTCCAGCTCCCGCACGTGCTTGGTAATGGCCGGCTGGGTGATGTACAGCTCCTGGGCCGCCCGGGTAAAGCTCAAATGCCGGGCCACCGCCTGAAACACGCGTAATCGAAAATCAGGCATAGTAGCGCATGCTTTAGCTTGCAAGAAGAGGAACGGCCCGGCCGAAGTACCAGCCAGCGGGTAGCAGTCAGGCGCGGGGAAAGTACCTTTGCCCTTCTCCCACCCTTATTGCCCTTGCCTTCGCAAGCTAAAGCATGCGCTACATGAAACGAAACCTATTGACCGCGCTGGCGCTGCTGCCGCTGGCCGCCGCTGCCCAAACCGGCAGCACCTACACCCCCGAGCTGCTCTGGAAGCTAGGCCGCCTGGGCGAAATGCAGGTGTCGCCGGACAAGAAAACCGTGGCCTACACCGTCACGCGCTACAACCTGGCCGATAACAAGGGCCAGTCCGACATCTGGCTGGTGCCCGTAGCCGGCGGCCCGGCCCGGCAGCTCACCAACACGCCCGCCGTCTCGGAAAACACCCTGAACTGGCGGCCCGACGGCAAGCTGACCTTCCTGAGCGGTGAAAGCGGCACCGACCAGCTCTACGTGATAAGCCCCGACGGCTCGGGCAAGCAACTGCTGAGTGAGTTCCCCGACGAGGGCCTGAGCAACCTGAAGCTGGCCCCCAAAGCCAACTTCGTGCTGTACACTCAGGACGTGAAAACCGGCAAATCGGTGCAGGACTGGTACCCCGACCTGCCCAAGGCCGATGCCAAAATCATCGACGACCTGAACTACCGCCACTGGAACGTGTGGGACGACTACAAGGCCTCGCACGTATTCTTCCAGCCCGTGGGGGCCGATGGCAAGCCCACCGGCTACGGCAAGGACGTCATGGCCGGCGAGAAGTTCGACTCGCCGCTGCAGCCGCTGGGCGGCTCCGAGCAGCTCAACTTCGCGCCCGACGGCTACCGGCTGGCTTACACCTCGCGCAAGCTCACGGGCAAGGCCGAGGCCGAAAGCACCAACTCCGACATCTACCTCTACGACGTGCGCTCGGGCCAGACCCAGAACCTGAGCGAGGGCCTGGGCGGCTACGACACCGAACCGGTGTTTTCGCCCGACGGCTCGAAGGTGGCCTGGCTGAGCATGGCCACGCCAGGCTTTGAGTCGGACCGCAACGGGGTGGTGGTGTATGATTTCAAGACCAAGAAGCGCGAGGACGTAACCAAGGGTTCGGAGCAGAGCGCCGCCAACCTGCGCTGGAGCCTTGATGGCAAGACGCTGTACTTTGTGAGCCCGCTGGAAGGCACCGAGCAGCTGTTCAGCGTACCGGCCAAAGGCGGCAAGGTGCAGCAGCTCAGCAAGGGCGCGTTCAACTACAACAGCTTCGAGCTGGCCGGTCCCGGCGTGGCCATCGTCAGCAAAACCACCCAGGCCAGCCCCGCCGACCTGGTGCGCGTAGACCTGAAAACCGGCCGCGAAACCGCCCTCACCACCATCAACCAGCAGGAGCTGGCCGGCGTGAAAACCGGCAAGACCGAGGCCCGCATGGTGCGCACCACCGACGGCAAGCAGATGCAAGTGTACGTCATCTACCCGCCCGATTTCGACCCGGCCAAGAAGTACCCGGCGTTGCTGTACTGCCAGGGTGGCCCACAGAGCCCCATCACCCAGAGCTTTTCGTACCGCTGGAATTTCCAGCTGCTGGCGGCCCAGGGCTACATTGTGGTAGCGCCCAACCGCCGCGGCCTGCCCGGCTTCGGCACCGAGTGGAACAACAGCATCTCGGGCGACTGGGGCGGCCAACCCATCCAGGACTACCTCTCGGCCATTGATAACGTGAGTGCCGAGCCTTACGTGGACAAGGCCCGTCTGGGCTGCGTGGGTGCCTCCTACGGCGGTTACTCGGTGTACCTGCTGGCCGGCAAGCACGAGGGCCGCTTCAAGACGTTTATTGCCCACTGCGGCCTCTACAACCTCACCAGCTGGTACCCCAGCACCGAGGAAATGTTCTTCGCCAAGCACGACATCGGGGCCGCGCCCTGGGAAACCCCGCTGCACAAGAGCTACACCGATTTCAACCCCCAGCAGTTTGCCAAGAACTGGGATACCCCTATCCTGGTGATTCACGGCGGCAAGGACTTCCGGGTGCCCGAGGACCAGGGCATGGAGGCCTTCGGCACGGCGCAGCTGCGCGGTATCCCGAGCCGCTTCCTGTACTTCCCCAACGAGGGCCACTGGATCGGCAAGCCCCAGAACTCGGTGCTCTGGAACCGGGTGTTCTTCGACTGGCTGGGCCGCACGCTCAAGCCGGAAGTGGCGAAGTAAGGCTGTACTCCACTTCTACTTTTCGGTATTCCTGATCTGCTTAGCAGGTCAGGAATATTTTTTTATCCTGAATTTCAGTCGATTAAAACTTATGTAGAAACATACATATAGTTTACCATATGTAAATGGCCCCTTTTTTGAGAAGGCGCTTACAACGCCGGAATGCAGCGAAGGATTCCAAGCGGAGCTACTTTTTTATCCCTTTCTCCTTTCTGCACTATGAAAAAGCTTGTACTCTCGTTCGTATTGTTGGGTGGCCTGACTACCGCCCGCGCGCAGCAGCAGCCGTCCCTGCAGCAAACTCCCACCGCCCCGGCCACTACTTCTGCTGCTGCGGCTACCACTGCCGCCCCAATGGGGGCAGTACCTACGGCCCCAGAACGGGCTCATGTACTGAAAACCAACATTCTGAGCCCCCTATTGGGCTCGGGTACGCTATTCTATGAGCAGGCAATCAACTCCCGGGCTTCGGTGCAGCTGGGCGTGTTTGGCTCTTTTCTGCACGCCGCCGGCACCGAATATGATGGATTTGGCCTGACCCCGGAGTATCGCCGCTACCTGACCGGGGAAGTCCTCAACGGCCTGTACGTGGGTTCCTACCTGCGTGTGCAGCGCTTCCGCCTAGCCGTGGATGTACCCGATAATTCCGGGCAGACGACCAAAGTAACCGGCAAGATGACTACCCTGGGCGGCGGCCTGTTGGTAGGCCGGCAGTGGATTTTTGGCCAGCGCTTCGTGGTAGACCCCTACCTGGGCGTTGGCTACGATGCCGGCCAGCTGCAGGTAAGCACCCAGGGCTACAGCCAGAATGTATTTGGCACCGCCCCCGTCCGTGGCCTGAGCCTGCGGCCCGGTATCAGCCTGGGCTTTGCGTTCTAGCAACCACGCTAACAGGCTGCACCTACAGCGCCCCGTACGCTTCCACGCATAGTTCAAACTTCCAACCCTCAGCAGGCCCTGTTCCATCCGATTTGCCCCGCTCCACCATTGGTGGGCGGGGCTTTTTCGCGTAGCTTTCCTCTTTCACGCTACTTCCTGCCATGAACCACTTCCGCCATACTACGCTGCGCCTACTGCTGGCCGGCCTTGCCCTCACGGCCCCGCTGGCCGGCCACGCCCAGCAGAAACCCGCCAAAGCCACCAAAACGTCTAAAGCCGGCAGCGGCCTTGCTGTCATCAAGGAAGCCGACCTCAAGCGCGACCTGTTTGCGCTGGCCGACGACAAGTACCGCGGCCGCGAGGGCGGCACCCTCGACGAGCTGCGCGCCTCCGCCTGGCTGGCCGAGCAGATCCGGGCCACCGGCATGGAGCCCGCCGGCGACGACGGCACCTACTTCCAGTGGTTCAATCTGCAGCGCACGCGCCTCACCAAAACCAGCACGCTCCGCATCGGCACGCGCCAGCTCAGGCCTAACCACGACGCCATGGTGGTGGCGCCTACCAACGCCAGCGTGAATGCGCCGCTAGTGTTCGTGGGCCTGGCCACCCCCGCCGAGCTGGCGAAAGTGGACTTGAAGGGCAAGGCCGTAGCGCTCCAGGTTTCGGGTGCGCCCACCGACGGCATCAGCTACCGCCGCTACCTGTTCGGGAAGCTGCGCGACCAGGCCGCCGAGCTGTTCAAGGCCGGCGCCGTGGCCGTGGTGTTTGTGTCCGACGACAAGGCGCAGGCCATTTACGACCATTGGAGCCACATCTACGAGCGGGGCCGCTACGGCCTGCCCGGCGACGCCAACACGGCCGTAGTGAACCAGCCGCCGGTGGTGTGGCTGCCCGCCGAGGCCCTGAGCTGGGCCAAGCAGGCCGGTCAGCAGTTCAGCGCCGAGCTGAAGGTGGAGAGCTTCGCGTATCCGTCGGTGAACATTGTAGCCAAGATGCCCGGCACTGACGTCCAGCTCAAAAACGAGTATGTGCTCTTCAGCACCCACCAGGACCACGACGGCGCCCGCGCCCCCGTGGCCGGCGACTCCATCTACAACGGCGCCGACGACAACGCCACCGGCTGCGCGGCGCTGCTGGCACTCATGCGGGCGTACAAGCAGGAGCCGGCCCGCCGCTCGGCGCTATTTGTGTTTCACGGGGCCGAGGAGCGCGGCCTGCTGGGCTCGCGCTACTTCTCCGACAAGCCCACCGTGCCGAAAGAGTCCATCGTGGCGGTGCTGAACGCCGAAATGATGGGCCGCAACGCCGCCGACTCGGCCGCCCTGCTGGGCTCCACCCCGCCCCACCTCAACTCGTCGGACCTGGTGAAAACCGCCCTGGCAGCCAATCAGGAAGGCCCGAAGTTCAAGTTGGACACCGAGTGGGACAAGGCCACGCACCCCGAAGGCTGGTATTTCCGCTCCGACCACCTGCCCTACGCCCGCTTGGGCATCCCGGCCATCATGTACACCTCCCTGCTGCACGCCGACTATCACACGCCCAAAGACGAAGCCAGCCGCATCGACTACGGCAAGCTGCTGCGCATGACCCAGTGGATGTACCGCACCGGCTGGGCCGTGTCCAACCGCACCGCGCCCCCGGCCCGCGAGCCGGGCTTCAAGCTGGAGCGCTAGCACCTGCAGTATAGTGGACAGTAGGGCAGCAGTAGCGCGAACTTTGTAGTTCGCGTCCCCACGCCATCACAACGATACTGTCCTATAATACCACGAACGGCGCGGGGGCGCGAACTGCAAAGTTCGCGCTACTGCCGCCGTTCTGAACCATACTGTCCCACAGTGCCTTGAACGGCGCGGTAGCACGAACTACAAAGTTCGTGCTACCGCGCCGTTCGCTATTTAGATATTTTCCAATCAACTATTTAAATATATTCTAAACAGCCTTACCTTTGCGGCAGAATTCAGCCAACCTCCGGCTGATAACCCTGCTGTTCATGCGTCGTTCTTCCCTGCTTCTCTCTTCCCTTCTGCTTGCGGCCGGCACCACGGCCACTCCGGTGGCCGCCGTAGCCAGCCCACTTCACCTCCGCCACGACGAGCCCGGCAAGGGCGCCACGCTCACCGGCACCGTGCTCGATCCGGCCGGCAAAGCCGTGGAAGGCGTGCTGGTAGCCGTTGGGGAGCGCACGGCCGTAACGGACGCACGCGGCGCGTTTCGCCTCTACGGGCTGCCCGTGGGCGAAGCCACTGTGACGGTGAGCGGCCTGAGCATCCGGCCCATCAGCCAGACCGTGACGCTGCAGAGCGGGCAGCCGCTGACGCTCAAGCTCACGATTGAAGAGGCGGTGCAGCAGCTAGCCGGCGTGACGGTAGCGGCCAAAAGCCTGCGTTTCGCGCCGGAAGTGGATGGCAACACCATCACCGCGGGCAAGAAAAATGAGGTGGTGGAGCTGGACAAGCTCGACGCCAACCTGGTGGTGAACAGCGCCCGCCAGGTGTTTGCCAAAGTGCCCGGCGTGACGGTGTGGGAAAGCGACGGCTCGGGCCAGCAGATCAATGTGGCCACCCGCGGCCTCTCGCCCAACCGCAGCTGGGAGTTCAACACTCGCCAGAACGGCATGGACATCAGCTCCGACCCCATGGGCTACCCGGAGGCCTACTACAACCCGCCGCTGGAAGCCGTGGAGCGCATCCAGATTGTGCGCGGCGGCGGCTCGTTGCAGTATGGCCCGCAGTTTGGCGGCCTGCTGAACTACGAGCTGAAGCGCGGCCCCAAAGACAAAAGGATTCAGTTTGAAACCAGCAACAGCGTGGGCAACAACGGCCTGCTGGGCACCTACAACTCGCTGGGCGGCACCGTGGGCAAGGTGAGCTACTTCGGCTACTACCAGCAGCGCGTGGGCGGCGGCTGGCGCGACAACTCGGAGTTCAACATCCGCAACTTCCACGGTAACGTGCAGTTTCAGGCTACCGACAAGCTGCGGCTGGGCGCCGAAATCAGCCACCTCGGCTACGAGATTCAGCAGCCCGGCGGCCTCACCGACGAGCAGTTCTACAACGGCGACGTGCGTAAAAGCAGCCGCGGCCGCAACTGGTTCAGCACGCCCTGGACCATCCCGGCCTTCACGGCCGACTACCAGTTTTCGGAGCGCACGCGCCTGAGCCTGAAAACCTTCGGCTTGATTGGCGAGCGGAACTCTATCGGGCTGCCCAGCAGCGTGAGCGTGGCCCTGCCCGACAACGAAAACCCCGCCACCGGCCAGGCCGCTGCGCGCCAGCTCGACCGGGACCGGTACCGCAACCTGGGCTCAGAGCTGCGCCTGCTCACCGACTACGACCTGCTGGGCCAGCAGCACACGCTGGCCGCCGGCCTGCGCGTAGCGGCCGCCAACCTGGGCCGCCGCCAGCAGGGCAAAGGCGACACCGGCTCCGACTTCAACCTCGACCTGCAGGCCGCCCGCTACGGCCGCGACCTGAGCTTCCGGACCCGCAACTACGCCGCCTTCGTGGAGAACATCTTCCGGGTGGGCTCGCGCCTGACCTTCACGCCGGGCGTGCGCCTGGAGGTGATTGATAACCAAGGGCGCGGCTACCTCAGCCTGAACGCTGATGGCTTGGAGAACCAGATCCGCCAGGACTCGCGCCGCAAGGTGCTGCTCTACGGTGCCGGCGCCGAGCTGCGCGCCACCGACCAAACCAGCTTCTACGCCAACTACTCGCGCGCCTTCCGGCCCGTCACGTTCGGCGACCTGACGCCCCCGGCCACGTCCGACGTTATCGACCCCAACCTGCAGGACGCCCGCGGCTTCAATGCCGAGCTGGGCTACCGCGGCAGCTGGAAAAATATCCTCACCTTCGACGTGGACGGCTTCTGGCTGCGCTACGACGACCGGATCGGCACCATCCGCCGCTTCGTGCCGGGCAGCAGCACCGCCACCCAGCAGTTCCGCACCAACATCGGCACGAGCGTGCACAAGGGCGTGGAAGCCTACGTGGAGCTGGATCTGGTGCACGCCCTCACCCAGAATTTCGACCTGCCGCACTTTGATGTGTTTGCGTCTTCGTCCTTCGTGGATGCCCGCTACACCCAGCTGCGCACGGCCACGCTCAGCGGCAGCAACCTGCAGGAAGGCGACCTGAAAAACAACCGCGTGGAGTACGCTCCCAAGTACACGCACCGCTTCGGGGCCACGTTTGCCCACAAAGGCTTCTCCACCACGGCGCAGCTGACGCGCGTATCGGAGGTATTCACGGATGCCAACAACACCGTAGCGCCGAATGCTGCCGGCACCACCGGCCGCGTGCCCGGCTACTCCGTCACCGACTTGTCGGCCACCTACCGCTTTGCCAAGCGCTTCACGGTGCGCGGCGGCCTCAACAACGTATTCGACAAGAACTACTTCACGCGTCGCTCAGGCGGCTACCCCGGCCCCGGCCTGCTGCCCGCCGACGGCCGCACATGGTTTGCCTCCTTCGGCGTGAAGTTGTAAGACAAAGTCAGCTCTTAGCAAAACTGCCCGCCTGGCTTGCGCCAGACGGGCAGTTTTGCGTTGCGGCTTTTCTTCAAGGATTGAGTTAGCGAGGTTGAGACGCAATATGTTGCGTCTAATCGTTGCCAGATGTGCGCCAGAAGATGTGCGCTGCCGGATGTGCGCTAGCGGAGCAACATCAGCAACGGCGAGACACAACATATTGTGTCTCTACATTCCGCGCCAGCCTGATAACTGCACTGGCAGGCCCGCCCGGCCTATGCCCTACCCCAGCACTTCCTCGGTGAGCTTGCTGATGTCGCCGCTGACTTTCTGGATGAACTCCAGCTGCTCGGTGAGCTGGGCGTCGGGGGAAGCGGGGTCGGGGCGGCGCGGGATGGGCTCGGGGGCGGACTCGGCAGCAGCTTCGGGCTCGGCGGGGTCGAGGCGGCGCAGGCTGCGGTGCAGGGCCTGCCGGGCCTGGCGCAAGGGCCGCAGCAGCACGTTGGGCTGCTCGGGGCGAGTGCTGCCAGCCAACAAACCCGACGTAATGGAAGCCACGTTCGACGACAGAATGTGGTTGAGCACCACAAACTCGTGCACCTCGGTGGGGCGGTGCTGCTTGCCGCGCGGCTCCGAGAGCATGCGCTGAAACGCCGCCGCCAGGTTGGCCGAGCTTACATACACTTCCTTACGGGCCAGCTTGTAGTCGAGCACGGCCACGGGCGAGCCCAGCAGGCTTTCCTGCAGCGTTTGGAGGTAGCGCAGGTTGGCGCGCAATACCGCCCGCATGTAGTCCTGCAGCTGGTCGGATTCCCAGCGCGGAAACAGCAGGTAGCTGGCCGCAAACGCCAGCAGGCAGCCCATTATAGTGTCGAGCACGCGCTCCTCTACCACCTGCAGGTAGCCCAGGCCCATGAAGTTGAACAGGATCAGCACGAAGGGCGTCATGAACGTAACGGCCACGATGTAGTTGCTGCGCGTGAAGCTGAACGAAATCAGCATAAACACGCCCAGCAGCGCCACCAGCACCATCCGGTCGTCAATCAGCCAAAGCACCAGCCCGCCAATCACGCCACCCAGCAGCGTGCCCAGCACGCGGTTGATGTTGCGCTGCTTGGTGAGGCTGAAGGCCGGCTTGAGCATGTAGGTGATGGTCATGATGATCCAGTAGCTGTGGTGGCCGGGCAGCAGCACCTTGGCCACCACAAAGCCCGCCAGACAGGCCAGCATCATGCGCACGGCGTGCCGGAACACCCCGGAGCTGAGCGTCAGATGGTCGCGGAGCTGGGCCAGGCCGAACTGCTGGTGCCCCACGAAGCGCCCGAACTCCAGTTCCCGCCCGGTAACGGTGGGCGCGGCCGGCGCCTGGGCATCGAAGTAGGCCAGGATGTCCTGCAGGCGCTGGGTGAGGTTGCGCAGGTTCACCAGAATCTTTTTCAGCACCAGCGTGTGGCCGGGCTGGGTGGGATCTTCGAGGGCGTCGATGCGGGCCTTGAGCTGCTCCAGGCCAGCCGTGAGATTCACGCGGGCCGTATGGCCGTGGTTGGCTTCGATGGCCAGCCCAATGCTTTCCAGCTCGGCGGCCATCTGCTCCACCAGCCCGGCAATGGCATCGAGCACCCCGGTGGCCTCGAAGCGGGCGTGCAGGGCAGCGTAATCGAAATACGACACCGTGATATGCTCATACAAATCCACGGCATCCACGAAGGTGAGCACCAGCCGGCGGCCCGTGCCGGTGGACTCCTTCACCATCTGACGGGTTTTGAACAGCAGCTCGCGCACGGCATCCTGCTTTTCGCTCACGGTCACCTGCTGGGCCATCAGGCGGCGGAAGTCGTCGTCGAGCTTGGTGCCGGTGCGGTAGAACTCGGCCTTGAGGCGCAGGAAGCCGGCAATAGCCTGCACACACTCGCCCAGCGCCTGCTGGGCCGGGCGGTAGGGCCGGATCTGGTACCAGAGCAAGCTCACCAGCAGATACCACACGCCGCCGGCCGTCACCTGCAGGGCATACTCTACCAGTTGGCGCAGCGTGAGGCTGCGGTCCATCATCAAGATGACAAGCAGCAGCCCGGCCGAACCGACGGAAGCCGCCCGGTTGCCGTAGGCCAGAAACAAGGTAAACACAAAGCTCAGCACCCCGATTTCCAGGCCCTGCAGCCAGATGTAGGGCTGCAGCAGGCCGGTGAGCAGGGCCAGGCCCGGCAGCAGCAGAATGCCCGCCAGCATGCCGTTGCGGCGGTGCACCACCGGCCCCGGCGAGTCGGTGATGCTGATGCAGAGCGCGCCCAGCGCCACTTCCACGCCGGTGCCCAACTGCCCCAGCCAGCCCAGCACTACGCCCGGCAACAGCACGGCCAGCGTGATGCGCAGCGCGTCGGAAAAATCCTGGCTGAAGAAGAAGTAGCGAACCTTGCGGGCTTGGGCGTTCATGTGGGGGCGGAACCTGAGAGTATCGAGTATTTAGTAGTGAGTATGTAGTAATTGAAAAAATGCTGCAGCACATTCGTTTGCTTGAACTACCACCCGCTGCTTACCAGCTACTCCATACTTACTACCAGACACTTAATACAGAATATCGTCGATGGGGGCCAGCTTGGGCGGCAGGTGGGTTTCGCCCAGCATTTCGCGCAGGTCGATTTCGATGGTGCGGCAGATGGCCGTCATGGGCACGTCGTTCATCTCGTTTTCAAACGGATTCTCGCTGCTGTGGCCCACCATCTCGATGATGTAGAACACCCACGACACCAGCACCGAAAACGGCACGGTCAGCCAGATGTGGTCGGGGCCCATCTTCACAAACTCGCCGATGAGGCCCAGCGGCAGCAGCGCCGCAAAAATCCACACAAACATGAAGCTGTAGAAGGCATATTGGCGCGGAAACGGCGTGTTCTTGATTCGCTCGCAGCCGCCTTGCAGGTTGTTGAACTGCTCGATGCTGGTCATCATGTTCACGTGCTGGAAGTCGTTGAGCAGGCCGCGCTCCTCGCGCAGCACGCGCAGGTCGGCGGCCTGCTGGCGCAGCAGGTGCGCGGAGGGGTTCTGCTTGCGCTGCATCTCGCGGGCCTCGGTGGGGTCCAGAAACGGGGCCACCTGGGTTTCCCAGAGGTCGGGCTGGCGGCGCAGCTGCAGGCGCAGGGCGTTGGCCCAGGCTATCTGGCGGTACACGAGGCGGCGGTGGCGCAAACTCAGCTCGGCGTGTGAGGCCGCCGGCGCCTCCACGCCCGGCGCATCCACCACCGACGTCACGTATTCCAGCGCCTGAATGGCCCAGGTGCGGCTGTAGTTCACGATGCCGCCCCACAGCTGCCGGCCCTCCCAGAAACGGTCGTAGGAGCCGTTGTTTTTGAAGCCGATGTAGAACGACACCGCAATGCCCAGCGTAGCCACCGGTTGCCACGGAATCGACAACGAATGGAAGCCCAGCGGCCCATACACCAGGCAGATCAGCAGCGAATACAGCGTAAATGCCAGCAGCCCCTTCCAGGAGAATTTCCAGATGACGCGCCAGCGCAGATTGTTACGAACGTACATGAAAGAGTAGCTGAGTAAGGGAGTAGCTGAGTAAAGAGGAACGGGGGAATTGAGTGACTGAGTGGAGCAGGCATTCTGCCTTACGAAGACTTTACTCAGTTACTCAACTACTCAGCTACTCGATTTCAATGCCCATCAGCTGCATGAGCTGGCTGGCGTTGAAGGCCTGGCAGGCGCCGGGCGTGAGGTGGTAATCGAAGTGGATTTCGCCCTCGCTGAACGTGCTATTGAAGCTGAAGTTGCGCACCTGCCCGGGCCACTCGCCTTCCAGGGCGGCCAGCTCCAGGTCGTGGGTGCTGATGAGGCCGGCGGCGCGGCGCTGGTGCAGCTGCCGCAGCAGCGCCCGCGCCCCGCGGTGCCGGTCCAGCGAGTTGGTGCCCTTCAGAATCTCGTCGAGCAGGTAGAAAACGGGAAGTTCGTTGTTGGTTGTTGGTTGTCCGTTATTCGATTTTGGCTGGTTGCTTGGGGCCGAGAAGCTTGCGCCGGCAGGCTCCTGCGTCATATGAAGCTCTTCATTCCGCGTTTTCACGCCCGAAGACATGTCCAGCAGCAGCTTGAGGCGCTTGAGTTCGGCGTAGAACGAGGACGTGCTTTCGGCGAGGTTGTCCTGGGTGCGCATGGCCGAGAACAGCTGCGCCGGGCTCAGGCGCAGGCGCCGGGCGCACACCACGCCGCCGGCCAGCGCCAGCACCATATTCAAACCCACGGTGCGCAGAAACGTGCTTTTGCCGGCCATGTTGGAGCCCGTAATGACGGCCGTCTGCCCGTAGCCGATGGTCTGGTAGTCGTTGGTGATGCGCTGGGCCGCGAAGATGAGCGGGTGGCCCAGGGCTTCGGCAGCCACTTCCAGCGGGCCGGCGCTCAGCTCCGGCGTGGTGTAGGTGGGGTTGGCGAACTGCCAGCCGGCCAAGCTCACCAGCGCCTCCAGCTCGGCCTGCACTTCCAGCACGGTGGTCAGCTCCGGGCCCAAATCACGCTTCCAGCGCTCCAGCTGCCACATGGCGTGCAAATCCCAGAGCAGGAAATTGTTCAGCAGCAGCGCCCCCAGCGGATGCTCACGCCCCCGGAACAAACCCGCCACGGTGGTGAGCTGGCCCAGGCGGCGCGTGGCGGCGGTGCCGTGGCTGGCGGCGCGCAACGTGGCGCGCAGCCCGCGCAGCCGCGGCGCCTGCCAGTCGGGCGCGGCTTCATCTTCAAATAGCGCCAGCTGGGCCTGAGTGGCGCGCAACGCATCGTGCATGGCCAGGGCCTGGGCGGCGTATTCGTTGCGGGCGTCGGCGAGGCGGCCGTTGAGCAAGCTCACCACCACCTGCGCGCCAATCAGCCAGAAGTAGCCCTGCCCCAGCACCCAGGCGGCGGCGCTGGCCAGCACCAGCAGCGGCAGCAGCACCAGCAGCGGCTTCAGCCAGGCTTTATCTTGGAAAAAATCGGGGCGGGCCAGCCAGGCGCTGAACTCGCGGGGGTCGGCTTCGTGCTGGCGCGGAAAGTGGCGGGCGCGGGCCTGCCACTCCTGGGTCCAGTTGAGGTCGGGGGCCAGGGCGGCGGCGGCCTGCTGGCGGGCGCGCACCTCGTCGGCGAGGGCCGGGCGCAGCAACCAGCCGGCCAGCCAATCGTGGCCGAGGCGGGTGGAAGCGCGGTTGAGCAGCTGAAACAGCGAGTGGGGCCCGAATACGTCAAGGTCGGCGGCGTACGGGTGCTGGGCGTCGAGGTAGCGCAGGCCGGCATCGAAGCCGCCGAGCTTGCCGGCGAGGCGGTCCAGTTCCTGCTGATTCAGTTGGGCCAGCAGCCGGTGGTGCTCGCGCTGGTAGCCCACGGCCGCGTGCCAGCGCACCATGCCCCAGAAGGCCAGCAGCACACCCACCACAAACGCCAGCCCCGGCAGCACGAACCCGCTACTGAACAGCCACCACGCTCCGGCCACGCCACCCCCAAACAGCAGTACACGCAGCCAGCCGCCCAGCTGATGCCGCCGGGCGTAGTGCTGCTCCTGCGCGGTGTGCGTGGTCAGGTTCTCCGCAAATACCTCGGCGGGCAGAACGGTAATCGGGCGAAAATCGGCGGAAACGGGCACTGGTTGGGTGAATGGTGATGAGGTGATGAGGTGGATTGTGATGAGGTAAAACGCATTACCTCACAGGCCGGGAGCCAAAGGTAGAGAGTTATAAAGGCCCTTGCCGTTTCCGTCACCTCCTCACAGTCTACGACCTTTCAGCTTCCCCTGTCACCATTCGCCTCATTACTTCATCACGATTCATCTCATCACTATTCACCCCATCACCGCAATACACTTCAGCTCGATGGCAATGGGTGTGGGCAGGCGGTTGACTTCCACTGTGGTGCGGCAGGGCTGGTTGGTAGCGAAATACTCGGCGTAAAGGCGGTTGTAGGTGTGGAAGTCGTCCTGCATGTTGGTCAGGAACACGGTCACGTCCACGAGGTCTTCCCAGCGGGCGCCGGCTTCCTCCAGAATGTAGCGCACGTTCTGGAACACGGCGTGGCATTGGCTCTCGAAGTCGTAGGCAAGGATGTTGCCGTCCTCGTCCAGCTCCACGCCGGGCACGTGCTTCTGCCCCCGCTGGCGCGGCCCCACGCCCGACAGAAACAGCAGGCTGCCGGCGCGCCGGGCGTGCGGGTACAGCCCCACCGGCTCGGGCGCGCGGCTGGAGTTGTGCGCCTGCGACGACGACGACGAGGGCGACGGGGTGGCCGGAGTGCCGGCCGATGCGGAAGGAGTGTCAGGTGCCATACGGTAAAAATAGCCGATTTTCGGGCTTGCTGCGTAGAGGCTGAACCCGGGCGGCCCCTGGTGCGGTTGTTGAGCAGGGCCCCGCCGTTCCGGGCCCGCTGTTTCCTGGTTTTTTTCGTCGCTGCTATGCATTCCACTCTCCGCCGCCTGGTCCTGGTGGCTGCCCTGGCCCTGCCGGCCGCCGGGCAGGCCCAGCAGAAGCTCAAGTACCCCAAGGCCCCGCCCGCCGACCAGATCTACGACGCCGTAGCGCAGCCTGCTGTGCCCGTTGGTGGCCTCGATGCCTACGCGCAGTACCTGGCCGACAAGCAGCAGTACCCCACGGCGGCGCTGCAGCGCGGCGCGGCCGGCACCGTCACGGTGACGTTCGTGGTGGAGAAAAGCGGGGCCGTATCTAGTGCCGAAGTGGCCGCGCCCCTCGACCCGGAACTGGATGCCGAGGCCCTGCGCCTCATCAAGGCCGGCCCGCGCTGGACCCCGGCCATGCACAAAGGCGGCAAGGTGCGCCAGCGCGTGACCGTGCCCATCACGTTCCAGATTCCGGCCGGCGCCGATGACGCGGCAGTTACCGGCACAGCCTTCGTGGCCCCGGGCGCGGCAGGCGGCGGCACTACCACCGTCAAGGCCGACCAGCCGGCGCGGCCAGTGGGCGGCACGGAGGCGTTTTTCGAGTGGATTCAGCAAAACCAGAAGTACCCGGCACTGGCCCGGCAGCGCAAGATTGAGGGCCGCGTGATGGTGGAGTTCATCATTCAGAAGGACGGCTCGCTCACCGACGCCAAAGTCCTCAAGCCACTCGGCTCGGGCCTCGATCAGGAGGCACTGCGCCTCATCAAGGCTGCGCCCAAATGGACCGCCGCCACCTACAAAGGCGAACCGGTCCGACAAAAAATGGTATTGCCTGTTCTGTTTCAGCTGTAGACTTCCGTACAGTGGCGCGAAAATCCGTTTCACGACGAGCACCCCGAGTTCCCACGCGGCAGTAGTCGGCAGATACTCGTACTGCTCGTCGCGAAACGAATTGTCGCGCCACTGAATGCTTTTTAAAATACTTGCTGGGGTTATGCGTCTATCCAGACGGCCCCGGCCTCGTTGCCGGGCGGTGGTGCTTGCTACCGGCCCTGCTTTTCCTACCGTACTCGCATGCTTTCCCCGCTCCCGCTGCTTTCTGCGCCTCCCGTAGCGCCCACTTACGAAGCCCCCGTCTCGGATGCGTTCCGGGTGTGGCCCCACCAGGCCCGGTTCCGGCAGGTGGCGCAGGTGCTGGCCGACGGCCTGTTCAGCGCGCTTGATGAAGATCTGGAGCCCTACGTGCTGCTGCTGGCCCTGCCCACGCAGCCCGGCTCGGCCGCACCCGCAGCCTGCCTGGAGCCCGCCCTGTGCGGCCTCGATGCGCAGCAGTTTGAGAACGTGGTGGCGGAAGGACGCATTCTGCAAAGCCAGACCGCCCCGCCCTTCGCCGGCCGCGACGACGTGAGCCCCGAAATGGTGCGCCGCCGCCACGAGGGCCTGGGCGTGCGCAAAGCCGTGCAGGCCGTCCTCGACAAACTCGACGAGCACACCCAGCACCAGCACGTGGCCGGCTGGCCCATCGAGATTCACGGCTTCTTCGTGATGACGGTGCTGCGGGTGCAGCGCAAGCCCCTGCGCGGCTACCCTTCGCTGCGCGCCAACCGGTTCTACACCGATGGCCGGCCGCTGATGCCTTCGCTGCTGACTTCGGCCATGCAGCGCTTCCACGAAGAATGCGTGAAGCTGCTGAGCGAGCCGGAGCCCGGCTCGGGCCTGCTGGTGCGCCCCCGCGAAACCGAGGAACTGCTGCGCGCCGCCGGCAAAAGCCTGCTCGACACGCCCGCCCAGGCCCTTGGCGCCGAGCCAGGCGCGGCGCGGCTGTTTCACACGCTCAACACTATTTCCAGCCTCCGCTACGAAGGGGCCGAGGGCGTGGGCAAGGTGATTCTGGCGCGGCGGCACCACCCGAATCTGGAAGAGGTATTCGCCCTCACCTGCCCCACCCCGCTCACCGACTACCGCGCCGTGCGCAAGCTCCTGGAGATGACCACGCCCGACGTGAGTCTGCTGGCCGACAGCGAAAACGTGTACGCACTGGGCCGCCTGGTGGGCACCTATGACCCCGCCCGCGAAGATGTGTTCGTCATCAACTTCATCAACCACTACGCCTGGGAGTTTCAGCACGATGGCAAGGTGCTGATGCGTACGATTTACAGCCAGCCGAGTTTGCCGCGCTTCCGCGTGAACCGGAGCCGCTTCCGCAAAGACCTCAAGCGCACTTTCCAGCTTACCGACCCGGCCAAGATTGAGCGCCTCTGGGACGTGGTACTGGAAGCCAGCCGCCAGAAGCACGGCACGCTGCTGGTCATCACCACCGAGGCCCTGGCCGAAGCCGACCGCCTCAAGCTGCAGTGCACGCTCATCGAGCCGGTACCGCTCACGCCGCTCATCACCCGCCTCGTCACCAGCATCGACGGCGCCGTGCTCCTCGACCCCGACAGCTACTGCTACTCCATCGGCGTGATTCTGGACGGCAAGGCCTCGGGCCGCGGCACCAGCACCCGCGGCGCCCGCTACAACTCGGCCATCCGCTACGTCGAAACCTCGCCGTATCCGTGCCTGGCCATCGTGGTGAGCGAAGACGGCATGGTGAACGTCATCACCAAAGAGCGGCTCGGCGAGGAGGATTGAGGTGGCGCTAGCTATTCCAAGCTGCGGACTACGATGTTAGAGCTATAGAGCTAGTTCCCCTGCTTGGAAAGGAGGGGTTAGGGGTGGTTGATACCGTCAGAACGATGATTAGAGCTAACCCTAAAGCCGTTCAACGATTGTCAACCACCCTTAGCCCCTCCTTTCTAAGGAGGGGAACTATCTTTTTAACTCTAGCTCTTGTTCCCCGCAGCCTGGAATGGCTAGCTGGCCTTTGCTAGCTTCCGCAGCTGCTTCAGCTCCGTGCTTTTCACCTGGCTCAGCTCCTGGCTGCGGTTGCACAGGCTGGTTTCGTAGTAGGGCGTGATATTTCGTAACTCCCCGCCGTAGGGCGACTCTTTCTGGCTTACGAGGTAAGCATACACCAGTTGCTCGGAGCCGACCTTGAACTGCTTGCCGCACATGGAGCTGGATGTTTCACTGGCAATCCATACCGTCGGGCCCGTAGCCGCCCCTTTCAGCTGCTGCGCCACGGCAAAGGTGTAGCGCAAGGTTTCGCGCCGGACAAGCTGAAACTGCTTTTCCACCGGCCCGGTGTCCGAAACCCGCACGGAGTCAGTCGTCACGACGGTTTCCACGCTTACCACCTTGCCCACGAATATCAGGGCGTCGCGCTGATAAGCAGCCGCAATCTGCTGTTTCTCGGAGACGCGGGCGCCGCTGACACAAGAACAGGCTTGTGTCGTGGATATGCGGATGACAAGGAGCAACACGGCTAGCAGAATCGTTTTCATCGGGAAACAGTAACGGGGTGCAGTTGATGCAATATTGAAGTCAGTATAACCGCCTGAAAGTAGCGCGAACTTTGTAGTTCGCGCCCCAGAACGACAAGCCCCGGAACAGCGTGGGGACGCGAACTACAAAGTTCGCGCTACAGAACCGCGCTACCGGCTCAGTTCGGCCAGCAGCCAATCGCGCGTGGGCTGGCCGGCCAGCTGGCCCACTACTTCCAGAAAGCCGGCCGTGGTGGACACTTTGCGGGCGGCTGTGGCAGCCAGTACCGCATTGAACGGCTCGGCTCCCAGCCGGTCGTGCAGGGCCGCGAGGATTACCGTGCCTTTGTTGTACACCACCCGGCGGAAAACGGCCGGCTCGTGCTGGTAGCGGTTAAAGCCCAGGACCGGCGGCGCACCGGCGGCCGAGGCAGCCAGCTTCGCCAGCTCCTGCCGGTAGCCTTCGGCATCCCCGCTTGCTTGCAGGTACAGCAAGCTGGAATAGGTGGCGAAGGCCTCGTTCAGCCACGCGCTGTCGTCGTGGTACGAGCCGTAGGCCCACCATTTGTGGCTTATCTCGTGGGCCAGAATCAGCAAATCTCCCCGCTTGGCCACGTCAAAATCAGTGTAGGTGATGACGGCGGCGTTGTCGAGCAGGCCGTAGGCTTCGTGGTTGGTGCCGGGCAGGAACACCGTGAACTGCGTAACCGCGTCTTGGCGGCCGATGCTGCGGTTGTAAAACGCCACGATGTCCTGGGTTTTCTGCAGCAGCACCGAATCTGGCCGCCCCGGCGCAGCGGCGGCTTTCACCACCGTGATGCGCGGCGCGCTGCCGGCCACCAGCCGCTCGAACTGCCGCGCCACAATAGCCGTCAGCTCGGTGGCGCTGGTGCTGCCGCGGAAAGCGTAACTGCCGGCCCGCTGCCGGCGCGGCGCGGCGGTGCTCAGCACCTGATAGCCGGCCGGCACCCGCACGGCCAGCTCGTAGTCTACCATCTCATACTCGGCGTAGGGCCGGAACGGCAGCCAGTTGGTGTGGCCGCTCAGCACGTTTACGTCGGCAGTGAAATTGCCTTTGGCCAGGGTGCCAGCATACGTCAGCTCCACCTGGCGGCGGGCCGGGCCGTTGCCGAAGCGCACCGTCACCTGCTGCAGCGTATCCCCGAAAAACGGGTAGAACAGACGCGTGGTGCGCGGGCGCGCGGCGCCGGTGCTGCGCACCTGCTGCAGCTCAAACTGCCGGTTGAGGTTGAGCTTTAGTACGGAGCTGGTGTCAGAGGCCGGCAGCCGGAACGTGTAGTGGCAGGTGAAGCGGTGCGTAGCCGGTTCCAGGTTTAGCTGCACCCGCACCAGCGGCCGGGCCTGGACTGATGCCAGCACGATACAACACAGTAATCCGGTAAGGAATAGCTTCATAAAAACTATATAGAACACGCATAGCTCGCCCGGGCCTTACTTCGCCCGAAACGACCACGTAATCCGGAAGGTAGCCACCACGTCGCCGGCCTCGTCTATGCCGGTGCTGGTGCAGACTACGGTGCGGCCCTCGCCACTGGCGCGGCTGTCGGTAATGGCTTGGGCGATGCGCGGGCCGTCTTGGGAGGTGAAGGCAATCAAACCCACGGCTTTTTTGGTGAACTCCGCTTCCAGCCCCACCACCAGCATCGAGACGCGGCCCTGGCCCTGGATGTGCATCATGGCCAGCATGCCGCTGGCCATTTCGGCGGCCATGCTCAGGCAGGCAAAGTAGATGCTGCGAAACGGATTCTGGGTGAGGTACTTGAACGGCACCGTAATGACGGCCCGCTCCGGCGTGATTTCGCGCAGCCGCAGCCCCGCCAGATACGCCATCGGCAAACTGCGCAGCATGAACAGGCGCAGCTTCAACGGACTGGAAATGGTGCGGCGGAAAGCGGCGGCCGCGGGCGTGTCGGGGAGGGTGTGCATGGTAGTAGCAGGCTGAAGGCGAAGCACTACAAAGAACAGAAAATATTCGGCATGCCGAACAGTGGCGGCACGGCCAGCTGTGGCACGGACTTCAGTCCGTAGCCCGCCGGCACCGGGCAAGAGGCGCAGGCAGGTTTGGGCTACGGACTGAAGTTCGTGCCAAGGCCAGCCATCCTGCGTTAGCCGGCTTGCAGTCGGCAGCCCTTAGGCGAAGGCAGGCGGCCCGGTGCCGGCGGGCTACGGACTGAAGTCCGTGCCACAGGCATCAGCCTTTCTTTTCCAGCACCAGCACCACTTTGTTGAAGTTGGCGGCGGCGTTTACCACGTCGCGGAAGGCTTCGAAGTCCTTTTTGGGCCAGCGGATCTGGCGGTAGGCTTCCGTGATGGTGACCGTGACTGTCTGGCCCTGCACGGCATACTTCGAGGTGAAGTAGTAGAGCGGGTCTTTGGCGTCGGGGCCGGCCTGCACGTTGGCGTTCAGGTCTTGGAGGTTGCGGATCTGGTATCCTGCGGGCAGCTCCAGCGTGATGGTGCGGTTGTAGCGGCGGTTGAAGTCGTTTTCCACGTCGTACTGCCGGGCTTCGGTCTGGTACAACTCCGACTGTGGCCCCAACAGCTCTCCGACTTTGAACAGGTAGCGCTGGCCTGCCTTGTTGAGCAGCGCCGATGATTCCACGCTGGCATCCACCAGAAACGGCTTGCTGAGCGGGCTTAGGCCGGCCTCACCGTTGGTGGCTTTCAGGCTCTGGAAGGTGGCGTCGGGCACGCTGCCTTTCACCAGCTCCTGCAGCACTTCGGTGCGCTTTTCTTCCGGAATCAGCGAGAAAAACGGCTGAATCACCTGGGCATGGTAGCCGCCCAGCACCTGGTGCACCTTCACGAAAGCCTTGTCGAGCTCGGGCGTGAACTTCACGCTGATGTCGAGGTCGTTGGGGCTTTGCTCGGCGGTCAAGGTCGGGATGTCGCGCACGGTGCCCACGGCCGACTCGGTGGAGCCCAGCTTCACGGTGCGCACGAACAGGCCCTTGTTGGCCGTCCAGCCGGGGGGCAGCATGCCGTAGCGGAAATCGGGCCGCGACGGGGCCAGCAGCTGCTTGGTTTCGGGGAAGTAGAAGGCGTAGTTGTCGAGGTAGTTCCAGGTGTCGAAGGTGTCGTCGAACACGACGTCGGAGCGGTCGGAAGTAATTACCAGCTCGTGCTCGATGCCCTGGCGGCGCAGCAGCGCGGCAAACAGGCGGGTAAGGCCCAGCTCGGAGGCGTTTTTGGTGGCCGCAATGCGCTGGATGTTGCTTTCGCCGTCTTCGGCCAGGTTGAAGCTGGTTTTGAGGTAGTTTTCCAGCGCCTTCACGCGGGTTTCGGTGTCGCCGCTGGCGGGCAGCTTCGCGTCTTTCAGCACCTTGTCCACGGCCTTGGTTTCGTCTTTGCTGAGCGAGTACACGGTGCCGTGCAGGTACTGGCTGGCATCGGCCCAGGTGAAGAGGCGCGTGCGGCCGCGCTGGGCGGTGTAGGCCAGCTTGTACTCCAGGCGCATGCGCTCGGCGTTGCCAGAGGCAAAGGATTCCTCGCGGGCAGCGGCCACGTCGGGCAGGCGCAGGCGGATGATGCGCTTGCCGGCCACCACGGTATCGGGGCGGGCGGCGGGGCCGTGGTACACGCGCGCCTCAAAGGTGAGGGCCTCCGGCGAAATCAGCTCAAACGACACGTCGTGGGCCGGCAGGCCGCTTTGCAGGTACTCGCGCCCGAAGAACTTGGCGGGCCGCTCGCGCAGAAACACGTACTCGATTTCCGAGCCTTTCTCCACGCCTTCCACCGCAAAAATCTTGAAGCCCCGGCCGCCGTCCTGGTCCTTGAGCTCCTTCATGTTGCTTTCGCTCACCTCCACCACCTCGCCGCGCGGGCTGATGGTGCGGGCCTTCAGGTACACCAGCCGGCCGCCGTCCTGCGGGATGTAGATTTTGTTGAACTGCTCGATGCCGTCGGAGGTGTTGACGCGCAGAATCCGGTGCTCGGTGGAATAGATCTGCAGCTCCTTGTCGCCGGCGCTGAACTCGTGGGCCGTGAAGTCGCGCAGAATCAGGGCCGGCAGCTTGGCTTCGGCCTCCGTCACGGGCAGGCGCTTGGTGCGCTTGGCGTCCCAGGTGTAGGTGGCGTACTGCAGGGTTTTGGGCGCCTGCTGGGCGTGGAGCGGCGCGGCGGCCGTGAGCAGCAGCAAAGAAGCAGCAGTGGCGCGGGCAACGGAAAGAAGAGTCATAGTAAGATAAAACAGGCGCCCAATGGCGCGGGATTTCCCGATGAATAAAACGGGTCTGGTTTGGTAATCGGCGCGGGCGTCCCAAGGCTGCAGCCCTGGGCTACGTGAGTCCCACTGCCCACCACTAACTAACCCAGGGCTTCAGCCCTGGGACACCTGCGCAGCCGTGCTCAGACCTTCCGGCGCTTGAAAATGACGGTTTCGCGGTAGGCGGCGTTGAGCTTGTCTACGACGGCATTCCACTGGCCGAACTGCTGGGGCTGGAGCAGCAGGTAGTTGATGTAGACTTCCTTGTCTTGCACGATTTTGTTGCCCTGGCGCTCGTATTTCACCTTGAAGCCGAACACCGGGTCGCGCATTTCGGCGACCGGCGGCAGGTACTCCACGTCGTAGCCGGCCGGAATTTCCAGCTCGGTGCGGGTGTGGTTTTGGCTGGCGTACTCGTTCACGCGGGGCAGGCGGCGCTTGGCAGCGTCAATCTTATCGTGGGCGTAGGGCTGCTCCAGGTTCAGGTTCACGTAGATTTCGTCGTCGAGCTTCTGCACGTAGTCCTGCAGGCGGTACTCGTAGTCGATGGTGAGCGGCTTTTCGCGGGTGTCGAGGTGGCTGACGCTGTATTTGTCGACAAAGAACTTGTTGTTGCCGCGCTCCAGCAGAGCCTTCACGTACTTGGTTTCCTCGGTCTGGTCGAGGCCGTCGAGGGCGTAGCTCTGCATCACTTTGGGGTAGCCCAGCAGCTGCAGGCTACCCTTGCCACGCAAACCGCCCTTCTCGTCCAGCACCAGCTGCGACACGTCCGAAACCGGGCTGCGCTCCTGGCTCATCACCGGCACGGGCACCACTTTGCAGTTCTTGCCATCAATGGCCAGCAGCGCCTCCTTGCCCTGAATGAAGGCCGAGGGCATGCCGAAGGGCATGTACTTGTTGGTGGCATCGAGAAACACGTACTGGCCGGGGCTGGCCTCGTAGGTGGTTATCATGTGGTTGTCGACGCCGGGCGTGGCCAGCTCGGAGTAGCGGTAGGGCAGGTCGCGGGTGCCAATCCAGGTGAGGTAGGACTTGATGCCGGCCATGCGCAGCATCTCGCGGGTGAGGTTGGCCATGTCCTTGCAGTCGCCATAGCGCTTGGTATACACCAGGCCGGCGTCGCGCGGGATGAAGCCGCCCATGCCGTTTTCGAAGGCCACGTAGCGGATGTTGTCCTGCACCCAATAGTACACGCGCTGCACCTTTTCCTGCTCGGTTTTGGCGCCCACGGCCAGCGAGTCAACCACGCGGCGCAATGCGGGACTTTCCTGCGGATCGAGCTTGCTCACGAAGCCGGAGTACAAGCTGTAGAGCTCGGGCACGCCGGCCAGCATGCGGCGGGCCTGCCCGTCGGCGGAGGGCACTTCCTCCACAAAGTACACGAGGTGCGGCAGGTAGTAGGCGGCCTCGGGGCCGTCGTCGTCGCGCGGGGGGCTGGGCAGGTCGTCGGCGCTCCAGCGGTACGTAACGGTGCTGCCTTTCTCCTGCTTGCTGAAGTTGATTTTCAGGCCCTCGACATGGAACATGCGGTGGCTGATTTTCACGTTTTTGGGGGCCGTGATGGTCAGCTCGGCGTGGCGCACGGGCACGTAGGAGCCGAAGTAGAACGGCAGCAGAAACCGCGGGTCGGGGTGGCGCACGGTGTAGTCGGTCACGGTGCGGGCGCCGGGCGTCACGGCCGGGAAGCTCCAGGTGGTGGAGCGGGTGTCGTCGTAGAAAATGCCCGACTGCACCTCGAACTTCTCCTTGTAGTCGGTCACCTTCACCGTTCTGTAGCTGTTGCCGGCGGGCACCATGGTGCGGGCATCCAGCTTCTGCACGCGGCTGAAGTGGGAGTTGAACACCTTGTCGTTGGCGTACATGGCCGACTGCGCATCAAGGTGCAGCATGTCCTGGTGGTGGCGGGCCAGCACCACCACCGAGTCGCCCTGCACCGCGAAGGTGAGGTCAGTGCGGTAGTCGAGGTACACGGCCTTTTCGCCCGGAAACTTGGCCTGCATTTCGGCCACCAGCTGGGTAGGCTGCTGAGCGTGGGCCATGTGCGGCGCGGCCACCAGCGTGGCGGCGCCCAAAAGCAGCGCCAGGGCGCCACCAAACCGGTTATTTGCCTTCATACACGTATTGGTTCCAGTACACTTCGGTTTTGGTGGGCTTGCCTTGGGCATCGTAATATACCGTCGGGCCGAGCTTTTCGCCACTGCGGTAGGATTCGGTGCGCTCCAGGGTGCCGTCGGGGCGGAAGTAGCGGCAGCGGCCGTGCAGCTCGCCGTGCAGGTAGGCTTCCTCTTCCATGGGCTTGCCGTCGGCATAAAATCCGGTGAGCGGGCCCGTCAGCAGGCCGTTCTGGAAGGTCATGCGGCGGAACACCTGGCCCGAGCTGTAGTAGGTGGTGCGGAGCCCGTCCATGATGCCGCCCTTCACGGTTTCGTCGGCGGCGGGCTTGCCGTTGGCGAAGGTGGTTTTGAGCGGACCGGCCAGCTTCTCGATGCGCTGCCAGGGCTCGGCGGGGTTGGTGCCGTTGCGGAACGCCGTGAGGTTGCCGTGGTCGTACATCCGCTCCTCCATCAGCTCACCGGCCGGGTTGTAGTAGCGCGACGGGCCTTCGGCGGTGCCGTAGAGGTAGGTCTGCACGGTTTCGAGCTTGCCGTTGGGGAAGTAGAACTTGGTTTCGCCCACCCAGCTGCCGTAGCGGTAGTTCACCACCGAATGCAGCTGGCCCGAGGGGTAATACTCCTTCCACTCGCCGTGCCGCTCGCCGTTGACGTAGCGGCCTTCGTAGAGCGGCTTGCCGTTGCTGTAATAGGATTTGTAGGGGCCGTGGCGCTGGTCGGCTTCGTAGCTGAACTCCACTTCCGGCTGGCCATTGGGATGGTACCAGCGGGCCGGACCGCGGTTTTCGTAGCAGGCCACCTGGGTGCGGTAGTGGGGCTGGCCGCCAGGGAAGGCGAAGGTGAATTCTTTGGTGTCGGGGCGAAGTGCCACGTGGCTGACGGTGCGGCCCAGCGTGTCGTAGGTGGTCAGCTGCAGCTTGCGCCCGAAGCCGTAGAGGCGCGACTCCGTAAGCTTGCCGTTGGGGGCGAAGCTGCGGGTGGGGCCATTTTTCTGGCCCTGGTGCATTTCGTACTCCTCGCTCACCTGACCGTCGGCGTAGAACTCGCGCCAGGGTCCCTGCTGCTGGCCGGCGCGGTAGTAGCCGGTCTGGTAGCGCTGGCCGTCGCGCAGGAAGCTTTCGAAGCTGCCCTCCAGCTGGCCGCCATCGTAGCTGGTTCGCTGCTTGAGCTGGCCGTTGGCATGGTAGTCGAGGGCCGGGCCCTGCAGCTGGCCGTGCTGGTAGTGCCGGATCTGCTGGAGCAGGCCATTGGCGTAGCTCCAGCGCCACTCGCCTTCCATGAAGCCGTCGATGTAAGCGCCGGTGCCGGTCACGCCGGTTTCGGCGCCGTAGATCTGCACGGCCACGCGGCCCTTTTTGGGGATGGGCGTATCCTGCAGGCGGCTGCCGGTGGCGGGGTCGAAGTAGCGCTGCCGCGTGATACGGCCGTGCTCGTACTCCACTTCGGCGTAGAGCTTGCCCTGGTAGGTGTAGTCGCGGAAGGTGCCGTGCAGCTCGCCGGCCTCGTCGAAGCTTTTCTCGTCGCTGGGGCGGCCGTCGGCGAAGTAGCTTTTCCACACGCCGGTCTGCTTGCCGCGGGTGTAGGTGCCGGTGTTCTGCAGCTGGCCGTTGGAGAAGTAGTCGGTGTAGGGGCCGTGCAGCTCGTCCTGGTCGTAGGTGCCGCGCTTTTCGGGCTGGTTGTCGGCGTAGTTCACCAGGAAAGGGCCCTGCTTCTTGCCGCCCACGTAGTTGTACTCATACTCCTTGGTGCCGTCGGGGTAGAAGTGGGTCTGGGCGCCCTCCTGCTTGTCGGCGCGCACTTCCACCTGCATCTTGGTTTTGCCGTCGGGGTACAGCTCCCGGTAAGGGCCGCTCAGGTCGCCGGCCCGGAAGGTGCGGGTGCCTTCCAGCTCGCCGCAATAGCTGAACACCTTCAGCACGCCCTCGGTCTTGCCGTTGACGTACGTGGCCTCGGTGGCGGGCTGGCCGTTGTCGTGGTAGTCGCGCACGAGGCCGTCCAGTTCGCCATTGCGGTAAGTGGCGGTGCGCTCCAGCACGCCGGTGGCGTAGTAGATGCGCCAAGGGCCGGTGCGCTTGAAGTTGGAGCCATAAAGGCCCTGCTGCCGGATGGTGCCGCTCTCGTCCGTGAACAGCCACGGCCCCGTGAAGCGGCGCTCCTCCCCTTCCACCGTGCCTTCGCCGATGCCGTTGAGCACGCCCTTATCATCAAACCAGCCTTTGGCCAAGCTGGGCTTGCCCTCCAGCACGTAGGGCTGCTGCTCCCGAATCTGCAGCAGCGCCGGCGAAATGGCCGTGTAGAATTTCTCGATGCGGCTCTTGTTGCCCTTGATCCACTGGGCGGCCTTCTGGTCGTCGGCGGAGGCCAGGGCGAGGTAGGTGGCGGTGGTCAGGTTGTCGTTGAATCGCAGCTGGGCCACCAACGGGCCGTAGAGGCGCAGCCAGAAGTCGTCGGCAGAGGCAGCAGCCGGGGCCGGAAACTTCTCCACCAGCAGCTGCAGCTGCTTCACCAGCGCTGCGTCAAACTTCACCTTCGACACGTAGTCTTTGCGCAGCGCAATCTTGGAATCGAGCAGGGCATCGAGCTCCGTGAAAGCGGCGTTGGGCGTGAACGGGGCAATCTTGTCGGCTTCTTCCACCACAGCCGTGCGGGTGGCCTGCTCTTCCAGGGCCACCAGCATGTTGTGGCTGCTGGCCGCGGGCTGCAACAGCAGGTACGTGAGCATGCTGAGCATGGCATGGCTGGTGTGGCCCTGCCGGCTGGCCAGGTACGCCAGCTGGTAATGGCTGTTGGCGTGGGTGGGCTTCAGGGCCACACCGCGCTGCAGGCTAACAAAGCCCGGGGCAAACTGCTTGGTGGCTACCTGAAACACGCCCTGGTTGAACCACAGATTCTGGTTGTAGGGGAAGTGCTTGAGGCCGGTATCGTAGGCGGCCTGCGCCTTTTCGGGGTGCTTGAGTTCCTCCTCGGCCCACGACAGCGCCACATAGGGCTGCGGGTCGTGGAAGTGCTGGGCCAGGGCGCGGGTGGCCGCGTCTACGGCTTCCTGGTATTTTTCCAGCGCCACGTAGCTGGTGGCCAGCTCGCTCTGGGCGGCGGCATACAGCGTGTCGCCGGGCGTGATGCTGCTGTACAAAGCAATGGCCCCAGCGTAGTCGCCCTGGTCGTGCAGTTCAATGCCCTGGTTTACGGCCTGCCGCGAATCGACGAGGGGCGGCAGGGTGGCCGCGGCCGTAGTAGCAGAAGTGGTAGCAGCGGGGCGTACGGCCGCTTTCTGGCCCTGCGCGGCCAGGGGCGCGGCGGCCAGTAAGGCCAGCACCGCACCATAAGAAGGTAGTCGCATCAAAAAGAATAGATAAAGAAGGCAATGCATAGCCGCGACCCGCGCGGAGCCGGCAGATATTCCTACAAGTATACGCACGGAAAAGCGACCCTGAAACAGGGGCCGTCCCGGTATCACAATAAATTTTTCAACCCTATATAGCGGCGTCAGAAGGCCCGTTAGCGCGGCGTGGGGCGGGGCTTGCGGGGCTTTTTCGGGGCCGGGTACACGGTCAGCTCGCGGTAGCCGAACGTGGGGTCGGGCTCGCGCCGGAACTCCACGTCTTCGAGCACGCCCAGCACCAGCTCGGCGGTGGTGTAAACAAGGTTGCCATCGAGCAGATGCCCGCCCAGCGTGCGCCCCGTGGAGTCAGACACGGCCAGGTGCAGGTGGCTACCGCTGGTGGAAAGCGTGCCCACCAGACTCACGATTTCGAAGTGGCCACGGTACACGCTGGGGTTTTCCTGGTTGGCCAGCCGCAGGGTAGCCTGCGTAAGGCTGCCCACGCACGTCACGATGGCGCCGGCCTTTATCTGCTGCTGCTCCACGAAGGCGTTGAGCTGCTGGCGCAGATCCTGGCCAGGCGTCAGGCGCAGCGCATAAGTGCGCATGGCAGAAGGCAACGCGGCAGGAGCCGGGGCAGCGGGCTTAATAGCAGGCATGGCAGCAGGAGTTTGGGCCAGCAGCGGCGCGGCCGGCCCGGCTAGCAGCAAGGAAAAGAACAAACCGCAGAAACGAGTACGCATACTACAAAGAACGGCAGTTGTTGGGTGATGAGGTGATGGAGTAATGAGGTGATAGGATGTCATAATAGAGGCGCAGCCGAAGCATCTGGCGAGTGTAGTGACTTTACCACACTAGCGAGATGCTTTGGCTGCGCCTCTACATAACGGATGAGCTGACTTTAGTTCTTCATTACCCCATCACCCCATCACCTCATTCCTTCATCACTCACCGATTAAAGCGGACGTTGCCGTAGCGCACTTTGATGTTGACGTTGCTGGCGGCTGAGCGGCTGCGGCTGGCCACGCCGAAGGTACCCTGCATGTCGCTGGATGCCGGGCCACTTTCCTCGGCCTCTACCCGCACCAGCTTCTTGTCCACGAGCAGCTTGCCGTGCTGGGTGTTCACGTCGAAATTGAAGCCGGCGTCGTCGGCGAAGTTGAGCAGAATGGTGCTGTAGCCGCCGTCGAGGTTGATGACGCGGAAGTTTTTGCCGGTGTTGCGCACCTCGAAGTTGGGGCAGTACTGCACCGTCATGTCGAGGCGGTCGGAGAGCTTGTCGATGCTGAAGCGGGAGTAGCCGGAGGTGCCGCGCAGGTTCTGCACCGTGCCCAGGGCCACGTCGCCGTACTTGCTGTGCACGGTCAGGTCCTGCACCGTCCCAATGTCGATATCCGAGTAGTTGTTGCGCAGATCCACCAGCAGGCCGGCATCCAGGCGCAGCCGCGAGTACGAGGCATCAATGCTGGCGCGCTTGGCGTACCCCACCGAGGCCTGCCCGTTGCCGACGCGCAGCAGGTTCTGCGGGCCGTCGAGGCGGCCGGTGCGCAGCGTGCCGTACTCCACGGCCAGTTCGGTGGCGCCGGTCAGGTCGCCGTTGATGCTCACGTCGCCGAAGGTGCTGAACACATGCAGCGGCGTGTTGCGCGGCACCCACACCGTGTAGTTCACCTCATAGAGCTTGGTGCGGCTCCAGCAGCCGTGCGGCATAGCGCCGAAGCGCGAATTAGCCGAAATACCGCCCGTGGTGGGGTCGTTTTCGAGCAGCTGCACCTGAATCATGTCCTGGAGCTGCTGGGCCTGGGTTTCGGTTTCGGCCCGCGTGATGATGTCCACGTCGGTGCGGATTTCCGGGCGGTTCCACACGTTCACGAGCACGCGGCCGTAGCGGGTATTGAGAGCAAACGGCTTGCCGTTGGCGGCGCTGAACGTGCGGCTCAGGCGGCGCGTCTTCTCCACGGCCGGGGCCGGCGTGGCCTCATCCTGCGGGCCCTGCGGCCCTTGCACACCCTGCCCTTCGGCCGGGCCGCCCTGCAGCGGCAGCGGCGCGGCCTCGGGGCCGGCCTGGTAGAAGTGCGCTTCCACCGACTGCGCGCGCACGGCGCTGCAGCCGGCCAGCACCAAGCCACCCAGCAGTACCGCCTGGTTCAGAAGCTGGCGTAGGGGCTGGCTCATGGCTGGGGCTGGTTGGTGGCGGCCGGCGTGCCCTGCGCCTGATACTCCTGCATCTGCTCCCGGGTGCGGGTTTGCTGGTTGAGGATGTCGAGGCGGATCTGCAGGTTGCGATTCATGGCATCGAGCACCACAGTGGGCTCGGGGTTGCGGTAGAGCTCCTGCTTGAGCTGCCGGTAGGTCGAGTCGAGGCCGGCCAGCTCGCGCTGCCAGTCGGCGGCGGCGCCGGCGGGCATGGCGGCTTCCAGCTTCTGCAGCTGGGCCTGGCGCTCTTCAATCTGCACGGCAAAGTAGCTTTCCATGCGGCGCACTTCCTGCGTGAGGCGCTGGGCCGGCGAGGCCGAGGCCGCCTCTGCTATCGGCTCGGCTTCAAAGCCAAAGGACAGGCCCGCTGGGCTTTCAATACCCGCAGCAGTGGCGGGCGGGGCCACAGTGGCCGTGGTGGCGGTCCAGGCACCGGAGTGGCTGTTGGTGTTGCTCCAGATGGCGCCGAGGCCGGCCAGCAGCAACGCGGCGGTGGCGGCAGCCATGGCCGGGCGCGGCAACCAGGTGGCGCGGCGGGCGGCGGGGGCAGGAGTGGCAGGGGCTTCGGCCGCCGGGTGCAGGCGCACCACCCGCAGCGGAGCAGGCTCCTCGTCGGGCGTGGCGGTAGCAGGGGCAGCGGCGGAATCCGCCAGCTGCGCCTCAATGGCGTCCCACAAGTCCGGGCGCGGCTCAAACACGTCGAAGTCGGCGCGGTGCCGCTCAACGAAATTTTCCAGTCCGGTTTCTTTGTCGTTCATGTTCGGGGTGGTACTAGGGGCACTATGGGGTTCTGCAGCTGCCCAAGGGCATTGTCAGAGGGGAAAAGCAAAGCAGGTAGGTGGTATCAGGCCGTGAGGCCGCGCTGGCTGGCCAGTTCCAGCAGTTTCTTGCGGGCCCGGCTGTACTGCGACTTCGACGTAGACTCCGTGATGCCTAGAATGCCGGCTATTTCGGCGTGGTCATAGCCTTCGAGCAAATACAGAGTCAGCACCACGCGGTAGCCGTCGGGCAGCTCCTGCACGCAGCGGCGCACCACGTCGGCGCGCCAGTGGGTTTCGTCGCTGTCGGCGGCGTAGTCGGACGGCTCAGGGCCGGCGGCGGCATCGTGCTGCTCGCCCAGCGGCACCAGCTGCAGGCGCCGGTTGCGCAGGCAGTTGATGCTTTTGTTGATGACGATGCGCTTCAGCCAAGAGCCAAACGACGAGTCGCCTTTGTAGCTGTGCAGCTCCCGAAACGCACTCAGGAAGGCTTCCTGCAGCACATCTTCGGCCTCTGCGTAGTTGCCGGTGATGCGTAGCGAGGCGTTGAACATGGCCTTGGAGTAGCGCTTGTATATCTCGGCCTGGGCCCGCCGGTCGCCCAGGCGGCACCGCTCTACCAGCGGGGCGTTGATATCGGTATAAGCAAAAGCTTCCATAAGCGAAAAGCGGAAGGTGAAACAGGCGAAAGTCAGCGAATATCCGACTTTCCAAGCGAAGCTGCTACATGCTGGAGGGCAAGCAGGTGAAAGACAGCCGCGTGGTGCCAGGGTTGCACCTGTCCGCCAACATTGCCGCCCGGCGCGGTATGTTTGCAACTGCCTTATCTGCTATTCTTTCCGTTAAGCTATTCTGCCCACATGAAGTTTCTTCCATTCCTGTTTTTTGCCGCTACCGCCCTCGTCGCCTGTAAAAAGGACACCGACGCCCCCGCCATCGACTTCGGCCCCAACGGTGGCATCACTATGCGCGACAAGTTCGATAACCCCCAAGGCACTATCGACTCCACCGACTGGACACTGGACGGCATCTGGAATCAGCAGGAGCAGGATCTGTTCAAGGACTTGGGGCTGGATCTGAACGTCGCTGCCAGCGGCACGATGTCCCTGCTCAGCGCCTACCCCAATCCGGTAGCCTCCCAAGTAGTGTTCGAATACGAAACGCCGCTAGCCGTGACGTGCAGCTTTGTGATAGTGGATGACAAGTATCGGGTGATCAAACCGTTGAAAACATCCATTGTGCAAACCAATACCGGCTTTTACTTCGATATGAGCCAGGACTTTCCACCAGGCAAGCGCTACCGGCTTTATTACGTGTTCCAGAACGGCTCAACGCTCTACTACAAAGGCCACGGCGACATCAAAGTCGGGATGTAGCATAGGCTTCAGCCTGTGCCGACTTGCACTTCGAGTAAAAGCAAAAGGCCGCCATCTGGTTGATGGCGGCCTTTTGCTTTGTGTAACTACGCAGTCTGGCACAGGCTGAAGCCTATGCTACATGCAGCTAGAAATCAAACTTGATACCCTGGGCCAGCGGGAGCTGGGTGCTGTAGTTGATAGTGTTGGTCTGGCGGCGCATGTACACGCGCCACGCGTCGGAGCCCGACTCGCGGCCGCCGCCGGTTTCCTTCTCGCCACCGAATGCGCCGCCGATTTCGGCACCGCTCGTGCCGATGTTCACGTTGGCAATGCCGCAGTCGGAGCCGGTGTGGGCCAGGAAGGCTTCGGCCTCGCGCATGTTCAGCGTGAAGATGCTCGACGAGAGGCCCTGGCGCACGCCGTTCTGGATAGCAATGGCGTTTTCCACGTCGCCGCTATACTTAATCAGGTACAGAATGGGCGCGAAGGTTTCTTCCTGCACGGTGTGGTAGGCGTTGTCGGCCTCCACCAGCGCGGGCGTCACGTAGGTGCCGGTTTCATAGCCGGCGCCGCTCAGCACCTCACCGCCGATGAGCAGCTTGCCGCCTTCCTTCTGCACGGCTTCGAGGGCTTTGGTGAAGGCTTGCACGGCGTCCGTGTCGATGAGCGGACCCACCAGTTTGCCGTCCTGCAGCGGGTGGCCGATGGGCAGGTTGGGGTAGATTTTCAGCAAGCGGGCCTTCACATCCTCAAAAATAGACTCGTGGATGATGACGCGGCGGGTAGTGGTGCAGCGCTGCCCAGCCGTACCCACGGCCCCGAACACGATGGCGCGGATGGCAATTTCAAGGTCGGCGTGCTGGGTGAGGATGATGGCGTTGTTGCCGCCCAGCTCCAGCAGCGCGCGGCCCAGGCGGGCGCCCACCACTTCGCCTACCTTCTTGCCCATGCGGGTGCTGCCCGTGGCCGACACCAGTGGCACGCGGCCGTCGGCGGCCATGGCCGCCCCAATCTCGGCGTCGCCGATAACCAGGTTGAAGATGCCTTCGGGCAGCTCGTTTTCGCGCAGCACGTCCTGGATGATGTGCTGCACGGCCACGGCCACCAGCGGCGTCTTCTCCGAGGGCTTCCAGATGCAGACGTCGCCACAGACGGCGGCCAGCATGGCGTTCCAGCTCCACACGGCCACCGGGAAGTTGAAGGCCGAGATGATGCCCACCACGCCCAGCGGGTGGTATTGCTCGTACATGCGGTGCGCCGGGCGCTCCGAGTGCATCGTGAAGCCGTGCAGTTGGCGCGAGAGGCCCACCGCAAAGTCGCAGATGTCAATCATTTCCTGCACTTCGCCAAGGCCTTCCTGCAGGATTTTGCCCATTTCGTAGCTCACCAGCTTGCCCAGCGGCTCCTTGAACTCGCGCAGCTTGTTGCCAATCTGGCGCACAATTTCGCCGCGCTTGGGGGCCGGCACGGTGCGCCAGGTCAGGAAGGCTTCCTGGGCCTTCTGCACCACCTGCTCGTAGTCGGCGGCGGTGGCAAACGTAACGCTGCCAATGAGCTTGCCGTCGGTGGGCGAGTGGATGGCGCGGGTCTGGGCATTGCCCTGGCCGCCCCACACAAGGCCGGTGCTCCAGGCGGCGTTGGTGGCTTCTACGCCCAACTCGCGCAGCACCTGCCGGATGCCGTGGTGGTCGTGGTCCTGTACGTCGGTGCCGGTGGCGGTAGCTTCTTCGAGGGCTTGTTTCATGAGAAAGGTTGGGTGGGAAATGCGGATTGGTATTCAGCAAATCTAATGAATTGGCGCGGGGGCTACTATTTCCCGCGTCCCGCGTTACCGGGTTTCAACGCAAAAAAGCTCCTGCTACGAGTGTAGCAGGAGCTTTTCAGATATTTCCGGCCGCTGGAATCCTCAGATTCCTCGCTTGGCTCAGAATGAAGGCTACTCGGCCTGCCCGATGGGGTAGTAGGCTTTGCGGCCGTCGGGGTACACGCCTTCTACCAGCGCGCCCTGGCTTTCCTTGGCGGCTTCCAGGTACTGGGCCACGTCCTGGGGCTTGCTCACCTTGTTCTTGTCGATGCGGGTGATGATGAAGCCGTCGGCAATGCCGGTTTCGCGGAAGTTGGAGCCCTGGATGCCGCTGATTTTCGCGCCGCCTTCCAGGCCCAGCTTGTTCATTTCCTGCTTGCTCACCGGGGCCAGCGTAGCGCCTTCATACTTGATAACCTTGGCCAGCTCTTCCCGAATAATGTCGGTGGTGCCGGTGGAGTTGCGCAGCGTAGCCGAGGCAGTGCGCGTGTCGGAGCCGCGGAGGTAGGTCACCTTGATTTTGTCGCCGGGGCGGAAGCGGGCTACCTGCTCCTGCAGCTGCGACGAGGTGTTCACCTTGGCGCCGTTGATTTCCGTGATGATGTCACCTTCCTTCAGGCCAGCATCAGCGGCTGAGCTGTTTTTGCTCAAACCCATCACGTACACGCCGCTCAGCGTGTTGAGCTTCTTCTCAGAAGCCAGCTGCGCGTCTACCTCCCGGATCTGCACGCCCAGCAGGGCGCGCTGCACCACTTTATATTTAAGCAGGTCATCAATCACCTTGCTCACGATGGAGCTGGGCACGGCGAAAGAGTACCCCACAAACGAGCCCGTCTGCGAGGCAATGGCCGAGTTGATGCCGATCAGGTCGCCGTTGAGGTTCACGAGCGCGCCGCCCGAGTTGCCGGGGTTTACCACAGCATCGGTTTGCAGGAAGCTCTCGATGCCCATACCCTGCTGGTCGCGCAGGATGTTGATGTTGCGGCCCTTGGCCGAGATGATGCCGGCCGTGACAGTGGAGTTCAGGTTGAAGGGGTTGCCCACGGCCAGTACCCACTCCCCTACCTTCACCTGGTCGGAGTTGCCGTAGCGAATAAAGGGCAGGTTGTCGGCTTTCACCTTGAGCAGCGCCAGGTCGGTGGTGGGGTCAGTGCCCACCAGCTCGGCCTCGAACTTGCGCTTGTCGTCCATCACCACCTCAATCTTGTCGGCCTTATCAATCACGTGGTTGTTGGTGACGATGTAGCCGTTGGCGGCGATGATAACGCCCGAGCCGGAGCCCTGCTGCGGCCCGCGCTGGGGCTGCTGGTACTGCTCGAACTCGTCGCCGAAGAACTGGCGTAGGAAGGGGTCCATGCGGGCACTGCCGCCGCCCTGGCCCGCTTTGGGCGCGTACTCCGTCATTACGTGCACCACGGCCGGCGTCACGGACGCCGCGGCCGCCGTGAAGTTGAGGCCTTCGGGCACCACGTAGTTGCTGCTGCGCAGCTCACTCGTGTACCGAACATTGGGGTCAGCCGCAATAGCCTGGGGCGCGTTGGGGCGCTCTGGCTCCAGCAGCTTGTACCCACCCACTGCCACGCCCCCGCCAAGTACAGCGGAACCGAGCAGACCGAGCATCATTTGTTTTGCTTGCATGGGTAAGAACAGTGAAAGAAGGGAAAAAGAGGAGAACCGAATTTAGGAAAGTGTGCGTGAACCAACAATGAAGCGGGCTTATGCAACGAAAGATGCGCGCCCGGCAGTATGAGGTTGCATCCAGCAGCCGAGCCGGGGCTTTTAGTCGACAAAACTGCCCACGGTGTCTGCCACTTTCCGCTGTCTACTCTAGCAACACGCGGGCCAACAAAAAAGGCACCCGTCTGGATGCCTTTTTTGCAGAACTCGCAGTGCCTAGCGCACTTCGATGTGATGTTTCGTCACTTTTTTGCTGTCAAAAGGCAGCTGCACGCGCAGAATGCCATCGGTCAGCTCGGCGTTGATGGCCGTTACGTCGACGGTGTCGGGCAGGCGGAAGCTACGGGTGAAGCTGCCGTAGCCGGTTTCGGTGCGGTGGAACTTCGGGGCGTTTTCGGCGGCCTCCGGCGCCTTCCGCTCGCCGCTGATGACGAGCTGGCCTTCCTGGAAATCGATATTGACGGCGTCTTTCGCTACGCCCGGCAGCGCCAGGTGCAGCTCGAAGCCGGCTTCGCTTTCCAGCACGTCGGCGGCCGGCGCGAAGGATTTGGAGGGTTGGTTCACGGCCGGCAGCGTGTCGCGCAGCATGTCGCTGAGCACGGCATTGAAGGCACGCGAAGGACGGAGAGCGGGGCGGTTGTTATACAGCAGAGTTGCCATGGTATGAGATGATGTAGTTGAGTCAGAAGTTGAATCTGTACCGTCAGGCACACCCTTACTCTATAAAATCCATACCAGTCGACTTTTAATGACAAAAAGGCATTAAAAGTATATTCGGCGAATTTCAGCCCTATTCATATTTCAACAAATACCGGCCATACAACCCATCAAGCCTCCTTTCACCCCAATTCAACTCACGACAAAAAGTCACAAATCAATTTAGTGCTGCGTTGGAAGCTGCCGGCGCTCGAACACGGAGCCGCCCTTGAAGAGGGTGAAGCGCAGATCCAGGCCCACGACCGGCGTGATGAGGTTGGTGCGGCCGCCGCCAGTGACGTTGCCGTTGGCATCGGTTTGCACCAATGCGTTGATGTAGGTGGTCTGCGACGCCACCCAGGGCGTGAAATCGAAATGCGGCGACACCCGCACGCCGATTTCGCCGCGCAGGTTGCCGAAGTCGATTACCCGCTCTTTCTCCTCCAGCTCGTCGCGCTGCAGGCGCAGATAGGCAGCAGCTTCGTAGGAGATGCGCGGGCGCAGGGCCAGGTTAGTGCCCAGCGGAAACACCCGGTCCAGGTCGAGGCGCAGGCGGGTGATGGCGCGGCTTTCGGCTCCCTCCTCGGTTGGCACGAAAACCTCTACGCCCAGCCGCTGCCGGAAATTGAAGCCGCCCAGCGTGTTCCAGTGCCGCACGAACAGTTCGGGCGTCAGATTGGTGTAGAGCCCGTTGCGGCTGCCGCCATCCCGCTCAACCTTATAAAAGTCGCTACGCAGCGTAGCGCCGCCGCTCCACTGCTCGTTCCAGAACCGCTCGTAGCCCAGGTTCAGGCCCACCTGTTCCAGGGTAGTGCCCTGAAAGGTGCCGGTGCTGATGGGCCCGCGCACGCCTAGCAGTATGTAGTCGTCGCCGGTCAGGGCCAGCTCGGCCTGTACCTCAGGCAGCAGCAGCGTGCTGCCCACGCTCCGGCGCTGGGCCGTGGCGGCGGTGGCAAGCAGACAGGTGGTGAGCAGTAGAACTTGGTGACGCATAAAAAAACAGCTGTAGCACAGGCTGCAGCCTGTGCCTATTGACAAATAGTAGTGTCCCGCGGTGCGAAGTGCCTTTGTGCGGGAGCGGTAAAGCCAGTAGCGCAAGCTTTGGGTTCTGGCACAGGCTGAAGCCTATGCTACATTTAGCTCGCAGAGCGTGAGCCAAGCCATCAGGCCGGGGCCGGTTTCCAGGGCTTTGGGCTCGATATCGAAAGTGGGCGTGTGCACGCTGGAAGCAAAGCGGCCGTCTTCGGCGCGGGTGCCGAGGCGGTAGAAACAGGCGTCGGCGGCCTGCGAGAAGTAGGCGAAGTCCTCGGCGGCCATCCACTGGTCCAGCTCAATCACGTTTTCCGCCCCCAGATATTGCTCGGCGGCGGCGCGCACACGGGCCGTGAGCTTGGGCTCGTTTTCCAGGTACGGGTAGCCGCGCCGGATTTCCAGCTCGCAGGTGGCGCCCATCGAGTCGGCCAGGCCTTCGCAGAGGCGGCGCAGGTGGCCGTGGGCCTCGTCGCGCCACTCCTCGTTCAGCGTCCGGAAGGTGCCTTCAATGTAGACCTCGTTGGGAATGACGTTGGTGGCGCCGTTGGCAATGACTTTGCCGAACGACAGCACCGAGGGCAACTTGGGGTTGGCGCGGCGACTCACAATCTGCTGCGCCGCCACAATGATGTGGGCGGCCACCAGCACGGGGTCGAGGTTCATTTCGGGCATGGCGCCGTGGCCGCCTTTGCCGCGCACGGTCAGGTAGAGCTCATCGGTGCTGGCCATGTAGCGGCCGGGCCGGATGCCAATTTGGCCGGCGGGCAGCATCGGGAAAACGTGCTGGCCCAGTACGCTGGCGGGCTTGGGGTTTTCGAGCACGCCTTCCTGAATCATCAGATTGGCCCCACCTGGCAGCCGCTCCTCGCCGGGCTGAAACATCAGCTTCACGGTGCCCTCAAACTCGTCCTTCAGCGCCACCAGAATGCGGGCCACGCCCAGCAGCGACGACGTATGCACGTCGTGGCCGCAGGCGTGCATCACGCCGGGGTTCCGGGATTTGTAGGGTACTTCGTTCTGCTCCGTGATGGGCAGCGCATCCATGTCGGCGCGCAAAGCCACGGTGCGGGAAGCTGGGTTGCGGCCCTCGATGAGGGCCACCACGCCGGTTTTGGCAATGGGCTGAGGCTGCAAGCCCAGCTGCCGCAGCTGCTCAGTCACAAAGGCCACGGTGTTGTACTCCTCAAACGACAGCTCGGGGTGCGCGTGCAGATGATGGCGTAGGGCAACGGTATCGGCGGCGTGCTCGGTGGCCAGCGCTTTGATGCGGGAAAGCAGGTGTTGCATGAAACGGGTTGTCAGTGGTTAGTTATCGGTTGTCAGTTGAATACAGATTACCGGTCATTAGAGCAGACCGACAACTATCACCTGACAACCAACAACGCTAGTACGCCGCCTTGTTTAGCACCACCTGCGCCGATTCCAGCTCGGCCTTTGGGGCCAGCGGCCGGATACGGAGCATGGCCTGCTCGGCTTCGAGGCGCGTGAGGTAGTCGCCGATGTAGAGGCGGAACACCGGCTGCCGGAAGGTCAGGTAGTCGGTTTCGTCGGGGTAGCGGCTAATGACGGCGCGGCGGATGCTCATGGCCTGCTCGCGCTCCAGCCCCACGTAGGCCAGAATGCGGAAGCCCTGGGCATACTTCACGTTCTGGTTGGTGAAGGCCTGGTCGCGCAGGCGCTGCTCAATCTGGGCATTCACCTGGTTGGTGGGCGTTACCGGGGTGCGCGTGGCGGCTGGCACAGCCATTTCCTTGGGCGCGGTGAAGACGGGCCGGTAGCGGCTCAGGTCTTCGGCGGGCACGGCTGGTGCGGCCTGGGCGGCGCGGGTCTTGGTGGTATCGGCGGGGGCGGCGGGGCCGGTGGTGGCGGGCGCGGTGGCGGCGCAGGCGCCCAGGGCCAGGAATGCGGGAAGCAGCAGCACGTTACGCAGTAGGGGTTTCATCATGGTCATCAAGCAAAGCCAAGCTGTTGGAGGAGCCCAGCCGGTCGGCGCCGGCCGCAACCAGCGCCAGCGCAAACGCCCGGGCCCGGATGCCGCCGGAGGCCTTGATACGGATAGTGTCCGGCAACGATTGCCGCATCAGCGTAATATCGGCCACTGAGGCGCCGCGGCTGGCAAAGCCGGTGGAGGTCTTCACGAAGTCCGCCCCGGCCTCGGCGCACAGCCGGCAGGCCGTCACGATTTCCTCCTCGGTCAGCAGCGCCGTTTCGATAATCACTTTCAGAATGGCGCCGCGGAAGTGGCACAGCTCGGCCAGCTGCCCGATTTCCTCTTCCACTTCGGCCAGCTCGCCGGCCTTGAGGGCGCCCACGTTGATGACCATGTCCAGCTCCGTGGCGCCGTCGGCCAAGGCCAGATGGGCTTCAAAGAACTTCACCTTGGCCAGCGCGTAGCCTAGCGGAAACCCGATAACGGTGCACACCGGCACGCCGCTGCCGTGCAGTTCATCGGCCGCCAGGCGCACGTAGCAGGGCGGCACGCACACGCTGGCAAACTGCTGCGCGGCGGCCTCCTGGCACAGCTGCCGGATCTGGGCGGGCGTGGCATCGGGGCGCAGCAGCGTATGGTCGATGTAAGGAGCGAGGTTCATAGGGCAGACAAAGGTAGAAGGTATAGCGCGAAACGGACTGGCACCTTACAACAAACGGGCCGCGCTTCCTGCTGGAAACGCGGCCCGTTCTGTGGCTTGTGGCGGCCTTATGCCTCGTCAACCAGCACGCAGCGGTTGTTGAGCAGGTCGTCTTCCACGGTCTTGTATTTCACGTCGCTCACAATGCGGCCGTCCATGTACTGCACGGTCACTTTCTCGTTGCGGTTGGCCACTTTCTGCGAGCGGGCCGGCATCTGCTTTTCCAGAATCTGCGCGTCGTCGGGGCCCATGTCCTCGGGGCCGGCACCCAGCGAAACCGACGACACTTCCTTCTCGGCCGTCAGCTTGGGCATCGGGGCAGGCGTGGGCAGCTCGTCTTCGATGTAGAACTCGGCCTCGTCGGTGCCCTGGGCGCCGCCCTGCACCGGAATGTCGGCGCGGAACAGGAACGACAGGGTGTCTTCGTTCACCTTGCCGATCATGCCTTTGAACAGCTCGAAGCTCTCAAACTTGTACACCAGCAGCGGGTCTTTCTGCTCGTACACGGCGTTCTGCACCACCTGCTTCAGGTCGTCCATCTGGCGCAGGTGCTGGGTCCAAGCGGTGTCGATAGTCGACAGCACCACGGATTTCTCCATGCTCCGGATGATTTCGTGGCCACCCGTGGCCTGCGCGCGGCGCAGGCTGGCTACCGCCGAAACCTGCTTACGGCCATCCGTGAAGGGCACTGCCACGTTCTCGAACGGGGCGTTCTGCTCCAGCAGGCTGTTCACGAGCGGCATGGCGTTGCCGGCAATGTGGTCGTTCTTGCTGTGGTAGTAGCCCAGGGCCTCGTCGTAGAGCTTCTGCGACAGGGTGCCGGCGGCCATGCCCTTCATTTCGGCTTCCGTGATGTAGGTATCGTAGCCGTACACGCGGATGATGGCCAGCTTGAAGTCCTCGTAGTCGCCCGAGATTTTGTGGGCGGCCACGATGTCTTCAGCCACGTCGTAGATCATGTTCCACACGTCCAGCTCCAGACGCTCGCCGAACAACGCGTTGCGGCGGCGCTTGTACACCACTTCGCGCTGGGCGTTCATCACGTCGTCGTACTCGAGCAGGCGCTTGCGCTGGCCGAAGTTGTTTTCCTCGACCTTCTTCTGGGCGCGCTCAATCGAGCTGGTAATCATCGAGTGCTGAATTACCTCGCCTTCTTCCAGGCCCATACGGTCCATGAGCTTGGCAATCCGGTCGGAGCCGAACAGGCGCATCAGGTTGTCTTCGAGGCTCACGAAGAACTGCGAGGAGCCCGGGTCGCCCTGGCGGCCGGCGCGGCCCCGCAGCTGGCGGTCTACGCGGCGGCTTTCGTGGCGCTCCGTACCGATGATGGCCAGGCCACCCGCAGCTTTAGAGGTTTCCTTGAGCTTGATGTCGGTACCGCGGCCGGCCATGTTGGTGGCAATGGTCACGGTGCCGGGGTAGCCGGCGGCGGCTACAATCTCGGCTTCGCGCTGGTTCTGCTTGGCGTTGAGCACTTGGTGCTGGATGCCGCGCAGCTTCAGCATGCGGCTCACCAGCTCCGATATTTCCACGCTCGTGGTACCTACCAGCACCGGGCGGCCGGCCTGCACCAGCGTCTGGATTTCCTCGGCCACGGCGTTGTACTTCTCACGCACGGTCTTGTACACCTTGTCGTGCTCGTCTTTGCGCTGGATGCCGCGGTTGGTCGGAATCACCACCACGTCGAGCTTGTAGATGTCCCACAGCTCGCCGGCTTCGGTTTCGGCCGTACCCGTCATGCCGCCCAGCTTGTGGTACATGCGGAAATAGTTCTGCAGCGTAACCGTAGCGTAGGTCTGGGTGGCGTCTTCCACGCGCACGTTTTCCTTGGCCTCGATGGCCTGGTGCAAGCCGTCGGAGTAGCGGCGGCCCTCCATGACGCGCCCGGTCTGCTCATCCACGATTTTCACCTTGCCGTCGTCGGTCAGGATGTACTGGTCGTCTTTCTCGAACAGCGTGTAGGCCTTCAGGAGCTGGTTTACGGTGTGAACCCGCTCGCTCTTCTCCTGGTAGTCCTGCATCAGCCGCTCCTTCTGGTGCAGCTTTTCGTCGTCCTTGAGGCTGTTGTTTTTCTCGAGGTTGGCGATTTCCGAGCCGATGTCGGGCATGATGAACAGGTGCGGATCTTCGCCCTGGGCCGTAATCAGGTCGATGCCTTTTTCGGTCAACTCGATCTGGTTGTTCTTTTCGTCAATCGTGAAGAACAGCGGCATGTCGGCCTGCGGCATCTGGCGGGCGTTGTCCTGCAGGTAGTGGTTTTCCACTTTCTGCAGCACGGCGCGCATGCCGGTTTCGCTCAGGAACTTGATCAGCGGCTTGCTCTTGGGCAGGCCACGGTAGGCGCGGAACAAAGCCAGACCGGCTTCGCCTTCCTTGTAGCCGTCTTTACCTTCCTTGATGCCTTTGCGGGCTTCCACCAGATACTGCTGCACCAGCTTTTTCTGCTCGTCTACGAGGCGCTGGATGCGGGGCTTGAGCTGGTAGAACTCGTGCACGTCGCCGCGGGGCACGGGGCCCGAGATGATGAGCGGCGTCCGGGCATCGTCAATCAGCACGGAGTCCACTTCGTCGACCATGGCGTAGTGGTGCTTGCGCTGCACCAGCTCGCCGGTTTCGCGCGCCATGTTGTCGCGCAGGTAGTCGAAGCCGAATTCGTTGTTGGTGCCGTAGGTGATGTCGGCGGCGTAGGCGGCGCGGCGGGCATCGGTGTTGGGCTGGTGCTTGTCAATGCAGTCCACGGTGATGCCGTGGAACTCGAACAGCGGCGCATTCCACTCCGAGTCACGCTTGGCCAGGTAGTCGTTGACGGTTACCAGGTGCACGCCGCGCTTGCTGAGCGCGTTCAGGAACGCCGGCAGCGTCGACACGAGGGTTTTACCCTCGCCGGTGGCCATTTCCGAAATCTTGCCCTGGTGCAGCACCACGCCCCCGATGATCTGGACGTCGTAGTGAATCATGTCCCAGGTGATTTCGGCGCCGGCCGCCAGCCACTTATTGCTCCAGATGGCTTTGTCGCCCTGAATCGTGACGTTCTTTTTGCGCTGCGCGTACTGGCGGTCGTAGTCGGTGGCGGTTACCACCAGCTGGCCGTTTTCGGTGTAGCGGCGGGCCGTTTCCTTCACCGTGGCAAAGGCAGCGGGCAGCACCTGCATCAGCACCACTTCCAGGTCTTTGTTGCGCTGCTTTTCCAGCTCGTCAATCTGGTCGAAGAGCTTCTCCTTGGCCATGATGTCGAGGCTGGCGTCGTCGTTGACGCGGGCGTGCAACGCGGCCAGCTGGTCGTCGAGCGGCTTCAGATGGGCGTCGATGCGGGCGCGCACCTCGTTGGTGTGCTCGCGCAGCTGGTCGTCGGAGAGCTGTGCCAGTTTGGCATATTCGGCGTTTACGAGCGCCACATAGGGGATAATCTCCTTCAAGTCCCGGTCCGATTTCGTTCCGAAAATCTTGGCGACGGTTTTCCCTAGAAAGTCAAACATGCTGTTATTTTTAAACTGAAACGCCGGGGCGTACCTCAAATTTACAGTGTTTTCCGGGATTCTCCCGGTCAAATACCGTAAACGCGCCGCCCCGGACCCCAAAACGACAAACCCCGCATCCTCAAAGAGTGTGCGGGGTTTGTTTGATCGGCGAACTTGTCAGGTCCGGCAGCCGGATTAGAACGTCATGCTTCGCTGCGCTCCATCTGCCGTTTCAGCGGCGCTCTACTGCTTGGCCGGGTCGCGGGGCACCAGCTTCTCCATGATGGACGTGGAGCCGAGAATGGCCGGTTTCTGGGCCTTCTGGGCTTCTTCGCTCTTCTCCGTGAGGCGCTTGTAGAGCGTGAGAGCCTGGGCCACTACCTGGTCCATGTTGTAGTACTTGTAAGTGGCGAGGCGGCCCACAAAGTGCACGTTCGGGGTCTGGTCGGCCAGCTTCTTGTACTGGTTGTACAGGTCGGCGTTTTCGAGGCGCGGCACGGGGTAGTATGGGTCGCCCTCGGCTTTGGGGTACTCGTAGACCAGCGCGGTTTTGGGGTGTTTCTGACCGGTGAGGGCCTTAAACTCTGTGATGCGCGTGTACAGGTTGTCGTTGGGGTAGTTCACCACGGGCGCGGCTAGGTGCTGCTCCACGTTCAGGGTTTCGTGCTTGAACTCCAGCGAGCGGTAGGGCAGCTTGCCGTACTTGAAGTCGAAATACTCGTCCACCGGCCCCGTGAAAATCATTTCCTTGAAGGGAATGAAGTCAATGATGTCGTGGTAGTCGGTGTTGAGCATCACCTTGATGTTCGGGTGGTCTAGCATCCGCTCGAACATGCGGGTGTAGCCGTGCAGCGGCATGGCCTGGTAGGTATCGGTGAAGTACCGGTCGTCGCGGTTGGTGCGGGTAGGCACTCGGCTCGTCACCGATTTATCCAGCTCCGAGGGGTCCATACCCCACTGCTTGCGGGTGTAGTTCTTGAAGAACTTCTCGTACAACTCGCGGCCCACTTTGCTCACTACCACGTCCTCGGAAGTCCGGATTACGGGCACGTCTTCAGCTACTGACTCAAAGAACTGCTCTACCTCAAAGCTGTTCAGCGACAGGCCGTAGAGCTTGTTGATGGTGTCGAGGTTGATGGGCATGGGCACCATCTGGCCATCCACGGAAGCCAATACGCGGTGCTCGTAGGGGCGCCAGTCGGTGAAGTTCGACAGGTACTCGAAAACGTCTTTGGAATTGGTGTGGAAGATATGCGGGCCGTATTTGTGGACCAGGATACCGTCTTCGTTGTAATGGTCGTAGGCGTTGCCGGCAATGTGGCTGCGCTTGTCTACAATCAGCACTTTTTTATTTGAGCGGGTGGCCAGCCGCTCGGCCAGCACGCTGCCGGCAAAACCGGCCCCAACAATGAGGTAATCAAACATAGCGTACGGGGTGATGTGGTTGGTAGGGGGATTCGGAAAGGGAATTTTCAGGTAGTAGCGAGCGGGGCAACGGGTACTTTGGCGTACAGGCGGTCCTGCATCAAATCCAGCATCTGCTGCCAGGTCTGGTCCCAGGAAATGGTGGCGAGGTAGTCGTCGGTGCGCTGGCGCCAGTCGGCGTCCTGGGTCTGAGTCAGGGCCTTTTCGATGGCTTGGCCGAAATCAGCGGCGTTGTCGGCAATCTGCACGAGGTTCAGCTCGCCATAAGGGCGCACCACGTCGCGGATGGGCGTGCTGACCACGGGGCGGCCGGCAGCCAAGTACTCGGGCGTTTTGGTAGGCGAAATGAACTTGGTGCTTTCGTTGTCGGCGAAGAGCAGGGTGGCTACGTCCCAGCCCTGCAGGTAGGCGGGCAGCTCCTGGTAGTCTTTGCCGCCGAGGTAGTGCACGTTGGCCTGCCGCGGCAGCGTGGCCGGGTCAATCTTCACCACGGGCCCGATAATGACAAACTGCCACTCGGGGTGCGCATCGGCCAGCTGGCCCAGCAATTCAATGTCCAGGCGCTCATCCACCACGCCAAAGAAGCCAACGCGCGGGTGCGCAATGCCGGCCTGGTCGGCGGGCTCGGGCATGGCCTGGCGGGCCTGGCCGAAGTGGGCCTTGTCGATGCTGCTGGGAAAGGGGTGCGCGTCGCGGTGCTGCTGGCGCTTGGCTTCGTAGAGCGTGTGGCCGCCCGTGAACACCAGATCGGCCTTCTCGAACAGCTCCTGCTCCCGCTCGCGCAGCTCCGGCGGCGCAAACTTGAAGGCGGCCAGCTCGTCCATGCAGTCGTAGACGGTCAGGAGCGGCTTGAAGAAGCGCGACTTGCCCAGGGCCATTGGCGTGTAGTACCAGAACAAGTACTTATCCACGCCCTGCTCGTCGAAATAGCGGCTCAGTACCTCAAACTGGGCCTGGTCGGCGGCAGCTTCATCGGCGCGCAACTTGTGCGGCAGATGCACCACCAGCACCTTCAGGCCCTGCTGGCGCTCCTTCACCTCCATATGCGGCTCGATGAGGTCGTCGGCGTGATAGAAGGCTTCTTCCACGTAGAAGACGCGGCCGTGCTGGGCAAAGCGCGAGAGCAGGTGCTGCGGGCGCTGCCATACAAAATCCCAGTGCAGGTGCGCAAAACACACTAAATCGGGCAGGGAATAGAAAGCAGAAACGGCAGCAGTGGGCGTAGTGGTAGCGGCAGAGTGAGAAGCACGTACTTCCGACTCCGCTGGTGTGGTCAGCGGCATAAGTCCAGATGGGATGAGTAATCGGGGGTACAGGCTTCTAATGGTAGCTTCTGCCTCAACAGCCTGTCGGCCCCTATCGGCTATACGCCCGATTCTCTAAAAGGATATTGTCGACCTAACGCTAACTTACTTGGCATAGTTCAACTAAAACCAATAGTTCGTACTACTTTCAGAGCAAAAGCTGCATTTCCACGGCATCGTGCCAGCCATCGGCGCGGCGCAGCCACTGCTGCCGGGTGCCTACCGTATGGAAACCGGCGGCCGCAAACAGCGCCAGGCTGGCCGTATTGTCGGCGGCGATGGTGCAGTGCAGCTGGTGCAGCCGCAGCACCTGCCGGGCATAAGGCGGCAGCAGCTGCAGAGCGGCCTGCGCGTAGCCCTGGCGGCGGTGGGCCGCCAGCACCACAATGCCCACCCCAGCGCGCTGGTGCAGGGGCTCAAACCCGAAAATATCCACGGTGCCCACGGCCGCACCGGTGGCGGTGGCGCACAGCACCAGCCGCAGCTGCCGCACCTCGTGGAAGTCGGCGGCGGCGCTGTCGAGGTACTGGCGCAACGTGTAGCGCGACACGGGCGCCAGCGTATCGGACACGCTCCAGACCGCGGGGTCGTTTTCCAGCGCGTACAGGAAGTCGAGGTCGTCGGCTTCGAGGGGGCGCAGGAATACGAGGTCGGAACGGAGCATAACGGGGGCCTCCCCCCCTCTTCGATGGAGAGGGGGAACTAGCTGATAGTTTCTTCTAAAGCTAGCTCGCCTCCTTTTACAAGGAGACGGTTGGGGTGGTTGAAAATGACAGAATGTTTTTTAAAACCAGTTTCCCCTCTCTTTTGGAGAGGGGGCTAGGGGGTGAGGTCCGGCACAGGCTGAAGCCTATGCTACATCTATTTTCCCCTCAAACACCCGTGTGGCGGGGCCGATGAGGTAGACGTGCTGGAACGAGCCGTCGGGCTGGGTTTGGAACTCTACGCGCAGGTCGCCGCCGGGGGTGCGCAGGTGCACGGGGCTGGTGGCGCCGTGCTGCGAGGCGGCCAGCGCCACGGCCGTGACGCCGGTGCCGCAGCTCAGAGTTTCGTCTTCCACGCCCCGCTCGTAGGTGCGCACCTGCCAGGGCTGGCCGGGCGCGGCGGGCGCCTCCACGAAGTTGATGTTAGTGCCTTTCTCATGGAACAGCTCGCCGTAGCGGATGGCGCGGCCTTCGGCAAACACGTTCAGCTCGGCCAGCGTGCCAGCCGCCTGCAGGCGCACCACGTGCGGCGAGCCGGTATCGAGGAACACGCCCAGCCCTTCCAGCGGCTGCTGCCCGGCCACGTCCTGCATCCGCAGGTGCACAGTGCCGTCGGCGTCGATGCGGGCCTCGTGGGGGCCGTCGGCGGCCAGGAAGTGGGTCTCGGTTTCGATGACGCCCAGCTGCCGGGCAAAGGCCACGGTGCAGCGCCCGCCGTTGCCGCACATCGAGCCCAGGTGGCCGTCGGCGTTGAAATACACCATCTCGAAATCGTACTCCGGGTGGTTGCGCAGCAGAATCAGGCCGTCGGCGCCAATGCCGCGGCGCCGGTCGCAGAGGTGGCGCACCAGCGCGTGGTCGGCGGCATCGAAGGTCTCGGCGCGGTCGTCCAGCATCACGAAGTCGTTGCCGGTGCCCTGGTATTTGTGGAAGTGCAGCGTGGTGCTCATGGGGCAAAGGTAATGAGGTGATGGGGTGAATCGTGATGAGGTGATGAGGTGAATCGTGACAGGTGACAGGTGACAGGTGACAGGTGACAGGTAAAGGAAGAACGTCATTCCGAGCTTGCGAGGAATCTCGCGTGCTGCTGACGTTGACCTCCCCCCCGGCCCCCTCTCCGGTGGAGAGGGAGAGCCTGACGAGCTTTTTCGGTGAGACTGCTTTCTGGTGATTTCCATACTGGTGAGATTCCTCGCAAGCTCGGAATGACGTTCTTCCTTTACCTGTCACCTGTCACCTGTCACCCCATCACCTCATCACCATTCACCTCATCACGATTCCCTTCATCACCTCATTACCCCCTTCGTACCTTTGCGGGCATGTACACCTTCCTGACCACGAGCCCCTGGGCCGACTACGAGCTGATTGACGCCGGCAACTTCGAGAAACTGGAGCGTTTTGGCCAGCACATTCTGGCCCGGCCCGAGCCCCAGGCCATCTGGGACCCGCACCTGCCGGCTTCGGAGTGGCAGCGCGCCAACGCCACGTTCACCCGCGAAAAGGGCAGCCAGGAGCGTGGACAGTGGAAAATCAAGCCCGGTACGCCCGAGCAGTGGCTAATTGGCTACGAGCGGCCCGACGGCCTGAAGCTGCGGTTTCGGCTGGGCATGTCGTCGTTTAAGCACGTGGGGCTGTTTCCGGAGCAGGACCCCAACTGGCAGTTCATCTACAACCAGACCCGCAAGCGCAAAGCCGCCGTACCGCGCGTGCTCAACCTGTTTGCCTACACCGGCGCCGCCACGCTGGCTGCCCGCGCCGCCGGCGCCGACGTCACGCACCTCGACTCGGTGAAGCAGGTGAACTTCTGGGCCCGTGACAACATGGAAGCCTCCAACCTCGACGGCGTGCGCTGGCTGGTGGAAGACGCCATGAAATACGTGCGGCGCGAGGTGAAGCGCGGCAGCAAGTACCAGGGCCTCATCCTCGACCCGCCCGCCTACGGCCGCGGCCCCAACGGCGAAAAATGGCAGCTGGAAGACGAGCTCAACGAAATGCTCAAGCTCTGCAAGGAGCTGCTCGACCCGCAGGACCACTTCTTCCTCGTCAACCTCTACTCGCTGGGCTTCTCGGCATTGATTCTCGACAATCTGGTGGGCGAAATCTTCCCGGACATGCGCGACAAGCGCGAAATCGGGGAAATCTACCTGCACGATGCCGCCGCTCGCAAGCTGCCGCTGGGCACATTCTGCCGGTTCGCCACGTAAGTTAGCCGGGATTGGGGCCGCGAGCCAGAACGTCATTCCGAGCTTGCGAGAAATCTCGCTCGTGTAGTAATCAACCGGCTCCAACATCAGCACGCCCGCGTTTAAGCCAGCTTGAATCGGCAACCGGTCCCTACCCTTCTATTCCTTCATGACCTCATCCTTCTAGTCCATGTCCGTTCATCATCCTCTGCACCGCCGGCTGGCCCTTATCGACATGGGCACCAACACGTTCCACCTGCTGATTGTGGAGCTGCCCGAGGCGCGCCACGCGCAGCCCGTTACGCTGCTGCGCACCAAGGTGGGCGTGCGGCTGGGCGAAGGTGGCATCAGCAAGGGCCAGATTGCGCCCGAGCCCTACGCGCGGGCCCTGCACACGCTGGCCGGCTTCAAGGAGGAAATGGAGCTGCACCAGGTAACGGACGTGCGCGCCACCGCCACCAGCGCCATGCGCGTCACCAGCAACGGCCCCGAGCTGGTGAAGGACATCTTCGAGCAGACCGGCATTCAGGTGGAAGTCATTGCCGGCGACCGGGAGGCCGAGCTGATCTGCGCTGGCGTGCGCCGGGCCGTGCCGCTGGGCCCGGAAAAGCACCTAATTATGGACATCGGCGGCGGCTCGGTGGAGTTCATCATTGCCGATGAAAGCCAAATCTTCTGGAAGCAGAGCTTTGAAATCGGGGCCCAGCGTCTGCTCGATAAGTTCTTCCCCGACCCCAGCGGCGTATTCCCGCCCGAGGCCGTAGCGGCCGAAAAAGCGTATTTCCAGCAGGTGCTGGCCCCGCTGGCCGCCGCCGTGGCCGAGTTCCGGCCGGTGGGCATGGTGGGCGCGTCCGGCTCGTTCGACAGCCTGGCCGACATGCACCTGGGTTGCCTGCGCGCCGAAGCCGACCTGCCGCCGTCCACAGATCTGCCGTTGGAGAGCTTCCACCGCAGCCAGCAGCAGCTGCTGAGCCTCCCGCACGAGCAGCGCAAGGCCCTGCCCGGCATCCTGCCCATGCGCGCCGACATGCTGGTGGTGGCCGTGGTGCTGATTGATTACGTGCTGGAGCTGACCGGCCTCACGCACCTGCGCACCTCGGCCTACGCCCTCAAGGAAGGCCTGCTGGCTGAAATGCTGGCGTCGTAGCTCAGGCTGTTCCAGATGCACCACGCGTCCCAGGGATGAAGCCCTGGGCTAGTGAGTTTTTTTCCCCAACTACGCTTATCTGCCCCACTTCGTAGCCCAGGGCTTCCGCCCTGGGCCATACGGGCCGCCCCTCTGCCAATGACCACTACCCTCTCCTACAACCAGCTCTTCACGTTTGCCGAGGCCGTTTTCAGCGGTATGGGCTGCCCCGACGCCGACGCCACTCTGGCCACCGAAACCCTGCTCTCCGCCGATTTGCGCGGGGTGGACTCGCACGGCGTGGCCCGGCTCATCGGCTACGTGCGCCTCTGGGAAGCCGGCCGCATCAACGCCACGCCCCGCGTAGGCGTCACCTACGAAACGCCCAGCACGGCCGTGGTGGACGGCGACGGGGGCCTGGGGCTGGTAGTAGGGCCGCGCGCCATGCAGGTAGCCATGGACAAGGCCCGGCAGGTGGGCACCGGCTGGGTGTCGGTGAAGAACTCCAACCACTTCGGCATAGCCGGCTACCACGCCATGCTGGCGCTGGCCCACGACATGATTGGGGTGGCCATGACCAACGCCTCGCCGCTGGTGGCGCCCACCTACTCGCTGGAACGGCTGCTGGGCACCAACCCCATTGCCGTGGCCGTGCCCGCCGGCGAGCAGCCCGATTTCGTGCTGGACATGGCCACCACCACCGCCGCCAACGGCAAGCTGGAAATCGCGCAGCGCAAAAACCTGCCGATTCCCGAAGGCTGGGCCCAGGATGCGGCCGGTGTGGGTTCCACCGATGCCAACGCCGTGAAGAACGGCGGGGCCTTGCTGCCGCTGGGTGGCGCCACTGGCTCGCACAAGGGCTACGGCCTGGGCGCGGTGGTCGATATTTTCTCGGCCGTGCTGAGCGGGGCTAACTACGGGCCCTGGGTGCCGCCGTTCGTGGCCTTCCTGCAGCCCTCGGCCAACCCCGTAGGCCAGGGTTTGGGCCACTTCTTCGGGGCGATGCGCGTGGATGCTTTCCGTCCCGCCGACGAGTTCAAGGCCCACATGGACAACTGGATTACCACCTTCCGCCAGGCCCAGGCCGTGGAGGGCCGCCACGTCCTCATCCCCGGCGACCCGGAGCGCGAAACCTCGGCCGTGCGGCTACTGGAAGGCATTCCGCTGCTGGAGCCCGTCATCCGCGACCTGGAAACCGTGGGCGCCAAGTTTGGCGTGAAGCTGTAACGTCGGCTGTTTGCTACGCTACAACAAAAAGCCCCGCTGACACAGTGTCAGCGGGGCTTTTTGTTGGGTATCGTTACGACTTAGCTATTGGCCGACAGCAGCGTGTTCATCGCCACGTCTTCGTTCAGGTATTTCGAAGAGTACGACTGGTCGGGGCCGTTGAGGAACAGGCAGGTACCGCCGTTGACGGCCTCGATGATTTCGTCTTTCTGGTCCATGGGCAGGGCGGGGCAGCCGAGGCTGCGGCCTAGGCGGCCATATTGCCGGATGAAGTCTTCGCTCACGTAGTCGGCGCCGTGCATGACCACGGAGCGGGCCAGGGCGTTTGTGTTGTAGCCTTCATCGAGGCCCTGCAGCTTGAGGCTGCGGCCGTGCTTGCCGATGTACTCGCCTTCGGTCACGTAGAAGCCTAGGCTGCTCATGTTCGACTCGTTCTCGTTGGAGAAGTTGGTCGCCATGTTTTCGCCGGAGTTGTGGCCGTGCGCTACCAGCGTGTGGAATTTCACCTGTTTAGCTTCCAGATCAAGCACCCAGAGGCGCTTTTCAGTGCTAGGCAGCTCGAAATCCACTACCGTCAGCAGCTGCTTATCGTCGGAGAGCTGGCCGTTGTGCTGCAGGTTAAGGTAGCCGGTCATGGCTTTCTCGAACACGTTGTAGCGCAGACCCTGGCTTTCCACATTCAAGTCGCGGTACAGGTCGTGCAGGCGCTGGTTGAAGAAAGCGGTCTGCAGGTTTTTGGCTGATGGCAGCTTCGCTTCCATCCCCTGAGCTTTTACCTTATTGCCGCTGCCCATTACCGGGCCAGCCAGCGGAGTAGCCATGAACAGGGCAGCTACGAACGGGAGTACCCGGCGCGCCACCCGGCGGGCCCGGCGCTTCAGCCGCTGACGACGAACTACACTCTGATTTTCCATCGACACACTTCAGTTTCGGTTGTAGAAAAGATGCCTTTCACTTGGTAAAAGCCATCCGGTATCCTTATACGCAAACAGCGCGGGACCGGATGACTGCACCGCCGCTGTGGGCACCGGAATACGCATAACATAGCGCTGGCACGATTAATTCCTTGTGGTTGACTGCGGAGCGCGGAAGAAGGGTAGCAACAGCGGCAGCAGCAATATTTTGGTCTGGGGCCTGACAACGGAATTTTATCATTTATCTTGTAGCCCGGCTTTTCCCAAAAAAGCCGGCATGAGCGAATTTTCGCCGCTTCCGACCCGCATCACCAACCAATTCCCCAAACCCATATGCTCAATTGTACAAATGCCTGGTGGCGCAAGCTCACCCTGGCGGCCGCTGCCTTATTAGTGCTGGGCGGCCAACCCGCCAAAGCCCAAAAAGTAGTCCTGCAGGGCTACTGGTGGGACTACTGGAACACCAACTACCCCAACGGCTGGGCTAATTACATTGCCCTGCTGGCCCCACGCCTGAAAGCCATGGGCATTGATGCCGTGTGGCTCCCGCCGAGCATCAAGAATGGCAACCAGGGCAACGGCTACTCGCCCTTCGACAACTACGATCTGGGCGATAAGTACCAGAAAGGCTTCACCGCCACCCGCCTCGGCAACAAGGATGAGCTGCTACGCGCCGTGGCCGTGCTGCACGCCAACGGCATCGAGGTGGTGCAGGACATCGTGCTCAACCACAACGACGGGGCCGGCTCACAAACCGGCGGCGGCGGACAGGATCCGGCCGCCTGGGAAGATGGCTCGACCAGCAAGTACAAGAACTTCCGGTACGTGAGCTACAGCAAGCCCGCCACCGACGAAACCGCCGCCAACTACCTGGCCCGCAACGGCCGCTTCCCCAAAAACTGGCAGAACTTCAACCCCAACCCCGGCAACAACTCCACCTCCGGCGACCAGAACCAGATTCTGTTTGGGCCCGATATCAGCTACTACAGTGGCTCTTACGGCCAGAGCTCCAACGCCACCTTCAACCCCGCGCAGGGTACCGACTACATGCGCACCAACCAGCGCAACTGGCTGGTGTGGTACAAGAAGCAGGAAGGCTTTGATGGCGTGCGTCTGGACGCCGTGAAGCACTTTCCGGAGTTTGCCATGGAGGATTTCCTCTACAATATGCAGAGCAACGCCGGCTGGGCCAATGGCGGCGCCACCATGTACGCCGTGGGCGAATGGGTGGGCGGCAGCGGCCAGATGGACAGCTGGGTGGCCGCCGTGCAGAACCGCGCCGGCACCTTCGACTTTTCGCTGCGCAACGCGCTGTACAGCATCGTAAGCGGGGGCGGCAACTTCGATATTGGCTCGTTGCCGACTTACCAGCAGGGCACGCGGGTGGTGCAGATCAACGGACAGTTCGTGCACCGCACGGTACCGTTTGTGAACAACCACGACACGTTCCGGCCCCAGGTAAGCGCCACCGGCAATTACACTGGCTGGAACACCGGCTCGGAGTTGGCCCCCCACATCGACCCGTTCGACCCGCGCCTCTCGGCCGCGTATGCCGCCGCGCTGGCCGTGGATGGCTCGCCGCAGATTTTCTTCGAGGATTTGTTCAACATCGGCAGCACGGGCAAGCGCTACTCGCATCAGCCCACCAGCACCGTGGAACTGCCCCAGCGCTCCGACATCGAAAACCTGATCTGGTGCCACCAGAACCTGCGTTTCAAGGACGGTGCCTACAAAGTGCGCTGGCAGGCCCAAGACCACCTGGTCATCGAGCGGAGCACCAAGGCCATCATCGGCATCAACGACAACTTCTCGACCTGGCAGAACAGCACGGTTTCGTGTGATTTCGCGCCCGGCACCGTGCTCAAGGACTACTCCGGCGCCAACGGCACCGCTACCGTGACGGTAAGCGGCTCACAGACGGTGAGCATCAACACACCGCCCTGCAACGGCACGGCCACCGGCGGCCGGCGTGGCTACTCGGTGTGGGCGCCCGTGGGCATTGGCACCAACTACGTGCGCGCCGCCATGGCGACCACCCAGGAATGGGAGCTGGCCGACGACCTAGGCGACTCGCACGCCTCGTCCTTGAAGCAGGGCGGGCAGCTGCCGGCCTCGTCCACGGCCTACCGCACGGCGGGCCGCATCTACGTAGAATCGGGCAAGGCCGTCACCTATAACCTGTTCCCAACGGATGCCACCCGCAGCCTCACGGTAGAGCTGGTGAGCGGCACGAGCACCATCGTGAGCAGCAAAACCGGCACCGGTACCCTCACGGGCACCTACACGCCCACCGCTACCGGCTGGCTGACGCTGCGCGCCAAAAACGCTTCCACCTCCAACCCGGCCCAGCGCGCCTTTATCAAGGCCACCTACACCGCTCCGGCCGTCCTCACCAGCACGGCCCTGCGCGAAACCGGCGTGCTGTCCACGGCCAACGCCCGCACCCCGCTGGCCGGCGCCGACCTGACGGTGTACCCCAACCCCACCGCCGCCAACCGCATCGACATGGTGCTGCAGTCGCCGACGGACGTGACGGCCACGCTGCGCCTGACGGACCTGATGGGCCGCCTCGTGCATGAGCAGAAAGTGCGCCTCTACCCCGGCTCCACCGAGCAGCGCCTCCGCATCGAGCGGGCGTTGCCGGCCGGTGTCTACCAGCTGAACGTGCCGGAACTCGGCCTGAGCCGCAAAGTTGCGGTGCAGTAAAATCAGGCTTAATGACTTGCAAAAAAGCGCCTCCGGGAATTCCGGAGGCGCTTTTTTTTATGCTGTAGGGTTTTACGTTGAATCCAGAAGATGTAACGCGAAGTTCCACTTCGCGGAGCGCCAGAGCAAGCAGGGTCAAGCAGCAGCATTTGGATTCATCGGGTGTCGCAAATTGCCGGGCGTCGCGAATTTATCCGGGTGTCGCGAAGTGGAACTTCGCGTTACATCTTCTGGCACCTGCATAAGGCCCGCCATTCACGGCGTGCCTTACCGCCAGCCCCGCGCCGCTAGCTGCCGGGCGGCAGCGGCGGTGCCATCCAGCCACTTCGATTCCAGACCGGGGCCGGCGAGCAGTAGGCAGGAACCTTCGGGCAGGCTCTGGATGATGGCGCGGTACTGGTCGGGGGGCAGGGCGGGGCAGCCGCGGCTGTAGCCAACCTGGCCGTGGCGCTGCAGATGCTGGCGGCTCACGTAATCGGCGGCGTGGAGGACGACGTAGCGGCGCAGGGCGTTGTCGTTCTGGCCTTTGTCGAGGCCGCGCAGGCGGCGTGAGAGGCCGTGGCTGCCGCCGTAGGTGTCTTGGGTGCGGTAGAAGCCCAGCGCCGTACACGCCGACTTGATGGTGTTGGAGAAGCGCCGAGCCCGCAGCCTGCCCGAGCCCCGGCCGTGCGCGACGTGGCTGCGGTACAGCACCCGGCCCTGCCGCAGATCCAGCACCCACAGGCGCTTTTCCGAAGAAGGCAAATCCATGTCGGCTACGGCCAGCACGCCGCCCTGCTGGATGCGGCCCTCTTGGCGCAGTGCGAGGTAGCCGACACAGGCGCGTTCCAGCACTTCAGGCCGCAAATCGGCGGCCTCGGGGCCCAGTTGCTTGTGCAGCAGCTGCACCGCCTGGCGCACCGAATCGGGCAGGGCGGGCAGCGGCGCCACGGGCGTGAGGGCCAGCGAATCGGGCAGCGGGGTAGTTATGGGGGTAGCCGTATCGGTGGGAGCTGGCCCCAGCTGGCTGGCATTCGGCGCGGCAGCGTTGCTGTCGGAGGCCGACACGTTGCAGCCGGCCACCCCCAACCCGATGGCTGCTACGGCCAGCTGCCGCCACTTCTTCCCCCAAATTCCAGGCTCCGTACGCATGGCGGCAAGGTAGGCACACTCCAGCAGCTGAGGAAAGCACGGAAGAAAAATAAACTGCTTTCAAAGCATCAAAAAGCCTCTTCCATGTTTCGGAAGAGGCTTTTTGCTGTCTACACAAACCTACCAGCGCTTACCCGACCGGTAGGGCACTGAGCGCGCCCGAAGGCGGCCCTGGGTATGGCTCTCCATTTCCAGGACTGTCCGCTGGGGCGGCCAGCTAGGTAAAAGGTGCACTTTGGGTGCAGCAACCGCCACCAGTGAACAAGACGAGTAAGAAGAAAAAGCCGCCGAAACAGCGTCGGCAGCAACTATAGTTTTGATGAAGGAAGACATAGCGAAAACATTGAGGGATGGGGAAGAAAAGCAGCCATTATGTGCCCACTCCAGCACTTTCGACACCGGAACGGGCTGCCCACACCTGCGCTAAAACAGCACGCTCACGCTGCCTTTCACGAAAAACGGTGTGCCGGGCGTGTAGTGCAGCTCCGAAACGCCTTCGGTGGGCTCGCCGGGCAGGCGGCTCAGGGTGTCGAACTGGGCCTGGTTCCACTCCACGTTCAGCAGGTTCTCGGCGGTAGCCCCAAGCACGAAGCGGCCCACGGCGTAGCTGGCCACGGCATCGAGCAGGAAATAGCCCTGCGCCTGTACTGTGTTGGCCTCGTTGGCCGGGCGGGTGTTGAGGTGGCGGTAGCGCAGGCTGGCGCTCAGGCCGCGCGGCTGCTTGAGCGTGAGGCCGCCCACGGTGGTAAAGCTGGGCGCCAGCGGAATGTAATTCTCCCCTTTCGGCACGCCCACCAGCCGGCCGTGGGCATAGTTCAGGTCCACATCAGCGAAGAGCATACGGCTGAGCTGGTAGCGCAAAGCCACGTCGGCGCCGAAGCGGCGGGTGCGGCCGGCGCTTTCCGTGAAGCCGCCGTCGCCGACGTACACCAGCTCGTCCTGCAGGTGCAGGGCCCAGAAGGCGGCATTCACCACCAGCGCCGGCAGCGGCTTGAAGGTGCTGCCCACCTCGTAGCCGATGGCCCGGGGCAGCGCCGGCAGCGAGTCGTTGCGGTTCACGACTACGGCGCGGGCATCGTTGGAGTGGAAGCCCAGGCCCGAACGCACAAACAGCTGCGTGTTCGGCGTGAGGTCGTAATAGAGGTTCAGCTTGGGGCTGATGCGCGCCTTGGTGGCGCGGCCCGAAGTTTCGGTGTCCTGCGCATCGCGGTAGCGAAACACGAAGTAGTCGGCCCGAAGGGCGGCGTTGAGCGTGAGTTGCTCGGTGAGCGTGAGCGTCTCGTCGAGGTAGGCGTTCAGGTTCTGCTCGAACACCCGGCCGGCCACGATGGTGCCGGTCACCTGCCGCTTCACGGAGTTGCGCAGAGCCACGTCCACATCATCAATGCGGGTGCCGAGGCCGAAGGTGGAGCGCAGGGCCCGGCGGCCCAGCTGGCCGGTGCGCTCGTAGGTGCCGGTGTAGCCGTAGATGTTGCGGCCGTCGGTTTGCCGGATCTGGTCGCCCTGGTCGGGGTTTTCGAGGAAGAAAGTAAAGTTGGAGTAGAGGTTGAAATTGTAGCGCGAGAAGTAAGCCTGCTGGCGCAGCACGGCATCGTGGGGCAGGGCGGTGGTGAGCACGGCCGTGGCGTTGGTGCGGCTGGTGCTGCCGCCCTCGGTGTCGTCGATGGAGCCGAAGCGCGAAATCCGGCCGTCGCGCACGGCCCGCTCCGGCACCTGCCCCGAGGCATCCCAGCGCGAAGTGAAGTGCGAGCCCAGCAGCATCAACGACGTGCGGTCGGACAGAATACCGGTGTATTTGCCCAGCCCGTTGAAGCGCCGAAAGTGCTGCGGGCTGTCGAAATAGGCGTTGGTGAACGTGTACTCGGAGGCCAGGTAGGCGCTTTCGGTCTGGTTGGACAGCAAGTGCTTGCCGGCGGGCAGCAGATCCAGCAGCGCCACCGCCCGGCGTGTATCAAACCGCCCGATTTCCACCTTGGCCAGGCTGCTTTCCAGGCTGGTTTTGGTGCTGAACTCGCCGGAGCCGGCCGTGGCAAAATCGCCGAAACGGGCCGTGTAGGGGCCTTTGTACACGCGTAGCGCGTCCACGGTTTCGGGTATCACAAAGTGCATGTCGGCGTAGCCCTGGCCGTGGGCATGGCTGACCATGTTCACCGGCAGCCCGTCGATGCTCACGTTGAAATCGGTGCCGTGGTCGACATCGAAGCCGCGGATGAAAATCTGCTCGGCCTTGCCGCCGCCAGCGTGCTGCGCAATCACCAGGCCCGGCACCAGCGGCAGCAGATCCTGCGCCGAGTTCACGGGCCGCAGCACCTGGTCGATGCGGGTGATGGCGGCCAGGCTCTGGTTGGGGTCGCGGGGCTGGGCCACCGTGACTTCGCGCAGATTGAGGGCCACGGCGGGCAGCGCCAGCGCGAGGGTCTGGGTTTCGCCGACAGCCAGCGTGAGGGTCTGGCGGCGGGTGCCGTAGCCGAGGCCGGTGGCTTGCAGCGTGTAGGTGCCGGCCGCAAGTCCACCGAGCCGGAAGTGGCCCAAAGCGTCGGTAGCAGTGCCGGTAGTGCCGGCCGGGCCAGTCAGCTGCAGCCCAGTGCCCGGCAGTGGTTGTCCGGAAAGAGAATCGGTGATGGTGCCGCGTAGCGTGGCCAGGGCGCTAGATTGCGCGGACGCCGGGCGGCTGCTCAGGGCCAGCAGCGCCAGCCCAAGCAGGTAAAGTCGTAAAAAGTAGAGGTGCATAGTGCCACAGCCATGACGGGACCTCTACCGCACGCGAGGCGGGCAGAAGGCACGTCGGGTGATAAGAAGTTGACAGAATCCGGCTTGCCTGGCAAACCGAAAAAGCGGGCACAGGGAGGCCCGCAGCACTTCTTATCCGTGGCGCGGCGGCGCGTAGGGCTGCTGCCCGAAACCAGCCGGCACAGCCGGGCGCAGGCGCGGCGCCTGGGGTTTCGGGGCGTAGATAACTACCGCTACCGGAGCTGGTTCGGCGGCGGTGAGGCAATGCACGTCCAGCCCTTTGAGGGTGCTCAGGAAGTGTAGCGGCGTTTCCGAGGCGCCGGGTTTGCGGGTGGCGTACTGCTCGCCGTTGCAGTGGTCGAAGCAGTCGATTTGCAGGTAGTGCTTTTGCTGGCAGTCGGCGCTGTGCACGTAGGCGGTGGCGCGCTGTGGCACGGGTTCCGGCCGGCCCACGAGGCCCGCGCCAACTACCAGCAGGTAGTTGAGCAGCAGCAGCCAGATGAGGACGGAACGGAGCATATTCGTTGTTTACTTTTTGTTGTTTGGCTGTCATTCCGAGCAGCGCGAGGAATCTGAGTTTGCTTGGTGTGTTTCCTCAGATTCCTCCCTGCGGTCGGAATGACAGCTATTATCAGGCGAAAAACACCCGCTCCACCGTCCAGTAGGCGGCAATGAGGCCGATGACGATGGACGCCGGCACCACCACGCGCTGCTTGTACCAGGGCTTGCCACTGAACCAGTAGCCAACCAGCCCCCAAGCCAGCAGAATCACGGCCACCTGGCCCAGCTCCACGCCCACATTGAAGGCCAGCAACGACTCCAGAAACAGCCGCCGCGGCAGCCCCAGCCCGGTCAGGACGCTGGCGAAGCCCATGCCGTGCACCAGCCCAAAGCCGAACACCACCACCACCCGCCACGGATTCAGCTTGCTGACGAGGATGTTTTCCAGCGCCACAAACAGAATCGACAGCGCAATAATGGGCTCAATAATACCTGGCGGCGGCGAAATCAGCCCGTACATGGCCAGCCCCAGCGTGATGGAGTGCGCCACCGTAAAGGCCGTGGCCTGCACCAGCACCGACTTCAGGCGCGGCTCCAGCAGCGCAATGCTCAGCACGAACAGAATATGGTCGAGGCCCAGCGGCAGGATGTGCTCGAAACCCAGCTTCAGGTAAATCCAGATGGCATCGGCCTGGGAAAGTTTGCTGACGTCTACGCCGTCCAGCGCGTGGGCACTGGCGGCGGCCGGAGCCAGCAGCAACGGCAGCAGCAGTAGCAGGCGGGAGGGTAGCGGCGGCTTCATGCGGTTATCGCGCGGCCAGCAGCTGCTTGCCTTCCTCGGCCAGCTCCAGGCTCAGGTAGGGATTGATGGCCAGGGCCTGCCGGATCAGGGCCTGGCCCTCGGCGGCGTGGCCGGATTTGGTGGCAATCAGGCCGGCGCGACACAGAAGCGTGGGGTTTTGGGAGTTGGTGCGGCGGGCCTGCGTGATGAGCTTGCGGGCCGCAGCGTATTCGCCGCGCTTGTAGTGTACCCAGGCCAGCGTTTCCTGCACGTCGATGTTGTCGGGTCGGCGCTCGTACTCGGCTTTGGCGTGCTCCAGAGCTTTGTCGGGCTCGTTGGTTTTCAGGTAGGCGTAGGCCAGCTCCCGGTCGGCGTAGTGGCCCATCTGCTCGTTATCGTCGGCCTCTTTGGCGTCGGTAGCCAGCATTTTGATGGCCTCGCGGGCCATGGCGTTGGCTTTGGCCGGCTCGTGGTTGAGGCGGTAGAGGTCGGTCAGCTCATCGGCAAAGGCATAGTCCTTCACCGTGGCGCGGGCTTTCAGGAAGTGCGCAATGGCCGCCGGATAGTCGTGGCGGGCTTTGGCCACGCGGCCGAGGCCGGCCAGGGCGTAGGCGTAGCCGGGGCGGGCCGCCAGGGCCGTCTGGTACTGCTGCTCGGCGCGGTTCAGGTCGCCGGTGGTTTCGTAAAGGTGGCCCAGCGTGATGCGCGACCATTCGGTTTGCTCCAGGCCACCTACGCCGGCTTTGGTGGCCATGTCCATGGCCTCGATGGCGCCGGGCACGTCGCCGTGGATTTCGCGCAGGTACGATACCCGGGCGTAGGCCCGCAGGTCGGGGCGCACGGTATTCATCTTGTCGGCCATGCGCACGGCTTCGGGGTAGCGGCCCAACTCTACGTTGGCGTCGCAGAGCAGCCCGTACACGAAGGCGTTGTTGGGGTTGAGCTGCACGGCCTGTTCGGCCAGGGCCAGGCCTTCGGTGAAGTGGTGCTGGGTGAGGCTGAGCGAGGCTTTGCAGCACAGCGCCTCAAAATTGTCGGGTTCCCGGCGCAGAATCTCGTCGAGCAGCTTCACGGCGGCCATGTCGTAGTACGGATGGTCGCCGGTTACGCGGCCTTCCTGCATGTAGGCCTGGGCCAGCAGCAACTGGGCCTTGGTGTCGTCGGGTTTGTCGCGCAGGCGGGCCAGCAGGCCGCCCACGGCTTGCTGGGTGTTCACCCACTCGCCACCCAGCGCTAGGTCGCCGTGCCGGGGCTTGAGGGCGGGAACGGGCTCGGGCTTCCGGAAGAAAACCAGCGCCGCCACCGCCGCCATAAAGCTCAGCAGTAAGATCGGGTAAAGATATTTTCGCACAGAAACGGGAGTTGAGAGTTCGGAAGGAAAGATAGGGCGATGGGGCCGCTGGTTGCGTTGATTACCGCCCAAAAGTTAGCCGGGCTCATCCGGGCCCGGCTAACTTTCTCATTTGGCTGGCAGGCAGAGCACCTAGCCAGGGCCGGATGCTGCGCCAGAACAAAGCAGACTAGCGCTGGTGCGCAATCCGGATGGTTTGCAGCACCGTCGAGCCGTTCGAGAGGGTAGCTACATAGATGCCGGCGGCCGTGCCGGACGGCATGCGCCATGCGTACTCAAAGGCGCCGGGCTTGTGGGCTTTGCCTTTCATCGGCGTGGCAATCACGCGGCCGTTCAAGTCGGTGATGCGCAGCGTCAGGTCCGACTTCACGCCTACTTCGTAGCTGAACGTGGTCTGGTCAACTACCGGATTCGGGTAGGCCACGAAGTTGTCGACGGTGTTGGGCTGCAGGCCGAGGCCGCCGGTGGCGTTGCGCTGCGACAGGGCTACGCGCTGGGCTTTGGTGCCGCTCCAGGGTGTCTGGGCATACGGGAAGCCGGCTTTGAACGTGGTGTCGTTGGCTTCAATACCGGTGCGGAAGCCTACCACGCCCAGCAATTGCGGCGTGAGCGGGCTGGTAGCGGTGGCTGTGTAGTCGTCGTAGAACAAGCCAATGGCGGCCAGTACGGCACCACCTACGGCTTGCAGTTCGATACGCGTCACGTCATCCTCCAGACGGCGGCCGTTCGGGAAGCCGTCCATGTTCGGAATGTTCTGCAGCGTGGCATTGGCGTTGTAGCGCGGATCGGTGAGGCCCAGCACGGCAGCCTGCAGCAGGCCTTCGGAGCTGAAATCAGCCGAGTTGCGCGGCGTAGCGGGCACGGCCATGTTCAGGCGCAGCATGTCGCCGAGTACGGGCAGGAAGTTGTTGATGAACGGCTTGCCGGCCGCCAGCGGGTTGCGGGCCGGCTTGCCCGTGGCCAGCTGGTAAGGCGGCAGGTTGGGCACGCCCGTGTGGAAGATCGGCAGGATATCCACGGAACGCGGCTTGCCGGCGCGCAGCAGGTAGGGGCCAAACGTGGCGTCAGCAAACACGGTACCGGCACGCTGGGTGGCCGTCAGGCCCGATACGCCGTTGGCGCCGTTACGGAAGTCGAATGCCTGCAGCGAGTTGCTCTGGATGCGCAGCGGGGCCAGACCGGGTACGGCCGCGCCGTAGTAGGTGGTACCGTTGGCCGTGCCCTCGGCCATGTACAGGCCGAGTTCAGGGTTGGAGAGGTAGTCGTCGGTGGAGGCGTCCTCGGTGTAGGGCGTGCGCGAATTCCAGCGGTCCTTGCCGCCGATGGGCACGATTACTTCGTTGGTGAGCGGCATACCAATGCGCGACACCTGAATCCAGTTGCCTGAATGGGCCTGCGTGCCGTCGGCATTGAGCGTGCGCAGGGCCGGGCGGCTGGCCGAAGCCCACACGCCAATCACGAAATCAGGGTCCAGAATGTTGGCGGCCTGGGCGGCGGTTTTGCCGTCTTTCTGCAGCAGCGAAATCGGAATCTGCAGGGCAATGGCGTGGGTGTTCTTGCGGGCCAGGCCGTCGCGGGCGCTGGCCGTGCGGATACCACCCAGATCAAAAATACCGCCCAGATCGGCAAAGAACGGGTCGTCGGTCGGGCCGCAGAATACTTTCACGCCGTTGGCCGCCGTCCGGATGGCGCCGGTCATCAGGGCGTCATAGGTGGTGTTGAGGCCGGCAGCGCTGGTGATGGAGCGCGGACCTACGTTGGTAGGCGGCACGATGCCGTTGGTGACCAGCGTGGTGGTAGCCCCACCCCGGATAGCTTCCAGGGTGTAGGTGGTTTTCAGGTTCTGCTGGCCCAGCCGGATGTTGAAGAACGTGGTGGGGTCCTGGTTGGTGCGCGAGAACGTGAAACGGTAGGTGATGTCGTCGCCGGTGGTGGTGGCGCTGTTCTTCACGTGAATCTCGTAGCGCACGTTCTCGCCGAACGTGTTGTAGTTGGGGCCACCCTGGGGCAGCTCCAGCGGAATGTAGTTGGCGATGATGGTCACGGTTTCCGCAGCGTCGGGGCTCCGGAAGGCGTACAGGTCGGTGTTGTCGGCCAACGGGTCGTCGGCAATAAGCGGGGCTTCGCGGTGGCTGGAAGCTTCCAGGCGGGTGCCTTGGCCACTCCAGGCGACGGCACCTACTACAGCGGTGGTAGCGGCGGCCAGCAGCAGAATGGGACGCGTAATGTTTTTTGCCATGATGGATAAGGGGGTTGGAAAGGGTAAGGATGAGGAAACGCAACACACCAGCGGCAACAAGCCGATGGTGGCAAAAAGCAAAGCCAAACGCGCGGTGTGCGGAGCGGGATATAGAGCGAGAACAGGCAGGCCGGAAGCCGGCGGGCCTGTGGTAATTCTGCCGGGAAGGATAAGGTCCGACAGTATTGATTTCTAATTATATAGAGTCCTACGTGAGTAGCTATATAAGCGGTTTGGCAAAGGCGGCAATTATGTACATCTTTTATGAAACCCTTCGCGGCCCCACCTGGGTGGCCGGGGTGCAACACGGCGTGGGCGGGTTTTCTTCCGTACTTTTGGGCCCTTTACGCGCCGGGCCGGTTGTTCTCGCTCACGCCCGTTTTGCCTCACCGTGCGCGCCCCCGGGCGCGCTGTCTTTATCCGCATGGCCAAAGTCGCAATCAACCTCTCCACCGGGAGCATACAGCAGGAAGAAATCATCGTCGGCATCGACCTGGGCACCACCAACTCGCTGGTGGCCTACATCCAGCCCGACTCGCGCCAACCCCGCGCCATCAACGACCAGGGCCGCGGCACCATCGTGCCGTCGGTGGTGCACTTCCCACAGGGCGGCGAAACGCCCATCGTGGGCACCGACGCCAAGCAATACCTGCTCACCGACTCCGAAAACACGATTTATTCGGTGAAGCGCCTGCTGGGCAAAAGCTACAAAGACCTCGGCGAGCACGCCCGCGAGCTGGGCTATAAGGTCATCGACGACAACTCAGAAGGCCTGGTGAAAATCCGGGTTGGCGACAAGTTCTACTCCCCCATCGAGCTGTCGGCCGAGATTCTGCGTGAGCTGCGTGCCCGCGCCGAGCACGCCCTCAAAACGCCCGTCAACAAGGCTGTGATTACGGTGCCGGCCTACTTCAACGACTCGCAGCGCCAGGCCACCCGCGACGCCGGCCGCCTGGCGGGCCTGGAAGTGCTGCGCATCGTGAACGAGCCCACGGCGGCCGCGCTGGCCTACGGCATCGGCCTGAGCCCCGACGACGAGAAAACCGTGGCTGTGTACGACCTCGGCGGCGGCACCTTCGACGTGAGCATCCTGCGCATTCAGCAGGGCATCTTCGAGGTACTGAGCACCAACGGCGACACCTACCTGGGCGGCGACGACCTGGACCGCGCCATTTCCGACCACTGGACCGCCACCTACAGCCTCGCCGACCAACTGCATAATAATGGCTCGCTGCAGCAGGAGTTGCGGCTGCTGGCTGAATCGGCCAAGCGGTACCTTAGCCAGCACGACGACTTCGCCGGTAACCTCGGCGACGACGTGGTGGTACGACTCAGCAAATCTGAGTTCAACCAGCTGGTGCAGCCTCTAGTGGACCGCACCATCACGTCCTGCCGCCAGGCCCTCACCGACGCCGGCCTCACGCCTGCGGACCTCGATGCCGTGCTGCTGGTAGGTGGCTCCACGCGGGTGCCGCTGGTCTACGATTCGGTTTCCGAGTTTTTCCAGCAGCCCGCCAACAACTCGCTCAACCCCGACGAGGTGGTAGCGCTGGGCGCCGCCATCCAGGCCGACATCCTGGCCGGCAACCGCCGCGACGTGCTGCTCTTGGACGTGACGCCGCTCACGCTCGGCATCGAAACCCTGGGCGGCCTCATGGACCCCATCATCCCGCGCAACTCCAAAATCCCAACCAAGGCCGGCCGCCAGTACACCACCAGCGTGGATGGGCAGGTGAACCTAAAAATCTCGGTGTACCAGGGCGAGCGGGATTTGGTGCAGGAAAACCGCAAGCTGGCCGAGTTCGACTTACGCGGCATTCCGGCCATGCCTGCCGGCCTGCCCAAAGTGGATGTCAACTTCATCCTGAACGCCGACGGTATCCTGAAGGTGGAGGCCATCGAGCTGCGCTCCACCACACGCCAGGCCGTGGAAATCAAGCCCCAGTACGGCCTCACCGACGAGCAGGTGGAACAGATGCTGATGGACTCGTTGACTCACGCCCGCGAAGACGTGGCCGCCCGCATGGTGATTGAGGCCCGCACCGTAGCCGAGCAGATGCTGTATCAAGTAGAGCGGTTCGTTGAGAAAAACCAGCTGCACCTCTCCGAAGACGAAATCACGCAGACGGCCGCCGCCACCCAGCGCCTGCGCGAGTCGCTGGAAACCCGCGACAAAGACACCATCCTGAAAGCTGTTGACGAGCTCGAAGCCCTCACCAGCCCCTACGCCGAGCGGGTGATGAACATCTCCATCAAGCAGGCCATGACCGGCAAGAAAATCGAGTAGAAGTAAGCACGCCCCGGTCCGGCAGCTTTTTCCAGCCGTTGGGCCGGTCGCCGCAGGCTGACTTTGTTTGCTCCAGTAGATAATCTCTTGAAAATGCCCTTGCTGATTACAGCAAGGGCATTTCTGCTTTCTTTGCATTCGATGATCTGACTGGCCCTAAATGCCTCATTAGTACTAAACGGTACAAAAAATGTTTCAGCTTCTCTGCGACCACTCTCAGCGGCAGTAAACGGCACAAAAATCCTATGAACGCACACCTCCACCGCCTGTGCCAGCTGGCGCAGCAGCCCAGCCGGCGCATCATCGGCCTGATGTCGGGCACTTCGCTAGATGGGCTGGATGTGGCGCTGTGCCGGCTGCACGGCCACGGCCCGGCCACCCGGCTGGAGCTGGAGCAGTTTAGCACCGTGCCCTATTCCGACGACGTGCGCCGCCGCATCCGGATAGTGTTTGCGGGCGGCGCCACCGGCCAGATCAGCTTGGAACACCTGACGCTCTTCAACCCCTGGCTGGGCGCCCTGCACGCCGATATGGTGCTGGCCTGCCTGCGCGAGTGGCAGCTGATGCCCACAGAAGTGGACCTGATAGCCAGCCACGGCCAGACCATCTACCACGCCCCCGCCCACCAGCACCACCACCCCGATTTCACGGGCCTGAACGCCACCCTGCAGCTCGGCGACGGCGACCAGGTAGCGGTGCGCACCGGCATCATTACGCTCAGCGACTTCCGGCAGAAGCACATTGCGGCCGGCGGCGAAGGCGCCCCCCTGGCGGCCTACGGCGACTACCTGCTGCTCAGCAGCCCCACCGAGGAGCGGCTGCTGCTCAACCTGGGCGGCATTGCCAACTTCACCTACCTGCCCCGCACCGGCCACGATACCAGCGCCGCCTTCAGCACCGACACCGGCCCCGGCAACACCCTGCTCGATGCCGCCGTTCGGGCCCGCTGTGGCCTGCCCTACGATGAGGATGGCCGCCTGGCGCTGGCCGGCCGCATCCACGCGCCGCTGCTGCAGGCCCTGTTGGAGCATCCGTTTTTCGGGGCGGCGCTGCCTAAAACCACCGGCCCGGAGCTGTTCGGCCCCGAATATCTGCAGCAGGCTCAACAGCGCACCGGCACCGAGCAGCTAGGCACTGAAGACCTGCTGGCCACGCTGGTGGAGCTGAGTGCGGCCGGCGTGGCCCGCGCCGCGCAGCAGGTGTTTGGTGAGCAGCCGGCGCTGGCCGTGTACTGCAGCGGCGGCGGGGCCCACAATCCGGCGCTACAGGCGGCGCTGCAGCGCTACCTCCCCTCCTGCCGCTTCGCCACCACCGAGGAGCTGGGCGTGCTGCCTGATGCCAAAGAAGCCATCCTGTTTGCCGTACTGGCCAACGAGGCCGTAGCCGGCCAGCCCGTCTCCATCGGCGCCGGCCGCCAGCGCGTGCCCGCCGTCAGCATGGGCAAGATCTCGCTGCCGGGGTGATTTTGGGTAATGAGGTGACAGGTAACAAGGAAAAGACCGTCATTCCGAGCGGAGTGAGGAATCTCGCCAGTGTAGTAACTGATTCTACCACACTAGCGAGATTCCTCGCTCCGCTCGGAATGACGGTCTTTTCCAATCCAGATTAACCCCATCACTTCTTCACCTCTCCCAGCGGCACGAGGCCGAAGCTGAGAACCTGGTGGGCGGTGGTGTCGCGGAACGTGACGTCTAGCTGTAGGTTGGGGCGCGAGGCCAGCGTATCGCTGCGGAACATGAAGGCCACGAAGGCGCGGGTGCTGTTGTCAGCGCTGATGCGGAAGCCCAGCTTGTAGAGGTCGATGGTGGGCTGGTAGCGCTGCCCTTGTTGATAGAGCGGCTCGGCGGTGGCTTGAAACCGCGCCAACGGCACATTGCGGCTGACTTCGGGCGCGAGCAAAGCGTAGGCGGCCGGGTAGTTGCCGGCCAGCACGGCCAGCAGAAACTGCCGCGCCACCTGAATCTGCGACGATATGGCCACGGGCTCCACGGCCACGTCCGGTACTGGCTGCTGCGCCGCCAGCGGGCCAGCGGCTGCCAACAGAGCACTCAACACGCAGCAAAACCAACGAAACCGACGATTCTTCATATCCTGCATACGGCAAAGGCTGTGCCGTAGCGGCCAGGTGCTATTCTTCGGCCTGCGGCACGAGCACGAATACGTCTTCGCCGGGACGCTTCATGATGTACTTCTCGCGCGCAAATTTCTCCAGCAGCTCAGGGCTGCTCAGCAGCTCGGCCCGCTCGCGCTTCACCACCTCAATGTTGTCGAGGTAGTACTGCTTCTCGGTCTGGAGCTCCTGCAGCTTGGCGTACATGTCATACTGCTTCAGCAGGTCGTTGGCATCAAACACGAACATCCAGACCAGAAAGCCCAGCCCGGTGTAGAAGTAAAAGCTGCGCAGAAAGCGCGGCACGCGCGCCGTCAGATCCGAGAGTTGCATAGCCAAAGATAGAAAACGTAGCGCAGGGTTTCGCCCGGGCCGGGCGCGGCGGCAAAAACAAAGCCCGCCCGATGCAGCATCGGGCGGGCTTGTAATTTACGGCACAGGCTGAAGCCCGTGCTACCAACTTACATCTTGCGGCCGGGGAAGTAAGCTACTTCGCCCAGCTCTTCCTCGATGCGGAGCAGCTGGTTGTACTTCGACATCCGATCGGAGCGCGAGGCCGAGCCGGTCTTGATCTGGCCGGTGTTCAGGGCCACGGCCAGGTCGGCAATGGTGTTGTCCTCGGTTTCGCCGGAGCGGTGGCTCATGATGCTCTTGTAGCCGTTGCGGCGGCCCAGGTTGATGGCGTCAATCGTTTCGGAGAGCGTACCAATCTGGTTTACCTTGATGAGGATGGCGTTGGCAATCTGCTCATCGATACCGCGCTGCAGGCGGTTGACGTTGGTCACGAACAGGTCGTCGCCTACGAGCTGGGTGGTGTTGCCGATGCTGTCGGTGAGGGCCTTCCAGCCGCTCCAGTCGTCCTCGTCCATGCCATCCTCGATGCTGATGATGGGGTATTTCTTGGTCCAGTCGGTCCAGTAGTTCACCATCTCCGACGAGGTCAGCTTGTCGCCGGTGCTCTTCTTGAAGTGGTAGTGGCCATCGGAGTAAAACTCGGAGGCCGCGGCGTCCATGGCAATCATCACGTCGTCGCCGGGCTTGTAGCCGGCCTTCTCGATGGCCTGCAGTACAATCTTGATGGCGTCTTCGTTGCTCTTGATGTTCGGGGCAAAGCCGCCTTCATCACCCACGTTGGTGCTGAAGCCCTGCTTTTTGAGCACTTCCTTGAGGTGATGGAAGATTTCGGTGCCCCAGCGCAGCGCCTCCGAGAACGACGGAGCGCCCACGGGCATGATCATGAACTCCTGGAAGTCGATGCTGTTGTCGGCGTGCGAGCCGCCGTTGAGGATGTTCATCATCGGCACGGGCAGCGTGGTGGCATTTACGCCGCCCACGTAGCGGTAGAGCGGCATGCCGGCTTCCTGCGCGGCGGCGCGGGCAATGGCCAGCGAAGCACCCAGAATGGCGTTGGCGCCCAGGTTGGCTTTGTTGGGCGTGCCATCCATCTCCAGCATGATCTTATCGAGCAAGCCCTGCTCGAACACCGAGAAGCCTACCAGCTCTTCGGCAATCTTGCTGTTCACGTTGTCCACGGCCTGCAGCACGCCTTTGCCCATGTACTTGCTCTTGTCGTTGTCGCGCAGCTCCACGGCTTCGTGCTTGCCGGTGCTGGCGCCCGAAGGAACCGCCGCACGGCCTACGGTGCCGCTTTCGGTGGTCACGTCTACCTCAATGGTCGGGTTGCCGCGCGAATCGAAAATCTGCCGGGCGTGGATTTCGGTGATAATGCTCATGAGGAAAAGTATGGGGTTGAGGAAAAGTACGAGGTGGCCACCCCAGAGCCGGCCGATTGGGCCCGGAGCGGTATTGCGGTGGCAAGGTACTCAATTGCCACTTTTAGGCCAGCTCCTCCCCCGCAGATGCAAAGGCAGCACCGGAAAAAGCGCATGCCGCAACAGTCTGGCCCCTACCCTTCCAGCCACCGGCGGAACTCCGGCGTCTGGGCGGCGCTGGTGGTCAGGGTGAGGTCGGGCTTGCCGCGCAGCCGCACGGCCAGCCGGTTGTTGAAGTACGGCTCCACGCGCTCCACAAACGCAATATTCACCAGCTCCGAACGGTTGAGGCGGCCGAAGCGGGCGGGGTCGAGCTGGCGCTCCAGCTCCGTGAGCGTACCGCTGAGCGGGTAGCGCGTGCCGGCCCCGTCTATAGCAAAGGTCACGCCCTCGTCGGCCTGCACGTAGGCCACATCATCCACCTGCAGCACGTAGAGGCCGTTGCGCATCCGCACCGAAAAACGCTGCTTGTACTGCGGCTGGCTGTTCTGGCGCAGCGCTTGGTGCAGCTCATGCAGCACTTCGGCGCTCAGGGCTGGCGCCGGAGCGGCCGCCGCGCCGGCAAAGCTGCCGCGCAGAAACTGGTACTTATCCAGCGCCTCCCGAAACTGCTCGTAGCTGAAGGGCTTGAGCAGGTAGGCAATGCCGTTGCCCCGGAACGCCGGCAGCAGGTACTGGTCGTAGGCGGTGGTGAAGATGATGGGGCAGCTCACCTGAAACCGCTCGTAGAGGCTGAATACGTTGCCGTCGAGCAGCTCGATGTCGGAGAACAGCAAGTCGGGCATGGGGTGGGTCTGCAGCCACGCCAGGGCCTTCTCCACGCTACGTAGAACGGGCGGCGCCTCGGCGGCCAGCCCGGCCTGCTGCAGAAACTGCACCGTCTGACGCGCCGCCAACTCTTCGTCTTCCAGAATCAGAATGTTCATAGCGGGGATTTCACGGATAAAGAAAGTCGGGTAGTCTGAAGCCCAAAGAACGTCATGCAGAGCGGAGCGACGCATCTCGCGTGCTGACGTTGAAATGGTAATCTGACGTCAGCACGCGAGATGCTTCGACAAGCTCAGCATGACGTGCTGTCTGATAGGCTAACGCACACCTCATCCTCACGCCGCCGACCACGCCCGCGCCTGCCGCAGCACCGGCACCACCACCCGAAACTGCGCCGCCGTAGCTTCCACCTTGATTTCCCGCCCAAATAGCAGCCGGTACCGCTCCCGCAGGTTGGCCAAGCCCAGGCCGGTAGAATCGACGGGCGTGAGCTTGGGCCGGCGCAGGTGCTGCACGCTCAGCTCGGTGTCGGACGCCTGAATCTCAATCAGCAGCGGAGCATCTTCGTCGCCGGCGTTGTGCTTGATGGCGTTTTCGACCAGCAGCTGCAGCGTGCCGGGCACCACCAGCAGCTGGTGCAATGCGGCGGCCTCGGGCAGCGTCTGCTGGAACGCATAAGCCGCCCCGAAACGGTGGCGCAGCAAATACACGTACTCGTCCACAAACTGCAGCTCTTCCGCCAGGGTCACGAAGTCGTCGTCTTTGTGCCGGATCAGGAAGCGGTAGAGGTTGGCGAAGCGGCTCAGGTACTCGTTGGCCTCGGCGGGGTCGTGCTGGATGAGGCCGCGCAGCACGTTGAGGTTATTGAACAGAAAGTGCGGGTCGAGTTGAGCCTTGAGGTTGCGCAGCTCGCTCTCGGTCTGGGCCTGCTGGGTTTGCAGCAGACGCTTCTGCACATCAAAATAGCGCTTGCCCGCCATCAGAATGCCCAACATACCGTAGCTCTGGGTATGCCGCATAATGGTGGACAGGATAGTACCAGCATTCCAGTGCAGGGGCTTTTCATCGAGTAATAACCCGTAGCCCAGCCAATAAAGGTGGGCATCGAGCACCACAAACACCATCAGCGCCCCCAGCACCACCCAGGCACTGCGGCGGGCCAGCGCCAGCGGCAGCAGCCCAAACACCAGCAGGTACACAGCCAGCGTATCGAGCCCGATGGTGTAGAGAATAGTAGGCGCTGCGCGCGCCAGCCCGAACTGTTGCAGGTAGCTGAAAAAGATGATGGGCGCGGCCAGCAGCCAGTACACCAGTACCAGAAGCAGGTCGGAACGGCTGGGGCGTTGGAAGGTGAACGGCATGGCGAGAGGCGTAGGGAGTGTCATACCAAGCAGAGCGAGGAATCTGAGTGAAGGCATTCGACGATGCATCCCAGATTCCCCGCTCCGCTCGGGATGACAGGATGGAAAGATGCTATTCTTTGTCGGTTTTCACGCGGCCGCGCTCCTCTTCCAACCCCGTGCTGCGCTTGCGGGCCGCCTGCAGCTGCTGGTTGCCCAGCTTCCAGCTCAAACTCAGCCGCGCCTGTCGGCTCTCGCCGTAGCTGCGGAACTGCACGTCCAGGTCTTGGTAGCGCACGGTGCCACGCTGCCGGTTCGAGAACAGCACGTCGTTCAGGCCCAGCCGCAGGGTGGCCCGGTCCTGCCACAGCGTTTTCTGCAGCCCCAGGTTCAGCGAGCCAAAGCCCCGGAAGTTGATCAGGCCATTGATGCCCGCGGTCTGGTAGAAGCCCGAGGCCTCCAGCTTGACATTCTGCGGCAGCTGCACGTTGGCCTGGCCGTAGAACGTGGCCGCCGTGCGGCCCGCCCGGTATGTGCTGCCCAGGTAGCTGCTCAGGTACTCGTTGTAGAACACCGTCACGCCAGCGTAGCCGGTCAGCAGCTTGCGGTAGGTGAGAGGCAGGTTCAGGGTGGCGTTGTAGCTGCGCAGGTTGTCGAGGTTGGCCGATGTGGAGTAGATGGCGCTGTCCTCGGTAGCCGTTACCAGGCTGATGGCGTCGCGGGTGCGGCTGTAGCCCAGCACAAAAAACGGCTGCTTCTGGTAGGTCAACGCCAGCTTGTAGGTGCCGGTGAACTGCGGCGTCAGCAGCGGGTTGCCGCGCTGCGACGTGTACGGGTCGAGGTACACCAGATTGGGGTTGAGGTCCTGGTAGCTGGGCCGGCCAATACGGCGACTGTAGGCCAGGTTCGCGCCCAGCACTTTGGTCAGGGGCTTGTCCAGACTCACACTCGGAAACAGCTGCCCGTACCGCCGGCGGATGCTAGTGGCTGCCCGGCCTTCGGCCACCGTGTACTCGCCGCGCAAACCGGCTTGCCACGTCACGCCCAACTGGGTACCCTCGGCCTGCACATAGCCGGCCCGGATGCTTTCCGTATAGCCGAACCGGTCGGCCCGGTCGGCGGCCCCGCCCGTCAGGTCCAGTTGGCTCTCGATGTCGGCCCGGCTGAGCTTGGCGCCCAGCAGCAGCGTAGTGGTAGCCGTGAGCGGCTGCCGGTAGTCTACTTTGGCCGAAGCCAGCCCTATGCGCGTCTGCTGGTCGTTGCGCAGGGTTTGTTGCTGCTCGGTATCACCGGTTCGCACCAGGTTGGTCAGCAGCCCCAGGCTGCCGGCCGCATAGCGCGAGTAGTCCACGTCGGCGGTCAACTCGCGGCCCAGCGTGTCGAGCAGCACTTTGTAGTTGAGGTTAGCGGGGTACGACTCGGTGCGGCGGCGCGTATCGTTTGCCGTCAGGACGTTCACGCCGTTACTGGCTTCGGTGCTGCTCTGCGCATTGAGCTGCGTCCGGTTGAGGTACCCGTTCACCAGCACGCCCAGCGTCTGGCGGTGCGGCAGGCTGTAGTCGGCCCCGACGCGAAACGTGGGCACGTGCGCCATCCGCGGCTGGTAGCTTTGCTGCGCGTACCGGATGCCGGCTGTGGTGTCCAGGCGGCCGGTATTGAGTTGCTCGTAGGTGTGGCGGTAGTTGTAGCTGGTGGTGCCGAATACGTTCAGGGCCCCGGCCCGGTGATTGAGGTCGAGCAGTATACCAGTTTTGGCAAAGCGCCCATACGCCGCGTTGGTCGTGAGCGTGCCGTTGATGCCCAGGTTGGTGTTTTTCTTCAGAATGATGTTGATGATGCCCGCCGTACCGGCGGCATCGTGCGTGGCGCCGGGCTGCGTCAGCACCTCAATCCGCTCGATGGTGCTACTCGGAAAGTCCTTCAGCACGCTCACCACATCCATGTATTGCGTGGTGCGGCCGTCAATCTGAATCAGCACGCCCTCCTGCCCGGCCAGACTCAGGCGGTTGTTGAGTACCAGCAGGCCCGGCACCTTTTCCAGCACCTCCAGCGCCGTAGTGCCGGCCGTGAGGCTGCCCGCCACATTCACCACCAGCTTGCCGGCCGTCATTTCCAGTAGCGGCTTCTGCCCCACCACCAGCACTTCCTTCAGCGCCAGCGCCGCCGCTGCCAGCCGCACATCCGGCACCGCCACGGCCCGACCTGCTACCTCTACCACCGCGCTCCGCCCACCGCCATACCCCACCGCCGATACCACCACCCGGTACCGCCCCGCCGGCACGCCCGCCAGTTGGTAGCGCCCGGCTTCCGAGGCCTGCGTGGCCTGCACCACTACCGAATCGGCCAGTTGCCGCAGCAGCACCGACGCGAAGGGCACTGCCTGCCCCTTGGCGTCTACTACCCGTCCGCTCACGGTGGCCGTTGGTTGTTGGCCGGCGGCTGTCAGCGCGAGTAGCAGCAGCAGGCAGGAGACAAAAGCTTTCATGGTATCAGGGTGCTGAAGTGAAACGAACACCCAAAACACGCCCAACAAAGCCGCCAACGCAGGTCCTATTTCCCGAAGCCCGGCAAAATTCCGATAAAGCCCGCAAAACCGCCCGCGAACCAAATCGGCTGCTCCTGCCCCTGTGCCCAAAAGAAAAGGGACGCCCCGGTTGGAGCGTCCCTTTTCACTGTTATACTTCCGGTCCGACTACTCGGCGGCTTTCTCCTCGCGGGTCTCGCCGTCTTTCAGGGTTTCAGTAGCCGTATCCTCGGGGGCCGAAACCTCCGTGGTGGCAGCTTTGGCCTTCTTGGCGGGCTTCTCAGCTACTACTTCAGCCGAAGACTCGCCTTCGCCAGCCGTGGTAGCCTTTTTCTTGCCGCGCGAGCGACGGGTAGTGGTTTTAGCCTCACCAGCGGTTTTGGCTTCCAGCAGGGTTTCGTTGTAGTCAACCAGCTCGATGATGCACATCTGCGAGTTGTCACCCAGACGGGTTTCGCTCAGCTTGATGATGCGGGTGTAGCCGCCGGGACGGGTAGCAATTTTAGCTGCTACGTCGCCGAACAGCTCTTTCAGCACGTCTTTCTGCTCCAGTACGGCAAATACGAGGCGGCGCGAGTGCGTCGTGTCGTTCTTGGCTTTGGTCAGCAGGGGCTCTACAAACTTGCGCAGGGCTTTGGCTTTGGCAACGGTCGTGGTGATGCGCTTGTGCAGGATCAGCGACGAGGCCATGTTCGAAAGCATGGCGTTGCGGTGCGAGGCCGTGCGGCCGAGGTGGTTGATGGTTTTACCGTGACGCATAAAAAAAGAGATGTGTAAGCTTGCGGACGACGACCACGGCGGAAAAGCTGCTGTGAGGCACCTTTCTCATTAGAACCGTCGCCCCTTCGGGCTCACTGGTTATGAAAGTGTGAAAATGGAGTGCAAAGGTACGGAATGTACAGGCATAAAAAATGTGCTGAAGTGGAATATGTGACCAGCACATCAACCACATTCAGCACATTTTCTGTTTGCTGTCTATTCTTCGTCGAGCTTGTACTTGCTCAGATCCATGCCGAAGTTCAGGCCTTTCTCTTCTACAAGGTTTTCCAGCTCGGTCAGCGACTTCTTACCGAAGTTGCGGAACTTCATCATGTCGGCCATGTCCAGCTGCACCAGGTCGCCGAGGGTTTTGATGTCGGCGGCTTTGAGGCAGTTGTAAGCACGTACGCTCAGGTCCATATCCGCCAGCGGCGTCTTCAGAACTTTGCGCATGTGCAGCGTCTCCTCGTCCACCGTCTCCTCTTCTTCGGCTTTAGCCGTTTCGAAGGTCATGGTGCTGTCGGAGAACAGCATGAAGTGTTGAATCAGGATGTTGGCAGCGCCTTTCAGCGCATCCTCCGGGTGGATAGAGCCGTCCGTGTGAATCTCGATGAGGAGCTTCTCATAGTCGGTCTTCTGCTCTACGCGGGTGTTTTCGATGCTGTACTTCACGTTTTTGATCGGCGTGAAGATGGCATCAATGGCAATCTGACCGAAAACCTGATCGGCCGGCTTGTTTTCCTCTGCAGGAACGTAGCCGCGGCCTTTCTGGATCGTGAATTCAAATTCCAACTCGGTGCTGGCGTCCACGTGGCAGATCACCAGGTCCGGGTTCAGCACCTGGAAGCCGTTGGTGAACTTGCTGATGTCGCCGGCCGTGAAGGTTTCCTGGCCTTTGATGCGCACCGTAATCTTGTCCTCGATGGCGTCGCTCACCTTCTTGAAGCGAACCTGCTTCAGGTTGAGGATGATTTCGGACATATCCTCAATCACGCCTTCGATGGTCATGAACTCGTGCAGTACGCTGCTGGTGCGAACCGACGTGATGGCATAGCCCTCCAGCGACGACAGCAGGATGCGGCGCAGAGCGTTGCCGATCGTGACGCCGTAGCCTTTCTCCAGCGGTTTGAATTCAAACGTTCCGTAGAAGTCGTCGGATTTCTCCATCACCACCTTCTCCGGCATTTGAAAAGCTAAGATTGACATAAGTGGGGCGGTTTTTAGTATTGAGTAATGGGTAGTGAGTAAAAAGACCTCTCAGAGCGTCTTGATACCCATTACCCAATACCTGAATCCAATTAAAAAGGTCGAAGCAAGGAAACGGCCCGGGCGTCCGGGCCGTTCCAAGAATTACTTCGAGTACAGTTCGACGATGAGCTGCTCGGTGATCTTCTCCGGTATCAGCTCACGGGCGGGGGCGTTGAGGAACTTGCCCACCATGTCTTTGCCGTCCCACTCCAGCCACGAGAAAGCACGCGCGTTGCGGGCGCTCAGGCTCGTGGTAATAGCTTCCAGCGACTTCGACTTCTCACGTACGGCAACAACGTCACCAGCGCGGAGTTTGTACGAAGCAATGTTTACTACGTCACCGTTCACGGTGATGTGCTTGTGCAGAACGAGCTGACGGGCAGCACGGCGCGTTGGAGCAATGCCCAGACGGTATACCGTGTTGTCGAGGCGCGATTCCAGCAGAGCCAGCAGGTTGTCGCCGGTGATGCCGGGCAGCGTAGCCGCTTTGTGGAACAGGTTCTCGAACTGCTTTTCCAGTACGCCGTACATGTACTTCACTTTCTGCTTCTCCATCAGCTGGACAGCGTACTCGCTCTGCTTCTTACGACGGCCACGGCCATGCTGGCCGGGAGGGTATGCTTTCTTGGTGAGTGCCTTGCTTGGGCCGAAGATCGGCTCATTAAAGCGACGGGCAATCTTGGTTTTAGGACCAGTATAACGTGCCATTTCGGGGTTGTTGAGTGTTGAGGGGGTTGAACCGCGCGTGTCGGGCCTCGGAGGCGCACCTTGCAGGGGTGAAAAGGCGCATCAGAAACCCGACACCGGTGGCTGGCAGCGCCAGCCTGTTCAATAAACTAAACGCGACGACGTTTGGGAGGACGGCAGCCGTTATGGGGCAGCGGCGTCACGTCCTTGATGGTCGTTACCTCAATACCCACGTTACCCAGCGTACGAATAGCCGACTCGCGGCCAGCGCCCGGGCCCTTCACGAACACTTCAGCTTTGCGCATGCCCAGGTCATGAGCTACTTTACCGCAGTCGGTAGCAGCCATCTGAGCGGCGTAAGGCGTGTTCTTCTTGGAACCGCGGAAACCCATCTTACCAGCCGAAGCCCAGGAGATAACCTGGCCGTTGTTGTTGGTGATGGAGATGATGATGTTGTTGAACGAAGCCTTAATGTGTACCTGGCCTACTGGTTCTACAACGACAACGCGCTTCTTGGCTTTGTCTTTTCTCTTTTGTGCCATTTGGTTATCGCAAAAATACGCGGGAGGTGTTGTTGCCTGCCCCGAACGTATCAGAGCAGGCAACGATTCCCACTACGGGTTATTTAGTAGCCTTTTTCTTACCGGCAACGGTCTTACGCTTGCCCTTGCGGGTACGCGAGTTGTTCTTGGTACGCTGACCACGAACTGGCAGACCTTTGCGGTGACGCAGACCCCGGTAGCAACCGATGTCCATGAGGCGCTTGATGTTGAGCTGCACTTCGGAGCGCAGCACACCTTCGGTTTTGAATTCGGCAGCAATTACGCTACGGATTTCACCGGCTTCCGCTTCCGTCCAGTCTTTCACCTTCTTGTTCAGGTCTACACCTGCTTTGGTAAGGATCTGCTGAGCAGATGGACGGCCAATGCCGAAAATGTAGGTCAGCGCGATTTCACCGCGCTTGTTGTCTGGGATGTCTACCCCTGCAATACGAGCCATGTGTTGAGTTTGGGTTTTTGGCGAGTTAGGGTCTTGGGGACCTGGTTTCGGTTAGGACAGTTTTCCTTCAAAAACCAAGTCCTCAGGACCCGAGTCCCCAACTTCCAGTTGTCTAGCCCTGACGCTGTTTGTAGCGGGGGTTCTTTTTGTTGATAACGTAGAGCTTGCCGTTGCGGCGGACCAGCTTGCAGTCAACACTACGCTTCTTAACCGAGGTTTTGACTTTCATGTCGTCGGGTTATTTGTAACGGTACACAATTCGGCCCTTCGACAAATCGTAGGGCGACATTTCCAACTTTACCTTATCTCCCGGCAGAATCTTGATGTAGTGCATCCGCATCTTGCCCGAGATGTGGGCAATCAGCTGGTGACCGTTCTCCAGCTCCACGCGGAACATGGCGTTGGAAAGGGCTTCCAGAATGACTCCGTCCTGCTCAATGGAAGTTTGTTTGGCCATAAGGCTACTGTAAGGCTTTTTCTATGTATTCGAAGGAGGTGAGTATTTCCGCCTTGTCTTTTCGTACTACTACCGTATGCTCGAAGTGCGCGGAAGGCTTGAAGTCTTTGGTCCGGATGGTCCAGCCGTCCTTCTCCTGTATCACGCTCTTCGTACCCAGATTCACCATCGGCTCGATAGCCAGTGTGAGGCCGGTCTGCAGCTTCAGTCCCGAGCCACGCTTGCCGTAGTTCGGTACTTCCGGCCGCTCGTGCAGCTTCTTTCCAATCCCGTGGCCGACCAGCTCCCGAACCACTCCGTAACCCTGCTTCTCAACATGGTTCTGAATGGCAAAGCTGACGTCGCCCATCCGATTGCCCGCCACTGCCTGCTCGATACCGAGATACAGCGACTTCTTGGTTTCTTCCAGCAGCTGCAACACCTCCGGTGCTACTTCCCCAATTGGGTAGGTGTAGGCACTGTCGGCGTGGTAGCCGTTGAGTAGCACTCCGCAGTCCACCGAAACAATGTCGCCGCTTTTCAGCGTGTAGTCGCCCGGGAAACCATGCACCACTACCGAGTTGGGCGAGATGCAGAGGCTGTATTCGAATCCATTGTATCCCTTGAAGGAAGGACTTCCACCATGGTCCCGGATAAACTCCTCGGCGCGCTGATCCAGCTCTCGCGTTGTAATTCCTTCCCGGATCATGCCGGCCACTTCTCCGTGGGCCTGAGCCAGCACCTTCGCGCTGGCCCGCATGAACTCTATTTCTTCTTCGGTCTTGTAAACAATCATGGGTGCTTACGAAGCCAGAGCAATGTTCTGCGAACGGCCACGCACTTTACCGGTTTTCATCATGCCATCGTAGTGGCGCATCAGCAGGTAGCTTTCCACCTGATTCAGCGTATCCAGCACTACCCCTACCATGATGATGAGGGAAGTACCGCCATAGAAGGCCGAGAAAGGCCGCGTGACGCCACCCAGCAGCGCAAGCGCCGGGAAGATGGCAATCAGCGCCAGTGCCACAGCACCAGGCAAAGTAATGCGGGTCAGAATCTCATCAATGTGCTCCGACGTATCGCGGCCGGGTTTCACCCCGGGTACGAAACCACCGCTACGCTTCAGATCATCCGCAATCTGGTTGGGGTTGACACTGATGGCTGTGTAGAAGTAGGTGAAGACAATGATGAGCGTTGCAAACACCACGTTGTACTGCCACGACGTGTAGTCCGAGAACTTCACGCCAATGTAGCTGGCCAGGTCGCTGTCGTTCTGCCAAACCGAAGCCACGATAGCGGGCACGAACATCAGCGACTGGGCGAAGATGATCGGCATTACGCCGGCCGCATTCACTTTCATCGGGATGAACTGCCGCTGGGCATTCAGTTGGGCGGTGCTGCCTACCTGCTTGGCATACTGCACCGGAATCCGGCGAACAGCCTGCGTCAGCACGATAACTGCCATTACCACGAGGAACAGCACTACCAGCTCAATCAGGAAGATCAGCGAGCCACGCATGCCCTTGGCAGCAGCCTCACCAATAATGGCACCGGGCAGGCGCGATACAATCCCGATCATGATGATCATGGAAATACCGTTGCCAATACCCTTGTCCGTAATCTTCTCTCCCAGCCACATGCAAAACAGCGTTCCAGCCGAAATGATGAGCATCGTGGAGATAGTGAAGAACGTACCAGGCTCCAGAATTGCATCAGCGCTGATGGTGGCAATGAAACCGACCGACTGCGCCATTACAATCGGAATTGTAAGGATACGCGTGTACTGGTTGATTTTTTTGCGGCCCGACTCTCCTTCTTTCTGCAGCTTCTGGAAATAAGGAACTGCAATGGTGAGCAGCTGCAACACGATAGAAGCCGAGATGTACGGCATGATACCGAGTGCGAAGATGGAAGCATTGCTGAATGCGCCGCCAAGCAGCGTATCCAGAATACCAAACACCCCCGAAGCTCCACCGCTTTTCAGACGAGTAGCGTCGACGCCCGGCAGCACCACGAAAGAGCCTAACCGGTAGATGGCAATGAAAAACAGCGTATTGAAGATCCGCATACGCAGATCTTCAATCGCAAAAATGTTCTTTATCGTTTCGATAAACTTTTTCATCGCCACAAGAACTTACAGCGTCACGGCTTTGCCACCTGCTTTCTCAATAGCTTCAACAGCCGACTTGGAGAATGCATGAGCATGAACTTCTACAGCGGTGGTGAGTTCACCACGGCCCAGAACTTTGATTTTGGCGTTTTTCGAAGCCAGACCTGCCTGCACGAAGAAGGCATTGTCGAACGTCGTAGCACCGCCTTCGGTCAGACCGGCGAGTACGTCCAGGTTAATGGCTTTGTACTCTACACGGTTGATGTTCTTGAAACCGAACTTCGGTACGCGGCGCTGCAGGGGCATTTGGCCACCTTCAAAGCCCGACTTCTTGGAGTAACCCGAACGGGACTTGGCACCTTTGTGGCCACGCGTCGAGGTGCCGCCACGGCCGGAACCCGTACCACGACCAATGCGCTTGACATTGCGGGTAGAGCCTACGGCAGGTTTGAGATTGCTGAGATTCATTTTCGGGAGATTCCTAGAGTTCGGTTACTTCCAACAGGTGCTGAACGGCTTTGATCATGCCAGCAACCTGGGGCGTGTTTTCCACGCTCTTGGTGCTACCCATTTTGCCGAGGCCCAGGGCCTGCACGGTACGCTTCTGACGCTCGGGGCGGTCAATAACGCTTTTTACGAGTTTGATTTGGATCTGCGCCATCGTCTCTTAACCGTTAAAAACTTGAGCGAGGGTGATGCCACGAGCCTGTGCAATCTGCATGGGGTCGCGCATTTTCAGCAGGGCGTCGAAGGTAGCCTTTACCACGTTGTGGGGGTTCGACGAACCTTTCGACTTGGCGAGTACGTCTTTGATGCCGGCGCTTTCGAACACGGCACGCATAGCACCACCAGCAATTACACCCGTACCAGCAGCAGCTGGCTGAACCAGCACGAAGCCGCCCGAGTATTTGCCTTCCATGATGTGGGGAACGGTGTGCTTGTACAGCGGCACCTTCACCAAGTTTTTCTTCGCGTCGTCAATGCCTTTGGCAATGGCGTCGGTTACTTCGTTGGCTTTGCCGAGGCCATAGCCTACGGTGCCGTTGCCGTCACCTACTACCACGATGGCCGAGAAGCTGAAGCGACGACCGCCTTTCACTACTTTGGCTACGCGGTTGATAGCAACCACTTTTTCTTTCAGATCGGAATCGCCGGTGCGAGACTCTTCTTTCCGGTCATTGCCGCGACGGTCATTGCCACCACCACGACGGTCATTGCCACCGCCGCGGTTATCGCCGCTACCACCACGAGGGCCGTTGTTAAATTCTGCCATGATGATTTAGAAATTGAGGCCGCCTTCGCGGGCTCCTTCTGCCAATGATTTTACGCGGCCGTGGTAGAGGTAACCGGAACGGTCAAATACCACTTTCGAAATTCCTTTTCCTGTAGCACGGGCAGCAAGTTCTTTGCCGACTGCGGCAGCGAGGGCGACTCCGTTGCCCCCTTCCACCGATACGTGCTTCGAGGAAGCAGACGCCAGCGTGTGACCGGTCGTGTCGTCAATAATCTGAGCATAAATGCCCGTATTGCTGCGGAACACCGACAAACGTGGACGCTCGGACGTGCCAGCCACCTTAGTGCGGATGATGCGCTGGATCCGTTTTCTTCTAGTTGCTTTATCGAAAGCCATGGTGTGATGTTATTTCGAAGCTGTTTTACCAGCCTTACGACGAATCTGCTCACCCACGAAGCGCACGCCTTTGCCTTTGTAGGGCTCAACTTTGCGCAACGAGCGAATTTTAGCGGCCACCTGGCCCAGCAGTTGCTTGTCAATGCTGGTCAGCGTAACGATAGGGTTTTTACCTTTCTCGGTTACAGCCGTAGCAGTTACTTCCTTCGGCAGCGCCAGGAAGATGTTGTGCGAGTAGCCCAGCGACAGTTCCAGCGTAGTACCAGCCATAGCGGCTTTGTAACCTACACCTACCAGCTCCAGCTTCTCTTCCAGACCGTTGCTCACGCCGCTTACAGCGTTGTTGAGCAGGGAGCGGTAGAGGCCGTGCATGGCTTTATGACGCTTCTGTTCGGTTGGGCGGGTCACTACCAGCTGGCCGTCTTCGGTCGCTACGGTAATGTCGCGGTCAACCGGAACCACCAAAGTGCCTTTTGGGCCCTTCACGGTTACCGTGTTTTCGTTGCTCACTTCAATCTGCACGTTGGCGGGCAGGCTGATGGGCAGTTTACCAATGCGTGACATAGTCTCGTTTTCCTTTCAGATTAGTAGACGTAGCACAGCACTTCGCCGCCCACGTTTTCAGCTTTCGCCTCTTTCTCCGTCATCACCCCTTTCGAAGTCGACAGGATGGCGACACCCAGACCACTCAGTACGCGCGGCAGGTTCTCCACGTGGGCGTACTGACGCAAACCGGGCGTGCTTACACGCTGCAGCTTGGTGATGGCGGGTTGTTTGGTTACCGGGTTGTACTTGAGCGCGATTTTAATCGTGCCTTGTACTGCGGCATCATCAAAACGGTAGCTCTGAATGTAGCCCTTTTTGTAGAGCACCTTCGTGATTTCCTTTTTGATGTTGCTGGCCGGGATTTCCACTACCCGGTGATTTGCCTTGATGGCATTGCGTACCCGGGTCAGGTAGTCAGCAATTGGATCTGTGTTCATGTGACTTAGTAAAAGCGCCACCCTTTTTTAGGGAGCCGCAAAGATATGAAAATTTCGCCGCCGCAGAAATGCGGCAGCGAAATTTTCGGTTAAGACTTCTTGACTCGAATGCGGCCAATGGTTTCTCTCGGCAACCTGCCAAGTAATGTTGCGTCAACAGCCGAGGCTATCTGGCAACGGGTCGAACTACCAGCTCGACTTGGTTACGCCGGGGATTTTGCCAGCCAGCGCCATTTCGCGGAAACGTACCCGGCTGATGCCGAACTTACGCATATAACCACGGGGGCGGCCGTCAATCATGTCCCGGTTGTGCAGGCGCACGGGCGAAGCATCTTTCGGCAGCTTGTCCAGACCTTCGTAGTCACCGGCGGCTTTCAGCGCTTTGCGCTTCTCAGCATAGCGGGCAACCGTAGCGATGCGCTTACGCGCTCTTGCTTTCGCGGATTCCTTAGCCATTAGTCGTTTTGTTTCTTGGCGTTAGCGAACGGCATACCGAAAGCCTTGAGGAGCTCATAGCTCTGCTCATCGTTTTCGGCCGTCGTTACGAAGGTAATATCCATACCCGAAATCGACTTGATCTTGTCGATCGAAATTTCGGGGAAGATGATTTGCTCCTTAACGCCCAGGGTATAGTTACCGCGGCCGTCAAAGCCTTTGTCGTTGATGCCTTTGAAGTCACGAACGCGGGGCAGAGCGATGGACAGCAGACGGTCCATGAACTCGTACATCCGCTCGCCACGCAGCGTTACGCGAGCGCCGATTGGCATGCCCTCGCGCAGCTTGAAGTTCGAAACCGAACGCTTGGCGATGGTAGCTACAGCCTTCTGACCAGCGATGGTCGTCAGCTCGTCTACGCCGTTATCCACCAGCTTTTTGTCGGCTACAGCCGCACCAATACCGCGGTTGATGCAGATCTTGGTGATGCGTGGAACCTGCATGATGCTCTTGAACTGGAATTTCTCCTGGAGCAGCGGCACCACTTCTTTCTGATATTTCTCTTTGAATCGAGCCATTGTCGTCGTACCGGGTTAGGCGTTTGTCGAGGCAATTGCTTTCACGTTGCTCACGTGAATACCCGCTTCGATTTTGGTAATGCCACCCTGGGGGTTCTTCGCACTGGGTTTGTTGTGCTTGGTCACCAGGTTCAGGCCTTCCACGATAACACGCTGCGTCGAGCGGTTCACCGACTTGATAACGCCGGTTTTGCCTTTTTCGTCGCCAGCAATCACCTGTACGGTGTCGCCGGTTTTCACATGCAGTTTCGCGGGTGCTGCTTTCGTTTTCGTTGCCATTGCTTAGAGAACTTCAGGAGCCAGCGAAACGATCTTCATGAACTGCTTCTCGCGCAGTTCACGGGCCACGGGGCCGAAGATGCGGGTACCGCGGGGCTCGTCGTTATTGTTGAGCAGTACGGCAGCATTGTCGTCGAAGCGAATGTAAGAACCGTCCTTACGACGTACTTCTTTCTTCGTACGAACAACCACTGCTTTCGATACAGTGCCTTTTTTAGCGTTGCCGGAAGGAATAGCCGATTTGATGGCTACTACAATCTTGTCGCCTACGCTGGCGTATTTCTTGCCCGTGCCACCGAGGACACGAATGCAAAGAACTTCTTTGGCGCCGCTGTTATCAGCGACGGTCAGACGGGATTCTTGCTGTATCATCTTACTTGGCGCGTTCTACGATTTCTACCAGTCTCCAGCGTTTGTTCTTGCTCAGCGGACGCGTGCTCATGATGCGTACCGTGTCGCCTTCGCCGCATTCGTTGTTCTCGTCGTGGGCCATGAATTTGGTCGACTTGGTAACGAACTTGCCGTAGATCGGGTGCTTCATTTTGCTTTCCACAATCACCGTAATGGACTTGTCCATTTTGGAGGAGGAAACGCGCCCGATGATTTCTTTCCGCAGGTTCCGCTCTTCCGTAGCGGAGGTAGCCTGCTGTTCTTCGTTGCTTGCCATCGTTAGTTAGCAGTGTTATTAGCCTGCTCGTTCTCGCGACGGGTCAGCTCGGTCAACAGACGGGCGACGTTCTTGCGGCTTTGCTTCAGGCGAATCGGGTTTTCCAGGGGCGAGATGGCGTGCGCGAAGCGCAGCGTCTGGCCATTGGCTTTTTCGGTCTTTACTTGCTGGTTCAGTTCTTCCAGCGAAAGGGCGCGGATATCGGCGTTCTTCATCTTACTTGCTTTCTACGTAGTCGCGACGAACAACAAACTGAGTCCGAACCGGCAGCTTCTGGGCTGCCAGGCGCAGCGACTCCTGCGCCACTTCCAGCGAAACGCCGTCTGACTCGAACATGATAGTGCCGGGCTTCACGCAGGCTACCCAATACTCGGGCGAGCCTTTGCCTTTACCCATCCGCACTTCAGCCGGCTTCTTGGTGATTGGCTTGTCAGGGAAAATGCGGATCCAAACTTGCCCTTCGCGTTTCATGGCGCGGGTCATGGCGATACGGGCTGCCTCAATCTGGCGAGCCGTAATCCAAGCCACTTCCAACGACTTAATAGCGAAAGAACCGAAGTCAATGGAGCTGCCGCGGTAGGCGAGGCCTGATACGCGACCCTTTTGCATCTTGCGATACTTGGTCCTTTTCGGTTGTAACATGATTTATTGAAATTGAATTTCTGAAGAAAAGAAACGACTAGCGACGCGGAGCGCCACCGCCCTGACCACCACGGTTGGCACCACCTGGGGCACCACCGCCACGGCGCTGGCCACCACCGGCGGCACCTGCACCGCCGCGGTTATCGCCGCCACGGTCGTTACGGTCGCGGCGCGGGCCACGGTCGCCACCACGGTCACCACGCTCGCCGCGTGGGCCACGGTCGCCGCCACGGGTGTCGTTGCCTTGGTTAGCAGGAACTTGGTTAGGCGACAGGTCGGGCTTGCCGAACACTTCACCACGCATGATCCATACTTTGATGCCGATCTTGCCATACACGGTCTGAGCTTCCGACAGAGCGTAGTCGATATCGGCGCGCAGCGTGTGCAGCGGCGTACGACCTTCTTTGTACTGCTCGGAACGGGCAATTTCAGCACCGCCCAGACGGCCACCGCACTGGATCTTGATGCCTTCGGCACCAACGCGGATAGCAGCCTGAATGCTCATCTTCATGGCACGGCGGAACGAGATACGAGCCTGCAGCTGCTGAGCAATGCTCTCACCTACCAGCTTGGCGTCGAGTTCCGGACGCTTAATTTCGAAGATGTTGATCTGAACGTCCTTGCTGGTGATCTGCTTCAGTTCGTCTTTGATCTTATCCACTTCAGCGCCACCCTTACCGATTACCACACCCGGACGAGCCGTGTTGATAGTAATGGTGATGCGCTTCAGCGTACGCTCAATCACGATGCGGCTAATGCCACCTTTCGGGATACGAGCCATGATGTATTTGCGGATTTTTTCGTCCTCCACCAGTTTGTCGGCAAAATCCTTGCCGCCGTACCAGTTCGAGTCCCATCCTTTAATGACGCCCAGACGGAAGCCAACCGGATTTACTTTCTGTCCCATAGTGCTTATGCGGTGGCTTCTGCCTTGGTTTCAGTGGATTTCTTAGCCGAGCTACGACGCGTGGTCTTTGGCTTGGCTTCAGCGTTGGCTTCGGTGGTCTTCGTTTCAGCAGCTTTCTGGGTAGCAGCTTTGCTGCCCAGACGCTCTACTTTCGTGTCAATCACCAGCGTCACGTGGTTGCTGCGCTTGCGGATGCGGTGGCCACGGCCCTGAGGGGCGGGGCGCAGACGCTTCAGCTGACGGCCTTCATCCACGAAAATCTCTTTGATGTAGAGGTTAGCGTCTTCGATGCGCTCATCCTCGTTGTGCTGCTGCCAGTTGGCAAGAGCCGAGAGGAGAAGCTTCTCAACACGGGCAGCGCCCGAGTTGGCTTCGAATTTCAGCAGGCCCAGCGCACGGGTCACTTTCTGACCACGAACCATGTCGGCCACCAGGCGCATCTTGCGCGGCGAGGTGGGTACGTTGCGGAGTTTAGCGGTTGCTTCCATGATTAGCGCTTGCCTTTATCTTTCTTGGCAATGTGTCCACGGAAGTTGCGGGTTGGAGCAAACTCACCGAGCTTGTGTCCTACCATGTTCTCCGTAACATATACCGGGATGAACTTATTGCCGTTGTGAACGGCGAAGGTGTGGCCAACGAAATCAGGCGAAATCATCGAGCGGCGCGACCAAGTCTTCACCACCGACTTTTTGCCGGACTCATCCATTGCCGTTACTTTCTTCTCGAGCCGGAAGTCAATGTACGGCCCTTTTTTTAGTGAACGTGCCATTGCTTACTTCTTGCCTTTGCGGTTAACGATGAGCTGCTCGGAGTACTTGTTCTTGTTACGGGTCTTCTGACCTTTCGCGAAGATACCGTTACGGCTACGTGGGTGACCACCCGACGATTTGCCTTCGCCACCACCCATTGGGTGATCGACAGGGTTCATGGCTACACCACGAACACGTGGGCGACGACCCAACCAGCGGTTGCGGCCGGCTTTGCCCAGACGAACGTTCATGTGGTCGCCGTTGGATACCGTGCCTACCGTGGCCATGCACGTAACAAGCACCATGCGCATCTCGCCGGAAGGCAATTTCAGCGTGGCGTACTTGTCTTCGCGGGCCACCAACTGAGCGTAAGTGCCAGCCGAACGAGCCATAGCGGCACCGTTACCGGGCATCAGCTCGATGTTGTGGACGATGGTACCGAGCGGGATTTCGCGCAGCGGCAGGGCGTTGCCTACTTCGGGAGCTACACCCGAACCCGACACGACCGTAGCACCTACCTCAACGCCGGCTGGGGCGATGATGTAACGCTTCTCGCCATCGGCGTACTGAAGCAGGGCGATACGGGCCGTACGGTTCGGATCGTACTCAATCGTCTTCACCGTGGCCGGCACCGAGGCCTTGTCGCGCTTGAAGTCGATGATACGATACTTGGCTTTGTGCCCACCGCCGATGTAGCGGTTGGACATTTTGCCCGAGTTGTTGCGGCCACCGGAGTTTTTCATGGGTGCCAACAGCGACTTCTCCGGCGTCGACGTCGTAATCTCGTCGAAGGCCGGTGCAATGCGGAAGCGCTGACCCGGTGATGTTGGTCTTAGTTTTTTGAGTGCCATTACTCTTGCTTAGGAAATGCTCTTATGCAGAAAAGGGCGCAGCTTAGATGCCGCTGTAGAAGTCGATAACCTCGCCTTCCTTCACCGTCACGATGGCTTTCTTGCCATGTGCGCGGCGGCCCGATACCGAACCACCTTTGGTGAACTTGGACTTCACTTTTCCATTGGTGCGGATCGTGCTGATGCCCGTTACCGTCACGCCATAGAACTGCTCGATGTCCTTTTTGATCTGAACTTTGTTGGCGCTACGCTCTACTTCGAAAACGTATTTGCCTTGCTCGTTCAGGCCCGTGGCCTTCTCGGTCACGATGGGTTTTTTCAGCGTGCTCATTATTCAGCAGTGGTATAGAGTTGTTCCAATGCCGTCAGGCCAGCTTCCGACAGCAGCAGCGTGTCGGTGTTCAGCAGGTCGTGGGTGTTGAGCGCTACGGGCGTCGACACTTTTACCTTCTGGATGTTGCGGGCCGACAGAACCACGTTCTTGTCTACTTCGCCGGTCACCAGCAGGGTCTTCTTGCCGTTGTTCAGCTTCAGACCTGCGAGGATGGAGAGGAAGTCTTTGGTCTTAGGAGCCGACAGGGAGATGTTCTCCACCAAGGCTACTTTACCGTCTTTCGCCAGCGTCGAGAGAGCCGACAGACGAGCAAGACGTTTGGTCTTTTTGTTGAGCTTGAAGCCGTAGTCGCGGGGCTCAGGACCGAAAATCCGGCCACCACCTACGAACACACCCGATTTCATCGAGCCAGCGCGGGCGCCGCCCGTGCCTTTCTGCTTCTTCAGTTTCTTGGTGGTGCCGTGCACTTCGTTGCGCTGCTTCGACTTGTGCGTGCCCTGGCGCTGGTTGGCCAGATACTGCTTCACGTCGAGGTACATCACGTGCTCGTTCGGCTCCAGACCGAAGATGGCGTCAGACAGCGTAACCTTGCGGCCGGTGTCTTCGCCTTTGATGTTATATACTGACAGTTCCATCTTCAAGGTTATTTTTCCAGGACCACGAAAGAGTTCTTGGCACCGGGAATCGAGCCGCTCACCACGATGAGGTTTTTGTCGGCTACAATGCGCATCACCTTCAGGTTCTGCACTTTCACCCGGTCGTTGCCCATGCGGCCACCCATGCGCATTCCTTTGAATACGCGCGAAGGCCACGAGCAGGCACCGATAGAACCGGGGTGACGGCCGCGGTTGTGCTGACCGTGAGTCTGGCCACCAACACCGGCGAAGTTGTAACGCTTCACAACGCCCTGGAAACCTTTGCCTTTCGACGTACCAACTACGTCAACAAATTCACCTTCCTCGAAGAGGGAAGTGTTTACTTCGCTGCCAGCAGCGAAGTTGGCTACTTCATCCGTGCGGAACTCAACGAGTTTGCGCTTAGGAGTAGTTCCGGCTTTGGCAAAATGACCCGCCAGTGCTTTGGTGGTGTTCTTTGCTTTTTTCTCGCCGTAACCGAGCTGGATGGCCGTGTAGCCGTCCGTTTCGATGGTCTTAACCTGCGTCACCACACACGGACCTGCTTCGATGAGCGTGCAGGGAATGTTCTTCCCGTCCGGAGTGAAGAGGCTTGTCATACCGATTTTTTTACCGATGATGCCAGGCATTCTGTTTGGGTTTAGTAAAAGACGCACACGAAAACGCCCGAGTGGCGTTTTCGGAATGGGAGTGCAAAGCTAGGAAATTGTTATGTTATATAATAGCTACCTTCTGAAATATTTTCAGTGTCACCGCTTTAGCCCTTCTTTCCCCCTCTCCTACCCGATACCCGCGCGGCAGAAATTGGCTTTTACCATTTCCGGGCTCTGCCATAAAGTGAAACACCCCACCGGCTCCGCAGAACCAGTGGGGTGTTTCGGTAATGAGCTGACTAAATCAGTCCTCAGACTTTGATTTCAACGTCAACGCCGCTTGGCAGCTCCAGCTTCATCAGTGCATCTACGGTTTTCGACGAAGTCGAGTAGATGTCAACGAGACGCTTGTAGGTGCAGAGCTGGAATTGCTCCCGGCTCTTCTTGTTCACGTGGGGCGAACGGAGCACGGTGAATTTTTCCTTGATGGTCGGCAAGGGAATCGGACCGCTTACGATAGCGCCCGTAGCCTTCACCGCCTTCACAATCTTCTCCGACGATTTGTCCACCAGGTTGTGGTCGTAGGATTTGAGTTTGATGCGAATCTTCTGGTTCATGTCTATTGAATGAAAGCGGTGTTAGCGAATGGCGTTGCCCTTCTGCTTGGCAATGATGCCTTCAGCAAGGTTGGTTGGTACCTGGTCGTAGTGCGAGAAGGTCAGCGAAGCCGAAGCCCGACCCGACGAGATGGTACGCAGCGTAGTTACGTAGCCAAACAGCTCCGACAGCGGAACGTCAGCCTTGATTACGTTGGCGCCACCTTTGGTGTCCATGCCTTTCATGATGCCGCGGCGACGGTTCAGGTCACCGGTTACCGAACCCGTGTACTCGTCGGGCGAAACTACTTCTACTGCCATGATTGGCTCGAGCAGTTTCGGACCAGCCTGCTTGCCAGCCTCACGGAAACCACCACGGGCAGCGAGTTCGAACGACAGGGCGTCCGAGTCAACATCGTGGTAAGAACCGTAGAACAGACGCACACGCATGCCTTCGATGGGGAAGCCAGCCAACGGACCGTTCTTCATAGCTTCTTCGAAGCCTTTCTGAACTGGTGCGATGAATTCGCGTGGGATAACACCACCGGTGATATCGTTTACGAACTCCAGACCTGGTTTCTCTGGGTCGGTCAGTTTCGGACCGAGTTCGAACACGATGTCGCCAAACTTACCACGACCACCGGTCTGCTTCTTGTAGGTTTCGCGGTGCTCTACCGACTTGGTTAGAATCTCTTTGTACGCTACCTGAGGAGCGCCCTGGTTGATTTCCACCTTGAATTCCCGACGCATACGGTCGATGATGATTTCGAGGTGAAGCTCGCCCATGCCTTTCAGTACGGTCTGGCCCGTCTCGGGGTCGGTCTGTACTACCAGCGTTGGGTCTTCCTCAACGAGTTTGGCAATAGCCATACCCATCTTGTCCATGTCGGCCTGGGTCTTAGGCTCGATGGCGTAACCGATTACCGGCTCAGGGAAGCTCATCGACTCCAGTACTACGCGCGACTTCTCGTCGGTCAGCGTGTCACCGGTTTTGATGTCTTTGAAGCCTACACCCGCAGCAATGTCACCCGCTTGGATTTTGTCAATCGGGTTCTGCTTGTTGGAGTGCATCTGCATGAGGCGCGAGATACGCTCTTTCTTGTTCGTGCGGTTGTTGTGCACGTACGAGCCAGCGTCCAGCACGCCGCTGTAGCAGCGGAAGAAGCACAGACGGCCCACGAAGGGGTCGGTAGCAATTTTGAACGCCAGGGCCGTGAAAGGCTCCGAGTTGTCGGGGTGACGCTCGATTTCTGCGCCCGTGTCGGGGTCGGTACCGATGATGGGGGGCATGTCCAGCGGCGACGGCAGGTAGGCCATTACGCCGTCCAGCATCGACTGTACACCTTTGTTTTTGAAAGCCGAGCCGCACATTACGGGCGAGAACTTCATGTCGATAACCGCTTTGCGGATTACGACCATCATTTCTTCGCGGGTGATGGAGTCCGGATCGTCGAAGAATTTCTCCATCAACGTATCGTCGTACTCAGCTACGCTTTCAACCAGCTTCTCGCGCCACTCGGCTACGGTATCCACCAGATCCTCGGGAACCGGGATTTCGTGGTACGATTTGCCTTGGGTAGCGTCGTCCCACACAATGGCTTTGCCAGTGAGCAGGTCAACTACGCCTTTGAAAGTGTCTTCAGCGCCGATTGGAATCTGCAGAGGCACGGGGTTAGCGCCCAGCTTCTCTTTGATTTCGTTTACAGCTTTGAAGAAGTCAGCACCGGCACGGTCCATCTTGTTGACGAAGCAGATGCGGGGCACCTTGTACTTGTCAGCCTGACGCCATACGGTTTCCGACTGGGGCTCGACACCGGATACGGCGCAGAACAGGGCCACAGCGCCGTCGAGCACACGCAGCGAACGTTCTACTTCTACCGTGAAGTCAACGTGGCCGGGGGTGTCGATGAGGTTGATCTTGTACTGCTTGGTGTCAGCAGTCGGATCACCCTGGGCATCGGTGGGGTAGTTCCAGAAGGTAGTAGTAGCAGCCGACGTGATGGTGATACCACGCTCCTGCTCCTGCTCCATCCAGTCCATCGTGGCGGCACCTTCGTGCACTTCCCCGATTTTATGGGTCTTACCGGTATAGTAGAGAATGCGCTCCGACGTGGTGGTTTTACCAGCATCGATGTGCGCCATAATCCCGATGTTCCGGAGGTATTGCAGATCTTTATTAACAGCCATGTCTAGTTGAATGAGTGAATGTGTGTTTGGTGAGCAGGCAGCTACCGAGGTGTGGAATTAACCAAATCAAGGGGCGGCCCATTCACTTAGGCACTCATTTATTTAGAAGCGGAAGTGCGAGAAGGCCTTGTTGGCTTCAGCCATCCGGTGCGTGTCGTCTTTTTTCTTCACGGCAGCACCTTCACCTTTTGCAGCGGCGATGATTTCGCCAGCCAGCTTGTCCTTCATGGTCTTTTCGCCACGACGACGAGCGTATTGAATCAGCCACTTCGAGCCAACAGCAATACGACGGTCAGGACGTACTTCGATCGGAACCTGGAAGGTAGCACCACCTACGCGGCGGCTCTTCACTTCTACGGTCGGCATTACGTTGTTGAGGGCTTTACGCCACATCTCCACGCCGCTTTCCTTGGTGCGCTGCTCAACAAGCTCGCAGGCATCGTAGAAAATGGTGTAGGCAAGGTTTTTCTTCCCGTCGTACATCATGTAGTTGACGAAACGGGTAACCAGCGTCTCCTTGAACTTGGGGTCGGGCAGGAGGATGCGCTTCTTTGGTTTTGACTTTCTCATGGGTGTAGAAATGAGCTGAGGCAGCGGGCAAGTGGGATAAGAACCATGTGCTATCCAGCACTGCGCGCTACCTCACTCGGTTTCAATTACTTTTTCTTCTTAGCAGGAGCGCCTTTGCCGGCTGGAGCAGCCTGGCCTGGCTTCGGACGCTTGGCACCGTACTTCGAGCGGCGCTGCGTACGGCCGTTCACACCGGCGGTGTCAAGAGCACCACGGATGATGTGGTAACGCACACCGGGAAGGTCTTTCACACGACCACCACGAATCAGCACGATGCTGTGCTCCTGCAGGTTGTGGCCTTCACCGGGAATGTAGGCGTTAACTTCTTTGCCGTTGGTGAGGCGCACACGGGCCACTTTACGCATAGCCGAGTTCGGCTTCTTAGGCGTGGTGGTGTACACACGGGTGCAAACGCCACGGCGCTGCGGGCACGAGTCAAGAGCCGGCGACTTCGACTTCGTCGTCAGCTTCTCGCGGCCTTTTCGTACTAACTGGTTGATGGTAGGCATCTACGGAATGTTTTGTCAAGGAGGGTTCTCTCCCAAAAATTAGGCTTGCAAAGGTAGAAAAGTCAGGGTGAAATAGCAAACGAGTTGGAATAGTTTGTTTTAGGTAATCATCCGGTGCGGTTTTAAGCGCCCTGCAAGCCCAAAATTCACCTTCCTGCGCCAACAGCCGCTGCCAACTGTGGCTTCCCGTTGTCCATCGGCTTCCATGGCGCACCAATTGCACCTAAAAAAGTCAGGGCTTCTATCTTCCCGATAAAAGCCCTGACCAGCGTGGTACTATTCGAATTATTACGCCTCCCCTATCTTCCCGCCGAAGCCCATCGGGTACATCGGCGAGTCGTTTTGCTGCTTGATGGGGCCTTTGGCCTGCTCGTAGCGTTCCAGGTTTTCGGCCAAAGCGGCCTGTAGGCGCTTGGCGTGCTCGGGCGTGAGGATGATGCGCGCCTTTACTCTGGCCTTGGGTACGCCCGGCATCAGCCGGATGAAATCGATAACGAACTCGCTGCTGCTGTGCGCAATCATGGCCAGGTTGGCATACTCGCCCTCGGCAATGTCTTCCGACAGCTCGATGTTGATGGCGTTCGGGTCTTGCGGCTGGGCCGCGTCGGCGTCGGGATGGTTGGGTTGGTTCATTGGAAGAGTTTACGGGAACGGCTGCCGTGTTAGTGGGCCGAATGGTTAAAACTACCGAAAAAGAAAAAGCCGGCCAGATTTCTCCGGCCGGCTTCTCTTACTTAAGCAACTACAAGCTTACTCCGAAACGGACTCGCGGCGCGAGGCACGGGCGGGGCGCTTGGTAGGCGCAGGCGTCTCGTCGGCTTTGGCGGCCTGTTGGGCCTCCAGCTCCTCTTTCGAGCCCACGATCTGACGCGTGTATTCGCGCAGACCGGTACCGGCCGGAATGAGGTGACCTACGATTACGTTCTCCTTCAGGCCCAGCAGTTCGTCGGCCTTGCCACGGATGGCGGCTTCCGACAGCACCTTGGTCGTCTCCTGGAAGGAAGCGGCCGAGATGAACGACTGGGTGCCCAGCGACGCCTGGGTGATACCCTGCAGCGTTGGACGGGATACCGAAGGCTGTGCGTCGCGCACTTCCACCAGGGCCAGGTCGCGGCGGCGCAGGCTGCTGTTCTCGTCGCGCAGGCGACGAGCCGTTACAATCTGGCCGGGCTTCAGGTTGGTCGAGTCGCCGGAGTTCGTTACCACCTTCATGTCGATGATGGTATCGTTTTCCTCCATGAACACGATTTTGTCGATAACCTGGTGCTCCAGGAACGTCGTGTCGCCGGCGTCGAGAATCACAACTTTCTGCATCATCTGGCGGACGACCACCTCGATGTGCTTATCGTTGATTTTCACACCCTGCAGGCGGTATACTTCCTGAATCTCGTTCACGAGGTATTCCTGCACGGCGCCAGGGCCCTGAATGCTCAGGATGTCGGAAGGCGTGATGGCCCCATCCGACAGCGGCGAGCCGGCGCGGATGAAGTCGTTGTCCTGCACCAGAATGTGCTTGGACAGCGGCACCATGTACTTCTTCTTAACACCGTCTTTCGACTCCACGAAGATTTCGCGGTTACCACGCTTCACCGTACCGTAGGTTACCACGCCGTCGATTTCAGCTACTACAGCTGGGTTCGAGGGGTTACGGGCTTCGAAGAGCTCCGTAACACGGGGCAGACCACCGGTGATGTCGCGGGTTTTGCCCACGGCACGCGGAATCTTGGCCAGAATCTGACCAGCCTTGATTTTCTCGCCGTTCTCGACGTTGAGGTGGGAGCCTACCGGAATGCTGTATGCTTTCTGGCCTTCCACATCCCCTTTTTTGCCGGGACGAACGATGATGGCCGGGTTCTGATCCTTGGCCTTCGATTCGATAATCACTTTCTCGCGGTGACCGGTCTGTTCGTCCGACTCCTCGCGGTAGGTGATACCCTCGGTGATGGCATCGTACTGAATGGTGCCATCAAACTCGGCCAGAATAACGGCGTTGTAGGGGTCCCAGTTGTTCAGCTCGGCGCCTTTCTCCACCTCCTGGCCTTCGTCCACGAGCAGGAACGAGCCGTACGGAACGTGGTTGGAGATGAACACCTTGCCGGTGCCTTTCTCCACGATGCGAATCTCGCCCGAACGACCCATTACCACTTTCACCATCTCGCCGTCGGCGTTGGCGGTTTCCACGGTGCGGATGTCTTCGAACTCGATTACGCCGGCAAACTTGGCTTTCAGGCTGGCTTCAACGGCAATGTTGGAAGCCGTACCACCTACGTGGAAGGTACGCAGCGTGAGCTGGGTACCAGGCTCGCCGATGGACTGCGCAGCAATTACGCCAACAGCCTCGCCTTTCTGCACCATGCGGCCCGACGACAGGTTGCGGCCGTAGCACTTAGCGCAGATACCACGCTTGCTTTCGCAGGTCAGTACCGAACGAATTTCCACCGACTCGATGCTAGTAGCATCGATACGACGGGTGATGTCCTCGGTGATTTCCGTACCGGCCGTCAGAATTACTTCGTCGGTCAGCGGATCCACGATGTCGTGAACAGCTACGCGGCCCAGGATACGCTCGGCCAGCGGCTCTACCACGTCCTCGTTGTCTTTCAACGCGAAGGTTTCGATGCCACGCAGCGTGCCGCAGTCGTTTTCGTTTACGATTACGTCCTGCGATACGTCTACCAGACGACGCGTCAGGTAGCCGGCGTCAGCCGTCTTCAGAGCGGTGTCGGCCAGACCCTTACGGGCACCGTGGGTCGAGATGAAGTACTCGATTACATCGAGGCCTTCTTTGAAGTTCGACAGAATCGGGTTTTCGATAATCTCGCCTACCGAACCCTGCAGCGACTTCTGCGGCTTCGCCATCAGACCCCGCATACCGCCGAGCTGACGAATCTGCTCGCGCGAACCACGGGCACCGGAGTGCATCATCATGTAAATCGAGTTGAAGCCCTGATCTTCTTTTTCAAGACGACCCATGAGGGTTTCAGTGATTTGGTTGTTGATGCGGGTCCAGATGTCGATAACCTGGTTGTAACGCTCGTTGTCGGTAATCAGACCCATCTGGTAGTTCTGAGTAACGGCCTTCACGTCGTTCTGCGCTTGCAGAACCAGGGCATCCTTCTCTTTCGGAATCTGGATGTCGCCCAGACCCATCGACAGACCACCTTTGTAAGCCGACTGGAAGCCCAGCGTCTTGATGTCGTCGAGGAACTGTGCGGTGCGGGCCATACCGGTCCGCTTGAACACCATCGAAATGATCTGCTGCAGCTTTTTCTTGGTCAGCAGCTCATCCACGAAACCTACTTCGGTTGGTACGAGCTGGTTGAACAGCACGCGGCCGGCTACCGTCTCGATGATCTTCGTTACGAGGTTATCGTCCTCGTCGCGAACCTGCGTGCGCACTTTGATGTAGGCGTGCTTCGACAGCTGACCTTCGTTGATGGCAATCACCACCTCTTCGTCGGAGTAGAAGATGCGGCCTTCGCCCTGGATCTTCTCGTCGTCGGTGCTGCGCTTGCCTTTGGTTACGTAGTACAGACCCAGAACCATGTCCTGCGACGGTACCGCAATCGGGGCGCCGTTGGCTGGGTTCAGGATGTTGTGCGACGCCAGCATGAGCATGGAGGCTTCCAGGATAGCGGCCGGTCCCAGGGGAACGTGCACAGCCATCTGGTCACCGTCAAAGTCAGCGTTGAAGGCCGTACAAACGAGCGGGTGCAGCTGGATAGCCTTGCCCTCGATGAGGCGCGGCTGGAACGCCTGGATACCCAGACGGTGAAGCGTAGGAGCCCGGTTCAGGAGCACTGGGTGGCCTTTCAGCACGTTCTCCAGGATATCCCATACGACGGCGTCCTTGCGGTCCACAATCTTCTTAGCCGATTTCACCGTCTTCACGATGCCACGCTCGATGAGCTTGCGGATGATGAACGGCTTGAACAGTTCGGCCGCCATGTTCTTGGGCAGACCGCACTCGTGCAGCTTCAGTTCAGGACCTACCACGATTACCGAACGACCCGAGTAGTCGACACGCTTACCGAGCAGGTTCTGACGGAAGCGGCCCTGCTTGCCTTTCAGCATGTCGGACAGCGACTTCAGGGCGCGGTTGCCTTCAGCGCGCACGGCATTCACCTTACGCGAGTTGTCGAACAGCGAATCCACAGCTTCCTGCAACATGCGCTTTTCGTTCCGCAGAATCACCTCGGGAGCCTTGATTTCGATCAGGCGCTTGAGGCGGTTGTTGCGGATGATGACGCGACGGTACAGGTCGTTCAGGTCGGAGGTAGCGAAACGGCCACCGTCCAGTGGAACGAGCGGGCGCAGTTCCGGTGGAATCACCGGCACCATGCGGATAACCATCCACTCAGGCTTGTTCTCGATGCGGGTCGAGGCGTCGCGGAACGCTTCCACTACGCGCAGACGCTTCAACGCTTCAGCCTTACGCTGCTGCGAAGTCTCGTGAGCGGCAGAGTCACGCAGCGAGTAGCTCAGTTCGTCCAGGTTGATGCGCTCCAACAGGAGATGCAGGGCATCGGCACCCATGCGGGCGATGAACTTGTTGGGGTCCTCGTTCGGCAGCATCTGGTTCTCCCGGGGGAGCTTGTCGATGATGTCGAGGTATTCGTCTTCGGTGAGGAAGTCGAGCTGCTGCACGCCTTCGTCGCCTAATACGCCAGGCTGTACAACTACGTACCGCTCGTAATAGATGATTTGGTCGAGCTTCTTGGTGGGCAGGCCCAGCAGGTAGCCGATTTTATTGGGCAGGGACTTGAAGTACCAGATGTGCGCAACGGGCACCACCAGTTCGATGTGGCCCATCCGCTCCCGGCGTACTTTCTTCTCGGTCACCTCCACGCCGCAACGGTCGCAGATGATGCCTTTGTAGCGAATCCGCTTGTATTTGCCGCAGTGGCATTCCCAGTCCTTCACGGGACCGAAAATCCGCTCGCAAAACAGGCCGCCCATCTCGGGCTTGTACGTCCGGTAGTTGATCGTCTCGGGTTTCACAACCTCACCGTTCGACCGCTCCAGGATGGATTCGGGCGAGGCCAGCGAAATGGTGACTTTCGAGAAGTCCTGTACCAGTTTCTTGTTTTTTGCAAACGCCATGTAGGGTAGCTGTTGTTAGCTGGTGGCTTTTTTCTGTCCGTTGGTTCCGCCCATCTTAAGAGGGGTCGGAAAGAACGTAACAGTTCGACTCTGCGAAAAGTGCTCTGCGGGTCGGATAGGTACGCCGCGCAGTAGTTCTTCGCCAGGTCTGGTAATCGGGCGACTCAGCAGGCTGAGTCAGGGTTGCGGCCAGTTGCCGCCGGAGGTTGATGCCGTTCTGACCATATCTCGGAACGACGCCGGCAGCGGCTGTTATCGGTTGCCCGAACCGCGGGTACTCTCTATAAGCAAGACTTGAAAAGTGGCTGCCGATACGTGCGTACCAGCAGCCACTATTGTCAAACCTTAGTCAAGCGTGATTTCCAGGGCCAGACCACGTAGCTCATGGATGAGTACGTTGAACGACTCAGGGATATTCGGCTTGGGCAGCACGTCGCCTTTTACAATGGCTTCGTACGCTTTGGCGCGGCCTACCACGTCATCCGACTTCACGGTGAGGATTTCCTGCAGCACGTTGGAAGCACCGAAGGCCTCCAGTGCCCACACTTCCATCTCACCGAAGCGCTGACCACCGAACTGGGCTTTACCACCCAGCGGCTGCTGCGTGATGAGCGAGTACGGTCCGATAGAACGGGCGTGCATCTTGTCATCCACCAGGTGACCCAGTTTCAGCATGTAGATAACACCCACTGTTACCGGCTGGTCGAAACGCTGGCCGGTGAGGCCGTCGTGCAGGTACGCGCGGCCGAAGGTCGGCAGCCCGGCTTCCGTCAGTTCCTTCGATACTTCCTCTTCGGTAGCACCGTCGAAAATCGGGGTAGCGTAGGTGCGGCCCAGCTTCAGGCCGGCCCAGCCCAGTACCGTCTCGTAAATCTGACCGATGTTCATCCGGCTTGGTACACCCAGCGGGTTGAGCACGATGTCCATCGGAGTGCCGTCGGGCAGGAAAGGCATGTCCTCATCGCGCACGATGCGGGCTACTACCCCTTTGTTACCGTGACGACCAGCCATCTTGTCACCCACCTTCAGCTTGCGCTTCTTGGCGATGTACACTTTGGCCAGCTGTACGATACCGGCGGGCAGCTCGTCGCCAACCTCCAGCGTAAACCGGTCACGCTTGAAGCGGGCCGTGATGGTGTTGCGCTTCTTGGCGTAGTTTTTCACCAGCTGCGCTACCATGGTGTTCACACGGGCATCGGCAGTCCAGCCTTCCAGCACGAGGTCTTTGAACATGTTCACCTCCTCGGGCACGGCGTAGTTGCTCTCGTCCTTATAGGGGTTCTTCTCGGGGAACAGCGCTTCCGTGATGTTCTTCTTCCCGAATTTCACACCCTTGGTCAGGATTTCGTCGCCGAACTTATGCTTGATACCCTGGGAGGTTTTGCCTTCCAGGAGCTGAATCAGCTTCTCAATCATAATGGACTTGATGCCGCGGAGCTCCTTGGCGTACGAGTCCTTCAGCTCTTCCACTTCCTTCTTCGACTTGGCCCGCAGGTTTTTGTCTTTTTTCGGACGCGAGAACAGCTTAGTACCGATAACCACACCCTGCAGGGACGGTGGCGCCTTAAGGGAGGCATCCTTCACGTCGCCGGCTTTGTCGCCGAAGATGGCGCGGAGCAGCTTCTCTTCCGGAGTCGGGTCGGTTTCGCCCTTTGGCGTAATCTTACCGATCAGGATGTCGCCTTCCCGCACCTCAGCGCCCAGACGGATGATACCGTTGTCGTCGAGGTTGCGCACGGCTTCTTCGCTTACGTTCGGAATCTCCGAGGTCAGCTCTTCTTCGCCGCGCTTGGTTTCGCGCACTTCCAGCTCAAACTCCTCAATGTGAATCGAGGTGAAGATGTCGTCGCGCACTACTTTCTCCGAGATGACAATAGCATCCTCGAAGTTGTAGCCCTGCCACGGCATGAACGCCACCTGCATGTTCCTGCCCAGAGCCAGCTCACCTTTGTTGGTGCCGTAGCCTTCGCACAGCACCTGGCCTTTCACCACCCGCTCACCGTTCTTCACGAGCGGCGTCAGGTTGATGCAGGTGTCCTGGTTGGTACGACGGAATTTGATCAGGTCGTAGGAAATCTTCTCAGCGTCGAAGCTCACGAGGATGTCGTCTTCCGTCAGGTCGTATTTCACGACGATGCGGTTGGCATCTACGTAGTCGATTACGCCGTTGCCTTCAGCTACTACCAGCGTGCGCGAGTCGGTAGCTACGCGGCCTTCCAGACCGGTGCCCACAATCGGAGCCTCGGCTTTCAGCAGCGGAACTGCCTGGCGCTGCATGTTCGAGCCCATCAGTGCCCGGTTAGCATCGTCGTGCTCCAGGAACGGAATCAGTGAAGCAGCTACCGATACAATCTGGTTCGGGGCTACGTCCATGTAGCTGTACTCGTCCGGACCAACCACGGGGAAGTCACCCTCGAAACGGCCTTTTACCAAGTCGTTGATGAAGTTGCCTTCGTCGTCGATCCGGGCGTTGGCCTGCGCGATGTGGTGGGTGTCTTCTTCCTCAGCGGTCAGGTACTTCACGTGCTCGGTAGTATCCACCTTGCCGTTCTCTACCGTACGGTAAGGCGTCTCGATGAAGCCCATCGAGTTAACCCGGGCGTGCACACACAGCGACGAAATCAGACCGATGTTCGGGCCTTCTGGCGTTTCGATGGTGCAGAGGCGGCCGTAGTGCGTGTAGTGAACGTCACGTACTTCGAAGCCAGCCCGCTCGCGCGACAGACCTCCCGGCCCCAGTGCCGATACGCGACGCTTGTGCGTCACCTCGGCCAGTGGGTTGGTCTGGTCCATGAACTGCGACAGCTGGTTGGTGCCGAAGAACGAGTTGATAACCGACGACAGCGTCCGGGCGTTGATCAGATCAACCGGCTTGAAGTCCTCGTTGTCACGCACGTTCATGCGCTCCTTGATGGTACGCGCCATGCGGGCCAGGCCCACGCCGAACTGGGCATAGAGCTGCTCGCCCACGGTGCGCACGCGGCGGTTGCTCAAGTGGTCAATGTCATCGACAATGGCCTTCGAGTTGATCAGACCGATCAGGTATTTCACGATGAGGACGATGTCCTCATTGGTCAGTACGCGGGCGTCCCAACCAGTGTCAATACCCAGTTTCTTATTGATACGGTAGCGGCCTACGTCCCCGAGGTCGTAGCGCTTATCCGAGAAGAATAGCTTTTGGATGATGTCGCGGGCCGTCTCTTCGTCGGGAGCCTCCGTGTTCCGGAGCTGACGATAGATTTGCTCCACGGCTTCTTTCTCCGAGTTGGAGTTGTCCTTCTGCAGCGTGTTGTAAATGATTGCGTAGTCGGCAATGTTTACGTTCTCGCGGTGCAGAATCACCGACTTGGCCCCGGCGTTCAGGATCGTGTCAATGTCCTCCTCCTCGATAGTAGAGTCGCGCTCCAACAGTACCTCGTTCCGGTCGATGGAAACCACCTCCCCGGTGTCCTCGTCCACGAAGTCTTCCGTCCAGGTGCGGAGCACCCGGGCGGCAAGCTTGCGGCCGACGGCTTTCTTGAGATTCTTTTTATCGGCCTTCACTTCCTCCGACAGCCCGAACAGGTCGAGAATGTCTTTGTCGGTGCCGTAGCCGATGGCGCGCAGCAGCGTCGTAACCGGGAATTTCTTCTTCCGGTCGATGTACGCGTACATCACGTTGTTCACGTCCGTGGCAAACTCAATCCACGAGCCTTTAAACGGGATGATCCGGGCCGAGTACAGCTTGGTACCGTTCGTGTGCTTGCTCTGAGCGAAGAATACGCCCGGCGAACGGTGCAGCTGCGATACGATAACGCGCTCAGCGCCGTTGATAACGAACGAGCCCTTTTCGGTCATGTAGGGAATGTTCCCTAGGAACACTTCCTGCTCAATCGTTTCGAAATCCTCGTTGTCCGAGTCATTGCAGACCAAGCGCAACTTGGCTTTCAGCGGAACCGAGTACGTGAGGCCGCGGTCAATGCACTCGTCAACCGAGTACTTGGGCGGGTCAACGTGGTAATCGAGGAAGGTCAGCACGAAGTTTTCGCGCGAGTCCGAAATCGGAAAGTTTTCGGCGAATACTTTGAACAGACCCTCATCGGTACGGTTCTCGGCAGCCGTTTCCAACTGGAAGAAATCCATGAACGAGCGAACCTGCACGTCCAGGAAATCCGGATACTCAATAACCTTTTTAATCTTGGCGAAGTTGATCCGCTCGTCAGCAGCTTGCAGCTTTTGCAGACCTGACTGTGCTTTCGGTGTAGCCAATGTATGTGGGGTTAGGAAATGGACACTGGGAGAATCCGGTACAGGGCCACCACAGGGCAGTGGCCTTGAAAAATTTCAAAAGTTGCGGGCGCACGAAAGCGCAAAGCAGAACCTTGCGCTTGTGGCGTCCGTAGGCACGAAAAGCCGCAAAGCGGCGTGCAAACGAACTTCCGGCTAGTTTGTTGCCTACAAACAGGAAAAGACCTGGCTTAGTTGCCAGGCCTCTCCATATTTGCTGGTTTTAAGAGCAGGCAGCAGAAATTACTTAACTTCTACTTCAGCGCCGGCTTCTTCCAGTTGCTTCTTCAGCGACTCAGCTTCATCCTTAGCAACACCTTCTTTCAGTGGCTTAGGAGCGCCGTCAACCAGTTCTTTGGCTTCTTTCAGGCCCAGACCGGTCAGGTCTTTCACCAGCTTCACAACAGCCAGTTTCTGGCCACCGGCAGCTTTCAGGATCACGTCGAACGTGGTTTTCTCCTCAGGAGCGTCAGCAGCGGCAGCGCCACCACCGGCCATCATTACGGGAGCAGCAGCAGCGGGCTCGATGCCGTACTCGTCCTTCAGGATGGTAGCCAGTTCGTTTACTTCTTTTACCGTCAGGCTAACGAGCTGCTCGGCGAATGCTTTCAAATCTGCCATTTCTGTAGATTGTTAAAAAGGGGGTTGTTGGAGGAAATTGAAGTTGAAAAAGATGAGCAGCGGTTAGCCTGCAACCTCTTCTTTTTCGGAAAGCGTTTTGAGGATACCAGCCAGTTTGTTGCCGCCGCTCGACAGAGCAGAAATAACATTCTTGGCAGGCGACTGGAGCAGACCGATAACGTCACCGATAAGCTCGTTTTTGCCTTTCAGCGTGCTCAGCGTGCTCAGTTGGCTAGCGCCAACGTACACACCAGCATCAATGTAGGCACCTTTGAAGGCGGGCTTAGGCTCTACGTTCTTGCCGTAGTTCTGCGCCTTGTAGAAGTCTTGCAGCAGTTTGGCAGGAGCGTTACCCGACTCTTTCGAGAACAGGATGCCCGACTGGCCAACCAACGCCGCGTCCATCTCCGACGTGTCGCCACCGAGGGTGTCGAGTGCCTTGCGGATGAACGTGTTCTTGTAGACTTTGAACTCCAGGCCGCGGTTGAAGCACAGGCGACGGAATTCGTTGATTTTCGCCACCGACATTCCCGAAGCATCGGCAATGTAGAACGCGTTGTGCGATTGGAACTTCTCGCTCAACTCGTCGACGAGGGCTTGTTTTTCTTCCCGGATCATATCGTCGTGTTGATTTAAATTATGCGGAAGTTACCGACGTGTCAACCGGAACAGCAGGCGACATCGTGCTCGAGAGCGTGATGCTCTTGATGTACGTGCCTTTAGCCGAAGAAGGCTTCAGACGAATCAGAGTCTGAATTACTTCGATGGCGTTTTCAGCCAGCTTCTGGTCATCGAACGACACTTTACCAACCGAGCAGTGAATGATACCGGTTTTGTCAACTTTGAAGTCGATTTTACCAGCTTTCACTTCCTGCACCGCTTTGGCTACGTCCGTCGTTACCGTACCCGACTTCGGGTTAGGCATCAGGCCACGGGGACCGAGCACGCGGCCCAGACGACCCACTTTAGCCATTACGGCCGGCATGGTGATGATAACGTCGATGTCAGTCCAGCCTTTTTCGATCTTGGCGATATAGTCGTCCAGACCAACGTAGTCAGCACCAGCTGCAGTAGCTTCGGCTTCTTTGTCGGGCGTAACGAGGGCCAGAACACGAACGGTTTTGCCGGTACCGTGGGGCAGCGTAGCTACGCCACGTACCATTTGATCGGCTTTGCGGGGATCCACGCCCAGACGAACGTCGATATCTACCGAGGCGTCAAATTTGGTATAGGTGATGTCCTTTACCACTTTGGCCGCTTCTACCAGATTCCGAACTTCGGTCAGGTCATGCTTAGCAAGGGCTTCCTTGCGCTTTTTGCTTACTTGTGCCATGTCTACTCCGTCGTTAGATTATTCAGCGAAAGGAGAAGTGCCCGACACAGTGATGCCCATGCTGCGAGCCGTACCGGCTACTTGCAGCATTGCCGACTCCACTTTGAAAGCATTCAGGTCTGGCATCTTCGTTTCAGCGATGGTGCGCACCTGGTCCCACGACACGGAACCTACCTTGTTACGGTTAGGCTCTTTCGAACCGCTCTGGAGCTTGGCAGCCTCCATCAGGAGAACCGGCACCGGAGGGGTCTTCACAACGAAGTCAAACGACTTGTCGGTGTACATGGTGATGAGTACAGGACAAACTTGGCCGGCCTTATCCTGGGTGCGAGCATTGAACTGCTTGCAGAATTCCATGATGTTAAGGCCTTTGCTACCAAGTGCAGGTCCAACCGGCGGCGCAGGGTTTGCGGCGCCTCCCTTTATCTGAAGCTTCAGATAACCTCTAATTTCCTTGGCCATTTGGTTTGTAAGGCTTCGGGCGCTGCATCGTAACACGCATTGCCCTCAGTTTTTTGATTGCTCCGAAGTGGAAGCACCACCGGTCCGGAGCGGATAACCGATGACGTTTGCTTGGCAGTAGGTGAAACTTGAGCTAGAGACAGTCAGAGGCGTGGCATCCAACTGTCCCTAGCTCAAGTTCGCTCTATCTACTATGACTCTTTTTCGACCTGCGTGTAGCTCAGCTCCATGGGCGTGCTACGGCCGAATATTTTCACGATTACGTTGAGCTTCTTACGCTCTTCGAAAACTTCCGAAACAGTACCAAGCATGCCGGCGAAACCACCGTCGACGATTTTCACCAGCTCGTTTACTAAGAATGGCGTTTCGAGTGTGGCCGTCTGCTCTTCTGCTTCGTCTACAATGCCGAGGATATTGTTTACCTCCGACAGACGCAGCGGAATTGGCTTGGTGTTCTGGTTGGCAGCCTTGCCTTCTTTGTCGCTCAGGAAACCCAATACACCAGGCGTGCTGGTAATAATGTGGTCAACTTCACCGTGCGACAGATCGGCGTGGATGATGATGTAGCCGGGATACAGATTCCGCTCCCGTACGCGCTTCTTACCGTTGCGCATCTCATACACCTTCTCGGCCGGAATCAGTACCTGAGGTACCAGATCAGAAAGACCGTGCCGGCCAATTTCCGTTTCGAGATAGGTCTTGGCCTTTTTCTCCTGTCCGCTCACCGAGCGGACCACATACCATTTCAACTCTCCCATCTTCGCTGCCGATTAACGGAATGAGTTGTAAAACGCTTCCAGACCAGTTTTAAAAGCCACGTCCATCAACCCAACAACAGCAGCGAATACCAGCGAACCGATGAGCACTAGGCCAGCGCTCTTCTGGAGTTCCTCGAAGGAAGGCCACGTTACCTTGTAGCGCATCTCCTCGACGGTGTCGCGGAAGTAATTCGGTTTCTTGTCCATTGCTCGTCGCCTGGTTAGTGGCTTCTGATTACTCGCAGGCTGCGGACCTAGCAACCTGTATTCAATGCACGGGCGGAGAGATTCGAACTCCCATCAAAGGTTTTGGAGACCTCTATTCTACCCTTGAACTACGCCCGTGTATGCGTCCGTCACCAGCTTGCTACTGGATTGGGACTGCAAATGTATGGAACTCTCTTTACAAAACAAATCCGCCTCTGAAAAAATCAGAGGCGGATTGCATTGATTTCCTAAAATCTAGGGAAAACTACTCGGTGATTTCGGTTACCTGACCGGCACCTACCGTACGACCACCCTCACGGATAGCGAAACGCAGGCCTTTTTCCATAGCTACCGAGTTGATCAGCTCAACCGAGATAGTTACGTTGTCGCCGGGCATTACCATTTCTACGCCTTCGCCCAGCGTGATGATGCCGGTTACGTCGGTGGTGCGGAAATAGAACTGAGGACGGTAGTTGTTGAAGAACGGCGTGTGACGGCCACCTTCCTCTTTCGACAGCACGTACACCTCAGCTTTGAACTTGGTGTGGGGCTTAACCGAACCTGGCTTGCAGATAACCATACCACGACGGATGGCTTCTTTCTCAATACCACGGAGCAGCAGACCTACGTTGTCGCCAGCTTCACCACGGTCAAGGATTTTGCGGAACATCTCAACGCCCGTTACGGTCGACTTGAGGTTCTCAGCACCCATACCGAGGATTTCAACTTGCTCACCCGAGTTGATGATACCACGCTCGATACGGCCGGTTGCTACCGTACCACGACCCGTGATAGAGAATACGTCCTCTACTGGCATCAGGAAGGGCAGGTCGGTCAGACGAGCTGGGATTGGAATGTAGCTATCTACAGCAGCCATCAGCTCTTCGATCTTGGGAACCCAAGTAGCGTCGCCGTTCAGGCCACCCAGAGCCGAGCCCTGAATAACTGGAATGTTGTCGCCGTCGAAGTCGTAGAACGAAAGCAGCTCACGGATTTCCATTTCCACCAGCTCGAGGAGCTCGGGGTCATCCACCATGTCCACTTTGTTCATGAACACTACCAACTGAGGAACACCTACCTGGCGAGCGAGCAGGATGTGCTCACGCGTCTGAGGCATTGGGCCGTCAGTAGCAGCTACCACGAGGATAGCACCGTCCATCTGGGCAGCACCCGTTACCATGTTCTTCACATAGTCAGCGTGACCGGGGCAGTCAACGTGAGCGTAGTGACGGTTTTCGGTAGCGTATTCTACGTGCGAGGTGTTGATCGTGATACCACGCTCTTTTTCTTCGGGAGCGTTGTCGATCGACGAGAAGTCACGCTTGGCGGCCAAACCTTTGTTCGCCAGTACCATGGTGATAGCAGCGGTCAGGGTGGTTTTGCCGTGGTCGACGTGCCCGATCGTACCGATGTTCACGTGCGGCTTGGAACGATCAAAATTTTCTTTGGCCATTGTAAGTGAGATTAAAGAACTGTGTTGTGAGGAGGAAAACGCGACTTGCTTATACTGAAAGAAAGCGAAACGCAGCTCCGCTTAGTGGGGACTGCACGTCGCTTTTCTTTTCAGACTGGCCCAAACAGAGCAGCCGCGCTGCACCGCCGGTATAATGTGAGCCATTTATGGGATTTGAACCCATGACCTCTTCCTTACCAAGGAAGTGCTCTACCACTGAGCTAAAACGGCTAATACTGTAATTCGAAACAAAGATACGACGGGAGAAGTACAATCGCCGTTGCGGCTGTATCTGTTTTCCGCAGCTCTGCGAATGTTGAGCGGGAGACGAGGTTCGAACCCGCGACCTGCAGCTTGGAAGGCTGCCGCTCTACCAGCTGAGCTACTCCCGCGTAGTGTAAATAAAGAAACCCGTAAGCGGCCAATAAGCTTGTTGTCTTCCGGGTTTCTCTATTCAGCAATCGTGGGGGGAGAAGGATTCGAACCTTCGAAAGCTTACGCTAACAGAGTTACAGTCTGTCCCATTTGGCCGCTCTGGAACCCCCCCGATTGTTATTTCCTCGTCGTTTACGAAGAAATTTTCGCTTCAACCTTTCTGCCTTGGCTGGCTACTGTGTCGAATTGAGTTGCAAAATTAGGGGCTTTCTGATGCAAGTCAAGCGCTGCCCCAAAAATCGTTTAATATTTTTTCTGCCCGCCGCTGAAAATCCGGGCAAATCCGGCTCTAACCTGCTGATTGCTTTTGTGAAACAGGCAGCCACACTAGCTGAAGAAATTTTCACGTTTTTTTTCGGTGGCTACTGCATCATGGCGTAGTAGGCCTTCACCTGCTCGTCTTTCTCTTTGCTCCGGATGTCCTGTAGCGTGGCCTTGAGGGTGGGCATACTGGAGGCCAGAATGCTCAGCCCCCGGTAGGCACCCAACCGCACAAAGGTGCTGGGCGCAGTGCGGGCGAGGCTTTCGAGGCGCTGAATACCCTTCTCCCGCTCGATGGGAGGCATACGGAGCATGAAGGTGGCAAAGTCGGGCAGGTAGCTGCGGTAGAGGTCGGCGTCGCTGACGTCGGGCAGGCGCCGCATGAACCACTGGTACTGCTCGGTGCTGCTGCCGTTGAGCGAATAATACGTGGCAATGGATGTCAGGACTTCTGCATTCTGGCTTTCCTGCATGGCTGCCACCTTCTCCTGCGAGTCGGCAGTTGGCGTCTTGGCCAGGGCCTGGATGCCGGCACTGACTACTTTGTACGAACTGTCGTTGAGGGCCGTCAGGAAGGCGCTGGAATAGTTTTCGTTGGAGAAAGAGGCTAACGCATTAAGGGCGGTAGCGCGGACCTGGCTGCTTTTGTCTTTCATGGCTACCTGCTGCAGATCCTGGCGTACGGCATTGCCTTCGGGGCCTTTGTAGCGGCGTAGCGCCTGTACGGCCGCCTGGCGCACGGCCCAGAAGGGGTCGTTGAGGGCGCTGCGCAGCAGGGTGCTAACCGGCAGTTCGGCACTCTTAACCTTCAGCTGCGTGACGGCCTCGTAGCGCTGCAGGTAGCTTTTAGCGTGGGTGTACTGGTACATCAGCTCGTCCTGGGTGCGCTCCTCTTCAATTTCAGCCAATAGCTGCGCCTGGCTGTCGAATTTCACCAGGCTGGGGCGTTGGGAGGAAGGCAGCCGGAACGTCTGGTCGGCTTTAGTGACGGTGATGCGGTGGTCGGTGGGCTGGTTGTTGGCCCACACCGTAACCGTGACGGGCAGCCGGTAAATAGGCGTGAAGGTGGAATCCTGCAGCTGCTGCACGCGCATGCTCACTTGCCCATTGGCAAAGCTGTGCGTCACTTTCAGCTCAGGATGGCCGCGCTGCATAAACCACTGGTCGAAGAACCACATGAGGTCCTCACCGGTGGTTTCCTCGAAGGCGATGCGCAGCTTGGCTATTTCGGAGCTGGAAAATTTATTCTGGGTGAGGTAGCGGTTCAACGACGCAAAGAAGGCGTCGTCGCCTACATAATTACGCAGCATGTGCAGGACGCGGCCACCCTTGTCGTAGGAGTGCCGGTCGAACATGTCTTCCTGCTTGGCGTAGCGGTAGCGGATCAGCGGCTCGCGCTTGCTCTGGGCTTCTTCGAGGTAGCGGTTTAGCTTCTCCTGCTGCACCAGGCCGGCTGCATCGGCGCCGTACTTGTGCTCGGCCCAAAGCAGTTCCGAATAGTCGGCGAAGGACTCGTTGAGTGGCAGGTTGGCCCACGACTCGGTGGTTACATAGTCGCCGAACCAGTGGTGAAACAACTCGTGCGCCACCGTAGACTCGGCATCGTAGCCGACATCGGCCAACTCCCGCGGCGCAAACTGCACCAGGCTTTGCTCGAACGTGACGGCCGTGGTGTTTTCCATCGCGCCCGACACAAAATCGTGCACGGCTACCTGGGTGTACTTCTCCCACGGGAAGTCGACTCCCAGCTTTTTGGAGAAGTAATCCAGCATCTGAGGCGTGTTGCCGAACACGGCCCGGGCGGTGTTGCTGAACTTCGGATCGACGTAATAGTCTACCGGCTTGCCCCGCCAGGTGTCGCTGATGACGGCAAAGTCGCCCACGGCCAGCATGGCGAGGTAAGGCGCGTGCGCCAGGCTCTGCTTCCAAGTGTCGGTGCGGGTACCATCATTGTTTTTGCGTGAGGAAATCAGCAGGCCATTGGAGAGGGTTTTCAGCCCCGATTCTACCGTGAGGCTGATTTCCTGCGTCATGCGCTGGTTGGGCCGGTCGATGGTCGGAAACCAGCAGGAATTGCCTTCCGTCTCGCCCTGGGTCCAGAGCTGGCGCGGTTTGGTTTTGTCGGTACCCAAAGGATTGATGAAGTACAGGCCTTTGTCCTGGGTGATGGCGGCGCTGCCGCCCACTTCCAGCTCGTTGGGTTTGGCCACGTACTGAATCCGCACCTGGCAGGGCTCGGTACGCGCATACGTCCGGTCCAGCGTAATGGTGAGCTTCTTCTTGTCGTAGGTATAGGTCAGGTTCTTCTCTTTCCCACCATTCACCAGCTTCACACTTTTTATATCGAAGCCTTTGGCATCCAGCACGAGCTGGGTTTGGGGGTAGAAATGAGGCTTTACGGTAAGTGTGGCCGTACCCAGCAGCCATTGTTTGGCCCAGTCAAAACGGACGTCGAGCTTGGTATCGAGCAGGTCGTGGAGGATAGTGGCGGCGGGCTGCACCGGGTTGGTAGGAGGCAGCCACGAGGGTACTACAAGAATAGACGGTGCCGCTTCAGGGGCCGGAGTCGATTCGGATTTCTTGTGCGTGGCTGCTTTGCTGCCTGCGGGCTTCGTGACCTTAACAACCTGTGCAGGAGCTTGAAACTGACACGCAAGGACCAGTCCCAGAATGCTGAGAACCGAATATTTCATGCGTTGATGCGATAGGTATATGGGTCCTCAAGTTCCGAAATTATTTGAGATTTGGCCTATCTTTAAGCCCATTTCCGCCCCCCTCCTCCCCCTTCCCTATGCTACAGGTTAGCACCAGCCCCACCCAAACTTGGGCCGTAGACTATCGTGCCACCGGCGCCATCACCCTAGACGGCCAGCCGTTTGCCTGGGATCTGGTGGAGCTAGAACCGGGCCGCTTCCACGTGTTGCACGAGGGCCGCTCGTACGTAGCCGAAGTGGTCAGCGCCGATTACGCCACCAAGTCGTTTCAGCTTAAGCTCAACGGGCAGTTGGTGGAGGTGAGCGCCAAAGACCGGTTCGACCTGCTCCTTGACAAGCTGGGCATGAGCAATGCCGCCGCCAGCAAGGTGAACGAGCTGAAAGCGCCCATGCCGGGCCTGATTGTCGATATCCGGGTGGCGCCGGGGCAGCAGGTGCAGAAAGGCGACCCGCTGCTGGTACTGGAGGCCATGAAGATGGAGAACATCCTGAAAGCCCCCGGCGACGGCACCGTAGGGGCCATCAAGATTGGCCTGCGCGACAACGTAACCAAAGGACAGGTCCTGATTCAGTTCAGCTAGCCGGCGCTGGGCTCCGGGTTTTGCGCCCGCTGGCCGGGCGCACCTCACATCGTTTTTACACTTAATTCCTCCGACGTTGAAGTACACCCGAATTCTGCTTAAGCTAAGCGGCGAAGCCCTGATGGGCCAACAGCAATACGGCATCGATGCCACCCGGCTGATGCAGTATGCCGAGGAAATCAAGAAAGTAGCTGCCACCGGCACGCAGGTAGCGGTAGTAATTGGCGGCGGCAACATCTTCCGCGGGGTGCAGGCCGAAGCATTCGGCCTCGATCGGGTGCAGGGCGACTACATGGGCATGCTGGCCACAGTCATCAACTCCATGGCCCTGCAGAGCGCCCTCGAAAAGCTCGACGTGAATACGCGCCTGCTCTCGGGCGTTACCATTCAGCGGGTGTGCGAGCCCTACATCCGGCGGCGGGCTTTGCGCCACCTGGAGAAAGGCCGCGTCGTGATTTTCGGGGCCGGCATCGGCTCGCCGTACTTCACCACCGACTCGGCCGCGTCGTTGCGGGCTATCGAAATTGAAGCAGACGTGGTACTGAAAGGCACCCGCGTAGACGGTATTTATACCGCTGATCCGGAAAAAGACCCCACTGCTGTCCGCTACCCTACCATCACGTTTGATGAGGTGATGGCCAAAAACCTGAACGTGATGGACATGACGGCCTTCACGCTCTGTAAGGAAAACAACCTGCCCATCATCGTTTTCGATATGAACAAGGAAGGCAACCTGCAGCGCCTCATTGAGGGCGAAACGGTAGGTACGCTGGTGACGATGGACCACCCGCGCCCGACGGAAGCCGACACCAAAACCAGCGGCCTGCAGCCTTCTCTGGACACTCCTTCTGAACAAGCTTAACGGGAGTAAAAAGTACGCCCGGCGCGTTCAGCCCACTCTTTTGCGTTGGCCACGCGTGCCGTTTTTACGTTTTACTTCTCAATTCTTAATTCCCTCATACACATGGACGAAGAAATTCAGTTTTACCTGAGCGAAGCCGAGGAATCGATGGCCAAGTCGCTGCAGCACACCGGCCTGGAACTCAGCCGTATTCGGGCTGGCAAGGCCTCGCCGGCAATGCTCGACTCGCTGCGCGTAGATTATTACGGCACACCCACTCCTATTTCGCAGGTGGCCAACGTCTCGACGCCGGATGCGCGTACGCTGTTCATCAAGCCCTGGGAGAAAAACATCATTGCTGAGGTGGTGAAAGCCATCAAAAACAGCGACCTGGGCCTGAATCCGCAGTCGGATGCTGAGGGCGTGCGCCTGAACATTCCGCCCATGACGGAAGAGCGTCGCCGCGACCTGGTGAAGCAGGTGAAGCAGGAATCGGAAAGCGGCAAGGTGCGCATCCGCGGTATTCGCAAAGACGTGAACGAGTCGTTGCGGAAGCTGCAGAAGGATGGCGCCGCCGAGGATGCCATCAAGGATGCCGAAGCTAAGGTGCAGAAAGCCACCGACAGCTACATCGTGCAGATTGACAGCCTGACCAGCAAGAAGGAATCGGAAATCATGACCATCTGATCCGGTACCGTAGCTTATCAAAAGGGAAGCCTCCCGTTCTGCTGGCCCAATGTGGCGACAGAACGGGAGGCTTCCCTTTTTGATGATGAGCTTTTACTGCCAGTAGCCTTTCGCTGCAATCAGTTGCTGCACCGCATCGGGCACCAGATACCGGATGGACTGTCCCTGTCGCAAACTCTGTCGGATAAACGTAGCCGAAATATCCAGCAGCGGCGCTTCCATCACCTTGATAGTTGAGCCAGCCACGGCACTTGCCTCTACCGGGTGGCCGGGGCGTGGGTACACGTAAATGGCAAGTTCCTGCCGGATACGGTCGGCGTCGCGCCAGCCATCCAGCCCCAGCAGGTTGTCGCTGCCCATGAGCAGCACAAACTCCTGGCCGGGGTGCAGCCGCCGGATTTCGTCGAGGGTGGTGATGGTGTAGCTGGGCTTGGGCAGGCGCAGCTCAATATCCGTGACGGACAGCAGGTCGTTGTCGGCTACGGCGGCTTGGGCCAGCGCCAGCCGGTCCTGCTCCGGCAGCAGATCCTGGCCCACCTTGTAGGGGCTCTGCGGCGACACCACCAGCCACACCGCCGACAAATCGGTATGCGTGGCCATGTGCTGCGCCAGAATCAGGTGGCCGACGTGAATAGGGTTGAACGAGCCAAACAGCAGCCCGATCTTGCCAGAGGTGCCTGCTTTCAGACTCACAGGATAGCCGATTCGGCCGTGATGAAGTCGCGCACCAGCTTTTCGGCCTGGGCGGTGGCTTCGTTGAGGTCGTCGTTGACGACGGTGACGTCAAAACGGTCCTCAAACGTCAGCTCAAAGTTGGCTTTGTAGAGCCGGGCGGAGATGCTGGAGGCCGAATCGGTGGCGCGGTGGCGCAACCGCTCTTCCAGTACTTCGATGGAAGGAGGCTTGACAAAGACGGCCAGCGCACGGTCTTTGTAAAACTCCTTGATGCTCAAGCCGCCTTTCACGTCTACATCCAGCACGGCGTGCTTGCCGCTTTCCCAGATGCGCTCAATCTCCGATTTCAGCGTGCCATAGAACGCGCCTTCATACACTTCCTCCCACTCCACGAACTCGTCGTGGCGGATTTTCTCCTGGAATTCCTGGACGGAGATGAAGTGGTAGTCTTTTCCATTGGCTTCGGTGCGGCCGCGCTTGTCGCGCGTGCAGGCCGAAATGGAAAAGCTCAGGTCTGGAATGGCCGCCATCAGGCGGTGGACGATGGTGGTTTTGCCGGCTCCGGAAGGAGCTGAAAAGGCAATGATTTTACCCTGCATCGGGCAAAATTAGGCCATTTCTGTTTGCAAACGAGACATTATGGTTTGCGGCAGCGAATTTGGGGCGCCTTTGCGGCCAACATGGGTCATGAGAAACCCAATAAACACCCGTTGTTTTTCGATGCTATCGAAGCAGGGCGAGCAATCATCGGCGTGGTGCACGATGTACTGCTCGTCGGCTTCGGTGGGCTGCTGGCCCACAACTAGCTGGTCAAGTATCGTATTCACACGGTCACAGTCAGCAACGGGCGCGGACGCCTGCTGGGTGGAGGATGGGGATTGGGTAGAGGTGTTTTCCATGGTGCAACCCGTTGCGGTTAGCGGTTAGTAATTGGCGGTATCGTCCTCCGGCTCTGCCTCCGTACTGCCGGAGTCGGCACCGTAGCCCATCGATTGGGCGTACTTCTCAAGCTTGTCCTTCAGAAAATTCCGGGCCCGGTGCAAACGGGAGCGGACCGTGCCGATAGGGATGTCCAGCACTTTGGCCATCTCCTCGTAGGTGAACCCTTCCAGGTCGCAGAGGATGATGACGGTGCGGAAATCCACGGGCAGCGAGTTGAGTGCGCTGGCCACTTCGTCGCCGATGAGGTCACGCACGGCTTGCTGCCGCATATCAGACGAGGTACCACCCGCGTCGCTGTCGGACTCGACGTCTTCCGAATTGTAGTAGCCCTCAATTTCGCTGTAGTCGACCTTGGCGGGTTGTTTACTCTTCTTCCGGAAGTCGTTGATGAACGAGTTTTTCAGGATGCGAAACAGCCATGCCTTGGCGTTGGTTCCCTGCTCGAAGTACTCGAAGAAGCGGTACGCCTTCAAATAGGTCTCCTGCACAAGGTCGTTGGCGTCGTCCTCGTCGAGGGTCAGACGGAACGCGAAATTGTACAGAGAGTCGATTACAGGCATTAATTCGGCCTGAAACCGGCGGTCTTTTTCTTCTTTACTAAGCTTCGGAACCCGTTCGGGAGAGTCGCTCATAAGGGGGGCGCGGCAAAGTACGGCGGGGGTGAAAAAATCCGCCATGTAAACAAATGTACTGATTATCCTATCTCGCTCAAGCCGCTTGCGCCAGGAGCGTACTGCGGGCCTGCCGCTCGGTGGCTACAACCAAAAAGCCGTAGAGAAACACGAACAGGCTGAAGCCGATCTGCATCTGTAACAGAGAATCGACCAGATTGGCGATGCCCATCATCAGCAGGAAATGTACAACGTACGCGTTTTGGCGGATGGCAGGTTGCAAAAATGGCCCGAATAGCACGAAAAGCCACAGCACCAAGCCTATAATACCGCCACCTACCAACGCTTCCAAGTATTGATTGTGGGTCATCACCCAGTTTTTGGGCAGCAGGCCGTAGTCCTGGTAGCTGTACTGGTCCAGCATGGCGGCGTCCACATCGGCGGGGGCCACGCCCGCAACCGGGTGCTGGCCGATGATGACGGTGGCTGTTTTCCAAGCAGCGAAGCGCTTGGCCAGGGAGTAGTCGTTGATGTCGCGGCCGGTGCGGTACTGGGCGAGGTCGTCGAGGGTGACGTTGACGCGCTGCTGGATGGGTTCCAGCGTGTAGTAGGTAGCTAGGGGCACGCCCACCAGTGCCAACAGCAATAAGGCGCCCAGCACATAGCGGCGCTGCAGCGCAATCAGCAGGCCCACATCGAGCAGCAGCATGCCGTAGAGCACCATCAGCCCGGTCCGATATGCCAGCACGTGCATCACCACGAACAGAATAGCCGAGCACGCCAGCAGCGCCTTACGCACGACGGGCAGCGCCAGCCCGCTGCGCCGCATCAGGAGCGCAAAAAAGAATGCCAGCGCCAGCATGATGCTGAAATGGATGTGGAAGATGCCCGTAATGGCCGGCACGTTGTGGCCGATGCTGATTTCGTAGTTGGCCGCTTCCGGGTCGAGCAGGTAGCGGCCGAGCGTACCCAGCGCCAGCAGCGTGCCCAGCCCCACGAACAGCAGGCCCACCCCAAACCGCTGCCGCAGACTAAGGGGCACGGCCACGGCAAAGGCCAGCGGCACGACTACCAAGGGCAGCTTGCGGTAGACCTCGTGGCGCCAGATGTCGGTTTCGGAGGTGTAGACCACGCTTAGCAGCCAAAATAGGTACATCAGGGCCATGCCCAGGACGGTTTGTAGGCGGGTGCAGGCCCGCAACTGCTGGCGCAGGTGCGGCTGGGCCAGCACGGCCAGCACCCCCACCACCGAGCTAAGCGCTACGAGGGCCCGCGACGCAAACAGCCCCGTAACAGCAGCCAGGCTTCCCAGCAGCAACAGGTATTGCGACAAACGACCATCAGCGTAGAGCTGGCGCAGGGAAAAGGGCAAAATGGAAGTTACAGGCATAAGCAATGAAATGAGCGGAGCGCAGGGCACTCCCTCAGCTTGACAAGATAAGCGGCTGCCAGGCAAGAATCCGGCCGGCCACCTCGGCAGCAGCCAGCTCCTTGATGCAGGTGCAGGCCGCGGGCTGTTGGCGGCAGTCCTGGCAGTCGGGCCGGTCGAACACGGCGTATTCGGCTAAGGGCCCCAACGGCGCCCAGCGGCCCGGGTGCATCGGCCGGATGGGCGGGTACAGGCCCAACGCGTGCCGGCCCAGCGCTGCGGCTAGGTGCAGGGGCCCGGTGCTGCCTGCCACCAGCCCATCGGCAGCGCCAATGAAGGCCAGAAACTCGGGCAGCGGGAGCTGGCCGGTGAGGTCGGCCGTGAGGTAAGGCTGGTGCTCCTGCAGCCACTCGCGCAGCTCCTCGCCTTCGGCAGCCGTGCCGGTGATGAAAACCCGGTGCCCAGTCTGGTGCAATAGCCGGGTCAGCTGGCCGAAGTGCGCCAGCCCCCACTCGCGGGCACTGCCCCGGCTCCGCGGGTGCAGGATAACATTGAGCTGGCTGGGTTGGCGGGCCGCCAGCAGCTTCTGCAGAGTGGGCCGCAACGCTACAACGGGCCGCAGCCGCACTAATTGTGCGACTTCCGGCAGGCTGAGCGCAGTAGAAGCTCCCAGACCGTGCAGCAGCTGCAGGTTGAGCTGGGCCTCGTGCAGCGGGGAGTGGCGGCGGCTGAGGGCTACTAGGTGGTTGCAGGTGAGCCAGTGAAACCAGCGGCTGCGCGTACCGATGCGGTGCCGGATGCCGGCTTTGCGGGCCAGCTGCGCTATCGTTTTGTTGGGGAAGACGTGCAGAATGGTGTCGGCGGCGGTGGCGCGCAGGGCAGCTACCTGGCCGGCGGCGGGCAGCTGCAGTAGCTCATCGAGGTTGAGGAAACCGTCGAGCCAAGGGCAGGCGTCGGCTATGGCTTGGGTGTAGGTGCGGCCCAGCAGCAGCACCCGGCAGCCCGGATACAGCTGTTTCAGGCGGCCCGCTACCGGCAGCGTAAGCACCACGTCGCCGATGGCATCGGTACGGCTAACAAGGAAGGTGCGGCTCATGCGGCGGCTTTGGTTTTCAGCTTGGCAAACTTCAGAAATACGCCCCAGGCCGAAATAACGGCAATGCTCAGGCCGGCAAACCCATCCAGAAAGCCCAGCCGGAAAAAATAGCCGTGCACGAACTTCCACCAGGGCTTGAGCAGCAGATGAAACAACGTGACCCGGCGCCGGCCGCGCAGCCACAGCTCATCGGCCGCAATGCTAGTGAACCGGTTGAGCTGCTGCACATGCTGCTCGACGGAGGTGTAGGAATAGTGCAGGGCGTCGCCCTGCAGAGCCGAAATTGGTTGCCCGGGTTGCATTTCGTACCGCTCGTGCAGCAATAAACCTTCCCAGCGGCCTAGGCGCCGGTCGTAGAGGCGCAGTTTACGGTCGGGGTACCAGCCGCCGTGGCGCACCCAGCTGCCGCAGTAGTTGGTGAGGCGGGCCAGGGTGTAGCCCCCACCCTGCCAGTTGGCGGTGGCCTGCCGGATGCTCTGGCGCAGCTCTTCGGTCAGCACTTCGTCGGCGTCGAGCTGCAGCACATAGTCGTGGCGGGCTTGGGCGGTGGCGTAGTTTTTTTGCTGCACATAGCCTTCAAAGGCATGCTGCACCACGCGGGCCCCCAGCTGCTGGCAGATGGCCACGGTGCGGTCGGTGGAGAAGCTGTCCACCACCACTACATCGTCGGAGAGGCCGCGCACGGCTTCCAGGCAGCGGCCGATGTTAGCTTCTTCGTTGAAGGTGATGATGACGATGGAGAGCGGAACGGCAGGCATAGGCCGGCAAATATCGGGGTTTTGCCGTGGAGGTAGCCGCCGTGGGTTACCGGCGGGCAGGCCACGGTATAGAATGTATCCATTCATCTATCCCGTAACCTGTTATGATGCGTCCATTGATTCTGTTGCTGTTATTACTAGGGCTGCTGACCGGCTGCGAGGCGCCTACCACTGAGTTTGATGTCTTTGCGCTACCCCGGCCCGTGAACCTGGCCCGCGTACTGGGGCCGGCGCCGGTGCTGCTGGGGGAGCAGGATACCCTGGCGCTACGCCTGCAGTTCGATGCCGCCACCGGCTTCACAAGTTTTGCACTGGCGGGCGATTCTGCTGATGAAAACTGGTTTACGGCCCGAGCCTTTCGGTTTCGGGGGCTGTACTACCTGGTAGAAGAGCAGCCTGATTCTGGATACTGGGTGCACGCCGTGCGCATCCGGCGCGGGCAGGTGCAGGGACTGAGCACCGGCTACCATCAGATGCTGGACCTGAGCCAGGATGCCCGGCAAGGCCGCTGGCCGGGGCTGGTGCGGTTCCGCGCCTTAAGCGGCGACAGTATGCGGCTGCGTTTCGACCGGCGGCAGCTCCGTGCCTTCTATGCGGCCGAAGTCGACAGCTTTGCCACGTACCGAATAGCCACGGCGCCGGCTGCCAAACCCGGCCCCGCTTCTGCACATACTACCAGTACTGCCCAATCCATAAGCCTCTACCCCAACCCGGCCAGCACCACCGCTACGGTGAATTTCGGGGAAGCCGCCGCCCGGCAGGTGCAGCTCTACAACGAACAGGGCCAGCTGCTGCAGGCGTACACGGCTGCGTCTTCGCAACTGGCTCTACCGGTAGCTGATTTGCCCAATGGCACCTATCTAGTGCGCGTGACTGAGGCCGGCAAGGCCCGGCCGGCTACACTTCGGCTGCTGGTGGCCCACTAGGCACTACGGCTTCAACTTCGCTCCCCACGCTGCGTATAGCCGCTCGGTCATTCAGCCTTTTCTATATGAGCGAAGTATCGCAGTCTATTGCCCTCGTTACGGGTGCCACGTCGGGCATCGGTGAAGTAACCGCCCGCGAGCTGGTCCGGCAGGGCTACCACGTGGTACTGCTGGCCCGCAACGCCGAAAAAGCCGCCCGCACCCGCCAGCAGCTGCAGCAGACCGCCCAGCCCGGCACCCGCGTAGACGTGCTGCTCTGCGACCTGTCGGACCTAGGCCAGGTGCGGCGGGCGGCTGAGGAGTTCAACCAGCGCTACGCCCGGCTGGACGTACTGGTGAACAACGCCGGCCTAGTATTCGGGGCCGAGCGAGAGGAATCGGTCAATGGCCACGAAATGACGCTGGCCACCAACCACCTCGGCCCGTTTCTGCTCACCAGCCTGCTGCTGCCGAAGCTGCGCCAAAGCCCGGCCGCCCGCATCGTAAACGTAGCGTCCATGGCCCACAAGTTCGCCAAGCCTGATCTGGCCGACCTCGATGCCACCCGCAATTACTCGCCCATGCGGGCCTACGCCAATTCCAAGCTGTTCAATATCCTGTTCACGCAGGAGCTGGCCCGGCAGCTGCGCCAGCGCGGCATCTCCAACGTCACCACCAACAGCCTGCATCCGGGCGTGGTGGCCAGCAACTTCGGCAGCAACTCTACGTGGCTCACGCGGGCCTTCTATAAGGCCGCCGCGCCCTTCATGACAACTTCCGAAGACGGCGCCCAGACCAGCATCTACCTCGCCACCTCACCCGAGGTAGCTAGCATCAGCGGCGGCTACTTCGCCAAGAAAAAGCCGGAGCCCGTGAAATCGGGCTTCAATACCGCGGCAAACGTGCAGCAGCTCTGGCAGCAGTCGGAGCAGATGGTAGGGCAACCGTTCTTTGCAGAATAGCGCCCATTCTTCTAAACACGCAAACGGCCAGTTCCTGTAGAGCTGGCCGTTTTTGTTAATTGTGGTGGCGTGCGGCAGCCGGTAGCTAACACCGCGCGTAGGCGAACAGCATTTTACTGCTAATTTGACACCAACTTATATCCTGCTTTACGCTATGCTTTCGCTACTCTGGACTGGTCTGAATATTTTCTTGTTATTGCTGATTGCATACGCCTGGTTCCGGGTGCTCAGGGTGTTGCGCCGGCAAATTGGCTTAGGGCTGGCAGTGTTGTTCATGTTGAGTCTGGCGCTCAGAGGCAGCAGCTCCACGTCGGACACCAAAGCCAGGAATCTGCTGGAAAACGGGCGTTTGGAGCATCCGATAGGCAACTGGGGCAGTAGTGCCAGTATTCCACTCAACCCCAATAACGAGTTGTGCCTACGGTTTGAGGGCGTCCGCACAGATTCCACCTTACGGGTTCATGGAATGTACAGCAGCATTTCGGGCCTGATGCTGGGCCACGAATGGAAACCACTAGCTGGTATGGCGAATACCAGGAAGCAGGGCGTTTCCTACGAGATATTCTTAAGCCACGAATGGAAACTACTGGGCATTGGCTTGTATGTAAGCAGCGAAGAATACACCGGTATGGCGCCCCTTGCAAAATAACTCGCCGCTCTTGAGCACAACAAAAACCCCGCCCGGCGCAGTGCCGGGCGGGGTTTTTCTATTCAGGAAGCCGGAGCCGCTTAGTAGCGGTACAGGTCCGATTTGAACGGGCCTTCTACGGGCACCTTGATGTAGTCGGCCTGCTTGGGCGTCAGCTCGTCCAGCTCCACGCCAATTTTGGCGAGGTGCAGGCGGGCCACCTTCTCGTCGAGGTGCTTGGGCAGGGTGTACACCTGGTTTTCGTACTGGTCGGCGTTCTGCCACAGTTCCAGTTGGGCCAGCGTCTGGTTGGTGAACGAGTTCGACATGACGAACGAAGGGTGGCCGGTGGCGCAGCCCAAGTTCACGAGGCGGCCTTCGGCGAGGATAATCACCTCTTTGCCTTCGATGGTGTAGATGTCAACTTGCGGCTTCACCGTGTCTTTGGTGTGGCCGTAGTTTTTGTTCAGCCAGGCCATGTCAATTTCATCGTCGAAGTGACCGATGTTGCAGACAATGGCTTTGTCCTTGAGGCTGCGGAAGTGCTCTTCCGTCAGGATGTCGCAGTTGCCGGTGGCCGTTACCACGATGTCGGCTTCTTTCACGGCGTTAGCCAGCTTCTTCACGGCAAAGCCGTCCATAGCAGCCTGCAGGGCACAGATCGGGTCAATTTCGGTAACGATAACGCGGGCGCCGGCGCCGAGCAGCGAAGCGGCCGTGCCTTTTCCTACGTCGCCGTAGCCAGCCACTACAGCCACTTTGCCAGCCATCATCACATCGGTAGCGCGGCGGATAGCGTCCACAGCCGACTCTTTGCAGCCGTACTTGTTGTCGAACTTCGACTTCGTTACCGAGTCGTTGACGTTGAACGCGGGCAGCGGCAGGGTGCCGGCTTTCACGCGCTCCAGCAGGCGCAGTACGCCCGTGGTGGTTTCTTCCGAAATGCCTTTGATGCCAGCAGCCAGCTCAGGGTACTGGTTCAGCACCATGTTGGTCAGGTCGCCACCGTCGTCGAGGATCATGTTCAGGGGCTGACGATCTTCACCGAAGAACAGCGTCTGCTCGATGCACCAGTTGAACTCCTCCTCGTTGAGGCCTTTCCAGGCGTACACCGGCGTACCGGCAGCCGCAATTGCCGCGGCGGCGTGGTCCTGGGTGGAGAAGATGTTGCACGACGACCACGTCACGTCAGCGCCCAGGGCCTGCAGCGTCTCGATGAGCACGGCAGTCTGGATGGTCATGTGCAGGCAGCCAGCGATGCGCGCGCCTTTCAGCGGCTGGCTGGCGCCGTATTCTTCGCGCAGGGCCATCAGACCCGGCATTTCAGCCTCGGCCAGACGGATTTCCTTGCGGCCCCACTCAGCGAGGCTCATGTCTTTTACTTTGTACGGAACGTAGGCCGTGGTCTTGGTCTCCACCATGATGCTGATTTTTTTTGCTAGACAACTACAAAGGTAACCAAAATGTTAGTGGCGCTATACAACAACAACGCCTGCCTCCATTGGGGCAGGCGTTGCAGATCAGGCAGCTAACAGCCGTATTAGTTATGCTGAATGATGACTGCCTGTGGCTGCTGTGCCGCCGGCACACCTGCCCCGGCAATGCCACGCACCACCACGGTATAGATTTTACCGGCTTCGTAGTTTTTGACGCCGGTACCGGTGCCCGTGCCATCACCGACGGCAATTACCTGCGAACGGGGCGTGCCCGCCGTCACTGATAGGTTCAGGGAGGCGGCATTGATGGCAATGAAGCCCGAGGCGGCCCCAAATGGCACATCCGTCGTGACGTCGGTGCCGGCGGTACCGGGCAGGGCCGAAGGCACCGTGAGGCGAACTGGCGTTGGGGCGTTCAGGGCCAGATGCACGATGCGCACTTTCGCCTGGCCGGCGGCCGGGGCCGTCAGGTCGTCAGGCACGGTGAGCACCGTGGGCGTAGAGCCGATAGTGGCGGAAGGCGAGAAAACGAACGAGGAGTAGTTCTGGTCTTTGGAAACGGCAAGCGGGGCCGAAGTCAGCACCTGCGTGCCGCTGTTGATGCGCAGAGTGGGCGAGCCTGCGTTTACGGTGAAGTAAGGGCTGTTGGCGCCGTAGTTGAGCTGGGCCACCTGCTGGTCGGCTACGAAAGCGGTGATGGGCACATTGGATACGGCCGCCGCGTGTACAACCAGCACCTTGCCTTGCTCGGGCGCAGGCGTGCTGTCGTTGTCATCATTGCCACAGGCAGAAAAGGCCAGCGCGGCCGGCAGCACAGAGGCTAGAAATAGCTGGCGCAGAGAAGGAACAACGGTTTTCATAGTCGGTTTCAGGTTGAGTGAAAGCTAATTGTACTGCGGACAGAACGTATCGGTAAGGGCATTTGTTGAGTTGGCTCTGAAATACCGCCCGGCACATAGTTGATATAGCTATGATGCAGACTGTTATATTTGCTTTCATGCACCGTTCCGAACTTTTAGTGGCTGGAGTATTCCGCCCTTCTCTAGTGTTATTTTTAGGCCTGTGGGCAGGCACTGCTTTTGGGCAGTCGGGCACGGTAGTGCGCCTGAGCCCGGAAGACAAGGACCGGGGCCGCAACGGGGTGCAGAAGAACTTCTATTTCACCACCAAAGAGCAGCCCACCGACGACGATTACCAGAACGCCGGGTACTTTGGGCAGCGCCTGCGGCCCTACCTGGCCGGCAACCAGGAAGCGTTGGACAACCTCAACCGCTACCGCCGCCAGAAGTGGATTTTCCTGGCCGAGCGCCTCACGTTTGTGGGCGGGGTGGCGGTGTACGGCTCCCAGACCTTCAGCGGCAGCGGCGACCAACACTATTTCAGCAACCCGCAGAAGGTAACGCTGGGCGTAGTGGCAGGCAGCTTGCTGGCCAACATCTTCATTACGCGCCACACCAACGAGCATTTCGTGCGCGCCGTGGAAGCCCACAACGCCGGCCTGTCGGCAGATGGGCGCACGGGCCTGTGGCAGCGGCTGGCACCGACCGGCATGGGCGTGGCGGCTTCGGCCACGGGCCAGCCGCTGCTGGCGTTGCGCTGGCAGCTGCGCTAAGCGCCGGCCCGGTGGGCCAACCCCTGTTTACTAGTTTCGTAGGAGTACCACATGGAATTTCCGCTTCCCGCGGCGTCGCGTCAGTATGTGGCTAAGCACCTGCACGACGACCCCGCCCAGCTGGCGCTGCAAGCCCGCAAATACCCTGGCCTGCCCGTTCCGGAGCTGGTGCGCCAGATTCAGGCCCGCCAGAAAGCTCGCCTGAAAGTGCCCGCCTGGGCCGACAACCCCGACCTGGTTTTCCCGCCGACGCTGTCGGTGGAACAGGCTTCGTCTGCCCGCACCGCCGCGTTTAAGGCGGCGCTGGTGAGCGGGCAGCGCCTGGCCGACCTCACCGGCGGCTTCGGCGTAGACGTATCGTATTTTGCTGAAAGGATTCCGGAAGTGCACTACGTGGAGCGCAACGCGGCCCTGGCCGATGTGGTGCGCTTCAACCTCACGCACCTGGGCATCGAAAACGTGCAGTTTCACACGGCCGACGCGGTGCAGTTTCTGCGCAACACCCCGGATACGTTTGATTGGATATACCTCGACCCCGCCCGGCGTGACACGGCCGCCCGCAAGATTTTCCGGCTGCAGGACTGCGAGCCGGATATTCTGCGCCTGATGCCGCTGCTGCTGCACAAGGGCCGCCGCGTGCTGCTCAAAACTTCGCCCATGCTTGATATCGAGCAGGCTATTCTGGAGCTGCGGCAGGTGCGGCAGTTGTGGGTGGTGGCCGTGGATAATGAGTGTAAGGAAGTGCTGTACGAGCTAGGGCCCGAGCCGGCCGTCGACCCGGAGCGCCACACCGTGAACCTGCTCCGCACCGGCCAGCAGCAGGATTTCCGCCTGAACCGGGCCCGCGAGGCCCGCGCTGTGCCGCGCTACGCCGAGCCGCAGCAGTATCTCTACGAGCCCAACGTGGCCATTCTGAAGGCGGGCGGCTTCCGCAGCATCGGGACGGCGTTTGAGCTACTGAAGCTGCACCAGCACAGCCACCTCTACACCTCCGACACGCTGCACCCCGACTTCCCGGGCCGCATCTTCCGCATTCGGGCCACCGAGAAGTACGACGCCCAAGCGTTGCGCGCCCACCTCGGCCCCGAAGTCCGCGCCCACGTCACGACCCGCAACTTCCCCGACACGGTGGCCGAGTTCCGCCACCGCACCGGCATCCGCGAAGGCGGTGACCTGTACCTGTTCGCCACCACCAACCTGGAAGGCAAGCTGATGGTACTGGTGACCGAAAAGCACAACGGCTTTTAGCCTAATTCTTTAAGTTGTACCGCGAAGTTTCACTTCGCGAAGCACCGGGAATTGCAGAGCAGTTTTTTCAGCCCTGATGTTCCGGCGCCTCGCGAAGTGGAGCTTCGCGGTACTTGTTTTTGGCCTGCTCAACAGCAACTAGCGCCGTCCACAAAATCCGTGAAATCCGCTTAAATCCGGGCTAATCCGTGATTCATTTAGCCTTGCTGGTCCAGGGGCTGCCGATGATGCGGAAGCGCCAGGGTAGGCTGGCGGCCTCTTCGCCGGCGTAGGCGAGGCCCACGCGGGGGCTGCTGAGGACGTCGGCTTCCGGCACCTGTTCGGCGTGGTCTTCAATCCAGAGCGTCTCGCCTTGCAAATCGGTGCCGGAAAGGGCCGGCGTGACGCCCAGCGCCTGGGTGAGCAGGCCGGGGCCGGCGGTGAGCTTGGCTGAGGCCGTTTCCAGCCCACGACGCCGAAGCATGATATCCAGCCCCACCAGCGGCTCGATGGCACGGATCAGGACGGTATCGGGCTTGTCGGCGTCGTTGGTGCTGATGTTGAACAGCGTGTGGCGCTGATACACCTGGTACAGGTAGGCGCGGCCGCCGGGCTCGTGCAGGGCGCGGCCGTGCGGGCCGCGGCGCTTCAGGTGCAGCTGCATCGACAGGTCGCCTTGGTGTGAGTAGGCCTCGGTTTCCACGATACGGCCGCCGGTCAGCTCGCCGTTGAGGCAGCTGAACAGGTGCTTGCCCAGCAGGTCGCGGGCAATCTGTACGGGGTCGGGGCGGCGGTAGAAGTCGGGCGGGAGTTTGGGGTGTAGCATATTTCGATGTAGCATAGGCTTCAGCCTGTGCCGGCCAACGGGGCAAGAACAAGTTTCGGTTTACGGTTGAGCTGATACGTTTTCTGCAGGAATTGTGGCGGCCGACCGGAGGCACAGGCTGAAGCCTATGCTACAATCTGCTACCTTTGAGGCGTAGAGGTGGCCGGACCCCGATTGCGGGGCGAGGCTGAAAAGGGAATCCGGTTCAAAGCCGGAGCTGTCCCCGCAACTGTACGCTTCACGAGTCGGCGCGCCTCAGCTGCCACTGTTTCCGAGAAGGTAGCTCCAGATGGAGTTGCCGGAGAAATGGGAAGGCGGCGCGTCAGAAGCAAGCCAGGAGACCTGCCTTTGCATTTCCCCATGTTCAGCGCCCTCGGTGGAAGGGCGGAGAATGATAGCAGTGGTGGCTTTCGGGCCGCCGGATTTTCCTGTTTTCGGCCTCGGCTGCGGCCTGGCTTTCGGCAACGAAGGCTGGCGTCGGAGTTCTGAACTGAATTTTCCTTGCCCGAAAATTTGGTTCAGCTAATTACCCTTCGTTTTGCGGCACGGCTCCGGCCGGTGCCCTTTCTGCTGCTTGGCGCAGCCTGCTGGGCCGCGCCCGCCACGGCCCAGCAGATGCCGCACGCCCTCGACTCGGTGCAGATGCTGCCGGCAGTGCGCGTGCAGGGTTTGCCGGCCACGCGCTTCGCCACCGGCACCCGCCGCACCACCCTCGACACGCTGGCACTCCGGCAGGCCGGCGCCGGCACGTTGGCCGATGCGCTGTCGTTGCGCACGCCGCTTTACCTGAAAAACTACGGCCCGGGCCAGTTGGCCAGCATCACGCTGCGCGGCACCTCGGCGCGGCATACGGCAGTGCTGTGGCAGGGCTTCAACATCAATCTTCCTTCGTTGGGCGAAGCCGACTTTGCGCTGCTGCCGGTAAGTGGCGCCACGCAGGTGGCGGTGCAGCATGGGCCGGCCGGCGCCACCTACGGCACCGGCGCCATTGGCGGCACAGTGCTGCTGACTTCGCCGGTACGGTGGGGGCAGGGGTTGCAGAGCCGCGTGCAGTTGGATGGCGGCAGCTTCGGGCTGGGCGCCGGCTCGGGCGAGGCCACGTTCAGCAACCAGAAACTTTCCATCCGGACAGCCGCCTCCTACCGCACGGCTCAGAACGACTTCCCGTACCGCGAGCCGGTGGGCCGCGAAAATGGCCGGCTGGTGTACGGCCCGACGCAGCGCCAGCAAAACGCCGCGCTGCGGCAGTGGAGTGTGGCCCAGGATGCCACGCTGCGGGTAGGCGAGCAGGGAGAACTCACGGCCGCCATCTGGCTCACGGATGCCGACCGGCAGATTCAGGCCGCGCTGGGCTCGGTGAACCGCCACGCCCAGGAGCGGGACCAGAGCCGCCGCCTGCTGGCCGGCTACCGCCACGTAAGCAGCCGCCACGAAACGAGCGTGCGCGCCGCCTGGTTCGAGGACATCATCAATTACCAGGACGACGGCGTGCGCAGTGATTCCCGGGTGCAGACCAGCCAAGCGCAGGCCGAGCACACGTTCCGCTTTGCGCCCACGCTCAGTTTGCGGCTGGGAGGCGAAGCGCAGCATTTCGTGGCCCACGTGGACGGCTACGAGGCGCCCACCGTGACCGAAAACCGGTTCAGCGGCTTCGGGCTGCTACGCTACGACCCGCTGCCGCGCCTGCAGCTCAGTTTGAACGTGCGGCAGGCCTTCATCAGCGGCCGGCGGCCTCCGCTCACGCCCACGGCCGGCGCCGAGTGGCTGGCCTGGCAGCGCGGCACCCAGCAGCTCAGCGTGAAAGCCAGCGCCTCGCGCAGTTACCGCGCCCCCACCCTCAACGAGCGGTTCTGGTATCCCACCGGCAAGCCCGATTTGCGCCCCGAAACCAGCCTGGGCTATGAGGCCGGCCTGCGCCACGAGGTGCGCCCCACTCCCACTCTGCTGCTCCAGACCGAGCTAACCGCCTTCCGGCAGCGTGTAGACGACTGGGTGCAGTGGCTGCCCACCGACCTGGGCTATGCGCCCAACAACCTGCGGCAGGTGCTGGCCCAGGGCGTCGAAGCCAGCAGTGAGCTGAACTGGAAGCCCGGCCGCTACACCCTGGCCGCCCGCGCCGCCTATGCCTACACCAGCTCCCGCAAAGTGCGCGGCTACGCCCTCGACGAAGACCCGGTGGGCCAGCAACTGGCCTACGTGCCGCTGCACACCGCCGCCTTCAGCACCGACCACAGCTGGCGCGGCTGGCTGCTGACCAGCGCCCTCACCTTCACGGGCTTCCGCTACACCACCGCCTCCGGCACCGATTTCCTGCCCTCTTACCTGCTACTCAATGCCCAACTGGGCCACGAGTTCCGGGTGGGCCGGGCCTGGCTGACGCCGCTGGTGCAGGGCTTCAACCTTGGCAACCTCCGCTACCAGAGCTACCAGAGCCGCGCCATGCCCGGCCGCTCGTGGGTGGCCAGCCTGCGCGTAGCGTGGCGCTGACTTCGTCTGTTTTCATCTTCCATTTTTCCCTTATCCATGTTCCATTTTCCTATGGCTACGCGCCGCTACGCGCTGCTCGGCGCCGCCTCTTTCCTGACTCTGGCCGTTACGTCCTGCGACCCGGACGACGAGGTAACGCCCGTCACGCCGCCCGTCACCACCCAAACGGTGTACGTGGTGAACGAGGGCCCTTTCCTGACTGGCAGCGGCTCGGTGAGCGTGTTCAGCAAAGCCACCAAAGCGGTGCAGAAAGACCCGTTCCTGGCCGCCAATGGCCGCGGCGTGGGCAACGTGCTGCAGTCGATGACCATTGTGGGCGACAACGCCTACTTGGTGGCCAACAACAGCAACTGGGTGGAAGTCGTGACGCTGGCCGATTTCAAGTCGGTGAAGAAGATTACGGGCCTCTCGCAGCCGCGCTACCTGGTGCAGGTGGCGCCGAATAAGGCCTACCTCACGGAGTGGCAGGGCAACTTCACAAGCGGCTACACGGCCGGTCGCGTGTCGGTGCTGGATCTGACCACCAACACCGTGACGAAAACCATTCCGGTGGGCGTCAACCCCGAGCAGCTGACCGTGGCGGGCAGCAAAGTGTACGTGGCCAACTCCGACGGCAACACGCTCACCGTCATCAACCCCACCACCGATGCCGTGGAAGGCACCGTGACCGTGCCGGCCGGCCCCAAAAACGTAACCACCGACGCCAGCGGTAACGTGTGGGTGCTTTCCGACGACTACACCGAGCCGCTGGCTTCGCTGGTGCGTTTTAGCCCGGGCACGCCCACCCAGCAAACGCGCATCACGTTTCCGGAAGACTACCGCAACGGCAACCTGCGCATAAACGGCGCCGGCGACAAAATCTACGTGGGTTTGGCCACGGGCGTGTATCAGCTGCCCATCACGGCCACCAGCCTACCCGCCACGCCGCTCATCCGGCGCAGCTTCTACGGCCTCGGCATCGACCCGCAGGACAACACCATCTACGCTGGCACGGGCAGCTTCTCGGCCGACGGGCGGGTGGTGCGCTTCTCGGCTACCGGTGCGCCTGTCGATTCGTTTGCGGTGGGCATTGCGCCCAATGGCTTCCTGTTCAAATAAGCGGCACATAAACCGCCTGTTTTTTACGCAAACGGCCGGCCCTGTTCAGGGCCGGCCGTTTGGCGTTGTATCGTTGCGTAGCGCAGGTTAGTCGGCAATGCCGTCTTTGTCGCGGTCTACGGCGTCGGCGGCTTTTTCATACTGCTGGCGGCCGGTGGGGCTGGCAGTGGTGTCGCGCTGCAGGCCGGCCGTAGCCGAGTCGGAGGTCGTTGGCTGGCCGGGGTCGGGGTCTTTGGTTTTAGCAGCACCGGTTTCCACGTTGGTATCGCCGGTGGAAGTACCGGTGTTGCAGGCGGTGAGCGAGGTGGCCAGCAGCAGGGCGGCGGCCAGCATGCCGGGGAGCGAAGGGCGTTTCATAGAGGACGGGATGAAGGTGTAGCGGTTCGGATGCAAGGTAAGCGAATGTTGGTACGGCGTCAATGGGCCCGCGTTGCAGCTGGCGCGTGAGAGCCGGAAACGGTATATTTGCTTTCCTGCCGCTTTACTATGCCCCAACCTTCGCTTTCCACTCTTCTTTCCACGCAACTGCTGCGCCGCGCCGGCATCATGGCCGGTGTGAGCTTCGGGCTGGCGCTGGCGCTGGTCGGCTACCTGTTCGGGTTTGCCGACGATGATTATTTCACCCGCCTGTTCCGTGCTTTTTTCGTATTTTTCTGGCTACTGTCCGTAACCTTTCTAGCAGTAGTTCCCTTTGTGAGTTGGGCCGCGGCCAAGTGGCTGGCGCAGCCGGAAGGCACCCCGCCCGCAGAAGCCAGCCGCAAGCCCCGAAACGCCCCGGCTTCGACAACCGTTCGTAAACCTACGCGTACAGTAACGCGGTCAGAAAAAACTTTATAACCCGTGAAAACAACGCTGCTTCATATCAAGAACATGGTTTGCCCACGTTGCGTGGAAGCCGTTCGTACCGTGCTCGAAAAAGCCGGCTACCACCCTACTGAAGTTACGCTGGGCCAGGCGCTGCTGGAAGAAGACACCCCGGCCGACCTCGCCGCCGTGGCTCCCCTGCTGCGCGAAGCCGGCTTCGACGTGCTGATGGGCCGGGCTGAGCAAATGACCGAGCAAATTAAGGCGGCCCTGGGCGAGTACCTGGAGCACCTGCGCACGGCGCGTATGCCCCTCACCACTTCAGCATTCCTCACCGACCGGTTTGCCGCCACGTACTCACACCTGAGCAAGGTGTTTTCGCGCACGGCCAACCTCACGATTGAAAAATACCTGATCCGCCTGAAAATTGAGCGGGTGAAGGAAATGCTGAGCTACGGCGAAATGACGCTTAGCGAAATTGCCGACCACATGCGCTACAGCTCCGGCCAGCACCTGAGCAACCAGTTCCGCCAGGTGACCGGCTACTCCGTCAGCGAATTCCGCCGCGAGCTGCTGCCCAAGCGCATCGCCCTCGATCAACTGGCCTAGCGCCTCGTGCCGCCCCGTTGCGGTGCGGCTTTATAGCTACTTGACTTTTATGGCCGGGGTATCGAACAGGAAGCTGTTGGATACCCCGGTTTTTTTGTAGCTTGTGTTGAGCAGTAGCAGGCTTAGAATCCTGCATGTTGCGTAGGGAATAGATGGCTCTAAGCCATGTTAGGTCGGACAGTCACCACATCAGAGGCTGTCTGCTTCCTGCAACTTATCCGCAACGCATTGGACCGTACCTTTGCGGGCACCTTTGCTGCCGGTTGGCGGTTGTTGTTCCCGTGCCTACTTCTTCGCTCCGCATCCTGCTCATTACGCCGCCGCTCACGCAGCTCAACACGCCCTACCCGGCCACGGCCTACATCAAGGGATTTCTGGGCGCGCGCGGCTACGCCGTCACGCAGGCCGACCTGGGCCTGGAGCTGGTACTGAAGCTGTTCTCGAAGCCGGGCCTGACGCGGGTGTTCAACGCCATTGCGGCCGGCTCGTTTTCGCTCTCCGACAACGCCCGCCGGATGCTGCGCCTGCGCCAGAGCTACCTGAGCACCATCGAGCCGGTGGTGCGCTTTCTGCAGAACAAGGACAACACCCTCGCGCCCCGCATCTGCCACAGCCGTTTCCTGCCCGAAGCCAGCCGCTTCGACAACATCGCCGACCTGGAAACGGCTTTCGGCACCATGGGCCTCACCGACCAGGCCCGGCACCTGGCCACACTCTACCTCGAAGACCTCGGCGACCTGATCAAGGAAACCGTGGGGCCGCAGTTCGGCTTTTCGCGCTACGCCGAGAAGCTGGCCATGTCGGCCACCACCTTCGATGCGCTGCAAGAGGCGCTGCAGGCCCCGCCCAACCTGCTCGACCAGATGCTGCAGGAGTTGGTGGATGAGCTGGTGGCGCGGGTGCAGCCCGACGTGGCCGGCTTCACGGTGCCCTTCCCCGGCAACCTCTACGGCGCCCTACGGCTGGCTGGCCGCATCAAGCAGCTCAGCCCCGCCACCCGCACCCTGATGGGCGGCGGCTACCCCAACACCGAGCTGCGCCAGATCCGGGAGCCGCGCTTCTTCGACTACATCGACTACCTGACCCTCGACGACGGCGAAGGCCCGTGGCTGCGGCTGCTGGAGTATTTGAATAGCAAACAAGAACGTCATGCTGAGCTTGTCGAAGCATCTCTACCGCTGGCTAGTGTATCATTTGGCAACGAAGCGGTAGAGATGCTTCGGCAAGCTCAGCATGACAGTTCAAGAGAGCAGACGGACGTTCAGGAAAGTCAGCCTCTACCCTTCCAACGCACCTTCCTGCGCAATGCGGCCGGCGAGGTGGAGTACATCAACCAGCCGTTTCCGGATATTCCGCATCCCGAGGTGGGCACGCCGGACTACTCCGATTTGCCGCTGAGCGAGTATCTGTCGGTGATTGAGGTGCTGAACCCTATGCACCGCCTCTGGAGCGACGGGCGCTGGAACAAGCTTACGGTGGCGCACGGCTGCTACTGGAAGCGCTGCTCGTTCTGCGACGTGACGCTGGACTACATTTCGCGCTATGAAACCGCACCCAGCGCCTTGCTGGTGGACAGAATCGAGCAGATCATTGCCCAGACCGGCCAGACCGGCTTCCACTTCGTGGATGAGGCCGCGCCGCCGCTGGCCTTGCGCGATTTGGCCATCAAGCTGCTCAAGCGCCGCGTGAACATTACGTGGTGGGGCAACATCCGCTTCGAGAAAACCTTCACGCCCGACCTGTGCCGCCTGCTGGCCGCCTCAGGCTGCATTGCGGTGAGCGGCGGCCTGGAAGTGGCTTCCGACCGCCTGCTGGCTCTCATGGAAAAGGGCGTCACCATTGCGCAGGTGGCCCGCGTCACGGATGGCTTCACGCAGGCCGGCATCATGGTGCACGCCTACCTGATGTATGGTTTCCCAACGGAAACCGCCCAGGAAACCGTGGACAGCTTGGAAGTGGTGCGGCAGCTGTTCGAGGCCGGCATTGTGCAGAGCGGCTACTGGCACCGGTTTTCAATGACGGCGCACTCGCCCGTGGGCAAGGACCCCGCGAAGTACCAGGTGGCCGCCACCGGCCCCGAGCCCGGCCCCTTCGCCTGGAACGACCTCTGGCACGACGACCCCACTGGCACCGACCACGAGCAGTTCGGCCCCGGCCTGGCCAAGGCCCTCTACAACTACCTGCACGGCGTGGCCCTGCACGAGCCGCTTGGCTTCTGGTTTGATTTCCGGGTGCCCAAGTCCACGGTGCCGCGCCAGCTGATTCAGAAGGCCCTGCAGGAGCCCGGCAAGCCGGATTTCGCCAAGCAGAACCAGCGGCTGTTCTGGCTGGGCAACGCGCCGGAGCTGCGGCAGGAAAACGGAAAGAAAGGCCCGCGCGCGGTGCTCACCTTCTACGAGCAGGCCGAAGACTTCGAAGTATCCGTACCGCCTGCCCTCGGCCCCTGGCTGCACGCCCTGCTCACTCGCCTCACCACCGACTACGACACCAAAGTGCTGCTAAAGGAAGTGGCCCAGAGCTTCCCGGCCAGTCACTCGTTCGAGCGGTTTCTGGAGTCGGCGGCATGGCTGACGCTGCGCGAGAAGGGGCTGCTGGTGCTGTAGTAGCGCGAACTTTGTAGTTCGCGTCCTCGCGCCATTTGCAGGCTTGCCTGTTGCGTCTTCGTATAAATAGGGCCGCTCCAGCGGCGCGGGGGCGCGAACTGCAAAGTTCGCGCTACTGTGTGGCCGGCTATTTCAGCCAGTCCTCAATGGCGGTGAGGTAGCCGGGGGCGGCGGCGGGCCAGGTCCATTTGCCATCGGGGCTGGTGCGGCCGGGCAGCACGAAGCGGGCATTGGCTTTCGGGAAGATGCGTACCTGCGTGGCGCGGCGTCCGCCCACGGCATTGCGCAGGCGGCGGGCACTGTCTTTCACGTTCAGGGAGGTGTCGGCGGCGGCGTAGAGGCCCAGCACCGGCACCCGGCGCTGGCCGAGCTGCTGCAGCGGCCGGGCCTCGTCGGCAGACGTTACCGACACGTTTTCCAGTACCATGAACGCCGCCCGCGGCTTAGCCAGTGTGGCGGCCGGCACGGCGATGGCAGCGGCAGCGCCCCGGGCCCACATGCCCACCCGCAGCGTATCCACGGCCGGGTGCCGGCGCAGGGCCTGCACCGTAGCGGCGGCGGCCTGCAGCGCCACCGAGTCGGCCGGGGAGCCGGCGGCTACGGCCACTACCGTCGTCACGAAGCCCTGGCGGGCCAGTTGGTCGGCGCGGAGGCGGGCGGCGGCTTGGTGGGTGTCGTCGGCGAACAGGGCTATGGCGGGGTGGTTGCCTAGCGTATCGGTGGGCACCAGCACCAGCAGGGCCAGCCGACTGGCGGGCACCTGCAGCGTATCCAGCTGGTAGGGGCGCGGCTGGGCCTTGCCCCGACGCACCCACACAAAGTCCGTCCGGATGCTGTCGAGCGTGAACACGCCCCGTAGAAAGTCCCCCTCGCGTACCGCCGACACCTGCATGCCGCCGGGCGTACCATCCTGCTCAAACAGCAATTGTGGCTCAGCATAGCGCGCCGTTTCCACCGGAAAGCTCAACCCCTCCTCCTGCGGGAAGCGCATATCGGCCTCCAGCTGGCCGGCACCGGTTTCGCGCAGCTCCAACACGGCCGCCAGCTCGGTACCCTGGTACGCCACGGTGCCCTCGTAGTGCCCAGTGGGCAGGGCCACAGCGGCCCCACTGCCCGCATCCGACGAGCAGCCCGCCAGCAAGGCCACGGGAGCAGCCCACAGCAGGAATCGGGACCAGAAAGAAGCGGTGGCTGGCAGAGGAAGGTTCACGCGAACAACTAAGTGGCAGGTAGGCAAAGGTAGAGCAGCGTCGGCATTCGGTTTTCGGCAGGCGTTGCCGGCCTGTGTTCTGCCGGCAGGCAGCCGAATGCGCAGCGCGCAGTTTACAGGCCTTTGCGCAGAATCAGGTCGTTCTGCACGTCGTTACCGAGCAGAAATTCGTGTTGGCCGGCGGCCTTGAAGCCGAAACGACGGTAGAACTCCAGCGCCCGGTCGTTCTTTTCCCACACACCCAGCACCACGGCGCGGCACTTCTGCTCACGGGCTTCCTCGATGGCGCGGCGCATCAGGGCGGCGCCCAGGCCGGTGCCGGTCCAGTCTTCCAGCACGTACAGCCGCTCAATTTCCAGGCGCTCTTCCGGCACTTTGCCTTCCACCTGCCCCAGCGTAGAGTGCAGGCGCAGCTTGGCGTAGCCTACCAGCTGCTGCTGCATGCGGGCCAGCAGAAAAACAGTATCGGGCTCGTTCAGCTCGGCCAGCTGCAGCTCCTGGCTGAAGGTAGCGTCCAAGTAAGACGCCATATCGGCGGGGTCGTTGGCGGCGGCGAAGGTGTCGTGGAAGGTCTGGCGGCCCAGGCTGGCGAGCTGGGCGGCTGCCTCGGCAGTGCGTTTGGCAACGGTGATGGTAAGCGGCGAAGACATGGTGGCTGGATTCGGGCTGGATTCAGGAAGACGGCAAAGGTACGCCGGCCGAAATTGCGGGCCGCTACCAGCCGGCCCCGCGGGCTAGCCCTGCCTGTCGTTTTCCGGGCGCCAGGTGTGCCAGCCATACCGCAGCAGCAGTCCGCTGCCCAGCAGCAGCAGCAAACTCATCAGAAACTCGCGGTTGTAAATAGCGGCCGGGCCGGCCTGTTTATACGCGTAGTACGTGAGGCCCATCCGAAGAAAAAACGCGACCAGCAGCATAAAGCCGGCCAGCACAGTCATCATCCCTACAATACGACGCGTAACGGGTGGCAACGGAGGCATAGGCAACCAGCAGGGGGCTAAAGTGAGACGCAAAAGGCGCAACTACCCAGATAAACCAGGATTTCGGGCAGGTGTTGGCAGTGGCAATAACAGCGTCTGCGCCAATTCAGTGCCCTTTGTGCCCCGGCCACCCGCTCCGGCCGCGGCAGCAGCGCCACACGGCGGTTGCAATTTGATTTCTGCCGCGTATTTTTGCCTCACCAAGCAGTACACAAGCGAGAGTAGCTCAGTTGGTAGAGCATCAGCTTCCCAAGCTGAGGGTCGCGAGTTCGAACCTCGTTTCTCGCTCATTCACAAAACAGCCCCGTAGCAGAGATGCTACGGGGCTGTTTTGTGAATGAGCGTTCTGAGGCGCGGCGCTTCTTACTCGCGCTTGGTTTTGAGTACCTGCTTGAGGGCGGCCAGCTCGTCGCGGAGCTTGGCGGCGGTGAGGAAGTCCAGGTCCTTGGCGGCGGCTTCCATTTGCTTTTCGGTTTGCTTGATGAGCTTTTCCAGGTCGGTGCGGCCCATCATGGCCACTACCGGCTCGGCGGCAATAGCCAGTCCGCCGTCGGCCTCGGGACCCACGTAGGCTGTGCCCTCCTGGATGCGGTAGTCCGACAGCGAAGTCTGCTCCATGATGGCCTCGCGGCTTTTGCGCACGGTGCGCGGCGTGATGCCGTGCTCCTGGTTGTAGGCCAGCTGGGTGGCGCGGCGGCGGTTGGTTTCGTCGATGGCGCGCTGCATGGAGCCGGTCATCCGGTCGGCGTACATGATGACTTTGCCCCGGTCGTTTCGGGCGGCGCGGCCCATGGTCTGGATCAGGCTGCGCTGGTCGCGCAGGAAGCCTTCCTTGTCGGCATCCAGAATGGCCACGAGGCTCACTTCCGGCAAGTCGAGGCCTTCGCGCAGCAGGTTCACGCCGATGAGCACGTCGATTTCGCCGAGGCGCAGCTGGCGCAGGATTTCCACGCGGTCCAGGGTTTTCACGTCGGAGTGCACGTAACTGCTCTTGATGCCCAGACGCTCCATGTACTTCTGCAGCTCCTCGGCCATGCGCTTGGTGAGGGTCGTCACCAGCACCCGGTCGCCCATCTTCACGCGGTTGTCTACCTCGTCCAGCAGGTCGTCGATCTGGTTGACGCTGGGCCGCAGGTCGATTTCGGGGTCGAGCAGGCCGGTGGGCCGGATGATCTGCTCCACCACCACACCGTTGGCCTGCGCCAGCTCGTAGTCGGCCGGCGTGGCACTCACGTACACCGCCTGCCGGTACATGCTCTCGAACTCGTTGAACGTGAGCGGGCGGTTATCGAAGGCCGAAGGCAGGCGGAAGCCGTACTCGATGAGGGCCGTTTTGCGGCTCCGGTCGCCGCCCCACATGGCCCGGATCTGGGGCATGGTGGCGTGGCTTTCGTCGACCACCAGCAGGAAATCGTCGGGGAAGTAGTCGAGCAGGCAGAAGGGGCGGCTGCCGGGCTGGCGGCCGTCGAAGTAGCGCGAGTAGTTCTCAATGCCCGAGCAGTAACCCAGCTCCCGAATCATCTCTAGGTCGAACTCGGTGCGCTCCATGATGCGCTTTGCCTCGGAGTCGCGCCCTTCCTTCTCGAAGTAGGCGTGCTGCTGCACCAGGTCGAACTGGATTTCCTTGATGGCCTGGTTGAGGGTGTCCTTGCCGGTCACGAACAGGTTGGCAGGGTAGAGCGTCACCGATTTTTCGTCGGAAAGCTTCTTGCCGGTCTGCGGGTCAATCTTCTGGATGGCCTCGATTTCGTCGCCGAAGAAGAACAGCCGGTAAGCGTGGTCGGCGTAGGCCGGAAACACGTCCACGGTATCGCCCTTCACCCGGAACGTGCCGCGCGTGAACTCCATTTCGGTGCGCGAGTACAGAATCTGCACGAACTGGTAGAGCAGGTTGTTGCGCGAGTATTTCAGGCCGGGGGCCAAGTAAATCACGTTTTTGCTGAACTCCTCGGGGTTGCCGATGCCGTAAATACACGACACCGAGGCAATTACAATCACGTCGCGGCGGCCCGAAAGCAGCGTGGACGTGGTGTGCAGCCGCAGCTTTTCGATTTCCTGGTTGATGGCCAAATCCTTCTCGATAAAGACGTCGGAGCTGGCAATGTAGGCCTCGGGCTGGTAGTAGTCGTAGTAGCTGATGTAGTACTCGACGGCGTTGTTGGGGAAGAACTGCTTGAACTCGCCGTAGAGCTGCGCGGCCAGGGTTTTGTTGTGGCACAGCACCAGAGCCGGCTTGCCGGTTTCGGCAATGACGTTGGCCATGGTGAAGGTTTTACCCGTGCCGGTGGCCCCGAGCAGCACCTGCGCCGGCTCGCCGTTGTTCACGCCCTGCACCAGTTGGGCAATGGCTTTGGGCTGGTCGCCGGTGGGCTGGAATTCCGAGGTGAGTTGATACTTCATGCAACAGGAAAAGAGGACACCGGAACGCCCGGCCGCCGGCTAGAAAGCCAGCCTAGCATAACTGCGTTAGCAAAGTGTAGGTTTCCCGGCAAACAAAAAAACCTATCCGACGGGCGAACAGGTTTTCTCATGATACGGCAGCAGCGGCTAGCCGCCGGGCTGAACCCGGGCAATTTTGTTGATTTCAGCCCACTTCACCAAGCTGTTCTGCGGCAGCAGCTGCGCCCAGAACTTCTCGGCGCACAGCGACACGCCCAGGTGGCACGATTTCACCATGGTAGCCTGCTCCTGCAGCGCCAGCCGCTGCACGGTGGCCAGCCAGTCCTGCTGGTTGGCTTCGGTCATATCCATCAGGCGCGGAATGACGGTGAGGGCACGGGTCTGGTAGTGCAGATACACGTTGCCATCCTTCACAGCTTTCCAGGGGCCTGTGTTGATGTAGGACTTACGGTTCAGCTCCCGCACCACGTAGTCAATGCTGTCGGCGGGCAGGGCGGAAATGTACACCGGCCCCATCACCGATTTAATGACGAACCTATTGCTGTTGAAGAGCTGGAAAGTCTGCGGAAGCGTGGTGGTTTCGTGCATCCCCACCAGCAGCTCGCCGGCCACATACGTACCGTCGGAGCACTCCAGGGGCGGGCAGATCGGAATTTTCGGCTCCACAGGTTCCTGGCGGTTGCACGAGGCCACGGCCCCGGCTAACAAAAGCAAGTAGAGGCAGCGCATAGCAAGTAAAAATTGAATGGTTCTTACTCCTGAGGTTAGCGGCGGGCTACGGCGGTAGAAGTGGCGTTGCCGAATTCCACGCTGGCTTCCAGGCCCACGGAATAAGGGCGGCTGCGGCGCGTAAAGCGTTCGGCGGACTGGTCGTTCAGGCTGTTCAGGCCGGCTTCCACTTTCGGGCCCAGGGCCAGCCGCCAGGTAGCGTTGGCTGGCTGATACCGGACACCAGCACCGCTTTGCACCGAGCCCAGCACCTTCCGGTACGGCGAGGTGGCGGAGGCCAGCGTGTAAGTAGTGGTAGCTTCGGGCACGCCTTCCAGCTCGGTGCGGGACTTCAGCAGCACGTTCACGGCGGCCCCTACTTTGGCGTAGAGCGCCCATCCTTTTTTCGGGTTGGTGGCGTAGCGCACATTCACCGGCACGCTGGCCGTCTGGTAGCGGTAGCGCACGTTGCGCAACGACAGATCGGCGTTGGAACGCACGGCACCACCACCCTGGTTACGGTCGGCGGTGAGGCTGGAGGCCAGCGTGGATTTGCCGTCGAGGAAGGCCCACGAGCTGGCGGCCGTAGCCTCCTGCTGCCCGGCCGCCAGGCCGGTTTCCACGGTCCAGTTGTTGTTGAGCGGGTAGCTGGCCAGCATGGCCACCTGCTGCCCCAAGCCGGATTGCAGCGTCGACCGATACTCGGAAGCCGCCATTTCGTAGGCCTGCGCCTGGAAGGTAGCCGGGCTGAAGCTCACAGAATTAGACGAGCTGACAGCAGAAGCCCGCGAATAGTTGATGTTGGGGTTGAAGGCCGAGGCGGCGTAGCCGGCGCTCAGCTTCCAGCGCCGCCGACGGGCTGGCACGGGCTGCTCTTCCTCTTGCTGTTGGGCTGGCGAAATCAGCTTTTTGGGTGCAGCAGCAGCCAGCAGCATGCTGGAAGCCGCCGGAGCCGCGGCCACGGAAGTCAGCATATCGGGGCGGCCGAAGCCGGTAGCACTATTGCTGCCGAAGCCCGCCGCCCGGCTTAGTACCGACTCGATGTTGCGCCCCGACGACCACGACGTGGAACCCACAACCACCGTGTAGCCCGCTTCCTGCATCAGCGAGGAGCCCGGCAGAACAGCAGCGGCCTGACGCCCCTCATACAGCCCGAAATGCTGCCCGAAGGCAGATACTGGTAGGTAGGCGCTGGCACGGTCGGCTACCGGAGCAGCCTGAGTAGCCTGCGGAGTAGCCGACACGCTAGCCAGCGTATAGTTGGTGGCCGACGCGGCGCCAGTAGCCGGGGCGGCACCCGGGGTTGCGGTGGGCTGACGGAAGCTGTTGGCGGCCACGCCGGCCAGGCCGGGCTGCAGACCATAGCCACCGGCCTCGTACGTGCGGCCGGCTACGGCTGCGCCAGCTGGGGTACCGCTGTTACGAAGGCCGGCAGCAGCCGGGGCGGGAGCAGAAGCCACGCCGGTAGCATTTGGTTGCAGCGTCAGCCAGGTGCCGCCGCCGGCCAGCAGCAGCAGCGAAGCCGCCGCGGCCCAGCGGTAGCCCAGCAGCCGGCGGCGGTAGGTATCGTTCTGCTGCACCAGCAGCTCATGGTCGAGCTGCTCCCAGAGGCTGGCCCGCGGAGTTACCTCCGCCTCGGCAAACTTCTGCCGGAACAGGTGCTCCAGGTCGCCGGTGGGGCGTGGGTCGGGGGTATGGTTAGGATCGGAAAGTGCCATTCTTGGATTGCGCATCAAGGCGCTCGACTTTAGACTTCAAAATTGCCCGGGCACGGGAGTACTGCGATTTGCTGGTGCCTTCGGAAATGCCCAGCATCTCGCCGATTTCCTTGTGGCCGTAGCCCTCGATGGCAAACAGGTTGAACACCATCCGGTAGCGGGGGGCCAGCTCCTGCACCATGGCCAGCAGGTCTTCGAACCCGTAGTTGGAGAGGGTGAACTCTTCGCCGGCCAGCTCCTCGGGGTAGTCGCCGTCGCTGACGGCTACCAGCGGGGCGTTGCGGCGGTGCTGGCGCAGCGCGGCATTCACCATAATGCGGCGGATCCAGAACTCCAGCGGGCACTCGCGGCGGAAGCTGCTCAGGTTCTTGAATACCGTAATGAATCCTTCCTGCAGCACATCCTCGGCCTCAAACGTGGTCTGGGCGTAGCGCAGGCACACGGCCATCATGCGGCCCGCGAATCGCTCGTAGAGGTACTTCTGCATCAGCCGACTGCCGGCCAGGCAGCCATCGAGCAGCTCAGCCTCGCTGAGTTGGGCAGGCGGGATAAGTGGGCGCACGGCAGCGGGGGGAGGCGTGAGAGCTTCAGGTGACGAAGCCGGCGCACCGGCCAGCAAACTCCGCAGCCCGCTCATGGGCTGCAGCGCCGACGACAGCGCCCTCACTTGCCTAGCCGGCCAGCGGCGCCGGTGCCGTGGATAGCGAGCAGGCCCTGAGGTAGCGTACGCTGGGTAAATAAGGAGAGCATAAGTCGGGAACAGAGAATCGAAAGATAGCCAGCTGCGGCACAGGGCCGCAACACACACAAGAGCTAGCGGGGCCACCGCGCGGTTGCATGCTGGAGTAGATATCTGCAAAAAAAGTTACCGCCCGGACTGCTCCCAGCCTGATAACCTTGCTTTCCGGAAGCGAGTATACTGGCTAGCCGGCTCGCGTGTAGCTACATGCAAGCTACCATTCGCCTGCTTCCTCCTCTAATTTACTTCATTCCCCCAACCATACAGCCTATGAAAACCCTGATTCTGTTCTACTCCACGTACGGCCACGTATTTAAGCTTGCCGAAGCCATGGCCGAAGGTGCCCGCGAAGTGGAAGGCAACGAAGTAGTCATCAAGCAAGTGCCGGAGACGCTGCCGAAGGAGCTGCTGGACCAGATTGGGGCCACAGAAGCGCAAAAGGCCTTTGCCCACATCGAAGTAGCCACTCCTGAGGAGCTGGCCGACTACGACGCCATTGTGGTGGGCGTGCCCACCCGCTACGGCAACATGTGCGGCCAGATGCAGGCCTTCTGGGACTCTACCGGCGGCTTGTGGGCTAAAGGGGCGCTGGTGGGCAAAGTGGGTGGCGCGTTCGTGAGCACCGCTACGCAGCACGGCGGCCAGGAAACCACCATCCGGGCGGTGCATACCATGCAGCTGCACCACGGCTTTGTGCTGGTGGGGCTGCCCTACGCGTGGCAGGGCCAGATGGGCCACCACGAAGTGACGGGCGGCACGCCCTACGGCGCCAGCACCGTGGCCGGTGGCCAGGGCGAGCGGCAGCCCAGCGGCAACGAGCTGGAAGGAGCCCGCTACCAGGGCCGCCACACCGCTGAAATTGCCAAAAAGCTGAGCGTGAAATAATAGACTTTTTCTTGTTACGTTTGTAACAGAAACTGTTCCGCACACCTCTGCAACATTAGCCGGCCGCTCCGAAATGAGCGGCCGGCTTTTTTTATGCGCCTGATTTACTGCCGGCGCAGGTTACTATTTCTTTAAAGCAGACCCCGGGTGCAACCTTCTGCTGCCGGGCCGGACTTTGCGGCATTGTTGCTTATACACACCCGCCAGTATATTCTTCCTACTCTATGAAACACGCCCTACCCCTGCTACTGAGCACGCTGTTGGCCACGCCGGCCTTGGCCCAGACGCCGGCTGCCCCTCCTACCGGCGCCCGGCCGGCCGGTGCTACCCCACCCGCCGCCGCGCCGCGCCTGGCGTTGCCCGAAACGCCCAAAGGCGCGGGCCGCATTACGGGCACCGTGCTGGATGCCACCACCAAAAAGCCCGTGGAGTTTGCCACAGTGGCCCTGCTGCCCGCCACCGGCGAGCGGCCCCTGGACGGCACCACCGCCGACGAGCGCGGCCGGTTTGTGCTGAAGGGCCTAGCGGCCGGCGCCTACCGGGTGCAGGTGAGCTTTCTGGGCTACGGCGTGCGGGTGGAGAACGTGACGGTGGCTGATGGCCCCGTGGATTTGGGCAGTCTGCTGCTGACGTCCACGGCCCAGAAGCTGGGCGAGGTGACCGTGACCGGCGAGCGGGACGTGGTGGAAACCAAGCCGGACCGCCTCGTGTACAACGCCGACCGCGACCTGACCAACACCGGCGGAACCGCTGCCGACGTGCTCCGTAAAGTGCCCCTGATCAGCGTGGACCCCGACGGCAACGTGGAGCTGCGCGGCACCTCCAACGTGCGGGTGCTCATCAACAACAAGCCCTCGGGCATCGTGGCCAGCTCGGTAGCCGATGCCATGAAGCAGATTCCAGCCGACCAGATCAAGACGGTGGAGGTGATTACCACGCCCGGCGCCAAGTACGACGCCGAAGGCACGGGCGGCATCATCAACATCACGCTCAAGAAAAACAATCTGGAAGGCACCAACGGCAGCATGGGCGTAGCGGCCGGCACGCGCAGCTCCAACGCCAACGCCTCGCTGAACGTGCGGCGCGGCAAAATCGGGATTAACAGCTCGGCCAGCGGCTTCGCCTTCTACAGCCCCAACCGTAACGACCTGACGCGCAGCGTGCGCGACGCGCAGGGCACGCTGGTGCCTTCCCTGCGGCAGGAAGGCGACGGTTTCACGATAGGCGGCGGCGGCTTCGGGCGCCTGGGCTTCGACTACGACCCCAGCAAGGAGCACAATTTCAACCTGAGCGTGCAGGGAAACCTGTTCCGCAACCAGGGCGACTACGACCAGTTCAACCAGCCGGCCGCGCTGCCCGATTTCACCCGCGCCACCGACCGCGCCTTCCGCACCCAGAGCTACGACGCCAGCGGCTCCTACACCCGCACCTTCGAGGGGCAGCCCAAGCGCGAGTGGAGCGTGCTGGGGCAGCACACCCGCAACCGCAACACCCAGCACTACGACCTCGACCAGTTTCCGGGCCGGGCCACCGAGGGCGAGCGGACTTACCGGGAAGGCAGCGACAACCTGAGCCGCAACCTTGAAACCACGCTCCAGACCGACTACACGCATCCGTTTTCGGAAACTGCCACCCTGGAAGCCGGAGCCAAGGGCATTCTGCGCCGCGTGAGCAGCCAGTACGATGTCCAGATTGACCCCACCGGCAACAGCCCGCTGGTGCGCAGCGCGGCCCGTTCCAACACCTTCGACTACGACCAGAACGTGCTGGCCGCCTACGCCACCTACGGCTTCAGCTTGAGCAAAAAGCTGACTTCCCGGCTGGGCGCCCGGCTGGAACGCACCGACATTACGGGCCGCTTCACGCAGGGCGAAGCCAGCCGCTTCACCCAGAACTACACCAGCCTGCTGCCCAACGTGAGCTTAAGCTACCAGCCCGGCAAGCCCGGCCAGACGGTGCGGCTGGCGTATTCGCAGCGCATCCAGCGGCCCCAGATTTTCTACCTCAACCCGTTCATCAACGCCTCCGACTCGCTCAACATCAGCTACGGCAACCCGCGCCTCAACCCCGAATTCACGGACAGCTACGAGCTCAACTACACGACGTTCGTGAAGGGCGTGGTGCTTAACGGCTCGGTGTACACGCGGCGCACCGGCAATGCCATTGAAACGGTGCGGTTTGTGGATGAGCAGGGCGTGCAGAACCAGACGTTCCGCAACATCGGGCGCAATGCCACCTACGGGGCCAGCCTGTTCGGCTCGTTTAAGCCGGTGCCGCTCTGGGATTTGAGCGGCAACCTGAACTTCTACTACGTTTCGCTGAACAGCCCGGCCCTGGACGTAACCAGCACGGCCTTCCGCAACAGCGGCCTGATGTACAGCATCAATATCAACTCCAGCTACAAATTCGCCAAGGCCGGCGACGACACCGCCACGCCGTGGCGGCGCGGCCTGAGCATTCAGGTCAACGCGGGGCTGAACTCACCGCGCATTCAGCTGCAGGGCCAGCAGCGGGCCTGGGCGTTCTACTCGATGGGTTTGCGCAAAAGCCTGCTCCAGGACAAAGCCGACCTCACCCTGAACGCCGACAACTTCCTGCAGGCCACCCGCAACCTGAACACCATCCTGGAAACGCCGCAGTTCACCCAGGAAAGCAACAACTACATCTACCTGCGCGGGGTGCGCCTGGCCTTCAACTACCGATTCGGCAAAGTATCCACCCAGGCCCCGAAACGCCGCAAAGGCATCCAGAACGACGACGCCAAACAAGGCGAAGGCAGCGGCCAGCAGTAGGTGGATTGTTGGGTTGGCGGGTTGGTGGAGTGACTGTCATGCTCTGGCTGCGCCTCTGCATGACGTGCTGGAAACGCCACCAACCCGCTAATCCAGCAACCCAACACTTACCGGTTCCAGATTTTCCAGGCTTCCTCGGCCTGAATGCAGAGCATTTCGAAGCCGTTTTTGGTGTGGGCGCCGGCCGCCTGGCCGCGCTTCATGAACTCGGTTTCGCTGGGGTTGTAGATGAGGTCGTAGAGGTAATGGCGGGGCGTGAAGGCCGCGTAGTTGAGCGGGGGGCACTGCTCGGTATCGGGGTAGGTGCCTAGCGGAGTGGTGTTGATGATGAGCGAATGGTCGGCCAGCACGGTGGGCGTCAGCTCCTGGTACGTGAGGCCGCGGCCCATGGGATTTCTCGATACCACCCAGTAGCTGATGCCCAACTCACGTAGGGCCACTTCCACGGCTTTGGAAGCGCCGCCGCTGCCCAGCACCAGCGCCCGCAGACCTGCAGGCACCGGCTGCGGCAAAAACCCGCGTAGCGAGTCCCGAAAACCAATGTAATCGGTATTGTGGCCGATCAGGCGGCCTTCGGGCGCAAACTCGATGACGTTGACGGCGCCGACCCGCGCCGCTGAGGGCGCTACCTCGTTGAGAAATGGCCACACCTGCTCTTTGTACGGTATCGTGACGTTGAGGCCGCGCAGCTCCGGCTCGCGGGCCAGCAGGGCCGGCAGGGCCGTAATGGCCGGCAACTCAAACAGCTCGTAGCGGTGGTCGGATAAGTCGAGGTTGGTGAATTTCTGACTGAAATACGTTTGGGAGAAAGAATGCTTCAGGGTCAGGCCGATAAGTCCGAAGGCAGGCATAAGGCAGGCAGGTAGTTTCGGGAGTCAAGCAACAAAAAAAAACCACCCCGGCCAAAACGGCCAGGATGGTTTCCCGGAATGTTAGCATCGGATCTGCGCACAGCCCAGCCTGCGCTAGGCAGCCGGCTGCTTGGCCGCGTCGCGTCGCGACTTGAAGAACTCAACCACAGCCGGCAGCACCGACACCACGATGATGCCAATCGTGAACAGCCCGAAGTTCTGCTGAATCCAGGGCAGGCGGCCCAGGAAATAGCCGGCGCCGGTCAGCAGCGTCACCCACAGCACCGCGCCCACCACGTTATAGCTCAAAAACTTGGTGTAGCTCATGGTGCCTACGCCCGCAATGAAGGGCGCAAACGTGCGGATGATGGGAATGAAGCGGGCAATGATGATAGTTTTGGCGCCGTGCTTCTGGTAAAACGCCTGGGTGCGCTCCAGGTGCTCCCGCTTCAGAAAGCGGGAATTCTCGCGGAACACGCGCGGCCCCAGGTAGTCGCCGATGTGGTAGTTGAGCGTGTCGCCGAGCACGGCGGCCAGAATCAGCAGGCCAATCATGGCCCAGATATTCAGGGGGGAGCCGGGCAGCGCGGCCAGCGAGCCAGCCGCAAACAGCAGCGAGTCGCCGGGCAGGAAGGGCAGCACCACCACGCCGGTTTCCACGAAGATGATCAGGAACAGGATGGCGTAAGTCCAGGCGCCGTAGTCCTGAATGATTTCAGCCAGGTGCTTATCGAGGTGCAGAATGAAGTCGAGCAGATGCTTCAGAATTTCCATGCGGAAGGGCGAGGTGGTAGAATAGAACTACAAAGAAAGCGGAAAGCCGCCGGAGTATCGCCGTGGCCCGGCGGCCGGCCCCGGGTTTGGGGCGGTCCGTCGGGGAGAGGCACCGCGCCTGATACGGCAACGGCGCCTTCATGGTCGCGCTACGCCAGCGGCTTTTCCAGAATCAATAAGCGGTTCAGCAGCTCCACTTCCACTTCCTTCACCCGGAAGCCCAGCTGGGGCAGAAACTCGGCCAGCTCCTGCCCTTGAATACTTAGGTGAGCAGCCGTAAGCGTGTTGGCCAGCACCCGGCCGCCGGGCGTGAGCAGCCGCCAGACCTGCTGCCAGAAGTCCTCGGTGCGGAGGCCGGCCGGCAGGTCGAGGTCAATGAACAGGTCGATAATAATCAGGTCGAAGGAAGCGGCCGGGGCCGTGCGCACCCAGGCAAAGGCATCGGCGCACACGATGGCCAGGTCGGGGCCGGGCTGAATGTTGAACTCCGTAGCGGCCAGCTGGATGATGGTGGGGTCGAGCTCGATGGCGGTGAGGTGTCCGGCGGCGGGGTGCTCCTTGCGCAGGGTTTCCACTACGGAGCCGCCGCCCAGCCCCAGCAGCAGCAGTTGCCGGGCTGTTTCGGGCGCCACAAACAGCAGCCCGTAGCGCAGCACCCGCTGCAACGAGCCGTAGGAATAGTTGGCGTGGCGCGTATCCAGCAGCTTGCGGCCCCGGTACCACGTCACTTCCAGCGGCCCGTTGATGGCCGACGTGGTGGTGCGGGTCAGGGGAATCAGGTAGCTCAGGTAGCGGCGGAGGAAGGTCAGCATGGTGGCGCAAGGTAAGACGGCCACCTCCGGAAGCGCAAAAGTCCGGGCCCCGGCAGGCAGCACGAGTCTGTGCTGCCTGCCGGGGCCCGGACTTATCAGGCCGGGGCGACGCTGCCTACTGAACGGCTTTCACCTGGTAGCCCTGCTGGCGCAGCAGCGCCAGCACGCCCTTCGGCCCGCCGAGGTGGGCGGCGCCTACCGCAAAAAACGTAGGCTGGCCGGCGGCCATCTTCTCGATGCCGGCAATCCAGCGCTGGTTGCGGTCATCGAGCAGCAGGCCGTTGTACTCGGTGAAGCCGAACAGGCTTTTGCTGCTCATTTCGCGCAGGGCTTCCACCTGCTGCGTTTTGTAGAGGCCCACCATCTGCTGCATCTCCTGCTTCATGGCAGCCTCCTGGGTTACCATATCGGTCAGCATCTTGCTTTGGGCGGCGTACGGGATTTTGTCGAAGACGCCGAGCTGGTCCTGCATGGTTTCCAAACCCAGCACCTCTTTTTTCTGCTCCTGGGCCATTTTCATGAACGCGGCCTCGTAGCTGGCAGGCTGGCAGCCCATCAGGGCCGGCATCAGCATTGAGCCCAGGAAAAACGGCTTGATGGACCCCACCTTGTCGATGGGCAGGCCGGCTTTGGCCTGCAGGTAGGTGCCAAAGGCAGCGTAGTCGGCCGGCGACATGAGGGTCTGCAGGGTCTGGCCGCCGCTCATCAGCATGCCGGCCTGAGCCTGCTGGGCCATCGTGGGGTCGTCCATGTCCATTTCCAGCACCACCTGCTTGCTGTTGCCCACAGCCTGCTTCACGGCTTCCGACACCTGCATATCGGCGGGGCAAATCATGTGGATGGTGCCAAACACGTAGGAAGGCGCGCTCAGGCCCTTGCCTGATACTTCCCACAGCAGCGAGTTGGCAGTGGCGGCCGTAGCCGTGGGCTGGGCCTTGGCAGACGCTTTGGTGGTTTTTTTCTGGGCCGAAGCAGTGAGCGAGGTCAGCAGCAGGGCAGCGGCGAAGGCGGTTTTGCGAAACAGACGCATGAGGAGAAAAATAAGAGAGGGAAGATACTGGCTGAATCGCCTGACCTGGCCATTCATTACAGCATCTCCCCTCTTTTTTTCAGTGCGCGGCTTTCGGCCGCAGGCCGGCTAGCTTTTGCTGGCCGCCACGCGCCACACTTTGTTGCCGGCATCGTCGAGCACCAGCAGCGAGCCGTCGGGCATCGTCGTGACGCCTACCGGGCGGCCGTACACTTCTTTTTCGCCGGCGTTGGCAATGAAGCCGGTCACGAAGTCTTCCATCTTGCCGGCTGGCTTACCGCCCGCAAACGGCACGAATACCACCTTGTAGCCCGAAAACTCCGAGCGGTTCCAGGAGCCGTGCTGGCCCACGAAAGCCCCCTGCTGGTAGCGGGTCGGGAACGTCTGGCCTTTGTAGAATGCCAGCCCCAACGAAGCCGTATGCGGCCCCAGCGCCACTTCGGGCACCAGCGTCTTCTTCACCAGATCGGGCCGCTCGCCTTTGCGGCGTGGGTCTTCCTTGGGGCCGAAGTAGGCGTAGGGCCAACCGTAGAAGGCGCCGGGCTGCACGCTGGTGAGGTAGTCGGGCACGAGGTCGTCGCCGAGTTCGTCGCGCTCATTCACGGCCGTCCAGAGCGTTTTGGTGCCGGGCGCCCAGTCCATGCCCACGGGGTTGCGCAGGCCGGCGGCGTAGATTTTCTCGCCGCTGCCGTCGGGGTTTATCTCCAGGATGTTGGCCCTGCGCTGCTCGTTTTCCATGCCGTTTTCGCCCACGTTGGAGCCCGAGCCCACGCTCACATAGATCTTCGAGCCATCGGCATTAGCCAGCAGGTTGCGGGTCCAGTGGTTGTTGTAGCCGCTGGCGGGCAGCTCCAGAATCTTCTGGCCGGGGCCCGTGATTTTAGTCTGGCCGGCTTTGTAGGCGTAGCGCACCACGCCATCGGTGTTGGCCACGTAGAAGTAGTCGCCGAGTACCAGCATGCCCAGCGGCTGGTTGAGGTTGGCTAGGAAGGTTTCGCGCACGTCGGGCTTACCGTCCTTGTTGGTGTCGCGCAGCAGCGTAATGCGGTTGGCACTGGTTTCCTTCAGAGATTTCGAGGTATCCAGCTCCAGCTTGGCGGCCACCTTCTTCTTGAAGGAAGTCGGCACCGTGTTGGACTCGGCCACCAGCACGTCGCCGTTGGGCGTGATGTAGGCCCAGCGCGGGCTGTTGAAGCTGCCGGCATACTCCGTAATCACGAAGCCAGCGGGCACTACCGGCGTTTTGCCGGCCGGCCAACCAATCACCTTGCTGCGCTTGGTAGCCGACTTGGTGGCGTAGGGCTCGGGCAAAGCCGGCGCGGTGGCAGTGGGCTGGATAGCAGAATCGGGCGTAGCTACCGTCTGGGCAGGCGTGTTGGCGGGCGTATCGGTGGCGGGCTGGCCCTGGTTGCAGGATGCCAGCAGCAGCAGGGCCGCTACCGGCCCCGGAAAAGTCAGGTGTTTCATGTCAGAGTAGAATACGGAACCCGTTTCTACCCGCTTTAGCCTGATATAGTTACGTCGGCGGTGTTCCGGGCGACGGATGCCGGGGCAGCCGGGCGGCCCAGCACCCGCCGCAGCCAACGGTTGAGGGGCTCTTCCAGCAGCCGGTACAACAGAATGGAGCCTACGTACAGCAGCAGCACGCACACTATCTGGTTGCCAACAACTTCGTACAGCAGCTGCTGAAACACGCCCATATGGATCAGGTAGAAGGCGTAGGAGCTTTTGCCCAGCAGCACCAGCGGCCCGCTGCCCAGCAGGCGGCGCAGCCAGGTGTCTTCCTGCACCAGCCCCCACAGCAGCGGCCCGATGCCCACCAGCGGCAGCACCATATTGTTGATAAACATGCCCGGCCAGGTCATCACCCCGAAGGCATACTCCTCGGGGCCGTGCAGCCGGCTTAGGGCCGCCACGCAGGCCAGCATGCCGGCCAGGCCCACGTAGGTGAGGCCCTGAAACGGCAGCTGCCCGCCGCGCTGCCGCAGCCACCAGGCCAGCGCCACGCCCGTGAAAAACTCAGCGGCCCGGCCCAGGTACACGAACTGCAGCAGGAAATCGAAGGAATCGAAGAAGCCGTGCCAGGGCTGCGGCCGCCCGGCCAGCACCAGCGCCCCGCCCACCGCCAGCAGCACCAGCGGCAGCGCCCAAAGCCAGTGCGCGCTGCGCCGCACCAGCCAGAAAGCCAGCGGCGCCGACACGTAGAACATTTCCTCGGTGGTCAACGACCAGCCCTGCGCAATGCCGGTGTAGAGGTACTGCTGGAACAGGCCCCGCAGAAACGTGATATTGAGCACGTACTGCTCCAGCAGGTTGTCGGCCGTGTCGCGCCCCAGGTAATAGCATAGAACGAACGTGGCCGTGGTGAGCAGAAAGTACAACGGGTAGATGCGGGCAAAGCGGTTGGCGAAGTAGGTCCGCAGTTGCAGCCGCTCCTGCCCCAGGTAGCGGTAGCCAATCAGAAAGCCGCTGAGCACGAAGAAAATGGTGACGCCGATGTGCAGCTCAGCCGCCAGCGTATGCACCGTCCAGCCGAATTTCTCCGCCGAAAACGGGTTGAAGTGGTGCACAAACACCAGCCCCGCCGCCACGGCCCGCAGGCCCGTCAGGGCCGGAAAGTATTGTCTGGACTCGGGCTGTGCTGTAGGCATTCGGAGAGGATATAGGCTTTAGGAATAGGCGAACCGGCCGGCTAGCTACCGGCCCAGCAGAAACCGGAGCGGCACGGCTACGCGCTGTTGCCAGGCGGCTTCGTTGTGGGCGGCACCGGCGTACTTGCGGGTCAGCCAGCGCTGGCGCGGGTAGCGCACGGCCCGCAGCAGGCTGTCCACGCGCTGCTGGTGAGGCTCGTACCAGGCATCGAGGGTGGTGGTGCCGTAGTCGAAGTAGAGGCGCGGACGCAAGCGTCCGGTGAGGCGGGGCTGCAGGTAGACCAGCATGGCCGTGGTGAAGTCGGGCGTGCTTTCCTTGAGGCTCAGGGGCCAGTGCGTGGAGAGGCAGGCCGCGCCGCCAAACACCTGTGGGTACTCCATAGCCGCGTACAGCGAAATCAGCCCGCCCATGCTGCTACCGGCCACAAACGTATCGAGCCGCCGCGGGCTGGTGCGGTACTGGCTGTCGATGCGCGGCTTCAGCTCCTGCACCAGAAACTTCAGGTAGTCGTCGGAAAGTGGAGTGCCGGGGCGCTCCTGCGCCAGCCGGGCGCGGCGGGCTTCGGGCATGGCGGCATAGGGCTTGGCCGGGGCGTACTCGCGGAAGCGGCGGTCGGTATTCCAGACACCCACCACAATGCAGGCCCGCGCCTGCTTGGCCCCAATCAACTGCGTAAGCACGCTGTCGACTTCCCAGGCAGTACCGCCGTAGGACGTGGCGCGCTCAAACAGGTTCTGGCCGTCGTGCATGTACAGCACGGGGTAGCGGCGGCCCTGCTCGTAGCCGGGCGGCAGCCACACGCTCACGCGGCGGGGCTGCACAAACCGGGAAGTCACCAGGCCAAGCTGTTCCAGCCGGGCCGGCGAAGGCGTGGCGGGTTGGGCCGAGGAGGAAAAAGCCAGCCACAACAGCGGCAGCAGCACGAGCAGGCGCAGATTCATGCCGCAAGTATAACCACAAGCCCCGCCCCGATTGCCACCAAACGCCAAGTGGCTGCCTCCGTTGCCGGAAACAGCCACCCGTAAGTTGCGTTGAGCAGCCGGAAAAGGCCTAGCCGCGCGGCATCGACGTGCCGGGGCGGCCGACTGGCTTCACCTCGGGCTTGAACATATCGTCCACGTTGTCCATGTCGAGGAAGTCGGTGAACGTGTCGCCGCGCAAGCCCAGGCGGATGGTTTCCAGGCTCACGATTTCGTTGGGCGCAATGTTGCCCAGGTTCACGTTGGGACCCAGCAGCTTGATAAACCACACCTGCTGTGCTTTCTGCGGGGCTTCCCACAGGATTTTCTCGAACGGAATCTGGGTCAGGATTTCCTCAACCAGGCCCGAGCGCACCTCGCCGGTGCTGCGGAACAAACCCACGTTGCCGGCCTCGCGGGCTTCGCCAATCACCTTCACGGCGCCGGCTTCCAGCTCCGTTTTCATCTGCGAAATCCACTTGTAGGGCGGAATGATCTTCTCGGCATCCTTCGAGCCTACTTCGCTCAGCACCTGCACATCCTGGGCCAGGGTGCGGATGTACTCCAGCTTTTTGTCGTGTACTAGGTCAATCGAGCCGTCCGATACTTCGGCGTATTCCATGCCGTACTCTTCCAGCAGGCGGCGGTAGTCGTCGAACTGGTTGCGGATGATGAACGCCTCGAACAGCGTGCCCCCGAAATACACCGGAATGCCGGCTTCCTTGTAGGCCGCCAGCTTGCGCTTGAGGTTGGGCGTCACGAAGGACGTGGCCCAGCCCAGCTTCACGATATCGGTGTAAGGCGCGCCCACTTCCAGAAAGTCTTCTACTTCGCGCACACTCAGGCCTTTGTCCATTACCATGGTAAAGCCTTGCTCGCGGGGCTTGGCAGTGCGTTCAGGAAGTTGTGAGAGGTTGTAGTTCATGCTGAAGGGTCTTGGTTAGATTGGGTTTGAGGGCCTGACCAGCAGGCAACACTCCCGGCCCGATGAAGGCAATGCGGCAAAAGTAAGCCCGAATTTTATAACAGAAGGCCTGAGAAGACGTCGGGCGGCAGCGCAACCCATCCTCTTCCCAGGCCTTCAGTACCCGGCTTACGGCTTATTTATTTCCGATACTGGTCGATCAGGCGGGCCAGCGCCTGCTGCGACTCCAGCTCCGGGAAGTACTCAAACAGCAACTTGTGCTTGTCGAAATCCAGCACCAGTGCGTTTTCCAGCGTTTCGTAGGCGTCGCGGAAGCGACCGGCGGCCAGCTGGTAAGCGCACAGCCGGTAGTGCAGCTCGGCTTCCAGCGGCTGCACTTCCACGGCGTTGCGCATCAGGTCAATGGCGCCCTGAAAATTGCCCTGCTCGTAGAGGATGATGCTCCAGTTCAGCCACACGTCTTTGCTGTCGGGGGCCACTTCGGCCGCCTTCTCGTAGGCGTCCAGCGCACTCACCACGTTGCCGACTTGGTACTCGGCCGCCGCCAGCGCCATCCAGTATTCCACGCTTTCGGCGTAGATGCCCACAGCCTTCCGGAAGAAGTGCGTGGCCTCGAGGTAGCGCTCCTGCTCGTTCATGATGATGCCGATGCCAAACCAGGCCTCATCCATCTCCGGCTCCAAGTCGATAGACTTCTGGTAGAAGCGGCGGGCGGCGTCCCACTCGCGCAGCTTCTCGTGGCACTCGCCAATGTTGCAGAGCGCCTCCGGCGTCGGCTGGCCCTCAGGATAGCTCAGTTCAAACTCCCCAATGGCCTCCCGGTAGCGCTCCTGGCTGACATACACGCTAGCCAGATAGGCGTGTGCCTCCAGAAACTTGCCATCCACCAAAATGGCATATTCGAAGGCCGCCACGGCCTTGTCCAGTTGCTCCAAGCGGTAGTACGCCTGCCCCAGGTTGTACCAGGCAATGGCCGAGTACGGGTCGTCGTCGGTGAAGCGCTGGAAAAACGGCAGGTTTTCTTCCAGCCGCTCGCTCACCTCCAGGCAGTACAGCAGCTCCTGCACCGCCACGTCGTTGTCGGCGTTGATGCGCAGGCTTTTCTTGTAGTACTTGGCCGCGCTCTTGAACTTCTGCCAGCTTTGGTACGCAAGGCCCAGGTTGAAGAAGATGTCGTCGCGGTCGGGCGCGCGCTCAGCAGCCTGCAGGAAGAACGCCACGGCTTCCGCGAATTCGCCTTTCTGGGTGGCAATGATGCCGCGCGTTACCGCCACGTCCGGGTTGTCGGGGTCGAGGTGGGCTACGTTTTCAATCTGGCTGCTGGCTTCCAGGTACTCGCCTTTCATGGCCAGTACCTGCGAGCGGTCAATCAGGAGTTCGGTGCTGAAAGGGTATTGGGCAATGGCAGCCTCACAGGCCTGCAAGGCCTTGTCGTACTGCGTGTTGGTGGTATAATGGTCGATGATGTTCTCAAAATCGGCCAGGTCGAAAAAGACGGGCTCGTTCTGGGCCACCATCCGCTCGAAACGGCGCACGGTGTCCAATACTTCGTCCCGGTCCTCATAATTTTCATTCATTCTCATGCAGCTACAATCAAGTGCCGGTTATCCGTCAAAACGGCAGCCCCAGCGGGCTTCCCTCCGGCCAAACCCGCTTCAATACGGGTTATGGCCTAATATACAACAACCGCACCGGAGCCGGGCAGGTTCGCATGGCGTCATACCACGTGAAAAATAGTCGCCGGCGGCTTCCGGCTTACTGGCCGCTACCCTGCGTGTGGGCTGGCTGCTGGCGGCGCTGCAGTTGCTCGCAGCACCACGCTATGGTTTCCTGCAGCGGCCGAAAGAGCCGCCCGGTGGCCTGCTGCACCTTTTCGGCGCGATACAGAACGGGGCGGCGGCCAGCCCGGGCCGTGTCTTTGGTGATGAGCGGCCGAGCACCGGTCAGCACCGACCGCAGATGCTCCAGCCGCCAGATGCCTTCCGCCACCCAGTCGGGAACGGCCACGGTAGGCGGCCGGCGCCCGAAACAGGCTGCCGCGCGGGCCAGAAACTCTTGTAGCGGCAGGCTACCGGCACTCAGCACGTAGCGCTCCGCCGTCAGCTGGGTATCGAGCGTGAGGTAGAGCATACAATCCACCACGTCGCGCACATCCACAAAATTGACGCTGCCTGGCGTGTAGAAGCGGTGCTGCTGCCAAGCGTACCGAAACAGCCGGGTGCTGCTCCGCTCCCAGTCGGCCGGCCCCAGTATCACCGACGGGCACACGATTACGGCCTGCAGCCCTTCGGCCACGCCGCGCCACACCTCCAACTCCGCCAGGTATTTGGATGTGGCGTAGGCTCCATGCTCGGCGCCCAGGTCCCACTTAGTGTTTTCATCTAGCAGTTGGGGCTGGCTACCGGGCACTACGCTCGTCTCGGTAGCGCCACCACCCAGTGCCGCCACCGACGACACCTGGCAGAGTCGCACGCCCGGCTGGCGCAGGCAGGCATCCACGATGGCCGCTGTGCCCTCTACGTTCACCTGCAGCAGTGCCTCCTCGTCCTGCGGAGCGTAGGACACCAGCCCGGCGCAGTGAAATACGTGGGTGATGCCCTCCAGCGCAGTGGTCAGCAACGTCGTATCCCGTAGATCTCCTTCCACCCAATCCACTCCTTCGGCACCAGCCAGCGCCGGTATCTGCTGCCGATAGAGGGCGCGCACCCGCAGGCCACGGGCTACCAGCGCCGGAATCAGAAAACTTCCTATAAGGCCGCTGCCGCCGGTCACGAAAATCATGCAGTTCTTCAATCCGTTACAGCGTGTTGTTGAGCAGCGGCAGCGCCAGCAGTTTGCGCATGTATTCAGCCGGCAACACCTTGTCGCGCAGCGTAGCGGTGTGCTTGAGGTTGTGCGCGTCCGTGCCGACCATATCCACCAAACCGGCATCAACCAGCTTCTCCGCCACCCGTTTCGCACCAGCCGAGTAGTAGCCGGCCAGCGAATTCAGATTGACCTGCAGCATAGCACCGTTTTCACGCACCTTCACCAGATCCTCAAACCGACCATAGAAGTAGGTGTACCGCTCGGGGTGGGCCAGCACGGGCTGGTAGTTTCGGCTTTGCAGCTGGAAGATGGTTTCGGCGAGGTTCAGCGGCTCGTTGATGTAGCTAGTTTCTACCAGAATGTAACGCTTCTCGCCCCCGAAGGTCAGCATTTCGTCGCCGCGCTCAAGCCGCGGGCCAAACCATTCGTCAAGGTAATATTCGGCGGCGCACTCCAGCGTCATATCCTCCAGGCCAGCTGCACTGGCTGCCTGCCGCAGCGCTCGTAGCGCCCCTCGGATACCGTCAGGCGTATTCTTATAGAAGTCGCCCATGATATGGGGCGTCATGATCAGCTTACGATACCCCAGGGCGCGCAACTCCCGCAGCAACTCCAACGACTGCTCCAGGTTTTCGGCCCCGTCGTCAAGGCCGGGCAGCACGTGCGAGTGCATGTCGGCACCCAATTCTGCAAGCCCATCGGCAGCCAAAGCCGGCAAGGTAGCCGCACTGCCAAAGAGCTTCTGAAAGAAGGATGCCATAGCCGCTGTCCGGATTTAAGAGAAGCGCTTGCGCAGGCGCGCCAGCTTGCCGTCGGCCGGCTTAGTTTCTTCGTAATAGCCCTGTCCGTAGCCATATCCATACCCATAGCCATATCCGTAGCCATACAGGCCGCTGGAAGTAGCATCATTGAGGATAACGCTCAAACGGGTGAAGTTATTCGCCTTGGCCAGTTTGTTGATGTTCTTCAGGAAGGCCTTTTTCGAGTAGTTGGCCCGCACAATATAAATCGGAATATCGGCCTTGCGCATGATCAGGATGCCATCCGTCACCAGCCCAACCGGCGGCGTATCGATAAGAATGACATCGTACATCTGGTGCAGCTCTGCCAGCAGCTCATCAAACCTGCCGCTCAGAATCAGCTCCGACGGGTTAGGAGGCGTTGGTCCGGCCGAGATGAAGTCCAGCGTGGGGATAGAGGTATGCTGGATACACTCTGCAATGGAATGCTTGTCGATGAGAATGGTGCTCACACCCTTCACGTTCTCCGCACCGAAAGCCAGGTTGACCTTAGGCTTGCGCATATCCAGGTCCAGAATCACAACGCGCTGCTCCGATAGCGCAATAATCCCCCCCAAGTTTACCGACACGAATGTCTTGCCCTCCCCAGAGATGGTAGACGTAACCGAAATCAGCCGCTTCTTTTTGGCAGAGCTGATAAAGTCCAAGTTGGTGCGGATAGAGCGGATGGATTCAGAAATAGCTGATTTCGGGTTCTTGTCCACCACCAGCTTCGACACGCTCATCTTCTCCTTGTCATAGGTCGGAATAACTCCCAGCACCGATGAGCTGGTAGCCCGCTCCAGTTCCCGCACATTTGTAACTGTGTTGTGCATCAGATAACGTGTAGCCATCAGCGCCAATCCCAAGACAATACCACTTGCCAAGCCAATGGCGTACACCATCAATTTAACAGGTGAAATAGGTGCACTCGGTAAGCTGGCCGGCGACAGAATCTGGAAGTCCGGAGTAGTACCAGCCTTGGCGATATTGAACTCCACCTTTTTGTTCATCAGCATCAGGTACGATTCCTCGTACAGCTCCAGCGGACGGTTCAAGCGGGCTAACTCTGTAGCTTTCTGCGGCAGGGTCTGCAATTCAGAATTAAACAGATTTCGCTGCCGATCCAAGGCTGCCAATTGGCTGCGCAGCAGCTCTTGGCTCTGACGCATTGTACGGCGCACATTGCCCTTCACGAAGTTGAGTTGCTCCCGCTGCTGCTGAACAGCTTCGGTGGTTTCCTTATAAGAGCGAAGCAGACGACGTAAATTCCACTGCAGATCATTCAGTTCTCCCAACTGCTGGGATAATTGGCTGTTTTCCAGAATAGCCAGCGCCGGAATACTCTGCTCCACCGTCAGGTCTTCACGTGAGGTTATGGTGCCGCGCTCAGCCAAATCAGCCACCTCATTAAGTAAGCGAATCTTTTCTGATAGTTTAAGCCGCTCCTCTTCCTGCTTTTCCAGGCGAGCAGTGATTTCTCCTATGCTAGCCCGTACATCATACGTTTTGTTCTGCCGGGCGAAGTCCTGCAGATTCTCTTCCGCCTGTGCTAGGCTCTGCCGGTTTTCCGTGAGCTGCTGATCCAAAAACTGCAGCGTCTGGGCGGTAGCAGTCTGCTTTTGAGCAATTTTCTCCTGCAGATATACTGTGTCTATCTTATTAACGATAGCACGGGCTTTTGAGGGATTAAAGTCCTGAAAGGATATTTGAATAGTATTTGCATCCGGATTGACGATTTCAACCAGCAGGTTCTTATCCAAGTATGCATTAATTGCACCTTCGTCATTAATAGTAAAGAAGTAGTTACGCTCGAGCAGTGAGGCATCCATCTTCCCTACGGGCAGGATTCGCAACGTCATGCCGCTTATTCTTACGGACTGGTTCAAAGCGTAGTCGCCACCTCGCTCCTGCCCGTCTTTCTGGTAGGAGAGGTGAAAGAGTTGCGCGTCCTTGAAACGTAGGCTAAACTTGGTATTGAAGAGGATTTCCCCTTCGTACTGCACCCGAAAAGGGGAGGCACCATACAGCTCACTTTCCAGCACGGTCCCTTCGGCATAGTAGTTTACGTCCAAATCCAGCGAGTCGCGCAGACGCCGGTAGATAATATTGGATTTGATAAGTTCCACTTCTCCAGAAAGCTTGTTCAAGCTCTCAGCTTCCTTCATTACTCCACCCAATCCCAGTGTTCCGGCCTCAGTTTTTTCGTCGATCTTTAAAAGGGATGATGACTTGTATACAGGCTTAGTATAGCGAAGAAACAGCCAAGACCCAGTCAGGCCCAGGCCGATCAGCAGCAGCAGCCATAGCAGGCTCCGCCGGACTACCATCAGCAGCGTGTCAAAGTCAAGTCCGCCTCCCTCATCTGCTGGTTCCGACTCCACAGGCGCATTGCTTGCCCCGCCTGTAGCATTTCGGATCAGACTTTCCAGCTCGGCGTTTTCATTAACAGCCATTTACGAGAATAAGAGGTTGAGCGAATCAGAAAAAGCAGGGTGTACCTAGTTAATGGCTAACGCGTAAGTGAGATGATCAGACTTACGGTGGTTAGCAGGATAGATGACAAACCCAATACGGGTGCAGCATCGTTCAATGCATCATAGAAGGGACGACGAATAGGCTCGATATAGATGATGTCATTGGGCTCCACCTGCAGGTTGGCCCTACGCATTCCATCAATAGTTGTCAGGTCCACTTGTTCGATCTGTGGGTTTTTTAGGTTGCCTCGGATGATGCGAATATTGGAGGCCTTACCTCCTGACCTGTATAGGCTTCCGGTGCCACCGCCACTTCCGTCGATTCCGCCCGCTGAGGCCAATACCTCCAGCAGGTTCATGTTGTCATTTACAAGTGGCACGATTTTCCCCCCTGGTGAACCCAGTACGATGACCCGGTTGTTGGTCACGCGGGTAGTCACGAAAACTCCTTTGTAGAATTCGCTGTACTTGATCTGCAGGACGCTATCTGCTTGCAGCAGGGTTAGTCCCGAGATGCGCACCCGGTTTACGAGCGGTAACCGGACATAGCCATCCGTCTGCACCAAGAATTCCGACTCGCCGGCCGAGCTTTGCGCAGCGCCTCCGCCTTGCGCACCGCCTCCACTCTGGCCACTATTTCCCAATGTCCGGCTGCCATTAGCCCCGGTAGACAGCATTCCGGCAGGTGCCCCAAAGCGCAATTCACCGTTCGGATCGATAATTCGCTCACCTTCATTGGTGTAGACCCGCACCGAGAGCTGATCGTTGTTCTGAATGGTGTAGTTGCGGTTCACGCGGTTCACCACCCGGCGGATACGGGTTGTGTCGAGGCCTTTGCCATTGTCCAGCTGAAACATCACGCGCTGATTGTACAACCGATCAGTGCACGACGACACCAAGGTCAGAAAGGGCAGGCATAGCAGCCAAAACAGCGTTAGGTGGCGAGAAACAGATGGACGCATGCAGGCTAAGGGAGCCGGAAAAGTGAACGGATGGGCCGTGGCGAGGCTACATCCAGAGAAAGTGGTTTCTCTGAAAAACCTTCAAAGTTAACCGATTTAGCGGCCTCTTTCAAAATTGAGGTAGGCTCCCGTAATTCTGCACGCGGATTGGGGCAACCAAAATCGTACTTTCGCGGACCCAAAGCCGGGCTTTGCCGGTTATAGCTCTACTTCTCACCACCTTTCATTCTCCCACCCATGGAATTGGTTGCTACCGAAAACCAGACAATGATTGCTCAGATGGTGCGCGACTTCGGTGCGCAGCATATCAAACCCCACATGATGAAGTGGGACGAAAGCCAGGAATTTCCAATTGACGTGTTTCATAAACTCGGCGAAATGGGTCTGATGGGCGTTCTGGTTCCGCAGCAGTACGGTGGAGCTGGCTTTGGCTACACCGAGTACGTGACGGCTATTGCCGAGTTGTCGAAGATTGACGGCAGCATCGGCCTGAGCATGGCGGCGCACAACTCGCTGTGCACCGGCCACATTCTGCAGCATGCCTCCGAGGAGCAAAAGCAGAAATACCTGCCGAAACTGGCCTCCGGTGAGTGGATTGGGGCCTGGGGCCTGACGGAACCCAACACGGGCTCCGACGCCGGCAACATGCGCACCGTGGCCATTGCCGATGGCGACGACTATGTGCTCAACGGCGCCAAGAACTTCATCACCCACGGCAAATCTGGCAACGTAGCCGTGGTGATTGCCCGTACCGGCGAAGTCGGCGACTCGCATGGTATGACGGCTTTCATCGTGGAACGCGGTACCCTGGGCTTCGCGGCCGGCCGCAAGGAGGACAAGCTGGGCATGCGCGCTTCCGAAACCACGGAACTGATTTTCACGGACTGCCGCGTGCCGAAGGAAAACGTCATTGGTAAGGTAGGCGATGGGTTTGTACAAGCACTGAAGGTGCTCGACGGCGGCCGCATCAGCATTGCGGCACTGAGCCTCGGCATTGCGCAGGGCGCTTATGAAGCGGCGCTGCAATACTCCAAGGAACGTCACCAGTTCAACCAGCCCATCAGCAACTTCCAGGGCATTGCCTTCAAGCTGGCCGATATGGCTACTGAAATTGAAGCAGCCTCCTTGCTCACGTACCGCGCGGCCGATATGAAGGACCGCGGCCTGAACGTGAACCGCGAATCGGCCATGGCTAAGCTGTACGCTTCCGAGGTATCGGTGCGGGTGGCGAATGAGGGCGTGCAGATCTTCGGCGGCTACGGCTACACCAAGGACTACCCGGCCGAAAAATACTACCGCGACGCCAAGCTGTGCACCATCGGCGAGGGCACCAGCGAAATTCAGAAGCTCGTTATTGCCCGCACGCTGCTTAAGTAAGCAGCACAGGGGCCGTAGCGTTTTCGGCAAATACGTACTCGCAAGACACCTTCTTGCTGGAGGTGCTTTTCGGGTACGTGTTTTTTTTCCGGCAGTGAAATCAGTGAAAAAGAAGCGGCGTCCAGGATTTTGTGGAATCCGTTTTTAATCTTCCAACTCTCTGATTATCTTTGCGGCCCTTCATAGAAGAGTTTTCAACCCCACTGACATATGATCATCGTACAAATCAAGGAAAACGAGTCGGTTGACCGCGCCCTCAAGCGTTTCAAGAAGAAGTTTGAGCGCACGGGCGTTCTGAAAGAGCTGCGTCGTCGCACCTTCTTCCAGAAGCCGTCGATCACCAACCGTAAGCAGAAGCAGAAGGCCATCTACAAGCAGGTGACCTACGGCAACGAGGCTAACGCCTAGCACTCTGCTGCTTCCCGGGTTAAAAACCGGCTGATGCCCACTTGTGGCGCGTCAGCCGGTTTTTTCGCGTCCTGACAATCCGGATTTTTTTCTTCCCCTGAAATCCATACATTGGTTATCCGGCCCTAGCGGCCGGCTCTCTGATGTATGGATTTGTTTTTTGCCTACCTGCGGTCGGAACGACGCTACAGCCCCAACACGCTGCTGTCGTACCAGACCGATTTGCGCCAGTTCTCCGATTACCTGCGGGCGACGTACGAGCTGGAAGAACCGGCCCAGGCCGACCACACGCTCATTCGCTCGTGGGTGGTGACGCTGATGCAGCAAGACCTGGATCCGCGCACTGTCAACCGCAAGATTGCCTGCCTGCGCTCCTACTACAAGTTTCTGCTGACCACGGGCGCCATCGGGCGCAACCCCATGCTGCGCATCAAGGCTCCCAAAATGGCCAAGAAGTTGCCCGACTTCGTGCCTGAAGACAGTCTGAATGGGTTGCTGAACTCTTTTGAATTTCCTGACACTCTCGCAGGCCGGCGCGACCAATTGATTCTGGAGCTGCTGTATGGCACTGGCATCCGCCTGTCGGAGCTGTTGGGCATCCGGCCCGATGATGTGAGTTTGGCGGCGCGCACGGTGCGCGTGACGGGCAAGGGCAACAAACAGCGCATCGTGCCGCTGAACCCTACGCTGGTAACCGTACTGACCAGCTATATAGCGTTTCGGCAACGCGAGTTTGGGGCGGAAGGCAACGCCCACTCCGCGCTCCTCGTTACGGATAAGGGCGAACCGTTGTATGAAAAGCTGGTGTATCGGACTGTGAAGCACTATTTGAGCCAGATTACCACGGCGTCGTCGCAGCAGCACCCGCACGTGTTGCGGCATTCGTTTGCCACGCACCTGCTCAATAAAGGGGCTGACCTGAACGCCATCAAGGAATTGCTGGGCCACGCCAACCTGGCGGCCACCCAGGTATACACGCACTTATCCATTGACAAGCTGAAATCTGTTTTTGAACAGGCCCATCCAAAGGCCTGAGTTGTGTTCCTTTTTCTTACCTCCCAAACCCTACGACCGATGAAAGTACAGATGCATTCGGTGCACTTCGACGCCGACCAAAAACTGCTCGATTTCATCCAGAAACGCCTCGACAAGCTCGAAACCTTCTATGACCGCGTCACGGAAGGTGAAGTGATTCTGAAGCTGAACAACAAAGACGGTATTGCCAACAAGACCGTGGAAATAAAGCTGCTCGTACCGGGCGCCACGCTGTTTTCGCAGGAAGACGCGCCTTCGTTTGAAGCCGCCGCTGATGCTGCCTCTGAAAGCCTGAAACGCCAGATCACCAAGCACAAAGAGAAAATCTTGGCGCACTAAGCGTATCGTATTCACAAATAAAAAGCCCCGTCTGATTCCTCAGACGGGGCTTTTTGCGTTTTACGGCACAGGCTGAAGCCTATGCTACAGGCCGAATTCGGCTTTGATCTTGTCAACGTAGTCAAGCTTTTCCCAGGTGAAGGTTTCCACGGTGCGGGTGTTGCCGGCGGCGTCCTTCACCTCTTTGGTGCCGGGCTGGCGGCCCATATGGCCGTAAGCGGCCGATTCGCTGAAGATAGGGTTGCGCAAGCCCAGGCGCTGCACGATGGCGTAGGGGCGCAGGTCGAAGAGGCGCTGCACTTTTTCGGCAATCTGGCCGTCGGTGAGCTTCTCGCCGTGGCCGTTGCTGGCCTGCGTGGTGCCGTAGGTGGTCACGAACACACCCACGGGCTGCGCCACGCCGATGGCGTAGGCTACTTGCACCAACACTTGGTCGGCTACGCCGGCCGCTACCAGGTTTTTGGCGATGTGGCGGGCTGCGTAAGCGGCCGAACGGTCTACTTTGCTGGAGTCTTTGCCCGAGAAAGCACCGCCGCCGTGGGCGCCTTTGCCGCCGTAGGTGTCCACGATGATTTTGCGACCGGTGAGGCCGGAATCGCCGTGGGGCCCGCCGATAACGAATTTGCCGGTGGGGTTGATGTGGTAGATGATGGCGTCGGTAAACAGGCTCTGCACCTCGGGGCTGAGCTGGGCTTTCACGCGGGGCACCAGAATGATTTTGATGTCCTGCTCGATCTGCCGGAGCATGGTTTGCTCGTCCTGGTCGAACTCATCGTGCTGGGTGCTTACCACGATGGTTTCGATGGCCTCAGGCGTGTTGTCGTCGGCGTAGCGGATGGTTACCTGGCTTTTGGCATCGGGGCGCAGGTAGGTCATTTCCGTGCCTTCGCGGCGGATTTTCGACAGTTCCTGCAGCAAACGGTGCGAGAGGTCGAGGGCCAGCGGCATGTAGTTGGGCGTCTCCTTAGTGGCGTACCCGAACATCATGCCCTGGTCGCCGGCGCCCTGCTCTTCGTCGCTGGCGCGCTCTACGCCCTGGTTGATGTCGGCCGACTGCTCGTGCAGGCGGTTCATCACCTCGCAGGTATCGGCGTTGAACAGGTACTCCGGCTTGTTGTAGCCGATGCGGCGAATTACCTCACGAACAATTGGCTCGGCCTCTACATGGGCCTTCGACTTGATTTCGCCGGCTACCAGCGCAAAATCCGTGGTGACCAAAGTTTCGCAGGCTACTTTGGAAGCAGGGTCCTGGCGAAGATACTCGTCGAGAATAGCGTCAGAAATCTGGTCGGCTACTTTATCGGGGTGGCCTTCCGAAACAGATTCGGAGGTGAACAGGTACGGCATCAGCTTGTAGGGTAGAGTACGCGAGGGGCCGGCAGCCCCTGCCCTGCGGTTGGAGCAGGGCTACAAAGCTACTATTTAGTTGGGAGTTGCCGGCTATCCTGTTGGCGCGGGGCCTGCAGATGCTGCCAGCCCCGCGGCTAACCCCGGCAATGCGTTTTCCGTTGTAGCGCTACTCTCCCCTACTCTATTCTACCATGAAGAAACTGACTACTCTGACTCTGGCCGCCGGCCTACTCGCGCTACATGTGCCCCAGGTCCAGGCCCAGCAGGCCCGCTCGCCCTACCAGACCCGCTTCGCCGTCGACGGCCCCATCACAGCCGGCCTGGGGGCCCTCAGCATTACAGGGCTGCTGCTGGTACAAAAAAAAGACGGCCTGACGGACGCCCAGCTGGCTGCCCTCAACAAAAACGACATTCCCAAGTTCGACCGGTTTTCGGCGGGCTACTACAGCGACCGGGCCCAAACGGCGGGCGACCTGATTGTATATCCTTCGCTGCTGATTGCGCCGGGCCTGCTGGCGCTGGACCAGGACGTGCGCAGCCGCTACGGCCAGGTGCTGGGCCTGTACCTGCAGAGCATGCTGGCCGCCGATGCCACCTTCACCATGACCATCGGCAACGTGACGCGCTATCGGCCATTTCTGTATGGCACCGAAGGCGGAGGCGACCGGAACAGCAAGATTTCCACCAACTCGTTTTTTGCCGGCCACACGGCCCACACGGCGGCCGCCACCTTCTTCGCCGCCAAAGTCTATCACGACTTCCACCCCGATTCCAAAGCCAGACCATTCATCTGGACTGCGGCTGGCGTGGTGTCGGTGGCAGAGGCCTATACCCGCCTGGAAGCCGGCAAGCACTTCCTCTCCGACAATATTGTGGGGCTGGCTGTAGGTGCCACGGCGGGCATTCTGGTGCCGCAGCTGCACAAGAAAACAGGCAATACGTATAGCATCAGCCCGGTGCAGGGCCTCAACGTGAATGGCTACTCCTACTCCGGTTTGTCGTTGACTAAGCGGCTGTAAGTATCCTAATATTCGTTTTTACTTTCCATACCCCGGCTTGCCTTGCTGGCAAGCTGGGGTATTGTTTTTGGGCGTACACGAACGGGTTGCTGAGTGAGTTGCATCACTCCTCTATTACAGGCCGGGCCGCCGTCCACATGCACCCGCACTTTGGGCTTGGCAAAGCAGATACAGGCAAAGCATTTATCTTGCTGCTGAAAACTAGCCTGCGGCATCCAAGCAGGCATATCTGTTAAGAAGAATGCGTATTTTATCAGGAATAGCTGCCACTACGGGCGCTATACTATTGGCAGCTTCCGGGCTGCAGGCCCAGAGCTACATGCCGGGCTACATTGTGCCCACAGCCGGCGACACGGTGCGCGGCGAGCTGGAAAACGAGTTCTGGGAAGCTACTCCGGCCACGCTCCGGTTTCGGTCCGCAGCGGCCACCGAGCCTCAGGCATTGCGCACCGCCACGCTGAAGGGCTTTGGCTTTGTGCAGGGCCGCTACTGGCGCCGCCAGTACCTGACGTATGACTCCCTGGCCGAAACCCATACTAATATGGTACAGCCCGGCCCCCTGCGCACGCGCATAGTGTCCGACTCGGTGATGACAGAAGTGCTGGTAGATGGGGTAGCCACGCTCACGGCCATGCGCGGTGCCACCCCGCACTACTTTGTGCAGCGGCCAGGCCGCGCCCCGCTGGAACTGGTGGCCCGCACCAGCATCCAGACCAGTCCTGATGGCACCAACTACGTGCACTCCTTCAACAATTACCGGGAGCAGTTGGGCATCTATTTCGCTGACTGCCCGGCCTTGGCTGCCTCCTGGCGCGCACTACGCTTCGAGCCGCAGCAGTTGCAGCAGGCTATTAGCCGCTACAATACGCAGTGCCAAGGCCAGCCCGGCGACCTAGCATCGGGGGTGCCAGCCAAGCGGCCGCGCCTGGAGTGGGGTATACTGACTGGCGCCGCCTACACCCGCACCACCCTGTCCGATGGCCGGTCGCAGGGCCTGGCAGACAGTTCGCCAATCGACGCCCTTCAGGTGCAGGTTCTGCGGCTGGAGCCGTACTACCTTAACAATGTCCGGCTGGAAAGTGCGTTGCGGCCGCTGGGAGGGCTATACGCCGACCTGCTGTTTGCGGGCCGACGCTGGGCCATTCATACAGAAGCCACGGCTCGCCCGCTGGCTCCTCTGCGCTACGAGACGGCCACCGGCAGCCCGGCTTTCCCTACTAAAACCTACGAGCTACGCGGGCTTCAGGGGGCGGTAACGCTAGGGCTACGGGTATTGCGCCCACTGGCAGCCGGCCAACTGCTGGCAGGACTGGGTGGGAGCGTGCTACTCACGAAGTTGAGCCGCAACCAAGCCGAATATCCGGGTGTCAGCAGCCGGACGGCAGGCGGACTGATGCTGCCAGTGCGGGGCTCCCTGGGGTATCCCACTCGCCAGGCCGGCGGCTACCTGGAAGCAGGCTACCGCCAGGGCCGCTTCACCGCCACCGCGTCAGTACGGGCCCACTATGGCAACGTAAACGACGATACAGCCGTGGAATCAATAGTAGCTGATATCCGGACCGGCCGGTCGCTGGGCGTAGTGATGCCTAAATATTCGCTCAGCAGCTACCAGACCTCACTAACGCTGGCCCTGCGCCTCAACCGCAACACCGACCAGCGTTAGCCTAGTCCTGTCTTAGTTGCCGCCGCTACTGGCGCCACCCGTGGCCGGGCTGCCGGGCTTCAGGTTGGTTTCGAATAGCTTCAGGATGCGCTTGTACTCGTCGGTCCAGGAACTGGGCTCCACGAAGCCGTGGTCTTCGACGGGGTACACGGCCAGCTCCCAGTTCTCCTTTTTCAGCTCGATGAGGCGCTGCGAGAGGCGCACGATGTCCTGGAAGTGCACGTTGGTATCCACCATGCCGTGGCACATAAGCAGGGCGCCTTTCAGGCCGTTGGCGTAGTAAATCGGCGACGAGCGGGCGTAGGCTACCGAGTCGTTGTAGGGCTCGTTGAGGATGTTGTCGGTGTAGCCGTGGTTGTAGTGGGCCCAGTCCGTGACGGAGCGTAAGGCGGCGCCGGCCCGGAACACGTCGGGTTGCGTGAACATGGCCATGAGCGTGATGAAGCCGCCGTAGCTGCCGCCGTAGATGCCGATGCGCTGGGCACTCACGCCGTATTTCTCGGCCAATAGCTTAGCCCCATCGACGTGGTCGGTGAGGTCTTTTCCGCCCATGTAGCGGTAGATGCCGGTGCGCACGTCGCGGCCGTAGCCGGCCGAGCCGCGGTAGTCTATGTCGAGCACCGTGTAGCCTTTATCGACCAGCAGATTGTGGAACATGTACTCGCGCGAGTACTGGCTCCACCACTTATGCGCGTTCTGCAGGTAACCGGCGCCGTGCACGAATATCACGGCCGGGCCCTGGGCGGTGGGGTTGGCGGGGCGGTAGAGGCGGGCGTACACATCGGCGCCGTCGCGGGCCTTGATGGTGATGATTTCGGGGTCGCGCCAGGCGTAGCTCTCAAACTCGGGCGTGGTGCTGTGGGTGAGCTGGCGCATTTTGGCGCCGGGCTTGTTGTCCATCAGATACAGTTCCCAGGGCTTGTTGGTGTAGCTGTAGCGCACGGCTAGCTGCCGGCCATCCGGCGATACGGTAGCCTCGTTGGCGCCGTCGCGGGTGGTGATTTGGCGCAGCGTACCGCCTTCCAGCGGCAGATGGTAGAAGTGCTGCACGCCGGGGTGGGTGGCGTTGGCCGTGAGGTACCACGTCTTTTTGTCGCGGCTGAGCTCGGCTTTCTGTACCTCAAACTTGCCGCTGGTCAGGGCCTTTTTCTGGCCCGAAGTCACGTCGACGGTATAGAGGTGCGAGTAGCCGGTTTCTTCGCTCTGGAACCAGATGCGGCGGTTGTCGGGCATCCAGCCCACGTTACCGGCCCCGTACCCGATGCCGGGCCCGTTGATCCAGGCTTCGTCGCGCTGCCGGTCCAAGAGCGTGATTTTCTGGCTGACCGGGGTCAGTGCCACAATCCAGCGGTCCTTGTTGTCGGCGGAGCGCACCACCAGAAACGCCCGCTGCCCATCTTCCGACCAGAAGGGTCCGAACGGCTGCACACGGCGCAGCTCGGTGGCGGGCTTGGGCTGGCTGGCTTTGGTAGCGGCTGCCTTCGCGGAATCGGCGGGCATGGGGGCCTTGGCGGGCAGCTGGTACTCTTTGCGGTAGGCGGGCTGCTCGTCGAGGCCTTTTAGCTCGCGGTAGCCAAGCACGAAGGTGGTGTCGCGGGCCAGGTCGTACACGCCCAGCTCGTAGGCCGTCTGGGGCGCGCCCACCTTGGTGCGGGTGCTGATATCTTCGGTGAAGCCGGAAGCCGTGACGAAGCTGGGCACCAGCGCCACCTTTTCGGAGGCCGGCTCCTGCACCAGCGTGTAGGTCACGTAGCGGCCATCGGGACTGAGTTGGAGGTTGTCAATGGACTGCTGGCCAATCCAGATGGCTTTGGGACGCAGGCGGGCCAAGGCCTTCTGCTGCCGCTCTCGGGCAAGGCGGTCCTGGTCTTTCTGCCGGATTACGTCGAACAAAGCCAGCTGCTGCGCCCGCAGGAACCGCTCCGATTTATCGGTAGGCTGGCCGTTAGCGGGCTTGCTGCCCTTGCGGAAGTCGGTGCGCTGGGTGGTTTCGCCGGTGACGGGGTCCCAGGTGTAGAGGTTCTGGGCGCGCACGTAGCTCACCATGCGGCCACGCATGGCAAACGTGGGGTCGGTTTCGCGCTCGGCCGTGTTCGTGACGCGGCGCACCTTCCGGGTTTTCAAGTCCAGCAGGTAGATGTCGCCCTCCTTCTCGTACACCTTGCGGGTATAGGCCTGGTCGTACTCGCCGGAGCTGGCGGGCAGCTCCCGCTGCTCGCGCGGGCTCACCTTGCGCGGGGCGCCGGCGCTGCCGGCGGCCACCTGGTACAGCGAGTCGCGGCGGTTTTTCTCGGGGTTCCAGTTGAAGTAGATGGTGCGGCCATCCTCGCCCCAATACACGTTGGAGGGCGCGGTGCCCAGCCACTGCGCCTGGTCGCGCATGATTTTCTCGACGGTGAGCGGGGCCAGTCCGGCGGAAGGCGCGGCGGGCATCTGGGCCAGCGCCGGGGCCGACACGGCCAGCAGCAGCCCTAAAAAGCGTAGTTGGTGCATCATCAAAGCTACAATTCGAATTGAAAGAGTGCCATAGAGACACAATTGCAGACGCGGCGTTGCCAGCCCCATGTAATGAGAACCACTGTTGGCCGGCGCTTCATTATTGGAAGGAAACAGCCATGAATCCTATCTTCCGCCCATGAAAAACCTATTCCTATCCGGTGCTACCTTCCTACTGAGCACTATTTTTATATCCGCCAATGCGCAAAACGTCCGGTGGGGCGTAAAAGTCGGCGTCAATTACGCCGGTGTCACTTCGCCTAACTACGAGGGGCCACAACGCCGTTGGGCACCCGCTGTGGGAGTATTCGCCCAGGTGCCGCTATCTTCCGACGGGTTTCTGATCCTACAGCCCGAGCTCCTGTACTCACAGAAAGGCTCAAGAATCACCTATGCTAGTGGCACGTATACCGACCGATTTCACTACCTGGATTTGCCCATCTTGGCCAGAATCAATGCAGGCGGTTTGTTCTTCGAGGTAGGGCCACAGATTAGCTACCTGGTGGCTGTCCGCAACGAAGGTCCTACCGGCACCTTCACCAATACAGAAGGCGCTAACCGCCTACAGGCGGGTGGGGTAGCCGGCGTGGGATATCAACTGCCCATGGGATTGGGCCTGGGCGTGCGCTACACCCATGATTTGGTGCGCATTGCTCGGCAAGGCCCGCGCAACTCAGTATTCCAGGCGCAACTAAGCTACCTGCTCGGCAGTCGATAGCCTGATGAGCGCGCCACAACGCTACTGCTAGCCCTTACAACGTCCGCAGCTCCTGCGCGAGGTTGCGGCGGGCGGCGGCATCGAGCTGCTCCCGAAAACCGGGCGTGTGGTAGAGCACCGGCGCCTCCAACAGCTTCTGCAGCACCTTGCGGCGGCCGCGGCGGTAGAGCAGGCCCGGCACCAGGCGGTACTCCTGCCGCACCTGCCGGGCATATTCCTGGTAGCGGGCTTCGGAAGCACCCAGGATGGCCAGATCCGCATCCAGAAAGAACAGCAGGTCCGGGTCGTCGGGCGGCTGGGGCTGGGTGTGGTCGTGGGTGCGCTCAATCAGGAAGGCCACCCGCGCTTGGCGTTCGGCAGAGAGGGAAGTTGTTGCCAGAAATTCGCGAGCCAGCTCGGCACTTTTTGCTTCGTTGTCGGAGCGCAGTGCCTCGTACACGGCATCGTGAAACCATACGGCCAGTTGCACTACCGCCGGATCGTGCAGCTGGGCGGCGGCTTTGTCCACGGCGTCCAGCAGCGCCCGGATGTGGGTGAGCGTATGGTAGTGACGGCCTGGGGCCTCGTATGCCTTGGTCAGCTGCGTGAGCATGGCGGTGCGGGCGGCTTCATCGGGCAGTAGCGGGGCCGTGAGCTGGTGCCAGCGGTTGGCGAGGGTGGTTTCCATGTGGCAAGGCAGGGAATAGGCGTTTCTGATGTGACGAAGCCGGCCGGCAGTGGGCCGGCTTACCGCCGTCGGCTCAGCGCGTAGGGCACCAGCCCCGCCAGCACCGTCAGCAGGCCGTAGAGCGACTCGGTGGGCTTATCGTGGATGATAAACCAGAGCGTCCAGGCGCTGAGGGCCAGGAACAGCAGCGGCGTGACGGGGTAACCCCAGGCGCGGTAGGGCCGCGGCAGATTCGGCTCGCGCCAGCGCAGCACAAACAGCCCCAACACCGTCAGGAACGTGAACAGGTTGAGCACGAAGCCCGCATAGAGCAGCACTTGCTCGAAGGTGGCCGTGAAAATGAACAGCAGTGTGAGGCCGGTTTGCAGCAGCATGGCCCGCACCGGAATACCCGCCGCGCTCAGCTGCGCCAGCGGCCGCAGCGGCGGCAAATCCTCCCCCATCACCTGCACGATGCGCGGCCCGGCAAAAATCATGGCGCTGATGGTGGACACCAGCAGGGCCGCAATCAGCCCGCCCATCAACCGCCCGCCCAACGGCCCAAACAACTCCGTGCCCGCAATGAAGCCGACTTCGGCCTGCCCGGCCAGCTTGCTGATGGGCGTGGAATACAGGAAAACGAAGTTCAGGGCCACGTACAGGGCCAGCACCAGCGCCGTGCCCGTGAGCAGGATGCGCGGCAGCGTGCGTTGCGGCTCCTGCACCTCGCCGGTGGCGTACACGGCCGCGTTCCAGCCCGAGTAAGCATACGACACGTACACCAGCGCCACCGCAAACGCCGGGCTCAGCAGCTCGCGCCCCGCCGCCGCCGACGGCGCAAACGACAGCCCCTGCGGCACAGCCACCACCAGTCCCACGCCCACAAACGCCACCAGCACCAGCACCTTCACGGCCGTCACGACGAGCTGCAGGCGGCTGCCGGCACGGCGGCTGCTGGCGTGTACCGCCGTGAGGGCCAGCACCACGGCCACCGGCAGCAGCAGCGGCGGCAGCCCCGGCCACACGCTGCCCGCGTACTTGCCCAGCGCCATGGCCGCCAGCGCCGTAGGCGCCGCAAACCCCACCGTGCTTGACACCCAACCCGACAGAAACCCCACCGCCGGGTGGTAAATGCGCGACAAATAGTGGTACTCGCCGCCGGAGCGGGGCAGCGCTGTGGCCAGCTCGCCGTAGCTGAGCGCCCCGCACAAGGCCACCAGCCCGCCCACCGCCCACAGCATCAGCAGCGCAAACCCACTTTTGATGTCCGTCACCTGGAACCCCAGGCTGGTAAACACGCCGGTGCCCACCATATTGGCTACCACAATGGAAATGCCGGTCAGGACGCTGATTTTGTAGGGGCTGGCTTGGGGCATACGGCGCAAAAGTTGTGGGCCAAAGATGCACAAACCCCTGCTGCCGCTGCGTAAGCCACCAGCCAAAAAGCAAAAGCCCGGCAGCAACGCTACCGGGCTTCAGAACTAATACCAAATCGTCAGGCTCCCCCTCTCTTTTGGAGAGGGGGCCGGGGGGTGAGGTCCGGCACAGGCTAAAACCTATGCTACACTAACCTTCGGCTTTTTATACAGCGGCACGGTGCTGCACGGCTCGCCATACATCACGCTGCTCACCACGGGCAGCAGCTTCTGCATGATGGCCACGTAGGCGTAGGTTGGCACGGGCCTCTCGCCGCAGCCCTTCACCACCACTTTAGCGTCGCGGTAGTCTTCGGCATTGATGGCGGCAATGGCTTCCTGAAACAACTCCTGCTCCAGCGCCTCCAGGCTGCCGAACACGTAGCGGTGGGCGTGGCCCTGCAGCTTGCTGGCCAGCAGCATGTAGGCCCAGGTGGGCACAATGGCATCGGCCGAGCAGATGATGGCTACGTTCTTGCCGTCGTACTGGCTCCAGTCGTGAGTTTTCACGAACTCGCGCAAATCCTTTTCGCGCAGCATCAGGCCGTGAAACAGGTTGTCCTTGATGTCGTACACGACCCGCTCGCCGGGGTGCAGCAGTTCCTCCAGGTTCAGCGACGTGAGGGCGCTGCTGGCGACGCGGTTGACGAATAACGGTTCCATGAGAAAGGCAGGATAAACAAGCGAAACAAAACTTCAAACAAAGCAACAACCGCAAAAAGTTGTTGACCGGTCAGACTCCTCACCATGAAAACAAAAATCTGCGCCCATTGTCAGACCGAGGCGACCACACTATACCGCATCCAAACGCCAGCCGAAGGCAAAAGCTGGATTTTCGTCTGCGAAAGCTGCTGCCTGAAGGCCAAACCACTGCCCGGCTACCGCTACGGCGGCACCTAGCAGGGCTACCGGCACTAGCGCCGGTGCAGCTCAGCTTTTCGGGGTAGTGGTGTACACCTCCTTCAGGTAAAACGGCTCGTAGTACGCCACGTCGCGGAACTCCTGCCGGGCGTAGGCTTCCACCGCCAGCGCACCCACAGCCACGGCCGAAGGCTCGATGCCGGTCAGAAACGCCACGTTCGGGTTTCCTGCCGCAAGTGTCTGGAATTTGGCCGCGCCGTTTCCGAAGCATAACACGCGGTGGTGGGTGGTTTGTTCGGCTAACGAGGTTTCATCGAGGATGAGCGGCGTGGGGGCCAGCACTTCGGCCCCATCAGGGCGATAGAGGGCAGTGTAGACTTCCATGCGGCGCGCGTCCAGCATGGGGCACAGCAGCAGGTCTTCGGTGGGTACGGTGGCAGCGGCTATCTGCCGGGCCAGCGCCGCCAGGGTGCTCACGGCCAGCAGCGGAATATCAAGCGCGTAGCACAGCCCCTTAGCGGCAGCAGCCCCAATCCGCAGCCCCGTGTAGGAGCCCGGCCCGTCGCTCACGGCTACGGCCGCCACGTCGGCCAGGGTGTGCAGCATGTTTTCCAGCAGCTGGCTGATGAGCACGCTCAGGTGCGAGGAGTGCGACTTTTCCAGCCGCAGCTCCGACTGCCCTACTAGCCGGCCATCGTCCAGCCGGTGCAAAGCCACAGAACAAACAGCGGAGGACGTTTCGAGGGAAAGGATGAGGCTAGGCATGGGGCAAAGATTATTCAGCCACAAAGTTCGGGTTACGACTGATATAATCTTCTATTATCTCTTCCAATGTGAAGTCGTGCTCGTCTTTATCGAATTCCTCAATGAATGTGCTCAACTCCGCAGTGGTGAACACCGGGCTGATTAACACCTCATAAATGTCCGCCGCAAGTAATTCTTCCAGAATTTGCCTATAGCTGCCTGTCAGTTCCTCCATACATTGATCGGGCCCCTCGTCGCAACTCCACAACTCATAGCAAGTGACAGTTCGGGCCTCCAGAGAAGTCAGAAACCACTCTTGTGCCTGCTGATTTTCTGACCACGAAGTAGTATGGTCACGAAAGCGCCACATGAAGCCGTTTCGGAAATCAGAGACATCCACGAGTTTCTCCTGAAACAACGGTACTCCCCATTTTTCACGCCACGTCTCAAACAACTCTTCGGCTACACTCCCGCCGATCTGCTGCCGAATAAACTCTGCGCGGCTTTTTGCGACCTCTGAAGCCATGGCTTCCAGGCGCTCAGCTAAGACTAATCCCTTATCTGATGATACTGTCAGATGAGTTAAGTGTTCATCGTATTGAATAGCTTCCGCAATAATAGGTTGGCTACTCAATAGTGATTCAAAGTACTGTTGTCTGTCTTCCATTTACTTTAGGTCATAAAAAAAGCAGGCCCGAAGAACCTGCTTTTTCAATTTTCAATTAATCTCTACTTCGCCGTGCCGGCCCCTTTGGTGGCGCTGGCGGCGCGGCCGTTGGGGCGGAGCAGAGCGGCGTAGCGGTTGGGGTCGTTGAGCACGCTCATGGCCATCAGGATGTTGGGGTCGTCGTCGAAAGTGGCTTCAATCTGGCCCTTCTGGAAGTAATAGCGCGACACGATTTCCTGCTCCAGCAAGTCCTTGATTTCCGGCTTGAAGCGGGTTAGGTCATTGCCTTTGTTGGTGCTCACCTTGCGGCGCATGGCCTCCAACTCGGTTTTCACGTCGTCGTAGTGCTTCTCCTCCTTCACCTTTTTGGTGAGGTCGTTGATGGCCTTTTCGGCGTCGGTGCTGTAGCTGATGTCCTTGCCCTTGAGGTAGTCCGTGAACTTGGCGTAGTCGGCATCCGAGAGCTTGAACTGCCGGGCCGGCGCAATGGTGGCGTGCTCGGCGCGGTAGCGGGTGGCGTAGTCGAAGAGGTAGCTCTTCTGCAGCAGCACCCGCGTGATGTCGGCAATTTCGCGGTCCTGCACTTCCACGTCGGGCGCCACGCCGCCGCCGTCGTACACGGTGCGGCCGGCCTGCGTTTTGAAGGCCGTGCGCAGCGAGTCGGGCACCTTGCCCAGCGTGCCATCGTCGGCGCGGTGCGCGTAGTCGATTTCCTGGATGCAGCGGCCGCTCGGGATGTAGTATTTGGCCGTCGTCACCTTCAGCTGCGAGTTGTAGCTCAGCGGCCGGGTGGCCTGCACGAGGCCCTTACCGAACGTCCGCTCCCCTACCACCACGGCGCGGTCGTAGTCCTGCAGCACGCCCGACACGATTTCCGAAGCCGACGCCGACCGGCTGCTGGTGATGATAACCACCGGAATCTGGGTGTCCAGCGGCATATCCAGCGCCTTGTATGTCTTGTTCCAATCGGAAACCTTGCCCTTGGTGCTTACGATGTCCAACCCCTTGTCCACGAACAGATTGGAGATGTTCACCGACTCGTTGAGCAATCCGCCGGGATTGTCGCGGATATCGAACACGATTTTCTTGGCGCCTTGCTCCTTGAGCTTGGTGAGGGCCATGCGCACTTCCTTGCCGGCATCCACTGTGAAGCCCGACAGTTGGAAATAGCCGATATCGTTGGTGAGCATGCCGTAGTACGGCACGTTGTCCACCTGAATCTTGTCGCGCGTGATGTTGATTTCCACCGGCGCATCCTGGCCGTAGCGTGTCACCATCAGTTTCACCAGCGAGTTGGCCTGCCCCTTCAGCAGCTTGCTGATGTCGGAGTTGTTCTTCTTCTCAACATTGACGCCGTTGATAGTCAGAATCTCGTCGCCGGGCAGCAAACCGGCTTTCTGCGCCGGGTAGCCTTCGTAGGCGGCCTGCACAATGGTTTTGCCGTTGCGCTTCACTACTACCGCCCCAATACCGCCATACTGGCCGGTAGTCAGGGTCCGGAAGTCCTCGATGTCATCCTCGGGGATGTAGTTGGTATAGGGGTCCAGCGACTTCAGCATGGCGTCGATGCCCGTCTTCACCAGCTTGGCCGGCGGCACCTCATCCACATAATAGGTATTCACCTCCTTGAACAGAGTGGCGAAAATGTCGAGGTTCTTGGCGATTTCGAAGTACCGTTCGTTGTCGGAGCGGAAGGAAACCAACAGCGCGGCCCCGCTCAGGAGGGCACCGGCCACAATAGACTTGTTGCGCATAGACAGGGGAAGGAGCAGAAAAACAACCCTACACAGCAGACGCCTGCGCGCCGTGCGGGGTTGCGTCAGTCAGCAAACGCTCCAGCCCTGAAATTAATTTTTTTTCCACCAGCGCGAAAGGCTTTTTTTCCTTCCCGGTGTAGATAATGGCCAGCAGCCCGACGCCGTGGCCGCCCGCAGCCTCCGTGAGGCGGTGCTTATTGAGCCGATACGCCTCGCGCATGAGGCGCTTGAGGTAGTTGCGGTCGACGGCGCGCTTGAAGCTGCGCTTGCTCACGCTCACCAGCACCTGCGGGGGCGTAGCGGTATGCGTTTCGGCGGGCCGCCACACCAGCCGCAGGGGGTATAAACCAAAAGAAGAACCCTGTGCGAAAAGCTCATCAATGAGTTTTTTTCGGCACAGGTGTTCTTCTTTCGAAAACGAATAGGAGCGCTCCTCCGGCAACGGGTGCGGGGTAAGGAGCTCAGCCACAGCAGTTGGCAGCAGCCTAGCGCTTGTGACGGCCTTCGTCGGATACGGTCAGGCGCTTGCGGCCTTTGGCACGGCGGCGGGCCAGCACGCTGCGGCCGTTAGCGGATTCCATGCGGGTGCGGAACCCGTGCTTGTTGCGGCGCTTACGCTGCGAGGGCTGAAAAGTACGTTTCATGGTATGTCTGGTGACTCAATTACAGGTAGGGCCGGCAAAGGTAAGCGGTTGAGTTGGAAACAACAAAGCCTCGGCCGCCTTTTTCCGCAGCCGGCTGCCGGCATCTGCCCGCCGTTCAGAGCCTTGACGTGTCCTGAAGGCTGGTTTTCAGGGCCGAAAACCCTGTTATTTATCCGCTTATTTCGGCCGGATAGCCCTACCTTTGTAATGGGTTTTCAGCCCTTTCCGCCCCGCGCACCCATGATTCACTACTCCGTCTCGTTTGAGAACCCGCTGACCTTTTATGTGCAGCTGCACATGACGTTTGAGGTACCCACCGACGGCCCCGCTACGGTGGAGCTACAGCTGCCGGCGTGGCGCCCGGGCCGCTACGAGCTGCAGAATTTCGCCCAGAAAATTCAGCAAGTGGAGGTTTCCGACGCGGCCAGCCACGAGCTGCTGCCCACGCGCAAGCTCACCAAAGACCGGTGGGAAGTGCGCGAGGCAGCCGGCCGCACCGTGCGGGTGAGCTACAACTTCTACGCCCACCAGATGGATGCCGGCGGCTCCTGGCTCGACGAAAGCCAGCTGTACATGAACCCCGTGCAGGGCTTCATGTACGTGGAAGGCCGCCAGCACGAGCCCTGCCAGGTGCAGCTGCACCTGCCCGAGAACTGGCAGCTGGCCTGTGGCCTCCCGCAAAGCGGCCCCAACGTGCTGCAGGCCCAGAACTTCGACCACCTCGCCGACTCGCCCTTTATTGCCAGCCCCACGCTGCAATACCGCAACTACGAGGTGCAGGGCCTCCCCTTCTACATCTGGATTCAGGGCGAGTGCCCCGTGGACTGGCAGCGGCTGGTGGCCGATTTCCGGGCCTTCAGCCAGGAGCAGCTGGCCCTGTTCGGCGCGTTTCCGGCCCAGGACTACCACTTCCTCAACCAGATTCTGCCCTACAAGCACTACCACGGCGTCGAGCACCTCAACTCTACCGTTATTACGCTGGGCCCGGCCGAGCTGCTGATGACCGAAGGGCTGTACAAGGAGCTGCTGGGCGTGAGCTGCCACGAGCTGTTCCACGCCTGGAACATCAAGAGCATCCGGCCGGCTGAGATGCAGCCCTACGACTACAGCAAGGAAAACTACTTCCGCACCTGCTTCATTGCCGAGGGCGTCACGACGTACTACGGCGAGTACCTGCTAGCCCGGGCCCATGTGCGCACCGCCGAGCAATATTTCGCGGAGCTGAACACGGTGCTGCGCAAGCACTACGACGATTACGGCCGCTACCACCTCTCCCTGGCCGACGCCAGCATGGACCTGTGGCTGGACGGCTACAAGCCCGGCATTCCGGACCGCAAGGTGTCGGTGTACCACAAGGGCGCGCTGGTGGCGCTGCTGCTCGACCTCACGCTACGCCGCCTCTCCCAGCACCAGCGCAGCCTCGACGACGTGATGCGCCGCCTCTACGAGGAATTTGGCAAAACCGGCATCGGCTACACCGAAGACGACTACGTGCGCATCGTGACGGACGTGGCCGGGCGCGACATGACGGCCTATTTCGACAAGTTCATCTACGGTACGGCCCCGCTGGAAGAGCCGCTCGACAAGGCCCTGGCCTTTGTGGGCTGCACGCTGCGCATCACCGAGAATATGTCGGCTTCTGAGGGCCTGTTTGGCTTCCGGACCGTGACCCGCAATGAGCGTACCGAAGTGACGGACATCCTGCCCGGCTCGCCGGCAGCGGCGGCTTTCACCGTCGATGATGAGCTGGTGGCCGTGGATGGGCGCCGCGTGGACATGAACCTGCAGAGCCTGCTTTCCGCCGACAGCGAACATCCGTACGAGGTTAGCGTATTCCGCCAAAACCGCCTGCTCACGGTGCCGCTGGCGGCCCGCAGTGGGGAGCGGTTCTGGCAGAAAATTACCATTGAAAAGCTGCCGGCCGCCACGGCGGAGCAACAGGCCAGCTTCCGCAGCTGGCTGAAACAGGATTTCTAGCACTTCAGGCTCACGGGTCAGTCGGGCAGCCTGCGTTGGTTTCCTGCTGACACCTTTTCTGCTTGCCGTATCACGTAACGCCAAGATCTATTTCCTAAGTACCGGGCACCCAGCCCTGAAGCGCCCTATGCACCCACAACTAAGCTCTAATTCCTGACTCATGTTCCGGCTTCGCGCACTAGTAGTGGTTTTGCCGCTGGCAGTGCTTGTATTGAGTTGTTCTTTTCGTGGCCCGGCCGAGCGCGCCCAGCCCGGCGTGTCCGTGACGGCGCCCGTGGCGCGGCTGCCCCGCCCTATTCCGCCGCGCATCTACCGCCTCGGCCACCTCGACACGCTGGTGCAGGTGCCGGGCCGGGTGCTGCCCATCCATCAGGCGTCGCGGGGCACCTACGAGCGGCTGCCGCAGCCCATCCGGCTGCCCGTGCCGCCCGCTTCGGCGGAGGAAGAAGAAGCCTTCGACTTTGAGGCAGAGGAGCGCAACCGCCTGCGCACGGCCGGCAAGAGTGTGCGCCGCTTGGGCAAGGTGCTGTGGCTCTACCCCACCGCAGCCAAAGCGGTTCAGCTGCGCAACAACCCCGCCGACAACCCCGACACCAACATCAGCTACGAGTATCTGGCCACACTGCCCGCCATCCGGCAGTGGCTGGTGGCCGTGCACCTCTATGAGGGTGGCTACTCCATGCTGGTCGACCAGCGCACCGGCCGCCGCACGCGCGTCTGGAGCGCCCCGGCCGTGGCCCCGGACGGCCGCCATTTCGTGTGCGGCAACTCCGACGTGCTGGCCCGCTACGAGCCCAGCGGCCTGCAGCTGTGGTCGGTGGACGGCAGCACGCTGCGCCTGCTGTGGGAGCGCCAGACCGAATGGGGCTGTACTCAACCGCGCTGGCTCGACAACAAGACCATCCTGTTCGAGCAGGACTTCTTCGACAACGGCGACGTGGACACCCGCGTGGTGCGCCTGACGGTAGTGCCGTAGACTGGAAATCAGCAATAAAAAGTGAGAGGTGAGACTTTCGTTCTGCCGGCCCGATTGGGTTTCAGAACGAAAATCTCACCTCTCACTTTTTTATTGCTGCTTACTACAAGCCTAGTCACCCTGGCGGCCGGGGCCTTTGCCGCCGCCGTCTACCGACATGGGCTTGTTGCCCTGTGGGTTGCTGCGGATGTTGTTCACGCCTGCGCCGGCCGAGTTGCCGTCGGTGGTGTTGCCGTGGGCCGATACGTCGGTGGTGTTGGGGCTTTGCACCTGCGTGCTTTTCTTCTTGGTATTGGCAGCCGGGTTGACGGACGTTTTATCGTTGGTCAGGTCGGTTTCTTTTTTGCTCATGCTCATGGCCGTGGGGGTTACGGGTGGATGAATACTCCTTCTACCCTGCCGCTGACCGTGGGGTTGCGCAAAATTCGGGCACGAAAAAGCCTCAGCCGATAAGGGCTGAGGCTTTTAGCTAGTAGAAGGTCATTCCGAGCAGCGCGAGGAATCTCGCTAGTATGGTATAACTACTACTCTGACGAGATTCCTCGCGCTGCTCGGAATGACCTTCTACTCTACGAAGCCACCGTGGCGGCCGGGGCTACGGCTACCAGGTCGGCGAACTGCTGCTCGCGGGCTTCGATTTCTTCCTGCGTGAGGTGCAGCAGCCGCTCGGTGCCGAACTTCTCCACGCAGAACGAGGCCATGGCCGAACCGTGAATCACAGCACGCTTCATGTTCTCGAAGCTGATGTCGTCGGTGGCAGCGAGGTGGCCGATGAAGCCGCCCGCGAAGGTGTCGCCAGCGCCGGTTGGGTCGAATACTTCTTCCAGCGGCAGCGCCGGAGCGAAGAAGATCTGCTTCTTATCGAAGAGCAGCGCGCCGTGCTCGCCTTTCTTGATGATGAGGTATTTGGGGCCCATTTCCAGAATAATCTTGGCGGCCTTCACCAGCGAGTGCTGGCCGGACAGCTGACGGGCTTCCTCGTCGTTGATGCTGAGCACATCCACCATTTCGATGGTTGTTTTCAGCTCGTCCAGCGCAATGTCCATCCAAAAGTTCATCGTGTCCATCACGATGAGCTTGGGCCGATTCACAAGGCGCTGAATCACGAGGCGCTGAATCTGGGGCGTGAGGTTGCCCAGCATCAGATATTTGCAGTCCTGGTAGGAATCGGGCAGGATGGGGTCGAAATCGGCCAATACATTCAGCTCCGTCACCAGCGTTTCGCGCGAGTTCAGGTCGTTGGCGTACTTGCCCGACCAGAAGAACGACTTCTCGCCCTGCTTGATCTGCAGGCCGGTGGTGTCGGCGCCGTGCTGCTGGAGCAGGTCGATGTCGGATTGCGGGAAGTCGTCGCCGACTACGGCCACCAGCTTCACCGGCTTCACGGAGTAGCTCGCCGACAGCGAAATGTAGGTAGCCGCGCCACCAATGATTTTGTCGGTTTTGCCAAAAGGCGTTTCCAGGGCGTCGAACGCCACCGTACCGATTACGACCAGACTCATATTCAGAGAGGAAAAAAGTGATTCATACAAGAGACTTCTGCCTTGCAACGCCGCAAATATCCAAATCCTTCCGCACTACCGCCGAATTTATTGCACCTGCGGCCGCCTGCCCACCCGGCGTAACTACCTGATTAGACAAAGAAAAAGCCTCTGACGCAATGTCAGAGGCTTTTGCAGTGGGTAAATAATGGGGCTCGAACCCACGACCTTCGGAATCACAATCCGACGCTCTAACCAGCTGAGCTATATCTACCGTGTTTGTTTTGGAGCAACAAAAGTAGTGCACGAAAGTGCATTTGCAAACTTTGATGGTAGTTTTTTTCTGGATGGCACGATAACCTGCTGTCATCCTGAGCAGAGCGAAGGACCTAATTACGACTGAGCACGCGGTTGTCAGACCTATTATTCGGGCGTGATAAGGTCCTTCGCAGGCTCAGGATGACCGTGGATTATCGGTTCACGGAAAAACGCCGCCTATATTCCCCGTACCTTTGCGGCTTGCAACACCCTTTTGACATGTCCGATACGCCGCAGGTGCCCGCCTTTTCCGATTTCAAGCTCAACAAGCAGCTACTCACGGCCGTAGCCGAGGCGGGCTTCACGGAGCCCACGCCTGTGCAGGCGCAAACCATTCCGCTGCTGCTCGCCGGCCACGATATCCTGGGCATTGCCCAGACCGGCACCGGCAAAACCGCCGCCTTCGGCTTGCCGCTGCTGATGAAGGTAAAATACGCCCAGGGCACTCACCCGCGGGCCCTGGTGCTGGCCCCCACCCGCGAGCTGGCCATGCAGCTGGAAACTCACCTCAAGAAGCTGGCCGTCTACACCGACCTGCGCATTTTCGCCATCTACGGCGGCCTGGGCCCGAAAACCCAGATTGAAACCATTGCCGCCGGCGTCGATATTCTGATTGCCACGCCGGGCCGTCTGCTGGAGCTCTACCTCAAAGGCGACCTAGTGCTGAAGGAGCTGAAAACGCTGGTGCTGGATGAGGCCGACAAGATGATGGACATGGGCTTCATGCCCCAGATCCGGCGCATTCTGGAAGTTATTCCCACCAAGCGGCAGAACGTGCTGTTCTCGGCCACCATGCCCGAGAAGGTGTCGGTGCTGAGCGAGGAGTTTCTGGAGTTTCCGGTGCGCGTGGAGGTGACGCCCGCCGCCACCTCGGCCCAGACCGTGACGCAGGAGCTCTACGAAGTGCCCAACCTGCTCACCAAAATAAACCTGCTGGAGTACCTGTTTCTGGACTGGGACACCTTCCACCGCGTGATGATTTTCACGCGCACCAAAGAGCACGCCGACAACGTGGCCAGCTTCCTGGCGCGCAAGGCGCACGGCGAGGTGCGCGCCATCCACGGCAACAAGGGCCAGAACATGCGCATCAACGCCATGGAGGCCTTCAAGGCCGGTGACATCCGCTTTCTGGTAGCCACCGACGTAGCCGCCCGCGGCATCGACGTGCCGCTGGTAAGCCATGTCATCAACTTCGACGTGCCGCTGATTTACGACGACTACGTGCACCGCATCGGGCGGACGGGCCGGGCGCAGCACACGGGCGCGGCCATCACCTTCGCCAACGAGGCCGAAATGCACCACATGCAGAAGATTGCCGAGCTGATCCGCCAGGAAATTCCGCTGGTGCCGCTGCCGCCCGAAGTGGAGGTGATGCCCACCATGTTTGAGGAGCAACAGGACATGGACCGCGAAAAAGATGAGCGCCGCAAGCGCGAAGACCCCGAGTTCAAGGGAGCCTTCCACGAGCGCAAAGAGTGGATCAAGCCCGGCGTCACGATTGACAAGCGCACCGGCCGCCCCTTCGTGGCTGGCCCCAACCGCAGCACTAAAGGCAGCAAGTTCAACTCCACCAAAGGCAGCGACTCGCGCCCCGGCAAAAAGGCCGTGAAAGCCGCCCGCGCCAAAGCCCGCACCAAGCGCAAGTAAATACTGCCGTTGCGAGAACGGAGCAGCGCTTCTTTCTCGCTTAGCACTCACTTCCCCATCAGAAAGCCCTCCGACATTAGGTACAACCTAGTGCCGGAGGGCTTTCTGCTTAAAGTCGTGGCGCGCTTGATGCGCGGAATGCCGGCAAGGCTAGCCTAGCGGTAATGGTCGAAGATGGGCAGGTGGCTGAACTTGACAGCCAGCAGCGTGAAGGCCGCGCCCCACAGCACCGCGCTCCAGAACATGTGCAGCATGATGCGCAGGCGCGGCACATGCAGCTGCGTGGCAATGACGGTGCCCCCGATGGGGCTGAACAGAATGGGCGTGAGAAAAGCAATGCCCGCCATGCCAAACCGCCGAAAGATGCCCACAATGCGGCGGCTCTTGCGGCTGAACAGCGGTTTGCCCTTGGCCTCGCGCCGCCGCCGTTGGTGCAGCGCCCACATCTTGCCCACACTGGAAATCAGTACCACCGTCGTCATCATGCCCGCCACCGACAGCAGCCAGATGAGCAGCACCGGCAGCCCGGCCGCAATGCCGGCCACCGGGGCCGCCACAAACTTGACCATGCCCAGCAGGAAAACGGAAGCGTATTTAAGCAATTGAGGCAGCACGGCAGCAAGGAACACAAGCAGGAAGCGAATCCTAAAAATACGACGAACTTCGGGAAGAGGTGCGTTATCATTTAAGGAAGAAACGCTGGAATGCGTTCCGTATGGCTGGGCAAGAAGTTACAGCTTGCTGCCGTACGACAGGTCGCCGGCGTCGCCGAGGCCGGGCACGATGTAGGCCTGTTCGTTGAGCTTTTCGTCGATGGCGGCCACCCAGAGGGTGGCTTCCGGAATTTCGCGCGTCACGTAGGCTACGCCGTCGGGCGAGGCAATGACGGCGGCAATGTGCACCTGGCGCGGCGTGCCGAAACGCAGCATGGCCCGGTAGGTCTGCACCAGGCTCTTGCCCGAGGCCAGCATCGGGTCCACCAGAATCAGCACCCGCTCATCGAGGCTAGGAGCCGACAGGTAATCGACCTGCACCTGCACCTGCGAAGTGCCCTCGATGCGGTAGGCGGCCGCGAAGGCGCTCGGCGACTGGTCGAAGTAGTTGAGGAAGCCCTGGTGAAACGGCAGGCCGGCGCGCAGCACCGTGGCCAGCACCGGGAAGTCGTGCAGCTGCAGGCTTTTGGCTTCGGCCAGCGGCGTTTTCACGGTTTTCTCCACGTAGCTGAGCTGGGAGCTGATGCGGTAGGCAATGATTTCGCCGAGGCGCTGCAGGTTGCGGCGGAACCGCAGCGAGTCGCGCTGCACGTCTACGTCGCGCAGCTCGGCCAGAAAGTGGTTGGCGATGGACGGCTCGGCGCACACTACGTGCACCCGAGGGTTGTCGGCGGCGGCGGCATCGGCCGGGAGAGAGGTCAGCGCATCCATTGCAGGTACCAGGGGCGTTGGGAGGTGAAGGAAAGGGCCGCGTAGGGAACGGGCGTGGCCCCGAAATTGGCGAAAAAACGGGCAATGGACGGTATCATGCCGCCCTCGAAGTCGAGCACCAGCCCAGGCGTGCCGGCGTGCTGCTGAATCACGTAGTCGAGCAGCAGCAGCGGGGCGCCGGCTTTGCGGCCGGCCGGCGAGGCCGCCGCAAACAGGTACACCAGCTGCGTGCGGTAGCGCACAAACAGGGCCGCCGCCAGCAGCTCGCCGGTTTCGGGGTGGCGCACCTGCAGCGGCAGGGCCTGGCCTAGTGGCTGCAGAAAGGCATACAGAGCTTGTAGCTGCCGGTAGTGTTTGGGCTTGAGGCCGGCCGCCTCGCCGCTGTGCTGCCGGAACAGGGTCAACACTTCGCGGATATCGGACAGCGGCGCCACCATCAGCGGCGCGGCTAGCTGGCTGTTAAGGCGCAGGCGGCGGCGGTAGTCGGCGGCGTAGCCGGCCAGCAGCGTGGCATAGCTCGGGGCCAGCGGCAGATGGTAGGTAAGCCGCTCGGTGAGCTGGAAGCCGGGTGGCGCGGCGGCCAGCTGCTGGCCAGTGTGCAGCTGCAGGTAGCCCTGGGCGTAGTGCCCGGGCAGCAGCGGCAGGTAGTCAAGCAGCTCGCGGTGGCGGCTGGCGGCGGTGGTTAGTAGGCCCAGCTGCTGGGTGAAGGTCGGCTGGTAGAGGGTGCGGCCCCAGGGACGGCGCTGCACGGGCAGCGGCAGCACGCTCAGGTAGTCGCCGGCGGGGCCGGTTTCCACTACGGCATCCCAGCGGCCGGCGGTGGCCGCTAGCCAGCCGCTTTGCGCGTAGGGCACCGGCGGCGTGGCCCGGGCCACGCAGGCATCCCAGGCAGAAAGGTCGAGTTGAGGATGGCGGAGCAGCAGCAGGGGCACGCGCCAAAGGTACACGCGCCGGGCTTTGGCCCGCAACCCACCCGGGCAATGCCGGCCGCGGCGGCACGTTTAGAGAGGCACACTTCCCTCGCAGCCAGTGCCGTCGGCGTCCGACTGTTGCGCCAACTGCGTAGGTTTGCGACTTGGCTGCCGGATTTGCGTATGCGGCCTACCTCCTATGAAAAAACCTATCCTCCTTCTGGCCCTGAGCGCCTTGCTGCAGCAGGCAGCCTTCAGCCAAAGTATGTCGCTGCAGTTCGATGGCACGGTGCCGCCGCCGCCTGCGCCCGACAACCTCGCACTATCGCCTAACTATACGCAGGGCTCTACCACCGTGCCGCTCGATGCCGACGTGTACCGCATGATTGACCGGTACGCCATTCTCTACGGCACCGACTCTATCTACCAGCTGCATACGTCCGTGCGGCCCTACCCGCGGGCGGCCGTGGCGCGCCTCGCCGAACGGATGCTGGCCGACAGCGCCAACCTCTCGGCCCAGGACCGCTTCAATGCCGAGTACCTGCTGCGCGACAACTGGAACTACACCTCCCGCGCCACCGCCGTAAACCGGCGCCCGCAGCCGCGGCTGAAGTATTTCTACGAGCGCCACTCCGACCTCTACAGCGTAGCCACGCCCGACTTCACGCTGCGCGTGAATCCGGTGGCAGGCCTGAGCCTCGGCAACTCCGACGGTTCCAAGAGCTACGCGTTTCAGAACACCCGCGGTATTCAGCTGGAAGGCACCATTGATAAGCGCCTGGGCTTCTATACTTTTCTGGCCGACAACCAGATGGCCGTGCCCGAATACGTGCAGCAGCGCGTGGAGCGCGACCTGGCCGTGCCGCACGAGGGGTTCTGGAAGCCGTTCAAGACCACGCCTGGCCAATACGACTACCTCTCGGCGCGGGGCTACCTCACGTATGCCGCCGGCCGCCACATCAACATCCAGCTGGGCCACGACCGGAACCAGATCGGCAACGGCTACCGCAGCCTGATCATGTCGGACTACTCGGCGCCGTATCTGTTCCTGAAGCTGAACACGCGCATCTGGAAGTTCAACTACCAGAACCTGTTTGCCCAGATGGTATCCGACGCGCCTAATGTAGACGACTCCTACGAGCGCAAGTATCTGGCCATGCATCACCTCAGCCTCGATGTGCGGCCCAACCTGAACATCGGCGTGTTTGAAAGCGTGGTGTTTAGTGGCTACGAGGAAGTACAGGACATAATATCCCCACCTGGAACGAACCCTCCTGTATACCAGACCCGGCAGCGCCGCCGTGGCTTCGAGCTACAGTACCTGAATCCCATCATTTTCTACCGTGCCGTGGAACAGGGTGTGGGCTCCGAGGACAACGCGTTGCTGGGCCTGGATTTCAAGTGGAACGTGAAACAGCAGCTGCAGCTCTACGGCCAAGTGGTGCTCGATGAGTTTGTGCTGAGCCAGATCCGGAGCGGCAACGGCTGGTGGGCCAACAAGCAGGGCATTCAGCTGGGCGCCAAATACGTGAACGTGGCCGGCATCCGCACCCTGGACGTGCAGGGCGAGTTTAACTACATCCGCCCTTACCTCTACCAGCACGAAGACAAGTACCGCAACTACCAGCACTACCAGCAGCCGCTGGCGCACCCCATGGGCGCCAACCTTTGGGAGCTGATTGGGATTGTGAGCTACCAGCCGCTGCCGCGCCTGAACGTGGTGGCCAAGGGCTTCTATGTGAAGCAGGGCCTCGACCCGCTGGGCCAGAACTTCGGCGGCAACCCCAACCTGCCTTACACCAACCGCCCGCTCGACGCCAACGGCAACATTCGGGAATACGACTTCCGCGTCGGCGACGGCGCCACGTCCTACTTGTTCCATGGCGACCTGACCGGCACCTGGCAGGCGGCCCACAACCTCTGGCTCGACGGCAAGCTCATCGTGCGCAACCGCACCCTCGACCAGGCCGTGCCCTACGCCACCGCCGGCACCACCGCCCTGGCCTCGCTGGGCTTGCGCTGGAACATCGCCCAGCGCCTGCACGAGTTTTAAGCCGAACGACAACCCAGCACGTCATTCCGAGCGAAGGCGGAGCCGGAGCCGAGGAATCTCGCCAGTGTAGTAGCATCATTTACTACACTAGCAAGATTCCTCGGCTTCGGCTCCGCCTTCGCTCGGAATGACGTTCTTTTACACCATCAACTCATCACCACACTCCATGCGTCACGAACCCGAAGCCCTGCTGCTGTACCGTCCTGTCAATCAGCAGGAGCTGGATTTGATTGCGGCTTCGGGGTGGCTGGAGTTTCCGCCGCGCCTGCCGGAGCAGCCGATTTTCTATCCGGTGCTCAACGAGGAGTATGCCACCCGCATTGCCCGCGACTGGAACGTGCCCTACTACGGCGTGGGCTACGTGCTGCGCTTCGCCGTGGAGGCCGAGTACGCGGCTACCTTCCCGGTGCAGAACGTGGGGCTGCGGGAGCACAACGAGCTGTGGGTGCCCGCCGAAGAACTGGCTGAGTTCAACCGCCACATTATCGGCCAGATTGAGGTAGTAGCTGTTTTCGGGGCAGAGTAAGTCCCGGCGGGCCCGGGGTGGCGGGGCACAGGCTAAAGCCTATGCTACAATGCTACCTTTGTGGCTACCGATGAAGACTTACCTCCGCATTCTGCAATACGCCCGGCCCTACGCCGACTTTCTGCCGCTCTACCTGCTGCTCACGGTGCTGACCATTGTGTTCAGCATCTTCAACTTCACGCTCATCATCCCGCTGCTGGACGTGCTGTTCGACACCACCGACAAGTCGCCAGTGCCCGCCGCGCTGCCGGGTTTCTCGCTGTCGGCGGAGTATTTCAAGGACACGTTCTACTACCATTTCGGGCAGGTGATTGCCGAGCGCGGCAAGCTGGGGGCGCTGTCGTTTGTGTGCGTGTTTGTGGTGGCCTCGGTGTTTTTCAGCAACGTGTTTCGCTACCTCAGCCTCCGGCTGATTGCCCGGGTACGGGCCCGCGTCATCCGCGCCCTGCGCCTCGACCTCTACCACCGCATCATTCAGCTGCCGCTGGGCTACTTCAACGGCGAGCGGAAGGGCGACCTGATGTCGCGCTTCACGTCCGATGTGCAGGAAGTGGAAACGTCGGTGGTGAACACGCTGACCGGCGTAATCCGGGAGCCGCTCACCATCATCTTCTACTTCATCGTGCTATTCAGCATCTCCCTGAAGCTCACGCTGTTTACACTGGTACTGCTGCCCATTTCCGGGGGGCTGATTGCGAGCCTGTCGAAGCGCCTGCGCACGCAGGCCAAGCGCAGCCAAAGCACGCTCGGCTCCATGCTGTCTGTGATTGACGAGACGCTGGGCGGCATCCGGGTCGTGAAGGCGTTCAACGCCCAGGCCTACATCACGGGCAAGTTCGAGGACCAGAACGACCAGTACGCCCGCACCTCGCGCCACATCGACAACACCCGCGACCTGGCTTCGCCGTTTTCGGAGTTTGCGGGCGTCACGGTGGTGGCGGGCCTGCTGTATTTTGGCGGCACCCTGATTCTGGGCGGCGAGTCCAACCTGTCGGCGGCCACGTTCATCGGCTACATCGTCATCTTCTCGCAGGTGCTCACGCCAGCCAAGGCCCTGTCGTCGTCGTTCGGCAACATCCAGCGCGGGCTGGTGGCCGGCGAGCGGGTGCTGACCATCATCGACACCGACCCCGTGCTGCGCGACAAGCCCGACGCCCAGGTGCTGCCCGAGTTCAGGCACCAGATCGAGCTGCGCAACCTGCAGTTTGCCTACGCCGACGCGCCGGTGCTGCAGGACATCAACCTGACCATTGAGAAAGGCAAAACCGTGGCTCTGGTAGGCCCCAGCGGCTCCGGCAAAAGCACCCTCGCCGACCTGCTGCCCCGCTTCTACGACCCCACCGGCGGCCAGATCCTCATCGACGGCCACGACGTGCGCGACTGCACCATCCACTCCGTGCGCGAGCAAATGGGCATTGTCACGCAGGAAAGCATCCTGTTCAACGACACCATCCTCAACAACATCCGCTTCAACACCGAAGCCACCGAGGCCGAGGTGATGGAAGCGGCCCGCATTGCCAACGCCCACGACTTCATCATGGCCACGCCCGAGGGCTACCACACCCTCATCGGCGACCGGGGCGGGCGGCTGTCGGGCGGGCAGCGGCAGCGCCTGAGCATTGCCCGCGCCATCCTGCGCAACCCGCCCATCCTCATCCTCGACGAAGCCACCTCGGCCCTTGATACCGAAAGCGAAAAGCTGGTGCAGGAAGCCCTGACGCGCCTCATGCAAAGCCGGACCTCGCTGGTGATTGCCCACCGGCTGAGCACCGTGCAGCACGCCGACGAAATCATTGTGCTGCATCAGGGCCGCATTGCCGAGCGCGGCACCCACGACGAGTTGCTACGCCAGCCCGGCGGCCTCTATCAGCGCCTCAGCCAGATGCAGGCCACCAACGCAGCGCTGGTGTAAGTTTTTGTTGCGCGTGATTCGTTTTTTGTTGTTCGTAGTGAGGAATGCGTAGTTTGCTTTGATTAAAACGAATTACAAACCACTAATCACAAACAACGATAACGAATGGCTACTCCTACTCCTCAGGTTCCGTGGTATAAGTCGCAATGGTTTTGGGTGCTGGCCCTGGTGATGATTGGTCTGCGGTTTGGTTACAAGTACTGGCGCCAGGAGCAGCAGACAGATTCGGCCACCCGCATGGAGCAGCTCACCGAGCGGAGTGCAGCGCTGGAAGACCGGATCCGGGCCAGCCAGGCCGCCAGCACCGCCCCCGTCGTGGTAGCCGATTCCACCGTTTTGGCCGATACGGCCGCCGTGGCGCGCTAAGGCCCGGCCGGCGGTATGGCGACTTCTTCAGAAAACACGCGCCGCTGGGTAGCCACCCTGATTGTGCTGCTGCTGCTGGCTCAGGGCGGCACGTGGCTGTGGCGCAAGTTCCGGCAGGTGCAGCAGCAGCCCGTCCGGCAAGCCACCGAGGCCGCCCTGCAGCGCAAAATAGCCGCCAGCATGGCCTACGACACTGCCCTGCTCCGAGCCGACTCGCTGCTGACGGCCGCCGATACGCTGGCCGCCACCCGCCTGCTGGATTCGCTGCGCCGCCAGCCCACCGACAGCCTCTTTCCGATTGAGCGCCAGAAGCTACGGCAGCTGCAGGCACGGCTTGCCGGCGCCCGGCCCTCAGCGGCCGGTTCGGTGCCGCTTCGGCCGGAGGCTGACAGCTTGGTAGAATGAGCGAACCACTATATTTAACCCGCCTGCGGCGTTTTCGCGTACACGGGCCCATTGTTCACTCACCTAGCTCTGCCACCTCATGCTTGCGCTGAAACGTCTGGTCACCATTCTGGTGATGCTTTATGTCCTGCTGGCTCTGTTGCTCATCCTCAGCCCCGGCTCGCGCGACGGCCTGATGGCCGTGACGGCCGGTAGCAACGCCGCCGGCTTCTACTACGCCCTGTTCGTGACGGGCGCCGTGCTGCTCACCCTGCAGCTCATCACCGAAAACCTCGACAGCACTCTGCTGCGCCGCAACGTGGCCGCCCACGAAGGCAAAATCAACGAACTGAAGGCCCGCCTCTACGACCAGCAGCTGGAGCAGCGCAGCCCCGGCCTGGGCGCGCCCCGCACCGGCACCACCGTGCATCCCGAGGGCTACGTAGTGCCGGCCCCCGTGCCGCCCGACGCCCCCCGCCCCACCACCCGCGACGAGGCGCCGCTGGCGTAGCCGGCTTATCTTCGCGCCGTGAATACCCCCGTTTCCCTCCCCGACCTCATCCGGGCGGAGCTGACCGAAGCCCGCACCGTGCTCGACCGTTTTCTGGCGGACCCTACCAACCTCACGGCCATCGAGCAGGCCGCCCGCCTCATGGCTGGCAGCCTGCGCCAGAAAGGCAAAATCCTGAGCTGCGGCAACGGAGGCAGCCTCTGCGACGCCCAGCACTTTGCCGAGGAGCTCACCGGCCGCTACCGCCAGAACCGCCCCGCGCTGGGCGCCATTGCCCTGACGGAGGCCTCGCATATGAGCTGCGTAGCCAACGACTTCGGCTACGACCACGTCTTCAGCCGCTATGTGGAGGCCCTGGGCCGCCCCGGCGACGTGCTGCTGGCCATCAGCACCAGCGGTAACTCGCCCAACGTGCTGCGCGCCGCCGAGGCCGCCAAAGCGGCCGGTATGCAGGTAGTGGGCCTCACCGGCAAGGACGGCGGCCAGCTGGCGGCCCTTTGCGACGTAGAAATCCGGGCCCCGCACCACGGCTATGCTGACCGGGTGCAGGAAATCCACATCAAGGCCATTCACATCATGATTATGCTCATCGAGCAGCTGGTGGACGAACAGGGCAGCTAGCCCGTTCTGTCTGCTGGCTTCCGGCGGCGCTGCCGCTGCTGTATCCTTCCGCCCGTAGCTTCTTCCCGGCCCGGCCTAACCCGCTGAGCCGATAGAAGCTACGGGCGAATTTGTATGCGCCGGGATGTAGGAATTCGGCTATATTGCTACTCCACTTTATTGTTTACCGACGGATCCTATGCTTACCAAAACCTTCGGCTCGGCCGTGCAGGGAGTAAACGCTTATACCATTACCATTGAAGTAGTTGTATCGCAGGGCACCAATTTCTACGTGGTGGGTTTGCCCGATAATGCCATCAAGGAAAGCCAGCAGCGCATTGAGGCCGCCCTCAAGTTTCGGGGGCTGCGGATGCCGCGTACCAAAGTAGTCGTGAACATGGCTCCGGCCGATATCCGCAAGGAGGGCTCGGCCTACGACCTGCCCATTGCGCTGGGCATCCTGCACGCCTCGCAGCAGCTCAGCACCGAGCAACTGGGCGAGTACATCATAATGGGCGAAATGGCGCTGGACGGCGCCCTGCGGCCTATTCGGGGCGTTCTACCGATTGCCATTCAGGCCCGCAAGGAGGGCTTCAAAGGCTTCATCCTGCCCCGCGAGAATGCGCGGGAGGCCGCCATCGTCAACAACCTCGACATCATTCCGGTGGACACCATGCAGGAGGCCATCGACTTTTTCGAGGGCCGGCTGGCCATTGAGCCACTGGTGATGGACACGCGTGATGCCTTCCAGCTCGATGCCAACCAGTACGCCGCCGATTTCGCCGACGTGCAGGGCCAGGAAAACATCAAGCGGGCCCTGGAAATAGCGGCGGCCGGCGGCCACAACGTCATCATGATCGGGCCGCCCGGCGCGGGCAAAACCATGCTAGCCAAGCGCCTGCCCACCATTTTGCCGCCGCTGGCCATTCAGGAAGCCCTCGAAACCACCAGGATTCATTCGGTGGCCGGCAAGCTGGGCGCCAATGCCTCGCTGCTGGGCACGCGCCCCTTCCGCGCCCCGCACCACACCATCTCCGACGTGGCGCTGGTGGGTGGCGGCGGCAACCCGCAGCCGGGCGAAATCTCGCTGGCCCACAATGGCGTGCTGTTTCTGGATGAGCTGCCGGAGTTCAAGCGCACGGTGCTGGAAGTGATGCGCCAGCCGCTGGAAGAGCGCCGCGTGACCATCTCGCGGGCCAAGGTCAGCATCGACTTCCCGGCCAATTTCATGCTGATTGCGAGCATGAACCCCTGCCCCTGCGGCTACTACAACCACCCCGAGAAAGAGTGCGTGTGTGTCAAATATAAAAGTCGATGATAAACTATATTAGTCGGTGATAATTCCAAAATGTTATCACCGACTATTAGACATTCTTTAACCGACCTTCGTCAAACTATACAACTATACTTACCACACGTCGCGATGGCAGCACCTATTACGATTAATTTACCCGACGGCGAATGGACGTGTCGGTGGGTCAACGATTTCTGCTACAGCAAAGACCGATTCGGCAATGGCATCAGCGTAAGCTGCGTAGTGAGCTACGTCAATGCGAGAGGTGATGTCAAAAACATCTTTTCTCCGCTCAACGTCCTGTACCGAACAGTAATTGGGAACAAATTACTCGTTAGGAATAAGACAGCACACGTAATAGTTAGTAATCCGGCACAACAACGCGTGCTCTATCAGACAGCGGTTACAGAGGAGTGTTTATCGCAAACTGCCTCTTGCTTCTTCAATCATCTGGGCCTAACCTACGAACAGCATAATCAAGCTCTCGTTAGCAGTTCACCGTTTCAGACGCTGATGCGGGAATTGCAGCTTCCTACCGGGTTTGGGTACACCCCCGTTCACTGCCTGCCCGCTCCTGATGGCAGCAGTGTAATCCGGAATGTTATCATTCCCAGTTACGAAGTGCTACGCTACTTCTTCCTGCAAGGTAATACGTTACCTGACCTCCTTTTGTCATACTTTACCGGCCGAGCACAAAAAGGGAAGCGCATATGCCAAGGAATTCCCGAACTAGTCGCTCATCCGACCGGCGAGCCCCTCGTGGTGGTGCGCAACGGGGAGCGAGTTGCTTTTCTGCAAGTGAAAGAGGGGCTCAGTAAGGCAGAGGTTTCGTGTCTGGCCCGCATCGCTTTCATCCCCTGGGCCGCTGACTGCCTAGACAAGGTGCGCGAAGGCCTGTTGTTGAGCAGCGCCCGGCCCGACAACCTCCCCGATAGGTGGCACGCGTTCAAATCCCTGCGCACCATCCTTCCCCAGAGCCGGCCGTTTATGCTCGCTGCTTGTGGCCGAGAATTTTCCTGGCAAGGAAAGTCCTACCTCCTGGTAGACCAGATATATGATACGCAGGAGAAGATGCCCTTCGACAAAATCAGCTACCTCCCTTTGGGTGACCATCGCAGCAAGTCGATCCCGCTCAACCCGGCGGCGGCTCGGGAAAACCTGTCTCCCCGCACAAAGACGCAACCGGCCGCGTCGGCCCGGCTTACGGCGGACGAGTTAGGAAATACCAACCAGCCGACTAGCCTGATGGATTCGGTAGACACCGTTTCCGTATTCGGCGAGAAGCCCCCAGTGATCAAGCTGCCTAAAAGAGACCAAACTGGCCGTTATCATACAGTCGGCATCTCCCAAGAGGAAAGCGAACTGCTCTCCTTGTTGGAGCAAGGACTGAAAGATGCCGGACCCGGGCGCGTACGGGTAGAGGCCGGCATACCCGACACGCATAGTCAGGTTAGAAATTTATTCACGGCCTTGCAGGTACTCCCTACCTACACGTGTGCGTACCTCAACCTAGACCAGGACCCACCGATTTTTCAGGAGCGCTATTATCTGAACCGTACCCGGCCCGGCCTCCCCCATGCCGTGATGCTCGGACGCCTGCAACCGCGCTCGGGCTCCACTCAGGCAACCGTCTATGTGGTGTGGGCCAGCACCATCCGGTACGCCCTGTTTTACACCCCTACCCTGCAACCTCTCGACTCATCGGTGCTGAACCACCTGCATACGGAACTATTTGGCAAAGCAGGCCTGGATACAAACTTGATGCAGCAGCACCTGGAATTGTGGCATCGATTCAACCCGGCCGACCTACGTGTGGAAGGCTTGGTTAGTAAAATAGAAGGCGACCTACGGGAAATCATCGACGGCAGAAAATCGCGAACAAGAGTGCGGTAGCGACTATTTTCTTGGCGTAATCCCCTGGGTAGAGTAAGGCCAATAGCGTGCCCTGCTCCGCTTATCACCTTTCCTTATCCCTGTTCAATCCCATGTCAACAACCCCTGTTACCCTATCCTGCGGCCACTGCAGCAATGTTTCCTTTATGCCTATCGTGGGAAATGTACAGGACTTCGAAGAGCGCGGCGATGCCACCCACGGCTACGATGAGCATGGCGAGGTGTACACGGTTCTGAAGTGTCCGGCCTGCTTTAAAATAAACATTGCCTCCTACTACTGGAGTGAAAGCATGGAGCCCGATGAGGTCGTCCGTTACGAGCAGCTCTACCCACAGGAGAAGAACATTCCCATTGGCCTGCCGGACAATATTTTACGGGCGTTAAAAGCTGCCGAAAAAGTTAAAACTATTGACGCTCACGTCTACGCTTTTTCCCTCGGCCGAACATTGGAATTGGTGTGTATGGACAGAAATGCGCAGGGAAACACCTTGGCTGAGATGTTGAAGGACCTAGCCGACAAACACGAGATTCCTGAAAAGCTAGTTGATGTCGCCAAAGGCCTTCGCCAACTCAGAAATGTCGGTGCCCACGCCGGATTAGGCAATTTGAGTGAAAGCGATTTGCCCATTGCCCAGGCGCTCTGTTACGCGCTGCTGGAATACATTTACAGCGCGCCACACCTTGCTGCCCAAGCGGAAATAGCGCTCGCTAAAATCCGGGCCAGCCACTAGCTGGTTACCCCACCTCCCTGTTTTTCATTTCCTATTTACTCTGTAAACAACGCACAATGGCTCGCATCGATTATGCCTCCTGGGAAGAGCGCAAATTTGTTACCGCTCGTCTACGACTGGACGCGCAAAACTTACGTCTCCGTAGCAACCCCGTCGTACTCTCTCCCCGCAACATTATCCAGTATATGTTCGACTATGAGAAAGTACTGTATTTAGCCCGGGCGATTGCGTTGAAAGGCTACTTTGTCAACGAGATGCCGATTGTGGTGCAAGAAGGCGGAAACTACGTCGTGATTGAGGGCAATCGTCGCATAACCGCCTGTAAAGTACTGCTGGACCCGAAGCTCGCACCGGATAAGTACCAAGAACACATCCAGTATCTGGCAAGTACTTTCAACACGGAATCTTTGCGAAAGATGAAGTGCGTTATTGCCCCCTCCCGCGATGACGCGCGGGTCATTATTCAGAACCGGCACACCGGCGGCAGCCAGATAGAGAAGTGGGACGGGATGAAGCAGGACATGTGGTACATCAACGATATTACCCGGGGCTCCACCGTCGATGAGATCGCGAAAATCTATCTGCAGAGCAAAGGAAAAGTGCTCAGCTCCATCCTTCGCTACAAGCTCTATGCGGAAGCCAAACAGGTTGCTGGGTTATCCGATAGTGCGTACCGCTTTGTGCATAGCGATGAGCGGTTTCCTATTTCTACGCTATGGCGCTTTCTTTCGAGCAAGCAAGGCATCGAGTTTTTAGGCCTTGAGTACACCGCCGCTGGAGATATTGAAATTTTATTGCCTCCCGAGGAATACAACAAGCGGTTTGCGGCCATTTTGGAGGATTTGGCCAAAGGCAGCAAAGAGGAACGGGCAAAGGCCGGCAAGGGCAACAAAGAAGGCATCAACTCCCGGGAACTCAATACTGAAGCCGATATCGTCCGGTACGTCTCCGGCTTGGCGGAAGGCGGCCGCTTTGATCCGTCCATCGTACCCCGACCAGCCGATAAGGATGCCATTGATGTCGGCAAGCTGTCGGAAGATAACTCGGAAGAGTCCTTGGACGAAACCACTGACTTTCGATTTGAGGACGACAGCGAGGAAGAAGACGCGGCCGCCAGCGCGGTGCCTGATGCCCAACCGGCAGCAGGTGATGATGTGCCACCACCCGCCACCACCAAGCCCAAAAAGGCCCGGAAGGCCACTTCCCCTCCACCCGCTACTTCCTCACCGGCTCCGCTCATTAGCGAGGCATTCTCTTGTCAAACCACCGTTCCTAAGATAGACGAGATTTTTGGAGAGCTAAAGACCATTGCCCTCGATAAACCGAATGCGATTGCCGTCCTGTTCCGCACCCTGATGGAACTGCTGCTAACCAAGTATGTGGAGGAAAACCAGCTAGACGAGGCGCTGCGCACGAGCCAAATACAGGAATACGTTACGAGCAACCGGAAGATTGAAGAAAACCTGATCAGATACCTCAAGACCCGTCACGGTATTGATGAAACGCCAGAAGACATCAAGCGCATTCTAAAGTTGAGAGAAGAGCTTCCCGAACGTTGGAAACCGTCTCTGGGATTTATGTTGAAGTACTTCAATGACCACGCAACGGAACTTATCGCTCACCCCAGCATCCGCGAAGCCTTTCAAGGCTATGTCCGGCAGCAGAACACGGTCACCCAGAGTGAATTTAATCTATTTGTTCATAACCCGTTCTTCATCGCCAACCCTACCGTCCTACAGGAATTTTGGAGCAATTTTGCTCCTTTTATCACCTTCCTTATCAAAGGAATAACCGAAAAGCAAGACCCAACGGACGCAGCATAATAATCCTGATTTAACGTTTAGCTGAATCTATGCCACGTTTACATGCCCAAAGAGTTACGATCCCCATCCACAAAATCGGGGTGGACGAGCGCAACCCACGGCTCCCACCCCAGCAAAGCCAGCGCGAAGCCATCCGGGCAATGATCGAGCAGCAGGGCGAGAAAATTGTGCACTTGGCGGCCGACATCACCGAACACGGCCTGAGCGAGGCTGAACGCTTTATGGCCATCGTACCCGACAATCAACGTTTCCCTTATGTCTCGCTGGATGGTAACCGTCGGCTAGTAGCACTCAAGCTGCTGCAAGAGCCTACTCTCGCTGACGGTGTACTCTCTGGCCGGTGGTTTTCGCGCCTGCTAAAAATAGCCGAACTCTTTGCGAAGGATCCCATTAAGGAAGTGGAGTTAGCTGTATTCGATAGCCGCGAGCACGGTGCGCTGTGGGTGGCACGGCGGCACTCGGTCAATCTCAACGGCATCGGCCAAGATCCCTGGGACGCCATGGAAAAGCATCGGTTCGATGCCTGGCGCGGGGTCGCCTCGCGCGAGTGGCAGGTTCTGCAGTTTGTGCACGAGCATGGTAACCTCTCGCCGGCCGACGTAAAGCGCCTGCCCAAAGTGCCTATGAGCACCCTGTTGCGCCTGATCGGCGACAGCTACGTGAAAGAGCAACTCGGCTTGGAATACCGCAACAACCTAGTCGTAACGAACCTTCCCAACGAGGAAGTTATCAAGCCCCTGCGGCGCATCATTCTGGACTTACTCGACCGAAAGGAGGACGTAACGACCCTCGATAGCAAGGCGGACCGAAAGCGCTACATCGACAACCTAGCTTTGACCGAGAAGCCCAGCTCTACTGCCTCTCTCACCCACTTTCACCGTCTGGGCCAGAAAGAACGTTTCGTAGCTCCCCCCGCAATAGCTTCCAAGGCCTGCCCTGAGCCGCTCCCAGTTGCGCCCAAATCCGCGTTCCGCAAACTTATCAATGAGCGAACCACCATTGCCCCCAGCTCGTGCCAACTCGCTATCGGTCAGCCGCGCATTCAGGATATCTACCAGGAATTGCAACAATTGGATATTACCGCGCACGCTACGGCTGGAGCGGTGCTGTTGCGCTTGTTTGTAGAGCTAAGCCTAGACCATTTTTTGGCGCGGCTGACCGAGCGAATAGAGGCAACAACTTCGGTGGCCGAAAAGCTGGAGGCTGCTGCTAAATATTTTAGCGCTAATGGTTCGCTCGGTGAAGACGAGTGCGTATATATGCGCAAAATTTCGGATAGGAATTCTGTACTTTTGCCTAACGTAGACTCTCTTTCCGTCTATGTGCATACCCAAGTTGCGGCGCCCTTGCCCGCCGATCTACGGCAGCAATGGGATGCACTGCAGCCTATTTTACGCCTTATTTGGTCCTGAACGACATGCCTGTCCAACCATTCCCGTCGCCCCTCCGCTACCCCGGCGGTAAGCTCAAGGTAGCGAACTACGTAAAGCTGCTGTTTGTGCTAAACGACCTGATGGACGGACACTACGCCGAACCCTACGCCGGGGGCTGTAGTGTCGCGCTTTCCCTGCTGTTTGGACAATACGCCTCCAAAATTTTCATAAATGATATAGACAAAGATATATATGACTTTTGGTTTACAGTGCTTAATGACCCTGATGGACTGTCCAAAAAGATTCGCGATGCCAAGCTCGACATGGACGAGTGGAACTCACAGCGCCGGTTTCTAGACAATAAAAAGGACGAGCATAGCCAATTAGAAAGAGCATTCGCTGCCTTTTATCTCAACCGCACTAATCGCTCCGGCATTATCAGAGGCGGGGTTATTGGGGGTAAGAATCAGACTGGGAAGTGGAAAATAGATGCTCGATTTAATAAGGACAATCTGATCCAGCGAATTGAAAAAATAGCAAGGCAAAGGGACCAAATTGAGATTTCAAATCTCGATGCCCGCATTTTCCTTCGAGACGTTGTCCCTACTATGGACAAGCGCAGTCTAACATACTTGGACCCACCTTATTATGACAAGGGCCAAGGCCTTTACACCAATGCCTATGATCATGATGGGCACGCTGATGTTGCTGACGATGTTGCGAAATTGAAGTCACCCTGGTTGGTGTCATATGATAATATAGAGAAGATCAAGGAACTATATACAGGTCATACTTCTATAGAGTACAACCTGTATCACAGTGCTGCAAACCATGTAGCGAAGGAAGAAAAGGATACTGAAGCAGATGCTACGCCAAGTGTCGAGTCAGAAGCGATTTTTAAGGAACCCATCGCTGAAGAAACAGCAGTCGGCGAGGACTCCCCGACTGAGCATGTTCCTAAACCTCGCCGTAAAGGCAAAGAAATCATGTTTTTCTCTCCTGGATTGATTTTACCTGAAGGAATTACAGACCCTTCCGCCATTTCTGTCAAGAAACTGCACGCGCTATCAAAGGAATGTAAAGAGATGCGACAACTGTCTTTGATGTTTTAAGGTAAAGTAAGCTGTTTGGCTAAGGCAACACAATTCCAGCCGTTTTCAGCAGGTGCTTGTTACCACCAGCTACTGTTCTGTTTATAAGCAAAAAGCCTGCACATCATGTGCAGGCTTTTTGCGTGTATTACATGCGATACGGATCACCGTATGCGGCTTATGGGATGTAGCTCTTAAACTAGATCCCCAATGGTCTAGTGGAGAGTTGAGCGAAGGGAGCCGATACGGCCTTGCTTAGCACCCAAGCGGCCCTGTCGAGAGCCGATACGCCCTTGCTTGACATTCCCAAAACGGATGTTCCATGCTTGATTTTTCATGTCAAAACCTGTTAATGAGTGGTTTGGAAACATAAATATAAGGCTTCATGGCTTAACTGTTGATCTAAGCCGTTATCTTTTTCAACGTAAAAACAAACCCTTGGTTGGGCAAAATACCTCCTTGTGCTCTATAGCTTCTCCTGTTTTCTTGTAGAAGAGGGTCTGGTACTAGCTCGGAAGCAAGGGATGAAAATACATGAAAGTCATAGCCAGCAGGAAAGTTTGCTTCCAAGGTTGCATTGACAACTGGGTAACGGGTGAAGAAGCTGTCGTTTATCGGCAGGACATTATAAGCAGTTTCGTAAACCTGACTTATCTGAACAGTACCACCTCGCAGTATCGGAAAGCTTATAAGCACTTCAGAGCCGCCAGAACCGGACTCGGTAACAACCACCTTTCCATCGCATGCCGTCTTCTGCCTGGGATTATCAGGGTCTGCTACTAGTTCATCATATTTAAAAGATAGAACCGGCTTGTCATCTTGCCTGCAAATAAATTCTTTTAAAAAGGCTACACCACTTGCGTCATCGCACACTGCGATAATTTGCTCAGTGCGATCAGCACCCGTACCATTATAAAGATGATAGCGATCGGTCTGGCGCAAGGATATATTTCCGTTAGGCAATTCCACAAAATCATAAGTCCACCTTATATCTTTTCTTACCATTCCATTCTTGATAATATCCCGCTTAATTATCTCAAATATCTCTTCATCTACCAGCGTGCGGAACACGGATGAGAATACGTTCTCTCTTATCTCCGCATTTATTGCATCCAATTGAGCAGCTCTCTTGGCAGCCAATGAATCCTCAATACCTTTTATAAAAAAAAGCGAAACGATCAGGGAAAAGCATAGTGTCAAACAAGCATCTCCAGTTAAATTAAACAGCGTACGTCCATAGGGTGTCACAAAGTCTATACTATCTTTTGATACGCCATTGATGATAATGCGCTTTTCCACTACGAACGACTCATAGGCGAGCGATGCATATACTTTCATGGCAACCCCTAAGAAGAATAGGACTACAACAATCCCTATCTCCTTACTACCATATCCTCTTTCTTCTAAAAATCTTGGCATCTTCTATGCTGGCACTTCTTAACTTGAGGAAAAAAGTGATAAAACAAATACTCTATTGATTAATAAATTATTTGTTTTTCACCTGTATTTAAGCAAACTCTTCTCTTTTATGATGCATACTCATTTATTGGAGATACAACAAGAACATAGTTTATCTAATTCAGTATAGGTCAATTTATTGAAGAAATACTTAATTTTCTAATGTAAACAATCACAATATATCAGCCATATGATTTACCATGCATGAATCAGTTTACTACTGACAATTTTCAAATAACCCCTAATGATAGTTTCATCCTCGATTATTGTATTTGTAATCCTTATAATCTTTAGGTCAACTTATTGGTGTTTAAGTAGTCTTCAACGTGTCGAAGCAAGTCAGAAGGTTGTAGACTCATCGCCGCGGCTAAACGAAAAATGGTGGTAAGCGAGGGTTGTTTACTCCCCGTCTCCAGTTGGGAGATATACGTGCGGTCCAACTTTGCCTCATCGGCTAGTACCTCTTGGGACATACCCCGCGCTTTGCGCAGCTGCTTGATGCTCAGCCCAAATGCCGTTATTGGTTCGCCGCCCATATGAGCGGCAAGCTATCGGCCGTCGATAGTCACCTGTTGTTGTCAGTAGTCTACAAAAAAAGAGATAAATTGTGCTTCCTCACCGACAGAGGCGACTACACTATTTCCTTCTACTGTCACCCGTGTACAACGACGTACCTCTTCTCACGCACTTCATCACCAAAGTGCTAAGCCCCGACAAAGGCCAGCAACTTTTTGAAGTAGAAATCATCGTTCGCCGGGCTACGGCATCAGAACCCGTCATCGACGCGCAAAGCCCGCGTGCATTGGAAACTGGCCGTAGGGCCTCTGCCTACGTCTATTCCTTCTCCACCAACCTGAGCGAGGATAACAAGCGGGGCCTCGACAATCTGACGTATTGGGCCGCAGGCCCGAGAAAGTCGAAAACCTACATTATTAACCAAGCGTTGGCCCAGTATCTTAGCCAATACAAGGAAGCCCAGCAGCCGGTCCCCTCAGATGAAGGCTAAGAAACAAAGCTGCATTAGCGGACTTTTTTCACTAGGCGCTTCTTCTGGGCGGCGGGTAAAGCTATCTCCTCCATCCGAGTATCATTCTGCTTTTTGCTCTGCGCAATGAACAGGGATATTTCCCGCAGTTCCTTCTTGGTCGGCGGCTTGGATTGAATCAGCCCGGCGTTCTCGGGTTCGTCGTCACGAAGAGTGTTCATGCACAGAAGGAGAAAGAGAAAGTGTCATTACAGTACGTTGAAACCAGCGCTCTGGTGGCCTCAGTTACACTTTAGTGTTCGAATTGACTCCAGCTTCTATTCCTGGCCGAGAAGAAATGTTCAACCAGGACGCTACTGAACCAGAAGGGCATTTCCTCGGCCATATCCCTGCGTATCGTATAGCTCTTTATTTGATTGTCGTGCATGACGCGGATGAACCGTGCGGGCCAATCTTCCAGCAGCCACATGGCCTGCTCCAGTAAGTAGATACGTCTTGCAATAGGCAGTTGCTCGAAGGCTCCTCCACCCGAGGGCCATGTCACTGGTTGGCCCATCCGAAGTCGTACGTCAACCTGCAGCCGCAAGGCCTCCCCGAACGGGCAGGATAGTACCCTGACTATTTGACGCAGTACCCGGAAATACTGGTGCGGATAGGGCACGGCTTCCTTCCATCCTTCCCGACTGACGCGGTATAATGTGTAATACCGGCTCAGCTCTTGGGCAGGAACCGGTTGCATGGGAGCCTGGCTCAGATCAAAGGCACACTTATAGCAAGTGGAGAGGAGCTGTTCAGCGGCGTTCTGGTGCCCCATGTCGAGGCGGAAGAAATTTACGGGGGCACCACAAGCGGGGCATTCCTCTCGTAGATAGACGCCGCATGTAGGGCACACCACGTAAAACGCCAGTCGCCAACTGGTTCGGTAGTAGGGGTTGGCTCCATCCCGCTGCAGGCACCCGGGACAGTACACCAGTCCGTTTCCCTGGCGTGTACGGTGTACAATACCCACGGGCATCAACCAACTGGTGGGTCCTCGCTTAACATGGAGCAACTGGGTTCCGGTCAGGCGCTCGACAGCGGGGGCTAGCATCGTCTGGGCAATGCGATGAGGGTCCGTTAGGGTGCGGACCACCAGAGTGTTCAGCATGTGGGGCGGGGCGAGCTTATCAATGTCCCGCTTCCACACCACGATCTGCGGCCAGAGGTAGTGGGAAAACAACTGCACTTTCACCCGATGGGCCTGTGCCAGCCGCACTAACCAGCTCGACAGCAACTCGTCCTCGCTCGGATGAAACGTGCAGGGCAGAATGCGCCGCTCCAATAGGGCGTCCGGTGAGAGTATAGGTGTCATCAGGCCGAAACGCCTTGAAAGCGGCGGCGTTCCGAGGGAAGCACGTAATCAATCTGGTCCAGTAGCTTCAGATCAATGCGCTCCTTGCCCGCGCGGATGGCTGTCACGGCAGCCGTAGTAATGACGGCGGAAATCTCGCCTATCGTCCCCTCGCTCATGGCGTAGATGCGTTCGGCTAACGCCGGCTCAGTCAGGCGCGACGCCTCGCGCAGGGGCAGCAGCCGCTCGAAGCTGGCCAGCAGGCGCAAATACTCCTCGGTATAGTGCCACCGAGGCAGGAATTTCTGCACAAAGCGGTTCGCCATCTGCGGGTCCGCACTCATGGCGTTGCGCGCTTCCATCGTACCCGCCGCCACAATGACGATTTGCAGCTCATTAGCCATCCCCTTCAGCACGTTCAGAAAGACCCGCTGGCTGGTGCTGCTGCCCGCCAACAGGTTTTGAATCTCGTCAATGATGAGCATCCGGGTATCCAGGTGCTGCAGAACGTGAAAGACCTGCCGCTCCATGCGGTCCAGCCGGTCCGCCTGCCGGTAGGGCGCGTTGAGCTGGTCCAGAAGCTTACGATAGAACTGCTTCTCGTCAGGCTTGGGCGGGGCTTCCACCGTAACGACCGGGCGAACCAGCTTTTCGTCGCCGAGCGTAGCGTACGGCTTGTGCAACTGACAAAATTTTTTGAGCAACAAGGTCTTGCCATTGTTCGTCTCCCCCACCAAGAGCAAGTTGGGCATCCGGGCAATCTTGGGATGGGCCAGGAGTTCCTCCAGTCGCTCTAGGATACGCTCTGCGGCCGGGTACTTTATCCAGCGATTCGACTGGATAAATTGGATGCGGGTGGGAGTATCACTCAGCGCAACGGGATGCAGCGCCTCAATCAAATGCTTCATATTCTAGTTCGTCGAAGGGTTGAATAGGTCCCGTAACCAGCGGTAATGAGCGGGCCAGCTCATTAGGGGTAGAACCGTCCGGGGTCAGCTTGGCCGAGACCATTTCCTGCCGGATGCTTTTAGCGCGGCTGCTTTCCGTCTTAGCCTGCCGGCGCTGACGACGCACGCGCCGGGTCTGACTCACGGCCTGCGCTTCGATTTCCCGCAGCTTCTCATACGCACTGAAGAGCGCTTCCTCGTCTACTGCCGTTACCCCTTCACTCTCCAACTGTCGCAGCACCTGCTTGTGCTCCCACAGAGTCATAGGTGGGCGCAGCAGGTCGCGGTACGGAATCTCGAAGTAGCCCTTCGCCTCGGGGTCGTAGAAAAACAGAACGCTGATGTCGCGCGGGTCCCGCTTGAAGATGAACTTGCGCTTGCGCTTATTCTTTGGGGAATCTCCTTCCAGCGCGTGGACCCAGGGGCGGAGCACGTCGCTATAGTAGTGGATATAATCCAGCACGACCCCGTACTCCTGAACGGTGCGCTCGAAGTAGGGCAGAAAGTCGAGCTTGACCCGTAGCTCGTCCTGGAAGCGAGGCGGCAGGCCGGTCTTTTCGTAGATGCCGTCCTCGAACACCTCCAGCGGTGTTCGGCCTAACGCAGTGTGCACGCGTTTGTGGTAGATATTCACGATCAGGTGCAGCAGCCACCGTTCAAATTCGCCCAGCGTAAGGGCTGCCTTGTCGGCGGATGGGTACTCGCCCCGCTGCTGTGGGTTAGAAAACGTCGTGCCCGGCAATTCATGAATTTCATTGGCAAACGTGCCCAGCAGCCGCTCAATATGGCCGCCGTAGTTGGGCTTGCGTACGGGCCGCCACTCCAGGTCAATGCCGTACTCCTCACAGGCGCGCTTGAGCATGTTGCCCCGAAACTCCTTGCCGTTGTCGGCGTAAATCTTTCGCATCTTACCCCAGCAGGGCCACTCGCCTAGCACGTCCAGCCGATGCAGCCAGGCTTCCTTGGGCAGCAGGCTGTTGGCGACACACATGCCGACGCCCAGCGCACCCGGTGTCTCAAAAGATATGTAGAGGCCGACCACCAAGCGGCTGTAGACGTCGATAGCCATTGTAATCCAGGGCTTGCCCAGCGGTGTGCGCGTTTTGTCGTCCACCAGGATGACGTCGCCCGGCGTGTGGTCGATTTGTACGACCGCCAAGGGAAAGTCAGCTCCTGGGTATTTTCCTTCGTGTGGACGAAACTGGTCGTCGGCTGCCTTATGCCCGTGCCGGAAGCGAAGTGCCTTCTCCTGACGAATGGCCAATACCCTGTTGCGCACGGTACCCACGTGCGGCGGGGTCAACCCGTGCCGCCGGCAGCGGGCGGTCACATCGTGATATACTCGCTTGAGCGGAAAGCGCTGCTTGGTTTGGTGTACCTCCTCCACGGAGGCGCGCACCAGTGCTTCCACCTCAGCAGAGAGCCGGGTTTTGCCTTCGCCCCCACTGGAACGGCTCGGAATCAACTGGGAAACCTGCCCGGTGGCCTCGAACTGATTCATCCACCGGTAGAGCGTTGCCGGACCGATCCGATGCCGGCGCGCCGCTTCCTGCACCAGTTGCCCATCGCCCCGGCGGGCTAAGAGCGGCTGAATGATGGCCAGCCGCTTCTGGGCCTCGGCCCATTGCTCGTCTGAGACCAGTTCTAAGGGAATAGCTGGCACCGTTGCGGCTTCGGCCGCCGGGGACGGCGGTCGCAGGTGCGCGATAGGCGCGCGGAGCAAGCGTCCCGAAATCGCGTCTTCCAGCACCACCGTTTTTAGGTTGCCCGTTAACTGGCGAATCTGGTACGACTTCCCGTGGTACGTGACCTCGCTGCCGAGTTGCAAGGAGAATTCCGTTACGACATCCATAGTTCGGTTTGTAAGGACAGTTCAACGGTCAAATCACAATGAATCAGGCGCACGGCCACCAAATGCCAGAGCGTGTACAGCAGTTCGGCTCGCTTCGTCCGGTCGGCGGTGGCCATCAGCAATAATTCCTCCGCCGTCGTCAGTTGAATGTCCTGCATGAGACGCATCAACAAACCTTGGTCCGTCTGCCTGATCTGTACCTCGGGGCCAGTGTATTGCCGCAGGAAGCGCACGTTGGCGAGGTACTCGGTGCGGATTTCGCGCTCCGTAATCAGCTTAAACCGCCAGCCTTGCCGGTCGGCATAACGCAGGGCAGCCATAAACCGGGGCTTCAGGGCAGCCCAGTTCTGCCGCAACTCGTCGCGGTACTTTACCTCATACAGCGTGGGCCGGATCGCGCTGGACACGGCCAAATCCTCGCGGTAATACACTAGCACGTCGGGCGTGTAGTGTCGCACCACCCCCTCGTGCATGTACTCGATAGTAACTGGCTGCTCGCAAAAGAAGTCAACACCGTGGTCGAAGTCCAGCAGTAGCAGTAGGTCGCGTTCCAGCGCAGATTCATACTGGGGTGAGCGGCCGACTTTGGGGCTGCTCAACTGACCGCGAATGGAGCGGGATGACGGAAGAATAGCGCGAACCGGGTTAAAGCGTGTAGTAGACATCAGGGATGGTGGTCAGGAAATAAGAGATCAGCATGTATGAAATCGGCTGATGAACGACATACTTAGTGATGCAGCTACTTTCGCCACCTCTCTATCCAGCATAGGGAGGACGGGTTTAGTTGAAATTCCACAGCTGCTCGATTTGACTTGGTGAAAAATTTAATAAAACCCTCAATCATATGGAAGCTACTGTATTAGGCTCAATAATTGCTAAGCGCTGCCCCAAAAAAGTGAAAGCAACGATTCCAGTGCACATGTTGCGATAAAGCGTGAGCTTACTGATAGCACCGACAAAGAATGGGGGCAGGCAAGAGCTTGCCGGGCTATTTTGTAAACTGTAATCATCGACTACAGGTAGTTTCCAATCTAGTATCATCAACTCTTGTAAAATTCTCATCGACTTTTAGTGCGAAAGTGCCTAAACTATAGTCTCGATTATCATCGTCTTCTGTATTTGACAGTGTGCGGCCCCGGCGTGGTGCAGCGCTACCTCAACAAAGTCAGTGGCCCGCTCCTCGACCGGATTGACCTGCACGTGGAAGTCACACCCGTCACGTTCGACCAGATGACGGAAACGCGCAAGGCCGAGAGCAGCCAGGCCATTCAGCGCCGCGTAGATGCGGCCCGGCAGGTGCAGGCCCGCCGCTTCCAGGATTTCCCCGACATCCACTCCAACGCCATGATGCCGCCCCAGATGGTGAAGGACATCTGCGCTATCAACGACGCCGGCCGCACGCTGCTCAAAACCGCCATGGAGCGCCTCGGCCTTTCGGCCCGCGCCTATGACCGGATCCTGAAAGTGGCCCGCACCATCGCCGACCTGGCCGAAGCCGAGGAAATCCAGCTGCCCCACCTGGCCGAAGCCATCCAGTACCGCAGCCTCGACCGCGAAGGCTGGGCCGGCTGAATCACGGATTCAAACGGATTTTTCGGATTTCGCGGATTTTGTAGTTGGCGCGGGGCCGGATGCCGGGCAAGTTGGGGGTGGCTGCACGACCTGGACTTGCAGGGACTTTGGCTTCCAGTAGGCAACAATAAAAAACCCTCACTGCGTGTCGCAGTGAGGGTTTTTAGTGATCCCGCTGGGATTCGAACCCAGGACCCATACATTAAAAGTGTATTGCTCTACCAGCTGAGCTACAGAATCAGTTCCCGTTGCAGTGGCCTTGGCTTCCTGCTGAAGGGATGGCAAAAGTACTAGGTCATTTCACTTCCTGCAAGCTTTTTTCTGCCTTTGCGGTCAGGCAGCCCGTGTTGCACACCCGATTCAGCTAGTTTTCAGGCATATATCTTTCAAAATAAATTTTTCAGGAGCTGTTGCCAGACCGCGTGTCCGCTAACGGAATAAGTGGGAGCTTTGTCTTCCGGAAACGCGCTGGTCAGCCATGTACAAAGCCCTACTCAAGCCCCTGCTCTTTCAGCTCGACGCAGAAAAAGCGCATCATCTGGTGTTCGATAACCTGCGGCGCACCCATCGGGTGCCGGGCGGGGCTGCGCTGCTGCGCGGGCTCTACGACTTTCAGCATCCGGATCTGGAGCGGGAAGTGTTCGGGCTGCGGTTTCGCAACCCGGTGGGGCTGGCCGCCGGCCTCGACAAAAACGCCGAGCTGCTGCCGGAGCTAGGCGAGTTGGGCTTCGGGTTCGTGGAAATCGGGACGGTGACGCCGCGGCCTCAGCCGGGCAACCCCACGCCGCGCCTGTTCCGGCTGCCGCAGGACGGGGCGCTGCTCAACCGCATGGGCTTCAACAACCACGGCGCCGCCGCCGCCGCCGAGCGGCTGCGCGGCCCGCGCCCGGCCGGCCTGATTGTGGGCGGCAACATCGGCAAGAACAAGGACACGCCCAACGAGCAGGCGGCCCACGACTACGTGGCCTGCGTGGAGGCGCTGCACGCCGTGGTCGACTACTTCGTGGTGAACGTGTCGTCGCCGAATACGCCGGGGCTGCGGCAGCTGCAGGAGCGCGAGCCGCTGATCCGGCTGCTGCAGCAGGTGCAGGAGCGCAACGCCACGCTGCCCTCGCCCCGCCCGCTGCTGCTCAAAATAGCCCCCGACCTCACCGACGCCCAGCTCGACGATATCCTGCTGATAGCCCGCGAAACGCAGCTCAGCGGCCTCGTGGCCACCAACACCACCATCAGCCGCGACGGACTGCAGACGCCTGCCAGCCACGTGCAGAGCCTGGGCGCCGGCGGCCTGAGCGGCCGCCCGCTGCGCCAGCGGGCCACGGAGGTGGTGCGCTACCTGCATCAGCACAGCAAAGGCGCGCTGCCCATCATCGGGGTGGGCGGCATTCACTCGCCCGAGGACGCGCAGGAAAAGCTGGCGGCCGGCGCCTCGCTGGTGCAACTGTACAGCGGCTTCGTGTACGAAGGCCCCGGCCTGATCAAGCGCATCAATCAGGCGTTGGTGAAGTAGCGGGTTGCTGGGTTGGTGGAGTGGTGGGTTGAACGTCATGTTGAGCTTGCCGAAGCAGCTCTACCGCTTCTTTGGGTTGCCATGACCAATGGCAGCACGCGAGATTCCTCGCGCTGCTCGGAATAACATTCCAGCGAAGCGGTAGAGCTGCTTCGACAAGCTCAATATGACGTTGAACCCACCACTCCACCAACCCACACATCCACCATTATAGCTTCACGCCCACTTTCCACTCGATGACGTCGGCGGAGCCGCGGTGTACTTTGAGGTCGACGGCGCCGAAAACGTGGTCGGTGAAGTGGTATTTCAGGCCGATCCGCTCGTAGTAGAACTTGTTGGATTTATAGGGATTGTAGATGTAGAAGCCTAGGTGCGTGACGACGGCCAGACGGCCGAACAGCAGTTCGTGGCCGATGAGGGCCCCGGCCTTTTTCACGTCGGGCAGGTTGTCGGTGGTGCGGGCGGTGTCGCGCAACTCCGGCACCAAGCTCCGGTCGTAGAAGCCTTCAAGGCCCACCAGCAGGTTGCTTTTGCGCCCCACGCGGCGCCCACCCAGCACCGACACCGAGTGCACGAGGTACTTGTGGCGGTCGGTGGCGCTGCGCTGCTTGAAGCCCAGGCTGGTGCTCAGGTTGAGGAAGTTCTGGCCCAAGTCGGCGGGGGTGTCGTCGGCGGGCGGAGCCAGCGGCACGAAGGGGCGCTGCTGGTGGTAGTTGAGCCCTAGAAACACGGTGGGCAGGTTGATGCCGAAGTTGGGCTTGGTGGTGGCGCCGTTGGAGTAATGATTTAGCCCCAGGCCCACCAGCAGCCCCAGGTGCTCAGCCACGGCCATATCGTACTCTAGTCGCATCTGCAGCGTAGCGTTCAGGCGCGAGCTGACGATGGTGTTTTTGTGGTTGGTTTCGAGGCTGAACGGGTTGGTGAAGTAGGCCAGGCCGGTACCCAGCCGGAAGTTCAGTTCGTGCCGGGGCGAGTACAGAAACCGTTTGTTGAGGTAGATGGTGGACGCGTAGGACTGGCCCAGCACGGGGTTGTGATAGTCGTAGTAGACCAATGCCAGCCCGATTTTGGGGTAGCGGTACCAGGCGTGCCAGGGCTCCGAGCCGTTGGTCTGGCGCTGCAGGTTCAGCTCCAGCCCCGTGGGGTGCGACACGGCCAGATGGCTGATGGCCGGAGTGTGGGCGATAATAAAACTACCCTGCGCGTAGGCCCCGATAACCAGCGGGCCGGGCGGGGCCTGCTGGGCCTGCAGCGGGCCGACCAGCAACAGCAAAAATACCCCTGTGAGCTTCAGTATCAATCGACTAGAGAACGGCATACGACAGCAAAACGAGCACGAAAATAGGCAGCCTAACTGCCGCGGCCCGCACGTATCCGTCAGATTAATTTTTCAGGCCAACGCAACATTTCGGGTACTTCCTTCGCTAAGAGGCCCTGAAACGGCCCCACTGATGGCCATTGGCCCGGATTTGTGTTGTCGTCACGTGTTTGCCACCTCCACCCCCTCCTCACTCATTCTCATGAAAAAGTCTCTTGCCCTCACGCTGGCCCTGGTGTCAGCTGCCGCCGTTGCTCACGCCCAGGATGCAGGTGGTTTCCGCATCGGTATCAAAGCCGGCGGTACCTACTCCAACGTTTCCGGCGACAATGTGAACCTGATTACCGGCAACAACTACAGCACTGACCTGGGCGACTACAAGCTGGGCTATAACGGTGGTATCAGCGCCATCATTCCGCTGAGCAGCGACGGGTTCTTCTCGTTCTCGCCAGAGCTGCTGTACAACCGCAAAGGCTACGAAATCTCCACCACCCAGAAGTCGGGCCTGGCCACCAACGTGAAGTCGTTTGAGCAGGAGCAGCAGCGCGTGCTGCACTACCTCGACGTGCCCCTGCTGGCCCGCATCAACGCCGGCGGTCTGTTCTTCGAGCTGGGCCCACAGGTAAGCTACCTGTTCGGTTCGAAAACCAAGTCGCAGACTACCACCAAGTACACCGACGGCACCAAAGACAAGGTGGAAGACAACGGCGGCTTCCTCGACTACACCGGCGTAAGCCGCGACGACGCATACAAGTCGGATCTGGCGCAGTTTGACATCAGCGGTGTAGCTGGTGTGGGCTACATGACCGATGGCGGCATCAGCCTGGGCCTGCGCTATGCACGTGGCTTCAACTCGCTGATTGACACCAAAAATACCGACAACGAGCCGAAGGCTTTCAACAACGCTTTCACGCTGCAGCTGGGTTACCTGATTCCTACCAAGTAGGCAACTGGCACAATACACTCTGAAAACGGCCGTTTCTTCCCGCGAAGAAGCGGCCGTTTTTTTGCTACCACAACCCGCCTGCCCGCCTGGCTCGTATAGCAGGCACTGTGGTTTACTTAACCTTTTTTACCCCATGAAAAAGACTTCTGTTGCCTTGTTTGCCCTGCTGCTGATGGGCGGCGCCTCCGCCCACGCGCAAGGCATCCGGTTCGGCCTGAAAGGTGGTGCCAACCTCTCCAACATCTCCGGCGACCTCACTGAGGAGGACCGCTACAAGAACAAGGTTGGCTTCCATGGCGGCGCCATGCTCAACATTGGCCTGCTCGACGACGGCTTTCTGTCGGTGCAGCCGGAAGTGCTGTTCTCGCAGAAGGGTTTCACCTACGCCGACGATGAGTTTACCATCGGCAGCACAAAGGTGAAATACGACGGCGACCGGACCTATAATTACATCGACGTGCCGGTGCTGCTGAAAATACGCGCCGGCGGTGCCTACTTTGAGGCCGGCCCGCAGTACAGCTACCTGCTGAAAGTGAAGGATGACTCGAAGGTGTCCATCAACGGCAACACGGCCTTCCAGCGCCAAGGTGTAGCCGACCTCGACAACGTGAACCGCAACGAAATCGGGTATGCTGCTGGCCTTGGCTTCCAGGCTGATAACGGCCTGATCCTGGGCCTGCGCTACAACGGCTCGTTCACGGATTTCGGCAAAGATGGCTACACCGGCGACGCTGACGTGCGCAACGCCCGCAACTCGGTATTCCAGGCCTCGGTAGGTTTCCTGCTGCCCGGCAACTAGCCGGTAGTCCTCCCCCACCCCCAAAAAAGCCCTCTGCCCTTCCCGGCAGAGGGCTTTTGCTTTTTATATCCTTTCCAACAGATACTCCTGGCGCTCTTTTTGCAGCCGTAGCGTAGCGGCTCGTCGGAAGACCGGCCGGATAGGCTATCAGGTATTTTGTAAGGATGAGAAAAAAGCTACTGCTGCTATTCGTGGGCCTGGGCGCCACACAAACGGTGAGTGTTGCCCAAACCGTGAAAATTGGAATCAAGACCGGACTAAGCCTCTCCAGCGGGGTCGGCGCGGACGTAGGGCAGAGCCGCCTCCGGCTGGGCGGGCACGCCGGTGGCATGGCCCGGCTCCGGCTTACTGATCGGCTGGGCGTACAGGCGGAAGCACACTATGCGCTCAAAGGCGACCAGTCCAGGCAGTACGGCCCCAGCATTGGCCACCGGCTGGCTTACTTGGATGTGCCGGTGCTGGCGCAGTACACGCTGGACGACCTTTTTGTGGAGGCCGGCCCGCTCGTCAGCCGCCTGCTTACGGCGCAGCCCAACGCCCCTGCCCTGGGCTCGGCCGGCAAGACGCCATTCAACCCCTACACTTATGGATTTGCCGTAGGTTTCGGCTACCAGGATCCGTCCGGCGTGCAGATGGGTTGGCGCTACTCCGCCGACCTCACGCCGCTATACCGCGACGTTGATTTTTCCGGCGACGTCGTCCGGACAAACATCCGCAACAGCGCGCTGCAGTTTTACGTGGGGGCTTTGTTTGAGCCCAAACAGGTGAAGCGCGCTAGCGTCGCGACAGGCACCGCCCTCTGGCGCGGCAGCAAATCGTTGGCACGCAACAGCACCCGCCTGGTATTCATCACCACCCCAACGCTGCTTTTTCGGGGCGGAAGCTTTCTGTTGTATCGAGGCCCCCGCAAGCTGCTACAAGCTATAGGCAAGATCGGGCGCGCACCCGCTGCACCCGCCACGCCACAGCCGGCCGCTCCGGCGGCTGGCACGGCGCCGGCTGCGCCCTGAAACCGAAAGGCCGCTCCCACGATGGTGGGAACGGCCTTTCGGTTTCAGGGCAGTCTAATCTTTACGCCTTCATGGCCGCGGCGTAGTTGCGGTAGAAGTGCGGGATGGTTTCGATGCCTTTCAGGAAGTTGAACACGCCGTAGTGCTCGTTGGGCGAGTGGATGGCGTCGGAGTCGAGGCCGAAGCCGAGCAGCACCGTGTCGAGGCCCAGCTCGGTTTTGAACATGGCCACAATCGGGATGGAGCCGCCGCCGCGCGTGGGGATGGGGCGCTTGCCGAAGGTGGTTTCCATGGCGTCGGCCGCGGCTTTGTAGGCCACTGAGTCGGTCGGCGTCACCACGGGCTCTCCACCGTGGTGGGGCTTCACGACCACCGTCACGCCGCTGGGGGCAATGCTTTCGAAGTGCTTCTGGAACAAAGCCGTGATTTCGTCGGAGGTCTGGTGGGGCACCAGGCGCATCGAAATCTTGGCGTAGGCCTTGGAGGCAATGACGGTTTTGGCGCCCTCACCGGTGTAGCCGCCCCAGATGCCGTTCACGTCCAAAGTGGGCCGGATACCGATGCGCTCCACGGTGGTATAGCCTTTCTCGCCGTACACATCGTTGAGGCCGATGCTTTGCTTGAACTCGTCGTCGGAGTGCGGCACGCGGTTCAGCTCGGCGCGCTCGGCGTCCGTCAGCACGGCCACGTTCTTGTAAAACTCCGGGATGGTGATGTGGTTGTTTTCGTCGTGCAGCGAGGCAATCATCTTGCAAAGCACGTTGATAGGGTTGGGCACGGCCCCGCCGTAGATGCCGGAGTGCAGGTCGCGGTTGGGGCCGGTCACTTCCACTTCGTGGTAGCTCAGGCCGCGCAGGCCCACCTCAATGCTGGGCGCGTCGTTGGCGAGCATGCCGGTGTCGGAAATCAGGATGACGTCGGCCTTCAGCTTTTCCTTGTTGGCGCGCACGAAGATGCCGAGGTTATTGGACCCGATTTCCTCCTCGCCCTCAATCATCACCTTGATGTTGCAGGGCAAGCCGCCGTCCAGGTTCATCATTTCCAGGGCCTTCACGTGCATGTACACCTGGCCTTTATCGTCGCAGGCGCCGCGGGCGTAGATCTTCTCGTCTTTGATGACTGGCTCGAACGGCGGCGAATCCCAGAGCTCATACGGGTCGGCGGGCTGCACGTCGTAGTGGCCGTACACGAGCACCGTGGGCAGGCTGGGGTCAACGATTTTCTCGCCGTAGACGATGGGGTTGCCGGCCGTGGGGCACAGCTCTACCTTCTCCAGCCCTACTTCCTCGAAGCGGGCCTTGAGGTACTCGGCGGCTTTCAGCACGTCGCCGTGAAACTTGGGGTCGGCCGAAACCGAAGGAATACGCAGCCAGTCGAGCAATTCGCTCAGAAAACGGTCCTGGTGCTGTTCGAGGAGAGAAGCCATGCGGGAAGCGGGGTTAGTGGGAATGCGGGGGTAAAGGTAGTTGAGAGGCAGCATATGCCGTAATTGAAGCAATAGCTACTTGCTTATATACATATCATTAGCCTTTATAACGTTCATCATACCACCATATAAATATATTTTCATTACCTCAGGATCATAAAATACATTTTCGTGATACTCAACGGTATCACCATTAGCTCTTATTTCCATAATAGGTTCGTAACTTTTTAGATTGCTATTCACAAAACTCGTGATATAATTAGACACTTTAGCCTTTTCACAGAGACTATGCTTTATCAGAATAGAATCCCCATATGCATTTATCACAGCACATGGCCGTATTATATCAATAAATTCTCTACGCATAAAGGAAGACATTTCAATACTTGTAGTATCATTTGACTTACTTATTTCAATATAATAAACAGCATCTTTTAAATTATTCCTCTTCATATATGATTTAATTTCATATTTAACGTATTCGCTTTTAAATTCTGGATATCTATCTAAATCTGTTTTCATATCCGCACAGGACATGCACAAAAGCAATAAAATACTAAAGACCTTAGGTGACATATTACTATTTTATGAAAAGGCAATTACTTCCGCTTCCACGGCAGCGGCACGCGGCTCTCGGTGCCGGCGCGCAGCCGCCCAATGTTGGCGCGGTGGGTGTAGACGAGCAGCGCCGCCAGCACAAAGCCGAACCACACCAGCAGCGGATTCTGCGGCCGGAACGCCGGCAGCAGCTGCAGCAGCGCAAACGCAACCCCGGCCGACATGCTGCTCAGCGACACGTACTGCGTGGTAGCCAGCACCGCCAGAAACACCAGCACGCACACACCCACCGTGGCGGGCGCAATGGCCAGCATCATGCCCAGCACCGTGGCCACGCCCTTGCCGCCCCGGAACCCCGCAAACACCGGGTAGATGTGCCCCACAATGGCCAGAATGCCGCAGGCCAGCTGAAAATACAGCAGCTGCCCAGGCGTGATGGCGCCCTGATTGAGCATCACCTGAGCCAGCGAGGTGGCGGCCCAGCCCTTCAGCACATCAATGGCCATCACGAAGGAGCCCGGCTTCTTGCCCAGTACCCGGAAGGTGTTGGTGGCACCGGCGTTGCCGGAGCCATGCTCCCGGATATCGAGGCCGAAGAAGCGCTGGCCCACCCACAGGGCCGTGGGGATGGAGCCAAGCAGGTAGGCGGCCAGCAGCAGGCCGAAGATGATAGCAAGATTCATGGGCGGGGAGAAAGGAACAGGGCCAAAGATAGAAAGTGCTGCATACGCTTCCGCGCGCCAGTTGGCCAACGGCGTGTAGGGCCGTAGCAAGGAGGCTAGGCAAGACATACGCTGCACGGCACAGGCTGAAGCCTGTGCTACAACGCAAAACGCCCCGGCCGGGGGCCGGGGCGTTGGTTGCTTAGGAGTCGCCGAAGGGGTCGTCTTCTTTGTTTTTCTTCTTCTTGGCGTCCTCTTTGGCTTTCTTCTCTTCTTCTTTCTTCAGTCGCTCGGCTTCCTTCTTGGCCTGCTTGGGGTCTACGGCAGGCTCCTCGTCGGCAGGGTCGGCGGCTACGGGCTCGGCGGCTTTCTTGGCCTTCTTGCCGGTGTCTTCTGCTGGCTTCTTGCTGGTGTCTTCCACTGGCGTTTCGTCGGCCCCGAAGGCGGCTTCCTCCTTCTTGTTTTTCTTTTTCTTCTCGACCGGGGCTTCCTCAATCGGCATGCCGTCGGCGTCGAAGGCGGGCTCGTTGCCTTTCTTCTTTTTCTTCTTGCTGGTATCCTGGTCGAAGTCGAAGTTGCCGGTGCTCTGCGCGCCCGACGATACCGGCGCCTTGATCTTCTTGGGGTCTTCGCGCAGGTAGTCTTTTCGGAAGTGCGTCAGGTACTGCTGCACCTCCTGGTCGTCGCCGAGGAAGAAGCCGTACTGGGTGGCCGTGTTGTAGTCGCCCTTGGCGGCGCGGCCCACAATCTCGTCGAAGGAGCCGTGCTGGGCCTTGGCCAGCAGTGCCGTGCCCGAGTACTTGAGGAAGTACCAGGTCTGGGGCTCAGCCTCCAGGTAGAGGTTCACCTCATCGGTGTTGTTTTCGCCTTTCCGGATTTCAATGTAGCCGTCAATCAGCGCGTTCAGATCCTTCTTGCCGACACTCACCAAGCCAATCTTGCCCACCGAGTACCAAGCCTTGAACTTCTCGTTCCAGCGCAGATTCACCTTGTTGAGCACCACCGTGTGCAGCATTTTGGGCGAGAGTTTCTGCAGCGGCTCGTACTTGCCGCGGCGCTCGGCGTAGGTCTGCACGCCCTTGTTGCCAATGAACTCGGCCAGCTTATACAACTCGTCCTGGGTGCCGTCGAGGGCCTCGGGGGCGCCCTTGGTGTTGGTGGCCATATCGGCGGCCATGGCTTCCACGGCTTTCTCCGGCAGGTTGATGTCGAAGGTCAGGAAGCTGTTGATGGAGTAGCGGTTGCTGTCGGGGCGGGCGGTGCCCACGCCCGAGGCCGTTATGCCGTAGTCTTTGCTGGAGTTGATGAAGTTGAACTTGCCGCGGAAGCTCAGCGCCGACGTGGAATCCGTGAAGCTCATCACCGAGCCCTCATACTGATTGGGGTCGGCCAGGTCGTGGTTGGCAATGGTGTACACACCTTTCTTCTGGTCGAAGGCCAGCGTGCCGCCCGCCTGGAAGAAGTTCCGGTCGATGATGTCGGGCTTGGGGCCGGCGAAGAGCGGGTACACCTTGCCCGTGCCGTCGGACAGGAACAGGCCCGTGAACAGGTTGTCGTCGGCGGCCTTCACGCCGGGCTCCGGAATCCGCAGCCGGATGGCCTTGGGGTCAATGGAGTCCTGCACCGCAAACCACTCGGCGGCGGTAGGCACCTTACTGAACTCCAGCCGCGCCTGCCCGTCGAAGATGAAGCCCTTACGCTTGGAGCTCATATTGACGCCGCCGCGGTAGGCAATGCGTGGGGCCAAGTGGAACTTGTCTTTGGCATCAATGGTGGCCACGGCCGTGGTGGGCGGCGAAAGCGGGGCGTTGCCGGTGTCGTCGTTGCGCTTGAGCAGGCCGCCTTTCTTTGCAGCCACCGGCTTAGCGCCTTTCGCCGAGCCCATACCTACCGCCGCCGAGTCGATCTGGAAGTTGGCGAACTTAATGGCGAAGGAGTCGGCGGAGGCGTTTTTGTAGCTATACAGGGCGTTGCCGGTGAAGGCATTGCGCGACAGCACCTTGATTTCGCCTTGGTAGAGCTTGTGGAACTTGGCCAGCGTGTCCATCACGATGCCCGCGTTCTGGAAGGTGCGCATCTGGGCATTGGCCAGGATGTAGACCTTGCTGGAGTCCGGCGAAATCCAGGCGTCGGCGGAGGCAATGTAGGGCACGCCGCCGGCCACTAGGCGGTAGCGGGCCAGGTCGTACTGGCCGGTAGCGGCCCGGAACTTCAGGCCGTTCTGGTCTTTGCGGGTCGAGTAGAAATAGGAGCGCGTGGAGTCGGCGCCGGGCGCCACCTTCAGTTGCACCAGCTTCTTCTTGAAATCCCAGACCCCGCCCGACAGCGTGGTTTTGTAATCAGAATACGGCAGGTCGATGCTGGACTTGGTGTCGTCGGCTTCGCGGGCAAAGACGGTGTTGCCGTTCTTCACGTCGTAGGCGAAGGCCACGTTGTTGGCCGTGAGGGCGGGCTTGTTGGGCTCCGCCGACTTGATGCTGAGCGTGGAGCGCTTGCCGCTGTAGCTGGTGGGCTTGAAGGCAATCTGAGTGGCGCGGATGAAGGACTGCGGCCCTTCAATGCGGCCGTCGCCGTAGAGGCCGCCCGGCGAGAGGGTGGCCACGCCCTTGAAGCCGTACTGGTCGCCGTAGAGCAACATGGGCTTGCCCGCGGTGCCGGCCTGGGTGCTCAGGTACATCGAGTCCTGCTTCACGGCCCACTTCATCTGGTAGCCGGGCGGCAGGTTCACCTTCGTAAACTCGGTGCCGTTCAGCGGCCCCGGCAGAATGGTGCCGGCCTTGCCCACCGTCACCACGGAGTCTTTGTAGAAGATAAACTGCTCGGAGCTGAGCGTGCTGGTCAGGTACTTAATGTCGCCAATGCCCTGGATACCGCGGTTGCTCATCTTCACCTTGTTGAACAGGCGGCCCTTGCCGCCATACACCGGCACGCCTTCCTTGGGCAGATCGTAGGTGAAGCCCAGCGAGCCGTCTTCCTGCAAACTGAGCTTGGTTTTGATGTCGGGCACTATGCCGCCGCTCACGAACGTGCCCTTGAAGCCCACCGCAGAGCGGTTTTTGTTGTTGAGCGAGTCGAGTTTGAAGGGCGGAATGTCGAAGTACACCGTGGTATCGTAGGCGCCGCCCAGCACCTCGGGCTTGTCGAAGTACACATAAGCGCCGGTAGTGGCGTCAAACGACGGATACGCGCCCAGCTTCTTGCGCCCCGACTTGTTGTTGGGGTGGTTGATGTAGAGCTTGCCGGTGGAGGTTTTCTTCTTGTTGGTGAGGGTGAAATCGGTGTCTTTGCGGGCCTTCATCACCGAGCCTTTCGAGTTCTTGCCCTTCACGATGATGGAGTCAATCTGGGCCAGGTCGATGAAGAAGCCGTCGTAGTCGAACCGGAACTCCTTGCCTTTGAACACGAAGGCCGAGGCCACCACCGTGCCGTTGAACAGCACCCCGCGGTTTTTCTGGATGCGGATGATGCTGGAGTCGGGCTTCACGAACACCGTCACGGAGTCGTCGGAGAAGTTGAAACGGTCCACGCCGCGCACAATCAGGTCGTTGCTGGTGAGGTTGAGGGTGGCGTTCTTGCCCGACGGCGACAAACTCTTGATGGCAATGTGGTCGTAGTCTTTCTTGCCGCGTGAGGAATTCACGTAGTGCAGGGCCTTGGGCCGCAGCGTAATCTGCTGGGTCTGGGGGTTCCAGTCCACGTAGCCGTCGCGGGCGAGGCCGGCGGCGGCGGAGCGCACGTTTTCGGGCTTGAGCTTGCGGAAATCGGCCACTTCCTGCACCGTGAAGCGCTTGCGGTTGCCGTTTTCGGCACTGAAGCCCACCACCATCTGCAGCGGGTGCAGCTTGTTGATGGCCTTGATCTGCTGGTAGCGGGTGTTGGTATAGAACTCCTTGCTCTCGAAGTTGGCCGTCACCTGGTTTTTGGCCGTCAGGATGGAGAACTGGATATCGGGCGTCCGGATGGGCCAGGTCAGCATCTCCGCCGTGATTTCCATCTGGTGGTATGAGTCGTAGTAAGGCGTGGTTTTGTAGAGGCCGGCCTCGCGGGCCAGTTGCAGAATCTGGGCCTTCTTGTTGAACTTCAGCTTCACGCCGGGGTGAGTGAGCGAGTCAATCTTGTCCTCAAAAATCGACACCGAAGCCCGCTCTGCCGTGATAACCGAGTCGCCGAGCACGTAGGCCCGGCTGTCGGCCCGGAATTTGGGCTTGCCGTCCACGTCCACGAAGATGCGCGACAACGAGCCGTCCAGCGAGGCCGACAGCGTGCGGCTGCCCGCCAGCGAGAAGCCCCCATAGTAGCGGATGTTGTCGCCGATGTTCTTGACGCGGGCGTCGTTGGTGAGCGAGATAAAGCGCGGATAGCCGGAGTCGGCGGCGCCCGGCTTCTTCTTCACGCTCTTGTAGGATAGCGCGCCTTTCACCGGTGATTCCAGCACCGCCGGGTACGTCAGCGTCACGGGCTCGGCCGTGAACTCGGGGCGGTTGAGGTCGAAGTCGTAGGTGCTGAGGTCGGCCGTAACGGGGTTGCCGTTCACCTGCCAGGCATACTGGCCGCCGTAGCCTACAAACTTGCCGGTGAGGGGCAGCACGGCCCCGCTGGTTTTGGTGATGGTGACGGAGTCGGCGCTGCTGGAAATGAACAGGTCGGCATCCTTGAGCAGCAGCACCGGGCCGCGCGTGGGCGGGGCCACGTAGCTGTCGAAGTAGGGCGCGGGCTCATACACCGGCTCCGGCGCGGGCGTGGCGGCGGGGGCGGTGCCGGCTTTAGCGGGCGCGGCTTTAGTGGTTTTCTTGGGCGTGCCCCAGCCGTCGTTGCTGTCGCCCCAGCCGCTGCCGCTGCTGCTCCACAGGTCGGCAGTGTCCCAGCCGTCGGAGCTGCGCTTTTTGGCGGGCTTCTTGGCGGCCGGCTTGGCGGCGGCTTTGGTGTTGAGCGGCTGCGTAACTACCGGCGCCGAAACGGGGGCGGGCGCCGGAGCCGGCGCGGGCGCCATGCTGGGCATGTCCTGGTCGTTGTAGGCGAAGGAGAAGCTGCCTCCTACCACCCGCAGCGAGCTGTAGCGCGAGCTATACAGCACCTTGGTATCCAGAAACTGGGCCGTGCTGCTGATGAACTTGGCCGCTTCCGGCCCCGGGTCGCGGCGCACGGTTTTGGTCAGCACGTCCAGCAGCTCGTCGGTCTGGCGGTCGGTGAAGTTCTGCACGGTAGCACCGGCCACAATGGCCCCGAACAAGGCCTCCAGGTGCGGGCGGGGCTTGTAGCCCAGGGTCTGCATCTGCTGGGCCAGCGCCACAATGGTGCCCTGCTGGGTGGCCGTGAGCTTGTTGCTGCCCCACAGCTGCTGCAGCTTGGCGGCGGTGTTTTTGGCGGCCGCGTTGTTGGTGGCCGCCATCATCAGTTGCACATCCTGGATAAACTGCGCGGGGTCGGCGGAGAGCTTGCCGTTAAAGCGCGGCACGGCGGCCGGGGCGGCGGCAGGCTGCTGGCGGGCAGGCGTTTGCGGCTTGGGTTGCTGGGCCAGGGCGGGCATACTCAATGCCAGCAGCAGGGCGCTAAGCCACCCGAAAGCGAATTGCTTCATAGGAAAATTCGTCGGAACCTGATAAGTCGCCTACAATTTCGTTAATAGTCGGCATACTCGGAGGCATGGCGGCACCCGCTCCGGTATTTTGCTGGTTTCGGACTATTTAGCTCGCCTACCGTCCTAAAATCAGCGGCAGTGCCGAACTGATTTTGAGCCCGCCCGACGGCAATAAATAATGCAACAGACACACAAATTTCTTGCAAAGTTTACCGCCCAGCTCAGCTAAAACGGTATCTTTCGGAATGTATCTGCGTATCTTATAAGCAGAACTTTCTCCTTTGCCTTGTCTTATGCTAAACGCTGCTTCCCGGCTTTCTGCCCTCGCCCCGAACGCGCTGCTGCGCGCCGTTCAGACGCTGCGCGACGACATCACGCAACGCCTGGGCAAGTCTTCTGCTACCGTATCGGAGTGGAAGGAAATGCTGCTACTCGTCGACCCTGAAGTGCAGGTGCGGCCTGAGTGCGGCACCATCATCGTGCGCCGGGGCAAAGCCGCCCTCGACCGGCTGGCCCGCCACTTCCTGGTGTCGCCGCAGGATGTGCTGCCCGTGCTCAGCCGCAAAGCACTGGTCCACGAAAACCCCGTAGACTACGGCCTTTCCGACGAGGAATGGCTGGCGCTCTGCCTGTAATCTTTCCCTGACCTTCAACACAAAAGGCCCGCACTACCGAGTAGTGCGGGCCTTCTTTTTGGGCGGCCGCTGGGCGCGCCTAAGCCTGATAGAAAATGGCCGATACCCAGTGGTTCTGGGTGCGGTGGCTGCCGTAGCGCAGGCCGTGTTGCTCGGCCGCCGCCCGGATTAGGGCCAAGTCTTCCTCGTAGAAACCCGAGAACAGAATGGGGCAGCTGGGCTTCAGGTACTGGCCGTAGGCGCCCATGTCGTCGAGGAGCACGTTGCGGTTGATGTTGGCCAGGATGATGTCGAACGGGGCCTCGCCTTCCAGGGCGGTGATGTCGCCGAGGCGGGCTTCCACTTTGTCCTGCACGTTGTTTTCGAGGGCGTTGTCGGCGGCGTTTTCGGCGGTCCAGGGCTCCACGTCCACGGCCAGTACGTAGCTAGCGCCCAAGTGCACGGCCATAATGGCCAGGATACCGGTGCCGCAGCCCATGTCCAGCACGCGCTTGCCCTGATGGTCTACGTCGAGTTGGTTGGCAATCATCAGGGCCGTGGTGTCGTGGTGGCCGGTGCCGAACGACATGCGGGGCATAATCACGATTTCGTACTCCAGGTCGGGCCGGGCCTCGTGGAACGGCGCCCGCACCGACACCTTATCGGCAATGACCAGCGCCTCGAAGTTCTTTTCCCACTCGGCGTTCCAGTTCTGGCGCGTAATCACGCGGTGCTCGTAGCCCAGCTCGCCCTGGCCCTCGTAGCGGCTCATGATTTCGGTTACGGCGTCGGCCGCAAACTGGTCTTCGTCGATGTAGGCGCAGAAGCCCTCGTCGTTGTCTTCGAAGGTGGTGTAGCCTACTTCGGCCAGCTCGGCCACTAAGATGTCGGCCAGCTCCCGGGGGGCCAGCACGCGCACTTCAACAAAATCCATAATCAGGAAGGAAAAAATCAGGGTTAGCCGGCCGGGCCGGGCTGCAAAGTTCGCAGGAAAATCGGGCCGGGCCAATGCGGCCGGTTAAACCGCCGCCATATTCATTCATCTATCATTTTATATAAATATCACTTCCTTTGAGCCACCAATCTTACTCTTTCCAACCACCGTTTCATGAAAACAACGATTCGACTCGTAGCCTCCTGTGCTTTGCTGGGCCTGCTGGCCTCCTGCGGCAAGAAAGACAACGCCGAAGACACCACTGCTACCACCGAAACCAGCCCAGCCGCCACTACTGAGGCGCCAGCCACCACCGAAGCCCCCGCCGAAGCGGCGGCCACCACCACCGCCCCGGGTGCCACCTTCGACCTCAGCACCGTGCCCGTAAGCAGCGCCAGCCTGGGCGCCTGGCCCTACCTGAGTGGCCTGAAAGGCTACCACACTGCCTACGACAGCGACAGCACCGGCTTCGACTTCGACCGCGCCTACGTGTACGACGGCAAAAACCTGGTGGCCGTGGAAGGCCGCATCGTAAGCCGCCACTTCCGCCCCGTGGATTCCGAGAAACCGGCTTCGGAGCTGATGCAGCAGCGCAACTACGAAAACCTGATCAAGAGCCTGGGCGGCGTGAAAGTGTCGTCGGGTGAGGTGTCAGAGGACGCCATCAAAGTTGTTGGCGAAGACGAGTACGAGAAGCATGACACCAACATTTCCGGCCCTACCGACACGTACGTTATCCGCCAGAAAGACAAGGAAGTGTGGGTGCAGATGCAGCCTAGCGGCTCCGACTACGTGCTCAACGTCATCGAAAAAGCCGGCATGCAGCAGCAGGCCGGCGTGGTGAATGCCGCCGACATAAAAAAAAACTAGACGCCGACGGCCACATAGCCCTCTACCTGAACTTCGACACGGATAAGGCCACCCTGCGGCCCGAGGCCGCGGCCGGCGTGGCAGAAGTGCTGGCACTGCTACGCCAGAACCCGCAGCTGCGCCTGGCCGTGCAGGGCCACACCGACAACGCCGGCACCCCGGCCCACAACCAGCAGCTTTCCGAGGCCCGGGCCCGCACCGTGGTGGCAGCGCTAACCAAAGCCGGCACAGCCGCCAGCCGCCTGCAGGCCACCGGCCTCGGCCAGACCAAGCCGCTGACTGACAACGCCACGGAAGACGGCCGCGCCAAAAACCGGCGCGTGGAGCTGGTGAAGCTGTAGGCCGTACGCCCAAAAAAGAAGCCCTTGCTCAACTGAGCAAGGGCTTCTTTTTTGGGCGTACGGCCCAGCTATTGCTTGCGGCAGCCGGCAAAGGAGCGCACTTTGGTGTAGCTGATGCTGAAGTCGGCCAGGCCGCGGTTCGGGCTCACGAACAGCACGTAGTCGGCGAAGTCGCGGGTTTCGGTGAAGTACCACAGGCCGGGCTTGTCGGCGAAGAGCTTGTTGCTTTCCGGAAACACCAGCACGTCGGCGAAGGCCTCTTCCGGTTCCTCATACACCGCCCCGAAGCAGAAGCCGCGGCGGTTGGGGTCGCGCTCCAAGTACACCGAACCGTAGAGGCGGCACGGCTCCAGCGAAGCTGCTACGGCCGGCGGCGCCACAAACGGCGCCCGCGGCTGCGGCGCGGCAAAGGGGTTCAGCGCCAGCAGGCCGGAGAGTATCAGGGTGGAGAGCATAGTGTAAGGTTAGGATTTGTCTTCCCGACAATTATCCGGCCGAAATAAGTCCGTTGATGTTACGGACGGGCTGCGTGTCAAGCAATAACGAGGAATCCGGAGGCCCATTGTGAGCACCCCAGATTCCTCGCGCTGCTCGGAATGACAGTTAGAACGACTTGATGATTTCGGTGAAGTCGCGCGACTTGAGGGCGGCGCCGCCGATGAGGCCGCCGTCTACGTCGGGCTGGCTGAACAGCTCGCGGGCGTTCTGGGCGTTGGCCGAGCCGCCGTAGAGGATGGTGGTGCTCAGGGCCGCCTCGGCGTCATAGGCGCGTGCAATCTGCTCGCGGATGAAAGCGTGCACCTCCTGCGCCTGGGCGCTGGTGGCCGTTTTGCCGGTCCCGATGGCCCAGATGGGCTCGTAGGCAATTACTACCTGGTCGAACTCTTCATTGCTGAGGTGGAACAGGCCGTCTTTCAGCTGCTTGCTGATGTAGTCGAAGGTTTCGTCGGCTTCGCGGGTTTCCAGGCTTTCGCCCACGCAGAAGATGGGCTTGAGGCCAGCGGCCAGGGCAGCTTTTAGCTTCTGGCTCAGCAGCTCGTCGTCCTCGCGGAAATACTGGCGGCGCTCCGAGTGGCCCAGAATCACGTACTCCGCACCCACCGACTGCAGCATCTTGGCCGATACCTCACCGGTAAACGCGCCGCTTTCCTTCTGGTGGCAGTTTTGGGCACCCAAATGGAACTGGCCGCCCGTGGGCAGCTGCTTGCCGATGGAAGCCAGGAACGGAAACGGCGGGCAGATAACCACCTCCACCGCGGAGCCGGTTACTTCATCCTGCACCATGTTGGTGATTTCAGACACCAGCGCTAGGCCATCCTGGAGGGTCATGTTCATTTTCCAGTTGCCGGCAACGAGGTTCTTGCGCATAAGAAGAAGAAGACGAGTAGAAAGGGAAGTTGTTGAAGGGCCAAATTACGGACAATTCAGACGCCCAGCGCCCGGCGCCGGCGGCGCGAGGCCAGCACGAAGCTGCCCGCCGCCACCACCACGGCGCCCGCCAGCGCGGCCCAGGCCAACTCGGGGTACTCGGGCCGGCGCGCCACCCAGATGGCCAGCAGCGCCCACGCCCCTACCAGCGCCGGGGCCTCGTCGCGGAATTCGCGGCTCAATAGCAGCCCCAGGCCCACCACCACGGCCAGCAGCAGCAGCGTCAGGAGCACCGTGAGGTTTTCGGCGGTCTGCCAGCCCAGCTGCCGCAGACCAATGGTGATGTTGATGGTGGCGGCCACCGAAATCCAGCCCAGGTACAGGGCAAACGGCACGCTGGCCCAGCGCGGCGCGCTGTGCCCCAGCACCCGCCGCCGCGCCCGGCCATACACCACAATCAAGGCAGCCAGAATCACGAGCATGGTGGCTACGCTGGGCAGAATGTGCTCAAAGGCAAACAGCACCACCCAGCCGGCCGTGGCCACACTGGCCAGCGTGAGGGGCTTGGCTACAGCGTCGGGCAGGGTGAGCTGGCGCTGGGCCGGCAGCAGCTGCCACACGGCGTACACCGTCAGGGCCAGAAAAATCAGGCCCCAGATGCTGAACGCGTAGCCGGCCGGCGTGAGCAGCGTCGGGTACTTGGCCGACACCTCGCCCATGTTCTGCCCGTTGAACGGAAAGGCGTTGGAGTAGTAGTTGAGGAAGATGTTGCCGAAGATGGCGGCGGCGGCCAGCCAGCGCCAATGGCGGCCGGCAGCGGCGGAGTGTGAGGGAGCAGACATACAAGCAAAGAAAGCAGGCTTCCGTCTACGGCCACGCTACCGCAATGTTGACGCCGGCCCGCGCCACGCTCAGGGCCCGTTCAGGGCACGCGCAGCACGCTGGCCGAAAAGCGGGCCGGGGGCTGCTGCCACTCCTGCCACAGCTGCTGCCGGTGCGGCGCCTCGCCCAGCAGCCAGTTGAAAGCCGACTCGGCATCCAGGAAGAAATGTAGCGCAAACGGCGGCTTCAGGGCCGGCTCGTGCACCGGGGCGGTAGCCACCAGGTAGTTGTGCATATCCGTCGGGAGCACCAGGGCCAGGTGCTGCACGGGCGTGGTGGCCATGGCCGCAAACCACTCCTGCGCAATCCAGGTCTGCTCGGGCAGGCCCAGCGGCGGCACGCCCAGCATATCCACCAGCCAGTTGGTGACGTGCTTGCGACGGCTGAACGCCATCAGCCACTCCAGCGCCGGCCGGAAGCCCTGCACCTGCTGCCCAGCCCGCCACGCCACGCGCAGCAACCCGGTAGCGGCGTCATGCTGCACCCGCAGCATCGGATTTTCCATAATCATCATAGCCCGCTGCGCATCCGTTTATCCCTATATAAGATACTTGATTTGGCGCATTTATCAAGCAGCTATGGCCGTAAAAAGCACCGCCCCCAACCGGCACGAAGCTGGTTGGGGGCGGTTGGAAGTTGAACGGTGTAGAGACGCAATATTTTGCGTCTCGTCGTTGAACGGTACCGTTAAACGATTAAAGTAACAACATCAGCAACAACGAGACTTCAACTATTGCGTCTCTACATCGTTCAGCCAGCTTTCTACAGCTTCTCGGCCAAGAAACGGGCGGTGTGGTTGGTGTCTTTGTGCTTCACCATTTCCTCGGGCGTGCCTTCAAACAGCAGGTGGCCGCCGTTGATGCCACCCTCGGGGCCGAGGTCAATCACCCAGTCGGCGCACTTGATGATGTCCATGTTGTGCTCGATGATGAGCACCGAGTTGCCCTGCTCCACCAGCGCGTTGAGGGCCGTCATCAGCTTGTTGATGTCGTGGAAGTGCAGGCCGGTGCTAGGCTCGTCGAAGATGAACAGGATTTTATCGTTCTGCAGGGTGTTGCCCTTAGTCAGGAACGAGGCCAGCTTCACGCGCTGGGCCTCCCCGCCCGACAGCGTGTTGGCCGACTGCCCCAACCGAATGTAGCCCAGGCCCACATCATCGAGCGGCTTGAGGCGCTCCACGATTTTGGGCTGATCCTTGAAGAAGGTGATGCTGTCCTCGATGGTCATGTCGAGCACGTCGTTGATGGCCTTGTCCTGGAACTTCACGTCCAGCACGTCCTGCTTGAACTTGCGGCCCTCGCAGGCTTCGCAGGTCAGGTAGATGTCGGCCATGAACTGCATTTCAATCTTCACCTGACCCTCGCCCTGGCACACCTCGCAGCGGCCCCCGTCAATATTGAAGGAGAAGTGCGAGGGTTTGAAGCCCCGGGCCTTGGCCAGCGGCTGATCGGCAAACAGGGTCCGGATGGCGTCGTAAGCCTTCACGTAGGTTACCGGGTTGGAGCGGCTGCTCTTGCCGATGGGGTTCTGGTCGACGAACTCGACGTGGGTTACCTGGCCGTTCACGCCGGTGAGGCGGTCGAACTTGCCGGTAGCCTCGCCCGCGCCGCCGCCCAGCTGCTTGAGCAGGGCCGGGGCCAGAATCCGCCGAATCAGCGTGCTTTTGCCGGAACCTGATACGCCCGTTACCACCGTCATCACGTTCAGCGGGAACTTGACGCTCACGTTTTTGAGGTTGTTTTCGCGGGCGCCGGTCAACTCCAGGGCGTTGCGCCAGGGGCGGCGGGTTTTAGGCACTTCCACCGCCATGCGGCCGCTCAGGTACTGGCCGGTGTAAGTGTCGGAGATCAGCACCTCGGCATACGTGCCCTGAAACTGCAGGATACCGCCACCCGAGCCGGCCTCGGGCCCGATGTCGATGATCTGGTCGGCCTGCTCCATCATCTTATCCTCGTGCTCCACCACAATCACGGTGTTGCCGAGCTGCTGCAAGGAGCGCAGCACCCCAATCAGCTGCTCGGCATCCTTGGGGTGCAGACCAATCGAGGGCTCATCGAGAATGTACATGGAGCCCACCAGCGCCGAACCCAGCGAGGTAGCCAACGAAATCCGCTGGCTTTCCCCGCCCGACAGCGTGCTGCTGAGGCGGTTGAGCGTGAGGTAGCCCAAACCCACGCGGTTCAGATACTCCAAGCGGTTGGTGACTTCCGTCACGAGGCGCTCGGCTACCTTGGCTTCGTGCTCGGGCAGGTCGAGGGTCTGGAAAAACTCCAGGGCCCGGCTCACCGGCAGCAGTACCAGATCGGTGATGCTCTGGCCCTGAATCTTGACGTACTGGGCGTCTTTGCGCAGGCGGGTGCCCCGGCAGTCAGGGCAAGTGGTGCGGCCCCGGTAGCGGCTCTGCAGCACCCGGTACTGGATTTTGTGGGTCTGCTCGCTCACCCACTTGAAGTAGGTATCGAGGCCGTCGAAGTACTTGTTGCCCTTCCAGAGCAGGGTGCGCTCGGCTTCGCTCAGCTCGTTGTAGGGCCGATGAATGGGGAAATCGAACCGGATGCCGTTTTTGAGCAGGGGCTTCAGCCACTCGCTCTGCTTGTCGGTGCGCCAGGGAGCAATGGCACCCTCGTACACCGTCAGGCTCTTATCCGGAATCACCAAATCCTCGTCAATGCCCAGCACCGAGCCAAACCCCTCGCAGGTCTGGCAGGCGCCGTAGGGGTTGTTGAAGGAGAAGAAGTTGACGCTCGGCTCCTCGAACACCACCCCATCCAGTTCGAACCGGTCGGAGAATTGCTTGGTGGTGGGTTCTGTGGCGGTGCTGGCCCGCTCGCTGACCAGCAAGCTGCCGTGGCCCTCGAAGAAGGCAGTTTGCACGGAATCGGCGAGGCGGAAGGTCAGGTCTTCGTCGCCGGGGATGATGACGGCGCGGTCAATCATGATGAAGACTTCGCCCGTTACTTCGGGCTGGCCTTCGGCAATCAGCTCTTCGATGAAGGCGGTTTCGCCGTTCACTACTACCCGGCTGTAGCCTTTCTGGAGCAGCAGATCCAGCTCCTTGCTCATGGGGCGGCCGTCCTGGGCGGGCTGCAGGGGGGCCAGCAGCATCACGCGGGTATCGGCGGGCAGGCGCATGAGGTAGTCCACCACGTCGGCCACGTTGTCCTTCTTCACCTGCTCGCCGCTGATGGGCGAGTAGGTGCGGCCCACCCGCGCAAACAGCAGCTTCAGGTAGTCGTAGATTTCGGTGCTGGTGCCCACCGTGGAGCGGTTGTTCTTGATGCTGACCTTCTGCTCGATGGCAATGGCCGGCGAGATGCCCCGGATGTAGTCCACGTCGGGCTTGTCCATCCGGCCCAGGAACTGGCGGGCGTAGCTGCTGAGGCTCTCCACATACATGCGCTGGCCCTCGGCATACAGCGTATCAAACGCCAACGAGGACTTGCCCGAGCCCGACAGGCCCGTCACCACAATGAACTTGTTGCGCGGCAGGGCCACGCTCAGGTTCTTGAGGTTGTGGACGCGGGCGTTTTTGATGAGGATAAACTCGCGCGGGTCGAGCTGGTCAATGGGATCAGCCGCGGGGGCGGCTACTTGCAGAGCGGAATTGTCAGCCATAGAACGGGTAAACAGCCGGGGCCCGGGGTTTGGTTTCCCTGGGCGCGGTTTAGGTCAGGCGAAGGTACGGGGGATTGAGGCGGGGCGGAACTAGTAAGGCAACAACAGCCGGCAGGCGGCCACAAATTCTTAACATTGCATTACGCCCTTTATCCTCTCCTGATGTCCACTACAAGTCCGTTAGCTTCTCTCTATACCGTTTTACAAGCCGTTCGCACCAGTGCCGAACTCAACGCGCCACTACTCCGCAAGAATGAGGCAGCTACTCGCACCGTTCTGATTGACCCTATACTGCGGGTGCTTGGCTGGGATACAGCAAATGTGCTCATGGTAGAGCCTGAGAAAACTATCAACTCATCTTGGCGTGCGGATTATGCTTTACATAACAGCGAGGGCAAGATTTCCTGTCTTATCGAGGCAAAATGCTTGAACTCCGATTTGCAACATAAGTCAGTAGTACAACAGGTACTAGGCTATGCCTTTGGATTTGGCATCACGAAAATAGTTTTGACAGATGGAATGAAGTGGCACTTCTATGATGATTTCAAACCCGGTGATACCCCTCTTACAGCTGGCTTCGACATCAAAAAAGACACTTTAGCCACATGTGCGCTGCTATTGCTGACATGGCTGGATGCCGCCCATAGCGGACATGGCATCAACATACCTATTTCTTCCGCACCGAAAGCCGCTTTTGCTTCTCCAAGTATTGCCCACATCCCGGAGCAGCCAAAGCCTCAGAAAGAAGCAACTGACCAAACAGCCTTTATATGCCTGACTCACCTTACCACGCTTTCTGCCTTACCTGAGCAGAAACCCAGACAACTCCGACTGCCTGATGGCTCAGTGTTGGCCATTAAGACTTGGAAGGATATTCTGATAAAAACCAGCCTTTACGTTCTCCAACACCAGCCAACTGTTACTATACCCTATCCCGACAAAGCCGGTAAGAAGAAGTCTTTGTTCGGTTGGGAGAAACCCGCCGCCGGCATTGGTTACAAGGAAACCGCCCTGCACGGACGCCCCCTATTCATCTACACTAATTACAGCGCGCCTGACTGCGTGGCAAATACTTTGCACGCGCTGAAACTGCTGCCCGGCAAAGAGACCGAAGCAGTTGCTGTTGCTTTTTAGCAAGCCCTACTTCTTCAGCCCCTTCCCTACTACCCGCGTCCACACCCGGTAACCGGCAGGTGTCATGTGCAGGCTGTCTGATACGTAGAACTGCGGCTGCGGGCGGCCGTTGTGGCCCAGCAGCGGCGTGGCGGTATCCACGTAGCGCAGGTATTGCGGGTGGGCGGCCACGTACTCGCGGATGAGGCGGTTGGCTTCCTGCACTTTCGGGTAGAGCGCCCAGCGCGAGGGGCTGGGCTTGATGGCCAGAAATACCAGCGGCACCTTGGGCAGCTTCTGCTGCATCAGCTGCTCAAACGCCAGAAACGACTGAAACACTTCCTGCGGCGTAGCGCCGGCCCCAATGTCGTTATCGCCCTCGTAGAGCACCACCTGCCGGGGCTGGTAAGCCACCACCAGCTTCTCGAAGAAGTACAGCGCGTCTGGGAAGCGGGAGCCGCCGAAGCCGCGGTTGAGCACCGGGCGGCCCGGGAAGTCCTGGCGCAGCGTTTCCCACTTGCGGATGGATGAGCTGCCGTAGAACAGAATGGGCTTGCGCAGCGGCGGCGTGAGGCTGTCCTGGCGGGCGAAGGCGCGCAGCTCTTGCGTCCACTGGGCGGGGTTGAGGGGCGGCACGGTGGCCGACTGGGCCACACCTTGGCCGGGAGCCGCCAGCAGCAGGCCGGCGGCAACGGCCAGCCAGCGCATCGAATTCAGCATAAACATACAAGAAAGAGGAAGCCGCGTGGTAACTATGTATCCAGTAGTCGGCCGACACGTACCAAAGGCTGCATCTTCCACCTTTTGCGCCGGCCCGGCGAGCGGGCCGCCTGCCGTATGCCCATCGAACTTTTCATTGGCGACGTGACGCTGGAACGGTTTCCCGGCAAGGGCGGCTGGACGTATGCGCCGCTGCCGGCCACGGTGGCGGCTCCCAGGTCGTGGTTCAACCAACTGCGGGTAAGCGGGCAGATTGACGACTTTGCACTCGAAAATGCCACGCTGATGCCGCTGGGTGGGGGCCGGCTGTTTCTGCCGGTGCGCGCCGCTATCCGCAAGCAAATCGGCAAGGAAGCCGGCGACGTGGTGCGCCTGCAGCTGCTGTGCGCCGACGAAGAGGCGCCCCTCACGGTAACATCCGCGGATTTCACGGAGTGCTTGGCCGAAGTGCCCGGGGCGCTGGCCTGCTACGCGCAGCTGCCCGCCGCCACCCGGCAAACCTGGGTGGCGTGGGTGGCCGCCGCCCCCACCGACGAGCAGAAAGTAGCCCGCATGGAAACCGCCTGTCAGCGCCTGGCCGCGCACGCCGGCCCGGGCCCCTGCGTGCCCCCAGCCTGACGGCAAGCACCCTGAGCACTACGAATCCGGTGGATGGCAGCGGGTTGGGAGCAGGCCCCGGCGCAACTTCCGGGTGGCGGAGCGGGTATAGCCAACGTATCTGTTACTTCCCACCAGCCTTTCTTCGCCATGAAAACCACCGCCAATATCTTCCTCTTCCTGCTTACCGTGCTGGTAAGCGCCTGCTCGCCCTCGGTGGCCGTGCAGCAGCGCCCCGGCACCGACTTCTCGCAGTATAAAACCTACGACTGGGCCACCACGGAGGTAAAATCGGCCAGCTCGGCCAACCCGATTTACAAGAGCAGCCTCAACGACCAGCAGATTCAGAGCGCCATCAGCTCGGAGCTGGCCAAGCGCGGCATCCGGCAGGCCACGGGCCGCACCAAGCCCGATTTCTACCTGACCTACCACCTCTACATTGAGGAGGCCGAGCGCACCGTAACCAACCCGCAGCCGGCCGGCTTCGCCTACCCCTACTCTTTCGCGTACCGGGGCCGCTTCCTGCCTATCAACTACGGCTACTTCTACTCGTCGCCGTACTACAACACCGGCACCCGCACCGAAACCTTCACCGAAGGCACCATGATTCTGGACTTCGTGGATGCGCGCAGCAACAACTTGGTGTGGCGCGGCTCGGTGGCCGACGCCGTGGGCAACCCCGGCCGCATCGGCGAGGAATTCTCTAAATCGGCCAAGGATATTCTCGATAAGTTTCCGGTGGAGAAGCTGTAAGCAGCTTGCTTCCGAATAACAAGCCAGAGCCGCAACCTGTCGCGGCTCTGGTGCGTTTGGGCCGGGCCGGTTTGCGGATACTAAAGCTAAAAGCTAGTTCCCCTCCTTGGAAAGGAGGGGAACTAGCTTTTTAGCCTTAGCTGGCTGCTCCCGCCACTCACCCTGCGCCGAGGCTGAACGGCGTAGCTTTGCGGGGCGGGCGAAGGTTGCCCGCTTACAAGTGAGCGGGCATCTATGAGCTTATTGCAGGTTGCGGGGATTTCGGTGCAGGAAAGCAGCCACACGGCGCTGCAGGACATCAGCTTTGCGCTGCCGGAGGGGCGGCGGCTGGCCATTGCGGGCGAAACCGGGGCCGGCAAAAGCACTTTGCTGCAGGTGGTGGCCGGGCTGGTGCAGCCCACGGCCGGCACCATCACGTTCGATGGGCGGCGCGTGCGCGGGCCCCACGACGTGCTGATTCCGGGGCATCCGGGCGTGGCGTATCTGTCGCAGCACTTGGAGCTGCCGCACTCGCTGCGGGTGGAGCAGGTGCTGCGCTACGCCAGCCAGCGGCCGGCCGCCGAAGCCCAGGCCCTCTACGAGCTCTGCCGCATCGGGCACCTGCTGGCGCGCCGCACCGACCAACTGTCGGGTGGCGAGCGGCAGCGCGTGGCGCTGGCCCGGCTGCTGCTGGGCGCCCCGCGCCTGCTGCTGCTCGACGAACCCTTCTCCAACCTCGACCGCGCCCACAAGCAGCAGCTCAAGGCTGTGCTGGAGGATATCGGGGCCGAGCTGGACCTGACCAGCATCCTCGTCTCGCACGACCCCACCGACACGCTGGCCTGGGCCGAGGAGCTGCTGGTGCTGCAGGCGGGCCGGCTGGTGCAGCAGGGCGCGCCCCAGCAGGTGTATCAGCAGCCCGCCAACGAATACACCGCCGGCCTGTTCGGCGACTACAACCTGCTGACCGGGGCGCTGGCCGCGGCGCTAGCGCAGCAGGCCGGCCTGAAGCCCCGCCGCAAGCCGCTGCTGGTGCGGCCCGAGGCCCTGCAGCTCAATCCGGAGGGCCCGGGCCTGGCCGGCACCGTGCGGGCCGTGCGCTTCATGGGCAGCTATTCCGAAGTGGACGTGGCCCTTAAAAGTGGCTGCCTGACCGTGAAAACAGCCGCCCCCACCGTAGCGCCCGGCGAGGCCGTAACAGTGGGCGCCGCGGCGGCGTGGTATCTGGGGTAGAGACGCGAATACGCGTCTCGTCGTTGAACGGCCCGGGGCCGTACTTGCCCGGGCGGCACCACTGTAGAGACGCGTATTCGCGTCTTGTCGTTGAACGACCGGTGTGGGGCCGTGCTGCCCAGGCGGCGCGGACGAAGAGACGCGAATACGCGTCTCTACACTGGTACTAGACCCGCAACGGCCGCTCCTGGGCAGGAGCGGCCGTTGCGGGTTTGCCTGGAGAAGGGCGCACGTCAGATTAGAGTTAGAAGCTAGTTCCCCTCCTTGGAAAGGAGGGGCTAGGGGTGGTTGATGAACGCTAGAACGATTACTAGAATTTATTTCTAAACACCGTTCAACGCTTGTCAACCACCCCTAACCCCTCCTTTCCAAGGAGGGGAACTAGCTTTTTAGCTTGTCGCGCTAGCTGATAGCTTTGGCTGGCTGCTCGGTGCGCTGGGCGGTGTTGATGGTTTGGCGGGCCGACTGGTAGGCGGTGTAGAAGCGGGGCTCGGGGCGCTGGTAGCGCACCAGGTACTTATCGAGGCGGTTGCGGAGCAGGGCTACGGCGGCGCGCAGGTCGGTGGCGAGGGCCTGGGTGTGGGCTTTGCCGTCGGCGGAGGCGAGGCGGGGGGCCGACTGGCCGGCCTGGAAGGCGGTGAGGGCGGCGACCAGCTCGGTGAGCTCCTGCTGCGTGACGCCCTGGTTCTGGAGGGCGGCGAAGTGGGCGGTGGCCTGCTCGTGGATGTTTTTACTGATGCGGGCCAGGTCGTTGTCGGGGGCGCGGCGGAGCTGGCGCTCGGTGTAGTCGGCGTCGGTGTGGAGGCGGATGTCCTGCTGCTCGTCGGCGTGGGCGAGCAGGGCGGCGGCTACTTCGGCGGCGCGCTGGGCCAGGTGCTCCTTGGTGGCCTTCTTCACGGCCCCGGCGCTGCGGGGGGCGGCGGCGCTTTGCTGGGTGGCGGCGGTGGGGTCCAGGTCCTGGACCAGGGCGGCCAACTCGGCGCGGGCGGTGCCCAGGGCTTTGTTGGCGGCATAGACCTCGGCATACTGGTCGAGGACGGCGAGGGTGGCCTGCATCATAGTGAGGCGGGCGCGTTGTTTATCGGTCATAAGAGCATAAGTGTTAAGTACCTGCGGAAGATAAGCGGTGGCCGGGAGCATCTGCCAAGCTGAACGGCAACTTTTTTTGCCGAAGTGGCAACGCCCGCTGCCGCCCTGACAACGCCCCCCGCCCCGGTGGCAACGCCCGCTGCCCGCGTGACACCTGGCGCTGACCGGGTGGCAAGGCCCTCGGCCCCCGTGACAAGGCCCCCTGACCCGGTGGCACCGCCCGCTGCCCCCGTGACAAGGGCCGCTGCCCCGGTGACAACGCCCGGTGGCGGGCTGACAAGCCGGGCTAACCGGGTGGCATCCGCTGGTAACGGGGGCGCGACGCCCTCAGCCCGCCGCCGCAGAGGCTGTAGCAGCGGCGGGAGTGGGTGTGGTGGGCGTGAGAGGTGTACCTGAAGCAAGTATTGAGAACTATTTTCTCAATATTCCGCACATTTGAGAAAGCCCTAGACTTATGGACTACTACGCACAGATTTCTATCAACCCTGAGGTACGCTTCGGGCGGCCGTGCATTACGGGCACGCGCATCAGCGTGGCCGATGTGCTGGGCTGGCTGGGCAGCGGCCAGACAATACCGGAGATTCTGGAGGACTTCCCGGAGCTGACTCAGGCGCAGATTCAGGCCTGCCTGCTCTACGCCGCCGACCGGGAGCGGCATCTGCGCATTGCCGGATGAAGCTGCTGCTGGACGAAAACATTTCCTACCGGGTAGTGGCCCTGCTGGCCGAGGCTTTCCCCGGCTCGGAGCAGGTGCGGCGACTGGGCCTGCTGGGCAAAACCGACCGCCTCATTTGGGATTATGCCCGTCAGCATGAGTTCGTTATCGTCACCCACGACGACGATTTTGTGGAGCTGAGCACGCTTTACGGTGCTCCGCCGAAGGTTCTGTTGCTCCGGGCCGGCAACCTGCCCACCGCCGCCCTGGCCGCGTTGCTGCAGCAGCATCAGGCTACGATAGAAGCTGAACTGGCCTCTGGCACTGATACGTATTGCCTGACACTGTATGGGGAGCTACGGTAATCGTGGCCCTAGCGGTGCAGCCCCATTTTGCTATGCATTTTTTAAAGCAAGTGTTGCGTTCGTAAACTTGCAATCCTAACTCCCAACATTCTGACTAACTATTAACATGCAGAAGAAATATTATATTGTAATTGGATCTTTGATTTTACTGCTTCTTATATCTTGGTTTGAATACCTTAAGACAGTTTATAAAGTAGGTATTCAGTCCACATTAATTAATGTGGGGTTTAATGTCCTGATGGCTATTTTAACAGGTTTAATTATTGGTATATATTTTGACATTTCTTCGAGAAAAGAAATATTCAATGATATGTTGAGAAATTTTAATATATCAAAAGAAGTTATAAATGCAGGTATAGTAAAATATTATAGTAATTTTTCCGATTTTGATCTTAGAAATTCGGTAGCCAATTGTAGTGATGTTATTATTTATCTTACATATGGCCAAACAGTATTTAACAATATACGAGACTCATTAACTTCTGTTGCAGGAAAAAAGAACGCTACGATTACTTTGTTTATGTTTCATGAAGACAATCCATTTATAGATGGACTCGGCAATCATTGGGGCGCTAATGATCAAAGCTATGCAGCTGCACGCATCAAGCAAAGAGTTGTAGATTCTCAACAAACTTTGTTTACGTATTTCTCAGATATGAAAGCAAGGAAAAAGCTAAAGGCGAAAGTTAAAATATATATAATGAAAAGGCATCCTGTTTTCTATTCCTTTTATCGAATGGACGATTACATATTATTTTGCCCATCCAAAATATCGGTTGATAAATCAGTAAAGCCTATTGCAATATATGTTAAAGATACATTGGATAAGGGAAGTATTTATAAAAAGTGTATGGAAGAGATAAAAAGCATTATTGATGATCCTACTTCGTACGAACTAAAGCAATTCTAACATGGCTCAGCAAAAGAACATTTGCTTTATAGATTTTGAAACGACTGGAATAGATATTTACAAAGACGAGCCAATAGAAATTGGAGCTTTAGTTGTAGATGGTGAATTAAATATTATAAATAAATTCTACTCTAGAATATCCTTGCCTAATAATGCAATAATAGATAATAGTGCTTTTGATATACATGGAATTAAATATTCAGATCTTTACGAATCTCCATCTCAAGAAAATGTTATTAATTTATTTTTCGAGTCTATGGGAACTGATTATTGCTTCGCTTCATGGAACATAAGCTTTGATGTTGGATTTTTTAAAAAAATATGTTATTACAATAATATGATAGATACATTTAATAAAATAAATTACAGGCATATAGACGTGCAGTCTATTTCTCAGGTTGCAAACAGATTAAATATTTTTAACAAAGAAGTGAACTCTTTATCTGAATGTGTTAATTATTTTTCCTTAAAAAGAAAAAAATATCACAATGCATATGAAGATGCTTTGCTTTGCAAAGAGGTTTATGAGAATATTATAAATAAAATACAAGCAATGATATAGAAGGCAGAGGAGCACAAATACCCCCGCCTTCTATACTATTGCTTACACCCCCACCGTTTCCTCACTCACCAGCTCGCTCAGGATCCGCTTGGCGGCCTGGACGCTTTTCACGTCTTCGAAGGAGATGATGAGCTGTTCTTTGCGCTCCTTCATGGAGGCGGAGCGCGGGTGGGTCTGCACGTAGCTGAGGATGTTGCCGAAGGTGGCGCCCTGGAAGTAGGGCTCGTTGTTGGTGGCCGGGATGAAGCCTTTGAGCAGGTTCTTCTTGAGCGTGAGCTTTTCGAAGCCGGTCTGGCAGGCCAGCCAGCGCAGGCGCACGATGTCGGCGAGCTGCTCCACCTCCTGGGGCAGCGGCCCGAAGCGGTCCACGATGCCGGTGAGCAGCTTGCGTAGCTCCTCGGCGTTTTTGGCCCTATCGAGCTTGCTGTAGAGCTGCAGGCGCTCCGACACGCTGCTCACGTAGCGGTCCGGAATGAGCACCTGCAAGTCGGTTTCGATGTTGCACTCCTTGGGACGGCCGGTGCCGGCGGCTTCCTGCAGGCGCTGGGTGGGGTCGCCGAGGAACAGGTCGCGGAACTCGGTTTCCTTGAGCTCCTGCACGGCTTCGTCGAGAATCTGGTGGTAGGTTTCAAAGCCTAGGTCGTTGATGAAGCCCGACTGCTCGCCGCCCAGCAGGTTGCCCGCGCCCCGGATGTCCAGGTCGCGCATGGCCACGTTGAAGCCCGCGCCCAGGTCCGAGAATTCCTCCAGGGTGCTCAGGCGCTTGCGGGCGTCGGAGGGCAGGCCGGCCACCGGGGGCGTGAGCAGGTAGCAGTAGGCCTTTTTGTTGGAGCGGCCCACGCGGCCCCGCATCTGGTGCAGGTCGGAGAGGCCGTGCATGTGGGCGCGGTTGATGAGGATGGTGTTGGCGTTGGCAATGTCGAGGCCCGATTCGATGAGGGTGGTGGCCACCAGCACGTCGTAGTCGCCGTCCACGAACTTCATCATACGCTTTTCCAGCAGGTCGCCGTCCATCTGGCCGTGCACGTAGGTCACGCGGGCATCGGGCACGAGGCGCAGAATCATGCTGGCCTGCTCCTCAATGTCCTTCACGCGGTTGTGCACGAAAAATACCTGCCCGCCCCGCTTCAGCTCCCGCGAAATGGTGTCGCGGATCAGCAGCTCATCGAACACGTGCAGCTCCGTCTGCACCGGCTGGCGGTTGGGCGGGGGCGTGGCAATCACGCTCAAGTCGCGGGCTCCCATCAGCGAGAAGTGCAGGGTGCGCGGAATAGGCGTGGCCGAGAGCGTGAGCGTGTCCACGTTCACCTTGATTTCCTTGAGCTTGTCCTTGGTTTTCACCCCGAACTTCTGCTCCTCGTCAATCACCAAGAGACCCAGGTCCTTGAACTGCACGTCCTTGTTGGTGAGGCGGTGAGTGCCGATGAGGATGTCGGTTTTGCCGTCGGCCACCCGGCCCAGGGTTTCCTTGATCTGCTTGGTGGTTTTGAAGCGGTTCACGTACTCCACCGTCACGGGCAAGTTGCCGAGCCGCTCGCGGAAGGTTTTGTAGTGCTGCATGGCCAGGATGGTGGTGGGCACCAGCACGGCCACCTGCTTGCCGTCGGCCACGGCCTTGAAGGCGGCCCGGATGGCTACTTCCGTCTTGCCGAAACCCACGTCGCCGCACACGAGGCGGTCCATGGGGTGGGGCACCTCCATGTCGCGCTTCACGTCCTCGGTGGCCTTGGCCTGGTCGGGGGTGTCCTCGTAGATAAAGCTCGATTCCAGCTCGGCCTGCATAAAGGAGTCGTGGGCGAAGGCGTGGCCGGGCGCGGTTTTGCGCTTGGCGTACAGCCGGATCAGCTCGGCTGCAATGTCCTTCACCTTTTTCTTGACCGATTTCTTCTTGTTTTCCCACTCCGGCGAGCCCAGCTTGCTCATGGTGGGCGGCGTGCCCTCGGCCCCGCTGTACTTGGCAATCTTGTGCAGGGCGTGGATGCTGACGGTCAGCACGTCGTCGTCGCGGTACACCAGCCGGATGGCCTCCTGCAGCCTGTCGTTGATTTCTACCTGGGTGAGGCCGGCGAAGCGGGCAATGCCGTAGTCCTGGTGTACCACGTAGTCGCCGGGTACCAGGGTGCGCAGCTCTTTTAGCGTGAGGGCCTTTTTCTTGGAGAACTTGCGGGTTTCCTGGGCCCGGTAGAACCGCTCGAACAGCTGGTGGTCGGTGTAGATAGCCAGGCGCAGCGTCTCGTCGATGAACCCTTCGCGCAGCCCCAGCAGCAGGTGCTGAAACTGCACGTTGTTGTCCAGCTCGTCGAAGATGGTGCGCAGGCGGTCGGCCTGGCGTACCTGCTCGGCGGCAATGATGTTGGTGTAGCCCTTGGCCTGGTTGTCGTGCAGGTTCTTCACGATGCGGTTGAAGTCCTTGCCGAAGCTGGGCTGGGGCTTGGCGCTGAACTGGAACTCCTCCGCGCCGGCCTTGAAGTGGAACCGCTTGCCGAACTCCACTACCGCAAACCCTTCCAGCAGCTTGCGTAGCGTCTTGGCCGACTCAAACAACTCGGCCGGCTTGCTCACCACCTGGGTGCCGCCCGCCACCGCCAGCAGCTCCTGGAAGCCCGCCTCGGCCTTGTCGAAGTACTCATCCACCACGTCCAGCGTCTGGCGCACGTCCTTGGCCCACACGGCGGTGTTTTTCGGGATAAACTCCAGAAACGCCTCCCGCGTCTCCTGTAGCAGCTTGGTCTGCACGTTCGGGATGATGCTCACCTGCTGCCGCTTCTCCACCGACAGCTGGCTTTCCGGGTCAAACGTGCGAATCGTCTCCACCTCATCCCCGAACAGCTCGATGCGGTAGGGCAGCTCGTTGGCGTAGGAGAAGATGTCCACGATGCCCCCGCGCACGGCAAACTGGCCGGCCTCGTACACAAAGTCGCTCCGCTCGAAGTCGTACTCCGCCAGCATGTCGCTCACGAAGTTCACGTCCAGCTTGTCGCCCACCTTCACCAGAAAGGTGTTGGCCACGAGGCTTTTCTTGTTGATAACCTTCTCGAACAGGGCCTCGGGGTATGTCACGATGAGCACACCGGCGGTTTCTTTGGCGCTGGCCTTTCCGCGCTTCTTGCCCTGGCCGTCGGTTTCTGCCGCGTCGGCCGCGTCGTCGGCGGCCTGTTCGGCGGTGGTTTTGGGGCCGCGGTGCGAGTTCAGCTTGTTCAGCACCTCGGCCCGCATCAGCACGTTGGCGTTTTCCGTCTCGTCGAAGCTGTAAGGGCGCTTGTAGGAGGTGGGGAACAGGAGAGGCTCCTCGTCGGGAAGCAGGTGCTGCAGGTCGGCCAGGAAGTAGGCGGCCTCGTCCCGGTCGTGGAGGATGAACAGGTGGTGCTGATCGGGATACTCCTGGTGGACGGCGGCGGCCAGCACGGCATCCTGGGAGCCTACGAGGCCGCGCAGGTGCAGGCGCACGGGCGCTTCGGCCTTGTCGGCGGGCCGCAGGGAGCGACGGGTGGCGGGGTTCAGGCGCGCGCCCAGCGTCATGCCGGTGGGGTCGAGGGCGTAGAGCTTCAGTAAATCGGTGACCTTCAAAACGAGTATCGGCTAGGGAGGAGGCAAAGGTAGAAGCCCGGCCGAATGAAAATCCGGTCGGGCGAGGCAGGCTGACAGGCGCCAACAGGGCGCGGTACTCAATACCACCGGGCGGCCCCGAAAGTTTCCGTCCGACTTGCGCCCGGTTGCCGTATCTTCCGGGTTCATGCAGCTAATGTAGCCCGGGGGGGCATAGGGCAATGGCAGATACGCACAACCAACCAGGCAGCGACGAGTGGGACAACCTGCTGCATCACCTCCGACAGGTGCGCCAGCAGGTGCAGGAACAGGGCCCGTTGCCCGAGCAGGCCAAGGCCGAAGCCACCGACGCCTTCCGGCGCGGCCTGGCCTTGCTGGAAACGCAGGTCCAGGACATCCGCGGCCACCTGAAAGGCAGTTCCGGCAAGTGGTAGGCCGGGCCATACCTCTTACAGTATAGGGCTACGAACTGGTATCCGTGCTTCTGAGAGCAGGGCACCTACTTTATAGCCGGAAGCTACCCGATACTCTTTCCGGCACTGTAGCCCAAGGCCGCAACCTGTTATGCTTCCTGCCGCTTTCCAGGCACTGTGGAAGACGGGCGGGCGCGGCTATTGTTGCACCTTTGCGGGCAGTTTTCGCCCTTTATACTCTATCTTCTTTGCGCGGTTCTTCTCACCTGGCCATTGGCCTGATTACCGGCGTTGCCGTCGCGGGCCTGGTGCCCGGCATCCCCTTCTCCCCAGCCGGTATTGCGCTGGCCGGCTTCTCGGCCCTCGCCCCCGACCTCGACCACCCCAGCTCCCGCCTCAGCAAGCGCCTGGGCTTCGCGCAGGCCTATGTGCGCTGGGCCTTTGTGGTGGTGGCGCTGCTGCTGGCCGCCTACACCCACTTCATGCTCCCCATCGGCCCCGACCGGCGCATGGGCTTCACAGCGGCCCTGGCGTTCGGCCTCATCGGCGCGGCTATGCAGGGCGACTCTACGCGCCGGCTGGCGCTGCTGTTCACGGGCCTGTGCACGGTGGTGGCGGGGCTGTACACCGGTTTTCTGTGGCTGAGCATGCTGGGCTGCTTCGTGGCCATTGCGCCCTTCACCAGCCACCGCTCCTGGACGCACACCATCTGGGCCGCCGCCCTCTGGACCTACATCGGCCACCTGGCCAACCAGAGCCTGGGCTGGCACGGCGTGGCGCTGTTTGCCGGCGGCGGCTACGTCTCGCACCTGCTGGCCGACACCCTCACCAAAGCCGGCGTGAAGTGGCTGATGCCGCTGCTGGACACGTCGTTCAAGATTCCGCTGATCCGCACCGGTTCGCCCAGTGGCAATATGCTGGAAGTAACTATTTGTGTAGGATACGCCATGCTGGTGCTGGGCCTGGTAGCCGGCAGAATTGAATTTTAGGTATAAAATCATGTGCATACATACGTGCAGGTAGTTTCACTGCCTGCATTTTACTGTCTAGGCCGGCGGCAGAAACTGCTGTGCGCTGCCCCCTGCCCTATTCACTTCGGCTCTGTAAATAGAGGACACTTATTATCAGCAACATACACCCTAATAGTCGGGTTATAGCACGTAGTTGGTTCATACAGCCTTCATATAACGCCACGTACTATGCGGCTGGCAGAGCGCTTTGCCGTATGCATTACCCGGCCGGCTGAATACTGCCAGACGTGCCGGGTATAATTTCGGCGGGTAATGGCCGGTTTTGTTAGATTAGCGCCGAAATGCACTTTGCATATATGATCATACGTTCAGGGATACGCCTATGTAAAATATATTTTATTTAATATTACAGTCGCTTTTCCGGTTCGCTGCCCCCGTCAGGCAGCACCGGCGGCCAATACTTGGCTTCTGTGGAAACAGCGACGTGGTAGGGGAGCAGCCGGCAGATCAGGCAATAGCGGATGGTGTTCAGGTAGCTTTAACTGGTATTTTGTCTGGTTTGGCTTGCAATCCTGGGCAGGCACCGAATATAGTCTATCATGCAGGCAGCTAAAACAATAGGTATCGTATCTTTGGCATCAGACTATGCCAGCAATGGCTATGACTGAAAACAAATTAACTGCCCCCCTACCCCCCACACACACCTTTTTTACTTACCCTTCAACCCTTCTTGTATGAACCAGATTAATAGCCCTCTGATCAGGGTCGGCGTCTTTTATGACGGCAATTATTTTTTGAAGATCAGTGATTACTACTACTTCCAGCATGAGCGTAAGGCCCGGATTAGCCTGGAAGGTCTGCACGAGTTTATTCGCCATCAGGTAGCAGAGGAAGAAGACGTGGACGTACGTCTGAGCCGCATCATCGACGCCCACTTCTTCCGCGGCCGGTTATCGGCCACGGAAGCACGCGACAAGGACCGCCTCTTCCACGACCGGCTGCTCGACGATATTCTGATGAATATGAGCATTGCTACGCACTACATGCCCCTGAAAACGCGCGACGGCCGTCTGCAGGAAAAAGGCATCGACGTGTGGCTGAGCCTAGAGGCGCTGGAGCTGGCCCTGCACAAAAGCTACGACGTAGTGGTGCTGATTGCCGGCGACTCCGACTACGTGCCGCTCATCAAGAAGCTCAATACCATTGGCACGCGGGTAATGCTGCTCAACTGGGACTTCAAATACGTGGATTTCAAGGGCGAAGCCCGCGTGACGCGCGCCTCGCAGCACCTGCTGGAGCAGGCCACCTACCCGGTACAGATGCACGAAATCATCGACCAGGGCCTGGCCGATGCCGACGAGCTGATCGAAACCATGTTTGTGAACACGCCCGAGCCCGCGCCTTACCCGGCGGCGGCCAAGCCAGTGCGCCCCACCGGCCCCACGGCTGCCGGCCCGGTAGGCACCGTAGGAATCAGCACCATCAAGAACCTGAAAAACGGGTTCGGTTTCGTGGTGATGCCGCCGAACAACCTGTTCTTCAGCTACGCCGACATGGCCGAAGGCGACTTCAACGAGCTGCGTGAAGGCGACTGGGTGGAATTCACGGTGGGCCGCAACCACCGCGACGAGGACTGCGCCCGCAACGTACGCAAAGTAGCCGCTCCCGCTATGGAAGAAGGCGACGAGTACGACGAGGAGGAAACCGAGCACGAGTCGGCCGATTCGTCGGAGCACCTGTAGGCCCTACGCTTCTCGGTGCCCATACAGGCAACCCCAAAAAACGCCAGCCGCTCCATCGAGCGGCTGGCGTTTTTTATTGGATTAAGCAGTTGCCCCAAGCTGTGGACTATGATCCTAGTTCTAGTTCCCCTCCTTGGAAAGGAGGGGTTAGGGATGGTTGATGGACGCCAGAACGATGACTAGCTCTAGTATTGTTCTAGCGCGCGTCAACCACCCCTAGCCCCTCCTTTCCAAGGAGGGGAATTAGCTTTTAATCCTAACCCTTATTCTCCGCAACTTGGGTACATTATCAATCAATACTCCCTACTCCTGCGGCTCGGCATCCGGGAACAGGAGGCGGTGGAAGTCGCGCTTGTCGGCGGGGTAGCGGTTGAAGGTGCCCATGCCGCGAGCTACCACTAAGCCCCCGTCGCGGGCGGGGCACTCGATGGTGGCGCTGCTGACGAGCAGGGTTTTGCCAGCGTGCTCCACCCGGGCCCGGGCCACCAGCGTATCGTGCAGCCGCACGGGGTGCAGGTAGTTGATCTTGAACTCCACCGTCGAGACCAGCTCGTCGGCCGTGAAGGCCAGCGACAGGGCCGCCGCCCCCAGCGCCGCATCCATCAGCCCGGCCAGCACCCCGCCGTGGCAGGTCCCCGGCGACGACAGATGCTCGTTGCGGATGGTCATGTGGTACTCGGCGTCGCCGGGGCTGTGCACGGTCAGGGTCATGCCGTTGGTGCGGCCGTAGGTGTTGATCTGGTTGTAGATGGCCACGAGCGTGGCCACGTCGGGAAGCTGTTCCATAGAGACGGTGGCAAGTAGGCCGACCGGGCAACTCACGCCCGGCGGCACAGCAGGCAATATACAACGCGGCCCTGTGGGCCGCTCGCTCAGCGCGTGGGTGCCGCCAGCTCTTTGTGCATCAAAAAATGCGCGACGGTGTCAAACAGCGTGTGCGAGGGCGCCTGCACCGTGTAGCCGAGCCGGATGTAGAAGGGTACGGCCGCCTCGCGGGCGTGCAGCACCAGCCGGCCGTAGCCGCGCTGCCGGGCGGCCGCTTCCAGATGCCCCAACAGTTGCCGGCCCACGCCCCGGCCCTGCCACGCGGGAACCACGGCCATAAACCGGACTTGCCCCGTGCCGGGGCCGGCGGCCTGCAGCATGGCCACGCCGGTAGCATGGCCGCTGTCGTCCAGGGCCAGGGCGTGCACGGTGGTGGGCAGGCCGTCTTCAGGCACGCGCTCCGAGCCTTCGGGCTGCTGCCAGGGCTGGCGCAGCACTTCGTAGCGAAGGCGGTAGTAGGCCGCCCATTCGGTGGGATTCTGGGGAGTTTGCAGGGGCATGGCGGCGGAGGTATGCGGGTGGGCCGGCGCAAGGATACTCAAAAACAGGAGCCCGGCAATAAGCCCCGCCTTCCTACCTTTACGGCCCGCGCCAACCGCCGCGCCGGTTTGGCGTACTGCCTTTCATTTCCTCCTTTTCTTCTTCCCATGGCCTCCTTCGATATCGTCAGCAAAGTAGATCCGCAAACCCTGGAAAACGCCGTGAATACGGCGCAGAAAGAACTGCAGACCCGGTATGACCTCCGCGACACGAAAGGCGGCATCGAGCTCAACAAAAAAGAGAACACCATCCAGCTCAGCTCCGAAAACTCCATGCGCGTGAAGGCGCTGGAAGACATTCTGCTGGGCCGCGTGGTGAAGCAGGGCATCGATGGCACGGCCCTCGACTTCTCGGCCGAAGAGCAGGCCAGCGGCCAGCTCATCAAGAAAACCATCAAGGTGCGCGCCGGCCTCGACAAAGAAGTGGGCCGCAAAATCAGCAAGGCTATCAAGGATGCCAAGCTGAAGGTAGACGTGCAGATGCAGGACGACCAGATGCGCGTGACGGCCAAGAAAATCGACGAGCTGCAGGGCGTTATTGCGCTGCTGCGCCAGCGCTCCGCCGACATCGGCCAGCCCCTGCAGTTCGTGAACATGAAAAGCTAGAATGGCTTAGTGGCGGCCTTGCCCGGTGGCGGCTCCGTGGCCCGATACCGGCCCATGTAACTGCCAGTTCCCCATTCAACCAATAAGCAGTTCAACCTTTTTGACTTTATGCACTTCGACTTTTCGGTTTTTTCCAACCCGCAGACCTGGGTCAGCCTGCTTACGCTGACGTTCATGGAAATCGTGCTGGGCATCGACAACATCATCTTCATTTCCATTATCGTCAACCGCCTGCCGCGCGAGCAGCAGCAGCGGGGCCGCAGCATCGGGCTGCTGCTCGCGCTGCTGTGCCGCATCGGGCTGCTGCTGAGCATCAGCTGGATTGTGGGCCTGAAAGCGGCGCTGTTTACCCTTGATCTGCCCTGGATGACGGAGCCGTTCGGAGTGACCGGGCGCGACCTAATCCTGCTGGGCGGCGGTCTGTTCCTGATCGGCAAGAGCACCACCGAAATTCACACCAAGCTGCAGGGCGAGGAAGAAGAAACCGAAGCCGGCAAGGCCGGAGCGTCGTTTGGGAGCATCATCTTCCAGATTATCCTTATCGACATCGTGTTCAGCTTCGACTCCATCCTGACGGCCGTGGGCCTTGTGGATAACGTGCTGATCATGATTCTGGCCGTGATTCTGTCGATGGGCGTAATGCTGGCCTTCTCGGGCGTGGTGGCCGATTTCGTGAACCGCAACCCCACCATCAAGATGCTGGCCCTTTCCTTCCTGATTATGATTGGGGTGATGCTGGTGATGGAGGCCTTCCACAAGGAAATCGAGAAAGGCTACATCTACTTCGCCATGTTCTTCTCGCTGATTGTAGAAGTGCTCAACATGCGCCTGCGCAAGAAAACCGAGCCAGTCCACCTGCGCGACTCGCAGTACGACTAACGACAGAGCAGCCTTATGCAAAAGCGCCCGCAACTGTAGTTGCGGGCGCTTTTTTTATGGGCAGTAGCCAGAGGGTGTCACGTTGTCAAAGCCAGCAGCAGCGCAATCAGGCCAACTACACTAGCCACTATACTCAGGTTGACAACGGCTCCGGCCGACAGCTGCGGCCACTGCGCCGTGGCGGCCAGCAAGGCCAGCAGGCCCACGAAAAAGACCATGCTGCCCATTTCCGGTTCCAGCGGGAGCATCCTTCCATCGGGCAGGCGAGCCTCGTGCACAAACCGAAACAGCCAGGATACGCGCAGCTGAAATGCCGGCACATCATTCGGCACCTCCAGCGGAGTTACGAACGAGCCATTTGACGTGCTGATGCTGTAGCGCAACATGGTGTCGGGGCTGCGCTGCACCGCTATGGCGTCGAAGGTGGCCGTGACGGTGCGGCGGGGGCCGTAAAAGTCGAGCAGTACCAGCAACGGCAGCACCAGCAGTAGTTGGCACCAGCGGCGGGCCGGTGCAACATAAGGGCCGTAGTCGAAGCGCTGGGTTTTCAGGATAGTGCGCCACTGGCCCCGCCGGAACTCTACGGGCGGCGGGCGGCGGCTTGCCTCGGGCGAAACCGCCGGAGCCGTGGGCCGGTGGTGGGCCCGGGCCAGGGCCGCGTCATATGCCGCGCGGCGGGCAGGGTCGCTGAGCGTCTCGTAGGCCTCATTAATGGCTAAGTAGCGACGGTGCTGCGCGGGGTCGGGGGTACGGTCGGGGTGGGTGCTCAGCACAAGACGGCGGTAGGCCCGCCGAATGTCTTCGGGCGACGCCTGCGTACTTAGCTCTAATACGGCGTAGTAGCTCACTGGCTAGCGCTCAGTTCGGCCACAGCAGCGGCCTGGTCCTGCACGCGGCGGGTAGCCAGCTCCAGCAGGCGGCGGTTCAGCTCGGAACGGTGCTGGCGGTAGTAACTCAACTCGGCCGCCGTAAACAGACCACATATCAACCCGATGACGGTGTAGCGCAGCTTGGTGTTGCGGGTAAGCAGCTCCGCCAGCAGCCGGGCCTGCTCTGTAGCAGACGCAGCGGCCAGGGCAATGTGGTGGTCGCGCACGAAATCGGCCACGGTGGCCAGCAGCACGTCGTTCTGCAGCTTCAGCAGCGGGCGCAGGGTGTGGTGGAGGAAGTCGGCGGCGGTAGCGTCGCCGGAGGCGGGCAGCACCTGCGGCAGCTGGGGGCGCAGAGCCAGCAGGGCCGCATCGGGCCGGGTTGGTGGGGAAGCAGAATCAGGCAGCATCGGGGGCAAAAAGCAAAGAGGAAAAGAGAGCAACAAAAAACCCGCCCGACTGGCTGTCGGGCGGGTTCTTCAGCTGATGCGGCAGGCCGCGCAAACCACCGCCACGGCGGCGCTTGCGGGTGCTCTTAGTGCTGCACCGATACTTTCTTGGTGATGGTGCCTTCGGAAGTGGTAACACGCACTACGTACACGCCATTGGCCAGTTCGGCCGTGTTCACCTGCACACCGTTCTGCTGCAGCGAGGCGGCCGAAACCGACTGCGTGCGTACCACCTGGCCCATCAGGGTCAGCAGCTGCACCGATACGGCGGATTTGCTGCTCACCTGCGTGCGCACCAATACCTGGTCGCGGGCGGGGTTGGGGTACACTTCCAGCATCTGCTCGCTCAGGCGCTTGCTGGTGCTGAGCACCGTGGGCAGCGAGAAGCCGGCCGTATTGTCGGTGGCGCTGGTCGAGAGGCCCTGTACAGCGTTGAAGCCCATGCCCCGACGAGCGAACGTACGCCAGATCAGGTCAGAGTTGGCGGCACCGTTCAGCACGGAGTCAGCCTTCAGGATGGCGTTGCGGCCGTCGAGGAAGCCCGGGCCGCAAGGCTGCAGTTTGAGGCCTTCCATCACGAGACGCATAGCAATGTTGTTGCCACCGGTGCTGGCCGTCAGGTCGGCGTTGTAGCCGTAGCGGCCGATCAATGCCCAGTTCAGGTCCCACAGTGCGGTGCACCACACGTAGCCGATGGCGTGCTGCTGGCCAGTCGCGGCGCCATAGCCCGCCGTGCCAATCAGCGCGTACGTCGCCGGGTTGATGCTCATGTCGGTGCTGTAGCGGGTAGGGCGAATGCCAGGGCCCGTGGTTGGCTCCGACGAGGCATACGTACCGATGCCGCGGCCTGTAGTGCCTACGTCACCTACCTTGGTGGTCAGCCACAGGCCGAAGTAGTCGCTCCAGCCCTCACCCATCTGCTCCGCATTGGTGAGGCAGTTGGAATTGAGGCGGCCACCGGTGAGGCGGTTGGAGATGCCGTGGCCGTATTCGTGGGCAATGATGCCGTTGTCGAAGTCACCGTCGCGGCGCGGCGTGGAGCCAGCCGTGATGGTAACGGTCTGGCCGGCATCAAGCGCAGCCTTCAGGCGCATGCCTTCCACATTGCTTACAAACACCGAAGGAATGCGAATGCCCACCGAATCCGGGGCAGTGCCGGCCATGGTCAGCAGCGCCGTTGCGCCGGCAATGCTATCCATCACCACCACCATTTTAGCGCCGGCGTTCTGGGCGTTCTTGATTTTGACCGAGAAGTTGCACTTACCGCGCCGGATCAAGGCAATGTTGCCGTTGATGGCGGCAGCATTCACGAACGTGGGGTTGCAGCCACGCGTCGGTTGGGCCGAGCCGTCGTCTACGGCTACCAAGTTACCCGTAATGGGCGATGCAAACTGCTCGATCCGACGACCGTTTGAACCTTCTTGGGCCGTCAGCGGGCCGGCCAACGTAGAGGGAGCCGTCACGCGCACCTGCACATCGCCCGTCCACTCGTACATCTGCATCCGAGGAGCAAATCCATCGTTGGGCGTCGAGAAATTGGCGTTGTTACGGTTGGGCGTGGGCAGGCCTGCACCGTCCTGGGCCTGGGCCTGTACCGGGTCGTTGCCGCCTGGCGTAGGCACACCGCCGGTGCTGGTGTAGTTCTTCACCTGGAAGTTACCGGCCGCTTCCGTGAAGCCTTTGGTGGCCATCACATCGTGCACGATGTTGCTCCAGTAGAACAGGTTGGTTACTGCGGCCTCTTTGTAAGCATCGGGCTGCAGCGTCTGATCGAAGGGGAAGTCGAAAATCTGGGTGGCGCCACCTTCCGGGCTGGTGCCTTTCTTGTAGACGTTGGTGTTGTCGCGGTCCAGGTAGGCATACACGTTGTTGCCTTTGGCGTTGGTGGAGTCAGCACCGGCCACGCCGTTCACATCGTGCCAGCCAAACGGCGAAAATGTCGTGTTGGCAGGGTTCACCAGCAGCTGACGGGAGCCGTGGATGGGGCTTTCGATGGTGAGCGGAATAACGTTGTAGGAGTTGGGGGCCGTTACCTTACTGGCCGTGGCGGCCGGAGTCAGCACCTGCTGCCAGTTGCGCGAGGCCAGCGTCTTCTGCGTCATCTCGGCAAACGAAACCGGCTCCGAGATGCTATAGTCGTCTTTGGCCAGCAGAACGCCGGTCTGGGCGTCTACACGCACGTTCCAGTAATGCTCGCCATCCAGCGGAGCCAGCGTTACGTCCCAGGCCAGGGTCAGCTCGCCGTTGGCCGTGGGCTGGTACATCAGCTTCACCGGAATCTTCTCCAGCGAGATACCGGCGTTATTGAACGTCATGCCTTCGGCCGGCTGGCCGGCGGTTACCACGTTCAGCGACCGGGGAGCGGGCATGTTCAGGGCGCGGGCGGCGGCGGCCACGGCCTGCGCCGGCGTGAGGCCAGGCGCCGTGGTGCGGGCCTTGGCGGCAGTGCCCGCCACGAAGTTCTGGTGCAGCGCCACCACCTTACCGTTGTCGGCAACCGTGACGTTGGCTACGGCACCTGCTACCTCAATGCCCTGGTAGCGCTGGCGCAGATACACGTGGGTGAGGCCGGTGCTGGCGTCGGTGAAGTTGCTGGTTACGGCCGGGCTGGCCAGATCCTGCTCGCTCAGGCCCTGGCGGGCGGCAGTGGTGCTCAGGGCAGCCAGCGCCCGGTTGAGAGGCGCCTGTTGGGCGGCCGCCAGAGCCGGAATGGCCAGCATAGCAGCAACCGCCAACGCGCGGGTGCTTGGCAAAGTAAACGTTTGTTTCATCCGGTTAGGAAAGTAGAAATGAGGGATGGGCAGGGTATTCAAATGAAAAAGTCATCGAAAAATCGATGACTCGTTTCAAATCTACACAGTAAATCCGGTTTTTTTTATCGATCTGCTGCTACCCCCAAATTATACTTCCCGTGGCTAGGCTGATGCCCTCCCCCCGGCAATTATCTATCATATTGCATATTAGCCATATTCATCCGGCTGATAAACTCCCACAGCACCACCCCGGCCGCTACGCTCACGTTCAGGCTGTGCTTGGTGCCGAACTGCGGGATTTCCACGGCGGCGTCGCACAAAGCCAGCACCTCATCCTCCACCCCGAACACCTCGTTGCCCATAACCAAGGCGTAGGGCTGGCCGGGGGCTACCGCAAATTCGGGCAGGGGCACGCTGCCGGTGGTCTGCTCCACGGCAATCAGTTGGTAACCGGCGGCCTTCAGCTGCTGCAGCGCCTCCAGGGTAGTAGGGGCGTATTCCCAGGCCACCGACTCGGTGGAGCCCAAGGCCGTTTTGGTGATTTCGCGCTGGGGCGGGCGGCCCGTAATGCCGCACAACCAGATTTTTTCCACCGCAAAGGCATCGGCCGTGCGGAAGGCCGCGCCCACGTTGTGGAGGCTGCGCACGTTATCGAGCACTAGGGTGAGGGGGAATTTTCGCGTATTTTTGAAGTCTGCCACCGTCAGCCGGTTCAGCTCTTCCATCGAGAGTTTGCGCATGCCCGCAAAGGTAGGAACGCCCGGCCGGGTGGCGGCTGTTAGGGCTGTGTCACTCGGTATTGTTGTCAAAAATAACGTCATGCTGAGCGAAGCCGAAGCATCTCGCGTGCTGACGTTATAACACTATTCTGACGTCAGCACGCGAGATGCTTCGCTCTGCTCAGCATGACGTGCTGGTATACCGAACAGCTATGCTGCCCCCTGCACGCCCCCATATTCCCGAATCCCGTTTTCCGTGAGAACCAAAGCCGCCGACCCCAATAAAAAGCCCATCCGCACGCACGGCACGCTGGGGCCCGCCCCCGTGGTGGATACGCCGCTCATGCGCCAGTACTACGAGCTCAAGCAGGCCCATCCCGGGGCCGTGCTCCTGTTCCGGGTGGGCGACTTCTACGAAACCTTCGGCGAGGATGCCGTTACGGCTTCGCGCATTCTGGATATCACGCTCACCAAGCGGGGCGCGGGTACGGCTTCCGAAACCCCGCTGGCTGGCTTCCCCCACCACGCCCTCGACAACTACCTGCCCAAGCTGGTGCGTGCCGGCCAGCGTGTGGCCATTTGCGACCAGCTCGAAGACCCCAAGCTGGCCAAGGGCCTCGTCAAGCGCGGCATCACGGAGCTCGTCACGCCCGGCGTGAGCCTGCACGACAACGTGCTGGAGCGCCGCTCCAACAACTACCTCTGCGCCGTGCATTTCGGCAAGCACGAGGCCGGCGTGAGCTTCCTCGACATTAGCACCGGCGAGTTTCTGGTGGCCCAGGGCACCATCGACTACCTAGGCAAGCTGCTGCAGAACTTCCAGCCCGCCGAGGTGCTGTTCTGCAAAAAAAGCCGCCGCGAGTTCGAGGACCACTTTGGGCCCGACTATTGCCACTTTGCGCTGGAAGAATGGGTGTTCGGCCACGACTACGGCCACGACCTGCTCACTCGTCACTTCAACACTACCTCGCTCAAAGGCTTCGGCATTGATGGGCTGCGGGAGGGCATCACGGCGGCCGGCTGCATCCTGCACTACCTGGCCGAAACCAAGCATACCGACGTGGGCCACATCGGCAGCATCGGGCGGCTGGAGGAAGATAAGTACGTGTGGCTTGACCGGTTTACGGTGCGCAACCTGGAGCTGGTGCAGGCCCAGCACCCCGGCGGCGTACCCCTCATCGACATCCTCGACCAGACCGTGACGCCCATGGGTGCGCGCCTGTTGCGTAAGTGGGTGGTGCTGCCCCTCAAGGAGCCCGCCCAGATTCAGCGCCGCCTCGATACGGTGGAGGCCCTGCTCCAGACGCCCGAGCTGCTGGAAAACCTGCTGCTGCACCTACGCCAGATCAACGACCTGGAGCGGCTGATTTCCAAGGTGGCCGTGCGCCGCATCAACCCCCGCGAGCTGCTGCAGCTAGCCCGCGCTTTGGAAGCCATCAGCCCCATCCGGGAGCAGCTGGCCGCCTCCGGCATCCGGGCGTTGCAGAAGCTGGCCGACCAGCTCAACCCCTGCACCGCGCTGCGTGAGGAAATCCGGGCTAAAATCAAGGAGGACGCGCCCATCCTCACCAACCAGGGCGGTGTGCTCAACGACAAGGTGGATGCCGAACTGGACGAGCTGCGGGCCATGGCTTTTTCGGGCAAGGATTACCTGTTTCAGCTCCAGCAGCGCGCCATTCAGGAAACCGGTATTTCGTCCTTGAAAGTGGCCTACAACAAGGTATTCGGCTACTACCTCGAAGTCACGAACTCGCACAAAGACAAAGTGCCGACCACTTGGATCCGGAAGCAGACGCTGGTGAATGCTGAGCGCTACATTACGGAGGAGCTGAAAACCTACGAGGAGAAAATTCTGCACGCCGAGGAGCGGCTGTTCGTCATTGAGCAGCGCATCTACAACGAGCTGGTCCTCACGGCCGCCGAATACGTGGCCCAGGTGCAGCAGAACGCCCGCGCCATCGGCGTGGCCGACTGCCTGGCCTCCTTCGCCGCCACCGCCCGCCAGCACCGCTACGTGAAACCAGTGGTGGACGACAGCACCCTGCTCGACATCAAGGCCGGCCGCCACCCCGTGATTGAGCGCCAGCTTCCCCCCGGCGAGCAGTACATTCCCAATGACATCTGCCTCAACCAGGACGACCAGCAGATTGTGGTGATTACGGGCCCCAACATGGCCGGTAAATCGGCCCTGCTGCGCCAGACGGCCCTGATTGTGCTGCTGGCCCAGATCGGCTCCTTCGTGCCCGCCGACGCGGCCCATGTGGGTGTCATCGACAAAATCTTCACCCGCGTAGGCGCTTCCGACAACCTGAGCAAAGGCGAAAGCACCTTCATGGTGGAAATGACCGAAACCGCCTCCATCCTCAACAACCTCTCCGACCGCAGCCTGGTGCTGATGGACGAAATCGGGCGTGGCACCAGCACCTACGACGGCATCAGCATTGCCTGGGCCATTGTGGAGCACCTGCACAACAACCCGCGCTTCACGGCCAAAACCCTGTTTGCCACCCACTACCACGAGCTCAACCAGCTCGCCGACGACTGCCCGCGCGTCCGCAACTACAACGTGGCCGTGAAGGAAGCCGACGGCCGCATCCTGTTCCTGCGCAAGCTGCGCGAAGGCGGCTCCGAGCACAGCTTCGGCATTCACGTGGCCCGCATGGCCGGCATGCCCGCCTCGGTAGTGCTGCGCGCCAGCGAAATCATGCACCACCTGGAGCAGGAGCGCACCTCCACCGGCGTCGATACTGACGCCGCCACCGAATTCGATGATGTATTGGCCGGTCTGGAAAGTGAGCCGACTGGCGGGAAAGTAGTGCATCTGAACGGAGCCGTACCAGTTGCCACGCCCGAACCGGCCCGTCGGGGCCCCAAAGCCCAGCCCGCCGCGGCCGTGCACAACGCCCCGCGGCCTAGCCTCCAGCTCAGCATGTTCGAGCCCGCCGACCCGGCCCTGGAGAAAGTGCGCGAGCTGCTGGAGCGCCTCGACGTGAATACGCTCACCCCCATCGAGGCCCTGCTGAAGCTGAATGAGCTGAAGCTGGCCGCCAGCGGGAAGTAAGTTTTTGCTATAGCTGACTCATTTTTTCGCCCCGCCCACTCCGGTTTTTCTCTGTTCGCAGGGAAATACACCGGCATCGGGCAGGGCGAAATGCGTCTGGCCGCGGCACTGGCAAGAGAACGGGGGGATTTTTATTGAAATTTTTCTCCCTGAAAATCAGCTGACAAAGCCTTTTTCTGAGTCGAGTAGCCACTTTTTTTAGAGCGTGTGCTTGACTTCAGGGATTCTTCTTCTACCTTTGTCACATCAAAACGCCACTACGGCGCCAAGATCAAAAGCGAGAGTAGCTCAGTTGGTAGAGCGCGACCTTGCCAAGGTCGAGGTCGCGAGTTCGAACCTCGTCTCCCGCTCAAAAAGGATGTTTCTTCGGAAGCATCCTTTTTTTGTTTTATGCCGGTGCGGTTGCCGCCTGGAAAACTCGGTTTTGTATCTTCAGCAGCCAACTGCTACCCGGATATGAAACCCAGAGTCACAGACGCCGCATTTGCCGGAATCGTTGCCGAGTGCCTGTCAGTGGCGCAGGTACTGGGGCGGCTGGGACTGGTGCCCGCTGGTGGCAACTACAAAACCGTGCACGCCCGCATCCGGCGGCTGGGACTGGCCACCGGGCATTTCACCGGGAAAGCCTGGAACCAGGGCGAGCGACACCGGAATTTCGGTAGGCAGTATAGTTTAACAGAAATTCTGGTTGCGGATTCTCCTTACGCTTTCACGCATGGCTTGCGCAACCGGCTCCTGAAGCAAGGATACAAGGCACACCGCTGTGAACGATGTGGTCTGGAGGAATGGCTGGCTGAACCGATTCCGCTGGAACTGCACCACCTCAACGGTGTAAACAATGACCACCGATTGGAAAATTTGCAGTTACTTTGCCCTAATTGCCACGCGCAGACAGGTAGCTACCGCGGCAAGAATCAACTAAAACACTCAGCCAGAGTGGTGTAATGGTAGCCACGAGGGACTTAAAATCCCTTGTCTTCACGGACGTACGGGTTCGAGTCCCGTCTCTGGTACAATGCAAGAGCTGCCTTTTCGGAATGTTCCGAAAAGGCAGCTCTTTTTGATTGCTAGGCTACTACTGCCGGGAGGACGGCCTGTACCACCGCAGCAGGGAAACCAGAATAACGATGGGCAGCGGCGAAACGAGAAAATCGATGAGGCGGCGCCCGAGCTGATACACCCAGGGAACGTTGCCGGTGAGGCGGCCGGCCAGCAGCAGCAGGATGTAGGCAGCAATTACGCCGCCGTAGAGCTTCAGCACTAGCGGCAGGCGGTAGGTGGGCAGCAGCAGGCGCAACAGCAGCAGCGACAGACTCAGATAGAGCAGCGCGTAGGTGGCTACCACCGGCAGACTGCGCTTTACTACTTCACCGCTGATGCTCTGCTGCAGGCGGGCCAGCTGCTCGGAAAAGCCCAGCGCGGTGGCGGCTTTCTGCCAGACAGGGCCCAGAAAGGCGAATATCGTCTCATCGTATATGCCACACAGGAACAGCAGCACAATAAGCACCGCCACCGCTACCAGGCGCAGGGCTCGATGCGCTGTGCGGGGCGGGCGGGTGGCGGCTAGGGCGGTGGTACCAACGGGTGCAGCCATTCCTAATATGCGGGAGAAGGGGCTGCTACCACGGCCAGACGGCGCGCCCACCACATCCAGAGCAGAAAGATGCAGCCATACACGATGAACGTGAACGTGTAATGGTGGTTGAAATCGACGGAGCGGTGGGCATACAGATGGTTGAGCGCCAGCGCGGACACCCGCAGCACGTTCAGCGCATAGATCAGCAGGATACCCGTTGGGATGAACCACAGCTTGCGCACTACCGGCCCCGGATAGGCCAGCACAAACCCGGTGAACAGCGCGTACAGCACCAGCCCGTTGCAGGGGTTGCCGACAAACACGGCCGGTTTCTGCTCAATCAGCAGCAGCTGCGGGCTGCTGGCGTTGAGGCTGGCCGGAAAACCCAGCACCTGCAGCAGCCAGGTGGAAGCCTGCGCAATGTTTCTGGACAAGGCCGGGTCTAGCTGGTTGGCGTCGCGGAGCCATTGTTCATAGCCAAAAAACCAGATCAAGTACATGCCAACGGCCAGCACCAAAAAGCGCCGCAGCGAGTGTACAGATACAGCGTTGGAGGGAGAGGTAGAAACGGTGTCCATGCAGTGAAAATAGCAGTTTGTTCCGCAATCTGCCGGAGCAGGTACGGCGGAGTGGCTCGGTAGCGGGCAACAGAAGCGTTGCTTAGGGATACGTAGATGCCGAGGGCACTGGCTTTAGGGCCGACACCTTTCCCCGAAGTTTTCTATGCTTGGGGCCGGCCAGCCTGATGAGCAGGAAGCACAGCGGCATTTGGCGCGTATGTACAGATGCTACCCACTTTCTTTACCTTTAACCTCACTCCTATTCTTCCGCGTATGATGCCGTCGTCTTCCAGCCCAAGCACTGCTCCTCCCGATTATCAGCAGAAAATCAAGCAGGTATTCGCGGAGATGGGCAAGGTGGTGGTGGGCCAGCAGTACATGATCGGCCGGCTGCTGATCGGGCTGTTCACCGGGGGTCACATCCTGCTGGAAGGCGTACCGGGTTTGGCCAAAACCCTCACCATCAGCACCCTGTCGAAGGTGCTGCATCTGCATTTCCAGCGCGTGCAGTTCACGCCCGACCTGCTGCCTTCCGACCTAGTGGGCACCATGATCTACAACCAGAATCAGTCGGTATTTGAAGTGAAGAAGGGGCCGATTTTCGCCAACCTGGTGCTGGCCGATGAGGTGAACCGCTCCCCGGCCAAGGTGCAGAGCGCCCTGCTGGAGGCCATGCAGGAAAAGCAGGTCACTATCGGCGAAACCACGTACCCGCTGGATCTGCCGTTTCTGGTGCTGGCCACCCAGAACCCGGTGGAGCAGGAAGGCACCTACCCGCTGCCCGAGGCCCAGGTAGACCGGTTTATGATGAAGGTGTTTGTGGACTACCTCAAGAAAACCGACGAGCTGGAGGTGATGCGCCGCATGGCCAACATGAGCTACGTGGGCGAGGTGAGCCCTATTCTGACCAAGGAAGACATCTTCGGCATCCGGCAGCAGATTAACCAAGTGCAGATTTCCGAAACGCTGGAGAAGTACATCATCGAGCTGGTGTTTGCCACGCGCCGCCCAGCCGACTACGACCTGCCTGAGTTTCAGCAGTACGTGCAGTTTGGGGTGAGCCCGCGCGCCAGCATTGCGCTACACCGCGCCGCTAAGGCCGTGGCTTACTTCGATGAGCGCGACTATGTGCTGCCCGAAGACATTAAGGATGTAGCCAGCGACGTGCTCAATCACCGCATCCTGCTCACGTATGAGGCCGAGGCCGACGGCATCCGGACCCAGGACCTGATTGAGGCCATCCTGCGCAAAGTACCCATCAGCTAAGCCTCAGGCGGGCCTCAGATGCGTGATACCACGTTTTGAGTAGCCACAGGAGCGGGCGGCGTGGCCGCCGGTACCGCCACGGCGCCCGGCGGTAGCGCCCGTGCCGCGCCAGGCGCATGCAGGCCGCCGGCCAGGCGGGCAATCAGGAGCAGGCAAAACAAGGCGCCGCACATTACCCAGGTCCAGTCATCTGGTTGAGGAGCGGCAATGGCAGGCAGCGTGCGGGCAGTGGATGGTTCGGAAACAGGGCGGACCAGCATATCCATAAATCCGGATGAGAGTGAAACAGCTGAAGAAGCTTCAGTTTTCGCGTAGCAAACAAGTGGCCGATGCCCTCAGCGGGCACCTCCAGTAGGTGGTATTCTGCCAGACAGTGTTTCCGGCTGAAAGGCTTCTGCGTGGCCAGCTTTTTTTATGGCCACGCCGCTTTTCGATTAACTCAGCTCCCTGCGCAGCTCAGAAGCTGGGCTGGCCCGTAGTCCGGACGCGGCGGGGGCTGACCAAATGCCGCATCCACTGCCCCACCGCCGACAAACGCCGCCGGATGCTGCGGCCCTTTTCGGCCCGGCGGTGCGTGGGCTGCCGGAATTCAGTGTGAAAACCGCGCGGGCTTTCTGCTTTGGTCGCGTCAGTGGTTGGCTCTGTACCTGCCACTACCGGATCGGCCGACGCCGTGCGGCTGCGAGGCGCCGTACTCAGGGCGGCATTGCTATCGGCTTCCGGTACGGGCAATATAATGTCGTGCGCTTCGGCGGCAGCGGCCAGCGTGGTAGATTGGTAGGTTAGCTGATCTACCGGTGCTGCCCGCTCAGCCAGATTGCTGGGCACAGCCCGGAGCTGCCGCCTGGGGCGGGCAGCCACAGCCGAGGAGGAGCCGGCTGGGGTTGAGGCTAGCGCGGTAGGGGCCAAAACGTCCGGCAAAGAGGTTGGCTGCACAGTCTGCACCGGCGCCACTTGCGCCGCGGCTGGTTTGGCCGCCGGCAGAGTAGCGGCAGGCCGGGGCAGCAGCCACCCCGCGGCCACACCCGCCAGTGCAATGGCCGGCAGCAGCAGCTTCAGCGGCATCAACGACTTAGCAGTGCCGGGCAGACCTCCAATCCGGCCTTCGACGCCTTGCCAGACGCGGCTGGCGGGCGGCAACTCAAACTCGCTGAATGCTTCACGCAGGTGCTGGTCCAGCAGCTCTTCTTCGGGGTCGTCGTAGCTCATAATCGCAGGAAGGTGTGGTGGTGCTGGTAGAGGTGCTGTAGCTGTTTGCGGGCTTTGCTGAGCTGGGCTTTGGAGGTGCTTTCCTGGATGCCCAGCAGCTCACTGATTTCACTGTGCGAGTACCCATCCACGGCGTAGAGCAGCAGAATCATTTTGCAGCCGTCGGGCAGCTGCTCGATCAGGGCCAGCACCTCGGCTACGTTCAGGCGGTCGAGGGCGGCGGCAGCAATGGCGGGCTCGGGCAGTTCCACGGGCTCGGCCTGGCAGCGGCGGCGCAGCTTGCCGCTCTGCCAGTGGTTGATAGCCGTCGTGACGACCACGCGCCGGATCCAGCCTTCCAGCGAGCCTTCGGCCCGAAAGTCGCCCAAGTGCGCGAAGACCTTCACGAAGGCATCCTGCAGAATGTCCTCGGCTTCGGCCAGGCAGGTGGCATACCGGCGCGCCACCCCCAGCATACGCGCGGCGTAGCGGGCGTAGAGGGCACGCTGCGCCGCCGGTTCGCGGCGTTGGCAACGGGCCAGCAGGGCGTCGAGGTCAGGAGAAGCCGGCATGCAGAACGAAAAGCGCCCGGGCGGTGGTGGGGTCGCACAGCAGGGCAGACAGGAAAGACCAGTAAAAGGCTGCCGGCGCAAACTCGGTTAGGGCACAGGCAGAATATCTGTCAATTTAACTATCTGTCTTTCAGTTTTATAAAACACACGATAACTACTATATTTTCTATGATATGCCCAGCCCAAAGCAGCGGCGCCACACAGCAACGAAGTGCTGCTGCGCCTTAGTAGACGGGTGCGAACAGACGTAGTAGCTTTGCAGCTCATTCATCCGTTGCCTGTGTCCCGTCTTACCAAAACCCTGCGCGGGCTGGCCAGCCTGGCGCGCAACCCCTGGCTGCTCAACCACGTGCTGGCCGCCGATACCGCCGGCTGGCAGCAGCGCGCCCGGGCCCACGGGCAGCGCGGCCTCACGGCCCAGGGGCTGCCGACCGTGCCGCTCACGCACTTCCTCTCCCCCACCGCTACGCACACCGTGCGGCCGTTTGCGTTTCGCGAAGGCGGCTCCCTGCCCACCGACCTGCTGCTGCTGCGCGCCCTGGCCGGGCAGGTACCAAGCTGCCGCTACTTCGAGATTGGGACGTGGCGCGGCGAAAGTGCCGCTAACGTGGCCGAGGTAGCGGCCTCGGTGCACACCCTGAACCTGTCGGCGGCGGAGATGCGCGAGCTGGGGCTTAGTGAGCGGTACATCGACCTGCACGGCTTCTTCTCGCGGCCGCTGCCCAACGTGCAGCACCTGCACGGCAACTCCGCCACCTTCGATCTGGCGGCGCTGAGGCAGCAGTTTGATGTGGTGTTCATCGACGGCGACCACCGCTACGAGGCCGTGCGTACCGACACGCGCCGCGTGTTCGAGCACCTGGTGGGGCCGGAAACCGTGGTGGTGTGGCACGACGCCAGCCGCCAGCCAGGCGAGCCGCGCTGGGAAGTACTGGCCGGCATCCTCGACGGCCTGCCCGCCTCCGCCGCCGGCCAGCTGGTACAGGTGGAAAACACGCTCTGCGCGCTGTACTCGCCGCACCCGCTGCCCACCCACACCCCCGACCCGCTGCGCGACCCGGAACAGTGGTTTGAGGTAACGCTGCAGCCTGTAGCGGGCCGCTAGCGCGCCCGCAGCAGCTCGCGCAGGTACACCACGTCGGCGGGGCCGGGCAGCCACTGGGCCCAGCCGGCGCCGGTAGCCTGCCGGAATTGCACCAGCAGGTAGGCCGTGGAAGCCACGTACGATAAGGACGTGGCCATGGCGGCCCCCGCAATGCCCAGCCGCGGAATCAGCAGCCAGCAGGCCGGCACCGTCACGGCCAGTCCCACCACGGTAGCCCAGTTGTTGACGCGGTAGCGGCCCAGGCCGGCGAAGTAGCTGCTGCAGGCCACGTTCAGGGCCACAGCTACCACGCCCGGCACCAGCCACCCGATAACCGGCCGCGCCGCCCCAAACTCCGGCCCAAACACGCCCGCCAGCAGCGCCGACGGCAGTAGCGCCAGCACCACCACGGCGGCGGCCGTGGCCAGCACCGCCAGCCGCGCCACCCGCAGCGCCGGCGCCAGCTGGGCCTGCTTGTCGTCGGCGTGTACTAGGTCAACGTACTGGATGAGGGCGGCACTGCGTGGAATCAGCCAGATGGCTTCGGCCAGCGCCACGCCCACGCTCAGCACACCCACGGCCCGGGCATCAGCAAAGTGCGCCACGAAATAGTAGCTGAGGCGGTAGTTGGCGAAAGCCAGGATGTTGGACAGGTGCGCCCCGCGGCTGTGGTGGCTGAGTTCCAAGGTGGTTTCGCGCAGCCCGCGGCCTCCCTCCCACCGGTCAGGCAGGCGGCGCAACAGCCCGAAACTGACCAGCAGCGGCAGCGCGTAGGCGGCGTACGCGGCATAGTAGTAAGCCGGCACCGCACGCCAGCCCAGGCCGGCAAACGCCAGCAGCAGCAGCCCCGCCAGCAGCGCCACCTGCGCAATGTTGAGGGCGTTGTAGGCGGCTTCCTGCTTGCGCCCCAGCAGCAGCGAGATATTAATGGACAGAAACGCCTGCAGCAGCGCCAGCCCCCACAGGTGCCCCAGGTAGCTCAGCGGCCCCGGCCGCAGCACACCGGCCAGCAGCGTGCCCGCCGTGCACACCACCACCGCCCAACCGTAAGCCGGCACCAGCAGATGCCACACGTTGCGGCGCGGCGCCAGAAAAATCAGTGACGAGCCGCCCAGCAGCCCGATGAACAGCAGCAGCGCCGCGCAGTCCGTCACGAACAAGCTCACGCTGCCCCGCCCCGCCGCGCCCAGGTAGCGCGCCGTCAGCCACACCACCGCAAAGCTCAGCAGCGACGACGACAACCGGGTAGCAAACGTGTGGAAGATGCGGCGGATCAATTTTGGGTGACAGGTGACAGGTGACAGGTGACAGGTGACAAAGGTAGCTGACCCCAGTTGCGGAGAAGGCTCCGGTCCGGCGGCTATTTCAGCCGTCGGGCCGGTCATCGAAAGCGCATGAGGCACGGCTTGTTGAATGCGGCCACCCGACCCAGTACAGACATCAGTACGCGAGATGCTTCGCTGCGCTCTGCATGACGTTCTTATCATCCCCTTTTCACTTCATCACCTTTCACCTCATCCCCTAATCACCCAAAACCACATCATACCAAGTCGCGAACTGCTGGCCGACGGCTTGCTGGCTGAAGTGCTGCTCGGCGTGGCGGTGCAGGGCGGCGGCGTCGAACTGCTGGGGATGTTCGAGGACGTTGGTGAGGGCCTGTGTGAGGGAGTCTTCGTCGGCGGGAGCTACCAGGAAGCCGCGGGTGCCGTCGGGGGGCAGCAGCTCGGGCACGCCGCCAACGTGGGTGGCCACGGCCGGCAGCCCGCTGGCCTGGGCCTCGATGAGCACGCAGGGCAGGTTTTCGTAGTTGCTGAACAGCACGAAACAGGCGGCACGGCGCATTTCGGCGGCCACGGCTTCGGTAGGGAGCTTGCCCAGAAACGTCACGGTGCCATCCTGCAGCAAGCCCAGGTCGGCGGCCAGCTGGCGGAGCTGGGTTTCGGCGGGACCGTAGCCGGCAATGCGCAGCGTCAGGCCGGGGCGGGCGGGGCGCAGGCGGGCCACCACGCGCAGCAGGCCGCTCAGGTTTTTGGCCTGCTCGTTGAAGGCGGCCACGTGCAGCAGCCCCTGCCGCGCCACAGGCGGCTCGGCCGGCCGGAATAGCACCGTATCCACCACGTTCGGAATCACCACCGTGCAGGCATTACGGATACCCAATTGCCCCAGCGCCCCGCCTAGGTTCTTCGACACGGTGTGTAGCCCCGCCGCGGCCCGCACCACCTGCTGCGTCAGGCGCCGCCGCAACGCCCCGATGCGGTGCGCGTTCTGGGGCAGATACAGCGTCCAGTGCTCGGTAATGACGTACGGAATGCGGCGCGTCAGCTGCAGCCACCACGCAAACAGGCCGGTGCGCAGCAGCACATGCACGTGCACCAGCTGCGGCGGCGCGCCCCAGTGCCGCACCAGCTGCCGGTAGCCGCGCCCCAGGCACCAGAAGTACAGGGCCAGCTTCAGCACTTTGTCCAGCGCAGCCAGGCCAGTGGGGCGGGCGCGATAGTAGTAGCGCAGCGTGGGCACAGGGCCGGTCAGGTCGGCGTCGCACTCGGTGAGGGCGCCAAGCGGGCCGCGGGCTACGGCGGCAAACAGCACGGCCACCTGGGCGTGGGGAGCAATGGCCGCTACGTGCCGGCCCACGAAGTCGCCATCCTGGTCGTCGTAGCGGTTGGGGTACCACTTGGGCAGCATCAGTACGCGAAGCTTCATCGGGGCGCAAGCTACAGGTTTCGGCGTTGATTCAGGCTGTGATGTTGCGGCCGCAGCGCAGGCCATAAACGCAAAAAAAGCCTGCTCCACTACGGAGCAGGCTTTTTCGCAAGTTGTGGCGAGACTACTTGGCTACCACGAAGCGTACCGACTGCGTGCCGGCTTCGGTGGTAACGGCGGCCACGTACAGGCCGGCGTTCAGCGAGGCAGGCAGCTGCACCACCTGGGTGCCGGCCGCGAGCTTGGCGGCGTTGGTCACTAGGGCCACCTCGCGGCCCGTTGCGTCGAGCACGCGCACCGTTACGGCGCCGGCTTTCTTCAGCTCAAACGAGAGGCGGGCGGCGCCTTCCGTGGGGTTGGGCGCCACGCTCAGGCCCTGCAGCTGCTCAGCGGCGGCTTTGTTGGCCAGCACCTGGCCGGGCACGTTGTAGCAGGTGTTCTGGGGGTTGAAGTTGGTCCAACCCGTAGCCCAGTTGCCGGCAGGCGTGTTAGGCGCCCCGAAGGCGCCCCGGAAGCTCACCACGTCGAAGGTGCTGTTGGGGCCGCCGTTGCCGGCGCCGGTCAGCTTGGCGTTGGTGAAGGCGCCGCCCGAGTTCAGGATGGAGGCCGCCGGAAGGGCGAAGCTAGGAACGCACTGCGCGTTGTTGCTGCAGTTGCCTTCGAAGTTGAAGTTGTCGCCGTTCAGGCCCAGGCCGGCTACTGCGCGGGTGGTGTCGTTGCCGGCAGCCACAATGGGGTTGATGTTGAAGCCGGCAAGTGGCGTTACGCCGGTACCGTACGTGGAGCGACCAGCCCGGTTAGCCAGGGTGGTGGAGAAGGCCGTCGTCGAAATAACGTTGTTCGACAGCACCAGCGAGCCGCCTTGGGCATTGCTCTGGGTGTAGTTGGCCGAGTTGCTGTTCAGCTCTACACCGAAGCGGCGTCCGGCAAATACCGAGTTGAAGATGCTCTGGGCCGAGTTCCGACGGATCAGGGCGCTGGCGCTGTTGTTGAACGGCGAGGCCGGCGTGGTCGAGGTCGGGAGCAGGATGGTCATGTTGGTGAACACGGCCGAAGTCTGCGGGCCGTTGGCCGTGCCGGTAGCGTCGTTGTCGCTCTCAAAGCCATTGGACACGCCGCCCGAGGCATTGTCGCCGCGACCGGGATTGCGCAACCCTAAACCGTACTGCACGCGGCCCGAGAAGCCGTTGTCGGTGTCGAAGTCGTCATCGGTACCAGCCAGGGAAATCAGGTACTTGGCATTCACGGTGCCGCCAAACCACTCAAACGAGTCGTCGCCGGAGCCAGTCACCTGAATGTGGTCGATGGTGGTGCCATAGCCCACGCCACCCAGCGTCAGGCCGTTGATTTCGTTGTTGGGCTGAAATGCTACGCCGGGATATTCGATGCGCACATACTGCAGCGTTCCGGAGTTGTCGGCTGGGTCGGTGCCGCCAAACGTAGCATTCACGCCGCCCTCAATCGTGGGGTTGCCCGACAGGTTTACGGGCGCACGGCCGCAGAGGATAATGCCACCCCAGTCGCCGGGAGCCCGGGAGCCGGCCGGCTGGTTGGACGTAAACACAATGGGCTGAGTGGGCGTGCCCACGGCATTCAGCCGCGCGCCCTGCCGGATAACCAGAGCGCCTTGGTTGGCCAGGTCGCCTTTGATGATGGTGCCCGCCTCAATAGTGAGCGTCGCGCCGCTGTTGACATATACGCAGCCGTTGAGCACGTAAATGTTGTTGCGGGTCCAGGTGGTGTTCTGCGTAATCTGAAAGCCGGTTTGCTTGTCGGGCGTGCCCGTACCTACCAGTATCACATTGGAAGCCGTAGTGGGGCACTGCGCCTGCGATGCGAGCGGAACAAGGGTGGCCAGGGCCAGCAAGACCGGAAGTACAACTTTTTTCATGGTAGAGAAGAAAAAAAGAGAGTGAAGACAAACGCAATAGAGGCCGCGCTTTGCGCCTGACAAAGGTCGCCTCCGAGTTTCTGGGCTAGGTTACCGCTGGGTAGCCTCTGTGTTAAGTTACTGTTGCCCCCGGGGCCTCTAAAAGCCGGCTGCCCCGGCTGCTTCCGTTTAGAGGAGGCAACCGGGGCAGCTGTTTAGAAGCGGTAGGTAAGGCCGAGGGTGGAATAGCTCCCGCGCCGGTAGCTGGCGAAGGATGCTTGTTTTTCTATCCCGTTTATCCGGCCGTTGCGGTCCAGGTCGTAGTACATCCGGGTTTGTTGGTTGAGCAGGTTCTGGATGCCCGCCCGCAGCTCCAGGTGCGAGCCGATGCCTTTGGTCACCGACATGTCGATGATGTGGCGGGGCAGATCAAACACCGAGTAGTTCAGGTTCCGGTCGCCCACAAACGCAATGCGCGGCCCGATTACGTTGTACTGCACCGACACCTGCCATTTGCCTTCGTCGTCCTGGTAGAAGGTGCCCAGGTTTACCACGTAAGGCGACTGCCCCTGCAGCGGGCGGTCTTCCAGCGCGAAATCCTTGTTGTCAGCCAGCGTGGTATCGAGCTGTACGCGGCTCTTGATCAGCGAGGCATTCATCACAAACGAGAGACGCTGCAGGTACTTGTTTTCCGACAGATCCAGCAGCGACTTGCGCAGCTCAATCTCGGCACCCACATCGTAGGCGCGGGTGGCATTCTGGTAGGTCAGCAGCAGGTCAGTGCCGGTCGTCGAGCGGGTTACCTGCTCGATGGCATCCAGGAAGCGCTTGCCAAACACACCCACCGAAATCATCTCCGAGCGGCTGGGGTAGAATTCGTAGCGCAGGTCGGCGTTGTAAATCTTAGCCGTGCGCAGGTCTTTGTTGCCCTGGATGAAGAAGTTGTTGCTGACGTCGTAGTAGGTGTAGTTGGCAATTTCGCGGAACTCCGGACGGTTCACCGAAATGCTGGCCCCGGCCCGCAGCAGGCTGCGGTCGTTGAAGTTGAACGTGGTATTGAGCGAGGGCAGCACGAACGTGCGAATCTCCTCGTAGCTGTCGCCGCCACCCGGCTGCAGGCGCCGGCGGTTGTACTCCACCCGCACACCACCCGTCACGTTGAAGCGGTCCGTGAGTGGCGCCACGGCTCCCACGTAGCCCGCCACCAGCCGGTTGTTGCCGGTGTAGCGGTCCTGTGGCTGCGTAGCTTCGCGCAGCACAAAGCCCCCGTTGGCATTAATGTTCTGCGGGCTGAAGATGGTCGTCAGTGGCAACTCTTCCAGCGAGGAGTCGAAGTTGCGCGACCGGTCGTAGTTGAAGTAGCGGCTGTCGTAGCGGCGCTCCTTTTCCTCCATGTAGTAGCCCACGCGCAGCTTGTACTGGTTGGCGCTCAGCGTATCGCGGCCGTTGATGCGGTGCTCATACTGCGCGCTCGTCATGTAGGTATTCTCCTTCATGGTGGAGTAGAAGCGCGAGCTGGTAGTAGGGTCGCGGTTCACGACCACCCTGTACGGGGCCGGATTCGCATCGCCAGGGCGGTTGGCATCCAGCTCCCGCTCCTGAATGTTCTGGCGGTAGTCTGGCTCGTTGCGGTTCACGTAGTTGTAGCCGGCCGCCCAGATGAGGGTGCCCGCGCCGGTAGCGCCTAGCGTGTGCGTGCCGCCCAGCTGCCCCGAGTAGATGGAGCGGCTCTGGTAGTGCAGCGCGTAGTTGTTGCGCTCCAGCAGCGGGTCCGAAATAACCCCGCGGCGGTTTATCACCTCATCGGTGCCGTATTGGTTGAAGAAGTTGCGCAGCTCCAGCTTGTGGTTGTTGTTGAGCCGGACCTGGTAGTTGTGGATGATGCCCAGGCGTGCGGCCGATACGCTGCGCGTGTCCACATAGTCGAAGAACTTTCCGGGCAGCACGTCCGGAGCCGCAGGATTGTAGGCCGTGAAGCGCTGACGGGTGGCATTGTATTGCTCCTGCGTGTTGGAGTACGATACCGACGTCACGTTGCTCACGTACACGCTGCCAATCTCAAACTTGCGGTTCACCCCCAGCGACACCCGCAGGTCGGGCCGCGACGTCACGAGGCGCGGTACAAACTCGTTGCGCAGGTCGTTGCGTAGCGCCGAAGTCTGCTCGTTGTTGCTGGGTACTGCCGACTGCAGACCACTCAGCACGCCGGGCATGCTGCGCTGCCCATTATCGGTGCCCAGGAAGTCGGTGCCGCTGTGGTTGCTCTGCAGGAAGCCACCTTGAAACGTGTTGGTGCTGCGGGCCCAGCTGGAAACCGTGAGGCTGGTGGAATTTTCCAGTACGGCATTCTTGGTGTACACCTTCACCACGCCGCCCCCGAATTCGCCCGGCAGCTCCGGCGAGCCGGACTTGAAGATCAGCACCCGGTCAATCACCGAGCTGGGCAGGATGTCAAACGAGAACGAACGAGTGTCGACCTCGGCCGAAGGCGTGAGGGCGTCGTTGAGCAGTACTGTGTTGTAGCGCTCGGCCAGGCCCCGGATAACGATGAAGTTATTGCTCTGCACCGTCACGCCCGGAATGCGTTTTACCACTTCAGCCGCGTCGCGGTCCAGGGTCTTCACAATCTGGTCGTTGCTCATGCCGCTCACCACCACCTCGCTTTTCTTGAGGTCCTGGATCATGGCTACCTCGGTGCCAGTCTGCTTCTGGCCGGTTACGGTTACCTCGCCCAGAGCCGTGGCGTTTTCTTCCATGGCGCCGTTGAGCGTGGTGGGCTGGCCGGCCCGTACTACCACCGCCGGAAACGTCAGCGGCTTATAGCCGATATAGGTCATGGTGATGTTGTAGGTACCGGCATCCAGCTTCAGCTCGTAATGGCCCTCCACATCTACCGGTGCGGCCTGCGTAGTGCCCGTCACGAGCACCGTGGCCCCGATGACGCCTTCGCCGGTCTTTTTATCGGTGACTTTGCCAACCAGGGACCCTTGCTGCGCCAGCGCCAGGGTGCTGAACAACAAGCTGAAAATCAGTACTAAAAAACGGGGCATACAGGTAGTTTTCGTTTGCACTGCAAAGCTACCGGGGGCCTGTTATGCTAATATTGCGTGGGCGTTATGCTTATGTTATGTGAAAGGTAAGTATCTCACATTCTGAAACAAACCGCTACTTTTGCGGCCGTTTTACCCCGTTCGTCTATGCTCCAGTCCATGACCGGCTACGGCGTCGCGCACCGCGACACCGACCGCTACTCCGCCACCGTCGAAGTTAAATCACTGAATTCCAAGTCACTGGATCTGACGCTGCGGTTGCCGCGCTTTCTCCAGGAAAAGGAGCTGGAAATCCGGAACCTGGTAGCCAAGAGCCTGGTGCGCGGAAAAGTGAACCTGAATTTCGATTTTTTGCGGGTGCGCGCCGCCGGTACGCAGAGTGCCGTCGTGAACCAGGCCGTGCTACAGCTGGCTTATGAGGAGCTCACGCAGCTGAGCGCCCGCACCGGCGCTTCGCTGGAGCAGCTCACGGCCATTGCCAAGGCGCTGCCTGGCGCCCTACGCATGCCAACGGAAGCAGCCGCAGCCCCCACCGAGGAGGAAGACGAAGTGACGTGGGACGAGCTGCAGCCGCTGGTGCTGGAAGCGTTGGAGCGCGCCAACGAGTTCCGCCGCGCCGAAGGCCAGACACTCACCACCGAAATCCTGAGCTACCTCGACAGCATCCGCATCCAGCTGGCCGAGATTGAGCGCCACGACCCGCACCGCGTGGAGCAGGTACGCGAGCGGCTCCGCTCCCACCTCGCCGACCTGGCCACCAGCGAGCAGTTCAACGCCTCGCGCTTTGAGCAGGAGCTGATTTACTATATCGAGAAGCTGGATATCGCCGAGGAAAAAGTGCGGTTGGTCAGCCATCTGCACTACTTCACCGAAACGGTCTATCTGCCGGAGCCCACCGGCAAGAAATTAGCGTTTATTTCGCAGGAAATCGGACGGGAAATCAACACCATCGGTTCCAAGGCCAATGACTTTATCGTACAACATTTGGTTGTGGGAATGAAGGAGGAGCTGGAGAAGATCAAGGAGCAAATCAACAACATTCTGTAGGCGGGCGCTACCGGCGTGGCCTGATTGTTTTGAACTTTGGCAATAAAATCCTGCATAGGACAATTGCTATAAACAACTGATATTTTCAGGCGGTCTGAATTTATTTTTTCTCGTTTTCACACTGCCTTTTACCTCAATAATTACCCTGATTAGCCCATAGCGGCCCTTTTAGCCAAACTGTGTTAATCCGGGATAATTATTTTCTCACAAATCATTTGCTTGTCAGGGTTTCCTGCGTAAATTGTGTTATCCGAACAGACTACCTGATGATCAGTCTGTCGTAAAAACCCTAAGTTGATTTTCATCTTTTTTCAGCCCCATGTATATGAAAAAAGTAATACTCTTGCCTGTTTCTCTGTGCCTGATGCTGCTGCTGACGGCCTTTCGCCCCTTTGCTGAGGTTGAACTGATTAAGAAGCGCGTGCTGAGCGAGCGGGTCGAAATCCTGATTCCGAAAGGATTTGAGGTGATGAGCGAGCAGCAGATGGACTTTAACTACGCTAAAGCCCAGAGCCGCCCGAGCGTTATCTACACCAACAGCAAGGAAGCCAGCATCTCCTTCACCTACACCGACAATACTGCCGATCAGGACATGATTGACATGTATGCCGACAACTTCTACAAGACCTACTCCAAGCAGTTCAAGGAGGCCAAGTGGTTTGCCAACGGCGTGAAAGAAGTAAGCGGCCGCAAAGTGGGCTACCTCGAGCTGATGAAGCCTGAGCTGGGCCACGAGGTATATCAGCTGATCTTCTTCACCGACGTGGAAGGCAAGCTGCTCATGTGCACCTTCACCTGCGCCGACCGTCAGAAGCCGGAGTGGGAAACGGTAGCCAAGCAGATTATGAGCTCGTTCAAAACGAACGGCTAAGCCCTCACTGCTTTCCAGCAGCTGAAACTCCTGCAACCAATGGCCCGGCGCCAATGGTTGCAGGAGTTTTCTTTTGTGGCCTGTTGAGTGTGGAAAACTAACTACAGTGGCGGACTGCAGCTGCCAATAGCTACTGCGCAGATCTGCCGCCCAGCTCATCCAGAAACTCACGGAGCAGTCCGAAGAGGTTGGGGAAGGCGGTGAGCGGCAGAGTGGCGGCCTGGTCCTGCACGTCGTGGTAGGCGGTGGGGCCGCCGCGGGTGTAGAGGAAGAAGGCGGGAACGCCGCGCTCGGAGAAGGGGAAGTGGTCGGAGTTAGCGGCCGGGCCGCGGGCAGCCAGCGCGGGCAGGGCCTGGCGGCGGGCGTTGAGAACCTGCAGCCGGGCAAACGGCGTGGGCAGGGTGCGGCCATTCACTACGGTAGCGCCCTCCGAGCCGGTGCCCACCAGATCGAGGTTCAGCAGAAAGCGGATGCGGGCCAGCGGTACCAGCGGATGCTCCACGAAATAGCGCGAGCCCAGCAGCCCGGCCTCCTCGGCCCCGAAGGCCAGAAACACCACCGAATAGGCCGGCCGGTTTTCGGGGCGGCTGTAGTGGGCGGCCAGCTCCAGGAGCATAGCCGTGCCGCTGGCGTTGTCGTTGGCGCCCGGGAAATAGGTGCGGGCGCCCATGCGGCCCAGGTGGTCGTAGTGCGCCGTAACAACCAGAAACGAGTCGGGCTGCAGGCGGCCGGGCACGAAGCCCACGATGTTCTGGGTGGGATACTGTGGCTTGAGCTCGGCATCTACGCGCGCCTCCACCGTCGCGGCAAGGCTGCCAGGTCCTCGATATTCCGCTTGGCGCCACACTGAATCCAGCACCTGCAGCCGCATCTGCGGGGCCTGCTCGTCAGCCAATGATGCCGTGAGCTTCGGGACCAGGGTCAGACGCAGGGCAGCAGAATCGAGGTGCTGGCGGAGAGGCTGGGGCAGCTGGGGCAGGCGGCGCTCGTCGGCGGCGCGCAGCACGTAGCCACCTGAGTACCAGCGGCGGCGCAGGAGTTGCTGTTGGGCGGCGGTATCCGTGAAAACCAGGGTATCGAGGCGGACGATGGGTACGGTGGAGAAAGGGCCGCCCACGTGCCCGCTGCCGGAATTGGGGGCGGCAATAAACTCTGTACCGGCGCGCAACGGCCGCGAATGGCCGAGCACCGGAAAGCGCAGCATGCCCAGACTCAACTCCAGCTTCAGCGCCCCCGGAAACGTGTTAATATCGAGGGTGAAGGGTTGCGTGTAGTCGGGGGCCAGCGGCTGCAGACCCAACTCCCGGAAACGCCGGCGCAGGTAGTCGGCGGCCTTCTGCTCGCCCTGGCTCACGTAGCCGCGGCCATGCATGGCGGGGGCCGTCAGGGTTTCGATGGTGCGCCGCACGCGGGGCATGTCCTGCGCCACGGCCGTTCCTGAAGACAGCGCCAGCACGAGGCCTGCCAGCGCCATATTGCGACGGTTCTTCGGAGAGTAGGTCATCAGCCAAACAGAAGAAAGGGCGGGCTACTGCCACCAGCGGCGGATGGCGTAGGCCAGCCCCAGGCCCAGGGCCGCTCCCAGCGCGTCGCTGATGGCGTCGGACCACTCGCCGTGGCGGCCCAGGGCCATGGTCATCTGCAGCAGCTCAATCAGCAGGCCAAAGGCCACGCAGCCCAGCAGCACTACCGTATAGGCATGCCGCCGCAGCGCCGGCCACCGGGTCTGGCGCCGCGCCGAAAACACCACCAGCGCCGCCAGCACCACGAATACGCCCGCGTGAGCCGCCGTATCGAAGGATATCAGCTCCCAGGGCGGTACCACCGGCATGTCGGCGGAGGGTGTGAGGGTGAGCACCAACACCAGCGCCGCCCAGGCCAGCGGCAGGCCCACAAGGGGCCGGCGGCGAGGCCTGGGCGGCGCGGATTGTTGGGTCAGACCGGGAAGGCTAGGCACCTACCAGCTCGCCATATACTTCGGCCGACAGCAGCGCGTCCAGTTCCGAAGGGTTGGCAATTGACATTTTAACCATCCAGCCGTCGCCGTAAGGGTCGGAGTTGACGGTTTCGGGGCTGCCGTCGAGCTGGCTGTTGATTTCCAGTACGGTGCCGGTGATGGGGCTGAACAGGTCGGAAACGGTTTTCACGGCTTCCACGGTGCCGAAGACCTCGTTCTGGGCAACTTCCTTGTCGAGCGTATCGATGTCAACATACACGATGTCGCCGAGCTCTTTCTGGGCGTGGTCGGTGATGCCGATGTAGGCAACGTCGCCTTCCACACGAATCCATTCGTGCTCTTTCGTGTACTTCAGGTCAGCGGGCAGATTCATAACAGTGCGGGGGTTGGGAAGAAGAGGAAGAAGCCGGGCAGCGCCGCGGCTGCTCAAAAGTAGCAGTTTAATGGCTGAATTGTTTAATGGCTGAATGGCTAGTCGTTCAGGAGTTTTTTGAACAACCAACCATTCAGCCATTAAACAATTCAACCATTTATACTACTGCGACAGGCTGTAGCGAAGCTGCAGGCCGCCCTCGGTGGTGGAGTTCTTGAACGAGTTCTGCACTTGCGGGTCCGTGACGGTGCGGGCGAAGAAGAACTGCAGGTTCAGGCGCTGGTTGAGCACGTAGTCGATGGTGGGGCGCAGCTGCATCTGGCGGGTGCCGTTGGTGGTGAGGCCGCGGGACCGGCCCACGGAGGGCGCAGTGCCGGTGGGGTTGTCGGGGTCCACCACGTCTTCGATGCTGCGCTGAATGGTGGTGTTGTCGCGGATACTCAGGTCGAGGCGGGCGGTCAGCTCGTTGCGCAGGATGCGCTGCTCGCCGCCGACGCGGAAGGGCAGCTTGAAGCGGTTGGTGGCGTAGCCGAAGCCAATCACCAGCTCCTGGGTGTGCAGCTCCGTGACCTGGGCGTTGGTGGTGTTGAGGCCGATGGCCCGCTCGGTGCGCAGCTCCACGCGGCCCGTAATCTTCTCCAGCGTCTGGAAGTTCACGCCAATCAGCGGCGAGAGGCGCTCCGCAATGCTCACCTGCCCGATGATGTAGTACGGAATGTACTGACCCGAGGCGTTGGTGATGGTGCTCAGACCCTCCGGCTCGGCAGCGTAGCCCGAAGCTGTGGTGTAGCCGGCCACCGTGTACACCGACGAGTAGGCGTGAGTAAGCGAGATGGAGCGGAAGTAGCGCTTCACGAAGGGCAGCTCGGCCAGACCGTTGTAATCGACGCGCCAGTTGGGGATGGGCAGCAGCTCGAACGGCTTGAACTTCTCGGCCTTGTAGCCATCCGACGACTTGCCGCGGTAGGCATCCAGGAAGGCCGGAATCAGCACGTCCTGCGAGTTGTAGCCGTATGTGCCCGTGCCGGTAGTGTTGGCCGTGGCCAGCCGCTGCTGCACAATACCCCGGTTGTTCACAAACCGGTCGAACGCCTTGGAATCCTCGCCCTCATTGAACCGGTCGCCGAACAGGGTGCGGATGCTGATGAAAGAGGTGCTGAACGTGCCAGAGCCCAGATTCTGACGCGGGGCCAGGTTGCCGGTGGGCTGCAGCGTGATTTCGTCGATTTCGTTGCGGTAAAACACCTCGCGGTTGCGGGCCAGCTGGCGGCGGCCCTCCAGCTGAATATTGAAGTCGCGGAAGGGCTCCAGCGAGGTGCGCAAGATCAGGTTTTCGGTGAGCAGCGAGCTAATGGGCGTGTTCAGGAACTGGCTCTGGTCGGTGTACCAGCCGCGGCTGGCGGCCCGCTCGTACAGGGCATCCAGGTCGTACTGCTTGCCCAGCAGGAAGGGCACGCCCGGCGCGTCGAAGTCGGAGTTCATGCCGAAGAAGCGGGTGCGCGGCAGGTAGCCGGGCAGCAGCGTGCCGTTGGAGCGGGTGTAGGTGAAGTTCAGCGAGCGGGCCGTCATCAGGGACCGAAGCACGGCCTTGAGGAAGCGCAGCTCGGGGCCTTTAGCCGTGTCGGCTGGGGCCTCGGTCTGGGCGGCGGTGGCGGCGCGGTCGAGGGCCGTGGGCAGACCGGGGCGGCGCTTGCCGGGGCTGGCGTCGTTGGCGCCGGGGGCCGGGGCGTTGTTGATGATGTTGAGGAAGCGCACCTTGTTGTAGAGCTTCACCAGATCAATCTTGCCGTTGGCGCTCAGCTCGCCGTTGTTCTGGATGGTGTTGCCTAGGTCAAGCTTGGCGGTGGTGGTGTCGGTGGGATCGGGCGAGCCGTTGGGCAGGAACCGCACCGGGGCCGGGGCCCGCAGCGCCGTGGAAGCCGCCTGCCAAGTGTAGTTGGCGGCGTAGCGCGCATCCGCCGACAGCCAGTCGGTGAGCGGGAACTTGTCGAGGGGCAGGCGGTAGGTCAGGGCCACCGTCTGGTTGAAGTTGGTGGTGCGGCCGCCGCGGCGGAACAGGTTTTCGCGCAGCTGCCGGCGGTTCTCCTGGGCCTCCGGCGAGTCCCCGATGGTGCGGCCCTGGCCTTCGTCAATCACCGCGCGGTTGTTGGCGGTGTAGTCGATGGTCAGCGCCTTGGTGAGGGCCCACTGCAGGTCGTAGATCCGGTTGAAGTAGAACGACTTCTGGAACACGCCCGGAATGCCATTGGTGGTAGGCAGCGTGCCCGGCTCCAGCACGCGCTGCAGAAACCGCTCGTTGTAGCGCCGGTCGATGTCGGCCCGGAACGAGAAGCGGGTGGGCAGCGGCGTGAAGTTCACGTCCTGGAAAATCTTCAGGTACGGGTTGTCTAAGGCCTTAATCTTGGCCAGCGGGGTGTAGGTTTTGGGCGTGAGCTGGTAGAGGTAGGCCAGCGCGCCGGTGTAGGTGCGGGTGTAGTCCCGGTCGGTGCGGATGTCGGTGTGGGTACGCTCGGTGATGGAGTAGCTGGCCGCGAAGTTCTCGATGTCGTAGGGCATCGGCTTCTTCTCGGGGTTGGTGCGCTCCTTGCGCACGTTCAGCACCGAAATGCTGCGGCTGGTGGTCTGGTCGATGACTTCCTTGCGGTACTCGGCCTGCTTCTCCGTATCAATGGAGTTGTCGGGATTCCTGAATTTGTTCAACGACTGTTCCAGGCGGGTATCGGGGTCGAGCGGGTCGTACTCGGGGGCGCGGGTTTCATTGCCGGCCTGCACCAGCACTGGAATCCGCAGGCCCAGCTTTTCGGGGAACAGCTTGTCGGCGGCCACCGTGGCATTCACGTCGCCGCGGGTGATGCTTTCCAGGGAGCGTTGCTGCAGCTTGTCCTGCAGGCCGCCAAAGCCCACCGAGGTGTAGCTGCCGGTGGCCGTGATGTTGGCCAAGTCGGCGAGCTTGGTGTTGAAGCGGGCGGTGGCGGCCCAGCCGTTCTGCTTGTCGAAGTCGAACACCCGAAACTCATCGGCCCAGAGGCAGAAGGATTTGGTGTTGCCGTCGTTAGTGGGGTTGAACAGGCCGATCATGGCACCCTGCACCGAACTCAGGTCGGGGTTGCCATACACGGTAATACTGGTGCCGTTGGCGAAGGTTTTGGTGTAGGGGCCGGTGTAGCTGGCCGTGCCTTGATTTACGGCCAAGTTGCGCTCAGCCTTCACATCAATGAAAGTCTGCAGTGAGAGCTGGATTTCGTTGGCTGCGGGCCAGATTTCGGCCTGGGTAGTAGCGGTGCGCGGCGTAATCTGCAGCGGCAGGCGATACTCGTAGTAGTTCTGGTTGTAGTCGGTGCCGAGGCGCACGAAGGCCTGCACCTGGCCGTCGCGCACGGTGGCATCGTCGCTTTCAGCGTGCAGGAACAGCCGCAGCTGCTTGTAGCGCAGCAGGCTTAGGTTGATGTTTTTGTAGGCGGCCTGCCCGAAACCGTCGCGGAGCTGGTCTACGCACAGGCGCAGGCTCTGCTCGTTCTGCTGGCGGTTCACGGTGCCGGAGCCATACTCCTTGTCGCGCTGAATGTTGGGCGGCAGCACGTACGGAATGGCCCCCTTTGAGCCGTCCACTGCCGGGCCGTTTTCCTCCAGGCTCACGGTGCTGATGTTGAACGAGCGGGCGGCGTCGCCGCAGTTCAGGCAGGGCTGGCTGGTTTCCGAAATCGGCTGCAGGTAGCGGCGCCACTGGTTGGCAATGAACTGGGGCTGCACCATACGCAGCACCACCGGCTGCTGCCAGTTCGTGAGGTACATGCGCAGGAAGCGGATACTCTTGAACCCGAACGGCTGCCCGTCGGCGCTGCGCACGGCGCTGTACTGGCGGATCGGAATGCGGAACTGGTACCAGTTCACCGCGTCGCCGTTCACCTGCTTGGTGATGCGGTCCACCACGTAGTTGTTGCCCACGGCAATGTCGCCGGGGTTGGCGCCCAATTCCAGCTGGTACTCGTAGTAGCGCTCGGTTTCCGAGATGACGTTGTCGCGGTTCAGGTCTTCCTTGTCGGGGAAAGCCGTGGACGAAAGCTGACTGTTTTCCTGCGAGTTGCCTTCCAGGCCGTTATACTGCTTATAGCGGCCCAGCAGCTTCACGTCGTTCTGGTCGTAGAATGGGTCGAGGTGGTGGCGGAAGTTGTCGCCGGAGGGGTCGGCGTAAGCTTTGTTGAAGAAGGCCGTTTCCTCGGTGTCGGTCAGGCCGTCGAGGCCCACGTCCTGGCGGGCGCGGCCGCCGGGGGCGTTGCTGAAGGCGTCGGTCAGGAACTGCTGGCGCGTTACGCGGCCCCAGGCAGTCGGGCGCGTGTCTGTCGCCACGTTGGCATCCTCAGTGGGCAGGCCGTTCTCGAACTCGTACTGGTTGTTGTCGCGTAGTACGTCCTCGCTCACGTTGCCGAGGTTGATGACCAGGCGTCCGCCGGTGGTGTTATTGACGGGCGGGTTTTCGCTGTCGTTGATTACCCCTCGCTCCCCCCGAATAAATGGGTCCATCAGCCAGAACTCCAGGTACTCCACGTTGGCGTTGTCGAAGTCGGTGTCGAAGGTGATTTCGCGCGAAATGGCGCCGAAGGTCTGCGGTGCCAGGCCAGCTGGCAGGGTTTTGCCGTCGGCCCCAATGGCGGGGTTGTAGTTATATGGGCCACGCTCCGAAGGATAGTAGGCCATGTCCAGCGAGTACTCGAAGCCGTTGCCAGTGGTGCCCAGGTCGCGGTTCGGGAAGATTTCGTTGCGCGTGATACCGCGGGTATAGTGGTTCCGCAACTCGGCCGCTCCAATGTTGCTTGGCTTGCTGGGGCCGTCGGTGTAGTAGGTCTGGTCGATGGAGTACCAGGCCAGCTTGGCGCGGCGGTAGGCCGAGGTGATGTCGTTGGCGTCGAAGTTGGGGAAGGTGCGGGGCGTGGAGCCCAGGCGCCAGGCCACCGCCGAGTTCAGGCCGCCTAAGGTGTAGGGCGTGCGCGCATTCTCGAAGTCGTCGAGGTAGCTCACGCCGTTCTCGCCGTTGCCCAGCTGCGACTTGCCCGGCAGCAGCTGCGCAAACTCGCCACTAAAGGCCACCGACGACGGCTCCTTGGTGGAGATGAACGGCAGCATGTCCAGGTACTTGGTGAGGGCGCGCGAGTCGCGGCGCATGTTCACGTCGAAGCCGTAGATGGTGTTGTTGCCCGGCTCGTCGCCGATGTTCACGCGGTTGATGCCCGGCGCCTGGTTTTCGCGCAGGTGCAGCACCGTGGCCCCAAAGTTCACGTCTTGGTTGAGGCGGTAGTCGAAGCGGGCCCCGAGCAGGCGGCGCGGTTGCACCTGCACCAGCGCATTCTTCTCAAACTCCACCCGCAGCTCGTTTGCCGAGTTGAGGTAGGCCGGGTTCAGGATTTTCACCTTGGCCTGGTCGTAGAACACCTGGTAGTCGCGGCCTTCTTCCAGCAGCACCGAGCCGGCGCGCACCCGCACCGAGCCCACCGCAATGCCCAAGCCGGGCAGCGTAATCTCGTCGGTGGCGGTGGCTTGGAACCGGCCGCGCAGCACAAACTTGTCTTTCTCGGTCACCTGCTGGGCGTCGCTCTGCACCTGGTTGTAGAGGGCGTCGTAGACGTACTTGCGGGCCAACAGCCGCTCGTTGGCGGGGTCCGAGCCGGGCGTCACGCCCAGCGTATCAAACTGGCTGCGCAGGTAGTTGCCGAAGGGCTCCACCACCGGAAATATCACCTTGCCCAGCTCCGGGTCGATGGTGATGCCGGGGAAGAAGTCGAAGTTGCCGTCGGCGTTCTGGTCGTTGTTGGGGTTGACGTTGTCGAGGTTGAGCACCTCAATCAGCGGACGGTTCTGAATGCGGGCGCCTTCCTTCAGCGAAATCAAGTCCACACCCGTCACGTCGTCCTTGTAGATGATCTGGAGCTGGAAATTGTCCCGGTTGAGCTGCGAGGCGTTCAGCGGGTACACGTTCTTCATCATCAGGTCCCAGGTCGGCAGGTTCCGGGTGAGCAGGTTGGTGTTCTGCGGGTTCTGGCTGGGGTCGGCGAGGCCCACGGCGGGGTTGGTGGCCTTCAGCAGCTTCAGAAACACCACTTCGTCCTGGCTGCGGTTGCCGTAGTCGTTCACCACCTCCCCTACTTTGTAGGTGCGGCCGTTGTAGAGGTACTCGTAGCTGACGCCCAGTACCTGCTCGGGCAGCAGCTGGGTGTTGAGGCTCAGGTAGCCCAGCTGGGCATTGAAGGTGTACTCGCGCGGGTCGAGCTTGCGGGCCCGCACGTGCTCGAAGTCCACGTTTTTCACCAGCGGCTGGCCGGCCACGTTGCCACCGCTCAGGTAGTTGTCCACGGTCAGCTCGCCGCGGGCCTGGGCGTTGGGGGTCAGCAGCTGCTGGAGCTGGTTGTTGGTGTTGTTGGCGGCGGCGGTGGGCAGGGTGCCGGGCAGCAGCAGCGGGCTGCGGTACACGCGGCTGGCTTCGCCCAGGTCCATGAGCGGCACCACGTTGCGCAGGTTGTCGCTCTGGCGGTTGTCGTTGGTGACCCACACTTCTAGGTAGCGGATTTCGATGCCGCTCTGCACGGTGGGCAGGTTGCGCAGGGCCAGGTTGTACCGGTCGCGGAAGAACTGGCTCAGGAAGAAGTGCCGGTCTTTTTCGTACTGGCTGGCCTTAATTTCAAACTGCCGGCTCTGGCCGCCATTCTGCACGCGCACTTCGTCGGCCTGGCCGCGCAGGGTGCTGGCCACGGCCGTCACGCTCATGCGCCCAAACTGCAGCTGGGTTTTAACCCCGAACAGGTTCTGCCCGCCCACAATCAGCGAGTTGTTGAGCGGCAAACTCACGTTGCCGAGGTCCACCTTCCGGATGATGTCGGTGTCGAAGCCCGTGTAGTCGAGCTTCATATTGTTCTCGAAGTCGAAGGCGGCCTTGGTGTCGTAGTTGAAGTTCAGGCGCAGCTTCTCCCCGATCTGGCCCGTCAGGTTGAGGTTCATGTTCTGGTCGAACTGAAACTCGCCGATGCGCTGCTGCCGGAGCGTGAGCGTGGGGTTCTGGTTGCGGTTGAAACGCGCGCCCATCCGGATGGTCACGGCGCCGGCCGGCCGGATATCCACGTAGGAGCCACCGAAGATGCGGTCGGCCATGGGACCGAGGTAGATCTTGGGAATCAGGCGGCGCGAGGCGGCCGAGCCGGAGTCGCCAACGACGCCGCCCGCCGAACGATTTCGGAAATAGTCTCGTACAGCCTGTTGTTGTTGCCAGCGCGAGTACTCTTTGAAGGTAAGGCGGCTGGGGTCGCGGAAGTCCACGTCCTCTCCTATCCGTTCCTCCACATCAAAATACTGCAGGCTGTCGTCGGGCGTGATGACCTGCTGCACGTTGCCGGGCAGGGGCAGCACCAGCGGCGAGCGGCGGCGTTGCGGCGAAAACGGCGTGCCCACCCTATCGGAGGGGGCCACGCGGGGCCGGCGGCTGGAACGGTAGCGGCTGGTGTCGGGCAGGGCCGTGCGCGGCGTATCGGGCCCGGGCATCAGCCAGGGCCGGGCTACGTTGGTTTCAGGGAGCCACGACCAGAGCTGGCGCAGCGAAAAAGCGGCCGACCCGGCAGTTTCGGCCTGCGACCACCAAGCACCCAGCAACGACGCAAAAACAACAGCAACGGAGGCAGTGAGGGACTTCTTACCGGAGTTCAAGTGCTACAAATAAAAAAGGATGCAGGTGGCGCTTAGTCGTGAGTATCGAGTAGTAAGTATGGAGTAGCTAGTGCAGGCAGAGCAGACTGCCCGCCGGGCTCACTACTTCCCACTCCACACCGACTACTCTATACTCACTACTATCTACTCAATACTTAATTGGACTTAAGAGCAAACTTAATCAATTCCTCCACGCTCAGATCGTTGCCGTAGCGCTTCTGGATCTGGTCGAGGTTTTTCTCGGCGGCAGCCCGGGCGAAGCCCAGGGTCACTAAAGCCGACAACGCCTCACTGCGGCTGGTATTGTGTGCGCGGGCCAGCGGTACGGTATCCACGCCGGCTTTGGCCAGCAGTTCGTCTTTGCGCAGCTTGTCGCGCAGCTCCAGAATCACGCGCTGCGCCGTTTTGGGGCCCACGCCCTTGATGCTCTGGATGGCGCGCACGTCCTCGTTCACGATGGCTTGGCGGATTTCGCCCACGCTCATGCTGCTCACCATCACGATGCCCGTGCCCGGCCCGATGCCTGACACCGAAATCAGCTGCATAAACAGCGCCTTCTCGCTGGGGTCGAGGAAGCCGTAGAGTGTGTGGGCGTCTTCCTTGATGTGCTGGAAGGTGTAAAGCTTGGCCTTGTCGCCCTCGGCGGGCAGCTTGCTGAACGTGCTGAGCGAAATCCGCACTTCGTAGCCAATGCCGCTCACGTCGAGAATGGCCTGAGCGTGGTCTTTATAAGCGAGCTTTCCTTCGATGTAGGCAATCATATGTGGAGCGTAGAAGCGGAGAAACTTAAGTGGTAGGGCAACACCAGCGGCCGGGTTTTCTATCCCGCAACCGGTGGCATTATTGGCGGAATAAATTACGCCTTGCGACGCCCTGCAGGAAGGGGAAAAACTGGCGGCAAGTGCGAAGCCCGGCAGGACAAAAGAACGTCATGCCGGCTCGCTCTGGCAAGTTCAGCATGACGTTCTACAGACCTTAAGCAATCTGTTGCTATTCTTTTACTTATCTGGCTTCAGCACGCCAACGGCCCGGCTACAAACCGCGGTTGGTCTGGCTTTGCTGGGCGTCGACGACGGCAATGGAGGCCATGTTCACGATTTCGCGTACCGACGCACCCAGCTGCAAAATGTGCACCGGCTTGCGCATGCCCATCAGCACCGGCCCGATTACCTCGGCGCCCCCGATTTCCTGGAGCACTTTGTAGGCAATGTTGCCGCTAATCACGTTCGGGAAGATGAGCGTGTTGGCGCCGCCTTTGGCTGCCAGCTCCGAGAACGGGTACTGCTCGCGCAACAGGTCGGGGTTGAGGGCCGTGTTGGCCTGCATCTCGCCGTCCAGAATCAGCTCGGGGTAGCGCTTTTTGGCCAGCTCGGTGGCGCGCCGGGCCTTGTCGGGCAGCTCGCCGGGGTTGGAGCCGAAGTTGGAGTAGCTGATAACCGCCACCCGCGGCTCGGCGTCGAAGAAGCGCACGGCCTCGGCCGTGAGGCCGATGATGTCCACCATTTCCTCGGCCGTGGGGTCGATGTTGACGGTGGTATCGGCGAAGAAGAACGGGCCTTTGCGGTGCTGGATGATGTACATGGAGGCCACGCGCTTTACGCCTTCCTCCACCCCAATCACCTGCAGCGAAGGCACAATGCTCTTGCCGTAGTCTTTGGTGAGGCCGGTAATGAAGGCGTCGGCCTCGCCGGTTTCCAGCATCATCGAGCCGTAGTAGTTCCGCTCGCGCAGCAGGCGGCGGCCTTCGTAGAGCGTGATGCCCCGGCGCTGCCGCTTCTGGTAAAGCAGGTTGGCATACTCCTCACGCTTGGCGTCTTCCTCCAAAATGTCGATAATCTGGCAGCCGTGCAGGTCGAGGTTGTTAGCCTGAGCAATGGTTTCCAGCTTTTTGCGGTTGCCGAGCAGGACGGGCACCGCAATGCCCTCATCAAACAGAATCTGGGCCGCTTTGAGGATTTTGTAGTTGTCGGCTTCGGCAAACACCACGCGCTTGGGGTTTGCACGGGCCGCCGACGTGATGCGGTTCATCAGCTTCTGGTTCACGCCGAGGCGGCCGCGCAGCTCGTCTTCGTAGGCGGTCCAGTCCTCGATGTTGCGGCGGGCCGAGCCGCTTTCCATGGCGGCGCGGGCCACAGCCGGGCTTACCGTCGTGATGAGGCGCGGGTCGAGGGGCTTGGGGATGAGGTAGGTGCGGCCGAACGCCAGCGTGTTGTCGCCGTAGGCGCGGTTCACCATATCCGGCACGGGCTCCTTGGCCAGGTCGGAGAGGGCGCGCACGGCGGCCAGCTTCATGGCCTCGTTGATTTCGGTGGCCCGCACGTCCAGCGCCCCGCGGAAGATGTAGGGGAAGCCGAGTACGTTGTTGACCTGGTTGGGATGGTCGGAGCGGCCGGTGGCCATAATCAGGTCGGGGCGGGTAGCCAGGGCCAGCTCGTAGGCAATTTCGGGCGTGGGGTTAGCCAGCGCAAACACGATGGGGTTGTCGGCCATCTTCAGCAGCAGCTCGGCGGGCAGCACGTTGGCCGCCGAAAGGCCCAGGAACACGTCGGCACCTTCCATGGCCTCGGCCAGCGTGCTGACGGGCCGCTGGGTAGCGAAGTGCATCTGCAGCGGGGCCAGGTCGGTGCGGCTGGCATTGATGACGCCGTCTTTGTCAAACACCACCACGTTTTCCAGCCGCAGGCCCAGCGCCAGGTACAGGCGCAGGCAGCTGATGGCCGCCGCGCCCGCGCCGCTCACCACCAGCTTGATGTCCTCGATGCGCTTGCCCACCACTTCCAGGCCGTTGAGCAGCGCCGCCGACGAAATGATGGCCGTGCCGTGCTGGTCGTCGTGCATGAGCGGTATGTTCATCTTGTCGCGCAGCTCCGTTTCGATGCGGAAGCACTCCGGGGCCTTGATGTCCTCCAGGTTGATGCCGCCGAACGTGGGCTCCAAGGCCTTCACGATGCGGATGAACTCGTCGGGGTCGGTGGCGTCGATTTCGATGTCGAAGCAGTCGATGCCCGCGAATTTCTTGAACAGTACGCCCTTGCCCTCCATCACCGGCTTGCTGGCCGCCGGCCCGATATTGCCGAGGCCCAGCACGGCCGTACCGTTGCTGATAACGGCCACCAGGTTGCCTTTGGCGGTGTATTTATAGACGTCGTCGGGGTTGGCGGCAATGGCCAAGCAGGGCTCGGCTACGCCCGGCGAGTAGGCCAGCGCCAGGTCCAGCTGGGTGCTGACGGGCTTGGTGGGCACTACCTCAATCTTGCCGGCGGGGCTTTGGGAATGGTAGTCGAGAGCGTCCTGCTTGTTGATTTTGAGCATGAGTCGGATTCCAGGGTGAAACGCCGCCGCCGAAGCCGCAGCATAGGCAAGTTGGGGCCAAATCCGCCGGAATCAAAGTTTACACAGCTCGTCTGTCGTTGCGGCGCTGGAGGAATCTAGGTAAACTGGTTTGCGCACCTGTTCCTCGAATTCCTCCAGCGCCGCAATCAACGCTTACCGCAGCGGCACTTCCGTGAAGGTACCATAGACGCGCAAATCGCCGGAGCGGCGGTTATCGACGCCAGTGGTCAGGAACGTGAACGGGTCTTTGCTGTCGGCCGCTTCCACGGTGTAGCTGCCGCTGATGAGCTGGCGGTTTGCATCGTAGCTGCTGATGATAAAGGAGCCCGTGAGGCGGTGCGTGTTGCCGGTTACCAGATTGCCGATGGCGGCACTGCTGGGGGTAGGCCGCAGGTAGCGGACCTGTACGTCGCCCGCGCCGGGGTCGGGCTGCGAGGCCAGCGCGTAGGTACCGGCCAAGCCAGACTTCTGGCGGCTTTTGGCAATCGTGAATTCAATCTGGTCGACGGGGTTTGCCTGGCTGTTGCTAAAGGTCACCACGAGCCGGTCGGCAAGCTGCTGGCCGCTGGGCTTGTCGGCGAGGTGGTTGATGCCGCGCGTTTCGTCGGGATTGGTGTAATGAAACGTCATGTTGAGGGTGGCCGCCTGCGCCGGCGCGGCGGGCTGGGGCTGGTCGTCCTGGTCTTTGTGGCAGGCAACGGTAAAGAGCGTAGCAGAAGTAAGGAGCGTAAGAAGAAAGCGCTTCGTCAGCATAACCGGGCGCATAAATGGATGTGGCTGGCCGGATTCCAAGAGTTGTGCCAGACTTTGCGAAAATAGTTCCGAAGTGCAACGTTTTTTTCAGTTGGTGTACTCAGCGGACCTGAAATGACATTGCTGTTCGCACCACTCCGTTGGTTATTTTGCCTGCATGGAACCAACGCACACCTTTCAGGCGCAGCTGGAGCCCGGCGGCCCCAGCTTCATGCCCACCCAGATAGTGGTAGTGCCGCCGCTGATGCTGGAGGCGCTGGGTGGCAAGGCCACGAAGCGCGTGACGGGCACCGTGAATGGCCACGCCGTGCGGCTGGCGCTGCTCCCGCTGCCTGGCGGCGGCCGCTACCTGATGCTCAGCAAAGACCTGTGTCGCGCCGCTGGCATCCAACTGGGCCAGCATCTCACGCTCAGCCTCGCCCCCGACCCGCAACCCGACTACGTGGAGCTGCCCGCCGAACTGGCCGAAGCCCTAGAAGCCTGGCCCGAAGCGGAAGCCAGCTTCGCCAGGCACTCGGGCAGCATGCGCCGCGCCATGGCCCGCCACGTAGCCAGCGCCAAGCAGGCCGAAACCCGCGCCCGGCGCGCCGTGGAGCTCACCGAGCGGCTGGCCCTGAACGGGCACCCGTTCCGGAAGTAACGCTTCTGCCTTCTTATCGGGCCGAAACCGTGAGCGAGGCACTGCCCAGCGCTGGCTGGCCAGTGGCGCTGATTCCTTCGGCGCTGACGCGGAACGTGCCGCCCTGGTCGGCGGTGTAGAAGGTGAAGCGCGCTGTGCCCGAGGCCGGTACCTGCAGGCGCGGCAGCCAGTATAAGGCAGTAGCACGCGGGTCGGGCAGGGCAGCGCTCGGTGCCTTCTCGTAGCGGGGTGCGTAGAACTCGCGGGCCCGATAGTAGGCTGGCAGCTGGCGCACTGCCACGCCGGCAGCAGGCTCCTTGCTGTAGTCGTAGTTGAAGTTGCCGCGCTTGGTGAATACGGCAATAACTCCTCCTGCTGCCCGGCTACCATAAATGGCTGCCGAGGCTCCTTTCAGCACTTCAATGCGCTCTACCGTGACGGGGGCAACCCCCATCAGGCCTTCCGCATCAGAAATCGGCATACCATCAAGCAGATAGAGCGGCTGGCTGCTGCCAGCGATACTGGAAGCCCCCCGGATCAGAACATTGTAAGACGAGTTGGAGCGGGTTATCTGCAAGCCGGATACACGACCCTGTAATAGTTGGAAGATGTCGGAAAAAGATGCAGTCGATGGAATATCACTCAGCTTCAGCACGTAGTCAGCGTTATTGTGCAGTGAAAAGACAGACTGTTCCGGCGGGGTAGCGCGGCTCTTCACCGTGACGTTGCGTAACAGAATGCTACGGGTGGAATCGGGCAGGTACTGCCGCTCCAGAACCTGCTGGCGGCGGCTACGCTGGCTGTAGGCAGCCAGCTCGGGCGCGGCGGCAGGCAATACCTGCAACGGCAGCGGCAACGGTGTGGCGGGCAGCGGCCACAGCTCATCAAGTTGAATCAGCACATCGGTGCTACCTTTCTCGGTGCGGGCCTGCAGGAGCACCTTGGCGGAGTCCTGCCCGGAAAATCCCTGGTACAGAAACCGGCCTGCATCATTGGCCTGACTGACATTAACGCTTTTGTTGGCCTGCTGATACAGAGTCAGGGTGCCATTGGGTATGGGCTTGCCGTTGGTGCGTACCAACCGGCCGCCCAGCGTCAGGGTTTGTTCGGGCAGAAAGCGGTAGGCGGCTGCCGGCGACGCATCAGAGGCCAGCAGCTCACGCCATACAAAGCGGCTCCAGCCCTGCGTGAGCAGCAGGTGGTCGAGGGCAAGCCGCGTTTCGGGCGTGGGGTTGCGGAAGTAGTAGCCGGGATTTTCCACGTAGCCTTTAAGCTCCGAAGTCAGCAACAGGTGCGACTCAATGGTGCCAGTGGCAGGCAGACCGGCCTCATTTGCCACGGCCACCGATAGTTCGGCGCCAGTGGGCAGGCCGGCGGCATTATGTACTTCTACCTCCAGCGTCACAGCCTCACGTGCGCCATAGCGGGGCCGGTCAGGGCGCACAGTTACGCGCAGGGCATTCGGATCAGGCACAAAGGCCAGCCGCTCAGCACGGGCAATCTGCTGCTCATCAAACAACGTGAGGTGCAGTACGCCAGCCGGCAGCTTGTCCTTAGACAAGGTGGCCGAAAATATTTCGTCGCCATTAATCTGGCCCTGGCCGGCATATACCAGTACCCCACGCACGTGGGCCAGCAGCCGTAGCGCCTGGGTCCTGGCTGCCGCCCCAGCCGCCGCCCGATGCCGGATCAACACCCGTAGGGTATTGCCGATTTCACGTACGTTCATCACCCAGCCAGCGGGTTGCACTGCTGGCAGCGGATAGTCTGCCGCAGTGCCAGTAGGCAGCAACACACGGGCATGGTAGCGGCGGCAAGCAGTAGGACTGAAGCTAAAAGCACTCATCCCCAGTGCCGATGTGCTGAAGCTGCCCTGGACCTGGTTCTGGTCGTCGAGGATTTCGCCCCTCACGGCCAGGCCGGCACCGGTGGCATCCACTGCCTTTACTCCAACCACTGTGGATAGGCCCGCCACGTAATCGCCACCTTCCGGGAAAAACTGCACGTCGGGCCGAGACGAAGCCACCGGGCGAGCCACACCACGCCGGGCAGGCACCGCTGTGCCAGCTGAAGCACTGGCCGCGTCAGGTGCGGCTGGTGCTGTCTGCCACACGGGCACGCGGCGCGAGAAAAACAGCTGCTCACCAGCGTTGCGCATCCAATGGGTGTAGGCACGCACCGTGTAGACACCTTGCGCCAGGGTATCGGGCAGAGCCAGGTCGCCGTGCGCAAGGCCGCCGCGCAACGCCAACGTGCGGCGCAACAGCACCCGCCGCCCTGAAGGGCTCACCACATCCACATACAGCACCCGGCTCAACGAGTCAAGCTGATGTGAGTTGGCATTGGCCACATACGCCTTGAACCACACGGTTTCACCGGCCACGTAAGCCGCCTGGTTGAGATGCAGGTAACTGATTTCGGGTTGTGCTTCGGTGTAGAAGTCTTTAAGTCGAGTAGCTAAACGCTGTATGGCCGGATCAGGATTCTGGAAAGCCGTGAAAGCGGCAAGCGCCCCCAATGACAAGCAGGCGACCGGAAGCAGGCGAGAAGAGAAGGACGGCATAGTGGTATAGTTATAAAGAATACTCTTTAACAACGAAGAAACTCTGAAATCCCTGCACTATAATCTGGCCGAAGTGATGCAATTAAGCACAAGAAAGCAGACAATTCTATGAAAGCGCTCTGTGTTACAACCGAATACTGAACGCCAGTGGAAGTAGTCTCCACAGCCCGGCGCCAACGGCCGGGCGCATGTATGAGGCGAGGCACCCAGCAGCTACCGGTCGGCCACCACCAGCACGGCGCTGCCCGTCACCGGCTGGCCAGTGGCTCCGATGCCTTCCACCCGCACGCGGAACGTGCCGGGCTCGTCGGCGGTGTAGAACGTGAAGCGGGCCGGGCCGGAAGCGGGCACTGGCAGGCGCGGCAGCCAGTGCAGCGTGGTCGCCCGCGGGTCAGGGCGGTTGGCGGCCGGGGACTTCTCGTAGCCGGGCGCGTAGAACTCGCGGGGCCGGTAGTAGGCCGGCAGCTGATACACCACCACGCTTTGGTTGCTTTTTTCCTGGCTGTAGTCGTAGTCGGGGTTGCCGTGCTTGGTGAATACGGCAATCACGCCTCCCATTCCACGCATCCCGTAGATGGCTGCTGAAGGACCTTTCAGCACTTCGATCCGTTCGACCATCGACGGCGGAATACCCTGCAGGCTTTGCGTATTGGGTAGCTGAATACCATCGAGCAGCAGCAATGGTCCACCTCCACCAGTTAAGGTGGAAATGCCCCGGATCCGCACTCGCACGGCATTAGCGCTATCGCTACGGAATATATCCATCCCTGATACCCGCCCCTGCAGCAGCTGAAAAATGTCGGTGGCATTGTCGGCAGCCGGAATGTCGCGCGTACGCAGCACGACATCAGCGCTCAGATGGATCGAGCGGGGGTCGTGCCGGGGTGGAGTGGGGCGGCTGCCTTTCACAGTCACGTTACGCAGCACAATGCTGCGGCTGGAATCAGGGCGGTACTGCTGCTCCAGCACCTGCTGGCGGCGGCTGCGCTGGGCATACACAGCTACCTCGGCGGGTGGGGCAGCGGCCGAGGCCAGCAGCGGCAGCGGCGTGGGTTTGGCCGGCAGCGGCCACAGCTTGTCCAGCTTCACCATTACATTAGACCCACCCTTTTCGGTGCGGGCCTGCACCAGCACCCGGCTGGAATCCTGGCCCGAAAAGCCGGTAAACGTAAACCGGCCGGTGGCATCGGTCTGCCCGACGGTTACGCCTTTGCTGGCTCCCTGGAATAGCGTAAGGGCACCATTGGGCACGGGCTTTTCATTGAGGCGCATCAGCTGGCCACTCACCGTCAGGGTCTGCTCGGGCAGAAACTGGTAGGCGGCGGCCGGCGAAACATCGGAGGCCAACAGCCTCCCCCATACAAAGCGGCTCCAGCCCTGCGTGAGCAGCAGGTGGTCGAGGGCCCGCCGCGTTTCGGGCGTAGGCTGGCGGAAGTAGTAGCCGGGATTTTCCAAGTAGCCTTTCAGCTCCGAGGTCAGCAGCAAATGTGACTCTACATCGACATCAGTGGTGCCGGTGGCCGGTAGGCCCTCCGCCACCGACGCCACCGACGCCGACAGCTCGGCGGTCACGGGCTGGCCGGCGGCCGTGCGCACGTCCACCGTCATCGACACCACTTCGCGCAGGCCGTAGGTGGTTTTTTCGGGCTGCAGACGCAGGCGCAGCGGCGCCGGATCAGGCACAAACGCCAGGCGCTCGGCCCGGGCAATCTGCTGGTCGTCGAAGAGGGTGAAGTGCACGATGCCGGCCGGCAAGTCCGCTTTGGGCACGGTGGCCATAAAGGTTTCCGACCCCTGAATCTGGCCGGCACCGGTGTACACCACGGCGCCGCGCACATGTCCCAATAGCCGGAGCTTCGTTGGCGCCTGCATGGCTCCTTGTGGTGGCTGGTAGCGGATAAAAACCTGCAGATCGGGCCCGGCGTCGCGCACGTTCAGCACCCAGCCGTCGGGCCGCACGGCCGGCAGCGGGTAGTCGGCCGTAGTGCCCGCCGGCAGTACTACGCGGGCAAAATAACGGCGCCCTGCAACGGGCGTAAACGATACGCCTGTCATCCCCAGCGCAGAAGTACTGAATGTAGCATGCGGCTGATTCTGGTCGTCGAGAATGGTGCCGCGCACGGCTAGCCCAGTGCCAGTAGCATCCAACGCCTTCACGCCTACTATCGTGGCCAGCCCGGCCACGTAGTCGCCGCCTTCTGGGAAAAACTGTACATCGGGACGGGCGGCAGTGGTAGATTCCCGGCGGTTAGCACTCATTTCCTTGGCCATCAACCTGCTGCTGGCCCGTGATGAAGACACAGCCTGCCACACCGGTACCCGCCGCGAGAAAAACAATTCTTCGCCGCTGTTGCGCATCCAGTTGGTGTAAGCCCGCAGCGTGTAGATACCCTGGGGCAGGGAGTCAGGCAGCATAATGTCGCCGTGGGCCAGTCCCCCGCGCAAGGGCAGCATGCGGCGCAACGCCACCTGTTTCCCCGAGGGACTTATCATATCCACATAAAGCACCCGGCTCAGCGAATCGGGTTGATGCGTGCTGCCATCCACGACATACGCCTTGAACCACACGGTTTCACCGGCCACATACGCCGCCTGGTTAAGGTGCAGATAGCTGATTTCGGGGTTCCCCTCAGCATAGTAGGCCTGCAGGCGGGTCGCCAGGCGCTGCATCACCGGATCGGCTTCCTGAAAAGCTGTAAAAGCAGCAAGCGCCCCCAATGACAAGCAGGCGACCGGAAGCAGGCGAGGTAAGGATAACGGCATAGACGAGTTGGATTAGACGACCCAATTTGCGGAGGATGTAGCGCGGCTGGCCTAGCCTCTAAAACTTGGGTTAAACAGGATAAAAAACGGTCGATAAATTCTAAAACATCCTCAGCAATAATTCCGCCTAAGTGTCTGGCAGCCGGCACCAAGATTCCGGCATTAATTCTAATCTTCTCTTTTACAAACAAATAATAAACTCCAGCGACCCGAACATCAACACGTTAAACTAAGCACCTACCACCAGCCGTACACCGACTTCCAGCAACGCAGTGCTTAATGGTAAGACTTGATGCGCAGCAACGCGCTAGCCATTGGGTACTGTCCAGTAAACCGTGAAAGTCGTGCCTTCACCTAACGTGCTGGCTACTTCCACGTGGCCGCCCTGGCTGCTCACAATCCGTTGCACCAAGTACAAGCCAACCCCTGTGCCATCGACGTGCGTGTGCTGGCGGGAGAAAAGCTGAAAAATCGGGTGGGCCGCATTCTCCACGTGCATACCCAGGCCATTGTCGCGCACTTCCAGTGCCAAGTGGCCTTCGGCAGTAGCAAAGCTGCGCAACACGATGTGCGGAGGCCGGATTGGGTGGCTGAACTTCAACGCATTACTCACCAGGTTGTGCACCACGGAACGCACATTGGCCCGGCTGTAGCGGAGGCTTGGCGCTTCGCTAACCTGCACATCTACCCGGGCGCCGCGCTGCATAATCTCGGGGCGTAATCCCAGTAGAATTTCCTCCAGCACCAGCGCCAGATCCAGCACTTCCACCGGGTCCTGCTGCTGCCGCTGAGTGCGCACAGTGGTAGCCAGGTCAATCAAAGTAGTATCCAGCTGCACCAAAGCCGAATCCACCATCTTCAACATCAGCTCCTGCTCGGAATCCGTGAAAGTGACTGAGCGCCGCAGTTCCTCAAACAAGCCCCGCAGGTTGTTGGTAGGCTGCCGCAGGTCGTGGGAAGCGGCGTACACGAACGTATCGAGGTTGTGGTGAGCCCGCGAGAGTTCATCGTACTGGGTTTGCAATACCTGCCGCAGCCGGTACTGCTCCTCAATGTCGGAACAGGTGCCAAACCAGCGCGGCCCGTTTTCGGCGTTGAGCTGCCGGGCCCGGATGGTGTGCCAGCGGTACACGCCGTCGTGGCGCCGCATCCGGTATTCGCCTTCAAACTCCTCGCCGCTGGCTACGCTCTGCACCCAGCGGCGGGCGGCAGCGGCCTGCTCATCGGCCTGCAGCAGCCCCACCCAGCCGGTTGGGCCCAGCTCGGCTTCCGTCAGGCCAGTGTACTCGTGGGTGTAGTGGTTGTAGTAGTCAACCAGGCCTTCGGCTGAAGCCGTCCATACCAGCTCCGGAATGCTGTCGGCTAGGAAGCGTAACTCTGCTTCCCCCCGGCGGCGGGCTTCGCTCAGCTCCCGCTCCTGATGGACTTCGGTGAGCGCACCGTGCCAGGATACCGGGGCGTCGGGCGGATGGACTTCGGGCAGCGACCGGCTAAGCATCCAGCGGTACATACCATCGTAGCGGCGCAGCCGGTACTCGAAGTTCCAGCCCGCTCCTGCCCGCCGGCCGGCTTCGGCTTCGTACAGCACACGCAACCGATCATCCGGATGAATCAGCAGTGGCCAGATGGCCGTCAGGTCGGCGGTGGGCGGCTGGCCGGTGAAGCGGTACCATTGCGGGCTGACGTAGGTGACTTTGCCGGCGGCATCGGTGGTGTAGGTAATGAGCGGAGCCGTTTCGGTCAGTACCCGCAGGCGGGCATCGAGGTGGCGGGTGGCCAGCAGCAGCTCGTGGGCACGCTGCCGCGAGGACTCCTGCTCGCTGACATCAACGGCCAGCAGCAGCAGCCCGGCAATCTGGCCCTGCTCGTCGTGGTAGGGCTGCACCGACAAGTCGTAGCAGTGGTGCGGGCCACAAGCCAAAGCCTTGGCCAGATAGTGTTCCCCAGCGCTAAAGATGCGCGGCAGCACATCCAGCAGCACCGTGGGTAACGCCCCGGGGTGGTCGGCCACGCGCTGGCCTAGCTGCCCCTCGCCTACCAGCTCACGCATCCGGTCGTTGACGAAGGCGTACCGCAGGTCAGGGCCGGCCAGGGTAGCTACGCCCGCTGGCAGTTGGCGCAGCATCTGTTCAAATGGAAGATTCGGTGTCAAGCAATGTCAGCAAGGGCCCTCACCAGCCCTCAAGCCAGCACGAGCTAATTAAGAAATGAGGCACATCATCCACGCCAGCGCAGGCTGCTGCTTAATTCGGCGAGGCCTGCACGTGCGAATACGGCTGCGACGGATCGGGGCCAAACACCGCCAGCCGCACCAGATCCAGCAGCATGGCGTCGGCAATGGGCAGCGACTCCGGCGCGGGCGGAACGTAGTGCGGCATTAGAAATCCCTGCAGCGTCTGGAAACTGGCAGTAGCCAGTGGATGAAAGGCCATGGACCAATCAGCAAAACTGCGGGCGGCAATAGGCCGGTCTACCAACTTGCGCACGTGCGAGTGGCGGCCGTCTGAGGCAATGCGCTCAAACAAGCTGTCCACAATGGCCACTTCCCCCTCGAATAGCTGGGCAATATTGCCATGGCTATAAAACAACACCCCTGTAATGCCGTTGCGGGCATTATCGTGGCGACTTTGGTCGAGCAGGTGCTGTAATTCACTGTCCGTCAGCGGGTGCACTGCACGGCTCATGTATACGATATGCTTCATGCTGCTAAAATAGAATGCTCATCGTTTTACTCTAGTGAGATTCCGCTAGCATAAACTCCCTGAGGCCAGCTCAAGTTTCAAGTGGCCGCCATTGCCTCGCTACTGCAGTGCGCACCATCAGGCCGGCTGCCCAAGCCGAGCCGCTTACAACCGAATGCTGAATGCCAACGGCTCAAACACCAGCTCGTTGGTGTAGGTATCCACCACCAGCCGCACGCCGGCTTCCAGCGGCGTGCGCAGGCGCAGCACGTTGAACAGCGCCGCCACGTCGAGGCCTACGTTGCGGTAGTTGCCGCGGCCCGACACGCCGGTGCTGCGGCCCTGCGCCACATCCAGAAACCCGGTGGCCCGCAGTCGCTGCACGTACAGCAGCCGCCCCACCGACCAGTGCGGAAACGCCAGCGGCAGATAGTAGTCGGCGGAGGCGGCGCTGAGCTGGTCGAAGCTCACGTAGCCTTCGCCGCGGGGGAAGCTGATGGCCGAGGCAAACTGGTACTGCCGCTGCTGCTGGCTCTGGTAGCCGGCACGCAGGCGCAAACTGTGGTGCTTGCCCAGGCCGGGCACGTACACGCTGCCCTGCGCGCCCCACTGCCGGGCCTCCAGCCCCACCCCAAACGGCGTGGCGCGCGAGGTGAACAGGGCCGTGGCGCCCCAGCGCGGGGCCACGTCGCGGGCACTCATTTTCAGCTGGCGCACGAAGCTAAGCGTGGTTTGCAGCGCGTGCACCGGCCGGCCGGGGCCGGGCTCGGAGCGGAACCGCACCGGCAAATCGTAGCCGCTGACCTGCTCCAGCAGGTAGTAGCTGCTCAGGCTCAGGGCCGACAAGTATTTGGAGCGGGTGAGCGTGAGCGGCAGCCGCAGGCCGGCCGTGAGGCGCGTGGTCTGCCAGCGGTCGGCGCGCAGGCTGTCGAGGGGCTGGTTGCGGGCCCGGTCGATGTAGAGGGCGGCGTTGCGGCCACCGTGGTTGATTTCGGCGTCGAACACCGGGTATTTGCCCTGGTAGCTGAGGCCGCCGAACACGGCCCCGGTGCGCTCATTCTGGTCGTAGCTGACGCCGGCCACGGCCTGGGTGGTGCTGAGCAGGTCCTGCGAGCGAAGGCCGAGGCTGACGCTGTTGCCGGTGGGGCTTTGCACCACGCCCCAGCTGAACACATTGAAGGCGTGCCGCAACACCGAGTAGGGCCGCACCGGGTAGCGCGTGGCCGAATCCTGGCGGGAAGCACTGCCCAGCCGTGGCACCACGGTGGCGGCGCCCGGCTCGCGGGCAGCCAGTGCGGCGGCGTAGGGCTGGCCGGCATCGGCGGCTTGGAGTGACGCGGGCGGTACGGCACGCCAGGTGGCCGGCTGCAGCAGCATCTCGGTGATGCGCGCCCCGGTGGCCCGGAAATCGTGAAACGCCAGTTGCTGCCCATCCGGCGACACGGCCGCCTGATAGGCACCCAGCGGCCGGCTCGTCACCTGCCACACCTGTCCGGTGCCGGTATGCACGGCATACACGTTATCAATGCCCGACTGCGGCGAGTTGTAGAGCACGTAATCGGCCCAGGGCTGGGGGTTGGTCAGGTTGACGTTGGCCACGGGCAGCAGGGCCCGCACCGCGCCGGTATTCAGGTCGGTTTCCTCCAGGGTTTTGCCGGACGGCTTCAGCACCACCGCCACCACCCGCCGGCCGTCGGGCGTGAAGCGGGGCTGCAGGTATAAGTCGTTCTGGGGGTTGGGCAGGGTCTGGAGCACGGCGCCGGTGCGGGCGTCGAGCAGGTGCAGGGCGTGGTGGTAGGCCGAGTCGGTTTCCACGGCTATCAGGCGCGTGCCATCGGGCGAGAGCGAGGCAGCGGTGTAGCGGTGGTGGCGGCCGAGGCGCGTGAGGCGGCCGGTGGCCAAGTCCAGCACCTTCAGCTCGGAATGGATGCGCTGGCCCCAGCGGGCGTCGGGCTGCAGCTCCGGCCACACCACTTTGCCGCCGCCCACGCTCAGCTGCTCGGGCAGGTTCAGCAACCCAGGCACGAACAGCTTCCGCTCCTGCCCGCGCCGGCCCAGCAGCACCAGCTGCGCAATGTCGCCGAGGCCGGATTTCAGGGCTAGCACGGTGCTGTCATTCACATATTGCGGGTACTGATACTCGGTGAACACCGGGCCCTGGTACTGGCCGGCCAGCTCCTGCGCCGCGGTGGGCTGTAGCTCCCGCTGCTGCGCACGCCACGTGGAGTCCAGCTCCTGCATCGTGCGCTGGTAGAGTTGCTCTACGCGCAGGCCGGTGGTGCGCTTCAGGCCCTGGGAGAAGGAAAACGGGTAGAACGGAAAACGGTAGTAGCGGGTCAGGGCCCGGTCCCAGACGTCGGCGCCGTAGTGGGTTTTGGCGTAGGAAGTGAGGTAGTAACCCAGCACGTACCAGTTGGGCACCTGGTCGCGCAAAGAGCCGTTCACGGCTTTCTGGTAGCTGTAGGTGCGGCCCGCCAGCAGATTGGCCCGCAGCCCGGCCCCGAACTCCGGAATCCGGCCCCGGCCGCTGCGCGTGAGGGCCGTTTCGGTGCCCACGGCGTCGCCCTCAAAAAACCACTGCGGCACGCCCACGGCCGCCACGCCCAGCGCCCCGTCGCCGAGCAGAGGCCTCAGCAGGCGTCCTATTCCCTGGCGGCCCTTCTCAAACTGCGCCACGTGCCGGTACTCGTGTACCACCAGCCCATCCAGCCAATCCACGGTGCCCAAGCCCATGCCCTGCTGCGGGGTGCTGAAAAACTCGGCGTGGCGCGGCAGAAACGTCACGAAGCCATTGCTCACGCTGGTGCGGGTCTGCATCACCACCGCAATAGGCCGCGGGCTGACACCCAGCGTGGCCGCGCCGGGCCCGTGCACCTGCTCCAGCTGCCGGGCCGTGCGCTGGGCGGCCTCCTGAAACCCTAGCGGGTACAGCACCCGAAAATGCGGCGTCCGGACTTCCTGCCAGCGCAGGGCGGGCGGGTTCTGGTCGAGGATAGGAAGGCTTTGGGCAGTAGCGGCGGCCGAGGCCAACAGCAGAAGAAAGCTAAGCCAGGAGAGAAAACGCATGCAGGAAATATAGGGGGTAATCAGCCAATGATCGGCAGGCAACAGCCAACCAACTGTGGCACAGAAATCTTCCCAAAATGAAAAAGGTACCTTTCGCTACGTCCGGCCTTCGCTAAAGCGGCGCTTTTACGCAGCTCAACTAAAAAATAATGTAACTATTTATATAATAAATTTTGATTATAACACAATAACATCGTTTTGAATATTCATTTTCTTCTCTTTGTGATATAAACGCCTGTGCACAAAGTGTGCATTCACAAGGCCTTGCCTTTTCATCATCATTTTACGTCCATCATATGCGAACAAGCTTACGTTTCATTTTGAGACTGGCCTTGCTGATGCTGCCGCTCCTGCCGGGAGGGCCGCTGCTGGCCCAGCCTACTGGCTGCGTCTCCCGCTACAGCACAGCCGGCGTAGAAGCCGGTGGTGCGGCCGGACTGTACGCCGAGTTCTACTCGGGTACTTTCCAGACGCAGCCCGGCTTCAGCGAGGCCAGCCCGCTGACGTTCTTCGGCACAACGCCCGGCCAGACAGCTACCGTAACACAGGTGAACTTCCGGAACACCACCGGCGCTGGTTACGTGTCTTTCCCAGTGACGCAGCCTACGGCCGGCGGCACGGCAGCCGTACCGACCACCTTCAGCGCCCGGTTCCGGGGCAGTGTCTACCTGCAGGCCGGCGCCCCCTACACGTTCTACCTCAACTCCGACGACGGGGCGTATCTGTTTTTGGGCAAGGAAGCCACGCTGGCCGCTCCTACCCCCGATAACGCCTTCATCAAAAACGGTATCGTCCACACCGACGCCACCATACAGCGCCTGTTTACGGCTCCGGCCGATGGCCTCTACGACCTGCAACTGGTGTATGGGCAGGATATAGCTGCTAGCGTCGTCCGCCTCGACTATTCCGGCGGCCCCGGCAACCTGGCCCGTACACGGGTCCAGACTGCCCTCTGCGCCGGCCCTTCCGGCCGCAGCTACGCGGCCAACCTGGCTCCTACCGCCAACGACCGGACCCAGACCGGCAACCTGTTCTCAGCGGGCATAGCCTACACGCTCACGCCCGGTTTCGATGGTTTCGACCAGGATGGCACCGTTGACGCCTACACGATTGTGAGCCTGCCGGCCAACGGCACGCTCAGCTACAACGTGAATGCCACCGGAGCCGCTAACTACCAGCCGGTTGTGGCACCCTTCATGGTGACTGTCGCCAACCTGGGCCGCCTGCGCTACACGTCTTCCAACAGCCAGACCGCCTACACCGACCTGATTCAGTACCGGGCCGTGGACAATAGCGGCGCCACCAGCACCAATACGGCCACCTACACGCTGCCCGTACGCGCTCCGCTCATCGACCTGGCCACCACGCTGGGCTCGCCGGCTACGGCGCCGCAGGGCAGCCTGGTGTTCTTCACGGCTACGGTGACCAACAACGGCCCTGAGGCTTCGCCCGCCACCACCGTTACAATTACGCTGCCGGCCGGTCTGACGGGCATTTCGCTCTCCAACAGCGGCACCTACAACGCCAGCACCGGCCGGGCTACGTTCCCGGCGTTCAACCTCAATTCCGGCACTACCACCACGCGCAGCATTGCCTTCTCTATGCCGGCCCAGCCGGTCAGTGGCTCGGCTACGTCTGTGCAGGCAGGCTACCGCGACACCAATACCAACAACGATACCGGCACGGCTTACACCGCGCCCACGCAGTCGGCCGACGTGTCGGTGGCTATCAACGGCCCTACCCGCGTCGTAACCAGCCAGACGGTGGCTTACACGGTAGTAACCTCCAACCTGGGGCCCAGCACGGCCACCAACGTGGGGGTAGAAGCGCGGCTGCCAGCTGGCCTGTCAGGCGTGGCAGTGTCTGACGGTGGCTCTTATAACACCACCAATGGCCGCGTGACGTGGCCGGTGGTCAACACCCTGGGCGTCGGCAATTTCCTGGCCTACACCATTCGCTTCAACGCCTCCGCTACGGTGGGCACGGTGTACACCGGAACCGGCCTGGCTACCAGCGGCACCGCCAACGGCGACCCGGCCCCGGCCAACAACGACGGCACCAACAGCACCGCCCAGATCAGCACTGAGGTGATCAGCACGGCGGCCGCCGCCACGGAATGCGTGGACCCCGAGAATCCGGCCGCCGGCTTTGCCGCCGTTCCGAACACGTACTATGAAGGCTTGGGCACGCTGGCCGCGGGCAGCAGCTCGTTTTCGCTGGGTAACATCCTGAGCAGCGGCAGCCAGCAGCCGCTGGCCCCCGGCGACCTGCTGGTGGTGATGCAGATGCAGGGCGCAGAGCTGAACACCGCCGACGCCGACACCTACGGTGACGGAATTGATGGCAACAACGTGGCCGCCGGCAACCTGCAGAACAACAACTTCCGGGCGGGCATCTACGAGTACGGCATCGTGACGAGCGTTAGCAACGGCGTTGTGACGCTGCGCACGCCCCTGATCAACAGCTATGTTTCCAGCGACGCCACGGCCACGATGGGCCAGCAGCGCTACCAGATTATCCGGGTACCCCGGCTGACCTCGCTCACCCTGACCGGCACCGTTTCGGGGCCGCGCTGGAATGGGCGCACGGGCGGCGTGGTGGTGCTGGATGTGAATGGCACCCTCAACTTCAACGGCCAGACCATTGACATGGCTGGCAAAGGCTTCCGCGGAGGCGCCGGGCAGGTGTTCGGTTCCAACTCGGGCGGCATCAGCACCACCAGCTACCGCCACAGCAGTGCTGTGCCTACCAGCGCCAACAAGGGCGAAGGTATTGCCGGTACGCCCCGCTACGTCAACGACCCCGACCAGTTTGCCGCCTACCGGGCCGGCACAGCTCCCAAGCCTTTCCTCGATACGCAGGAGAGCGGTCTGCTGCCCGCGGCGCTGGCCGATGGCTACCCCAACGGCGACCGTTCGCGCGGGGCTCCGGGCAATGCCGGCGGCGGCGGCCTCGATGGCCGTCCCTCGGCCAATGACCAGAACACCGGCGGCGGTGGCGGCGGCAACGCCGGCCGTGGCGGCCGCGGTGGCAACGGCTGGGACTCCAACTCGCCTACCGGCGGCTACGGAGGCGCCGACTTCACGCAGGCCACGCCCAGCCGCATTGTGATGGGCGGTGGCGGCGGGGCCGGCACCACCAACAACGGCACTATTGCGGCCGTGGGCACCTACCCGGCCAACGCCGGGATTCCGGCCGCCGCAGCTACCGCGCCCGACGGCACCAGCATCGGGGGCTTCACCAGCTCGGGTGCGGCCGGCGGCGGCATCGTCCTGATCCGGGCCGGCAGCGTGGCCGGTACCGGCACCATCAACGTCAACGGAGCCAGCATGCCGTACGTAGCCGCCAACGACGGCTCGGGCGGCGCCGGCGCCGGTGGCTCGGTAGTTCTGCTGGCCAACAGCTCCAACGGCAACGCGGCCAGCCCCGTGCTGCAGAACATTACGGTGCTGGCCGATGGCGGCCGCGGCGGCTCGAACACCGGTGGCGGCTCGCCGCACGGCCCGGGCGGCGGCGGCGCCGGCGGCATCATCTTCGCTTCGTCGCGGCTGAACGCGGCTACCTCGTCTAACCCCGGCCTCAACGGCACCACCTTCGGCTTCGAGTCCTACGGCTCGGGCGTGGGCGCGGCCGACCTAGGCCAGGCGCAGGTGGGCATCACCCGGGCCGACGTGCCCAACCAGCTTTCCGGCTGCCCGGCCGACATCGTGACTACCCTCACCACGTCGACCACCAGCCTGGCTCCCGGCGGCAGCGTTACCTTCACCCTGACGGCGCGCAACGCCGGACCGGGCACTGGCCTCAACGTGGTACCGACGCTCACGCTTGTGCCTAACCTCCCGGCGGGTGCCTTCTCCGACCTGGGCGGCGGTACTTACGACGCCGCCACCGGCATCGTGACGTTCCCGGCCACGGCGCAGCTCCTCAACGGGGCTTCCCTGACCTACGCCGTAACCTTTACAATGCCGGCCCAGACGGTACTGGGGCAGGCGGCCTCTACGGCCGATGCCGACCAGGACCCGCGCACGGCCAACAACGACGGCACCAGCCCCAACGCGCAGGTGCGGGTAGAGCCGCTGTTCACGATTGCCGGACGCATCTTCGACGACGTAAACTACGGCGGTGGCCTTGGCCGCAATTACACTACGGCCGAAGCCTCGGCCCTGAACTCGGGGGTACCGGCCGGCACTTCCGGCGTGGCCACGGGCAGCGCCGGCACGGTGGTAGAGCTCTACAGCAATACCGGCGCATTGGTAGCCGCTACCACCAGCGGCCCCGACGGCCTGTATGGCTTCAATAACATTGTGTCCAGCAACGGCACCACCTACACGGTGCGGGTAGTGAACAGCACGGTACAGCCGGCCCGCCAGGCCAGCGCCGCCGGTCTGCTGCCCGTGCAGACCTTCCGCGTCAGCGGCGGCACCGACGACCTGCAGCGCGTGGGCGGCGAAGCCCCCGAGCTGGAAGATGCCGCCGCCAACACCGGCGCCCAGACCCTGGCAGCCCTGACGGCCAGCGGCCGCACGGCGCAGTCGGTGGCGACGGTTACGTTTGGCTCCACGGCCCAGATTTCCGGGGTCGACTTCGGGTTCAACTTCAGCACCATCGTGAGCACCCGCGACGCGGGCCAGGGTTCGTTGCGGCAGTTCATCCTGAACTCCAACGCCCTGTCCAACCTGCAGCTTGACCAGGCAGCGGCCAGCAGCGGCGGCGCCAATCCGGCTGCCGGCGTGGAAACCAGCGTGTTCATGATTGCCGACGGCCAGGCCCGCGATGGTCTGCGCGCTGGCCTCAGCAACCAGCTGACCAACGGGGTGGCCCGCATAGTACTGAACACGGCGGCCAGCGGTACGCTGCCCGCCCTCACCGATGCCAACACCACCCTCGACGCCCGCACCCAGACCCAGAACGTGGGCAACACCAACCCAACTGTGCTGGGCACAGGCGGTACGGTGGGCGGCTCAGTAGCAACTGCTACGGCCCTTGGCCAAGTGGCTGGCCCCGAAGTGGAGCTGGTAGGCATTGCGGGCCAGAGCGGCTCCGACTACGGCCTCACCCTGAGCGCCGCCAACCAGTCGGTGGCCGGGTTTGCCATCTACGGCTTCGGCCGGAGCAGCGGCACCACCACCGGCGCGGGCATATACGTGACCGGCAACGCCCAGACCGGCACCGTACTCAGCCAGAACGTGCTGGGCAGCAGCGCTACCAGCTTCCAGGCTCCGGCCGGCGGCAGCCCCGGCAGCGGCATCTACCTGGCCAACTTCTCGACGGCCACGCTGGGTAGCGTGTCGGCTACCATCACCAACAACCTGATCGGGTTCCACGGTGGCAGCGGCATCGAGAACCTGGCCAGCGGCTCGCCTACCACGCTGCTGATCACCAACAATGAAATCCGGGGCAATGCCCTGCTCAACTCCGCCGCCGATGGTATTCACATGGGCAACTACGGCGGTACGGTGCGTGGCAACCTGCTCGCGGCCAACCAGGGCATCGGCCTCGACCTGGCCGGCACTACCGGTAGCGTGAGCATGAGCGGCAATAGCGTGCTGGGCAACGGCTTGGGCAACACCGCCACGGCCGGCATCCGCCTGGATGGCACCGCCAACTCGGTGCTGCAGAACGTGCTGTCCGACAACCAGGGAGCGGCCGTGCTGGCCCTGTCCGGTACCAGCGTCAGCCTTATTAGCCAGAACAGCATGTCCGGCAACGGCACGCTGGGCATCGACCTGCTCAGCAGCGCCGACAACCCCGACCGGGGTACGGCTGCCTACGCCAGCCTGAACGACAACACCGACAGCGACGCCGGCGCCAACACGCTGCTCAACTTCCCGGTGCTCACCCAGGCCGTCACGACCGGTGGCAACCTGGTTCTGACCGGCTATGCTCCGGCCGGAGCAGTGCTGGAGTTCTTTGTGCCGTCTGTCAACGCCCCGGGCTTCGGCCAGGGCCGCACCTACCTGTTTAGCCGCACGGAAGGCACCGCCGGCAACAACAGCGCCACCGACCGCGACGCCAGCCGCGGCAGCTACAGTGGTATTATCCACGGCGTGAACCAGGGCCAGGAGAGCAACGCCAACCGTTTCCTCTTCAGCATTCCGCTCACGGAGCTCACCCAAGCCCAGCGCGACCTGCTGGCTGCCGGCACCTACCTGACCGCCACAGCCACCGTGGCCGTGAGTGCCAACCGCACCACGTCGGAGTTTTCGGGTACCATCCAGGTGCAGCCCAACACGCCGCTGCCCGTCACGCTGGTTAGCTTCGCCGCCGAAGCCGCCGGCCCGGATGTACGCCTGAACTGGCGCACGGCCCAGGAAGTCAACAATGCCTACTTTGAGGTAGAGCGCAGCTTCGACGGACGGACGTTTGTGGCAGTTGGCCGCCTGGCCGGACAGGGTACCAGCAGCCAGCCCCGCAGCTATAGCCTGCTCGACGCCGCAGTTGCGCGCCTGGCACCAGCCGCCGTGGCCTACTACCGCCTGCGCCAGATTGATACCGACGGCACCGCCGCCACCACCGACGTGCGGGTAGTACGCTTCGGCGTGACCGGCAACCTGAGCGTGTTCCCGTCGCCGACCAGCGCCGATGCCACGCTGGACCTGCGCAGCCTGCCCCAGGGCAGCTACCAAGTGCAGGCCTTCGACGCCGCCGGCCGCTTGGTGTACAGCGGCCGCGCCAACGGCCAGACGTATGCACCGCTGCCAGCCGCCCAGTGGCCGCAGGGCGCCTACCTGATCCGGGTGACCGGCACCGGCAGCACCCACACGCTGCGTCTGGTACGCCAGTAAACCCTGCTTTCCAAGCGACAAAAAAAGCGCCGGCCCTGTGGTCGGCGCTTTTTTTTGCTGCTGAAGCAGTGCGCCCGGTGCCGCAACTTCAACTATCACCTGGCCCACACAGGTCCATAAAAAGCCAACAGCGCCGGCCCGACCTGCTCAGATAGAGCGGCCAGACTGGCGCTGTTGGCTTTTGGCAGTGCCGCTAGCGAGGCGCTACTTGGTGAGCTTGATGGTGACGACACGCGGGCCGCTCACGGTGAACTTGCACTCGTTGAAATCGGGCGGGGCCAGCGTGGGGCGCACGTTGTTGGAGAAGGCAAAGGGCTCGGTGGGAATGCCCACAAAGTTCTTGTCCAGCTTGTCGTTGTTGTTCATGTCCTGGGTGATGGCCACGGCCCACTCGCCGTTGGGCAGGTCTACGGGCAGCGTAATCTGGTTTTGGCCGGCCGGTAGCACCGCCTTTTTGAACACGTAGCCCTGAGGCTTGAGAAACTGGTCGCGCAGGTTGTAGAAGTACAGCTTCACTACCGACTGCGTGGAGGCCAATGCCGAAACCACCACCGTAATGGAAGACGTTCCTGCCGGGTTGCCGGCCGAAGCCGGGGCGGCAGCCAGCAAACTGCCGGCAGCAAACAGGAAGGCACGCGTCGAAACTATCATAGACCTAACAAAACAACAGTGGAACAATGCAGGCCCAACACGCGGCACTTCTAAAAAAGTGCCTTCACCGGCCAACCGGCCCGGCTGCGCATAAAGGGTCATCAATATAGCCAGAAACTGTGGGTTTGCCTTATGCTACCGGCCGGGGCGGCCCGGCTCCGGGAGGCGCGCCAGCAGCACGTCGAACGTGAGCCCGAAGTCGGCGCTGAGCAGGGCGCCGCGGCCGGTGGGCTCGGCCAGTATAGCCAGCAGCAGATGCTCGGGTCCGATGTAGTCGTTGTACAGGCGCAGCGCTTCTTCGCGGCTGCGCCGGATAACGTGCTTCAGGCTATCTGAAAACGGCAGCTCACGCTGGCTCTTCCACCACGAAAACATAGATTCGGTAAGGTTTTTGAACGAATAGCCGGCTCCTGCCAGCCTGGCCAAGATACCGCGCTGCGGCCGGCCTGTAGTTATGTACCAGCCCGCTTTTCCTGTTTCTATGCCTCGTTTCTACAAGCCGCTGCTGCTGGCAGCTACTCTCCTGCTGGCCGCCGGCTGTGCGCGCCACACGTTCAGGGACACCATGGTGGAGGCGCCCGCCCTCACCACGCACCGCACGGTGGCCATCATGCCGTTTGAAGTGGCGCTGGACCGCCTGCGCCTGCGCGACATCCGTTACGCCGGCCCCACCCCCGACCTGAGCGAGGCCGGCCTGCGCCGCGTGCAGCAGGAGTGGACCGCCGCCCAGCAGCGCGACGCCCGCCAGCTGGGCTATCAGCTGCAGCGGCTGGTGCTGGCGCAGCTCGTGGCCCAGCAGCCGGCCCGCGGCTACACGGTGGCGTTTCAGGATGTGCAGGAAACCAACCGGCGCCTGCTGGCGGCGGGCATCAGCTACGAGAATCTGCCCGAGCACAGCATGGAAGAGCTGCGCCAGGTGCTGGGAGTCGACGCCCTGCTTTCGGGCCAGACGCTGCTCTACCAACCCCTGCCCAACGGCCTGAACCTGGCCGCCCGCGTGCTGCTGCCCAGTGAGCTGCCCATCGCCATACCCTCCAACTCGGCCACCACCAACCTGATGTTGCACGACTGCCACAGCGGCCACCTGCTATGGCGCTTCGACTATGCCCGCGCCGGCAGCTCCTCACTCAAGCCCGAGCGCCTCAGCAAAGACCTGGTGCATGCCGTGGCGCCCAGCCTGCCCTACCGCCGGTAAGCACGCTAGGCGTCCCAGTCGTCGAGGCCTTCCTGCTGGGCGCCCAGGCAGATTTCGTCGAAGAGCATTTCTATCTGATAGGGGTCGGTATTGGGGTTGAGCACCCAGTTGCTGAGGGCGTGGCAGTACACTTTCAGCATTTCCGGCCGGCCAATCTTTTCCACTACGTCCTTATGAAAGGCGCGCATCCGGGCGGCCATTTCCTCGCGCACTCTGGGGTTGTCCGGCATACTTCCGGCCGGAAAATGCGTATCATCTGAATTTGTCATAATCCACTATTTATTTAAACAAAATGATGTTACGATGTTCCGGGTAAAGGGTTTTTGCGCGGGTTGCTGAGCGGGCTGGTACCAGCACCCAGCCGGCCAGCCGGGCCGCCGAAAACCTTCCCGGCCCTGCCAGGATATAAGGGGGCCGGGCGCCGGCTGCACCTCCTGTGCGCCAAGGGAACGGCAGAGGCTGGCGGCACTGTTCAGCCAATGGCCGGTCAGTCCGGCCGGCTGCTTTCTGCGTATATTCATTTTCCTGCTTGTTTCCCCGTTCTCCTCTGTTCCGTTATGTTGTCATTTCTGAAGAAAAACCCCTACCTGCTGGCCCTGCTGCTGCTCACGATGGCCTGCTCCCAGCAGCGCCCCGCCGACGCCCAGACCCTGAGCCGCTCCACTGCCGGCGGCTTGCCCACGGCTGCACAGGCGAAGGGCCTGGCCGTAGCCACCTTTGCGGGCGGCTGCTTCTGGTGCACCGAAGAAGTATTTGAGGAGCTGAAAGGCGTGCAGTACGTGGTGTCGGGCTACGCAGGTGGCAAAGAGGCCAACCCCACCTACGAGCAGGTAGGCAGCGGCCGCACCGGCCACGCCGAGAGCTTCCAGGTGTATTACAACCCCAGCCAGATCAGCTACCAGCAGCTGCTCGACGTGTTTTTCCTGGCCGGCCACGACCCGACTACCCTCAACCGCCAGGGTCCTGATGCCGGCGCGCAGTACCGCTCGGTGGCCTTCTACCGCACCGCGCAGGAAAAGCAGCTTATTGAGGCCACCATCAAGCGCGTGAATGCCTCGAAGCACTATCCCAACCCCATCGTGACGCAGGTTACGGCCTTCACTAAGTTCTGGCCCGCCGAAGACTACCATCAGGGTTACTTTCGCCTGCACGGCGACAACCCGTACGTGCAGTCGGTATCGGTGCCCAAAGTGCAGAAGTTCCGCAAGGCCTTCCCGCAGCTGTTGAAGAATCCGTTATAGTCTCATTGCCTGCCTGAATAGGCCTGCCGCAGCGGCCGTATACAGCGTATGCGGCCGCTGTTGGCTTCCGGGCCTCTGCTTGGCAATAGATGAATGGCTATATTCTATTAGTGACTGTATCTTGCGCCTTCGCTCCGCTTGCTCTCCCTTCCACACCTATGCTTTGGTCTGATACCACCGAAACCGCCGCCGCCCGCACGCTGATGCGGGATTTGCAGCCAGTGCCCATGCTGGATGCGCTGCCGCACCTGGCGTGGCTCTCCACGCCCGATGGCACCGTTATCCATTGCAACCGGCGGTGGCACAGTTACACCGGTGCCCCGGCCGATGCCCTGGCCGATGGCGGCTTCGTGGACTACCTGCACCCCGACGACCGGGCCGAAGCCGCCGATGCGCAGCTGCGCCACCTGCCCAACCGCAAAACCATGGAGCTGCACCTGCGCTGGCGGGGCCACGACGGCCGCTACCGCTGGTACCTCGACCGGGTGGTGCCGCTGTACGGGCACGATGCCAAGCTGCTGGGCTGGCTGGGCACTTCCACCGACATCGACGAGCAGAAACGCGCCGAAATTCAGGAGCGCCGCGGCCGGGAGCTGTTTGAGCTGATGGCCCGCGCCACCAACGACCTGATGTGGGACTGGGACATGACCTCGGGGCGTATGTGGTACAGCGAGGCCTTCTGGCAGCTGGTGGGCTACCCACCCCGCCCCGACACCGAAACGGTGGCCTTCTGGCTGAGCCTGATTCATCCGGACGACCTGGAGCGGGTGCAGAACGGCGTGCAAGACGACCTGACCACCAGCGCCAAGCTGCTGGAATCGGAGTTTCGCCTGCGCCGCTCCGACGGCCACTACCTCACCATCCAGGACCGCGCCTGCGTGATTCATGATGCGGCCGGCCTGCCGGTGCGGATGGTAGGCGCCATGCGCGACGTGACCGAAGAAGCCGCACTGCGCGAACAGTAGCCCCCTTAACCGGCACCCTGGTGCAGAATGGCGGGCGCTCCGTATTTTCGGGCTCATCCTGAAGGTTTCCGCTGCCCATGCCGTTTCCCGCTCCTGCTTCCAAGCTGCCCGACATCGGGACCAGCATCTTCTCTGTCATGACGCAACTGGCCCAGGAGTGCGGGGCCATCAATCTGGCGCAGGGCTTCCCCGACTATGACCCGCCGCTCCCGCTGCAGCAGGCACTGGCCCGCCACGCCACCACGGCCAGCCACCACCAGTACGCGCCCATGCCGGGGCTGCCGCGCCTGCGCGAGGCCATTGCCCGCAAAACCACCCGCGTCTACGGCATTGCTGCTCCCGACCCGGCCACCGAAATCACCGTTACCTGTGGCGCTACGGAGGCGCTGTACGCGGTGCTGGCGGCCGTAGTGCATCCCGGCGACGAAGTGCTGGTGCTGGAACCGGCCTACGACCTCTACGGCCCGGCTATCCGGCTGCAGGGCGGCGTGCCGGTGTACGTGCCCCTGCCAGCCCCCTACTTTCGCCCCGACTGGGACCAGGTGCGGGCGGCCTTCTCGCCCCGCACCCGGCTGATTATGCTCAACTCGCCCCACAATCCCAGCGGGGCCGTGCTGACGACCACCGACCTCGATACGCTGGCAACTCTGCTGCGCGACACTTCCACTATGCTGCTCAGCGACGAGGTGTATGAGCACATGGTGTTCGACGGGGAGCCGCACCGGAGCGCCCTGCAGCACCCCGAGCTGCGGGAACGGGCCTTTGTGCTGTCGTCGTTTGGCAAAACCTACCATGCCACGGGCTGGAAAATGGGCTACTGCATCGCGCCGCCGGCCCTTACGGCCGAAGTGCGCCGGGTGCACCAGTTTCTCACGTTTGCCGTGAGCACGCCCACCCAGCACGCCCTGGCCGACGCCCTGGAAACCGACCACCTTCACGACCAGCAGCTGCCCGCTTTCTACCAGCACAAGCGCGACCTGTTCCGGGAATTGCTGGCCGATTCGAACTTCGAGCTGCTGCCCGTGCCCGGCGGCTACTTCCAGCTGGCGCGCTACTCGCGTATTTCCGCGCTGCCTGATGTGGAGTTTGCCCGGCACCTCACCCGGGAGGCCGGGGTGGCCGTGGTACCGGTATCGGCCTTCTACCATAACGGCCACGATGCCGGCCTGATTCGCTTCTGCTTCGCCAAACAGGAGGCTACGCTGCGGGCGGCCGCCGAACGGCTGCGGGCGTTGTAGGCAGAGAAGTTTGCCTGATTTTTACTCTACTGCCCCTGCTGCAATCTGCCGCAGGGGCTTTTTCGTATGTAGCCGAGTACCATCTTCTTGCGCACAGGCTGGATATTGGGTAAAGCAAAAACATTATTATATATTTCATATTATTTAATTTCAGCCTGAGCCACTGGTATGCACTTGCCGGCCGCCCCGCCGCTTTGCGTTCTACTACACACCCATTGCACCGCTCCCTATGCCCGACCTAACCGTTTCCTTTATCCAAACTTCGCTGCAATGGCACGATCCGGCCGCTAACTGGAAAGAGCTGCAACGGCACATCGACGAAATTTCGGTGGCTACCGACCTGATTGTGCTGCCGGAAATGTTCACGACCGGCTTCAGCATGGATGCCAAGCATCTGGCCGAAACAATGGACGGCCCCACGGTGGTCTGGATGCGACGGCTGGCCGCCGCCCGCAACGCCGTGATTACCGGCAGTATTATTATCCGCGACGAGGCCAACCAGTACTACAACCGCCTGCTGTGGGTACGCCCCGACGGCAGCCTGAGCTACTACAACAAGCGCCATCTGTTCTCGATGGCCGGCGAACACACGGTATACACTTCCGGCAATGAGCGTCTGATAGAGGAATGGCGCGGCTGGCGCATCTGCCCGCTGGTATGCTACGACCTGCGCTTCCCGGTATGGAGCCGCAACCCCATGCACGAGCCCTACGACCTGTTGCTGTACGTAGCCAACTGGCCCGCCTCGCGCCGCACCGCCTGGATGACGCTGTTGCGGGCCCGCGCCATGGAAAACCTGGCCTATACTATGGGCGTGAACTGCGTGGGCATTGATGGCAACAGCCTGGCCTACGCCGGCGACTCGGCGCTGCTGGACATGCGGGGCGAATATCTGGTGGAAGTCGGCAACCAGGAAACCGGCATCACCCGCACGCTGCGCCGCGCCGATCTGGAGGCTTTCCGGGAGCGTTTCCCTGCCCTGCAGGACGCCGACCCCTTCGAGCTGCTCCAGCCGTCAACTGAGATAGAGCAGCGTTAGGGCAGCACTTTCGTCAAACTGCACCCGTACCCAAGCATAAAGCCCTCCGGCAGCAGAGTTACTCTGGCGCCGGAGGGCTTTGTGCCTGGGTATGGGTGATGAGAAGCAGGTGTGCGTCGTTCCCACGACACCTTACCCAAGCTATTCGCTTACAACCAGCCGCTGCACGCCCAGCTGGCCATCCGGCGTCTCACAGCGCACTACGTACACGCCGACGGCCAGCCCGCGCAAATCCAGCTGGTGGCGGCGGCTGGGCACGGCCACGGTGCGCACGGTGCGGCCGGTGAGGTCGAGTAGCGTGAGGCGGGCCGGGCGGGCGGTTTCAACGGTTGTGGCGGCGGCGGCCGGATTGGGGTACACGCTCAGCGGCAGAGTCTGCGCGGCGGCGGGCCGGGTGCTCAGCACCCGGTTGCGGGTGCCCGCCGCCAGCACGCCCCCGGCCTCCGTCCCGATAAACAGCTCGGGACTGCCATCTGCATTCACATCAGCGGCGGCTAGGGCGAAGTGGTTGGGCGTATGTGCGCCGAGGTAGCCATCGTCGTAGCGGCCCAGGGCGGCGTTGTAGAACAGGCTGGACCGGTCAATGAAAATGCCGGATTGGGCCCGCAGGTTGGCAAACAGCCGAACCTGGCCGCTGGCGTCCACGGTCAGCAGGTCGGGCGTCCCGTCGCCGTCGAAGTCGGCCACCACTGGCGAGAGATTGGCAGGGCGCGCGCCCGTGGCGGTGCGCAGCTGGCCGAAGTCGGCATTGGCCAGCACGAAAGCCGTTTCGGGCGTGGCGCTGCCGCTGTTGCGGTAGTAACGCAGGGCCTGGCCGGGCATATCGGAGCGGGTGGAATTGGTGGCGTAGAGCAGATCGAGGAATCCGTCGTTGTCTACGTCGAAGAAGGTGGCGTTGTCATCGAGGGCGTTGGGCAGGTTGCTGATCAGGCGCAGGTCGTTGGTATTGAAGCTGGCGGGCTGGCCGGCCAGGGCGCGGTTAGGGTAGTAGCCTACAAACCCCCGGCGCCCCACGGCCGTGTAGCCGGCGCACACCAGGTCGGGCGCGCCGTCGCGGTTGAGGTCAGCCACCGTGGGCCGCAACGCCCCAAACTTACGGGCCGATAAGCCCAGGAAATCCTCCGTGATGAGCTGATAGACGGGCCGGGCCGCAGTGCCAGTATTGCGGTAGTGCGCCACCGAGGCCACCAGCGGGCTGGCCGGTGTCAGGCGCTTCACTCCGGCCACCAGCAGATCCAGCCGGCCGTCGGCGTCCACGTCCAGGAAAGCGGGCGCGGCCTGCGAGCTAGCTTCCAGCATATCCTGCTGCAGAAAGCCGGTCTGGCGCGGCTGCAGGTTGTAGGCCGGGCCAGTGCCGATGTTCTCATAAAGCAACACCGTGCGGCGCGTGTCCACACTGTCGAGGTTGTCGAACAGATTGGGCGCGGCCAGCAGATCGGGACGGCCATCGAAGGTCAGGTCTACCACGTAGCCGGCCGGGAAAAACGGAATCCGGATAGGGGCGGCGGTAGTGGGGAAGTTGGCGTTGGCTGCCGTCATCCGGGCAAGCTGGGGCGTGCCCTCGTTCAGGGTGGAAACCAGCTCGGGGCAGTAGTCGCGGCCCATCAAGGCATCCTGGTCGCCGTCGCCATCCAGGTCGAGAACCGTGAAGCTGCTGCTGGACGAATGCTGCGGCCGGGCCTCGCGGCATAGCACCGGCGTGGCACTGAACACATACGAGCCACACTCGCCAAGGCAGTTGCGAATGTTGCCCCAGGCATCCGTCGCCTGCCGGAACGCCAGCCCTCCGCAGGCATCGGTGGCCGTGTTCTGGTAGTGATACACCGAACGGTTGGTATCCCAGTCCACCACCAGAATATCGAGGCGGCCGTCGCCGTCCACATCGGCAATGGCGGGCATGTTGGTGCCGGTGTTGATGTTGACCGTGATGCTGCTGCCCGGTAGCGCGGCCCGGATCTGGGGCGTCACGAGTTGAAACGACGGCAGCCCGGCGGCGCCGGCCACGTTGCGGAACACGCGGATGTCGGCGCCGTTTTCGGCGGAGGTGAACAAGTCGGGGCGGCCGTCGCAGTCGTAGTCGCGCAGCAGAGCCCAGTTGAGCAGGCCGGCCGGAAACAGCGTCGCCAGCTCGGGCGCGTACTGCCAGCGGCGGGAGCCACCGGGCGCGGCGGCGTTGCGGTAGGTGAGCACCCGGCGCGTGCGGCGGTCGAAGATGAACAAATCCTGCCGGCCGTCGGCGTCGAGGTCGATGCCCGAAAACTGAGGCGAGTCGAGGCCACCGGCCCAAGCGTTGCGGAGCGTGTCGGCGCCCTGCACTACCTTTGCCACCTCCCGAAACTCAAAGCCAAAAGCCGTATTTTGCGCAGTTGCCCGGGTAGCCGAACCGGCCCAGCCAAAGCTCGTCAGCACCGCAGTAGCGAGAATAAACCGTCGAAACATAGAAATACCTTTTTTCTTGTAAGACACGAAAAGCAAGCTCCAAGTTACCACAAACCCCATGGAAGATATTGAGGCGCTCTACGACCGGTTTCGCGCCTGCACGGCCGTCAGTACCGACTCGCGGCAGCCGCAGAACGGGACCCTGTTTTTCGCCCTGAACGGCCCCAGCTTCCGCGGGGCCGACTTCGCCCCGCAGGCCATAGCGCAGGGCGCCCGCCACGCCGTCACGGACGACGCCACGCTGGCGGCGCAAAACCCCGAGCACTACACCTACGCCCCCGATCCGCTACTGGCTTTGCAGGCACTGGCCCGGCACCACCGCCGCCAGCTCATCATTCCGGTGCTGGCCATCACGGGCTCGAATGGCAAAACCACCACCAAGGAGCTGGTGCACGCCGTGCTAAGCCGCCGCTACAAAGTGCAGTACACGCGCGGCAACCTCAACAACCACATCGGGGTGCCGCTCACGCTGCTCAGCATCCGTAGCGGCGAGCATGAATTGGCCATTGTGGAGATGGGCGCCAACCACCAGGGCGAAATTGCGCTGCTCTGCGAGCTGGCCGAGCCCACCCACGGCCTCATCACCAATATCGGCAAGGCCCACCTGGAAGGATTTGGCGGGCAGGAAGGTATCCTGAAGGGCAAGTCGGAGCTGTTCCGGTTTCTGGCCAAAGTAGGCGGCACGGCTTTCGTCAACACCCTCGACCACCGCCTCGCCGGCCTCGCCGACCTGGTGCCCGGCCACGTCACGTACCCCGGCCCCACCGACACCTACCCGGCCACCCTGCTCAGCGCCGCCCCGCAGGTCGTGCTGCGCCTCGCCGACGGCACCATCGCCGAAGCTCACATCACCGGCGACTACAACTTCCCGAACTTGGCCGCCGCTGCCGCCGTGGGCGCTTATTTTGAGGTACCGACCCAAGAAGTGGCCGCCGCGCTGGCCGCCTACGCACCCACCAACAACCGCTCGCAGCTGGTGCAGACCGGCCGCAACGAAGTGGTGCTGGACGCCTACAACGCCAACCCCAGCAGCATGGCTGCCGCTCTGCGCAGCTTTGCCAACCGCCCCGGTGTGTCGAATGCGGCCAAAGTGGTGATTCTGGGAGACATGTTTGAGCTGGGCGACGAGAGTTCACGCGAGCATCAGGCCCTGGGCCACCTGCTGGCCGAGCTGCCCCTGGGCACCGTCGTGCTCATCGGCCCCGATATGGCCCGCGCCGCTGCCGTCGATCCGTCGTTCCGCTACTTCGCCACCAAGCCCGAGGCGGCCAGCTGGCTGCAGCAACAGCCGCTGCAGGGCCGCCAGATTCTCATCAAAGGCTCCCGCGGCATGGGCCTGGAAAGCCTGCTGGACATGGTGTAGCTGTCATTGCGAGCAAAGCGAAGCAATCCTTCCTCTCGCAGCAGACACTTTCCTTAATAAAAAAGCCCTCCGGCAGTAGTGTAGTACACTAACGCCAGAGGGCTTTGCATTCAGGGTTGCTTTGCTTGCTGAGAGGAAGGATTGCTTCGCTTTGCTCGCAATGACAGTTAAAATGGAGAGTTGAACTCGGCCAGCGTGGGAAGCACTTGGTCTTTGGCGGAGATGGTGGGGTTCTGCACGCCCCAGTTGATGCCCAGCGTGGGGTCGTTCCAGAGCAGGCCGCCTTCCGATTCGGGGGCGTAGTAGTTGGTGCACTTATACAGGAACAGCGTGTTGTCTTCTAGGGCCGTGAAGCCGTGCGCGAAGCCTACGGGCACGTACAGCATGTTGAAGCGCTCCGAATCCAGCTCTATCGACAGATGCTGACCGTAAGTGGGCGAGTCGCGGCGGATATCCACTATCACATCGAGTGCGCGGCCGCTGGCTACGCGCACCAGCTTGGCCTGGGCGAAGGGCGGCTTCTGGAAGTGCAGACCCCGCACCACGCCCCGGTCGGAGCGCGACTGGTTGTCCTGCACCCACTCGCCGCTGATGCCGGCTTCGGCCAGCCGCCGCTCACTGAACGACTCGAAAAAGGCGCCTCGGACATCCCCGAATACGCGCGGCAGGATTTCCACTGCCCCGGCAATATCAAAATACTTAAACTCCATATAACAGCTGCTAGTGGCCGGTTCCGCCGAATTTCGGGCCGCAAGTTAGGCAGATTTTGCGGGGGCCAAACGGCCTTGTGGTTACCGTTTTCCTACGGCGGCTACTTCGCGCAGGTACTTGTCCAGCACTATCCGCTCGTCGAACTTGGTTTCGGCGAGGTGGCGGCCGGCGCGGCCCATCTGCTCCAGCTCAGCGGCGGGCAGGCGCAGAATCTGCAGCATCTTGGCGGCCAGGTCGGCGGCGTTGCGCACCTCACAGAGCAGGCCGTTCTGGCCATCCACTACGGTTTCGCGGCAGCCGGGCACGTCCGTCGTGACGATGGGCTTGGCCATGGCGGCGGCTTCGAGCAGGGTTTTGGGCGTGCCTTCGCGGTAGCTGGGCAGCACCACGCAGTCGGCCTCCCGGATCTGGGCGGCCACATTGTCGGAGGTGCCCAGGTACTCGACGTGGCCGGCTTTCAACCACTGCTCAAACACGGCGCGCTTCACGCCCACGCCGCCGCTTTCATCCACGCCGCCTAGTAGCTGCACCCGCGTGCCGGGCACGGCTTCGCGCACCAGACGGGCGGCCTCAAAGTATTCTTCCACGCCCTTTTCGTAGAGCACGCGCGCAATCATCAGGAACACGAAAGGCGTGTTGCGCCGGAACGTGGCGGCGGGCTGGAACTTGTCGGTGGCCACGCCGGAGCCGGGCAGCAGGTCGGTAATGGCGGGCTGCACCAGTTGGTGCTGCAGAAACAGCTGCCGGTCGTCGTCGTTCTGGAAAAACACCTTGCGCGGAAACCGGAACGCGAAGCGGTAGAGGCCCAGCGCCACCTGGCTCACCAGGTTTTTCACGATAAACACCGTGCCCAGGCCACTCACGTTGTTCACGCTCGGGATGCCGGCCAGCTTGGCGGCCAGCGTGCCGTAGATGTTGGGCTTGATGGTGTAATGCAGCACCACATCGGGCTTTTCGCGCTTATAGATGGTGTAGAAGCTGCGCGTAAGCAGGGCATCCTTCACGGGGTTGGTGCCCTTGTTTTCCATCAGAATGGGTACGTAGCGGCAGCCCAGCTCGGTTTCGAGACGCTCGGAGTAGGCATCGGGCGGGGCAATGGCCAGCACCTCGTGCCCGGCGTCCTGCAGGGCCTTTACCAGGCTGCGGCGGAAGTTCCAGATGTTCCAGCTTGTATTGATGACCAGGGCAACGCGCATTCTTCGGGGTAACAGGTGAGGGGCAAACAGACCGGGCGGGCCGGCAAAGGTACCAAACGCCCGGCCGGCCTATACGAGCCCAAACTTTTTTCGGCTGTTGGCACTTGCTTCGCCCCGCCCCGCCGACCACTAGCAGTTGCCGGCACCCGTATCTTTGCCGCTCCTCCTGACCGTTCTCCCTGATGCTGAATATCGTTTTGTGGCGGCTGCACGCCGTCGTGGTGGTGCTGACGCTGTTGTTTTTCCTCTACAAGCTGGTGCTGCTGCTCACGGGCCGCCAGGAGCAACTGCGCCGCCTGCGCGCCCGCACCCGCTGGGCCGACAGCCTGCTGCTGGGTGCCGGCCTGCTCACGTTTGCGGCCGCCTACCTCACGTACACGGGTCCCAAAATACCGTGGGCCTGGGTCAGGGCAGTGTTCTTAACGATTATTGCCCTGAGCTTTGTCCGGGCACTACGGCAAGAGCGCCGGGGGGCAGCCCGCCTCTTCCTGCTGGGCTTGGTAGTCAGCTACGGCCTTCATACGTACAGCGCGCTCGTCATTCAGGGGCCGCAGCAGCCCAACGTGCTACGGCAGGCGCTGCTGGGAGAAGCGCCTAATGCGGTGGCCTTGTCGGGCACTATACCCACCGCCGCCGGCCTGCCCGAAACCACCGCCACCCCTGATGCCGATGCACCCGTAGAAAACGCCCCGGCTGGCCTGTCCGACGCCGACGCGGCCGCCATTGCCGACGCCACTTCCGATGAGCCGGCAGCCACGCCCAGCCCGGAACTGGCCGCCGGGCAGGCCCTGTTTGCCAAGAACTGCGTAGTATGCCACGGGCCCGACGGCCAGCGCGGCCTCAACGGCGCCCACGACCTCACCAAAAGCAACCTCAACACCGCCGGCCGCGTGTACCTAGTCACGAACGGCCTGGGCAAGATGCCGGCCTTCCAGGGCAAGCTCACCGACGCCCAGATTCAGCAGGTGGTAGCCTACTCGCTTACGCTGCGCTAAACCTTCGGCCGCGCCACCTGCTTTTTACACACTCGCCCCCTCCCACTCTCTTCCTCTGACTATATGGCCAAAGAAGCTAAACGCCGCCAGAACAGCACCCGCCACCCCGGCGCCGTCGACAGCGCCAAGGGCCGCGCCGGCCGCATTCTGGCCAAAGGCAACAAAGACGCCACCTACGAAACCTCCCTGGAGCAGGAAACCGCCGTGCTGGTGGCCGTGCCCGACAAGCGCCAGGCCGACGCCCGCACCCAGGAATACCTCGACGAACTGGCCTTCCTGGCCGAAACGGCCGGCGTCACGGTTACGCGCCGCTTCGTGCAGCGCCTCGACAAGCCCGACATCCGCACGTTTGTGGGCGAAGGCAAGCTCGAAGAAATCAAGGCCTACGTGCAGCACAGCAACACCAACGTGGTCATCTTCGACGACGACCTCTCGCCCTCGCAGCTGCGCAACCTGGAGGCCGAGCTGAAGGTGAAAATCGTGGACCGCTCGCTGCTCATCATCGACATCTTTGCCCGCCGGGCCAAGTCCGCCACGGCGCGCACGCAGGTGGAGCTGGCGCAGTATCAGTACCTGCTCCCCCGCCTCACCGGCCTCTGGACTCACCTGGACAAACAGCGTGGCGGTGGCGTAAGCCAGCGGGGCCCGGGGGAAACGGAAATCGAGACGGACCGCCGCGTAGTGCGGGAGCGGATCGACTTCCTGAAAGAGAAGCTCAAAGACCTCGACAAGCAGAGCCACACCCAGCGCAAAAGCCGCGGCGGCGTGGTGCGGGCGGCGCTGGTGGGCTACACCAACGTGGGCAAAAGCACCATCATGAACCTGCTGAGCCGCTCCGACGTGTTTGCCGAAAACAAGCTGTTTGCCACCGTCGACTCTACGGTGCGCAAAATCGTGTTCGACAATGTGCCGTTTCTGCTTTCCGACACCGTGGGATTCATCCGCAAGCTGCCCACCCGCCTGATTGAGAGCTTCAAGAGCACGCTCGACGAAATCCGGGAAGCCGACCTGCTGATTCACGTCGTGGACATCTCGCACCCCACCTTCGAGGAGCAGATGGAGGTGGTGAATGCCACGCTCAAGGACATCGAGGCCGCCGACAAACCCATGCTGCTCGTCTTCAACAAGATTGACCAGTACCGTGCCGACGCCCCCGCCGACGCCGTGCCCGACTTCGAGGGCATGAACCTCGACGAGGACCTGCCCGTGCGCCCCTCGCTGGCGCAGTTGCAGGATACCTACATGGCCAAGCTCCACGACCCGGTGATTTTCATTTCGGCGCAGGAGCGCGAAAACATTGAGGAGCTGCGGGCCCTCATCACGCGGCACGTGCGCGAGATTCACATGGCCCGCTACCCTAATTTTGTTCCCGGCTTCAGCGTGGAAGAATAACGTTTCCGCTACGCCGCATGCTTAGCCCTGGCCCTCTGGCCAGGGCTTTTTTTGTGCCGACTGGTGAAGCAGGACTGGCCCGCCCGGCACTGGTTTACCGGGCATCCGTTTTTCCATCATCACAAATTATCATACTTTTTATTGAATATTTTTCAATAAATTACTTCCATTGCCGCTCCCACAACCAATCAAACCAGAGAAATGAAGAAAAACATCTACTCACTCGCACTTGCCTTCTTAGGTCTGACTACCGCCGCTTTCGGGCAGGAACTCCGCCTGGGCAATGCTGAATTGTCTCCGGCGCTGCCCGGCCGCTCCTGCGCTGCCATGGAGGTGCTGGCAGCCCAGATGCAGGCCGACCCCAGCCTGGCCCAGCGCATGGCCAACGTAGAAGCCCAAACCCGGGCCTTTGAGGTGTCGCCGGTGTTCAGCCGCGCCACGGCGGGCGTAGTTAGCATTCCGGTAGTGGTGCACGTGGTGTACAAGACGGCGGCTGAAAACGTGTCTGCCACGCAGATTCAGGCTCAGATTGACGTACTGAATAAGGACTTCGCCAAGATGAATGCCGATGCCAGCCTGGTGCCGGCAGCCTTCGCCGGCCTGGCGGCTAACACCAACATTCAGTTTGTGCTGGCCAAGCGCGACCCCAACGGCAACGCCACCACCGGCATCATCCGCAAGCTCACCAAAACCACTTCCTTCAGCAGCAACGATGCCGTGAAGAACGCCAAGCGTGGCGGCGACAATGCCTGGCCGGCCAGCTCCTACCTCAACCTGTGGGTGTGCAACCTAGGCCAGGGCCTACTCGGCTACGCCCAGTTCCCGGGCGGCGCAGCCAGCACCGACGGCGTCGTGATTCTGTATTCGTCGCTGCCCGGCGGCACCTCGCGCCCTTACGACAAAGGCCGCACGGCCACGCACGAAGTAGGCCACTGGCTGAACCTGCGCCACATCTGGGGTGATGCCAGCTGCGGCAACGACCTGGTGAGCGACACGCCCACCCAGCAGGCAGCCAACTACGGCTGCCCCAGCTACCCCAAGGTGTCGTGCTCCAACCAAGGCGACATGAGCATGAACTACATGGACTACACCGACGACGCCTGCATGTACATGTTCTCTACCGGCCAGAGCACCCGCATGAACGCCCTGTTCGCGGCAGGCGGTGCCCGCGCCTCGCTGGTTACGTCGTTGGGCGGTACGGCCCTGCGCCAGTCGGCTGCTACGGCCGAAGCCCAGAGCAAGGTGCGCCTGTTCCCGAACCCGGTGGCACAGACGCTGAACGTGTCGGTGCCGGCTGAGCAGTTTGGCAACTGGAGCGTGAAAGTATTCGACCTGCGCGGCTACGAAATGAAGCAGGCAAGCTACGACAACCAAGGACACATTGGCGTGGCCGGCCTGCCCCAGGGCCTCTACCAGGCCGTTCTGACCGACGGCACCCAGACGATTCGCCAGCGTTTCGAGAAAGAATAGCGTAATTAGCGCTGCTTCCGCCAGGTGTTGCAGCGCCCCGGCAGCATAGCCCTTCCGATTTCCATTTGCTCACCAGCCCGAAAAGCCCGCCTTATGGCGGGCTTTTCCTTTTTCCGGCCCACCCACCGGCCTCTGCAGCTGTCACATACTCATAATGCAAAAACAAACGCTTGTTCGGCTTTGCCGCTTCAGTATTTCTCTTAGCCAGAGTAGCACTGCAAGGGCATTTTCGGGGATTATTTGAAATACGGAAGATGAAACGCTTAATATTTTGACATATTTTCAATAAGTTAGCCGAACCGTTCCCTTTTCCACAACCAAACTCATTTTCTGATGAAAAAAAACCTTTACGCAGTCCTGCTGGCTGCCCTGGGGCTGAGCCTCAGCACCGAAGCAGTAGCACAGCGCCAGTGCGCCTCCATGGAGGTGCTGGAGCGCCAGATGGCCTCCGACCCCGGCATGGCCCAGCGCATGCAGAACATTGAAAACGTAACGCGCCAGCTGGAGGCCAACCCGGTAGCGCAGCGGGGCACGGCCCTGCTCGGTACCATTCCGGTGGTAGTACACGTGATTTACAGCAACGCCAACGAGAACATCTCCGACGCGCAGATTGCCTCGCAGATTGCGGTGCTGAACGAAGACTTCCGCAAGCTTAACTCCGACGTGAGCAAGACGCCAGCCGCCTTTGCCGGCCTCGCCGCCGACGCCGGCCTGCAGTTTGTGCTGGCCAAGCGCGACCCCAACGGCAACGCCACCACCGGCATCGAGCGTAAATCGAGCACGAAAACCACCTGGGGCACCGCCGATGCCATGAAGAGCACCGCCACCGGCGGCCTCAACGCCTGGCCGGCCAGCCAGTACATGAACATCTGGGTATGCAACATCGGCGGCGGCATTCTGGGCTACGCGCAGTTCCCGGGCGGCGCGGCCAGCACCGACGGCGTGGTTATCGGCCCGAACTACTTTGGCCGCACCGGCTACCTGTCGGCCCCGTTCAACCTGGGCCGCACGGCCACGCACGAAGTAGGCCACTATCTGAACCTGCGCCACATTTGGGGTGACGCCAACTGCGGCAGTGACTTGGTGAGCGACACGCCCACCCAGCAGGCCGACAACTCCGGCTGCCCGGTGTTTCCGCGCCGCACCTGCGGCAATACCACCAACGGCGACATGTTCATGAACTACATGGACTACACCGACGACGCCTGCATGTATATGTTCTCCACCGGCCAGAGCACCCGCATGAACGCCCTGTTCGGCAGCGGCGGCAGCCGGGCTTCGCTGCTCACCTCGCTGGGCGGCACGGCTCCCAGCGGCGGCGGCGGCACCACGCCTCCTCCCACCACCGTTACGTACTGCGCCAGCAAGGGCACCAGCGTGGCGTATGAGTTCATCGACTACGTGAAGCTGGGCACCATTGCCCGCACCTCGGGCGCTGACGCCGGCTACTACAACGGCACCGCCTTGAGCACCACCCTGGCCGCCGGCTCTGCCCAGACCATCAGCTACAGTGCCGGCTTCGCGGGCACGGCCTACACCGAGTACTTCAAGGTGTACATCGACTACAACCAGAACGGCCTGTTCACCGACGCTGGCGAGCTGGTGGTGAATGCGGCCGGTAGCTCTTCGACTGCCACACGCACCAGCACCTTCACGGTGCCTACCACCGCTAAGTCCGGCAGCACCCGCATGCGTGTGGTGATGAGCGACGCCTCAGCTACCACCAGCTGCAACAGCTACAGCTACGGCGAAACCGAAGACTACACCGTCACCATCTCGGGCGGCACGGCCCGCACCTCGGCCCGCCTGGCTTCCACCGACTACAGCGTGTACCCGAACCCCGCTACCAGCGTGCTCAACATTGCCCTGCCCGCCGACCGTGACTTGAGCGCCGTAAGCGTGAAAGTATACGACGTACGCGGCGCCGAGCAGCGCCAGGCCACCTACAGCCCCGAAGGCCAGCTCGACGTATCGGGCCTGAGCAAAGGCGTGTACATGGTCACCATCACCGATGGCCAGCAGGTGTCGCACCAGCGCTTCGTGAAAGAGTAACACTTGAGTTGCTGGTTGTCAGTTATCAGTAATTCTTGTGGATTGCCTGACAACTGACAACCAGCAACTGAAAACCAATACCTGCCAACAAAAAACGGCCGCTCCTGCAGGAGCGGCCGTTTTTTGTTGGCAGGTTGCCGGGTGCTACTTCTGGAAGCGCTGCGTCAGGACGGAGGTGGCAGTCTGCACCTGGAGCAGGTACCAGTTGCCCGCCGGCAGCGGAGTGGTGTCGAGGTGGAAGCGAGCGGTGGAGGTTTCCAGGGAGCGTTGTTCCTGGTACACCACCCGGCCTGTGGCATCGAGCACGCGCAAGGTGAGCGGGCCGCTGGCGGCTGCGGGCAGCAACAACGTCAGGCGCGGGCCGGCCGGATTGGGGTATAGCGTCAGGCTACCTGCCTTGGCACCGGTCACCACCTCCACGGGACTGTAGCTGCCTTGGCCATCCGTATCAATCTGGTGCAAACGGTAGTAGGTGGTAGCGGCCAGTGGCTCCGTATCGAGGAAGCTGTAGCTGCGGCGCTGACTGGTGGTGCCGGCCGCGGCCACGCGCCCCAGGTTTTCGAAGACACGGCCATCGGCGCTACGCTGGATATCGAAGTAAGCGCTGCTCTTTTCTGAGGCAGTTTCCCAGTTCAGGCGAACCTGGCCAGCTTGGCGTACCGCCACAAAGCGCACCAGTTCCACGGGCAGCGGCGTAAGCACCACCGTGGGCGTAGACGCGCAGGCCGTAGCCGGATTGTAGTTGATCTGCACAGCATTACCACGCGCCAGCAACCCCACTGCGTACGAGTTGACCAGCTTTCCATCACCAGCATTTGAAAACCAGCGGTGGCTGGTGGCGGGGGTATTGCTACCGATAGGATTGATCAGCGGGGTAGAAAAGCCCGGCAAGAGTAGCGAGTCGTTCCAGAAGATGAAGTCGGCGGCTCCCTGCGTGCCGGGGCGCACGTCCTGCACCGAAATGCCGGTGGTGGGCGCCTGCTCGCAGTCCCAGATGGGGAAGTTGACGGGCCCGACCCCGCTAGAGAACGTCACGCTCAGCGTGGTCTGGCTCATAGCTACGCCGCTGTCGGTTTTGCCATCCCAAGTGAATGTGTTGTTGCCAATCACGGTGGGCTTCTCCAGCACCCGGTCTTTGGTCCGGTCGTACTGCCCGTCGGCATCCCCATCAATAAACACTACCCCAAAGCCCGCCTGATCGACGGTGAGCGTGAAGGTGGTGACGCCGCCCGAGCAGGCAGTCGTGACGGTAGGATTGGTGGGCCGGGGGCTGGTGAGGTAGATGGCCGGGTCGGGGTCGTTGACGAATAGCTTGTATTCGGCGTAGCCCAGATTGGTGGTCTGGCTTTTGCGCTTGTCCTTGAAGTTGCCGGGAGCCGTGGTGCCGGCGCTGTTGGCCACCAGAATCACGCCAAAGGGCTGAATACCGGCGTAGCTTACGCGCTTCACAAAGTAGCTGTCGGCGAAATTCGGGTTAGGAATCAGCGGATACAGCGCAAACGACGACGACAGGGCATTGGGACCGGCAGCGGCCGTAAACGACCAATGCTGCGAGTACAGGCGGCCGGACTTTTCACCGGTGGCATCGCGCACGGTGAAATCCCAGAGGTCGTACCAGGCCTTGTTTTGCGTGGTTGCTACAGCCCCGGTGGCCGTTACTTCCATAAACTCCACCCAGAAATCCTGGTCGGCGCCGGTGGTATTGGTGTAGCTGAGCGGATTGTAGCCAGTGGTAGGGCCGCCCGTGTAGTTGGGGCCGGCGGCAGCCTGTTCGGGCGTGGCAATCACGCCAGGCCCAGCGGCTAGGTTAGGCTGTTCCTGCGCGGTCGGGGCCGGGCTGATGGGCTCCAGGAAGTTGGTATTCACCACCACCTGCGGGTTGGTAATGGACGCGTACTTGAGCTGCAGGCGTAGCCGGCCCACGTTGCCGCCGGTAGCCTCATTCGTACGCACACGCCGCACGCCGTAGTACAGCGTTTCGCCGGCTTTCACCCGGATATAGAGACGCTGATTTTCTGGCGAGTTTTCCTTCAGGAAGTACCGGGAGTTGGAGTTGGCCGCGTTGACGGCTCCGTCGTTATGCTGCAGATAGCCGATGTAGTTGTTGGTGCCGGTGGCCATGCCACGCGTGCCAGTGCCGGGTGTCAGATTTTTAGAGCCCTCGGCGTGTGCCAACAGCACTCCCGTTACTGCTACTGCCAGGGCTACTGCCCGGCGGCAACTATTTGTAAAACGTACACGCATAAGACCTTCGAGAAAAAAGCGTGAGAAAAAAAGCTAATGTAAATCCCGAGCCGAGAAATTTTGTCTCAGAACGATTCACCTTACAAACATAGCCGGTCCAAGCCGCACAAGCAGCGGCATTTCCATAAGGCTGACCATTTTCCAGTTGAAACACTGCCGATTAGCGTTCAATCAAGCGTAGACCCGGTATCTTGCGGCATCCTGCGCACAACCTTTTGCTGACACCCAGGGTAAGAGGCGTGCTTTCTGCTAACTGCTGGCTTATGAAAATCTTGTACCTGATGCGCCACGCTAAATCCAGCTGGAGCTTCGACGACCTTTCCGACGAGCAGCGCCCCCTCAACGAGCGGGGCCGCACCGACGCCCCGCGCATGGGGCAGGCCCTGGCCGAGCGCAACATCAAGCTGGATCTGCTGCTGGCTTCCACGGCCGTACGCTCCCTCACTACGGCTGCGCTGGTAGCCAAGGAGCTCGAGTATCAGCACGACAAAATTGTGGTGCGGCCCGACATCTACCACGCCGACCCGATGACGCTGCTGCGGGTGGTGCGCGAGTCGCCGGACGAAGCGCAAAGCGTGCTGCTGGTGGGCCACAACCCCGGCATTACGGAGCTGGCCAACCTGCTTTCACCCAGCCCGCTGAGTGAGGAGATGCCCACGGCCGCCATTGTGTGCCTGCACTTTCAGGTGGAGCGCTGGGCCGAGGCCGACACCCAGAATGCCGAGTTCTATTTCTTCGACTGCCCGCGGGATTCGAATTGAATTAAAAATTGATGCAAGGTCGTCATGCAGAGGCGGAGCCGAAGCATCTCGCGTGCTGATGTTTCCCTGCTAACCCAACGTCAGCAGGCGAGATGCTTCGGCTCTGCTTGATGCGCAGAATGCTCTGCATGACGCTCTTACTTGACCTTCCCCCCTCCTCCTCATGGAAAAGACCGAAAAGAAGCCGGCAACGGCGAAACCTGAACTGCTGAACCGGGAGCTGAGCTGGCTGGCTTTCAACCGCCGCGTGCTGCAGGAAGCCCAGAACCCGCAGGTGCCCCTGCTGGAGCGCCTCAAGTTCATGGCCATTTTCAGCTCCAACCTCGACGAGTATTTCAAGGTGCGGGTGGCCACGCTGCGGCGCCTGGTGAAGCTCAAGAAAAAAACTCGCGCCAAGCTGGGCGAAGACCCGGCCGGGCAGCTCAAAGACCTGCTCGAAGAGGTGGGCCGCCAGCAGCAGGAGTTCGGCGAAACCTTCCGCAACAGCCTGCTGCCCGCTCTGCGCGAGCAGCACATTCACCTGGTGTCGGAGCATGATCTGAGCGAGGAGCAGCAACAGTGGGTGCAGCAGTATTTCGAGCAGAACGTGCAGGACTTGCTTTCGCCCGTGATTCTGGACGAGAACCTGCACCACCTGTTCCTGAAAGACCAGACCGTGTACCTCACCTTCCACCTCACGGAGCCCGAGGCTAGCGGCAAAAAGAAAAAGCACACCGAAGACGAGCGGGTGATGGTGATGGAGCTGCCCACCAAGCGCCACGGCGGCCGCTTCGTACAGCTGCCCGCCATCGGCGACGAGCGGTACGTGATGTTCCTCGACGACGTGATTCGGTGCTGCGCGCATACGCTGTTCCCCAAGTTCGGGAAGGTGCAGGTGCACGCCGTGAAACTCTCCCGCGACGCGGAGCTCGACATTCAGGAAGAGGTGTCAGGCAACCTGATGCTCAAGATCAAGAGCAGCCTGCAGAAGCGCGAAACCGGCTACCCCGCCCGCCTGCTCTACGACCCGGCCATGCCCAAAGCCGTGCTGAAGGCCATGATGCAGAAAACCGGCATCGGCAAAGACGAGCTGGTGGAAGGCAGCCGATACCACAACTTCCGCGACTTCTTCGGCTTCCCCGACCTGGGCCTCTCGCACCTCGTGTACGAGCCGCACCCGCCGCTGCCGCACCCCACGCTGCCGCGTACCGGCAAGATGCTGCCCGCCATTGCCCAGCGCGACCATCTGCTCAACCTGCCCTACCAGTCGTTCGACTACGTGACGCGCCTGATTACCGAGGCCGCCCAGGATCCGCAGGTCAGCGGCATCAGCATCACGCTCTACCGCGTGTCCAGCAAGAGCGAGGTGGCCAAGGCCCTGCTGAAAGCCGTGAAAAACGGCAAGCAGGTGACGGTGGTAGTGGAACTGAAAGCCCGCTTCGACGAGGAAAGCAACATGTACTGGGCGGAAAAGCTGCAGAAGGCCGGCGCCAACGTCATCTATGGCATCCCCGACCTGAAAGTGCACAGTAAGCTGCTGCTCATCACGCGCGCCGAGGAAGGCCAGAACCGCCTCTACGCCTACCTGAGCACCGGCAATTTCAACGAGGTAACCAGCAACATCTACGCCGACCACGGCCTGTTCACCGCCGACCCGCGCCTGACCAGCGAGGTGGGCGAGGTGTTCCGCTACTTCAATGACCGCCTCGACAAAACCGGGCAGTTCGAGCACCTGCTGGTAGCGCCTTTCGAGCTACGCGAGAAGCTCAACGCCCTCATCGATGCCGAAATAGCGCGGGCCCGCAAGGGCGAGGACGCCTACATCATTCTGAAGCTGAACGCCCTGCAGGACGAGCGCATGATCCTGAAGCTCTACGAAGCCAGCGCGGCCGGTGTGCGGGTGGAGCTGCTGATCCGGGGTATCTCGTGCTTGGTTCCGGGCCGGGCGGGCCAGAGCGAAAACATCACCCAGCGCGGCATCGTGGACCGCTACCTCGAGCACGCCCGCCTCTACGTGTTCGGCAACGGCGGCGACGAGAAGCTGTACGTGGCTTCCTCCGACTGGATGGCCCGCAACCTCGACCGCCGCGTGGAAGTGGCCTTCCCCATTCTGCAGGCCGACCTGCGGGCGGAGGTACGCCACATCCTGGATCTGCAGCGCCAGGACAGCGTGAAGTCCCGCGACTGGCAGAACAACTTTGTAGGCCCCACCACCGAGGTGGCCGCCAACGCTACCGCCGTGCGCGCCCAGTTCGATACCTACGCCTGGCTGAAGAAGAACAGCCGCCGCCGCAAAACCGCGTAGCAGGCGTGTGACAGCCTAGAGCGTCACACCCAGAACGTCATGCAGAGCGGAGCGAAGCATCTCGCCAGTGTGGTAAAATCACTACACTAGCGAGATGCTTCGCTCCGCTCTGCATGACGTTCTGGTGTTCCATCGTAACGCCCGGCAAACCGGCTCTTCACACGGAAGTAACACAGGAACAGTACCTTTGCTGTGCGGGCGGCAACAACCAATGCCGCCCGCATCAGGTAAAAGACCCTGCCGGTCAGCCCATCAGGGGCGTGGCAGGCGGGTTTCCGTTCCACATTTTTCACTTCCACACCATGCTATATTCCACTACCTCCCCCACGAGCGCCGTCCTCACCCCTACTTACCACGAGTTGAAAGTATGGCCCGCCTGCTTTGCGGCCGTACTCGATGGCCGCAAAGCCTTCGACGTGCGCTTCAACGACCGGGACTACCAGATCGGCGATGCGGTGCTGCTGCGCGAGTATGAGCCCGAGAGCGAACAGTACAGCGGCCGAAGTACCGAGCGCTGGATCAGCTATCTGATGCAGGGCGGCGCGTTCGGCCTCGAAAACGGCTGGTGTGTGCTGGGCTTGGCCGAGCACCCGCCCCTGCCGGCCGGCGTCAGCGACACCCGCCTCTGGTAGCGGCCACTGATTCTTGTGTTCCTGCGCCTTCTGCCAGCCGGTAGGAGGCGTTTTTTTGTCTCCCCTAGTCCCCTGCGTTGCAGGCAGTAACCCGACTAACCAACTGTCGTATAGGGGGCCTATGACTTTCTCCGCCAACCTCCAGCTACACTACCGCCCCGACCTGGGCATGCTCACGGCCCGTTGGCTGGGCGAGTCGGAGCTGGGGCAGCTGCAGCAGGAATATGGCGCCGTGCAGCAGGAGCTGGTGGCACACGGCACCCGCCGCCTGCTCCTCGACATCCGGCGCCGCGACACGCCCAACGCTGCCGCCACGCAGTGGTTCAGCCAAGTGTGGCTGCCCGACCTCAAAGCCCGCATGGCCCCGGCCACGCTGCGGCTGGCCTACCTGATTTCGCCGCTTCGGGCAGAGCAGCTCCGGGCCGATTCCGCCGCCGCGCTCAATCTGGAGCGGGCCGCCGCCGAGGGCCAGTCGCACGCGCTGGATCTGTTCTATGACGAAGGCGAAGCCGTACGCTGGCTGCTGGCCGACACGCTGGCCTGAAGCCGCTGGCTTCCGCCAACCGTTTCCGCCCTCCTCAAACAACCGGGCCGCCGTTGGCCACCAGCGCTTCCTGAAGAAGCAATGGTGGCCAACGGCGGCCCGGTTGTTTGGAGGTAGTGGCGCCCGGCGCTTACTGCTTCTTCAGGAACTTGCGCGGCGGCACAATAAACAGCTCCAGCGAGGCGTAAGGGGCCCCGGCAAACTTGCTGTCGATGATTTTCTCGCGGTCGGCGTTGGTACGGTCGAAGGCGTCGAAGGCGTAGTTGTAGCGGTAGCCGGCTTCGGCCCCGAACCAGAGGAAGTCGTAGATTTCCCGCTCCCAGCGGCCCCGGAACTTCACTTCGGTTTCGCGCAGCTCCAGCGTGCGCAGCGGCTGCTTGTCGGACTGGTTCTGGCGCACCAGCGGGTTGTTCAGCTTCACGATGTAGTTGAAGCCATCGACGGTATAGCCGGCAAAGAACAGCGACTTGGGCGAGGCGTTGTAGCGGGCCGTGATGCGGGCCGGGAACAGGGCCTCCACGCCCCAGCGGCTGTTAAACGTGCGGTTGTAGAGCACGGCCGGGTAGATGCTCTGGCGCCCGAAGGTGTAGCCCAGCTGCAAACCCACGCCCCACGAAAAGTTGGGGCTGCGCTTCCAGCCATACAGAAACTCCGACGACACGCGCAGGTAGTCGCTCACGCTTAGCGCCGACGAGGTGTAGTCGCCGCTAAGCTCACCCTTCACCCGGAAGATGTACCAGTTCACCTCGTTTACGGGCCGGATGACGGCCAGCTGGGCGCCCAGGGTCTTGAGGGCCTTGTTTTCGATGTTGTCGTAGAGCTCGTAGCGGGTAGGCGTGCTCCGGAACTGGAACTCTTCCCGCTCGTAGTTCACGCCCATAATCAGCTTGAGGTGGGGGTGGTTGAGCATCGGGATATAGCCCTTAATCACCAGCCGGGCGTTCTTCTTGGCATCAGCCGAGAAGTCGCTCAGGCCTACCACCTGCGCATTGGACGTGACGCCAAAGGTGGGCATCCGCTCATAGTGGAAAATCAGGCCCTTGCTGGGGCCCATGCCCACCACCGACGGCGTGGCAAACTCCTGCCGGTCGATGGCGCCGGAGGCCGTAGTGTCGCCGGGCGTAGCGGCCGGGCGCGGAAATACCGGCGTGGGCGACACAGGCGGCGTTTGCTGGGCCAGTGCCGGGATGCCCCCCAGCAGTGCCAGCAGCGGCAGCGTACGGCGGATAGAAGACAAAAGCATGAAAGCGAATAGTTACGTGGGGTGGTGAAGGGGGTAGGACGGCAACGAACAGCGTAGCACGAAGCCTCTGCCTCATTGCCTGGGGGTGTCGCTCAGTGATACGGTTGCCTTAGCTCCGCGTACCGCTGAGCGACACCGCTTAGAACAGGAAGTCGAAGCCGACGAATACCAGGTTTTCTTCCCCTACGGAGTAGGTGGCGTTGATGACGGCCTGCTTGAGCACATCCACCCAAACACCACCACCCACAGCCGTGTGGAAGGCTTTCACGCCGGTTTTCACGTCGTAGTCGGAATACACGCGGGCAGCATCAGTCAGGCCCAGGATACCGAACTTGCCAGGCACCAGGTAGGCATTGAACTCGAAGAGCTGCACACGCACCTCGGCGTTGGCGAATACGGAGCTGCGGCCGGCGTAGCGGGTGCGGCGGTAGCCGCGCAGGTTGGTGGTGCCGCCCAGCGTATTGGCCTGGTAGAAGCGGTAGTCGCCGAAGTTGCGGGTGCCGCCGATGCGGCCGGCCCAGGTCAGCTGAAACGGAAAGTTCGGCGACAGGTAGAAGCGGAACTCCGAGCTGGCGCGGCCATACTTGAGTTTCTCGGCGTTGAGCTGGTAGTTGTACTCGATGGCGTTGTACCAGCGCAGCCCGATACGGGGGTTTTTCGGCGACGAAGCCGCATCAATATTCAGGTAGGCGCGGCCGCCGAGGTAGCGGTTCATCTGGAAGTCGGAGCTACGGATACCGAGGCCGGCACCCGACACGCCGTTGTTGTTGTCGTCGAGGCCGCGGGCAATTTCGCTGCCGATGGGCAGGCGGCTCACCCGGAACTGGTCGTACTGCGGGCCAAAGCCAAGCTTCAGGAAGCTGAACACGTCGCGCTCCAGCACGGGGCTTACGTAGAGGCGCGAGAAGCGCACCCGGTACGTTTCGTTGATGTCGCGGTTGCGAACCCGCCCATCGTCCTTGTCCAGAATGTTGCGCGAGTCGTTGCCTTCGCCGAAGTAGTTATACAGCAGCTGCGGGCCGTAAAGCTGGGCATTCACGCGCAGGTCGTACTTGCCAATCACGTCCACGAAGTGGCCCAGGTAGCGCACGTTGTAAGCCTGCTGCGACGGAGAATAGTTGGCCGCCAGGCTCTGCTCGGTGGAGTAAGGCTCTTTGCGGAAGCCGTAGGTGCGGTACACAGCCCCGCCGCCCAGAAACAGCCGGTCGTCGACGTTGTAGCCGAAATACAGCGTCGGGCCAAAGTAGTTCAGGGTGTAGTCTTTGCGGTTGGAGCGGTTGTGCACGTCGTAGCGGCTCACGTCGATGCCGGGCTCGGTGCGCAGGCGCGTGTCGCGGCCGGGCGTTATCACGTTGCCAGTATCGGCATCGTAGACGTGGGTGTAGTGGCGGAAGCCGGCCACGTTCGAGCGGTCCGTGATGGAGTCTTTGTCGGTGCCAGCAATGATGCGCAGGCGCGGGCCGCTCTTCACGTCGCCCTTCACGTCGTAGATATCCTCGCCCTCGAAGCCATAGAGGCGCAGCTCCTTGGTCACGCTGTTCTCGAAGGTGCGGTCGAACAACACCTTGGTCAGCTCGCCTTCCTTGTTGATTTTCTGCACCGTCACGCGGGTTTTGTCGTCCTGGAGACGCTCCACCACAAACTTCTCCCGCTTTTTGGAGCCTTTCACTTCAGCCACCTTATTCAGCATGGTGTAGTAGTCGGCGGCCACTTCGGGCAGCAGGTCGCGGCGGTTTTTTAGCTTGGCAATGATTTCGGGGCCGTGCAGGTCGTAGATCTGCTTGGGCCACCGCTCCCGGAAGGCCTTCTCAATCACCTCGTCGGTGAGGGCCGCCTTCATCTCCTCGGCTTCCTTCACCCACTGCTCGCGGCTCACGGACGCCAGGTACACCCGGTCGTTGCTGAGGGCAGTCAGGTTGAGGCCCTTCCAGTCGGCGTAGTCTTTGCCGAAGTTCTGGAAGTTGCGGATGGCCCACTTGCGCGAGGCCAGGTACGGGAACAAACCGTCGCCTTTGAAGAAGGCCACGTCCCGGTCTTCGGGCACGGCCGTGAATTTCCGGTCGCCGTCCTTGTCCTTTTTCTCGGCCCAGCGCCACTGGTCTTCGTGCCGGTCCCAGTCGCCGATCCACATATCGAAGAGGCGCGAGCGGGCAAAGGCTTTTTCGTTGACGCGGTTGTCGTTGTCGTCGGTGATGCGCTCAAACACCTTGTCGGTGCCTACCAGGTTTTTGGCGTTGCCGAGCGAGGCTACGTTGTCCTGGTTTTCGTTGGCGTCTTCTTCAATGGCGCCGGGCTTGTTGGCAAACTGCTCCAGGTACTGGCCCAGCAGCGGGTCTTGCGGAATAAAGCGCAGCTCGGGGTTGGTGTGCAGAATGCCGGCTGCCGTCGCCAGCGGTGGCACTGGCAGCGACGAGAACGGGTGCTGGGCCGAAATCTGGTCCTGCAGAATGTCGGCGGCAGCGCCGGAGCGCAGGGCTTCGGGCAGCACCGCCGAGGGGTCTTTGTTGAGGCTGCGGATTGTGAACAGGCGGCCTTCCTCGTTGCGTACTTTCAGCGAGGCCGTTTGCTTGCCACCCCCAATTTTGTAGGGCGTCAGGCCACCTTTCTCGGTAGCGAGGTCCAGCACTGGGAAGGTTACGGGCGTGGCCCACTCCTGCCGGTAATGCTCGCCAAACAGAAACTTATGGAAGCTGCTGCGGTCGGCGTAGCGCGGGTTTACGGCTATGGTCACGGTGGAGTCGCGGAAGTCAGGGCGCGGGGCGGCTGGCGTTGCGGCCGGGCCGTTTTCAGCTACCACGGGCTGCGCGTACAGCGGCGTGCGGAACACCAGGCGGCCGGTGTCGCCGGTGCCTTCCGGAATCCAGAATTCCACCCAAGCCTGGCCGTCGTTGTAGTAGTTGACGCGGGCAAAGCCTTTCTCTTTGTCGGAGAAGTTGGCATCGGCGTCGCGGCCGGCGCGCACGTGCTGGGTTTTGCAGCCCGAGCCGCTCACAATCTGGTGGTAGGTGGGTGCCTTGAAATACTGCAGGTTGTGCTCGTGCCCGGCCGCGTAGATGATGTTGGGGTGCTTGGCGAAGATGTCTTCCAACCCCTTCTTATAGGCCTGGTAGAGCGGATGCGGAATGTCCTGCGAGATTCCGCCGTATTTGCGCGCAAACGGATACACCGAGCCGATGATGGGCAGCGGCAGGAAAGCATACTTATACACAATGCTCAGCGGAAACAGGTGGTCGCCGAGCGTGAAGAAGCCGCCGTGGATGCCGTCGGACAGAATCGGGTGGTGGCCCACCACCATGATGTTCTTGTCCTTGTTCTGGTTGATGATGTCTTCGAGCTGCGTGAAGAAGTCCGTCTCGTTGGCTACGCCGCAGCCGCTATTTGAGCCGTACGGCCGCTCGCCCTCGCCCTGCAGAAACCACTGCGAGTTGATGGCAATCAGCACCACGTTGTCCTGCAGGCGCACCTCAAACGGGCCCGGGCAGGCATCGCGCGGAATGAAAAAGTCGCCGGTGTAGGAAAACGCCGCCGAGTCGTTGGTCATGAAGTTCTCCACAAACCGCTGCTGGCGGTTCACCTGGTCTACGGCCCCCACGCGGCCCTGCTTCCAGTCGTGGTTGCCGGGAATCATGTACTTCTCGCCCTGGTAGCCGCGCAGCACGTTCAGCTGGTCGATGATGCGGCGCTCCGACTCCTTGCGGTCGAAGGCGCCTTCCTCAGGCATGCCGTACTCGTAGATGTTGTCGCCGAGGTAGATGGCGGTGCTTTTCGGGCCGGCAGCCATGATCTGCTTGCGCAGATAGTTCAAGGACGGCTCGCCGCCTTTATCGGCCGCAATCGGCTTGCCCACGTCGCCGATCAGGAATACGGAGTAGCGGATGGTGGCGCTGTCGGGTGGCGTACTGGCCTCCCACTTCTCGCCGCCGTGGTTGTAGTTGGGCCGGGTGGGGTGCGGTGTCTGGACGGGCTTCTGTGCCCAGGCCGGGGCACTGCACGCTGCCAGCAACAGGCCGCAGGAAATTAAAAAATGCTTCATAAAGAGCCAGTAGAGAGAAAGAGCAGGTGCAGAGGGCGGCCGGGAGCTGCAGCGCGCCGCTGGTAGTTAGCAGAAATACGAGTAACTTACCCAAACGGCTGCCGCAGTCTGGTCAGTTAAATGGTCGGGTGCCTGCCGTACGAAAACTCTTGGTGTACGGTTGAGACTCTTTTGAAAAACCCCACCGGCCGATTCGCGTTGAAAGGCGGTTGGGAGGCGGAAACCGTCCCTGTTGCACCCCCTTTTCTCTTCCATGGAACCCACGGAAACGCTCCGGCCTGCCAAGGCTGAAAAATCAGAACTCCTGAAACAGGCCAAGGCCTATGTCACGCAGCTTTTCGAAGAAAAACTGCCCAAACAACTGGTATACCATTCGCTGGACCATACGGTGGCCGTGGTGAAGGAAGCCCGTAAGCTCGGCGAAGATAGCGGCCTGAGCGCGCCCGACCAGGAAACCCTGCTGCTGGCCGCCTGGTTTCACGACACCGGCTACACCGAAGTGTACGACGGCCACGAATACCGCAGCATGGAGCTGGCCAAGGCCTGGCTCACGCAGCAGCAGTACGCGCCCGAGCGGATTGCCCTGGTGCAGGACCTCATCCGGGCCACCCACCGCAACGAAGCCGGCGAAACCGAGCTGCACCAGCTGCTGATGGATGCCGACATGAGTGGCATGGGCCGCGAAGACTTTTTCGCCAACGCCGAGCTGCTGCGGGCCGAGTGGGAAACCACGCTAGGCAAAACCTACTCCAGCACCGAGTGGGCCGAGTCGCAGCTGGACTTTCTGCATTCGGCCAAGTTCCACACCGACGCGGCCAAGAGCCGCTACGGCGAACAGTTCAAGGCCAACCTGAAGGAGCAGCGCGACCTGCTCAAGAAAACCGAGAAAAAGAAGAAGAAGAAAGACGAAGAGGAAAACGGCACCTTCGCGGAGCCCAAGCGGGGCATCGAAACGATGTTCCGGACCATGTACAGCAACCACATGAAGCTCTCGGACATGGCCGATAAAAAGGCCAACATGATGATCAGCCTTAACGCGGTGCTGCTGTCGGTTATCATCACCTACCTGGGTGCCAAGGCCGGCACCAAGTCGGGGGTGCTCAGCCCTACTATCGTCAACAACCCGGTGCTCACCATCCCCATCGGGCTGCTGCTGGCTACGGCGCTGGGCTCGGTGGTTTCGGCTATTCTGTGCGCGCAGCCTGATGTAACGAGCTTCAAGTGGCTGAAGAAAAGCCCGCAGATTGCCACCAACCGCCGCGTAAACCTGCTGTTCTTCGGAAACTTCAGCAAGCTCAGCCTCGACGATTTCCAGAGCGGCATGACCGAACTGATGGGCAAGAAAGACGCCCTTTACACTAACATGGTGACCGACATCTACTACCTCGGCGACGTGTTGACCCGCAAATACCGCCTGCTGCGCATCAGCTACACCATCTTCATGGTCGGGCTGATCCTTACGGCCCTGTCATTTGGCATTGCGCTGCTGTATAAGATGTAGTAGCGGGCCGGTTTTGGAGGCATTGAGGTGCCAGGCGCCGGAGCCTGATACTTCGGCCAGCACCTCAACGCATCCAACCCAGCCTATCTCCTCCTATCTTTGCGCTACGGCTGCGTAGTTCAACGGATAGAATGAGGGTTTCCTAAACTTTAGATGTGGGTTCGATTCCCGCCGCGGCTACATAAAGTCCTTTCCTCACGCTGGTGCGGGAAGGACTTTTTTGCATTATAGGCCTATGCTACCTTACTATTTCAAAAAAAACTGCTGGTATTTCCGAACAGATTGCAACATAAGAACTATTGTGTAAGATATTTACGTATAGTTCGCCGCTCTGAGTGCCCTGCTTATACACCTGTTGCCTAGTACCCTTTAGTAGTTCCGCTCAATGGAATCATTGCTTTTGTCGACCTCCGGCTCCAACCGGCGGGTTTTTCTGTATGCCGTGTCCGATGGCATACCGCTGTTCTTTAAACACAACGAGCTCCTGCAGACCGATGGCTACCGCCTGCTGTGGTGGGGAGGCCCCGACAGTGTGACGGAGAAAGAGGCCTCGCAATGGGTAACACGCTGTGAGCCTGCCCCCAACCAGTACTTCAACTACGCGCCGGCCGCTACCGACCCCTGCCTACCCACGGCCCTGGAGTCGTTCTGGTCGGCAGTGGGACATATTTGCCAGAAGCTGGAGTACGCCACCGGCACTGCCCCGCACGAAGTGCTGATTGGCGAAATTGCGGGCTAGCTACTGCCCCAGCAGGCCGTTGGATACCGCAAATTTGATGAGGGCGGCGGTATTCTTGGTCTGAGTTTTCTCGATGATGTTCTGTCGGTGCGTCTCGATGGTGCGCTTGCTGGTGAAGAGCTGGTCGGCTATTTCGGCGTTGGTGAGGCCCTCCGCAATAAGATGCAGCACCTCCAGCTCCCGCTTCGACAGGTCCCCGGTTTTGAGCCGGCTGCCTTCCGACACCGCCACGGTGGTGCGCACAAGCTTGTTGAGCATGTCCAGGCCCAGCTCGGTGCACAGAAACGGCCGGCCGGCCGCTACGGTCCGGATGCCGTGGGAAATTTCGGTGATGTCGGCATTTTTGAGCACGTAGCCGTGGGCGCCGGCTTCCAGCATCCGGTGCACGTAGTTTTCGTGGTCGAGCATGGACAGTACCAGCACGCGCAGAGCCGGGTACTGCTCCCGCAGGTACCCCATCGTGGTAAAGCCGTCCATGACGGGCATATTGCAATCCATTAGCACCACGTCAGCCGACGTATGCTCCAGCAGGCTGAGCAGCTCCTGCCCGTTGCCGGCTTCGCCTACCACTTCCAGATCCGGCTGCAGCGTAAGCAGCGCTCTGATACCGTCGCGCAGAATGGTGTGGTCGTCAGTGAGCAGAACTCGAATCATGGTAGCCGATAGAGAAGTGGTTGCACCAGTGCAGGGCCATACGCCTGGCTTTTGAACTGCGGAACATGCCACGCGGCATTCCATCCACAGAACGCATGGCACGCAGCCCGGATAGCAGGACTTGCCCGTGTTGCTTACGCAGGCCAAGCAGCACCGGGGAGTGTTTTCCGGATTTTATGGAACGAAGCTACCCTCTGGGCGGACAATTACGCATAAACACGTACCTGACGGCAGTATTTAAATACGTATTTACCGCTTTTTTAAGCGCCCCATCCATTATACTTTTACAGTATTAAGTGTAATTATGTGAATTCACCGGAGCGAAGCCGTTTACAGGCCGTTGCAAGTGAGTTGCATAAGGGCCGAGTGTTCCGCGCACTGCGGATCCTGCTAACGTGCTGGAGGTATGATGAATGTGTACCGGGAGATTCTACCCGATAGTTACCTGTTGATCCTGAGTGGCCAGGCGTCTGCCGACGACCTCCTCACCCTGCAGCAGGCGCTGAACCGGGCGGGCGCCAGCGGCAAAGCCAACATCTGGCTCGACTGCAGCGCGCTGGCCAGCATGCCGGCAGCCGCCATAGGCCTGCTCAGCGACTATCACCTGCGGTTTCAGCGCCGGCGTCTGTCGCTGGTATTGTGCCATCTCACAGATGCCGCCGCCGCTACCCTGCAGCTACTGCCGTGGGCGTTGCGCCCGCCGGTGGTGGCAACGCTGCTCGAAGCCGCCACCTATTGCCGCTCGCAGCCCCGGATGGCTACACCACGCCGGCCAGCCCGTTGATGGTGAGGGCCACCACCGCTGTGTTGAGCCCGAACGAGAGCACACCATGCAGCAGCGCCAACCGCCGGATGCTGCGGTCGGTGATGCTCACGTCGGCGGTCTGGGCCGTCATACCCACCACGAACGAGAAGTAGGCGAAGTCCAGGTAATCGGGGTCCGGCCCATTGCCGGGAAAGGCCAGGCCGCCTTCCGGCCGGCCGTCGTTGTCGTAGAACAAGTGGGCGTAGCGCAGCGTGAACAGCGTATGCACCAGCAGCCAGGCCGTGAGCACGCCCACCGTTCCTACCGCGGCCTGCGCCAGCTGCAGCGGCCCCGGGCCCTGCCGCACGGGGGCCAGCAGCCCCACCACGGCCAGCAGACTGGCGCTGCACGCCACCAGCACTATCCCGAAAGAAGCTACCCGGCCCGGATCTTCGCGCGTAGCCACCCGGCGGATGTGGGCCACATCTGCCGACACCATAATCCCCCAAGTGAGCAGCACGGTGCAGAGTGCAAACCCGTCCCAGGCCAGAAACAGGCGCATCATGGGTGGCCACGCTGCCGGGGCACCCGCGTAGAGCAGCCCGGCCGGCAACAGCCCGACAGACAGACGTTTCCAGGCCGCCAGCAACTCCAGGCGCTGAAACAGGGGCCGACTGACACGGGGAGCAGAAGAGGGCATAGCATCGACGGATTGAAATATTCTGCGTAAGCTACGGCATCTCAACCGTTGCCCGCATGAACTCAGCCCCGCTTTCCGGCCTGTACGCACCCTCCCTCAGCCTCCTCACCGACCTCTACCAGGTTACCATGGCCTACGGCTACTGGCAGCAGGGCTTGCAGGACCGCGAGGCCGTGTTTCACCTGTATTTCCGCAAGGCCCCCTTCCAGGGCGGCTATGCCGTGGCCGCCGGCCTGGCCTACGCCGTCGATTATCTGCAGAACCTGCGCTTTTCCGAGGACGACCTTGCGTACCTGGGCAGCCTGAAAAGCAGCAAGGGCACGGCCATGTTCCCGGCCGAGTTTCTGCAGTATTTGCGGGAGCTGAAATTCACCTGCGACGTGGACGCTATTGCGGAGGGAACGGTGGTGTTCGGCAACGAGCCGCTGATTCGGGTGCAGGGGCCACTGCTGCAGGCCCAGCTGGTGGAAACGGCCCTGCTCACGCTGGTAAACTTCCAGACGCTGATTGCCACCAAAGCTTCCCGCATCCGCGAAGCCGCCGGCTCCGATACCGTGCTGGAGTTCGGCCTGCGCCGCGCCCAGGGCGTAGATGGCGGCCTGAGCGCCAGCCGCGCCGCCTACCTGGGTGGGGCCGATGCCACCAGCAACGTGCTGGCCGGGCAGCGCTTCGGCATTCCAGTGAAGGGCACCCACGCCCACAGCTGGGTAATGGCCTTCGAGGACGAGGAAACCGCCTTCACCGCTTACGCCAAGGCGTTTCCGGATGACTCAGTGTTTCTGGTGGACACCTACGACACGCTGGAAGGCGTGCGCCACGCCATCAAAGTAGCCCGCGAGATGCGCGCCAACGGCCACGAGCTGGGCGGCATCCGCCTGGATTCAGGCGACCTGGCCTACCTCAGCCGCGAGGCCCGCGCCTTGCTTAACGAGGCCGGGTTCAACAACGTGCGCATCGTGGCCAGCAACGACCTGGAGGAAAACCTCATCACCAGCCTCAAGCAGCAGGGTGCCAAAATCGACACCTGGGGCATCGGCACGCAGCTCGTTACGGCCTACGACCAGCCGGCGCTGGGAGGCGTGTACAAGCTGGCCGCCCTGCGCAAACCCGACGACTCGGGCTGGGACTTCACCATCAAGCTCTCGGAGCAGTTGGCCAAAACCAGCATCCCCGGCATTCTGCAGGTGCGCCGCTACGAAACCGACAAAGGCCAGCCCCGCGCCGATATGCTCTACAACGTGGCCGAGCCGTTGCCCGAGCAGCTCACGCTGGTAGACCCGCTGGACGCCACCCGCCGCCGCGCTGTGCGCCCCGAGGCCCCGTTCCGGGAGCTGCTGGAGCCCATTTTCCGCCGGGGCGAGTTGGTGCACACGCTCCCTACCCTGCAGGAAAGCCGCGCCCACGCCCAGCGTCAGGTCCTGAGTCTCGACCCCAGCATCCGCCGCTTCCTCAACCCCCACACCTACCCCGTGGGCCTGGAAGAGTCGCTCAATACGTTCCGCACGAAGCTGATTCTGGAGAAGCGGCCGGTGCGGCCGGCGTAAGCGCCACGGCTGCTGTAGAGACGCGACACTTCGCGTCTCCTCGTTGAACGACCGGCAAAACATATAAAACAACCTCAGCAACGACGAGACGCGAAGTGTCGCGTCTCTACAGCACTTACGCCACGCCGAACTTCTTCCACAGCTTCGGCAGCAGCTTGGGTAGCTGGCTTTCGGTCCAGTCTTCGCCTTTGGTTTCGGAGCCGAGGTCATAGTCCAGCCCCTGCGCGCTTGCTATGTTGCGCGGGAAGGTGTTGTCTTCCTCGGTTTTGCCGGTGCGCTTCTCGAAGGCTTTGGTAGCCACGTACAGCAGTTCCTCGAAGTTCTGGTAGCCTTCGTCCATGACGCTGGCCAGGGAATCGGCGTTCTGCAGGGCGTTGGTGAAGATGATTTCGCCCTGCCCGATCAGCCAGCAGCGGAAGTACAGGTAGGGGTCGTCTGAGACGTAGCCGTCGATGATTTTCTGGGCAGCTATGATGTTGAAGTGGTCAGCCTCCAGCAGGTATTCGCGCAGGCGACATTCAAACTCGACAATCTGCTCCGGCGCCAGCTGCGCCAAGTGGCTGATAAGGGTGGCTTCCTGCTGCTGCTGGTCGCCATGGGCGGCCGTTTTGGCGGCCTCAATGATTTGCCAGAATTCTTTCTTATCCATAGTACCGAAGTGCGTAGCCTGCGCCACGAAATACGGCAAAATGCTGCACACCACCCGCCGAAGCCTGTACTTGCCCAACCGCAGGTGGCGGCTACTTTTACTCCCGCTACGTTGTTGTAGCAGCACATTCCTCGTTGCCGGCTGCTTTTGCGTAGCAACGGCAACAGCCAAAACTCCCCTTCCCATATGCCTACCCTTCAGTTCAAAACCAGCATCAACTGCGCCAACTGCCTGCGCGCCGTCACGCCCTTCCTCGACGCCGAGCCCACCGTGGAAACCTGGCGCGTGGACACCGACAACCCCGCCAAAATCCTGACCGTGGAAGGCGCCAACCCCATTGCCGAACAGGTGATGAAAGCCGTGTCGCAAGCCGGGTTCGATATCGAGCCGGCGTAGTGTAGGCTGCTGTAAAGCGAAGTTCCTCTTCGCTAGGCGTCAGAACGAGCAGCACCGCATCGTTCCAGCACCTCGCGAAGTGGAACTTCGCTTTACATTCTTCTTTAGCCCTCGTAGCGCAGCTCGCCGGCTTCCACGCGCAGCGTCACGCCGGGCTCGGGGGTGATGCGGCCGGCTACCTGGGCCTGGTAGCCCTGGGCGCGCAGGGTTTCGGCTACGGCTTCGGCCTGCTCGGGCTCGGTTACCAGCAACATGCCGTTGCCCATGTTCCAGTAGAGATAGGCTTCCTGGGGCGTAATGCCAGCCAATTCGGCCAGCTGCTGCATGGCAGGCAGGGGCTCGAACAGGTTGTCCAGCTCCGCCCCTACCCCGTTCTTGAGCACCCGCTTGAAGTTATCAGCAATGCCGCCGCCGGTGATGTGCGCCGCCGCGTGCAAAGGTAGGCCCGCATCGAGCACCGCCGCCACGCCGGGCGAGAAGATGAGCGAAGGCGCCAGCATTACCTCGCCCCAAGTGGTAGCATTGGCCGTGGTTAACTGCTGGTTGCTTGCCGCTTCACCTGCCGCTTGCGTGCCGGCAGCTTCGTTGTACGGCTGTTCGTGCCACTTCTCTCCGAAGGCCTTGGTGAGGGCGCGGCGGGCCAGGGAGTAGCCGTTGGAGCGGAAGGAGGGCGAGTGCAGGGCCACCACGGCCTGGCCAGCTCGCACGTTGGCGCCGCTCAGGGGGCGCTCCAGGCTCGGGTGCAGCACGCCCACGGCAGTGGAGCACCAGTTGAAGTTCATTTTGGCGCCGGGGTAGCCGCCGATGCGGTTGCCCAGCTCGGCAATTTCGCCGCCCGTTACCGCAATCTGGCTGAACTGGGCCGCATCGTGCAGGCCGCGCATGAGCTCATCTACTACCTCGTAGTTGAGCGTGTTCACGTCGATGATGTTGGAAAGGTTGGTGGGCACGAATCCGGCCACGATGAGGTCGTCGGCCACCATGGCAATCAGGTCGTAGCCCAGCGTGTCGTAGCGGTCCAGGCGCTCGGCCACCTCAATCTTGGTCCCGATGCCGTCGGAGCCGATACCCAGCCGCTCAGCCCCGAAACGGATTTCGTTGGAGAAGCCGCCCGCCAGATCCTGGGCCGGCTCGCCGGGCTTGCCGGCGCGGGTGCTGAAGGTTTTCTGGGCCCAGTGGTAGGCGTTCTTGGAGGCAGCGTTGCCTTCTTCGATGGAGTAGCCGGCGGTGGCTTTGAAATTGGTATCGGCGGAAGTCTGGCTCATGGCAGAGGGAGTAGAGACGCAATATTTTGCGTCTCGGCATTGCTGATGTTGTTTGGACTGCGCGGTCCTGGTCGTTCAACGATGAGACGCAAAATATTGCGTCTCTACACCGTGCAATCGAGTCTGTGGGCTGTTAATGCTCGGTCGGCTCGGGGGCTTTTGCACTCACGGATGGAATGACGTCGGGGCCTTTTTTGTCGGAGCGGTGGCTTTGGCGTTCTTCCTGGATGTGGCGCAGGTACTTGGTCACGTCGCCTGTCGGGTACTGGCCGGTGAAGCAGGCGAAGCAGCTGCCGCCGTGGCCTTTCTCCTCGGAAAACAGCGCCTGCAAGTCCTCCACCGACTGGTAAATCACCTTATCGGCCTCGATGTAGCGGCAGATTTCTTCCTCGGTGTAGTTGGCCGCAATCAGCTCGGTGCTCATGGCCATATCGATGCCGTAGATGCAGGGCGCAATGATGGGCGGGGCGCTACTGATGAAGTACACCTCGGCGGCCCCGGCCTCGCGCAGAATGCGCACGATGCGCCGGGAGGTGGTGCCGCGCACGATGCTGTCATCCACCACGGCCACCTTTTTGCCTTCCACAAACTCGCGGATGGGGTTGAGCTTTTTCTTGACGATGTCCTCGCGGCCGGCCTGGCTGCTTACGATGAAGGAGCGGCCCATGTGGTTGTTCTTCACCAAAGCCCGGCGGTAGGGCACGCCAATGGCCTCGGCCAGCCCCGACGCCGAGAAGTAGCCCGACGACGGCACGTCAATCACCATATCCGGCTGAATGCCCGACTCGATGACCTTTTTGGCCAGCATCTTGCCCAGGCGCACCCGCTCGCGGGCCACCAGCCGGCCGTGGATGGTGGAATCTTCGCGGGCGAAGTAGATGTGCTCGAACACGCAGAAGTTCTTCGGCTGCTCCTGCGGGTTTTTGTGATGCACCTTGAAATCCTTGTCGATGAATACCGCCTGGCCGGGGCCGACGTTTTCCACGAACTCAAACCCCAGATAATCAAAGCAGGTGCTTTCGGAGGCGAAGGCGAAGACGGGGCCGCGCTCGGTTTCGCGGCGGCCCAGTACCAGCGGCCGGATGCCCAGCGGGTCGTTGAAGGCCAGCAGGCCGTGGCCGGCAATGATGGTGATGGTCGCGTAGGCCCCCTTCACCAGCTCCTGCGTCGTCTCCACGGCGTCGAAAATGTCGATAACCGAGAGGTTGTCGAGGTTTTTCAGGCGCAACTCCGAGGCGAAGGTGTACATAATCAGCTCCAGGTCGTTGCTGGTTTTGGGCAGCACGTGGTACTTCTCATGCAGGCGCTTGGCGGCCGAGCGGAAGTTGATGACGTTGCCGTTGTGCACCATCGACAGCCCGAACGGGTAGCTGGTGGTAAACGGCTGCGCCAGCTCGGCATCACCGGAGCCCTGGGTGGTGTAGCGGGCGTGCCCGATGCCGATGTTGCCCTTCAGCTTCTTGAGCTGCTTGGGGCGGAACACGTCGGAGATGAGCCCGTTGCCCTTGCAGAGGTGGAAGTTGTCATCGAAGGTGGCAATGCCGGCGGCGTCCTGGCCGCGGTGCTGGAGCGCGGTGAGGCCGAACACGATATCGTGCGCAACATCATCAGGACCGTAAAAACCTACTATTCCGCACATGTTGAGTTGTCAGTTGTCAGTTGCCCGTTGCCGGGCCGCTGGGGGTGGTGGGTGGGGTGGTGATGTTCTAACGATTCGCCTCACCCCCCGGCCCCCTCTCCGGCAGAGAGGGGGAGCCAGACGACAATGGCGTTGAATGAACGGTGGCCGCAGCCGCTTGGGGAACTGCTGTTGGGGCCAGTTGCTGCTTGATGAGTTCCGCCAGGGTTTCGGCGTACACGCGGTGCTCCACGGCCAGGCCGCGGCGCTCCACTTCGGCCAGGGTGTCGGCTCCGCGCAGGTCAACCGGGTGCTGGGCCAGGATGGGGCCGGTGTCGAGGCCTTCGTCCACCAGGTGCACCGTGATTTTGGTTTCGGGCAGGCGGTTCTCGAAGGCCCACTCATAGGCGTGCAGGCCCTGGTGCTGGTGGGTGTCGGCGGGGTGGATATTGAGGATGCGGCCCGCAAACGCCCGGATAAACGTGGGCGACAAAATGCGCATGTAGCCGGCCAGCACCACGTAATCGGGCTGGTACTGGCGCAGCACATCCACCACCTCGGCATCGAACTCGGCCCGCTTGCGGCCCTGGCTGCTGCGGCTGGCGGTGGGGCAGCCCAGCCCGGCGGCCGTGGCTAGTCCGGGTGCGGCGGGCACGTTGCTGAACACCACGGCTACTTCGGCCAGGTTCTGCAGCACACCGTGTTGCACGGCATTTACCAGGGCCACCATGTTGGAGCCCCGGCCCGACAGCAGAATGGCCAGGCGCGCTTTGCGGGTGCTATGGTTACCAGTTGCCTGCAAGGGTCGGTTCCGGCCGCTGGCCGATGTCGGTGCGGATGTACACATCCTGGAAATTCACTTTTTCTGCTTCGCGGTACACGTGCTGCACGGCGTCCTCCAGCTCCTCGCCGTGGCCCACCAGCACCAGCACCCGGCCGCCGTTGGTTACCAGCTCGCCGGTTTCGGTGCGCTTGGTGGCGCCGTGGAAGGCCAGGATGCTGGGATGCAGCTGGTTGAGGCCGGTGATGGGGAAGCCGGTGGGGAAGCTGGCGGCGGGGTAGCCGCCCGAGGCCAGCACCACGCCCACGTAGTGGCCGCGCCGCTGGCGCACCACCGTTTGCTGCAGCGTGCCGTCGAGGGTGGCCTCAATCAGCTCCAGCAGGCTGCTTTCCAGGGCGGGCAGCAGCACTTCGGCTTCGGGGTCGCCGAGGCGGGTGTTGTACTCGAGCAGCTTCGGGCCCTGGGGCGTGAGCATGATGCCGAAGTACAGGAAGCCGTTGAAATCGAACTGCTCGTTTTGCAGGCCGCGCAGGGTGGGGTCCACAATGTCGGTGCGGATGGCGGCCAGCACGTTATCGTCGCAGAAAGGGACGGGGCAGTAGGCGCCCATGCCGCCGGTGTTGGGGCCCTGGTCGCCGGCCAGCAGCTGCTTGTGGTCCTGGGAGGGGCTGAGCAGGCGGATGCGGTTGCCGTCGGTGATGCCGATGATGCTGATTTCGGGGCCGGTGAGCTTTTCTTCAAGCAGGAAGCTAAACCAGCCGCTGTGCAGGCGGGCCAGGTCGTCGAGGGCGGCGTGGGCTTCGTCTACCGAGGAGCACACATACACGCCCTTGCCGGCCGCCAGCCCGTCGAACTTCACCACCACCTGCCCGCTGAGCTCGGTGGCTTTGGCGCGGGCGGCGTCCAGCTTGTCGCTGCGGAAGGGCCAGGCCTGGGCTGTAGCTACGCCGTGGCGGCGCATGAAATCCTTGCTCCACACCTTGGAGCTTTCCAGCGTAGCCCCCGCCCGCCCCGGCCCGAACACCCGGATGTCGGAGCCCTGGAAGAAGTCGGTGACGCCCGCCGCCAGCGGGGCCTCGGGGCCTACCACCACCAGCTTTACGCCGTGCGCCTGGCAGAAAGCCTGGATGGCCGGGAAGTCGGTGGCGCTGATGTGGGGGTGACTGTTCGGAATGCCGGCGTTGCCGGGCAGCACGTGCACGGTAGCGCCGTCGCGGGTCAGTTTCCACGCCATGGCGTGTTCACGGGCCCCGCCGCCGAGGAGTACTATGGATTTATTGCTGGTGCTCACTATCGTGTGGTTGATAAGTCAGGGAAGATCAGTCGTAGAAGGAAAAAGCTTCCGCTTCCCCCCCTACCTCTACGATATTCCAATTACGAAACTGCAGCCCAAAACCGTGCTCTATTTCCCACTGGCAGGCGAAGCTCAGCCCAAACCGACCGATTTCCGGCTCTTCGGGAAAATAGATGATTTGCAGTTGGTACAGCGCCTGCAGCTCCGTGGCATCGGCAGCCGTCAGCAGTTCGTCTTCTTCATTATAGATGTCGCCGCACATCTGGCGCATCATCTGGAAATGCTCGAAGGCGGCCTCCGCTACCGACTGGTTCAAGCCGGGCAACTGCTGCAGCACGGCTTCAGCCGCCGCGGCCATTTCCGGCGTGAGCGTCTGCACCTCCCCCGACAAGTCGAACATCAACCTGACCAGGGGTTTCGACGGCACGAAGTCCAGCGGCACATCGGCCATCAGTCCTTCTGTTTCATCGAAGCGTACCGTTTGTTTCCAGTTGTTCATGCGAAGATGCGTACCCACGCCGTGGAGTGGACCAGTGGTATTAGGCTTCTTGGATGATACCGGCGCGCACCAAGTTGCTCACCATGCGAGCCTGCATATCGTCGTCGGAGGTGGTGGGCAGCGGCGCGCCGGTGATACGCTCGTAGATATCGAGGTAGCGGCGGGTGGCCTCGGCCGAAACTTCGGGCGTGAGGGCGCGGGGGTACTGGCCGTCCTGCTTGTGGGCAATCAGCCACTGGCGCACGTACTCCTTGTCCATCTGCTCGGCGGCTTCGGGGTTGCGGGCGTAGTCGTCGGCGCTCCAGAAGCGCGACGAGTCGGGCGTGTGGATTTCGTCAATCAGCAGCAGCTCCCCGTTGCGCAGCCCGAATTCATACTTGGTATCCACCAGAATGATGCCGCGCTCAGCCATCCACTTGGAGGCAAAGTTGAACAGCTCCAGGGCCTTCACTCGCATCTGCTCGTACAGCTCGGCCGTCACCCAGCCTTCGGCCACCAGGTTCTCGGGCGTAATCTCCCGGTCCGATTCCTCCTTGGTGGTGGGCGTTACGATGGGCTCGGGAAACTGCTGGTGCTTGGTCAGGCCGTCGGGAACGGTTACGCCCGAGAAGCTGCGCTGCCCCTGCTGGTAGCCGCGCCACATGGAGCCGGTGAGGTAGTGGCGCACCACCATTTCCACCCGGATGGGCTCGGCCTCCTGGGCCAGCGTCACGTTAGGGTCGGGCAGGCTGATGACGTGGTTGGGGATGATGTGCCGGGTTTTGTCGAACCAGAAAGCCGCCAGCCCGTTGAGCACGGCCCCTTTGTGCGCCACGGGCGTTTCCAGCACCGAGTCGAAGGCCGACAGGCGGTCGGTAACCACAATCAGCCGCTCACCCGATGGGGCGCGGAACGAGTCACGGACCTTGCCACGGTGCAGGAGTTCGAGCTGAGGCGTTTCGAAATGGTTGAGGGTATTCATTCTGAAGTCAATATCCACCGGCCAGGCCGGCAGCTGATGGATGCGTTAGGATGAAAACTCGTGCGACACCGACGGGGCCGCGGCGGCCGTGGCCTGGGCCTGCACGTGCTCCACAATGTTGCGGAACAGCCATACCCCATCACCCTCCTCACTCAGGCCGGGAGTAGCGCGCTTGCGGCGGGCCCAGTCGGGGTGGTTATAGAGTGAGAGGAAAGCCTCGGGGTGGGGCATCAGGCCGAACACGCGGCCGGTGGTGTCGGTCAGGCCGGCGCAGTTGAGGTCAGCGCCGTTGGGGTTAAAGGGGTACACGTCGGTGGGGGCCCCGTCGAAGTCGGCGTAGGTGAGGCAGTTCAGGCCGCGGGCCTCAATGGCGGCGCGGGTGGCCTCGTCCTGGATGATGAGGCGGCCTTCGCCGTGGCGCACGGGCACTTCCAGCGTCGTCAGGCCCTTCAGGAACGGCGTGGTGGCACGGGGGTTGACGGTGAGCTTCACCCACCGGTCCTCATAGCGGCCCGAGGCGTTGTGCGTGAGGGTTACTTCGGGCGTCACGGTGCCGCTCAGGTCGGGCAGCAGGCCCAGCTTCACTAGCACCTGGAAACCGTTGCAGATGCCCAGCACGTGCTTGCCACCAGCCACAAACTCCTTGATGTCGTCGAGCAGCGTGCGGCCCTCGGCGTTGCGGCGGTAGCGCAGCTTGTTGGCCAGCACCACGCCCGAGCCCAGGTCGTCGCCGAAGGAGAACCCGCCGGGAAAGTTCAGGATGTCGAAGTCGTGGATGCTCACGTGGCCGTGCAGCACCTGGTTCAGGTGCACGATGGTGGCCTCGGCCCCTACCAACCGGTAGGCGGCGGCAAATTCCTCCTCGCAGTTGATACCAAAACCGGTCAGGATAAGCGCCCGAACTTTTGAGTTGTCAGTTGCCAGTTGCCGGTTGTCAGTTGGCTGTTCTTCCTTGCTTTTCAGGGGCTCGGTGGATTCGTGGCCGGGGTCAACGCTTTTGAAGCCGGGCAGCACAATCTGGCCTTCCCGGGTTACCACTTCGTGGCCGGGGTCGTCGTGCTGGGGGCGCGGGGGCGTGTGCTGGTCCGGCAGTTGGGGAGTCTGTTCCATGATTAATGCGCGGTTTCGGGGTGGCCGAAGCCGATAATGCGGTTTACCGGACCGTTGGTCCACTCGTGACGCAGGGCCGCCGTGCTGGCCGAAATAACGGTTTTACCCGCCTGCCGCACCGTCAGCTGCCCATTCGGCGTTACCCGACCCAGGCGCGTGGCGCGGCCGCCAAAGTGCTGCTCGAAGGCCACCACATCCTCGGGAGCTACCGTGGCCACAAACCGGGAATGCGACTCCGAAAACAGCTGCACGTGCACCGGCAATCCTACCGGCAGCTCCACCTCGGCCCCGAAGCCGTGGCCAAACGTGGCCTCGGCCAGGGCCACCGCCAGCCCGCCGTCCGACAGGTCGTGGCAGCTCTGAATCAGGCCTTGGTCGTTGGCCTCGCCCATGAGAATATACAGGGCTTTGGCCTGCTCGAAGCGCACCTGGGGCACGTTGGCGCCCAACTCGCCGAAGAGCTGGTAGAACTCCGAGCCGCCCAGCTCATCGTAGGTTTCGCCCAGCAGGTACACCACGTCGTCGGCCTGCTTGAAGTCGGAGGTGATGGTGCGGCGCACGTCGTCCAGCTTGGCGGTCATGGAGTACAGCACCGTGGGCGGCACCGAAATCTTCACGCCGTCGGCCTTAAAGTCGTTCTTCATCGAGTCCTTGCCCGAGGTGAGCGGGATGCAGTAGGCCGCCGTGGCGTCGCGCAGGGCCTGGCACATGCGCACCAGCTTGGCCAGCTTGTGCTTGCCATCGGGGTTGCCCACGGGGTCATACACCGAGTCGGGCACGCAGAAGTTGTCGTTCACGGACCAGAAGTTGCCGTCGCCGTAGCTGAGGTTGGGCAGCTTGCCGCCCACGGCCACAATCTGGCGCACGGCCTCGTCGAACGCGCCGGCCGACATATGGTAGGCGTCCAAATCACCGAAGCGGGGCAGAATACCATTGCTCACGGCCACGCCTTCCCAGCTCTCGAAGTTGAAGCGCACCACGGCCGCATCCTGCGGAGCCTGGCCGGTAGCGCCCATCAGGGGCTTGATGATGGTGCGGCCCTTCACCTCGTGGTCGTACTGCCGAATCACCGACTCGCGGGAGCAGATGTTGAGGCTACCCAGCAGGCGAGTTAGGGCGTCGGTGTAGTCGGTGGCAGCGGCCAGCGCGGGCTCCTGCGCCGTGGGCTTGCGCCACTCGGCTTCCAGCACTTTGCGCGGCACGCCGTCGTGCAGGAAGTGCATATCCAGGTGGGCCACCGGCTCGCCGGCGAAGCGCACGTCGAGGTAGCCGTCGGCGGTGAAGTAGCCGATATCGGTCAGTTCCACTTCCATTTCCCGGCCCAGGGCCAGCAGCTCGTCCAGCTTGGCGGGCTCCACGGCCAGCGAAAACCGCTCCTGCGACTCCGAAACAAAGATTTCCCAGGGCCGCAGACCGGGGTACTTCAGCGGCACGCGCTCCAGCTCCACCACGGCCCCGCCGCTGATGGTTGCCAGCTCGCCGATGCTCGATGACAGGCCGCCCGCGCCGTTGTCGGTGCTGCACTTGATGAGGCCGCGGCGCGTGGCCAGCAGCAGGAAGTCCATGGCCAGTTTCTGGGTGATGGGCGAGCCAATCTGCACGGCCGTGGCGGGCGAGGTTTCGTCCAGCTCAATGCTGCTGAAGGTAGCGCCGTGGATACCGTCTTTGCCCACCCGGCCGCCGGCCATGATGATGCGGTCCTGCGGGTCGATGTTCTTCTCCCACGAATCCAGCCCGGCCAGTTGCATGGGCATGACGGCGCCGGTGCCGCAGTACACCAGCGGCTTGCCGGCGTAGCGGTCATCGAACACGATGCTGCCGTTCACGGTGGGCACGCCCGACTTGTTGCCGCCGTCCTCGATGCCCTTGCGCACGCCCTCAAAAATGCGGCGCGGGTGCAGCTGGTTGCTCAGCAAAGTGCCATCAAACTCAGGGTTACCGAAGCACAGCACGTTGGTGTTGAACAGGAGCCGCGCGCCCCCGATGCCGGTGGCCAGCGGGTCGCGGTTGTTGCCCAGAATGCCCGTAATGGCCCCGCCGTAGGGGTCGATGGCCGAGGGCGAGTTGTGGGTTTCCACCTTCCACACAAACAACGACTCGGGGTTGATGCGCACGGCCCCGGCGTTGTCCGAGAACACCTTAATCAGCCAGTCGTTGCCGTTGGCGCGCAGCTGGCGGTCCACCTCGGCGGTGGCGTCTTTGATGTAGGTTTTAAACAAGGAATCCACCTCGAACTCCTCGCCCGTATCGGCATCCCGGTACTTAATCAGAGCCGAAAACTCCTTGTGCTTGCAGTGCTCCGACCACGTCTGGGCAATGATTTCCAGCTCGCAGTCCGTCGGGTCCTGGGGCAGGCCGGCGGCCTGGCGCTCTTCCCGGATGCTGGTATAATGGTCGCGCACGGCGCGCATTTCCTCCAAATTTAGGGCGTAGAGGTTGTCTTTCGACAGCTTCAGCAGCTCCTCATCCGAGAGGCCCACCAGCCCCACCGTCTCCGTAACCGATTCGGCCCCACCGCCCGGCCGCGGCGTGTAGTCGCGGATCTGGGCAATGGGGCCGACTTCGAAGCGGTTGATGAGCTTGTTGCCCAGCAGCTCCTGCGCAAGCTGGCGCAGACTACTTTCGGGCAGGGCTTCTTCGAGGAAGTAAAGCCGTTTCGAGAAAATGTGCTGGGTATGAGTGTCGAGCGGCTCGTTGAGGAAGTCGCCGAGGGCGTTCTGAGCCGAAATGCCTTCGTCGTCGGTGACGCCGGGCAGCTTGGCCACGAGAATGTAGCTCTGGTAGTGGGCGTCGTGGCGGAACTCGTCGAGGGCTACCTCATGCAGCACCGGGTCCTGGAGGCAGTGGGTGGCGAAGTCGCGCAGCTGCTGGTCGGTGAGGGGGTAGCGCACCGTGTAGAGGGCGGTGCTTTGCACGCGGCCGGTGTGCAGGCCGAGGTGGCGGTGGGCCGCTTCGGCTACGCGCTGGCCCTCGCCGTCGTGTTGGCCGGGCTTAAGCAGCAGCTGTATGGTTCTTTGGGGAGATTCCAAAAGATGAATGGTTATCTATTTTTCGGGTTTCCCACGCCTGGCGAAATTGCCATCGTGAGGAAGCATACCCGCCCGGGGTACGCCGAAAATGCCTTGCCGCGGGGCCGGTTGCCGCCGTCGGTAGGTTTAAGAAAACGCTTTATCGGGCCGACTGCCCGGTTTCACCACCGGAATGTTTGCCCGGCACAGCGGGCACTCATCGGGTGCGTAGGTAGCCGCCGTGACCGGCAGCAGGGCAAAGTTCGGAAAAGAAAGGTCAGCTTTCCCACTGGTGCGGTCAATTAAACTGGCCACGGCCAAAACTTTTGCCCCCAGGCTCGTCAGTACCCGCGCTACCTCGTTGGTGCTCTTGCCGGTAGTCACCACGTCCTCGGCAATGATAATTTTCTGGCCGGGCTCGATGGTAAAGCCGCGCCGCAGCGTCATCTGGCCCGCATCGTCGCGCTCCGTGAAAATGCCGGGTACGCCCAGCTGCCGGGCCAGCTCGTAACCAATCACCACGCCGCCCATGGCCGGTCCCACCACCACATCGGGCTGCAAGCCGGCCTCCTGAATCCGGCGGGCCAGCTCGGCTGCGGCCGGGGCGGCCAAATCGGGTCGGCGCAGGAACCGGGCGCACTGCACGTAGGTATCGGAGTGCAGGCCCGACGACAGCCGGAAGTGCCCGCGCAGCAGCGCATCTTCCTGCAACAGCTGCTGCTCCAGGGTTTCGGGGGTGAGGGGGGTGGTGTGGGGGGAAGTCATTAACTGTTTATTCGGGTCCTTCAGTGGAAATAATGATTGGCTCAGAGCCAATCGAGAGTGACAGTAGGAAGTCCACTTCCTCAGCATCGACGGCAATGACCAGCACTGGATATTCTTCCCGTGCTTTTCGAGCATACTCAATCCGTTTGATCTTCATTGGCAATGCTAGCGTGCCATTCAACGGAATACGAGCATACCATCCTTCCTGCAGTGTTCCTTCTACAATCTGCCCTATCAGATAGAACTCATTGCGTCGTGGAATAGCGAAGCTGTCTATTACGTTGAATCTTCCTCGGAATGACTCACTATTAGCCGCTGGCACCATGTGTAAGCAGTTACACCGTCACCGGCCGCAGCTGATTCATCTGCTCCACCAGCTCCCGGGCGGCAGCGGCGGCATCCGTAGCCTGCCAGAGGGCGCGGGAGGTATTGATGAGCAAGCCGGTGCCATCGGGGCGCAGGCCGGCGCGTAGCGTGGCGGCCAGGTCGCCGCCCTGGGCACCTACGCCGGGCACCAGAAACCACTGTTCGGGGCAGAGGGCGCGCAGGCGGGCCACGGCCTCGGGGTTGGTGGCGCCTACCACCAGCCCAATGCCGCCGTGCTGCTCATCCAGCTGCCGGGCCACACGGGCGGCGCAGTCGGCCAGGGAACCGCCGCGGGTGAGGGCCACGTCCTGCAGGGAGTGGGTGGGCTTGTTAGAGGTTTTGGCCAGCGCAAACACCAGCTTGCCGGGCCGGGCGAAGGGCACAATGGCGTCGTCGCCCATGTAGGGGTTCACCGTCACGCCATCGGCCCCAATCACGTCGTAGGCAAAGCGGGCGTAGTGGTCGGCGGTGTTGGCTATGTCGCCGAACTTCCCGTCCAGAATCACCGGAATGCCCTCCGGCACGCGCTGCACGGTTTCGCGCAGCAGCTGCACCCCGTTTTCCCGACTCAGGAAGAAGGCCAGGTTGGGCTTGAAGGCGGCGGCGTAGTCGCTGGTCTGGTCAATTACCTCGGCCAGGCGGCGGGCTACCTGGGCATCGTCGCCCACGGGGTCGAGCCCTACGCAGAGCAGCGTGTGGGCGGCTTGTACTCGGTTCAGGAGGGTTTGCATGGGCAGAGTGGGATGTAGCACGAAGCCTTTGCTTCGCTTAGGGTGGCTGATGCTGTTCAACTACACGCGAAGCGAAGGCTTCGCGCTACTGCGCTATAGGCTGGCCGGAACCAAGTGCCCGCACTCAGCGGCGAGACGGGCCGAGAGGCCGGGCTCCAGCCACTCGCCGCTGGCAATCTGCACGGCCGAGGCCCCGCAGCGCAGGTAGTCCGTCACGTGGCTGGCCGTGAATATGCCGCCCGTCCCGAAGATGGGCAGCGTAATCCGTTCGTCGTGTGCCAGCTCCCACACGCAGCGCAGGGCCACGGGGCGCAGGGCCTCGCCCGAGAGGCCGCCCACCACGGGCGCGGCGGTGGCGTCGTCGGGCAGGTGCAGGGCCTTGAGCAGGTTGGTAGCGGCCAGAGCGGTGGCCCCGCCCTCCTGGGCCCCCAGGGCCAGGCTGCGGATGTGCTCGGGCCAGGGCGGCAGCTTCACCACCACGGCAGCCTGCGGCGGCAGCTCGTTGCGCACGGCCTGGGTGGCCTCGCGCACGAAACGGGCCGTCAGCTCCTCCCCTTTTTCGGTGGCGGGCTGGGCAATGTAGACCTCCACGCCGGCAATCAGGTGGCCCACTTCGCGGGCCAGGAAGCGGGCAATTTTGCGGAAGCCAGGAATGCCCGGGGCCGTGATGCTCACAAACACCGGCACCCCGAAGCGGCACAGCGCGGGCAAATGCTCCTGCACCAAAATCTCGGCGCTTTCGGTGCGCATGTGGGTGGCGTTGAGCAGCGTCTGCTCGTTCACCTGCCAGATGCCTTCCTCGTATAGCCCGGGCTTGGGCTCCATGGTCACGGTGCGGGTGAAGATGGCGCCCAGCCGCTCGTAGCCCGTGCCTTCCAGCTGCCAGGCCGCCGCCGACAGACATACCGGGTTGCGCAATGTGAGTTGTCCGAGTTGCATAGGTTCAGAAATAGAAAAATCCATCGGTCGGCGGGGGCAATTCCCCTGCTGTTCGTCAGAACTGGCTTCAAAAAACATACCACCCGAAACGGGGTGGTCAACCACGGACTGACTGACGCCAGAATCCCCTCTGATCTTCCATCACCCCGCTGGTTGAGCCACCCCTACCCAGCCTCCGGAGCCAGGTTTTGTCGGGTTTGCGCTGGTGTTGTACGGCCGGGCCAGCCGCGGCATTCCCGCTACCCAGGCCCTCTGTGTGGGGCCGGGCGCTTCAATGCAAAACAGTTAGATGAGGTCGTCATGGCTGATCGGAAAAGCAGCAAAGGAGCGGATGTTAGTCTGGCCGAGGATGAACCAGGTCAGGCAGTGGCCGTCAGCCTGCTTATCCCTGCAGAGGCCCGGGCAGGTGGCAGCATAAGCGGCAGCTACCATTTGCGGGGCGGACATGGTAGTGTCGTTCAAATGGTAGTTGCCAGTAGGGAGTGAGGAATGAGAAAATGCGAAGGTGCCCGGCGGACACAACCCAGCCGGGCCGAACCGGCCGGGCACAAAAAAACCGCCTCGAAAACCGAAGCGGTGAAAGCAGCCAAACCAATAAAAGCGGAAGAGTCGACAGGGGAAACGACCTTGCGGTCATCTCGCAGGACGGCGTTTCGCTCAGTCCCGCGCTTCATCAAATGATTTTGATTGAGTTGAAGCACGTCGCAAAAGTACTAACGCATCTTATTGTCGCCAAACAGAATCAGAAAATATTATTCAATCCGCCACCCTGCTATGCGCAGCCTATTATTCCCTATTTCTAGGTAAAAGCGCCTTACACTCTTTAACATTTCACTGACTGTCAAAATCTTATACCCAGCCATTTCGGCATAGTTCTCTGCCTCCATTTAAACATATCTGTCCTAGCTGCTTTTCACCGGCTAGTCCCAAGTTGGCACGCTTCATTCGCACGAATTAGAAAAATTATATTTCTAAAAATACGCTCTATTTACTGTAGCAGGCAACGCGGCGGTTCTTGCCGGCAGACAATTTCCGGTAGTTGCCAATATTGCGGTGCGTGGGCATCATTCTTAACAAAATCACAATCACTTTTACCTGATCCAATCTCGAAGACAAGTTGTATTTTTGCGGCATCCGCCACTCTATCTAAAAACTACTCCATGAAAAAACTGGTACGCATGTTTCTGTTAGGCGGATTACTGGCAGCCAGCCAGGCCGTGCACGCCCAGGACGGCCAGATTGGCTACAGCGAGCGGGTGCCCGATGACAGCTCGGACAAAGCTGCCTTGTATAAGCGCGCAACGGAATGGGTGGAAAACCACTTCACGTATGCCCCCAAAAGCATAACGCGCGCCGATGCGGCTAAAGGCGAGGTCCGCGTGGAAGGCACCGCCAGCGTGAAAACCGCCACTCCTTCCGGCCAAATGAAGGAGCGGCCGGTACGCTTCGAGTTTATTTTCCATGCGCTGCCAACCGGCTACGACTACAGCGTAGGCGGTTTCCAACTGGTGCCAGACGCCAGCAAACCCGCTGAAACGGTCAACTTCGACGAGTTTGTGGCCCAGCTGGCCACCGAGCGCACCAACGACCGCACCCACAATGACCGCCGCGTAACAGCCCAGGCCACTTCCCTGGCCAGCGAAATTGCCATGGCTTTCCGCTCGTTCATGAATAGCCGCCCTGCCGAAGGAGGTGTGGAATAGGGCCCTGTCTGCCAAGTAGCAGGATATAGGTACACCATAGTCAGGGATGCTACGCAGCCGAACGGGCGTTGTGCATCAGCACCATTTCAGCCGCCGATGACGCGGCAGCATTCATCCGCAAGGCCGGATATCGGGGTGTAGCCAATGGCGGCACTCCAGTATCCGATCTTGTTATTTTTGCACTTTTATCATACACACTATAGTCCTTACGTTATACATATACACCCTTCTATCTCGCCAAACTTCTATATAGAGGCGTTGTAGCGGCTTAGCAACCGATGGGTGCGGGCCGGCAATTCCCGCGCATCCAGCAGCAATAACCCGTCGAGAGTGTTGCTGAAGCGGGGGTCGATGTTAAAGCCGAGCAGTCGGGCATTCTGCTTCAGGTACTGCCGCAGCAGCACCGGCACGCCACTGCCGCCCGGCTCCAGGCCGCTTACCAGTTCCTGCAGGTGCTGTAAATCGTCGAGGCCGGCCTGGAGCAGCGCCGGATCGGTTGTAGCATCGAGCGGCCGGTAGCGGAACTGCTTGCGGGCCCGCACGTGCCGGGCCAGCCCGGCATCGAAAAAGTGCCGCTGCAGGTACTCCACCATCACTGCCTTGGAAGCCATGGAGAACCGGTTGCTGATACTGACCGGGCCCAGCAGGTACTGGTATTCCGGATGCGTGGCCAGGTATTCGGCAATGCCTTTCCAGAGCAGGGCCAACGGCAGGGGCTGGCGCTGATACTCGGCGCGCACAAACGAGCGGCCCAGCTCCAGCGACTGCCGCAGCACCGGCACAAACGCCTTTTTCAGCTGAAACAGCGAGTGCAAATAGAAGCCCCGGCGGCCGTGCTGCCGCAGGATGGCCCGGCCCATGCCCAGCCGATACGCCCCTACCAGCTGTCGTTTTTCGCGGTCGTACAGAAACAGGTGCCGGTAGTAGTCGTCGTACTGGTCCAGGTCGGTGGGTTGCTGGGTGCCTTCGCCCTCGCTGCGAAAAGTCAGCTCGCGCAGGCGCCCAATTTCGCGCAGCACATGCGGTAGCTCTGCCTTCTTGGCCATGTACACTTCCCAGCGGCCGTGGCGCACCAGGCAACGGCCGGGGCGCAACGCGGCTATGTCGGCCTCCAGCAACTCGGCCGAGGTTTCGGTTATCACGGCCGGTACAGGCAGGGGCGGCAGCAGCGCCGCAAAGCGCCGCTCGGGGGTTGAGCCCAAAGCATACACCCGGGCCCGCAGATAGGAAAGCTGCTCGGCAACCGGCAGCCGGCCCAGCTCGGCCGGCACTACCGGCCGGCCAATGCGCACCTGAATGGTCTGGCCGCGCTTGTTGAGCAGCTCCGCCGGTAGCCGGGCCGTGCGCAGCAGCGGATGGAGCAGCCCCAGCATGCTGAAGGTGGCGCTGTTCTGCCCACTCAGCCACAGTGGCACCACGGGCACCCGCACCATGGCCAGCAGCCGCCCGGCCGTGGGGTGCCAGGCGGGGTCGTGGGGCGGCCCGAACAACTGCGAGCGGTGCGCAACCTCGCCGGCCGGAAACAGCAACAGAGGCACATCATTGTGCAGGTGGCGCAACATCTGGCGCACGCCAGGAATGTTGCGGCCAGCGGCCTGCCGCTCGGGGCTTACCAGCACCAGCTGCTCGGCCAGGCGGGGCAGCAGCGGAGCCAGCAGCTCGCTGGCTACTGCCCGCAGCTGCGGCCGCACCTTGCCCAGCACGTGCAGCACTACCAGCCCATCGAGCAGCCCGCACGGGTGGTTAGCAATGGCCACGAAAGCCGTAGTCGGTAGCCGGTGCAGTTCGGCAACATCGTAGCGCACCGTGATGTGCAGCTGCCGCAACAGCTGATCCACGAAATCCAGCCCGTTGAGGTGGCTGCTTTGCGCATACAGCTCCTGCAGCTTGCGCAGCTGCACCATCTGCTCCCACACAGGGCGCAAAAACTCGCGCGAACGGCGCAATGGCGACGGGAATGGAAAGGAAGGAGGCTGTAATTCCATGCGATAAGCAGCTAACCCCGGCACTGTCCGGGCATAGTACCCAAACTTCCGAAACACAGATTAGCCGCTCGTTATGCCCCTATTATCAAACCATTAAGGTTGCCCGGGGTGGCCGTAAATGCAGAGAGCCGCGTTGCAGCGCGGCTCTCCATCTCCTTCACATTTTCCACTTACTTCACTCACTACAAATGTACGACAGGGAGGCGGCTGATGTTGAGGTAAAGCACAGAATAATGAAATGTTAATATGCCAGCTAACTCCCTGAGGTTCAAAATTTGCCCTGAAAGCAAATACCCCGGCTAACACGTGTTAGCCGGGGTACGAAACATCCAAAACCGGAGTCCGGACGAAGCCGGGCCGTTAGTTGGTCGGGCCGTTGTCGACGCGGGCCTCGATGGTGGCCTGCACCGTGCTGCTCACCGCCGATAGCAGGTTGTAGCCGGTAGCCTGCTCAATGGCATCCACCGAGGTGCGGTAGCTGCCCCAGGTGGTGGCCACGGACTGGTCGTTGGGGGTGTTGATGGCAATTACGCGGGTGGCGGTGGTTACGCGGCTGGCGTCGGAGGTACCGTTGGGCATCACCACAACTACTTTCCAGCAACGGTTGGGCACCGTGATTTTGCCGCCGGCAATGGTGGTAGCGTAGCCATTTACACCGGTGCCGCCGGTGCCGTAGCTCCCGCAGATGATGTAGAGCTCGTTGCCAGCATCCACCAGCGTACGGCAGTAGTTTTCGAGGCCGGCCCAGGTGCGCTGGTTGTTGTTGGCTGCCTGGGGCATCATGTTCGTCATCAGGAACGTGGCCGAATTATCGGCTACGGAGCCGGTGCGGTCGGCGCTGGGGCAGTTGTGGCCCCGGTCGAAGCCCGAGCCGGTGTAGCTGCTGGTAGTAGCCTTAAACCACGTGCTGGGCAGGCTGTTGTCGGCCGCAAAATTATCCTGGCGGGGCGTGGTGCCTAGCCAGGCGCTGCTTAGGTGCCAGCTTACCCAGTTAGGTACTGCCCGGTCGCGGTGGTAGGACATGACATACTGGGGCTTCACCAGCAGGTAATTCCAGTATTGGGCCGCATCCGTCACCGCGCCACTGGGGTTGCCCAGCGCCAGGTGGCTGTCACGCGTAGCCGTGGCATCGGCCGAGGCCTGCACAACCGATGGCGCCTGTGGCGCCACCAACTCTTCTTTCGAACAAGCGGCAGCCAGTGTCAGCAGGGTGCCCCAGGTGAGTAAACGAATACCAGTACGCTTCATGCAAAGAGGTGTGTGGGAGAAAAGAAAGAAAAGGAGCAGAAATCACCGGCCGGCATACAGGCATAATCCAGACGATGTGACAAAGATTATGCTTTATCTGCGGGCCAGTATTAAGCCAATATTATCATTTTATTCACTAAGCTCCTTCTTTATTGAAAAAAATTCAAAACACCTTATCGTCCTCAACATTTACTTATTCCACTATCAGACCCCTACATTGTCGTTTGAGTGGCTGCAGGCAAACAGAAAAGCCGTCGGCAAGGCCGACGGCTTTTTCTGCTGTATTCTACACACCAATTGTTACTCAACTTAAGTAGCTGTTTATCAGTTGCCCGTCACGACGAGACGCTGGCTGCCGATGATCTGGCCCTGGGACCCGGCCACTACCACATGGTAGATACCGGCTGGCAGGTCCTGGCCCGATAAGGTCAGCTTGTCGGCGGGCAACTGGCGCAGCAATACGCCGCGCATATCATAGACCTGCAGTGTAGTGGCTGCGGGTTCATTGCTGCCAGCCAAACTCACGCGCACGGTGCTGGACTGCGTGGCCGGATTCGGATACAGCGCCACTGCCGTTTGCTTCGTGTTTTTCCAGGATACGGCCACTACCGGCGAATATTCTGGGGTGCCATCAACGTCAACCTGGCGCAGACGATAGTAGAGGGTGGTAGCCTGGGTGGCCGCGGCCGTTTCGTCGCGGAAGGTGTAGCTGCGGCCGTTGCTGGTGCCGCTGCCAGCCACGCGGCCCACCGCCACAAAACCGGCGGATGGCTTCTCGGCCCGCTCTATTTCAAAGTACTGATTGTTGCGCTCCGAAGCCGTACGCCAATCCAGCTGCACGGCCGGGCCCACAGCCTGCACCGTGAAGGCCACCAGCTCTACCGGCAGCGGGCCGGGTGCTGTGATAGTGAGCGGGAAACCCGACAGCTTATCCTCGGCAAACACCTGATAGACCAGCGTACGTGCCAATACAGCTGCCGTTGAAGCCACCTCCACTTCCACTTTGGCAAAATCCTGAGTGGTATTGAAGTACACTTCCACCTGGCCGTTTGTGAGCAGAGATTGGTTGAGCAGGTTACTTCCGCTGGCCGTTTCGAGCAGTTGGCCAGCGGCGTTATAGGTGCGCAGCGTAAGGGCGTTAAGCAACTGCGTGTTGAGCAACCCTGTACCCTGCCGGATGACGGCGCCCGCGGCGTTGCCCGCCTGCCCGGCTCCATTGAGATTTACCTGTAAGGCAGTACGTGACAGTCCGCCTACCAGCCCTGAGCGAATCACTGCGAAGTTGGTAAGATCCGCATCAGCGGCCCGCTCCCCATTTACAATGGAGGTAGTATCGCTAGCTACTTGCAATACTCCGTTGCGACGACCCTGAAACTGCCCTGCTCCGCTGGCAAAGTCCGAGCGAATAGGGTCTTGGTCGAGGAAAGCAGAAGGCTCTATACCGAAGCCATAGTACACTTTCAGGTTGTCGAGCACACCCAGCAAGCTGCTGCGGGTAAGCTGCACCTCATCGAAGGCCCGATTCGTGGGAAAACTCACTTGGTACTTGTTGTTCGGCAAAGCGGTGACCTGGAGCAAGCCTAGTCCCGAAACGGTTTCGCGTGGTTCTCCGCCCAGGAATGTCCTGATCTGCAGGCTGCCTAGCGCCTGAATATCGGCCAGTCCCTCCCGGCCTACCACAAAGCCAGCATAGAACCCGCGGGGCACAGCTGCTTCCAATTTCACGCGCAACGTATTGGGGCAACTCACGCTTGCCACCGCGTTGAATGTGGCAAAGTTATCCAGGTTGGTATCAACGGCCAGTTCCGGGTTGGCCACATCGGAGTTCACGCATACCGTCACGCCATTGTCTACTACTTGCGTGCTGTAGTTGGTGCCGAGTGCGGGAGAAGTAAAGCGTGAAACCACACCACGGGCCGTTTCCACAATGTTGGCATCTACACCATAGGCGTAGTAAACGCGCAGGTCGTAGCCAACACCAATCAATGTGCGCGCTTCAATTCGAATACGGTTGAATTGCTTTTCCGTGATGAACTCCACCCGTTGAGGGGATGAACTACTAAGTAGAGTGCCAACCAGCCTCGCACCTGATACCGTTTCTTGCACAGTACCGTTCATATAAGTGGTTATTGTGAGAGCATCAGTCAAAGAGAGTGCACCATCTGCACTCACAACGAACCCAGCACGGTAATTTCTGGGCACGATAGCACTCATGTTGAGTTGGATTGAGGCCGATGCTCTTATAGCTAGCAATGGCAAATTGAGCGTGGCATATGTTGTAGGATCCTTGCCTACAGCACTGTTTGGGTTTTGCACTTGAGTGCCCAAAGATGCGTCGGTATCCTGCACAGAGCTACCGTAATAAGCAGGGCCGGCAGCCCAGGCATTGGCAAGCGTCATTAGCCAGACGAAGGCTAACGCAATGGTTCGAAAGTAGATAAGGCGTGTCATGGTAGTTGATCAGGTCAGAACAAGGCGACATACTCTGCTCGACATTGTGCAATACAAGACCGCTGCCATGCTGTGCCACTAATCACTTACCATTGATAATCAAATAGTTACAATTATTAGAAATATTATATATTATCCCAATTATAGATTAGTATTCCCAATTAGGGAATAAATGGTAAAGCCCGTTTTTCCCTGTTATACTCGCACCTTTCTGCTCCTTTTCATCTCCGCCCTCGCTATCGAAAACCAAACAACCAGCCTGCACAGCTATCCAAATCACCCTGGTTCTCAGGGTCTGTTTGCGGGGCCTGTGGTCTGGTTGGCTTCGCTACAGTCGGTTACGCCTTGCTGCTATCCATGTCTGCTACCTCCCCCATCCATATTTTCATCGTCGAAGACAACGCCTGGTATGGCGAGCTGCTCGAATACAAACTGGGCCAGAACCCCGATTACCAGATCCAGCGTTTCGTAACGGCTCAGGCTTGCCTCGACCATCTGAGCGAGAAGCCGGACCTGATTACGCTCGACTACAACCTACCCGACGGCAAAGGCGACGAAGTGCTGCGCCAGATAAAGGAGCGGCTACCAGAGGTGGCCGTCATTATCATTTCGGGGCAGGAAGATGTCCGCACGGCCATTGGCCTGCTGCGCCAGGGCGCCTACGACTACCTCGTGAAAGACGAGGAAACTGCCGACCGACTCTGGAACTCGGCGGGCAACGTGCGCAAACAGATTCAGCTGCGCCGCGAAAACGAGCGGCTGCGCGAGCAGATCGGCATCAAATACGACCCGACCCGTGCCATTCTGGGAAGCAGCCCCCAGATGCGCCAGCTCAACACGCTGATTGAAAAAGCCGCCCGCACCAACATCACGGTTTCGGTGAGTGGCGAAACCGGCACGGGCAAGGAGTTGGTGGCCAAGGCTATTCACTACCTGTCGCCCCGGCGCGAGCATGGCTTTGTGGCGGTGAATCTGGCTGCCATTCCGCGGGAGTTGCTGGAAAGCGAGCTGTTCGGCCACGAGAAAGGCGCCTTCACCGGGGCCGTCAGCCGCCGCATCGGGCGCTTCGAGGAGGCCAACCGCGGCACGCTGTTTCTGGACGAAATTGCCGAGATGCCGCTGGAGCTGCAGGCCAAGCTGCTGCGGGTGCTGCAGGAGCGCGAGGTATCCCGGGTGGGCGGCGGCGCCCCCATTCCGTTTGATGCCCGCCTGATGGTGGCCACCCACCGCGACTTGGCCGCCGAAGTGCAGCAGGGCAACTTCCGCGAAGACCTCTACTACCGCCTGCTGGGCCTGCCGATAGTGCTGCCGCCGCTGCGCGAGCGGGGCCAGGACGTGCTGCTGCTGGCCGACTCCTTCCTCAATGAGTTTTGCCAGCAAAACAACATGGCGGCTTGCCGGCTGTCGGAGGAGGCGCGCAACCTGCTGCTACGCTACCCGTTCCCGGGCAACGTGCGCGAACTGAAGGCCGTGGTGGAGCTGGCTGCCGTGCTGGCCGAGCACGACGTCATTCAGCCGCAGGACCTGTCGCTGCGGGCCCAGAACAGCGGTGGCGGCGGGCTGATGCCGGCCAATGAGTCGTTGCGGACGCAGGTGGCCACCATTGTGCAGCGCTACCTCGATGCCCACCAGGGAAATATTCTGCAGGTAGCGGCCAAGCTGCAAATCGGCAAGTCCACCATTTATCGTATGGCTCAGAACAACGAGGTGCGGCTGCGGTAGTTACCTGCCCGGCGGAACAGTCGCTCCTGCCTTCCGCGACGCTTCCCTTTGAGCTGTAAGCCATGACATCAGGTTCCCTCTCTCTTCGCCAGCTGCAACGGCGGCTGCGGTTCACGCAGAACGCCCTGCAGGCTCAGCAGCAGGAAATGCAGCAGTTGCGCGAGGAGCTGGCCCAGCAGAACGCCGCCGCCGCCAACCAGGTAGCGGCTTTGCTGCAAACCATGCACACCGGCCTGCTGGTAGCCGACCGCAACCGCCGCATCACGCTGCTCAACCAGAACTACTGCGACCTGCTGGGGCTGCCGCAGCCGGCAACCCACTACCTGGGGGCCTCTATGGAAGAGCTCTGGATAGTGTCTGGACAACAAGTGCGCAACGCCGAAGTGCTGATAACCGACACCGTGGCCGCCATGCGTGGCCAGGAGCGCAGCACCCTGCTGATGGAACTGCTAAACGGCCGTATTCTGCAGCAGGAATACCTGCCGGTAGTGGCCCAGGGAGTCACGCAGCTATACCTGCTGAGCTACGAAGACGTAACGCAGCAGCAACAAGTGCTGGCGCGCGTGCGCGAGCTCTCGCGCCTGGCCGAGCAGAGCCCCTCCCCCATTATCTGCTTCGGGCTGGATGGCGAAGCGCTCTATGCCAACTCGGCGGCCAACCATGTGCTGCAGGCCCTGAGCCAGCCGCAGTGGCAGTCCGACCGCACCTTCCTGCAGCAGCAGATAACGGAGGCGCTGCAGGAGGGTGCTTCGCGGGTAATAGAGCGCCCTCTCGATGAGCGGTTCTACCACTGGACCATCGTGCCGCTGCCGGCCGAGCAGGCGGCCAATGTCTACCTGACCGACATTACGGCCCGGCGACAGGCCGAATCGGAGCTGCGCCACAGCCAGCGCTTCGCAGCCCGCATCAACGACACCATTCCGGCCATTGTGTACCTGTTCGACGTGCAGCAACGCCGGATGGTATACCTCAACCGACAGATGGAGCACGTCCTGGGCTACACAGAGGAGGATCTGAAGTCTTTTGGCCTCGAGATCCTGCAGCACCTCTTCGATCGGCAGAGCTTGGAAGCGGCGACCAGCAAACAGGGTTTTCTGGCCGGTATGACGGACCAGCAGCTCAGCACCGGCGAGTACCGCGTGCGGCACCGCGACGGCAGCTGGCGCTGGATCTGGGTGCGGAGCCGGGTTTTTCTGCGCGATGCGCAGGGCCGGGTGCAGCAGATTCTGGGCAGTGCCGAGGATATCACAGAGCGCAAGATAACCGAGCAGGCCCTGCGCCAGAGCCAGCTGCTGATGGAGCGGGTGGCGTATACGGCACCCAACCTCATTTACATCTACGACCTGCAGAACAAGCGCAACCTCTACTGCAACCGCTCCATTGAGCACATATTGGGCTACACCGGGGCCGAAATACAGGCGCTAGGCAGCAATGTGTTGCCACACCTCATGCCGCCCTCACAGGTGAAGCTGCTGGAAGACCACTACGCGCAGGTGGCTCAGCTGGCCGACGGCCAGATGCTCACGCTGGAGTATTTCCTCAACCACCGCAACGGCTCGGTGCGGTGGATGCGCGTGACGGACACGCCCTTCGAGCGTGATGAAAACGGCCGCGTGCTGCAGCTGGTGGGCGTAGGCGAAGATATTACGCGCTGGAAAGTGGCCGACGAGCAGCGGCGCACAGCCAACCGCCGCCTGGCCGAGCAAAACCGCCTGTTTCGGCAGGTGATTGATACGGCGCCCCACCTCATCTACCTCAAAGACCGGCTGGGCAACTACCTGCTGGCCAACAAGGCCATTGCCGACCTGTACGGCATGACCCCGCAACAGATTGTGGGCGCCCAGCCGGAAACCCTGCCCAACGCCCCGGGCGAAGGCCAGCGGTACCGCCGACAGGACGAAGAGCTGTTGCGCACGGGCAAGGAAATGGTGCTGGAGGAAAGCTTCATCAAGCCCGATGGCGAAATCCTCTGGTTTTACAGCATTAAACGGCCCTTTTTGCTGGCCGATGGCAGCATGCAGATTCTGGGAATTGACACCAACATCACCGAGCTCAAGCGTACCCAGCTCGACCTGCATGCCGCCAAGGAAGCGGCCGAGCAGAACGCCCAGGCCAAGCAGGACTTCCTGGCCAATATGAGCCACGAAATCCGGACGCCGCTGAACGGCATTCTGGGCATTGCCGGGCTGCTGGCCAAAACCCCGCTCGACGACCAGCAAAACCAGTTTCTGCGCCACATCCGCTACTCGGCCGACCATCTGCTGGTCGTCATCAACGACGTGCTGGCTATGGCGGAGCTGGGCGCGGGCAAGATCCGGCCCGAAAACATTGCGTTCGACGTGCGCGACGTGCTGACGGCCAGCCGCGAGTTGCTGCTGCCCCGGGCGCAGGAAAAAGGCATTGCACTGGAGCTGGATCTGCCGCCGGCCGCAGTGCCTACCACCGTGCTCGGCGACCCGCACCGTTTGCGCCAGGTGCTGCTCAACCTGATTTCCAACGCGGTGAAGTTCACGGCCCACGGCCGGGTGCTGGTGTCGTGCCAGCCGCTTAGCCTCTCGGCCGAGCAGGCCACGCTGCAGTTTAGGGTGGTGGATACGGGCACGGGCATTGCGGCTCACCAGCTGCAGCAAATGTTCGAGCCCTTCATGCAGGCCTCGTCCAGTACGGCCCGCGAATACGGCGGCTCCGGCCTAGGTTTGAGCATTTCGCGGGGTTTGGTGGAGCTGATGGGCGGCACGCTCACGGCCGAAAGCCGCCTGCACGAGGGCAGCACGTTCTCCTTCACGCTGAGCTTCCGCTATGCAGCCCAGGTCGCCGACGCGGCCGTCAGCCGGCCTGCCCCCGCCCCCAACTACCGGCGCCTGGGTGCCCGCCGGGTGCTGCTGGCCGAAGACAACGCCATCAACCAGTTTCTGGTGGAAGCCTTGCTGGGCGGCTGGGGCTGGACGTTGGACACCGCCGGCACCGGCCCCGATGCCCTCACGCTCTTCAACCAGCACCGCTACGATGTGGTGCTGATGGACATTCAGATGCCGGGCATGGACGGCGTGGAAGCCACCCGCCAGCTCCGCCAGCACCCCGATCCGGAGCGCGCCGCCACCCCCGTACTGGCCCTGACGGCGCACGCCCTGCGCGGCGAGGCCGAACGGTTTCGGCAGGCGGGCTTCTCGGGCTACCTGTCCAAGCCGTTTCAGGAAGAGCAGCTGTTTCAGGCCATTGCCGGGGCGCTGGGCCAGCGGCCGGCGGTGCTGGTAGCCACGCCCGACGCGCCGGAGTCAGAGCCGACCGCCGCGCTTTATAGCCTGAGTGGTATCCGGCGGCTGGCCCACGGCAACGAGGAGTTTGTGCGGCGGCTGGCCCAACTGTTCATCCAGACTACGCCGCCGGCCGTGCGGGAGCTGGAGCAGCACTTGGCCGCGGCCGATTTCGAGCTGCTGGGCGCGGCCGCTCATCAGCTCAAAAGCTCCCTCGACGGCCTGCAGATCCGGAGCCTGCACGGGCCTATCCGGCGCCTGGAGGCTGGCCGCAAAGAGCCACTTGATCTGCAGGAAGCCAAACAGCTGGTAGACCTTGTGTGTAAAGTAACGGAGCAGGTGATGGACGGCCTGCGCCTGGATTTCCCCGGACTGTAGGCGCCTGCCCCGGCGCTGCCCACCAATGGCCACGCCGCCAGCCTGTATCTTCGCCCGCTTTCTGTCTTTACTCCTGTTGGCTGCCGCATGACTCCTGTTTCGCTCGATACGCTCATTATTGGGGCCGGCCAGGCGGGCCTGGCGGCGGCCTACTACCTGCAGCAGCACGGTGTAGACTTTGCGCTGCTGGAAGAGCGCCCGGCCGTGGGCGACATCTGGGCGACGCGCTTCGACGCATTGCGGCTGTTTTCGCCGCAGTGGGCCAGCGGGCTGCCCGGCCGGCCCTGGCCGGGGCACGCGCTGCACTACCCGTCCAAGGATGAGGCCGCCGCCTACCTGCGCGACTACGCCGCACACTTCGGGTTCAGGGTGCATACCGGGCAGAAAGCCGTTTTGCTGACTGCCGACCCGGCCGGCGGCTACGTGGTGCGCACCCACACCGGCCAAGCCTACCAGGTCCGGCGCGTGATTGTGAGCACCGGCGCCTACTCCGCCCCGCGTATTCCTGCGTTTGCCGCCCAGTTGCCGGCCAGCGTGCAGCAGCTCCACAGCAGCCAGTACCGCAACCCCGCGCAGATAGCCGCCACCGGCCCCGTGGCAGTAGTAGGCAGCGGCAACTCCGCCCTGCAGATTGCCGCCGACCTGGCCGGCAGCGGCCGCCCCGTATTTGCCGCCTTCGACGACCAGACGCCGGCCTTCCCCAACAACCAGGCTACCTGGGTGCTGCTGAAGGCTACAGGCATGCTGCGCGTGTCGCGCTACAACGCTGCGGGCCGGGCCATGATGCACCGCCCCGAACCCATAGTGCTCGGCGACCTGCAGCGCCTGCGCCTATTTCCGAACGCGCAGTTTATGGGCCGGGCCACCGGCGCCACGCCCGAAGGCGCGCTGCAGGGCCGTCGCGCCACCACACCGCCGCTGGCGGCCGTAGTGTGGGCCACCGGCTTCGGCCCCGGCTTCGACTGGATCAGGCTGCCCGTTTTTGAGGCCGACGGCACGCCGCGCCACCGCTACGGCCTCACAGAAGCCCCGGGCGTGGCCTTTCTGGGGCTACCCTGGCTGAACAGCCGCAGCTCGGCCCTGATGGGCGGCGCCGGGCCCGATGCGCACCACGTGGTGGAGCGCCTGCTGGCCGTTTCCTAAGCGGCGGCTGGCCCGATAGTGCCTGTCTTTTGCGGTGCCTGCCCGGCCGGTATATCTGTTTTCAGGAAGGCCCGAATTATACTGCAACTACTGTGGGGCTTTCGTAGTTGTATAAGCAGTTCCCGACGCCGTCATCCGGCTTGCCGATATGCAAAGACCTCGGGGTTTTTTCGCTGTTTCTAACGCACTGTAGCATGTCACTTCTGATTTTTCTGGGCGTAGCGCTTGCCACGGCCCTGGTTGTCCGTAACACCTCCACTCAGCCTAAAATGTCGCTGAAGCCAATTCCGGTTCGCGCCAGAAACCGCCGCTAGCCGGCCGGTTTTCGCATAAAAAAAGAAGCCCCGTCTGGTTGCAGACGGGGCTTCTTTATGGCGTTTAGGGCGAGGTCAGGGGCGCGACGCCCGCTGCACTTCAGCGGATAACGAGCTTGCGCATCTCGCTGGCGTTGTCGCCTTCGAGCTTCACGTAGTAGAGGCCGTTGGCAAACTTGCTCAGGTCCAGTGTTTTGGTGAACCGGTCGTTGAGCTCGGTGATGGTTTCGCGGTAGATAACCGAGCCGATGACGTTGAGCACCCGCAGCTCCAGCTTACGGCCCTCGAAGCCATTGATGGCAATGTGGACGATGCCGGTGCTGGGGTTCGGGTAGATCAGCAGGGTGCGCTCCTCGGCTGGCCGCGCGGGGCGGGCAGCGGGGCCTTTGGCGGCCTGGCTCTGCAGCGTGCTGCCGGCCAGTAGCAGGAACAGCAGAAAATAGCGTAGGAGTGGCATCATAGTGAACTGTAAAGCAGGGGGATGGGCGCGAGCGGAATACTTGGTGAAACGATCAGCGCTTAATTAGGTTTGCAAAGATATTAAGCTATTCCCGAATAGATCGATAAAATATAACTCCTCTTCGACCAACCGCCCTTTTTTAGCTTCTTTTTCAGCCTCTTACCGCACAAATCAAGTTGGACGTTCTCATTATCGGTGGTGGATTGGGCGGGCTGGTGGCAGCCCTGGACTTGCGTATGCGCGGCTACGCCGTGACCGTGGTGGAGCGGCAGCAGTATCCGTTTCATCGGGTGTGCGGCGAGTACATTTCCAACGAGGTGCTGCCGTATCTGCGGCGCCTTGAGGCCGACCCGGCGGTGCTGCAGCCGGCGCAGCTTACCCGCTTCTCGCTTAGCTCGCCGGCCGGCCGTACGCTGTCGGTGCCGCTGGACCTGGGCGGGTTTGGCGTGAGCCGCTACACCCTCGACCTGCACCTGTGCCGGCTGGCGGAAGCCCGCGGCGTCACGGTGCTGCAGAAAGCCACCGTCACGGCCGTGGCCTTCGAGGCGGCCACCGACAGCCACACCGTCACGCTGGCCGATGGGCGGCAGTTGGCGGCGCGCACAGTGCTGGGCGCTTTCGGCAAGCGCAGCGCCTTTGACAGGCAGTTGCAGCGGCCGTTTTTTCAGCAACGCTCGCCCTACATCGGCGTCAAGCACCACCTGCGCCTGCCCGGCTACCCCACCGACCTGATTGCGCTGCACAACTTCGCCGACGGCTACGCCGGCATTTCGGCGGTGGAAGACAACCGGCTGTGCTTCTGCTACCTCACCACGCGCCAAAATCTGAAGGCACAGGGCACCATTGCGCAGCTCGAAGCCAACGTACTAGCCCGTAACCCGCACCTGCGGCGCATCCTCACGGAGGCCGAGTACCTGTATCCGCAGCCCGAGGTCATCAACGAAATATCCTTTGCGCCCAAGTCGTGCGTGGAAGAGCACATGCTGCTGTGCGGCGACGCGGCGGGCCTGATTACGCCCCTCTGCGGCAACGGCATGGCCATGGCCCTGCACGGCGCGCAGCTGGCCGCCACCCACCTCCACGACTTCCTGCGGGGCCGCACCACCCGCGCCACGCTGGAAACCCGCTACCGCCACGACTGGCAGCGCCACTTCGGGCAGCGGCTGCGGGTGGGGCGGCTGGTGCAGGGCCTGTTTGGGCAGCCGGTGCTCAGCGAGGCCGTGGTGGGCGGACTGCGCTACCTGCCGGCCGCCGTGCGGGCCCTCATGCGCCGCACCCACGGGCAGCCATTCTAGGCTTTCCGGCCCCCGGCCCGTATACGGCTCCGCCGGCGCCGCAGCGCCGTGTAGTATTTCCGCTTTCCGCTCCCTGCCTCTTCCACACGCTACCTAATTTCGTATACTGCAGTCAATGATCAGCTATTTGAGTGCCATCGGCACTGCCAACCCGCCCCACCGTCTTCTACAAGCCCAGATCGGGGATTTCATGGCCCGCGCCCTGCAGTTCGATGATGCTGACACCCGCAAGCTCCGGGCCCTGTACCGGGTGTCGGGCATCGGGCACCGCTACACCGTGCTGCCCGACTACGGCCGCGCCAATGGCGACTTCACCTTCTTCCCGAACACGCCCGACCTGGAGCCGTTTCCGTCGGTGGGGGCGCGCATGCGGGTGTACCGGCAGGAAGCGCTGCCGCTGGCCGCCGCCGCCGCCGAAAGATGCCTGCAGCAGGCCCCGGAAGTGGCCGCCAATACCATCACGCACCTGATTTCGGTGAGTTGCACCGGCATGTATGCCCCGGGCCTCGATATTGAGCTGGTGAACCGGCTGGGGCTGCGGCCCGACATTCAGCGCACCTGCGTGAACTTCATGGGCTGCTATGCGGCCTTCAATGCCCTGAAGCTGGCCGACGCCATCTGCCGCGCCGATGCCGGGGCCCGCGTGCTGGTGGTATGCACCGAGCTGTGCACCATTCACTTTCAGAAGCACCACGAGGAAGACCACCTGATTTCCAACGCCCTGTTCGGCGACGGCGCGGCGGCGGCGCTGGTGGTGGGCACGCCCACGGGCAGCCGGCCGCACCTAGCCATGGAAGCCTTCCACTGCGGCCTGGAGCCCGACGGCCACGCCGACATGGCTTGGCACGTCAACGACTTCGGGTTTGAGATGACGCTGTCGTCGTACGTGCCCAAGCTGATTCAGCGTGGCATCCGCAAGCTCACCGACGATCTGCTGCGCAACCTGCCGGTGCAGCTGGCCGACATCCGCCACTTTGCCATTCATCCGGGCGGGCGGCGCATTCTCGAAACCATCGAGCAGGAGCTGGGCCTCAGCAAGCAGGACAACGCCCCGGCCTACCACGTGCTGCGCGAGTACGGCAATATGTCGTCGGCGACGGTGCTGTTTGTGCTGCGCGAGCTGCTGGGTGGCTTCGCCGCCGCCGACGCCGGGGCGCCCATTTTGAGCTTCGCCTTCGGCCCCGGCCTCACGCTGGAAGCCATGCTTCTGCGGGTGGTGGTATAGTGGAGTGATGGGTTGGTAGGATGGCGGATTGGAACGTCATTCCGAGCTTGCGAGGAATCTCGCGTGCTGACGTGGGCCTCACCCCCCGGCCCCCTCTCCCGTGGAGAGGGGGGAGCCTGACGAGTTTTCAGTGAATTACTACGCTGGCGAGATTCCTCGCAAGCTCGGAATGACGTTCTTCCCTCGTTCCCGCCTACCCCGCCACCCCGCCAACCCACCCATCCTCCAACCCACCATCATGCCTGATTTCTCGCGCCGCGCTATTGAGGAGGAGCTGATGGACGACCTGTCGTTGGCCTCCGACGCACTGCGGCGCAACCTCGACGAGTTGGAAACCATCAACACCTGGCTGGGGGGCTATGCGCCGGTGCTGCACGCGCTGGAGCAGCTGCGCCCGCAGCTGCCGCCGGGCCGTCCCTTGCGCCTCGCCGACCTGGGCAGCGGCGGTGGCGACACCCTGCGCCACATTGCCCGCTGGGCCCGCCGCCGCCAGATTCCGGTGGAGCTGGTCGGCATCGACGCCAACCCGTTTATGCTGCGCTACGCCGCCGATAAGGCCCGCGACTACCCGGAAATCAGCTTTCAGCAGCAGGACATCTTCTCCGAACAGTTCCGGCAACAGCCCTTCGACGTGCTGACGTGCAGCCTGTTTTGCCACCACTTCTCTGACGAAACGCTAACCGAAATGCTGGCCAGCTGGCAAGAACAGGCCGGGCTGGCCGTCATCATCAATGACCTGCACCGCCACCCGCTGGCCTACTACAGCATTAAGTGGCTCACACGCCTCCTGCGCGGCTCCCACCTCGTGCAGAACGACGCCCCCCTGTCCGTGGCCCGCGCCTTCACCGGCCCCGATTGGAAACGGCTGTTACAGCGTGCCGGAATCCGGCACTACCGCCTGCGCTGGCGCTGGGCCTTCCGTTGGCAGTTGGTTTTGACTGGGACGAGTGGATTGGAGTGGATTGGAGTAGATTGAACGTCATTCCGAGCGGAGCGAGGAATCTCGCTTGCTGACGTTGCTGCACAACCCGGCGCTCCAGAGCGGTTGTCGGAACAGTGTCAGGCAGGCATAGGCCAGCGAGATGCTTAGGTGGCGCGTTCCATCACCCTACCAATCCACCAACCCACCATCTAGCTCCACAAATCCGCTGCCACGCGGAAGGTATTGGCGTGGGCTTCCACGATGTCGATGATGCGCGGGGAATAGCCGCCACCCATGCACACTACCACCGGCAGGCCGTGGCGGTGGCACAGCTCCAGCACAAACTCGTCGCGGAGGCGGCAGCCGGCGCGGCTCAGGGCCAGGTGGCCCAGCTTGTCGGTTTCCAGCACATCCACGCCGCTGAGGTAGAACACGAAATCGGGCTGCTGCTCTTCCAGCAGGCGGGGCAGCGTGTCGTGCAGCAGCGCCAGATACGCGGCATCGTCGGTGCCGTCGGGCAGCGGCAGGTCCAGGTCCGACTGCTCCTTGCGGTGCGGGTAATTGCGGGCGCCGTGCATGCTGAAGGTGAACACCCGCGGCTCGTGCCGGAAGATGGCCGCCGTGCCGTTGCCCTGGTGCACGTCGAGGTCCACAATCAGCACCTTGCGCACGTTGAATTCCGGGTGGGCCAGCAGGTAATCGGCGGCGGCGGCCTGGTCGTTGAGCAGGCAGAAACCTTCGCCCCGGTCGTGGAAGGCGTGGTGGGTGCCGCCCGCAATGTTGAGGGCCACACCGCCGTGCAGGGCCCGGCGTGCGCACTCCAGCGTGCCGCCCAGAATGGTTACTTCGCGCTCAAACAGCTGCGCACTCCACGGAAAGCCGGTGGCGCGCTCCTCGTGGCGCGTGAGCTGGCCGTCGCGCAGGCGCTGGTAGTAGTCGGCGGAATGAGTGCGCAGGATATCGGCTTCCGGGGGCGGCTGGGGCACGAAAAAAGCGCTTTCCGGCACTGTGCCCTCGCGCAGCAGCTGCTCCGGCAGCAGCTCATACTTGAGCATCGGGAAACGGTGGTTTTCCGGCAGCGGATGCGCGTAGAGCGGGGCCCAGGCAATGGAAAGCATAGAATGAGACGATAAAAGAATGTCAGGCAGAGGCGCAGCCGAAGCATCTCGCGTGCTGACTCCGGATTAGTAACTCAACATCAGTACGCGAGATGCTTCGGCTGCGCCTCTGCCTGACGTAGCTCTCCGCAATAGTTACCTGCCAAAAACGAAAATAACCGCCGGTGGGGCGGTTATTTCGGATTCGGGGAAGGAATGCGTGGGGCGTACTGGGCTCGAACCAGTGACCCCTACCTTGTCGAGGTAATGCTCTGAACCAACTGAGCTAACGCCCCGCAATCCTTCTGGCGGCGGCCGGAAAGCGCCAAAGATAGCAGCCGTTTTTACACTTGCTGCTTTGCATCCCATAAAAATTTACAACCTCGATGCGGTGGCCGCGTATCCTTGCCTGCTGCTGCCGCTAAAGCGGCGGCAGAAAGCACCGGCCCCAGCCGGCCATTCTGTTCCCCCAGTCCTCCGATTTCTAACTATCCTCATGAACAAACTACCTGTACTCCTCGCACTTGGCTGCGCTTCGTTCACGGCCGCTCAGGCCCAGCAGACGCCCGGCGGCTCGATGTCGTCTACCAGCTACTCGCCTGGTACCAGCGACTCGCGCAACAACGGTTTCGGCGTAAAAGCCGGCTTCAACTTGGCTGACCTGCGTGGCGGCGACAAAGGTGCTTATAAAGACCTTTCGAGCCTGAAAAGCTACCACGCTGGCCTGTATGCCCAGTTCGGCCTCAACGACAAAGTGTCGATTCAGCCTGAATTCCTGTTTACCCGTAAGGGCTTCGACGCGCAGCAGTTCTCTATCTCGGGTTCGAACGTAGGCCAAGCTAATGGCCAGGTACGCGAAACCCGCCTCGACTACCTGCAGGTGCCCGTGCTGTTCGTGTATAACTTCCTCGACAACGTGAGCCTGCACGTAGGTCCGCAGGCTTCGCTGCTGGTGAAAGCCAAGTATGCCGGCGAAGAGCGCCAGATTTCCAGCGTTGGCCTCAACAGCCTGGAGTATGGCGTAGTGGGCGGCTTGGAGGCCCGCGTCGGCCCGGCCCGCGTAGGTGCCCGCTACGACTTGGGCTTGTCGGACATCTACAACGACCCTAAAGACGCCGGCGCTTCCGCCTACGACAACGTGAAAAACGGGGTCTTCCAGGTGTACTTGGGAGTTGGCATCAATAACTAAGCACCCGCTTTCGGGTTATTTGCCTCGAAAAGGAAGCCAGTGGCTTCCTTTTTTAGTGTCTGAACTTCTTTCCTGCGCATGACTGCCGACAGCCTCCTACTCACCGCCAGCCTCGATGCCCTCAACCACGCCCGCGAGTTGCTGGCCGAGCGCGGCATGGGCGTGCTCGGCGCCTGGGCCCTGTTGAACCTACTGGTGAGCGGCTACCGCGTGATGCACACCGACCCACGCGCCGAAGCCCGCTACTTTCATCTGATGAACGTGGGCTGGGCCTTCGTGAATATGGGAATTGCGGTGTGGGGCCTGCTCCACGCCAACCCCAACCACGTGGCCGGTCTGCCCCTGGCCGACAGCCTGGCCGCGCAGTTCACGATGGAGAAGATTCTGCTCTTCAACGCAGGCCTCGATGTGGCCTACGTGGTGTGCGGCAGCTGGCTGCGCGCCCGGGCCGCCACAACGGTGCCGCCCGAAAAGCTCCTGGGCTACGGCCGCTCGCTGTGGCTGCAGGGCGGGTTTCTGCTGCTGTTTGATGTGAGCTTCTACCTGCTCTACCACCGCTACGCCAACGAGCTTCTGGCTTTGGTTTCGTAGCAGGCGGGTACTCCGCACAAAAAAATGCCCCGCTGACAACTGAGGTCAGCGGGGCATTTTTGCCAGTGGCGGCCTGAGGCCACCGAGGACTTATTGCTTGCCTACCAGGGCTTCCTTGATCTTCTCGTTGAAATTGGGAATGTCCTGCGGGTTGCGGCTGGTGATGAGGTTGCCGTCGACTACCACGGTTTCGTCAACCCAATGGCCGCCGGCGTTTTTGATATCGGTTTTCAGACTGGGCCAGCTGGTGAGCTTCTTGCCGCGCACCGTGTCGGCCTCAATGAGAGTCCAGGGGCCGTGGCAGATGGCGGCTACCGGCTTGCCGGAGCGCACAAACTCGCCGATGAAGCTGATGACGGCCGGCTCGGTACGCAGAATATCGGGGTTCATCTGGCCGCCGGGCAGTACCAGCGCGTCGTAGTCGGCCACCTTGGCGTCGCCGATTACTTTGTCCACGCTTACTTTGTCGCCCCAGTCTTTCTCGTCCCAGCCTTTGATAGAACCGCTCTTCAGCGAAATAACGTGGGTTTCGGCGCCTTCGCCTTCCAGAAACTTCTTGGGTTTCTCCAGCTCCGACTGTTCGAAGCCGTCGGTGGCTACAATGGCGATGGTTTTTCCTTTGAGGCTGTCGCTGCCAAATATAGACATGGGTAGTAGTGTAAGTGGTTGGGAGGAAAGAACAGAAAAGGCCAGCTGCGTAGCGCAACCGACCTTTTCCTTAACGGCAGACAGCCGACCGGGTTGGTATAAGATCCGGCCTTATTCTTCGCGGCGCAGCTGCTTGAACTGTTTGCGCACGGCCTTCACCCGCTCGTCGAATCCGTCGGGGTCGTAGTCGACGTGCTCCACGTCCAACTCGCTAAGCATGTCCATCAGGGCCGCCGAGTGCTCGGAGCGGGTGCCGGCCCGCGCCGACACAAACGCCATTTCCGACCACAGCAGCGCCTTGAGGCGCTGGCCGTCTTCGCTGAGCATCTGCATCTCCACCACCAGGTTAGAGTTATCGAAGTGGATGAGCTGGGTGCGGATGCGCACGACTTCGCCGTGGTTGGCCGGGCGCAGGTAGCTGAGGTGGTGCTTGGTAATCACCCAGGCCGCGTTCTGCTCGCGGGAAAGCTCGCCCAGGTTCAGGGCATAGTGCTGAATGGTGTGCTCTTCGCGGGCGTTCAGGAAGTAGTCGAGGTAGCGGGCGTTGTTGAGGTGGCCCAGCATGTCGCAGTCCTGAAAATGGATGCGGTGCGTGGTTTCGGGCGTTTGAACGAGGGGCATGAAAACTGAAACTGATTAGGAAGGCAATGAAAAGCTGTCGGCCACGACGTAGTGCGGCTTGGGCTTGCGGGCGTCGGTGGGGCTGTCGAACACGATGAGGATGTGCTGGTCGTCGAGCAGGGCCATGCCCTCGGCCTTGTCTTGGCCGGAGGTGGCACCGGAACCGTGCGGAATGTCGTAGAGGCGCTGCAGCTTATCGGCCCCAATGAGGCTGTCCTGCTCGCAACGTAGGGCATCGGGCCAGCAATATACCGCAATGGTACCGTCGAGGTCCATGGTGGGGCCGGCCAGCAGCAGCAGGTCGGAGCCGCGCTGGCGTAGCTCGCGCAGCCCCATGCCGTGCAGGTCGAGGAAGTGCTTCTTGTAGTATTTCTCGGTGGCGCCGGGCACCACGTCGAGGCGCAGGCGGCCGTGCTTGTCTTCGCGCGGCAGCACCTCCAGCACCACCGCCCAGCCCCGCAGCACCGGCCCGCGCAGGCCAATAAACAGCCGCCCATCGGGCGCCACCGCCAGCCCTTCGATATCGAAGCCGTTGTCTTTGCCGGGGATGTTCATGAATGCTTTCAGATGCACATCCTGAGCCAGCAGGTCCAGCAGGTCGTTGGACTCGTCGGTGCCGCGCAGCTGGGCGGCGTGCAGGGTGCGGGTGGGGTCGGTGGGGTGAGGGGCTTTTTTGTGCAGCTCGTAGTCGCCGGTTTCGGGGTTGAGCAGCAGCGGCACCCGCGCCAGCAGGTAGCGGCTGGCCTCCTCTTCTACCTTGGCCAGCTTGGCAATCTGCTTGGCGGTATCGGCGTCGGCAGGGTCTGGCTTCTTGCGCTTGAGGCTGTGCGAGCCGATAATCCAGAGGTAGTGGTCAGCTTCGCCCAGGCCCTCGATGTCGATTTCTACATTCTCCTCCTCGTTGGTGAGGTCCAGCAGGTCAGCCAGCTCGTAGCGGCAATGCTCGCCAAACTCGTGCGGCCCGGTCAGGCGCAGGCGCTCGATGCTGGTGCGCTCATCGCAACTCAGCCAGAGGTTGTCACCGGTGCGCAGCACGGTGGAGAGGCCGTCGCGCACGTGCTTGCCGGCCTCGTTGAGGCTGAGTTTGGGATTGAAATGAAGCTGGTAGGGCTGGCGGCGCATAACGAAACAGAATAGTGGCTGCCCGTGCCAACGCGCCCGCCGCCGGAAGGTTTTGGCGGGCCCAGCCTAGCGGCAGCTGCGGCGCAACTGCTCCAGCCGGCGTACCAAGTCTTTCACCACGGCTTCATCGGTGGTGTAGAGGCTCATGGTGGTCGTGGTATCCGTGTTTTTGGAGTGGCGTTTCACGCGCAGCTCGTAGCTACGGCGGCCATCATCGTCGGTATTGGGGGCGTAGCTGAGGGCCGTTACGTCCTGCCAGTCGAACCCCATCTTCAGCTCAAACCGGCCGTTATCCAGGTTCACAGCCCAATCGGAGCTGCCTTTGCTGACGCTCACTGCCACCGGCTGGCTCATCTGCACGTCGGCCTTTGTATCACGGATGGTTTGCTGCACGTGGCAGCCACTCAGCTCCAGCTTCACTTCCTGCGACGGTTTGCGCGGGTCGTGCAACAGGTGGTTGAGTTGCCGGGCCAATGCCTGGCGGTCGGTAGCCGATATGGTTTGGGCCGCCGCCGTGCCAGCCGGCACCAGCAAACTCGTAAGCAGGAGGAAAAGCAGTTTCATGGCAGTGTGCTCTACAGGCGTGAACCCACGAATGGGCGGCCGGAACAGCCGGCCGCATCTGCAGATGCAGCCTCCTGACAATCAGTTGCCTGACTAGCAGTTTTATCCAGAAAAATTCCTCTACCAGCTGCGGCCTCAGGCTGCTAGTTGGTCTTACGCGTCTGGCGCTGGGCCTGCATCTGGCGCTGCTTGGCTTTCAGCTGCTGGTACTGGGTGGGCGTGAGCACCTGCTGCAGCTCCTTGTCAGAAGTGGTAATGATGCGCTTCTGTTCGGCCAGCAGCGCCGGGCGGTTGTTGGCGAACTGCTTCTGAGCGGCATTGGCCTGCTCCGCAACCCCCGACAGGATGGCCCGCACCTTCTGGCGCTGCTCGGCGGTCAGGTTCAGCTCCTCGGTCATGATGTCGGTCATGTCGCGGGCGGCGGTGGGTGCTACCACGGGCGCGGGCGCCGCCGGCGGCGCCACGGCTACCGATCTAGCTTCGGGAATGGCCTTGTTGCGGCGGGCGCATCCTACCGACAGCGTAGCCAGCAGCAGAAGCGAAAAAGAGAGTTGAGAGAGACGCATACGGCAATAACGAAAACAGGCGTGTGCCTCGCATACGCGAAAAAGCAGGTTTTCGATCATCGATTGCCAGCTATATTCTGCGCTAAGCCCGGCCGACGCCTGCAGTTCCAAAGCGAATAGCCCCGTTTCCACGCTCTACGAGCTGCAGCATAGCACCCTTTCCCACCCAGTGCTGATGCGGCCAACCTGTCGCCGTTAAACGGCCCCAACGGCCGCCACCCGCGCAGGCGCCACCGGCACGGCCGCCTTCATTTGCTGGGCCGTGTAGTGGGCCAGCGCCATTACGGTCAGCATCGGATTCACGCCGCTGCAGGCCGGGAAGGCCGAGGCATCGGCCACGAACAGGTTTTTCACTTCATACAGCTCGCCGGTAGGGCTGGTGGGGTGCGTGGCCGGGTCGCCGCCCATGCGGCAGGTGCTCATCTGGTGGGCGCTGTAGAGCCCGAACTGGTTGGGCTTCCAGCTCAGGTGCGCGAGCTGGTCCAGCACTTCGGGGTTCTGCGGCTGGCCGTCTTTCACACGCAGCAAGGGCAGTGTACCGTGAGGCAGCAGCACCGTGTGGGCGCCGGCCGCGGCATGAATTTCGGCGGCGGCCCGCACGCCGGTCAGCATGTTGGCGCGGTCGTGCTCGGAGAGGGTGTAGTCGATGATGGCCTGCCCGTGCTTGTCGATGCTGACGCGGCCGCCGTCCCGGTCGCGGGTGAGCACAATGAACGAGCCCAGGTGGTCGGCCTGCTGCATGAGCTGCTTGTGCTGGCGGCCGTTGAGCCAGGGCATCACCATGCTCATCAGGCCCACGTGGGCGGGCGGCGTTTCCAGCTTGGCGCCGTAGTTGGTGCCGTTGAGCATCGTGAAACAGTCGTTGACCACCGACATACTGGGCCCGAACCACGGCTGCATCGGCTTATCATACATCCCCGATACCACTACCGTGGGGTGCAGATTGAGGTGGCGCCCGATGTGCGGATGCTGCAGGCCACTGCGCAGCAGCAGCGCCGGCGTCTGAATGGCGCCGCCGGCCACCACCACCCGCCGGGCCCGCACCGTCACGCGCACCGGCCGGCCGTCGGCGGTGGTGTGCACGGCCTCGGCCCCGGTGGCGCGGCCGTCGGTTATCGTGACGCGCTCCACCCGGGTGTCGGCCAGCAGGCGCGCGCCGTGCTCGAAGGCCTGCAGCAGGTAGGTGTTGAGTGTGCCCTGCTTGATGCCGTGCGCGTCGCCGAGGGTGGTGTAGCCGAGGGCCTGAAAGTGGGCATCAGAGTCGGTGAGGCCTTTTTCGTTGCGCGGAATCAACTTCACCTCCTGCCCCAGCCGGGTAGAGCCGTCCCAGAGGGCCTGGTTCTGGCCGTTGTGGCGGGTGTAGTCGATGTTCACGCTCAGGGCGCGGCTCACGGCGTCGAGGCTTTTCTTGAATTCCAGCGTGGCCACGTGCGGCAGCTGGTGCTCGCGCGCCCACTCCTGCAGCACGTAGTCGGGGGTGCGGAAGGCGCCGGCCCAGTTGACGGTGGTGCCACCGCCCAGGCAGGCGCCGGCCAGAATGCCAATGCTGCCGTCCTGGGTGCTGAGCGCGCCTTTAGCGTCGTAGAGCTTGCCCAGCATGTCTACTTCGCGCTGCGTGAAGTCGCAGCCGTGGCAGTGGGGGCCTTTTTCCAGCACCAGCACGTCGTGGCCGGCGGCGGCCAGCTCCCCGGCCACCACGCCGCCACCCGCGCCGCTGCCAATCACCAGCACGTCACAGTCGTAGGTTACATTCTGAGTTGGCTGCAGCGTTTGGATGGGTTTGGCGGTGTCCACGGGCAGATCGGCGGGCAGTGGGCCGGAGTAGCCGATACTGTCCCAGACCGGGTTGCGGCCGCCGGCTTCGGCGCCGCCGTAGAACAGAATCAGCAGCAGCTTGCGCAGCGCGTGGAAGCCTTTGCGCAACTGCGGCACGTTGCTCTGGGCCCAGCTTTGCAGCATTTTTTCGCGCTGGGCGGGTTGCAAACGCACAAACGGCCGCAACGGCCCAAACCACGTCAGGCCCAGTGTGGGCGAGTCGAGCAAGCCCAGCAGCTTCAGAAACTCCTGCCGCGCGGCGGCGGGCTGCTCGTCCAGTATCTCCCCAATCTGACCCACGTCGACGCCCTCGGAGCCGCGCCGCTGCCAGAAGGCCGCGTGCTCCGCAGGCCCGTCCACGGCAGGAATAAAGGTATCGGCGAGGGCGCGCAGGGTGGCGCGCTGGGCTTCGGTGAACTGCATGGCACTGCGAACGTCAGGGTGGGAAGCCGGCAGGCGGTAGTCGGCCCGCCGGCTCCCAAAAGTTCGCGCTTTTTCCGCAGAAATACTCGGCTTGCATACGAAAATTGGTGAATCGTGATGAGGTGAACCGTGACAGGTAAAGAAAGAACGTCATTCCGAGTGGAGCGAGGAATCTCGCGTGCTGACGTTGGATTATCACTGCAACATCAGCACGCGAGATGCTTCGGCTGCGCCTCTGCATGACGGTCTTTCTTTACCTGTGACCTGTCACCTCATCACCCCATCACCTCATCACCCAAAACTCACAGCCAGCGCAGCAGCAGGCCTACCATGCGCTTTACTTTGGGGGTGTAGGGAGGGTAGAACTGTTTGATACCGGTCATGCCAGTGCGCTGTTTCAGTACCGACTTTTCGTTGCTGAAGGCCAGGAATCCGGCGTGGCCGTGGGCGCGGCCCAGGCCGCTGTTGCCGGCGCCGCCAAATGGCAGCTCGGGGTGAGCTAGGTGCAGCACCGTTTCGTTGACGGCGGCGCCGCCGGCCGGGATGTTGCCGAGCAAGTAGCGCTGGTTTTCCTTGCTTTGGGTGAAGACATACAGCGCCAGCGGCCGGGGCCGGGAGTTCACCTCGTCGGTGACGTCCTGCAGGGTGCGGAAGGTGCGCACCGGCAGCAGCGGCCCGAAGATTTCTTCCTGCATAATGCGGCTATCGGCGGCCACGTTCTGCAGCACAGTGGGCTCGATGAAGCGCTGGCTGGCGTCTACATGGCCGCCGAGGGCCAGCGTGGCGCCGTGCAGCTGAGCATCTTCCAGCAAACCCGCCACCCGCTCGAAGTGGTGCTGGTTGACGATGCGGGCAAACGAGTCGGAGGCGACGACGCCCTCATTGCCAGCATCGTAGAAGCGGCGCACCACGGCCCCGATTTCGTGCAGCAGCGGCTGCTGCACGCTTTCGTGCACCAGCAGGTAGTCGGGCGCCACGCAGGTCTGGCCGGCGTTGATGCCCTTGCCCCACACGATTTTCTCGGCGGCGTCGCGCAGGTCGGCGGTTTCGTCCACGATGGCCGGGCTTTTGCCGCCCAGCTCCAGCGTGACGCTGGTGAGGTGCTCGGCGGCGGCGCGCATCACCACCTTGCCCACCTGCGGGCTGCCCGTGAAGAAAATGTGGTCGAAGGGCAGGCGCAGCAGCTCGGTGGCCACGTCCTTATCGCCTTCCACCACCGTCACCTCGGCCGGGTCGAACAGCTCGCGAGCCATGCGGCTCAGCAGCCCGGCCACGGTAGGCGTCATTTCCGAGGGCTTGATGATGACGCAGTTGCCGGCGGCCAGCGCCGAAATGAGCGGGTCGATGGCCAGGTAAAACGGGTAGTTCCAGGGCGCGATGATGAGGCAGACACCTTTGGGCTCGACCTGCACCCAGCCGCGCGCGCCCAGCAGGGCCAGCGGCGTTTCGGCAGGGCGGGGCGCCATCCACTCCTTGAGGTGGCGCAGCGTATGCTTGATTTCGGTCTGGGAAGGCCAGATTTCCGACACGTCGGTTTCGGTGGTGGGCTTGCGGAAGTCGGAGTAGAGCGCCTGCTGGATGGCGGCGCGGTTTTCCGTAATCCAGTGGCTGAGCTTGCGGAGGCGGGCGGCGCGGGCGGCAACATCTTCGCGGCGCAGGGCGGCGCTGCGGGCTTGCTGCTGCGCAAACAGGCGGCCAAGGGCCACGGAAGCAACGGATTCGGGGGCAGACTCCATAATGACAGAGGAAAAAGAGCGGAACAGGTGAGCGGTGTGAGTAGTACGTACGGCCGGCGGCGGTGGCCGGCGCGGCGCGGCCCGCCGGCGGCCTGATAAGCGCGCAGGCCCCCGGCTTGTTGGCCGGGGCTGTCTGCGCCGGCGCCAGTCAACCAGCCGGCCACTGGCCCCGGCCGACTGCAGCAGGCGCGTAAACAAGCAACAAAAATCTATTTATCAAGCTATTATATATAGAAAAGCCTGATAAAATGCCGGCTGGTTTGCCGTAGTTTTGCCCACCCAATCTGCTACTTTCCTGGAAATATGCTTGATCTTCACCCGCTTGCCGCAGTGGCTACCCACCACCAGCGCCATGCGGCAACGGCCCCAGGGTTGGTGGGCACGTTGCAGCCGCGGCGCCGCGGCCGGCGGCGGCGGCCGGAGCCAGCCACGGGCACGGCGGCCGGCAGCAGCCCAACGCCAACGCTACCGCCCGCGGAAAAGCCGCTGGCAGAGGCCCTGGCCCGGTTGCAGCACCTGCTGGACTTGCTCAACCACCATTTCCCCGACTACGACGAACTGGAGCTGAGCCGTCCCCTGCAGCCCGGGGGCTGGTCGCGGCGGCAGTTGCTGGGGCACCTGCTCGACTCGGCTACCAACAACTACCAGCGCTTCGTGCTGTGCCAGCTGGGGCCCGAGCCCTTCCGGATGGTGTCGTATCAGCAGGATGGCTGGGTGGCGTGCGGCGCCTACCAGACGGCTCCCGCCGCCGAGTTGCTGCAGCTTTGGACTTTGTACAACCGGCAGCTGGCCCGGCTGCTGGCCCAGTTCACGCCCGCATCCCTCCAGCACCGCTGCGAGTTCGAAAACGGCTACACCGTGACGCTGGGTTGGGTGGTGGAAGATTACGTGGTGCACATGGAACACCACATCCGGCAGATTATCGGCTGAGCAGGCGCGGGTTTCGGCGGCGCGGGCACTATCCGGGGCGGTGCGCCGTTAGGGAAGCTTGTTCATTGATTTTTCTGAATGTTTGTTCTGTTTCCGCGCCCCTTGCGCTGCGTACGCCGGCTGATGCTGCCGGCGCTTTTGGCTTTATTTTCTTTGAATTGGGCCCTGGCCGGTCCGCCGCCCCGCCCCCGGCCGGCTGCCCTGCATCTGCAGGTGCGGCGCGTGGCCCCCAACGTATTTGTGCATACTTCCTACCACCGCTACGCCGGCAAAACCGAGCCCGTGGCATCCAATGGCCTGATTGTGAGCACCAGCAAAGGCGCGCTGCTCATCGACACGGCCTGGGACCCGGAGCAGACGCTGGAGCTGCTGCGCTGGGTGGCCGACAGCCTGCACCAGCGGGTGCGGCTGGTGGTGGTATCGGGGGCGCAGGAGGCGCGGCTGGGCGGGCTGGCCGTGCTGCAGGCCAACCATATTAAGGTGTACAGCACGCCGCTCACGGCCAAGCGGGCCGGCCGGCTGCCTTTTGGGGCGCCTACGCCGGCCATCAAGCCCTACACGCTGATCCGGGCGGGCCGCACGAAGCTGGAGCTGTTCTTCCCCGGCCCCGGCCACAGCCCCGACAACCTAGTGGCGTGGCTGCCTAAGCAGCGGGTGCTTTTCGGCGGCGACCTAGTGCAGGACGCCACGGCGCAGCTGCTGAGCAGCACGGCCGAAACCAATCTGAAACAGTGGCCCGCCACGCTCCGCAAGCTGCAGGCCCGCTATCCGCAGGCCGAAGTGCTGGTACCCGGCCGCGGCCAATGGGGCAGCCCCGATCTGCTGGCCCACACGCTGCTCCTGCTGCGCAATGCTCCACGCAAGCCCCAGACGGCGCTCAATGGCCGGTAGCAAGGCGTACGGCGGCCTCATCATCAATACCAATAGGCTGAAAACGAAAAAAGCTGAGACCTAACGGCCTCAGCTTTTTTAACGTCCGTCGACGAAATCGGCGAACGGGCCAGCGGCAAAATTCCCACCCAATGCCGCTGGATATTGGTGGCAGACAGCGCCGGCGCACTCTCTGCCTGCTGGCTTGCGCCAGCTATATTCTATCAGAAAAGACGGATAAGCTGCGTTTCAACTTCTCCCCCGTCCGCTTCTTAGTGCTCTTGAAACCAGGTCATTGCTGCCGAAAAAAGCCGGCCGAAACCGACGACCGGCAGCAGGCCTGAATCGTGACACAATTTCGGCAGTTAATCAGGGGGTTACTACGTCGTAGTTAGCCGATGCAGGTGCTGCATTGACTTAATGTGTTAATTTCGCAAGAAGTATCAGCCAGTAAAGCATTACTCCGCCATGAAACTGCAGTTTGAGCCCATCCACCCGACCGCCGACAGCTCTTTCACGCTGCTGCACTACACCCAGGTGCAAAGCGCCGGCCTGCTCTGGCACTACCACCCCGAGTACGAGCTGGTGTACATTCCGCAGGGCAGCGGGCGGCGGCACATCGGGCAGCACATTTCGCGCTTCGAGGAAGGCGAGCTGGTGCTTATTGGGCCCGACCTGCCGCACCTCACATTCAGCTATGGGCTGCCGGCCGGCACGCCGTTCGAGGAAATAGTGGTGCAGCTGCGCTCCGACTTCCTGGGGCCGGAGTTCTGGCAGCACCCCGAGCTGGCCGATATCCGGCAGCTGCTGGCCCGCTCGCACGAGGGCCTCTCGTTTGGGGGCATGACCCGCGCGGCGGCCGGCGACCTGCTGCGCGAGCTGCTGCACGCGCCGCCTTTCGCGCGCCTGCTGCTGCTGCTGCAGGTGCTGCAGCGCCTGGCCCAGGCCGCCCCCTCCGACTACACGCCGCTGCACGCCGGCGCCGGCAGCCAGGCCCTGAGCGGCAAGGAGCAGCAGCGCCTGAGCCGGGTGTACCAGTTTGTGGAGCAGCACTACTTCCGGGCCAGTCTCTCGGTGCAGCAGGTGGCGGAGGTGGCACATTTATCGGTGCCGGCCTTCTGCCGCTACTTCAAGAAGATGACGCGCCTCACGCTCACCGAGTTTCTGCAGGAATACCGCGTGGGCCAAGCCTGCCGCAGCCTCATCGACGAGGAGCTGTCGGTGACGGAGGTGTGCTACGCCAGCGGCTTCAACAACCTGTCACACTTCAACAAAACCTTCCGGCGCTACACCGGCTACAGCCCCACCGAATACCGCAAGCAGCGCGCAGCGGCGTAGGCAGAAGTACCGGCAAGAGGCACGTCATTCCGAACTTGCGAGGAATCTCGCGGGCTGACGTTGAAGTAGTAATCATGCGTCAGCACGCGAGACGCTTCGGCTACGCCTCAGCATGACGTTCTGGTGGCGGCGTTTTATCGGCTGGGCACCATGGGCGGAACGCAGGCCGCCGGCTAGGTGTATGGCAGATGATGCCTGCTTTCCCTTTTTCCAACGTGCCGCTTGCCGGATTCCGCTGGCTGCGCCTAGCGCTGCCGCTGGTGTGGCTGCTGCTGGGCGCCATGCCGGCCGGAGCTCCTAAGACCCTGCTGCTGCTGCCCGCGCCGCTCGGCATTCAGGCCGCCACTTTCTCGGTGGTGGATGTGCGCGACGACCGGGCCGACCGCACTGCCGTGGCGTGGCTGCTGCCGGCCCCGACGCGGGCAGGCACGCCAGCCGGCCCGCCCCTCGCCACCGACCTGCAGGGCGGAGCGGCCGGGGCCCTGCGGCAGTTTGCCCGCCAGAGTCTGCCGCGCACGGCCGGGCAGCGGCTCATCATCATCCGGATAAAGGAGCTGCGGGTGCAGGAAACGGCCGTGTCAGGCGGGCAGGCAGAAGGCCGGGTGAGTGTGCGGCTGGCGTTTGAGTGGCAGCGGCCCGATGGCCCGCCGCTGCTCCTCACTGAGTATCGTGGCGGTGCCCGCTACGGCCGCCCGCTGGCCAGCCCGGCCGTGGTGGAGCCCACCCTGCGGCAGGCCCTGGCCGATGCCCTGCGTTACCTCAACGGCTGGCTAACCCAGGCCGCCGACCATGACGTGCGCCTGGCCACGGCCGTGCAGCCTACGTTTCGCTACGACCAGCGCCTGACCGAGCCCGACACGCTGTTCTATGACCCCGCCCGCCCGCTGCGCTGGTCTGACTTCACAGGCCGGCCGCGCCCGGGCGACTACGCGGCCACGGTGTTTCCGGGGTTTGCCTATAGGGGGCAGCCGCGGGTGGTGCGCGGCGTGGTGCAGCTGGGCCTCACGCTGCAGGTGTTTGTGGTGCGCAGCAGCTCCTGGGTGGGACTCGGCCAGCAAACGCCCTACAACCTCAACCATGAGCAGCGCCACTTCGACATCGTGCGGCTGGTGGCCGAGCGGTTCCGGCGCAAAGCCACCGCCGACAGCCTCACGGTGGAAGACTACAACAGCATCCTGCAGCTGCAATACCTGAAATCCTTCACCGAAATGAACCGCCTGCAGGACCAGTACGACCTGGAAACCCGCCACGGCCAGGACGCGGCCACGCAGGACCGCTGGAACCGCCGGATTGATGCCGAACTGCGCGGCTACGGCGTCATTCAATAAAGCAGGCTGCTCCGGACAGGCAAAAAGCCCGTGGTGTGTAACACACCACGGGCTTTTTAGATAGGCATAGCATAGCCCGATACAAACACCTTACTACTTGATAAATACCTTTCTTACTAGGCTATAAAGACTGGATAATGGGAGCGGGCGGCGGCTACCGGATACTCCGGGCCTGGCTACCTGCCCATAGGCGGCTAGTTCTCCATGCGCGACTTCTCGGCCTCGATGCCGGTGCTGCGGCGCTGGCTGCCTTTCACGCGCTGGTTGCCGAACTTGTAGCTGAAGTTGAGCTTCACAAAGCGGCTTTCCGCTTTATCGAGGTTGCGGGAGTTGAGGCCGGCGGCCAGCACCTCGTAGCGGTTCTGCTGGGTGTTGAACACGTCGGTTACGTTGAGCGTGAGCGTGGCGGCATCCTTGAGCAGCGACTTGGAAACACCCAGCCCCGTGTTGAAGCGGGCTTTGAACGCAAGGCCGCCAAACGTCATCGGCGACATATACATGGCCGAAGCTTCCATCTTGAAGCCGTGGGGCAGCGTGAGCGTATGGTTGCTGGACAGGTAAGTGGAAGGGCGGGCATTGTTCAAACCCAGAGCCGGGCTGTTGACGCGGGCGTACTCCAAGCCCAGGGTCGTGACGGTCATCCACTTGCCGCTGAGCAGAGGCCTCATGAGCGTGGTGCTGGCCGACACCGACTCGGCGCTGCGGAAGTTGCGGAAGGAGTTCACCACAATCTGGGTGCCTTCGAGCTGGCGGTAGCTGTCGATGAGCACGTTGGTGTGGTGGCCGTAGCTGATGGAGGTGCTCAGCAGGTTATTATAGGAGTGAGTGAACTCGAAGTTGTGCGAGAAGGACGGACTGATGCTGGGGTTGCCCTGCACATAGCGGTACTGGCTCACGTAGGTCACGAAGGGGTTTACAATGCCGAACGCAAACCGGTCAATCTTGCGGCTGTAGGCAAAGCCGAGCTGCACCTTCTCCGACTTGTTGTACTGCGCCGACACGCTCGGGAACAGGTTGAGGTAGTGCCGGTCGGTGCGCTGGCCGGTGGTGAGCGAGGTGCCGGTGGTGTTGGTTTGCTCGGCACGCAAACCTAGCTCTACTACCACCTTGCGCACCGTGTGCCCCACGGTGGCGTAGGCCGCGTTGATGTTTTCGCGGTAGATGAAGTGGTTGGTTTTGCCCAAATCCACCGTCCAGGGCTGGCCGGCCGGGGCCTGCTCCCAGCGGATGTCATTATCGGTGGTGGTGAAGGTGGTTTTCAGGCCGGCCTCCAGATGGGCGCGGCCCAGGGGCTGGGCATAATCGGCCGAGAAGGAGCGCACCGAGTTGCGGGCCGGGGAGTTGTCGCGCAGCAGGTCATAGGGGCCGGTTGGCTGCAGGCTGCCGTCGAAGGTGCGGGTGGTGTAGTCGTTGTGCCAGTCTTTGCGGTAGCCGAAGTAGTCGGCGTTCAAACTCAGGGTGCGGCCAGCGGTGTCGAGCTTAGTTTTGTAGTACACATTCAGGGTCGGACTCAGGAACTGCGCCGCGCCCGTGGTCTGCACGTGCGAGGCCGAGAGCAGCGTATTGTCGCTGAGGCGGGCCAAGTTCTGAGCGTCCCGGTCGCGGGTATTGAGCATGCCTTTCAGCAGCACGCCGGCCGACGACTTTTCGCTCAGCACGTAGTCCAGGCCCAGCTTGGCGGAGTTGTTCTGGTTGTGGCGCACCTCCCGGCCGTTTTCCCGCAGCTCGCGGCCCTCGCCAAGGCGGCGGAAGGCGCTGGTGGTGCTATACACCTGGTTTTCCTGCCGGTCGAGGCTGCCGTACACGTTCAGGGCGGCGGTGCGGTGGTTGAGGCTGAGGCCGGCGTTGTAGCGGCCGTACTCCCCGGCGCCCACGCCCACCGTGGCCGTGCCGTTGGTGCCCAGCTTGCGGCCTTTGGTGGTGATGATGTTGATGATGGCGGCCCCATTGGCATCGTAGCGGGCCGAAGGGTTGGCAATGACTTCCACCTGGTCGAGGGTGTTGCCAGGCATGGCTTCCAGCATCGTTTTCAGCTCCGCACCGCTCAGGTTGGTAGGCTTGCCATCTAGCAGCACCGCTACCTTCTTGCCGCGCAGCTGGAAGCCGTTGCTTTGGTCCAGCACGCCGGGGGCGCGGCCTAGCACATCGTAGGCGCTGCCGCCGGCCGCCAGGGGACTGGCCGCTACGTTCAGCACCAGCTTGCCGGCACGCTGCTCAATAAAGGGCTTGGTGGCCGTCACGGTCACGCCCTTCAGGCGCTGGCCGGCTGGCGCCAGCAGCACGGGCGCCAGCATGGCGGGCTGGCCGCTGCCTACTTCCACGGCCACTGGTGCCGCCGTTTTGTAGCCGATGTAGCGCACCAGCAGCTGATAGCGGCCGGCCGGCACCTGCTCGAAATGAAACGCACCGTGCTCGTTGCTGATGGTGCTGAGCACCGGAGCAGTAGTGGCGGGCTGCAGCACCACCGTAGCGAAAGGCAGCGGCTGCTGGGAGAGACTGTCGGCGACGGTGCCGCGTAGGGCGGCAGCGGCGTGCTGGCCGGCCGACGCCGAGGCGGTTTGGGCGGTAGCTACGGCGGGTACGGCGGCCAGAGCAGCAACGAGGAGCAGGGAGGCGGAAACGTTTTTCATGGACTTGGAAGTGAGCAGTGTGTCGAGGGAAAACCCAACCGCCAACCGGCTGGGAATGGGACAAAGCAACAGCCTCTCACTGCGTTTCCAGCGCGTTTTTCGACCACTCCCGCCCCCGACCCGACCAAGTAGCCGGCCCGGATTTTTGGTCGAAAAAAACACCCCCATTGGTCGAAATCCGGCCTTGCGCATGCTGCAGGCGGCCGGAAAATCCGCCAACTTGGCCCCATGCAAATGCCCCGCCTCACCCCCACCGGCCCCGACCGGCCCAGTCGTTTTCCACTTGTGTTTGAGGGGCTGGTATGGCTGCTGTATGTGGGCCTCTACAAGTACAACTTCTTCATGCAGGAGGCCGGGCGCCTTGTGCCGCTCACGGAGCGCGCCAATTTCCCCTACCCACAGCTAATGCTGTTTGCGCTGCTGTCCACGCTCTACATTGTGCCCTACTACCGCGGGCTGCTGCCACTGCTGCTGCGCCGCCGGCGCTACGTGCTGCTGGGCGTGGGGGCCTTGCTCTACACATGGTGGGGCATCAAGCTGAACTTGGTGCTGGCCCACGGCCTGTTTCAGTACATACCCAGCCCGCCCCAGTTGGCGCGCTACTACCTGCAGGAGTACCTGGAAGCCGCTGCCACCCTTCTGGGCCGAGCCCAATACCACATCAGCCTGCTGTTTACCGATTTGCTGGCCTTCAGCTGCGTGGCGTTTGTGCGGCTGGCCTTCGAGCACGAGCAGCGCCGCCGCCACCTCGAAAAAGACCATCTGGCCCTGCAGATGGAGCAGCTCAAGGCCCAGCTGCAGCCCCACTTTCTGTTCAACACGCTCAACAGCATCTACGGCCTGAGCCTAGCCGGCTCGCCCGAAACGCCGCGCTTCATTCTGCTGCTCTCGGAACTGATGCGCTATGTGCTCTACGACAGCGGCAAGGCGCAGGTGCCGCTGGCCGAGGAGGTAGAGTTTATGGCCAATTACTTCGAGCTGGAGCAGCGCAAGTACGCCGGGGCGCGGGTGGAATTCCGGGCCGTGGGCGACACGGCCGGCGTGCAGGTGCCGCCGCTGCTGCTGCTGCCGCTGGTGGAAAACAGCTTCAAGCACGGCCGCCACCACTTCTCCGACGCGGCCACCGTGCAGGCCACCCTCAGCACCACGCCCGGCCGCCTGCACTTTCTCATCGAAAACGACATGCTGCCCGAAGCCCCCGCCGCCTCGCCCAAGCGCAGCGGCGGCATCGGCCTGCAGAACATCCGCCAGCGCCTCAACCTCTACTACCCCAACGCCCACGAGCTGCACCTCACCGAACAAAACGGCCGCTACCGCGCCGAGCTGACGCTGCGGGTGTAGTGAGCACAACGGACTACAGCACGTCATTCCGAGCTTGCCGAGGAATCTCGCGTGTTGACGTCTGATTACAGCTGCAACAAAGCGGTAGAGATGCTGCGGCTGCGCACCCTGGCTCGATGCGCCACATGCTCAGCATGACGTCCTATATCACCTCATTACTTCATCACCCCATTACCTCATCCCCTCATCACCTATCCAATGACAAATACTCCCGCTCCTGTTCGCTGCCTGATTGTGGATGATGAGCCGCTGGCCCATCAGGTGCTTACCCAGTTCATTGGCCAGACGCCGGGGCTCACGCTCACGGGCAAGTGCCGCAACGCCATGGAAGCCTACGAGCACCTGGCCCAGCACCCCGTGGACCTGCTGTTTCTGGATATTGAAATGCCGCTCGTGACGGGCCTGAGCTTCCTTAAAAGCCTCACCCACCCGCCCAAAACCGTGCTGACCACCGCCTACCGCGAGTATGCCTACGAGGGCTACGAGCTGGACGTGCTCGACTACCTGCTCAAGCCTTTCAGCTACGAGCGGTTCATGAAGGCTGTGGCCCGCCTGCCCGCCACCCAGCCCGTGCCGCCCGCCGACACCACCGAGGAAAAGTACCTGCTGGTGAAAGAGCGCCAGGGCCTGCTGAAAGTCCCGCACCGCGACATTGTGTACGTGGAGGGTTGCAAGGACTACGTGAAAATCACGACGGCCACCAAAAGCTACCTGCTGCACCACACCATGAAGGAAATGGTGGAGGTGCTGGGCCCGGCCTTCGTGCGGGTGCACCGCTCCTTCATCGTGGCCGCCGCCCACATCCGCATGCTCCAGCCCGACAACGTGCTGCTGCTCGACAACACGCTGCTGCCCATCGGCAACTCGCACCGGGCCGATTTGCTGGCATTTTTCAAAAAATAGGCCGCCGCTGCCACACAAAAAGCCCCCGCACCAGACTGGTACGGGGGCTTTTGCGTGGTAGGAGCCGCGGAAAGCTAGTCTTTCACTTTCACCTTGCCGTCGTCGGCGTCGCGCTTCACTTTGGTGCCGTTGGAGTACTCGGTTTTCCGGTCGCCATCCTTGTCGATTTTCACCGTGGTGCCGTTGGAATACACGATTTTGGTTTCGCCGTTTTTCTTCTTATCGTATTTCACGATGCTGGGGCCCGAGCGGCGGGAGGGGGCGCTACGCTCTTCTTCCACCACGCGGGTTTCCGTTACGGTGTAGGGCGTACCGGCGTAGTAGGTGCCGCGGTTCGACGAGTACGTGTTGTACTGGTTGGGGTCCGTAACGATGGTTTTCACTTCCCGGTCGGTGTCGTCGTTCACTTGGCGGATGGCGGCGTAGCGGCCAGTGGTATCGGTGGCGTAGCTGGTTTCAATCTCGCCGAGGCGGCGGCCACGCGTGTAGTAGGTTTTCTCGATGCGCGTCACGACTACCGTATCCGTCAGCTTCAGGTCTTCGGCAATGCGGTTGGCGAGGCGGTCGGCGTCGGTGCGGTAGGTGGTGGTGTCGACAGCATTATCGACAACTACGGCCGTATCGGCCGAGGGCGTGGTGGCCGCGTCAACGGCCGCGGGCTTGTCTTGGGTGCAGGAGGCGGCCAGCAGCGTGGCAGCAGCCGAGACAAAAAGCAGGGTCTTGTGCATAAAAGGGAGGTCTGTGAAAACAGCATATAGCCTACTGGCTATAATGGGGCCTGTTACGGCTGGGGTTGCGGCGAGGTTGCAGAGGGGCCGGCCCGGGGCTTGCAGACGCCCAACCGGAAACGGAAAAACAAAAACCCGAGCCGATAGGCAACGCCCGGGCCCGGGCCTGCATCTGGCCCTGTATACGCCATCGGCAATCCTTCCTCCACCTTTATCTTTCCTGCTCATGCATACCGCTTCCCTCTTCCGTTCTGCGGCCGTAGCCGCTCTTTTCAGTGTGGCGGCCGTGGCTGCTGCCCAGGCCCAGCAGCTGCGCAAAGTGGGCTCGTTCGACAAGCTGCGGGCCAGCGGCGCCTGCGACGTGGTGCTGGTGCAGGGCGCAGGCACCGAAGTGAAGGTGCAGGCCGAAGCCGACGTGGAAAAATACATCGTGACCGAAGTGCAGAATGGCACGCTGCAGATCTACCGCGACCGGAATGCGCCCAGCCAGCTGTTCAACAACAAGAAAGTGACGGTGTACGTGACCTGCCCGCGCCTGACCGGCATCGAAACCAGCGGCGCCTCCGACATCAAGAGCACCTCCACGTTCACGGCCGACAACTTCACCATCCGGGCCAGCGGCGCCTCCGACGTGACGCTGCGCCTCGACACCAAGGCCCTGACCGTACACGCCTCCGGCGCTTCCGACATCAAGCTGGCCGGCCGCGCCGAGCGCCAGCAGGTGCAGGTGAGCGGCAGCAGCGACTACCGCGCCAACGAGCTGCAAAGCCGCACCGCCGACGTGCAGGCCTCCGGCGCCTCCGATGCCTACGTTTTCGTGGAGGAAAGCCTGACTTCCCGCGCCTCCGGCGCTAGCGACGTGCGCAACAAAGGCAAAGCCCGCGTGACCCGCTAAGCCACTGCACACGAGAAACAGGGGGCGTCTGGCGCATTGCCGGGGCCGGTGTACAGTAGCGCGAACTTTGTAGTTCGCGCCCCCGCGCCGTTTGCGCCACCCACGGCCGTTGGCTGTTGCCCCTGGCCGTGGGTGGCGCAGGCAGGTCGGCAGCGGCTTTCGTAGCTTCGTGCCGCCGATGCGCCGAGCTGCTACCAGCCTGGTTGGCGTCGGCCGGCCGGCTTGGTTTCAGCTGGCTGCTTTCTGTTTTTCTTCTGCATGAACCACCGCCATTTCGTGTTGCACAAGCCGTTCGGCTACCTCAGTCAGTTCCGGAGCGAAGACGCCCGCGAGGCCCGCAAAAAGAAGTTTCTGGGGGCGCTGCACGACTTCCCCGAAGGCACCATGTCCATTGGCCGCCTCGACGAGCACAGCGAAGGCCTGCTGCTGCTCACCACCGACGGCCGCGTGAGCGAGCGGGTACGCCGCAAAGACGTGGAAAAGGAATACTACGCCCAGGTAGACGGCCTCATCACCGACGAAGCCGTGGCCTTGCTGCAGCAAGGCGTGGAAATCAGCATCCCCGAAGGCAAGTACCTGACGCTGCCCTGCGCCGCCTTCCGGCTGGAACAGGCCCCCGACCTGCCGCCCCGCACCCGCAAAATCCGCGACGAGCGGCACGGCCCTACTAGCTGGGTCAGCATCACCGTTACCGAGGGCAAAAACCGCCAAGTGCGCAAAATGACGGCCGCCGCCGGCTTTCCTACGCTGCGGCTGGTGCGGGTGCGCATCGGCAGCATCGTGCTGGGTGGCCTGCCGCCCGGCGAGGTGCTGGAGGTAGACGAGCTGAAGTGGTAAACCCGGGCGGACTATGAATCCTGCATCAAAAAACCCATTCCCCGGCAGAGGAATGGGTTTTTAGCTTTTGCTCGTGCCTCAAGAAATCAGGCATTCACCACGCGGCCCCCATTCGGGTGCAGCGTCTGGCCCGAAAAGTAAGAGCCATCTTCCGAGGCCAGAAACACGTAGGCCGGCGCCACTTCCGACGGCTGCCCGGCGCGGCCCATCGGCGTGTCGCGGCCGAACACAGCCACTTTGAGCGCGCCCGCCGACGACGGAATGAACGGCGTCCAGATGGGGCCCGGCGCCACGGAGTTCACGCGGATGCCTTTGGACGCCAGCTGCAGCGCCAGCGCCCGGGTGAAGGACGTAATGGCGCCCTTCGTGGACGTGTAGTCGATCAGTTGCTCGTTGCCGGCAAAGGCATTCACCGACGACGTGTTGATGATGGAGTCGCCCTCTTTGAGGTGCTCCAGCGCGGCCCGCGTGATGCGGAAAAACGACTTGATGTTGAGCTCGAAAATGGAATCCAGCTCTTCATCCTTGATTTCGGTGAGGGAGTCGTGCCAGTTCTGCTCGGCGGCATTGTTGACCAGGATATTGAGGCCACCCAGCTCCTGCACGGTGCGGCGCACCACTTCGGCGCAGAAGGCGGGCTGCTTTAGGTCGCCGGGGAGCAGCACGCAGCGGCGGCCTTCGGCCTCCACCAGGCGCAGCACTTCCTCGGCGTCTTCCTGCTCGCGCGGCGTGTATACGATGGCAACATGGGCACCCTCGCGGGCAAAGTGCACGGCCACGGCCCGCCCGATGCCGGAGTCGCCGCCCGTAATGAGGGCTACCTTGTCGCGGAGCTTGTTGGCGCCCTGGTATCCTTCGCGGATGTACTCGGGCTGGGGCGTCATTTTGGATTCCAGGCCCGGCTGCTCACTCTGGTGCTGGGGCGGAAAAAGGGATGGTTTATCGGACATCTGAAGGGGATAGACAGAAGAATATGAGTTGCTGTCTAACGTCGGCACAGGCCATGCAGTTATGGCTCAGCTTCTGCTGCCGTAACCTGCTTCCGCCGTGGTGCCCTACCGCCGGCCAGCTGCCTAATGCATATTCCCGCCGCCGGCCATGCCCGAAGCTGCCGCGCCCTCCGTATCTTTGGCAATTAGCGGCCCCGGCCGCGTGCTGTTACGCAATTATTTTTATACCTTAACTGTGGCTCTGCAGACGGCCTTACCAGCCCCTGCTGTTGAGGAGCCGGTTTTGTGAACCATACGGGCTGAATATCGGTTTTTACCTATTATGTAGCTATCGTACCCCCACTTTCAACATCTCCACACGCCGTTCGGCAATAATATCACCACATACCACGCATGGGCAAATCGCAGGCAACCTTCGGCAAGAAGGAAAATGAGAAGAAGCGGCTGAAGAAGCGCAACGAGAAAGCAGAGAAGAAAGAAGAGCGCCAGGCCAACGCCAAGAAGGGCCAGGGCCTGGATGAAATGCTCGCCTACGTAGACGAGAACGGCAACATCACGTCGACGCCGCCGGATCCGACCAAGAAGAAAAAGGAAATCAAGGTAGAGGATATCCGCATTGGTGCCATGCGCCAGGAGGATATGGAAGAAGAAGATCCGATCCGCAAGGGCCAGGTTACGTTCTTCAACGACTCCAAGGGCTACGGCTTCATCAAGGACTCTGTAACACAGCAGAGCATCTTCGTGCACGCCAACGGCCTGTCGAGCGGTACCACCATCAAGGAAAACGATAAAGTAAGCTTCGAGGTGGAAATGGGTCCCAAAGGCCCAAGCGCCTTCAACGTGAAGCTGGGCGGCGAATAAGCCTTCGGTTTTCGACTATGCGCAAGCGGCCGCAGCTCCTCGGGAGTTGCGGCCGCTTGGCATTTTGGGCGTTCGGTACGCGGCAAGCCGGTTTCAGGAGCGCGGGCGTAGCTGGTAGCTGATGGATGCCTGCACCGACTGGCTACGCAGGTCGCCGCTGTAGCCCGGCGTGCGCGGGTCCTGGCGCTGCAGCGGCAGCAGGCCGGCCGTGTCCCGTAGCCCGATACCAAATCCCGACGGTAGCTGCACGCCCAGACCGGCGCACACGCCTACATCGAACCGGCGGTACCGGTCAGTGGCTTCGCGGTCGATGTTGGCATAGAAGTTTCCGGCCAGGGTGCCGTAGAACTCGGTGCCCACTTCCCGCGAAGCCAGCTGCAGGCTGGCCTGGGGCCCGCCTTCCACGTAGAAGCTGCCGAAGCGGGCGCGCAGCAGCACGGGCAGCTGCAGATAGCTCTGGCTGAGACGGTAGCCAGCGGCGTAGGTGGGATCAGCAAAGATGCTCTCCTGCAGGTGCAGCTGGGTGCGCTGGCGGCTGAACTGCAGCTCCGGCACCACCGAGAAGCGCGTACCCATCTGGTGCTCGTAGAATACGCCCACCTGATAACCGGCTTTCGCGTCGGCGCTGGCCCGCTGGCCCTGCTGTGGGGTTTTAATGGCCATCGTGGTAGTGTTGGCGCCGGCGCGCACACCCAGTTGGGCGTGGGCGCTGCCGGCCAGCAGCAGCAGGGCGCTTAGTAGCAGTTTCGGATTCATGTCTAACAAGGAATACAGTGGAACATACTTCTCTCTACCAGAACACCGAATCTGCTTGCATATTGCATAGTGCGCTGACGACACATCTCTACACACCAGCACAGGAGCTACGAGGGCAGCCTATTTTCCAGCACTCCGCAACTGGTAGCTGATGGACGCTTGTACCGTTTGGCTGCGTCGGTTGATGGTGAAACCGGGAGCCGACGACTCTTTGGAGTTGAGTGGCAGTAGACTGGACGTGCCTCGTAGCCCAATGCCGAAACCCGCTGGCAGCTGCATGCCTAGGCCGGCGCATAAGCCCACATCGAAACGGCGGTAGTTGTTAGTGGCGGTGCGGTCGAAATTCTGCTGGGAAGAGCTGGGATTGTAGGAACTGGTTATTACTGTGGTGCCGGCTTCGTGGGAAGCCAGCTGCAGGCTGGCCTGAGGGCCGCCTTCCAGGTAGAAGTTGCCAAAACGGGCGCGCAGCAGAACGGGCAGGTGCAGGTAGCTTTGGCTGAGACGCGAATCGGTAGAGTATGTCGTCACGCCTGCAAAGCCATTCCACGACTCCACCGAGTGCAACTGGGTGCGCTGGCGGCTGAACTGCAGCTCCGGCACCACCGAGAAGCGCGGGCCTAGCTTGTGCTCGTAGAATACGCCCACCTGAAAGCCGGTTTTGGCGTCGGCGCTGGCTTGCTGGCTTTGTTGAAGGGTTCTGGTGGCAATAGTGGTAGTGTTGGCCCCGACGCGCACACCTAGTTGGGCGTGGGCGCTGACGGCCAGCAGCAGCAGGCCGCTTAGGGCTGTTAGTTTCTGATGCATGGTAGCAAGAAAATAAGAAGAAGGGATAGTGTCTTCTACCAGAGCCCCGGAGGTAGCGCCTGGGTTGCATGGCACCGCCGTGAAATAGTCGGCGCGCAATCTGGTGGGGGAAACGGTCTGGCGCAGATTGCTTTCTTTGGCCTGCAAACCTTCCCTTTCAGCGGCTTATGTTTCTGCGTTACGTGCTTTTGTGGATGATGCTGGCGTTGGGCGCGAGCCGGCAGGTGGCGGCGCAGGCGTCCTACCTCACCCGCATCCCCGACCCCAAAACGCTGGGCCAGACCTACGTCAGTGACCCCGACCGCCTGCTGCAGCCCGCCACCGTGCGCGACCTGAACGAGCTGCTACGGGCCCTCGACCAAAGCCGCCGCGCCCACATCGACGTGGCGCTGACCCGCAGCATTGGCGAGGAAGTGCCCAAGACGGCCGCCACGGCCCTGTTCAACCGCTGGCAGATTGGGGACCGGGAGCTGCGCAACGGCTTATTGCTGCTGATAGTGGAAGATCAGCGCCGGGTGGAAATCGAAACCGGCTACGGCCTCGAAGCCGACCTGCCCGACATTCTGTGCTTCCGCGTGCAGCAGCGCTACATGGTGCCCTACCTGCGCCAGGGCCAGTACGATGCCGCCGTGCGCCAGGGCGTGGCCGCCCTGATCCGGCAGCTCACCACCGGCCGCCTGGAGCCCGCCGACTCGCTGGCCACCGCCTCTACGGACGATGCCCTGGCCCTGACCGACGACCCGGCCGCCCCCGAAACTGCCATTTACGCCAGCTCCGAGCCTGGCTACCCCACCGCCTGGAGCACGGGCGAGGCCATCGGCGTGGGGCTGGGGCTGGTGTTTCTGCTGGTGACGGGCGGGCTGCTGCTGTTCAACCTCAAGCCCACAGCCGGCTTCCGCTGGGGGCTGGGGCTGGCCGTGGCGGCGTTGGTAGGGCTGTGGTTTTGCACCTTGCTGCTGGACCTGGCGGTGCCGGCCGGCGTATTGGTGGCGTTGTGCTACGCGGTGCCGCTGCTGGGCGCGCACGTCTACCTGTGGCAGGTGCAGCAGCGTATGGCGGCCATGGCCGGCCAGAGCCGCCACGCCCGCTACGTATTTCTCAGCGAAGCCCTGCACGGCCTGGGGATGCTGCGCTACGTGTTTCCGCTGGGGCTGGTGTGGATGTGGCCCCGGCAGCAGCGCCACCTGGCCGCCCTCCGCGACGAGCCCTACGCCTGCCCCTCCTGCGCCCACCCCATGCACCGCCTCGACGAAACCCAGGACGACGCCACCCTGCAGCCCGGCCAGGTAGCCGAGGAGCGGGTAGCCTCCGTGGACTACGACGCCTGGCAGTGCCCGGCCTGCCAGCAGCAGCTGCTGCTGCCCTACGCCAACCTCGCCACCGACGCCAAGGCCTGCATCATGTGCCGCTACCACACCGCCCAGCCCCAGCCCGACGAGGTAATGGAAGAAGCCACTACGTCGCATGGCGGCTGGGGGTGGCACGTATGGCACTGCGCCTTCTGCCAGCACACCCAGCGCACCAAGTACACCACCGCGCGCCTGTCGTCGTCGGGTAGCTCGTCGGGGTCTTCGGGGTCGTCGTCGGGGGGCTCCTGGTCGAGCAGCAGCGGCGGTAGCTCGGGCGGCGGCGGGGCTGGCAGCAGTTGGTAGCGGGCGGCTTTGCGGTGGCTTATGAGGCGTTTTCAGGTGGGGCGGCAAAGTCGTATGTTGCACCGCTTTACGGGGCGGCCTGGTGCCGCCCGTGCTTTATTGTGCTATGCTTCCTTTATTCCGGCGCGGCCTGCTCAGTGGCCTGTTGTTTTTCCTGCTTCTTTCCGCGGCCCTGGCCCAAACGGCCCCGCCCGATCCAGAGCTGAATGCCTTCTACGATCAGCTCAACGCCTACCGCACCGGCCGCTACCAGCCCCTGCCCGATCTGCAGGCTCTGCGGCTGCCCTCCACGTTTTCGGGGGCCGAGCTGAAGGCGCTGCGGTTGCAGGACCGCCACATTGTGCGCATTGATCTGGTGTACACGGCCTTCCGGCTCAACCCCGCCTTCAACCAGCGCCAGCTCAACCTGAGCCGCATCCGCAACCTGGCTGCCGCCGTGCCGGGGCTGCTGCAGGATGAGTCGGTGACGTGGACGCTGGTGGAGCAGACCGGCTGCAACAGCCCCGCCGAGTGCCAGCCGTTTTTCCACGGCTTTGTGGTGTACGTGGCCCCGCACGCCACCGCCGCCACCAGCCGCGCCGACCTCGACAGCCTCACGCGCAAGCTGCGCCTGCTGGAGAAGAAGCGCCCCAAAATCAGCAAGAAAACCCAGGGCAAAAAGGTGGCCTGCAACCTGCCCGCCGGCCGCTTCACCAACCGCCAGATGGCCCGCAGCCTGCGCCGCCTCTACAAGTGCCCGCAACGGGAGGCGCAGGTGGTGAAGTTCCAGCTGACCGTGGCCGCCGACGGCACCATCCGGACGGTGCAGGTGCTGCCCACCGCCCGGCCCGTGTGCGTGGCGGAGCTGGAAGCAGCCATCCGCAAAAGCGTGGCCTTCACCTCCGGCTTTCCTATCGACCGGAAGATGTTCGGCTTCACGGCCAAGGGCATTATCCGGTTGCCGCTGGGGCCACTGCAGCTGCTGGGCGAGGCCGATATGGGCTTCACCAGCTTCGCCCTGCCCGATTCCTCGGCCCGGCTGTACCGGGTGGCGCTGAAAAAGAAGAACAAGCAGCACAAGAACGACTACTGCGAAGCGCGTATCACCAAGAAAGGCGAGCTGCTGGCCGCCGCCGATACCGCCGCCACCGAGGAACTGCCCCTGCCCGCCGATGCCAACGTGGTCAGCCGCGTGATGCAGCGCCACCCCGAGTGGAGCAAGGAAGTGGTGGTGACCGACGTGACGGGCAGCATGTTCCCCTACACCTACGACCTGCTGGCTTGGCTGCAGCTCAGCGCCCTCGAAGACGAGAAAACCTTCGTGTTCTTCAACGACGGCAACGACCAGCCCGACAAAGACAAGCGCCTGGGCAAAACCGGCGGCCTCTACCACGTGAAAACCGACAGCTACGAAGCCATCAAAAACAAGCTTATCGAAACCATGAAGGCCGGCGGCGGCGGCGACGCGCCTGAAAACGACGCCGAAGCCCTGCTCTACGCCCAAAAGCTGGCCGCCGCCCCCGACTCGGCCGAGCTGATCCTGCTGGCCGACAACTACACCTTCCCCCGCGACGCCAAGCTGCTCAAAAACACCACCGCCCACGTCCGCATCATCCTCTGCGGCGTCCGCGACTACATCAACCCCAAATACCTCGCCCTGGCCCGCAAGCACGGCTTCAGCCTCCACACCATCGAGGGCGACATCGAGAACCTAAGCAAGCTGCTGGAAGGCGAAACCATCACCATCCAGGGCCAGCAGTACCAAGTGACCAAGGACGGATTTAAATTGGTGCAGAAGACGTGAGCGAGCCAATAACCAATGTATAGCAGCTGATGAAGCTTCGATTTTTACTGCTCCTGTTTTGCTTTGCTTCATGCTCGCAGCAGGATGATTTCGCCACAGCTTTTGCGAAATGCAAGGCAAACAACAAATTAGCTACCCTTAATGATTCGGACGCTAATTTACTGGCACAAGGCGCGGTGTATGATTGTATAAAAGGAGCAAATGGCCCTGCTATCACTGCCACTTCTATTGACAATACAGTCATAAATACTACAGCTAATAATGACCAAGCAGTAGCTCTGTATTATTGGTCAATTCCGCTACCCAACGCTCCAGAACACCATTCTGAATCAGTTTATAGGAATATAGAGGCCATAAATATTCTATCTGAGAAGTATAAAGGCCGCGTTAAATTCGTTGGATTTTCGCCTAACAACTCCAACTCGGTGAAAGCCTTTATCCTTCAACATCCTTTCAATTTTCCACAAGTGGCAAACGCAGATTCTTTATGGGCCCCACTATTTAGCGAGCCAGTTGGCGGCCCACCCATTGGTGGACCTTTTATTCTATTTATAAATACGGATGGCAAAGTCACCTATGCATTTTCAGGAACCTACACTAATGCAGCAACAACGATAGAGAGATACAAGCCGGTGTTAGAGGCCTGTTTAACCAATAGCGTTTATAGTGACTGAACGCAAAAGCGGCTGCAACTCCTGGGAGCTGCAGCCGCTTTGGTTTCTAGCGTAAGCGCCGGAATTACATATGAATCGCGCGGTTTTCGGTAGCCGCCAAGCAGGCTTCCTTCATGGCTTCGGCGTAGGTGGGGTGGGCGTGGCTCATGCGGGCTACGTCCTCGGCGGAGGCGCGGAACTCCATGGCCGTTACGGCTTCGGCAATGAGGTCGGCAATGCGGGGGCCAATCATGTGCACGCCCAGGATTTCGTCGGTTTCCTTGTCGGCCAGCACTTTCACGAAGCCGTCGAGGTCCATGGAGGCGCGGGCGCGGCCGGAGGCACGGAACGGGAACGAGCCGGTTTTGTAGGCTTTGCCCTGCTCCTTCAGCTGCTCCTCGGTGTAGCCCACTCCCGCCACTTCGGGCCAGGTGTACACCACGCCGGGAATGAGCAGGTAGTTGATGTGCGGCTTCTGGCCAGCAATGGTTTCGGCCACAAACACGCCTTCTTCCTCGGCCTTGTGGGCCAGCATCGCGCCGCGCACCACGTCGCCGATGGCGTAGATGCCGGGCACGGAGGTTTGCAGGTGCTCATCTACTTTGATGCGGCCGCGCTCTTCCATCTGCACGCCGGCGGCTTCCAGGTTCAGGCCCGCGGTGTAGGGCGCGCGGCCCACGGCCACCAGGCAGTAGTCGCCCTCAAACTTCACTTCCTCGCCCTTGGGGTTGGTGGCGGTTACCGTCACGGTGTCGCCCTCGCGAGTAGCGCCGGTTACCTTGTGGCTCAGGAAGAACTCGATGCCGATTTTGCCCAGGATGCGCTTGAGCTCTTTGCCAAGGCCGCGGTCCATGGTCGGAATCAGCGAGTCCATGAACTCCACCACCGACACTTTCGCGCCGAGGCGGGCGTACACCGACGCCATTTCCAGCCCGATTACGCCGCCGCCAATCACAATCATGTGCTTGGGCACTTCGCGAATGTTCAGGGCCTCGGTGCTGGTGATGATGCGCTCTTTGTCCTGGCTGATGAAGGGCAGCACGGTGGGCTTGGAGCCGGTAGCAATGATGACGTTCTTCGTCTCAATCTGCTGGGCCTCACCGCCGGCCGTGGGCGCAATGCTGATGTGGTTCTTATCGACAAACGACCCAACGCCGTGGATGACGTCGATTTTGTTTTTCTTCATCAGGAACTGAATCCCGTCGGTATTGGCCTTCACCACCCCGTTTTTGCGGTCGATGAGCTGGTTCATATTGATCTGCAGGTCGCTCAGCTCAATGCCGTGCTCCTTGAAGGTGTGCGCGGCGTTGTGGTAGTGCTCGGTGCTGTCGAGCAGGGCCTTGCTGGGAATGCAGCCCACGTTGAGGCAGGTGCCGCCCAGGGTGTCGTACTTCTCGATGAGGGCAGTTTTGAGGCCCAACTGGGAGCAGCGGATGGCCGCCACATAGCCGCCGGGCCCGGAGCCGATGACGGTAACGTCGTATTGGTTCATGCTAGGGTAAATTCGGTGAGAATCAACTGGGGCGAAGGTACGGAAGGGGAGTTTGGGATGCAGGGAAATTGTGCGGCACCCCCGCCCCGCCCCCATCACCCCAACGCAAAAGAGCCCCTTCCCCACGCGTGAGAAAGGAGCTCTTTTGCGTCGCCGCCGTTCGGACGACCCGTAGCGCGAACTTTGCAGTTCGCGCCCCCGCGCCGTTGCAACGATTGTCGTTCGGAGGCGCGAACTACAAAGTTCGCGCTACTGTGCGCCAGGACCTACGCGGCCAGCTGCCCTACCTGGGCCCGTAGCACCTCCCGGGCAATGCCCAGGTTGGTGGTTTCGGAGGCCACCACCAGATAAATAAACCGGCGGCCGTCGGGCGTGAGCTGCAGCAGGTGCAGCTGGCTGGACAGCGTAATCAGGATGTCGCCCAGCTGCTCGTCGGGCGAGAGCTGCAGCGCGGCCATGGCCTGCCGCTTGAGCTTCACCACCTGGGCGTTGAACGCGGCCCCCGTGGCCGGGTCGATGGCGGTGGTGGGGGCGTGGGCGGCCAAGCTGGCGCCCGAGGCCACCTCCACCACGGCCACGGCCAGCAGCTCGGGCAAGGCCGCCCGCACCTGAGCTACTACCTGTTCCGCAAGCGGGTCGGGAGGGGGCGGCAGCTCAGCGCGCTCAACCCGACGGGGCGCTTTTCTACGGTAGTTTTTGGGTTTCACGCAGGCAGGGTACTACAAACAAATGACGCCGGAAGGCCTAAAACTGCCACCAATGGCGCTTTTTCTGCTGCTGCTGCTGGGGCAGCAGCGTTACGTTGGAAGTGGTGCTTTTCTGCACGGTCAGCTCCTCATCCTGGTAGCCGCCGTAGCCATACTTGAGCGTGGCGGTACCGGCTGGCACCTGCATCAGGTACTCGCCGTCGGCGTTGGTCGATACGCCGTGGCGGCTGCCGGGGTGCAGCACGGTGGCGCCCACCAGCGGCGCGCCATTCTCGTCCAGAATCCGGCCGCGCACCGTCATGGTGCGGGAAGCCATCAGCGAGGCCGAGGCGGAGGTGGTGGCGGCTTCGGCCGTTGTAGCCGCTTCGGTTGGGGCGGCGGCCGTTTCGGTGGGCAGGTTGTCGGCTACGGGCGTGCGCTCGGTGGGCAGGTGGGTGCCAGCAAATACCATGGTGCCGAGCAGGGCCGCCGAGGCTACCAGCGTGGTGGCCCGCCGCCGGAAGCGCACGGGCTCGGCCCGGATATGCTGGATTTGCTTTTGCACCCAGGTAGGCGCCGCCACGGCTTCTGCCGCGTGGAGCTCCTGCCAGCGGGTTAGGGTTTCATGGGCCTGGTCGTCGTCGCGGCCCAGGTAGCTTTCCACGGCCTGGGCCGAGGACCGGCTCAGGTCGCCGTTGAGGTAGGCGTCGCGGTACACGGGCAGCAGCTCGCCGGTTTGCGGATCGAAAGGAGAAGCAGTCAGTTTCATACGCGTAAGAAGGATAAAGTGAGAAAAAACGAACGACGCTGTCTTTCCCCTGAGCTAGCCTTCGCAGGAGCGGATGACGGCGCGGGCAATGCCCAGATTAGTGTCGCGGCAATCGACGGCCACGTACAGGAAGCGGCCGTTGGGCAGCAGCCGCATCAGGTGCAACTGCTGGCGGAGCGTTATCAGAATTTCCTCCAGCTGTTCGTCGGCGGGCAGGCCCAGTGCCTGCAGGGCCCGCAGCTGCTGGCGCACTACTTCGGAGTTGAAAGCCAGCACCTTCGGAAGCTGAAACTCGCGGGAGGTGGCGTAGGTGGCCAGCGCCTGACCCGACTCGATGGTAACCACGGCGGCGGCCAGCACTTCGGGCAGGCCAGCCAGCACCTGCTGCAGCTGCGCGGCGGCGGCCGTGGCAGGCGGGCCGGCATCGGCGGGCACCACCTTGCCCAGGGCCGGGCCAGCCAGGGCCTGGAGGCGTTGAAGAAACGGAATCTGCATGGGAGCCGATAAAACGGGCCGGCCTCCGGTGAAGCGCCGGGGCCGCCGCCCGGCGGGCGGCGGCGCGGTGGGCTGGGTGGGTTAGTTGAGCTGGTTGGCGTGGCTGCGCAGCACGTCGCGGGCAATGGCCAGGTTGGTATCGCGGGAATTCACTACCAGATAGATAAACTTCGAGCCGTTGTCGTTCAGCCGGATCAGGTGCAGCTGGTTGGTGAGCGAGATAAGAATATCCTGAATAGACTCTCCCTGCAGCTTCAAGGCCGACATAGCCTTCTGCTTCTGCTTCACTACTTCCGTGTTGTAGGCGGCGGCGGTGTCGGGGTTGAGGGCCGGCGAGTTGGAGTGCGAGGCCAGGCTCATGCCCGAATTGACGTCCACTACGGCAATGGCCACCAAGCCCGGCAAATCGGTGATGACGTCCTGGACTACTTTGCCTGCGGGGTTGTTGACTGAATACGCCATGGTACTAAGAGGGGGAGGATAAGAAAGAAGAGAAAAGCCGGCTGCCCGCCGGCCGGGTCAGCTACTCCACAAACTTCCTCTATTGTACCGCCTGAAAAAATGACGTCTCTTAGCTCTGAAAATGATTTTAATTAAATTTTTCCCACGTTTATAAGCCTGGGAATCATTATGAGAATATTTTAGTACAATTTAATTAAATATCAATAAACTGCAATACCCACTTACTCCGCAGCAGCTTTCAGCCGCCAGATTTTCTGAAAACTGCCCAAGGCCCAGCCACGTGGCCGGCCCTAGCTGTGCGGCGCGCACATTTTCTGCAGGCGTGGCAAATCCAGCACGATGATGCGGCTGCCCTGGGTGGCAATAATGCCTTCTTCGCGCAGCTCCGACAGCAGGCGGCTGGCGGTTTCCTTGGCCGTACTGGTAATGGCCGCCAGGTCGTCGCGCGAGATAGGAATGCTGAATTGGTCGGGGGTTTCCGGGCGGAAGAAGTTGTAGAGCAGCAGCAGGGCTTCGGCCAGCCGCTCACGCACGGGCTTGTAGGCGGTATGCAGCATCTGCTGCTGGGTTTCGCTCAGCACCTCGGAGAGCCGCCGCAGCAGCGCGTGCGAAAACTGGGAGTTTTGCTCCAGCAGGCTGTAGAAGTCGGGGCGGGGCACCAGGCACACCACGCAGTCGGTGAGGGCCACGGCGGTGGCCTCGTAGCTGCCGCCGGTACAGAGCGGCTGAAACCCGAGCACGTCGCCTTCCTTGCGCAAACTCAGGATCTGCTCTTTGCCGTCGCTGCTCAGCTTGGACATCTTCACCCGGCCCTGATGAATGCAGTACAGCCCGGCCGGCCGGTTGCCTTCCTGAAAAATGATCTGGCCGCGCTGGTATTGCTGCGACATTTTGCTGCCTGAAATCAGGCTCAGCTCACTCAGCTGGCACGTGCCCAGCAACGACCGGCTCACACAGCGGCAGTCCTGGCAATTGCGGGGGGCGGAAGAAGCTAGCAGAACCATATGCGTATAGGTTGATGCATTGACATAAAGTAGGTTGTACCTGCCGCAGCCGCTGTGCGTACCGCGCGGCCGTTCGCCGCCCCAGCAGGCACCCTATATGCTGGCGGCGCCTTGCTTAGAGCGGCAGCACATACCTACAAAAATACAAATATTAAATGTTGAGCTTATTCATTCAACAGCTTTTTTTACGAATCATTAACCCCCACTTACAAGCTCTTTACGCAATTCACCTGCTTCCTGTTCGCCTTCCACACCACCCTTGTTTTCCATAAATAAGACAATTATAAAGCACTCAACCCGAAAACGCGCTTCTACGCCTACGGAACGACTCAAACTCTTCCTGTTTTGAGAACCAGCCGGCCAGGACCAGCGTGCAGGAACCGGCAAACAGGCGTAGGTTTGTGCCCTTCTTCAGCTGCCCCATGCCTACTCGTCCCCGTCCTTTGGTTTTAGTTGCGCTGCTGGCGCTGTACCTGATCTGGGGCTCCACCTACCTAGCCACGAAGGTGGCGCTGGGGGCTTGGCCACCGTTTCTGCTGTCGGCGTCGCGGTTTCTGCTGGCGGGTGCGCTGCAGTACGGAGCCATGCGGCTGAGTGGAGCCGCCGCGCCCAGCCGCCAGGAATGGGGCCGGGCCGCCGTGGTGGGCTTCTGCCTGCCGCTGTTTGGTAACGGGGCCACGGTTTTCGCGCAGCAATACATTCCGTCGGGAATGGCGGCGCTGCTGGTGGCCACGGTGCCCATGTTTCTGGTGCTGCTGGGCTGGGCCACCGGCCTCACGGCGCGCCCGACGGGCAAGGTGCTGCTGGGGCTGGCCCTGGGGTTGGGCGGGCTGGGGCTGCTGATGAGCCAGCGCAGCGCGGCGCCGGTGCTGATGCCGGGCCACCCCGGCATTGGGGTGGCGGCGGTGCTGCTGGCGGCCTTCATGTGGTCGGTGGGCTCGTTGTATTCCAAGAAGAAGCCCATTGCCGGCTCGCCGTTTCTGGGCGTGGGCATGCAGATGCTGTGCGGCGGCGGGTTTCTGCTGGTGGCGGGGCTGCTGCACGGCGAGGCCGCGGCCTACGACCTGAGCGCCGTGCCGCTGAAAGCCTGGGGCGCGTTTGCCTACCTAGTGGTGGGAGGCTCGTTTGTGGCGTTTTCGGCCTACATCTGGCTGCTGCGGGTGGTGGAGCCGGCCCTGGCGGGCACCTACGCCTTCGTGAACCCCGTGGTGGCGGTGCTGCTGGGCTGGCTGTTTGCGGGCGAAACCCTGAACGCCGGCATGCTGGGCGGCGCGGCCCTGATTGTGGCAGCCGTGGCCCTGGTAGTGCTGGGCGGCCGGCCGCCGAAAGTGAAGGAGGTTCAGGAGGCGTAGGGTGGAACCCGTGGGCTACGGAGCAGTATTCCAGACATACGCCGGTTGAATGGCGTAGAGACGCCATAGTTGGCTTCGTACGCCACTGCGTGCTGCATCCGCCACGGCGTTTACCGTTACTTTCGGCTATGTCCCGACTTTCCTGCTTTACCGGCTTCCTGCTCGGCCTCGGCTTTCTTGCTGCCTGCCAGATGACCAAATCCACTTCCTCCCCTACCGCCGGCGCGCCGGCTGCGGCGCCGGCCGCGCCCGTGTGGCAGTCGGCGGCCTACACCGTCTACCGCGACTCGCTGGTGCAGGGCCGCTTCACGGCGCGGGCTCTGTCGCGCCAAGTGCTGACGAGCAACTACCAGAGCCCGGCCAACGCCTTCCAGAGCCCGCAGGTTAGCTTCAAGTTCAGTATCAACGGCAAGGACAACGAAATGCCGCCCGGCCAGGACCATCTGTTTCTGGCGCTGCCAGCCGCCGGGGGCGCGGCCCTCGAAACGCCGGTTATCGTGTTCGGGCAGCAGTCGGTGGATAAGCGGCCGGTGCCGGCCAACCAGTACCTGGCGCCCAACACACCGCTCACCATCCGGCTGGATCTGCGGCCCATGCTGGCTGCGTTCAAGAAGCAGGGCTACTACACGCTCTACAATGGGCAGAAGCTCTATCAGGCCGATTTCAAGCACGTCTTCTTGGCCGGCAACACCGCGCCGCTGAGCTGGGACTTCGACAACCTGATCAACAAGCCGCCGCTGGAGCTGAAAGACCCCGACGGCAACGGCATCTACGAAACCACGGTGGTGCTCAACGCCCACTCCGACCAGAAAAGCACCGCCGCCCGCTGGCAGGCCACGCTCGACGTATCGGCGCTGCCGCAGCTTACTTCCGATTTTCCGCTGCTCGATGCGCTGTATAACATGGCGCTGGAAGAAGCTAAGCGCGCCGTGGAGCCCGACGGCACGTTCCGTACCGGCCAGGAGTGGGCTGGCGTCTGGACCCGCGACATCAGCTACAGCATCATCTTGAGCCAAGCGCTGCTGCAGCCGGAAGCCGCCAAAACCAGCCTTCTGCGTAAGGTGACGCCCGAAGGCCGCATCATTCAGGATACGGGCACCGGTGGCGCCTACCCGGTTTCCACCGACCGGATTATCTGGGCCACGGCGGCCTGGGAAATCTACCTCAGCACCGGCGACGAGGCGTGGCTGCGGCAGGTGTACCCTATCATCCGGCGCACCATCGAAGACGACGAGCAGGTGGCGTATGATGCGCAAACCAGCCTCGTGCGCGGCGAATCGTCGTTTCTGGACTGGCGCGAGCAGACTTACCCCAAATGGATGCAGCCCGCTGACATCTACCAGAGCGAAAACCTGGGCACCAACGCTGCGCACTACCAAGGCAACATCGTGCTGGGCCTGATGGCTGAAAAGCTGGGCGAAACCGCCGTAGCGCGCGACGCGCAGGCTCGCGCGGCCCGCATCAGGCAGGGCATCAACCAGCACCTGTGGCTGGAGGACAAAGGCTACTACGGCCAGTTTCGCTACGGCCGCGTGCATCAGCAGGTGTCGCCGAAGGCGGAGGCGCTGGGCGAGACGCTAGCGGTGCTGTTTGGGATGGCTGAAGGCAGCCGCGCCAGCACCGTGGTGGCCCGCACGCCCGTTATGGACTACGGCGTGCCGTGCATCTACCCGCAGATTTCCGGCATCCCGCCCTACCACAACAACGCCGTGTGGCCCTTCGTGCAGAGCTATTGGGGACTGGCGGCGGCCAAAGTCGGCAACGAAACGGCTTTCCTGGAGAGCCTGATGGCCGTGGCCCGGCCTGCGGCGCTGTTTCTCACCAACAAGGAAAACTTCGTGGCCAGCAACGGCGACTTCGCCGGCACCCAAATCAACAGCAGCAACATGCTCTGGAGTCTCTCGGGTGCGCTGGGGCTGGTGTACAAGGGGCTGTTCGGCATGGATTTCCAGCCCAGTCAGCTCACGTTCCGGCCGTTTGTGCCGCAGGCGCTGGCGGGCACCCGCCGGCTCAGCAACTTCCGCTACCGGGGCGCCGTGCTGGATATCGAAATGACCGGTTTCGGCCAAGGCATCCAGCGGATTACGCTGGATGGCCAGCCACTGCCCGAAGCCACGCTTCCGGCCACGCTCACCGGCGCGCACACCGTCCGGATTGAGCTAGCCAATACGCCGCCGCCGGCCTCGTCGCAGAACAAAGTAGCGCACCACGTAGCCCCGCCCACGCCGGCCGTGCGCTACACAGCCGGCACCCTGGCCTGGCCCGCCGTGGAGGGCGCCCGCGCCTACCAAGTGCTGCGCAACGGTCAGTTTGCCGCCCGCACCACCGAAACCTCCTACCCCGTGCCCGCAGGCCAGCCGTTCAGCGAGTACCAGGTGGTAGCCATCGACGCCCAGGGTTTTGAAAGTTTCGCTAGTGAGCCGGTGTTACCGGAGGCTGCCCGCTACACGCAGGTGGTGGAAATTGAGGCGGCCGCGCCCCAATCAACCAAAGCGTACAAGGGGTATCAGGGAAAAGGCTTTGTGGAAATCAGCAAGACGATGAACCGCCGCCTTGCAGTGCCGGTATCGGTGCCGGCGGCGGGCGTCTACGCGCTTGATTTTCGCTACGCCAACGGCAACGGCCCCATTAACACCAGCAACAAGTGCGCTATTCGCACGCTGCGCCTCGGGACGCAATTGCTGGGCACGGTGGTACTACCGCAGCGTGGCGTGGATGAGTGGTCGAACTGGGGGTACTCCAACCCCCTTATGGTGCGGTTGCCTCGTGGCAAGTCGGTACTGACCCTAACCTTGGACCCGGCCAACGAAAACATGAACGGTGCCGTGAACGAAGCAATTTTGGACCAGTTGCGCCTGATTCGCGTCCAATAATGTCCCAGATAGGGATAAAACATCCTATAAATATAACACAAGAAGGAAAAGATAAAATTTTCTCCGTTACATAGCGAATGCCACGTAACCTGCGTAAATTCGCTACGTAGTTGGAAGCCCACCCTGTCATCCTCCTTTGTCTATGCAAACCTCTGCCCCGCTCCACGACATTCAGACCGAAGGCGACATCAAGACGCTCGTTGACACGCTGTGCCACAAGGCTACGCAGGACACGCTACTTGGTGCCAGCTTTGGAGCCGCTGCCCGCATTCACTGGCCCCACTACCTCACGTCGCAGTACCGCTATTGGAGCAGCACGCTGCTGGGCCAGGGCGTTACCGAAGGCGAGCCCCTGCCGGAGCAGGTAGCCCTGCCCCGCAGCGGCGCACACGTAGAGCACTGGCTGAACCTGTTTTCTTCCACCGTAGAAGAGTATTTCACCGGTTCCAAAGCCGAGGAAGCCAAGCAGTTGGCCCGCCAGATGGCCACCCGCCTCAGCGCCTCCCGCACCCGCGAGCTGCCGGTCGACTAGCATCACAGATTTACCGGATTTCGGTGACGGAGCTGATCCGAAAAACCGGAAGCAGAATAGATGATAACATACAACACAAAAAGGGGCTTGCCGACCGGCAAGCCCCTTTTTGTGTTTAATCGTCACCGAAATCCGAAAAATCCGGCTAATCTGCAAAATCCGCGATACTAGACGCCCAGCAGCAAGCGGGTTGGGTCTTCGAGCAGTTCTTTCACCCGCACCAGGAACGACACCGACTCGCGGCCGTCGATGATGCGGTGGTCGTAGCTCAGGGCGAGGTACATCATGGGGCGAATCACCACCTGGCCGTTTTCGGCAATCGGGCGCTGCACGATGTTGTGCATACCCAGGATGGCCGACTGCGGGGCGTTGATGATGGGGGTGCTCATCATAGAGCCGAACACGCCGCCGTTGGTGATGGTGAACGTACCGCCGGTCATCTGCTCGATGGTGAGCTTGTTGTCGCGGGCCAGCGTGGCGAGGCGCACGATTTCCTTCTCAATGCCATCAAACGACAGCTCCTCAGCGTTCCGGATTACCGGCACCACCAGCCCTTTGGGGGCCGATACGGCAATGCTGATGTCGCAGAAGTCGTTGTATACGATGTCGGTGCCATCAATCTGGGCATTCACGGCGGGCCACTCTTTCAGCGCCACGCACACGGCCTTGGTGAAGAACGACATGAAGCCGAGGCCCACGCTGTGCTTCTCCTTGAACTTGTCTTTGAACTTGTTACGCAGGTCCATGATGGGCTGCATGTTCACCTCGTTGAAGGTGGTGAGCATGGCCGTTTCATTTTTAACCGATACCAAGCGGCGGGCGACAGTCTTGCGCAGGTTGCTCATCCGCTCACGGCGCACGTTGCGGTTGCCGCTGGCAGCCGGAGCCGCCTGGGGTGCCGCAGCCGGTTTGGCGGCAGCGGGAGCAGCGGCCGGAGCCGGAGCAGCAGGCTTGGCCTGGGCGTTCTGGGCATCTTCTTTCGTGATGCGGCCGTCGCGGCCCGAGCCCTGCACGTCGGCGGGGTTGATGCCTTTCTCACCGAGGATTTTGCCGGCCGCCGGCGAAGGCGTGCCGGTAGCGTAGCTGGTGGTTGCCGAAGCAGCCGGAGCCGCGGCGGCCGGAGCAGTCTGGGCAGCGGCTGGTGCAGCGGCGGGAGCCGAAGCCGGAGCAGCAGCACCGCTGCCGCCTTCGATGCGGGCAATGGTAGCACCGATACCGATAGTTTCGCCTTCCTTGGCGGCGTGGCGCAGGATGCCGGTGCCTTCGGCGGGCAGCTCAAACGTGGCCTTGTCCGATTCCAGCTCGGCAATGATTTCGTCGCGCTGCACCTGGGCGCCGTCTTCCTTCAGCCACTTGGCCACGGTTACTTCCGTGATGGATTCGCCCACGGCCGGAATAGTCATTTCCACGGTAGCACCACCGCCGTTGCCGGCGGGAGCCGCAGCCGGAGCGGCGGCACCGCCGGCAGGCTGGCCGCCGTAGCCGGCCTGGTCGCTGGCGGTGGGGTTCTGCTCGCCCTGGCTTACCGGGTCGGCAGCGGGAGCGGCGGGGGCGCTGGCAGCCGGAGCCGCAGCGGCCGGCGCGGCAGCCGCACCGGCACCGTCGATTTCGGCAATGGTGGTGCCGATACCGATGGTTTCGCCCTCGGCAACGCGGATTTTCAGCACGCCGTCGGCCTCGGCGGGCAGCTCGAACGTAGCTTTATCGGATTCCAGCTCGGCCAGAATCTCGTCGCGCTTAACGGTGTCACCGTCGGCTTTCAGCCACTTGGCAATGGTTACTTCGGTGATAGACTCGCCGACGGCGGGGATTTTAATTTCCAGACCCATAAGTGGGAGTTTTGAAGGGTTTCGGTGGGGAATGTCGGGGAAGTTGTCGTTCCGACGCAGGAGGAATCTGGGTGAAGCCTTTGTCCGTTTTCACTCAAATTCCTCGCGCTGCTCGGAATGACCCAGGACTAGTCCTGCTTCTTAGCTACTTCGGCGGTGGCTTTGATGTTGTCGTCGGCCACGGCTTCCTTGGGCTTGTCGAAGGCGCGGGCCACGAGGTCCTTCTGCTCCTTCACGTGCACCTTGTTGTAGCCGGTAGCCGGCGAGGCCGAGGGCTTGCGCGAAATCACGTCTTCCAGCTCGCGGCGCATGAAGCGCAGCAGGTAGTTCCAGTAGCCCATGTTCTCGGGCTCTTCCTGCACCCAGTACACCTTGGCTTTGGGGTACTTGGCCAGCTCGGCGTCGAGCTGCTTTTTGGGGAAGGGATGCAGTTGCTCCAGGCGCACAATGGCCACGTCGGTGCGGCCCGACTGCTGCTGCTCGTCCAAGAGGTCGAAGTACACTTTGCCCGAGCACAGCAGCACGCGCTTCACCTTCTTGGCGTCGGCGTACACGTCGCCGAGCACCTCGCGGAAGTGGCCGGAGGTGAACTCCTCCACCGGCGACACGCACAGCGGGTGGCGCAGCATCGACTTCGGCGACATCACCACCAGCGGCTTGCGGAACTCCCAGTTTAGCTGGCGGCGCAGCGCGTGGAAGAAGTTGGCCGGCGTGGTCATGTTGGCCACGATGATGTTGTTTTCGGCGGCCAACTGCAGGAACCGCTCGGGGCGGGCGTTGGAGTGCTCGGGACCTTGGCCTTCGTAGCCGTGGGGCAGCTGCAGCACCACGCCGTTCATGCGCTGCCACTTGCTTTCCGACGACACGATGAACTGGTCAATCATGGTCTGGGCGCCGTTGGCGAAGTCGCCAAACTGGGCTTCCCAGATTACCAGGGCCGTGGGGTTGGCCATGGCGTAGCCGAATTCAAAGCCCAGCACCGCGTACTCGCTCAGCAGCGAGTTGTAGATGCTCAGCTTCTCCTGGCCTTCGCCAATGTAGTTGAGCGAGTTGTACGGGGCCGAGGTTTCGGCGTCGTGCAACACGGCGTGGCGGTGCGAGAACGTGCCGCGCTGCACGTCCTGGCCACTCACGCGCACAATGTGCTTCTCGTCGAGCAGGGAGCCGTAGGCCAGCAGCTCGCCGGCAGCCCAGTTCAGCACGCGCGTCTCGAAGAACATCTTCTTGCGCTCCTCCATCAGCTTTTCAATCTGCTTCAGGGGGCGGAAGCCTTCGGGCAGCGTGGTCAGGGCCTTGCCTACTTTGGCTACCACTTCCTCGCTGATACCCGTTTCCGGCGACTTCTCGAAGTCCTCGGGCTTGCTGCGGCGCAGGGTGCGCCACTCGTTTTCGAGGGGCTGGTAGTTGTAGGGCAGCGGCTTCTGCTTCACCATGTCCAGGCGGGCCTGCAGGGTGTCGCGGAACTCCTTGTCCATCTGCTGGGCCAGCTGCGCATCCACGTCGCCGCGCTGCACCAGCATGGCGTTGTACACCTCGCGGGGGTTCTGGTGCTTGCTGATGAGGTTGTAGAGCGTAGGCTGCGTGAACTTGGGCTCGTCCGACTCGTTGTGGCCGTGGCGGCGGTAGCACACCATATCAATGAAGATATCGGCGTGGAACTGCTGGCGGTACTCGGTGGCGAGGCGCACGGCAAACACCACGGCCTCGGGGTCGTCGCCGTTCACGTGCAGCACCGGCGCGTCGATGATCTTGGCGAGGTCGGTGCTGTAAATCGAAGAGCGGGCGTCCTCGAAATCGGTGGTGAAGCCCACCTGGTTGTTAATCACGAAGTGCAGCGTGCCGCCGGTGCGGTAGCCTTCCAGCAACGACATCTGGGTCAGCTCATAGCCGATGCCCTGGCCGGCCAAAGCTGCGTCGCCATGGATGAGGATGGGCAGAATCTGGTGGTAGTCGCCGCCGTACTGGTGCTCAATTTTGGCGCGCACGAAGCCTTCCACCACGGGGTTCACCGCCTCCAGGTGGGACGGGTTAGGGGCCAGCTTCAGGTTCACCTTCTGGCCGCCCTCAGCTTCCACCTCCGATGAGTAGCCCATGTGGTACTTCACGTCGCCGTCGCCCATGGTCAGGTCCGGTACGGCAGTGCCCTCGAATTCCGAGAAGATCTGCTCGTAGGTTTTGCCCATGATGTTGGCCAGCACGTTCAGACGGCCGCGGTGGGCCATGCCAATCATCACCTCCCGTACGCCCAGCTCCGAAGCCTTATTAATAATAGCGTCGAGAGCCGGGATGGTCGATTCGCCGCCTTCCAGCGAGAAGCGCTTCTGGCCCAGGAACTTCGTGTGCAGGAAGTTCTCGAATACCACGGCCTCGTTCAGCTTCTTGAGGATACGCTTTTTGTACTCCACGCCGGGGTTGAAGCTCAGCGAGTCCTTCTCCACTTTCTCGCGGAACCAGTCGAGCACCTGCGGGTCGCGGATGTACATGTACTCGAAGCCGATGGTGCGGGTGTACACCTTTTGCAGGGCGGCCACAATCTCGCGCAGCGTGGCTTCTGAGCCCAGGCCCAGCACTTCGCCGTTCTTGAACTTGGTGTCGAGGTCGGCGTCGCTCAGGCCGAAATCGGCAATGTTGAGGCGGGCCTTTCGGTCCTTCCGCTCGCGCACCGGGTTGGTTTTGGCCACCAAATGGCCGCGGCTGCGGTAGGCGTGAATGAGGTTACGCACCTGCGTTTCCTTGTCGGCCGCCACCGTGTCCACGGCCCGGACGGCGCCGGCCTGGTTGGTGCTGGCCGAGGTGGTCAGCACGCCTTCGCCATCGGCCTGCGGCATCCCGTCCTCGGGGTACTGCTGGGCGAAGTCGAAGCCTTCAAAGAATTTCTGCCAGCTCGCATCCACCGACTGCGGGTCGGCCTTGTAAGACTGGTACAGGTTGTCGAGGTAGTCGCCGTGGGCGTTGGCGATATAAGAGTTGGCGTCCATGCGGTGGGAGCTGGTGGTGTCAGGGGGTAAAGGTAAATAGCCTGATCAGGAAGTAAAAACCGATATGCGCATGTACAAATAAACCTGTTAATCAACCATATAATTACACCTGCGTTTCTTACACAGGTACCGATGTCCAATCTATCAAATAAATACAAAAGCCGCTCCCGTTGAACAGAAACGGCTTTCGGCAAAGCAGTAACGCGAACTTTGCAGTTCGCGCACCCGAACGACTACCGTTGTTACGGCGGCGCAGGGACGCGAACTGCAAAGTTCGCGTCCCTGCCTGCGGTGCTACTTCAATGCCATTTTGAAGATGTAGTAGGGCTGGTCCTGCTGGCCAATGCCCTTGTTCCAGGTGGCGGTTTTGTGGATGGCCGAGGTGGTCACGTACAGCGTTTTGCTGTCGCCGGAGAAGGCAAACGTATCAGGCCACTCCAGGCGCGGGTCCTGCACCACCGTTTCGATTTTGCCGGCCGGCGTGCGGCGCTTGATGGAATGGTCCTCGAAGGCTGTCAGGTACAGGTTATTCTGGGCGTCAATTTCCATTCCGTCGCAGGCGGGCACCTTGCCCAGGTCCTCAATCTGACCGGCCAACTGGGCATCGGTGAGGGCGGAGTTGCGCAGGGCCTCGGTTTTGATGCGGTACAGGTTGTAGCTGGTCAGGGGCTTCCAGTAAAGGTACTGCCGGTCCTGGCTCAGGGCAATGCCATCGGCGTTGATGCGGGCGCTGTTGCCGCTGGGGTCAATCAGCTCCTTGCCGTCGGCCTTGATGTTGAGGGTGGTATCGGCCAGCATGGAGGCGTGGCCGCTGAGCACCCGCCGGCCCCGGCCCGTGCGCAGGTCCACCACCACCAGGCTACCCAGGCCCGAGTCGGTGAGGTAGGCGAATTGGTTCTGGGTGTCCACGCGCACGTCGTTGAGGTAGGATTTGCGCGGGGCCACGCTTTCGGGGAAGCTGATGGTCTGCACCACCTTGTCGGTTTTGGGGTCAATCTTTACCAGCTTGGGGCCGCCGGGCACCGTGGCCCGCAGGCCGGGCGAGGCGGGGTCCACTACCCACAGCATACCGGTGTTATCGGCGTACACGCTCTGGGGGCAGATCCAGTGCTTCTGGGGCTCGTTGCGCAGGGTTTCGTTCCAGGTGCACCAGTTGGCATCGGGATAGGGCTTGATGGAGCCATCGGGCGCTACTTCCGCAATGGGCATCACGGGGTTGTTGTCCCAGCGGGGGAAGTCGGCAAACACGCGGCCGTCGGGCAGCACGGCCACGCCCACCATCTGCGGCTCCCGGAACTGGGCCACCACCTGCAGCGGCGAGTTGGCTGGCGCGACGGGCGCGGCCGTTTGGGTGGAATCAGTGGCAGCGGTGGTGCCGCTGGCATCGGTAGCGGGCGTGGAGGGCGAGGAGCAGGCCTGCGTGAACAGAGCGGCCGCCAGCAGGCCAGTAGCCAGCCAGGGCTTCTGGCCAGAGAGTAAGAGTGAGGAGGACATAAGCAGCAACAGGTTGAGAAAAAGCAGAAAGGCACGCCGCAAAAAAGCCGGCCTCGTCTCCATACGCGGGTGTACTGCAAGGGTTCCTGCTTCGCCCACAACCATATGCTGCCCACTGCCGTATTGGCCGGTCCTGAACAAGTAATGATGTCGCCTGTTATACTAAAAAAGTTAGCAAAGGGTAAAAAAACCAGTCTAAAAAAAAGTAGTACCTTTGAGCCCTCCAAAAGGACAATATTTTACAAGTGCAATTGATTATGATTTTTATCTATATTTAACCCATAAAACGTCTTTCACTTGCCTGTTTACGGCTTTATAAAGCCGCTACACATACGCTAAAGAGTGTTTTCAGGCTGCTAACGCAGATGGCGCACTTACCCACTAGCCGAGTCGGGCCGGCTGTCCATTCTCTCCGGACAATAAGCGAGAGTCCACGAACCCAAACGTCATGTCCCTTGCCTTATTCCTATTAACCCTCCTCTTTCCACCCCGCACCCTCACTGACTCGGCTCTTGCGCTGCCATCCACTGTTGCCAGCATCAGCCCCCGTCCGGTACAGCTCGTAGTACCGGTGACGCCCATGCGGCGGCCCACTGCTCCCCCCCAATCCCTGTCGTACCGCGTGACGGCAACCACTTACTGGCCCGAAGTGGGCCAGACCGACGATGCCCCGATGGAAACCGCCGATGGCTCCATCATTCCGGCGCGTCATTCCAGCAAAACCCGCTGGCTCGCCGTATCCCGCGACCTGCTCAAAACCTGGGGCGGCCCGTTCAACTACGGCGATAAAGTCCGCGTCAGCGGCATTTCCTCTGCCCTGGATGGCATCTACGTCATTCACGACACCATGAACCGCCGCCACCGCCATTGCGTGGACGTGCTGGTGAACGAGCGTGAGTGCAAAACCGGCCTCGAAGGCCGCTGGCCCAACATCAAACTCAGCAAGTTTGTGTTCGAGCCTGCCTGGCAGGCCAGCTAGCCTTCTGGTCACTCCATTTTAGCTTTCCTTTTCGTTTTCTGTCTGCGGGCCCTGGAAGTGGTCCAGCTGCCGGGGCTGCCCGTCGGCGTCGTAGAGCAGGCTGAGCGGCTGCGCCGGATCGGCCAGAATCTGCGTGAGCGGAATCTGCCAGGGCTTCCACATCTCCAGCAACGACTGCGCGTAGCCGCTGTTTTCCCAGGGGTTGAACACTGCGCCCGTTACGTCGTCAATCAGGGTGTCCATTACCAGCGTGGTGTCGCCGGGGTGTACGGCGCGCGGGTAGTAGTCGGGCACCACGTTGAGCAGGTAGGCCCCGTAGTATACCCGCGCCTTGAACTCGGCCACCTGCGCCGGGTGCAGCGGCCGTTGGGCATCGTCGTACACGCGGCGCATGGCCTGCCGAATGATGCCGTTATCAACCAGGCACGCCACCAGCACGGCTTCATCGAGCTTGATGCTGAAGGTGAGCGTGCTCAGGTCGTCGTCGTAGAAGAAGGGCAGGGTGTCTTCACGCAGGTCGGTTTCCAATAGGAACACCGAGCCCGGCACGAAGTCGTCGTACTCCATGGGCACCCGCAGGGCCTGAAACGGCTGGAAGAAAGCCTGGAACCGGCGGAACAGCTGGGCGTTTTCGGCCAGCGGATACTGGGGCCGCGCCAGCGGCATCAGCTCGTTGAGCAGCTCGGTTACGAGCACGCCGTAGAACATCTTGCCCAGCCACAGGAACAGGGTCTGCTCGTCGAGCTCCCGCAAGCCGGCCAGGCCTTGGGCGGCAGCCTGCTGCACGCGGACTTCCAGCGGCTCTACGTGCCGGGTGCGGCATTGCGGGCAGCAGGCAATCTGCAGCTCCTCGTAGCGTACAATGCTCATATCGAGCAGCTTGATCTGCCGCTCGTGCAGGTTATAGCGGGTCATCAGCCACTCGGCAAACACGGGCACCGCATCCTGCCCGGGCACGGTGGGCGTACCACACAGAAAACAATGCTTCTGGCTGAACTGCATCCCGGTGAACGGGTCGTAGAGGGCCAGGGGCGAAAGAGACGGGAAAGCAGAACCAGATTCCATAGTGTTGTAAGCGGCGAAGAGGCGCAAAAGTACGCCGCAGATGCCGGCCTGCCGCTACCGCCCCTCACCCCCACCACACAAGTAGCCCCGTCGGCTGCCACACCCTTGCCTGTTGCAGGCAGAGGCGTGGCGGCCGACGGGGCTACTGTGCTTAGCAGAGTGTGTGCCTGCGTGCCGGCGAAGCTTAGCGCGAAAGCGAAGAACCCATTTTGATGAGCACTTTGCCCAGATGCATGAGAGGGCCGGAATAGCCGCCATTCGACTCTTCGGCTACCTTGGTGGTTTCGGCGCCGAGCGTGGCCAGCGTTTCAGCCAGGTCGTGCGACTTGGTGTCGGAGGCGGCAAGCTGTTCGCGCAAAGTGGCCAGCTCCTGAATTATTTTTGCCAGGCCGGGACGCTCCGAGGCCTTCAGGACCTGCTCCCAGCGCTCTATTTCGCCGAGGCCATGCTGGTCAGGCTTGGCGGGCAGGCCGGCGTTGAGCAGCGTGAGCGTATCCTCCAGCAGCGCAGTGTTTTGCTGATCAGTAACCTCGAGCGGCACTGTAGGAATGGGGGTATTTTGGGGAGTGGAGGCCGTGGAATCCATGGGGACAGAGTATGACTGACGAAAGAAGGTGGTTGTCTATACTTGCCCACCGCCGGAAAAGTTGAGCTACCCTGCTGCCACTGGCTGCGTAGAAGGCTGCCGGCCGGCTTGCCCGGCGGCCGGACCGCCGTTTCTTTTTCTATGCTCCACACCTACCTTCCGATTCCTTTCGCCGACGCCACCCGGCAGCAGCAGTTCGATGATTTGCGGGCCGCCCTGCTGGCTGAAGCCGGCGCCCCCGCTACGCTGCTGCTCGGGAATCTGGCCGTGGGTGCCGGCGAGGAAGTGCTGGATGCCGTGCTTATCCGGCCGCACAGCATTGTGCTGCTGCTGCTGTTGCCGGGCGGCGGCCCGTTGCACATCCCCGACTTCGGCCACAGTGCCTGGCGGCTGGCGGGGCGCCCGCTCACCGGCTCGGCCGGCGCCGACAACCCTTTTCAGCAATTCAGCCGGCAGAAGGAAGCGCTGGCAGCCTGGCTCCGGCCCCAGCTCCCTCCGGAAGCCGCCAACCTCAACTTCATTGCCGGGCTCGCGCTGTTTGAGCAGCCCTTGGTGCTTGGCCCTGAGGTAGAGGAACGCATGAGCAGCGTGCCCGCCAGCAGCAGCTTCCATCTGCTGCCCAACCCGGCCAGCTGCACCCGGCGCCTGCGCCAGCTGGCCACCCCCGAAATCGACCTTACCCCGGCTGAAATCACGCAGCTGGCCCACGACCTTAATCAGCATACCACTGATAACCAACCCCATAAAAACCACAGTCATACTACTAACACTGAGCCAGCCGGACACGTAGCGCAGGCCAACGCTGATCCGGACGCTGATCAGACCCGGTACCGGCGGCCGGCCGCGGCCGAGCCGGCTTCATCCGAAGCGACGCAGCTCCGGCGGGCGGCGGGCTGGCTATGGCGCTGGCTGGGCGCCGAGGACGTGACGGACCACGACGCCGACCAGCTGCCCAACGACACCTACAGCACCGCCGCCCCGCAGGCCCAGAAAGAAGAACTGGAGCGGCTGCGGGCCAGCATGCAGGCCGAGCTGGGCGCTCAGCTGCAGGCCTTGGAAGCCCGCGAGAAAGAACGGGAGCACAGCATTGCCCAGCTGCGCCAGCAGCTCACCACAGCGCCCCCCGTAACCGCCGAAGCTCAGTCGCTGCAGGTGCGGCTGGCTATTGAAAGCCAGGAGAAGGAGCAGCTGGAAGCCGCCATGCGCGCCTCCCGCACCGACCTGGAAGAGCGCAACCGCGCCCTGGATGGCCGCATCCGGCAGCTGGAAGGCCTGATGCAGCAGCTTCAGCAGGCGCCTCCCGCTTCTGGAGGAAGCCAGCCGCAGGCAGCCCGCATTTCAAACCGGCTGGCCGGAGTGCGGCTGAGCTGGCCCCAGGCCAAACAACGACTGCGGCAGTGGCAACGCTACAGAAAGCAGGCAACACTGGCCGGGGCCGGGCTGCTGGGCGCGGGCCTGGTGTGGTGGGGCGTGCGCGCCGCTACCGCCGGGCCGCCGGTGCCCTTTCAGGAGGGCAGCCGCTGGGGCTACCTCACCGCCCACGACGATACGCTGGTGCCGGCCCGCTACACCTCGGCAGGCCCGTTTGAAACCGAGCACCGGGCCGTGGTGGAGCAGGACGGGGTATTTGGTTTTCTGGATGAAGACGGCGAGGAAGTAGTGCCGCCCGCCTACGATGCGCTGCAGCCGTACGCCGGCGGTTACGCCCGCGCCCGGATCGGCAAGCTGTACACGTTTCTGGACTTGCAGGGCCAGGAGTTCAACGCTTACTATTACGCTGCCCTGCCCTTCAGCGAGGGCAAGGCCGCCGTGCTCGACCGGCGCGGCTGGTTCTATATCACCGGGCCCGAAGAGCAGCTCAAAGCCCCGGTCATCTTTCAGGAGGCCTACCCGTTTCGGGAGGGGCTGGCCCGGGTGAAGCGCAACGGCCGCTACACCTTCATCACCCCGGATTATCTCGACGACCCCACCGAAGGCACCGAGCCATTCGGCAGCTACGAAAGCGCCGCCGACTTTGCCGAGGGCCGGGCCCGCGTAACCCAGCAAGGCCGCACGTTCTACATCGACACCGATGCCGACGAGGTGAAGTAGGCAGCCGCGGGCTAGTCGTCGTGCTTTTTGCCTTTGTGCTTCTTGTGGCGGCCTTTGCCACGCCCTGCTGCCCACTTAGCCCAGCCCGGCAGGCGCTGCACGTACACCGGGTTGCGACTGGACCCGGCGGTGCCGGCCACGGGCTGCAGCACCACCCGGTTGGCCTGGGTGGTGGCAGCGGTGAGCTGACCGCTCAGGTCGCAGCCACTGCCATTGCGCAGCTCCGTGCGGCGACCATCTGCTGCTACCACAAACCCGTCGGGGGTGACGGTGCGGCCGTTGGGTAGATGCACTTCGTGCGTCATGGGCCGGGGCTGGCCGTTGCGCAGCACGTACATCGTGCCGTCGCGGCGCACAAATCCATCGTTGGTCTGGGCGCAGCCCACTTCGGGCAGCGCAAGCAGCATCCCGAGCAAAACGGGCAGAAAACACTTCATCACTTCACGCAGCTAAACCCGAAAAACCGGGGCTCCGCTTACGCGCAACCGACGCCGGACGTTGGCGCGGCCACCCCGGAAAAATGTCCTGCCATTGGCATGGGTTACCTCTGCAGCAGCGCGTTATTAAGGGATGTTCAGTTAATTTCCACACTCAACTTTTCTTCTTGCCATGAAAATGTCGTTCAAAGCCCTGTTCGTTGCTACCGCCGTTGCTTTCGCTGCTACCTCCTGCACCCAGGAAGGCAAAGAAAACGCTGACGCCGCTGCTGCTAACACCGAAGCCGCTGCCGAAAACGCAGGCGACGCCGCCGCCGCTGAAGCCAAAAACGCTGCTAACGCCACGGAAGCTGCTGCCGAGAAAACCGGTGAAGCCATCGACAACGCCGCCGACAAAGCCGGCAACGCCATCGAAAACGCTGCCGACAAAACCGCCAACGCTACCGAAAACGCCACCAACAACGCAGCCCGCGAAACCAAAGAAGCCGCTGCCGAAGTAGAGCGCGAAACCCGCAGCAACTAATTACCGGGAGGCACTTTGTGTCTCTGGCTACGCAATGGCCCCTTTCTTGCCGCGGTGCGGACGGAAAGGGGCCATTTGCGTTTAGGCGGGTGGGCTGCCGGCCGCCGCCAACTGCGCCTCCGGTGCCGGCGAGCTGCTGCCGGCCAGCTCCAGCAGCACCGTGTAGTAGGGCCGGCCCTGGGTGCGGGCATACAGCCAGCTGTAGAAGCTCAGCGCCTGCAGGTCTTCCTGCTCCAGCGGCGCGAAGGGCGGCAGCTGGCTTACGCGCTCAGCAAAGCCCGGCCGACGGGCTTCGGCTGGGTCTTCGATGATGTCGCGCACCAGACTCAGGTAGCGCAGCACGGCCACGTAGCCTTCGCCATCGGCGCTGAACCGCTCCCGCAGCACCCGCTCGATGGCGCGCAGGCGGTTGAGGGCCAGGTCGGGGTTGCCGAGCTCGAACTGTACCAGCATTTCGCCCATGCTCTTGTTGAGCATCCATTCGAGGCCCATTTCCTGCTCGCACCAATGGTCGGAGCGGCCAATGCTGATGAGCGTCTGGTTGGCTTTGGCGAACTGGCTTTCGGCGAAATAGTGGAAGGCCAGCCCGAGGCGGGCCGTCATTTCGTCGCGCGGGGCCAGCACGGTGGCAGGCTGGCGAAGCACCTGATCCAGCAGCCGGATGCTTTCGGCGTTGCGGTGCAGAAAGGCGTAGTTGGCGGCCAGCAGAAACGTGTAGCGCGGCAGCCAGGCGGCCTGATAGGCCTGGGCGCCGCCCTCATCGAGTAGGCTGCGCAGCTGCTCCAGATACGCCACCGACTCCTGAAACTTGCGGGTGCGGTACAGCGCGTGGGCCACCATGTAGAGCAGCCCCAGCTGGTAGTAGCGGTGGGCCGGCAGGAAGCCGTGGCGCTTCTCCATGAGGTGGTAGCAGCGGCGCACGAACGGCGCAAAAGACACAAAGTCGCGGCGCACGAGCATGGCACTGCGAGCAATGGACATGAGCCGGTAGAGCACGGCCGGGCGCCGGGCAAAGGCTTCCTGCAGGTCGTATTCGCGCAGCACGTCCTGCAGAATGCCGTCGAAGGCCTCGCCGGCGCGGCCCTTCACGCGGGCCTGGCGCAGGCGCTGCCGGATCAGGCTGTCGGCAATGTTGGCGCGCTCCTCTTCGTCGGCGGCTTTCTTGTTGATGCGGTGCCGCCGGATGATGTCGGCCAGGTCGTCGGCGTATTCGCTGCCGGCCTGGGCAATCTGCAGCGAGTACACGGTATTGAGCAGCTCGTACTGCTCGTTGTCGTGGGCCAGCTTTTCGGCTTTGCGCAGCACCGACCAGCCCAGGCGTGGCACGCCGGCCTCGAACAGGTACTGGGCCAGCGTGAGCAGCCCGCGCACCGAAGACGCCGCCGTGGGGTCTTGCTGGCGCTGGCGCAGCAGCAGATAGTCGGTGAGGTGGCGGAGCAGGCGCTTGCGCAGGGCGTAGTAGGCCACGGCGTTGGGCTCGTCGGGGTAGAGCTTGGCCAGCAGCTGCGGCGTGGTGTAGGGCTTGGCGTGCAGCAGCAGCTCGCACAGGCGTAGATCCATGCGGCCTTTGGGCTTGCGCTTCTGCCGCTGAATGAACTGCAGAAACTCCTTGCGGTCGGTGGGCGAAAAGGTAGCCAGGGTGGTACGAAGGTCGTCCATGACGGAATACAGGCGAAGCAGAATAGCGGGCGGCTGTCCGGCCCTTCCGGCCCGGATCAACCCTAAAATCAACCACCTAAAGAAAGCGCCTTTCTATCCGAAAACCAACTCTGAAAGCGAGATTGAAAAATCCAACCAGCTCCGTATCAAACATCTGAAATACAGACCACTAAACAACCAATCAACATAATATCAACGTCTGATAAAGTTAAAAGCTGGTAGCCGTCGGGGCCGGTGGGAGCGGCATCTTCACCCCACACTCTTTCACTTACTGCTGCTATGCTTCGTCTGCTACTCGTTTCCACTGGCCTGCTGCTGGCCGCCACCGTCGCGCAGGCCCAGGACCTGCTAGTCAAGCACAACACCGAAGAAATCCAGGTGAAGGTGGTGGAGGTCACGCCCACCGACGTCCGATTCCGGCGCACCGACAACCCCGACGGCCCGCTCTACATCGTGCGCAAAGCCGAGGTGCGCCTGATTCGCTACGCCAACGGCACCCAGGATGAGTTTGGGCCGGCGGCGCCAGCCGCCAGTGCCCCGGCACCCATAGCCGGGTTTCTGCCCGCTGGTACGGCCCCCGCCAAGCCGCCTACGCCGCCCGGCCCCGTGGTGCCCGGCGACGAGGAAGCAGCCGGCGGCACAGTGTATCTGGGTGGCCCGCGCATCGGGGCCACTGTGCTGACGGGCGGCGTGGTAAGCAAGGCGCGCGAGTCGGTGCCGGGCCTTAACCCGTTTCTCACGCAGTTCGGGTGGCAGTTTGAAACCCGTATTTTCCGGCTGGCCAATGGTACGTCAGGGCTGTTTGAGTTTGTGCCGCTGCTGGGTGGGCTGGAGCAGGGCAAGTTCATTCCAAGCCTGAACGCGCTGTTTGGCATTCGGGGCCCGAAGGGCCTGGAGTTCGGCCTCGGCCCCAACCTGACGCCGGTAAGTGCCAGCGTGGCGCTGGCGGTAGGCACCTCTTTCCGGTACGACGGCGTCAATTTTCCGGTGAACCTGGCCGTGGTGCCCGGCAACGGCGGGGCCCGCATCAGCCTGCTGATGGGTTTCAACTCGCGCCGCCGGTAGCGGCCCGGCAACAGGGTGCAGGAGGAGCGGGAAGCAAAATTTTGGCATTGTCAACCCTGCCCAACGGCCCGCGTATAGCCCCCTATCTTTCCCACTCTAACCTCTACGAACATGGACGCTAATAACAACGGCATCGACGACAGCACCGAACTGCGCGCACGCGGCAACTGGAACGAAATCAAAGGCCAGGCAAAGCAGAAATGGGGTAGCCTGACCGACGACGATCTGGACTACGAAGAAGGCAAGCAGGACGAATGGTATGGCCGCCTCCAGCAGAAAACCGGCGAAACCATCGACGACATCAAAAACTGGTTCCAGCGCACGTTCTAGTGCCAGTTGACTGCCACAGATAACATGCCCCAGGCCTTGCGGCCCGGGGCATTTTTGTTTCCTCGCCGGTAAGCCCGACAGTGAATTCCAATAAATATTATTTATTTAGTAATAATATTTCTATCTTTAGTCATGCAAGCCCCACCCTTATGCTATGCGTATAGCTGCTGAAGAACTGCGCACGTTGGGCAACACCGCCTTGTTGCAACAGGGCAAAACGGCTTTTTTCTGCTCGCGCGATTATCCTACGTCCATAGAGTACCTTACGTATGTCTGGGCGCTGGAGCAGCGCTACGAGCAGGCCTGCGTGCTGTCGGGCTTTCATTCGCGGTTGGAGCAGTCGGTGTTCCGGTATCTGCTGCAGGGGCCGCAGCAGCCCATTATCTACGTCTTGGGGCGGGGCATCCAGCAAAATGTGCGCATGGAGTACGGGCCCGAAATCCAGGCTAACCGGCTGCTATTCGTTTCGCCGTTTGAAGCCAGCGTGCGCCAGATTACCGACGAAACCGCCGAAATCCGCAACCTGCTTATTGCCGACCTCGCCGACGACTTCTTCATCCCATACCTGCGGCCCGGTGGCAACATCGACCGGCTGCTGGCGCAGCCAGCCATGCGGGGCAAACCCATTTACACCCTGAATATTCCGCTCAACAAGCGGCTGCTGCAGCGAGGCGCCCAGCCCTGGCGGCCTCTGGGGGCGCTGGGCCATCATCTTCCGCCTCCTTATCGGCCCACTATCCGGTAGCCGCCCGGGCACCGCCGAACGACACCTGCATTTTCGCGTACAGGGCGAGTATCCCTAACCATCGCACTGCATGAGCCTTTCCGACAACTTAACTGCCGCCGTTCCCACCTCTCCTTCCTCCGGCATCCGGGCGCTGGCCCGCTTCGGGTTTGCCGCCAAAGGAACCGTGTATCTGCTGATGGGCGTGCTGGCTTTGCTGGCGGCCACCGGCCAGCAAGGCGGCCAGACGGCCGATAAGAAACAGGCGGTACTTACGCTGCAGAGCCTACCCGGCGGCCCGGTACTGCTGGGCCTGATTGCCTTTGGGCTGCTGGGCTACATTGTGTGGCGCTTCACCCAAGCCATCGTTGATACCGAAAGCAAGGGCGGCGACGCCAAAGGCATTGGCCGGCGCATCGGGTTTGCGGCCAGCGGGCTGCTGTACGCCAGCCTGGCCTGGTACGCGGCCAAGTTGGCCATGAACGGCTCGGCCAGCGCCGGCGGCAACACCCAGCAAACCCTTACGGCCCGCGTGCTGGGCTGGCCCGGCGGCGAGTGGATTATCCTGCTGGTGGGCGTGGCCATCATCGGCGGCGGCATCTACCAGATCTACAAAGCCTATTCGGGCAAGTTCCACAAAGACGTAAACAGCTCCGACATTCCCGGCGGCCAGCAGAACACGGTGTACCGCTTGGGCCAGCTGGGCTACACGGCCCGGGGCGTGGTAATGGCCATCATCGGCTACTTCTTCGTGCAAGCGGGTCGCCAGTCGCGCGCCGCCGCCGTGGGCAGCACCGACGAAGCCTTTGACTTCCTGGCCACCATGGGCCCGATGGTACTTGGCGTTGTGGCCCTGGGGCTGATGGCCTACGGCCTCTACATGCTGGTACAAGCCAAATACCCCGTGCTGCGCCGGATTTGAGATTTTAGGTCTTAGAACTGAGAAGGGAGAGGTGAGACTTTCGCTCTGCAACCCAAGCGGGCCAACAGAACGAAAATCTCACCTCTCCCTTTTTACAGTCTCACTTCTAACCGCTACGCCACGTAATCCTGCAGGTACTGGTACCGCTCGGTGAGCTGGCCGTTGCGGGCAATGGTGGCGCGCTCAATCACGTTGTCGGTGCCTTCGTGGACGAGGTGGGGCAGCACGTTGTCGAGGAGCTGGCGGCCGAAGTCGCGGGAGGCGTTGCGGGGCAGCTCACAGGGCAGGTTGTCCACGGCCATGATGGTGAGGTTGCCGGGCCGCGAGTAGGCCGGCTCCAGCTCGCCGGTCTGGCAATTGTAGTCGAAGGCGGGCTCCTGGATGCTGCTGCTGCGCTTGGTAACGGGAATGGAGCCGTCCACGTCGCAGGTCACGTCGGCAATGGTATCGATGCGGAAATGGGCGCGGCAGGTATCGGCTTCCTCGAACAGGCGCGGGGCGGACGGGTGCCAGTAGGCGCAGGCAATGAGCAGGTTGGTGACGGGCAGAAAGTTGCGGAACGTGCTTTCGTATTCCTGCGGGTTGCGGTGAAAATCGGGCGTATCCCAGACACGGCCGTCGCGGCGGCGGTTGTAGTCGGAGCTGCGGAGCTGGGTGTACACCGGCTCGTTGAAATCGAGGTAGAGGTAGTCGTACACGCTCACCCGCCGGATACCCATCAGGTTCAGCACCTCTACCGCACCCTGGGCTACGCGGCCTGAGCCCGTTATGGCCATCTTGATGGGCGGCAGCTTTTTCACCTTGAAGAATTCCTCCTGCATGTCCTCCATATCGAGGCACTCGTAGGCCGGCTTCAGCTCGTAGAGGCCGTGCTTGCGGCCGTAGGTGAGCAGGCCGTTGTAGGCCCCCACAATGCCGGCCCAGCGCCCGAAGGCCACAATTCGCTCCCCGTTTTCGTTGGTGAGCAGCTCGTAGTCAATCAGGGTGATGTTCTTGGCCAGCACCTGCCGCAGCAGCTCGCGGTTGGCGGGCTGCTTTTTCACGGTGTGCGAGAAAAACAGATAGGTTTTGTTGTGGATGAGCTGCGCCACGGGCACCTCCTTCACGCCCATCAGAATGTCGCAGTCCGCTACGTCGGGGCGCACCGTAATGCCGGCGGCACGGTACTCGTCGTCGGAGAAGCAGCGGATGGGGCTTTCCTGGGCTACAATCTGCAGGCCGGGGAAACGGGCTTCGGCCTCAGTGCATTTTTTGGGCGTGAGCGGCACGCGCTTGTCGGGCGGGGTTTTGCCTTCGCGAATCAGGCCAATGGTGATGGGACGCATATGGGGTGGGAATGGGAAGTTCGGGGGCTAAATCTGCGGAAAATTGTTGACCTGTCGCCCTCGGGCACATCACGCGTCTGTCATCCTCAGCATTCCGCGCATCAAGCGGCGACGAAGGACCTGCTTATGTTCGGGTTTCTCTCGGATCTAAGACATTCCGGTGTGAGAAGGTCCTTCGCTCCGCTCAGGATGACAGCTAGGTTGCCGGTTGAAATGCCCAAACATTTGCCCGGTTATCGGTTTAAGGGTGACGCCTTTTCGCGCTACCTTTGTCAGGGGCCCTCCGGCCTCATCCCTTGCCACCCTCATATTCTCCTTTATGTTGCTGAAGACCAAGCCCGCCGATGTGTTCGTGGACCGTCACAACGGCCCCGACGAAGCTGCCGTAGCCGAGATGCTGCGCGTTATCGGCGTGGAGTCGATTGACCAGCTCATCGACGAAACCGTGCCGGCCGCCATCCGCCTCAAGAAGCCGCTGAACCTGCCCGCTGCCCTCACGGAGCGGGCTTTTTTGGCGAAGTTCAAAGGCATTGCCGGCAAGAATAAGCTGTTCAAAAACTACATCGGCCTGGGCTACCACGACACCCAGCTGCCGGCCGTGATTCAGCGCAACATTCTGGAAAACCCGGGCTGGTACACCGCCTACACGCCCTACCAGGCCGAAATTGCCCAGGGCCGCCTCGAAGCCCTCATCAATTATCAGACGATGATAATTGACCTCACGGGCCTGGAAATTGCCAACGCCTCCCTGCTCGACGAAGGAACCGCCGCCGCCGAAACGCTGCACATGTTCCACTCGCTGAGCAAGAAGAAAAACGCCACCCGCTACTTCGTGTCGGAGCAGGTACTGCCCCAGACCATCGACGTGCTGCGCACCCGCGCCACGCCCATTGGCATTGAGCTGGTAGTAGGTGACCACCGCACCGCCGACCTCACCGATGAAACCCTGTTCGGGGCCATCCTGCAGTATCCCGCCGCCGACGGCGCCGTGTACGACTACACCGACTTCATCTCGAAAGCCCACGACAACAACCTGTTCGTGACCGTGGCCGCCGATTTGCTGTCCCTGACGCTGCTCACGCCTCCCGGCGAGATGGGCGCCGACGCCGTGGTGGGCAACTCCCAGCGCTTCGGCGTGCCGATGGGCTACGGCGGCCCGCACGCCGGTTTCCTGGCCACCAAAGACGCATTCAAGCGCGTAATTCCCGGCCGCATCATCGGCCAGAGCATCGACGCGGCCGGCAACAAGGCCTACCGTATGGCCTTGCAGACCCGCGAGCAGCACATCCGCCGCGAAAAAGCCACCAGCAACATCTGCACCGCCCAGGTGCTGCTGAGTGTGCTGGCCGGCATGTACGCCGTGTACCACGGCCCGCAGCGCATCCGCCAGTTCGCCAGCAACATCCACGCCCTCGCCCGCACCCTCGACGCCGAGCTGCACGCGCTGGGCCTGGAGCAGGCCAACGAATTCTATTTCGATACGCTGGATATCCAGCTGGAAAGCAAGGAGCTGCAGACGGCCATTCGGCAGGAGGCTGAGTCGGCGGGCATCAACTTCCGCTACTTCGAGCAGGACGGCACGGCCCGCGTGGGCATCTCGCTCAACCAGAACACCGAAATTGAGGATGTGCAGGACATCGTGGCCGTGTTCAGCAAAGTGCTGGGCCGCGACGTGCGCCAGGTAGCCCAGGCCGACGAGGTGGAGGTGACCTGGACCGATAACCTGATCCGCAAGAGCGAGTACCTCACGCACCCTATCTTCAACTCGCACCACTCCGAGCACGAGATGCTGCGCTACATGAAGCAGCTCGAAAACAAGGATTTGAGCCTGGCTCACTCCATGATTTCGCTCGGCTCGTGCACCATGAAACTGAACGCCACCGCCGAGATGATTCCGGTGACCTGGCCTGAAATCGGTGGTTTGCACCCCTTCGCTCCGCGCGAGCAGGCCGCCGGCTACACCGAAATCTTCCACGACCTGGAGAAGTGGCTGTGTGAGGTGACCGGCTTTGATGCCGTTTCGCTGCAGCCCAATTCGGGTGCGCAGGGCGAGTACGCCGGCCTGCTGGCCATTAAAGGCTACCACGATGCCCGCGGCGACCAGCACCGCAACGTGGCCCTGATTCCGGCTTCGGCCCACGGCACCAACCCCGCCTCGGCCGTCATGGCCGGCATGACGGTGGTAGTGGTGAAAAGCACCGAGGAAGGCAACATCGACGTGGCCGACCTCAAAGCCAAAGCGGCCCAATATGCTGACAAGCTGAGCTGCCTGATGGTAACGTACCCAAGCACGCACGGCGTGTACGAGGAAACCATCATCGACATCTGCGCCACCATTCACCAGCACGGCGGCCGCGTGTACATGGACGGTGCCAACATGAACGCCCAGGTGGGCCTGACCTCACCCGCCACCATCGGGGCCGACGTGTGCCACCTGAACCTGCACAAAACGTTCTGCATCCCGCACGGCGGCGGCGGACCCGGTGTAGGCCCCATCGGCGTAGTGGCTGATTTGGCTCCTTACCTCTCCGGCCACGTGCTGGTAGACGCCGACGGCCGCACGGCCGGCGCGGTTACCTCCGCGCCCTGGGGCTCGGCCAGCATCCTGCCGATTTCTTACGCCTACATCAACATGATGGGCGGCGAAGGACTGACGCAGGCCACGCGCATCGCCATCCTGAACGCCAACTACATCAAGGCCCGCCTGGAGGAGCACTACCCCGTGCTTTACACCGGCTCGAACGGCCGCTGCGCCCACGAGATGATTCTGGAGTGCCGCCACTTCAAAAAGGCCGGCATCGAGGTGGAGGACATTGCCAAGCGCCTGATGGATTACGGCTTCCACGCGCCCACGGTGAGCTTCCCGGTAGCCGGCACGCTCATGATTGAACCCACCGAATCGGAAAGCAAGGAGGAGCTGGACCGCTTCATCGAAGCCATGATCAGCATCCGCAAGGAAATTGCGGAGGTAGAAGCCGGCAACGCCGATGCCAAGGATAACGTGCTCAAGCACGCCCCGCACACCGCCGCCACCGTGCTGGTGCACGACTGGGAGCGTCCGTACTCCCGCGAGCAGGCCGTGTACCCCACCGAGTACGCCCGCAGCTACAAGTTCTGGCCTACCGTTTCCCGCATCGACTCGGCCTACGGCGACCGGAACCTGATCTGCTCCTGCACCCCCATCGAGCAATACACCGATGCGGAGGAGAAGCTGGTCGAAACCGACAAAGGCCCGTCGTACTAGTGCTTAGTGCTTAGTGCTTAGTGCTTAGTGCTTAGTGGATATAAAAGAGGCCCCGCCGGGTTACGGCGGGGCCTCTTTTTCTTTCTATTTTCTTCGTTCTCGGGCTCCAGTCCCTAAGCACTAGGCACCAAACACTATGCCCCAAAAACCTATTGTTTGCCGAAGCAGCTGCGGTACATGTAGCCGTTGAGCACCTGGCCGTTTTTCATGACGCGGGCCTTCACGAAGTACACGTCTACCGTGTCCGTGATTTGCACCTGCGTATCGGCGCCGAGGCTGGTGAGCTGGGCCGACTGCTTGGTCATGCCATCATAGAGAATGCACTCCACGATGGTGTTGGCCTGGGCGGCGCTGGCGGTACGGGTGTTTCCGGTGTCTTCCTTGGCGGCGGTGCAGGCCGCAAGGCCTAGTAGAGAGAGCAGAAATAAGGCGGTTTTGTTCATGGCGGAATAATAGGATTGGGGTAAGATATATACATTCAGAAGCAAAAGAGAATTTTCCTTGAATAATTTTACTCCAGGCAGGGAAGATAGACTAAACCGGGAACGATGGATGGGCGTAGGACGTTAAAAACTCAGAACGGCAAAACTCTGTGTATGCTATTAATTGCCCGGTTTTGACTCCGCTTCTCTTCCATTCCTTTTTGTTTTTTCTCCATGTCTCATATCACTCGTTTTCTCAGCCGCCCGGTGGCTATGCTGGCCCTTGGCTCGGCGCTGGCACTGGGCGTTTCGGGCTGCGCCACCTCGTCGCGGGTGGGCGTCACGTCCGACTACGACCACTCGGTTAACTTCCGGGCCTACAAAACCTGGTCGTGGTACCCTACCCAGACCAAGGACACCGAAGGCGGCCCGGCCCAGGGCTACCAGTCGTTTCTGGATAAGCGCATCCGCACGGCCGTGGAGCGCGAGATGACCGCCAAAGGCCTCACCTACGCCGAAACCTCGCCCGACCTCTACATTGCCTATTCGGCTAAAGTGGAAGACAAGCAGCAGGCCAATTACAGCGGTCTGGGCCCTTATGGCTACCCCTACGGCTATGGCTACTACGGCGGCCTCTATGGCCGCGGCAACACCTTCGTCACCAACTACAAAGCCGGCACCGTCATCATCGACTTCGTGGATGTGCGCCGCAAGGAGCTGGCGTGGCGTGGCCAGGGTCAGGCGCAGGTAGACAAGCAGACCATTTCGGAGCCCGAAGTGTACCGCATCGTCAATAGCATCTTGGGCACATACCCGCCGCAGGGCCCCGAAGGCCCCAACGCCAGCCGCTAAGCGCAAGCTGCCTGCTTATATAAAAAAAGCCCTTCCTGATCAGGAAGGGCTTTTTTCTTGTATCGTCGATCCGTACTACGGATACTCTGGCGGGCTAGTTGATCGGCACGTTTACGTGACGCTCGGCGTGGTAGGAGCTACGCACCAGCGGGCCACTTTCCACGTACTTCAGGCCGCGGGCCAGACCTTCTTCGCGGTAGTGCGCAAACACGTCGGGGTGGATGAACTCGGCTACTTCGAGGTGGCGCTTGGTGGGCTGCAGGTACTGGCCCAGCGTGAGGATGTGCAGGCCGTTAGCGGCGAGGTCATCCATGGCTTTATACATCTCGTCGCGGGTTTCGCCCAGGCCCAGCATGATGCCCGACTTGGTACGCTTGCCGGCTTCGTAGGTGCGCCGGATCTGCTCCAGGCTGCGCTCGTACTTGGCCTGCGGGCGCACGAGGCGGTAGAGGCTGCCCACGGTTTCCATGTTGTGCGATACCACTTCCTGGCCGCCGGCAATCATGGTTTCCAGCGCGTCCCAGTTGGCTTTCACGTCCGGAATTAGCGTTTCGATGGTGGTTTCGGGGGAGAGCTGCTTGGTCTGGACTACGGTTTCGTACCAGATGCTGGCCCCGCGGTCCTTGAGCTCGTCGCGGTTGACGGAGGTGAGCACTGCGTGCTTCACGCCCATCAGCTGAATGGCTTCAGCCACGCGGCGCGGCTCGTCGGTGTCGTATTCGCTGGGGCGGCCGGTGGCCACGGCGCAGAACGAGCACGAGCGGGTGCAGATATTGCCCAGGATCATGAAGGTGGCCGTGCCGGCCCCCCAGCACTCACCCATGTTGGGGCAGTTGCCGCTTTCGCAGATGGTGTGCAGCTTGTGCTCGTCTACGAGGCGGCGCACGGCAGCGTATTCGGGGCCCACCGGGAGCTTCACCCGCAGCCAGTCGGGCTTGCGCGGCTTGGCCGGAGCAGCGGCTTCGGGCTGAATGATCGGTAAGGTCAGCAGCAAATCTTCCATGCTGTAAAGGTACTAGGTTTGATCTTGGGGAAATACAGAATCCGCTTCTGGTAAAAGCCGGAGGTGAGACTTTTGTTCGGGTGGCACGCCACGCAAACCCAAGTCTCACCTCCGGTAACTGCCTGCTGCAGGCGGCGCGGGTCAGCTGCGCGAGCCCAGATAGATGGTGAGGTACACCGACGGGTAAAAGCGGTTGTTGATGCTGGCGTCGTTGATGTCGGCCGAGGGCAGCGTGCTCAGGATGATGGGGCGCTTGCCGTAGGCTTCCAGCAGAAAGCCGGTTTCGATACCCGCCACGGCGTCGCGGTAGCGGCCGTACTCGAAGCTGAGCGCGGCCCGGATGTGGGCTCCCAGCAGCGGCTTCAGCTCGTTGATGCCCGAGAACAGCGGGGCGCGGTCGAGCACCAGGTTGAGGTTGCCGTGCTGGCGTGGGTCGTAGGCTTCGGCCCGGATATCGTCGGGGCCGGTGGGGTTGCCGTTGTTGTCGCGCGGGGTGTAGTCGTAGTAGATGTAGTAAGGCATCTGCAGCCCGATGGACGGGCCGGCGCCAAACAGCGCATTCACCTGCACCCCTGCTTCCGGCGCCTTGCGGAAAATTACGCGTTGCACGCCGATGGTTGGCCGCAGCACGTACAGGAAGTTGGCTTTGTCGCGCACGAAGGAGCCGCCATTATAGCTGGCCAGGCGGCGCTCCTTGGGGTGTTTCACCTCCACGCCCTCAATGCTCCAGTAGCGCGACCATTTCTCGTTGAGCACGTGGCTGGAGCGCACCGAAACGCCGCCAATCAGGCCGCCTTTTGTGTTGAAGTTGATGCCGTAGACAAACTCCTTGCGGTACGAAGGGTCGTCGTTGGGGGCAGCGGCAGGCGCCTTCTGCGCCCACACCGCCGCCGGAGCGGCGGCAGCCAGCAGGGTAGCGGCCAGAGTAAGTACGTGTCGCACGGGGCGCAGGAAGGCTAGAGGGTGAAAAGAACTGAACCGTAAGGGCCGCCCGGCGGCTACCCTGTCGAAAGTACGTAAATTTGCAGGTATCATGCTGGTAACCGGCTAACCTTCCAAATCATTCCGTATGAGTACCGCCACCGCCCGCTACGCCGGCAATCTGCGCACCGAAGCCACCCACACGGCCTCCGGCAGCACCATTCTCACCGACGCGCCCGTCGACAACCACGGCCGCGGCGAAGCGTTTTCGCCCACCGACCTGGTGAGTGCCGCGCTGGGCTCGTGCATGATGACCATCATGGGCATCGTGGCGGAGCGGCAGGGCCTGGACCTGACCGGCGTGACGTACGACGTGACCAAGCACATGGCCGCCGAGCCCCGCCGTATCCGGCAGATCGACGTGCTTTTCCGGCTGCCGGCCACGCTCAGCGAAAAGGAGCGTACCATCCTCGAAAATGCCGCCCGCACCTGCCCGGTGGCGCTAAGCCTCAACCCTGAAATCAAGCAGGATGTTCAGTTCTCCTACGAGAACTAGCGCCTGACAAACAAGCCCGTCATACAGAGCGGAGCGAAGTATCTCGCCAGTGTGGTAAACTCAGCTATTGGGTTACCATCCTGGCGAGATGCTTCGCTCCGCTCTGCATGACGGGCTTTTGGGCTTAGCCGGCTACGGCCTGCTTCACGTCGGTGAGGCGGATGCCCATGTGGGAGGCGTCGTAGCGGCACTCGCCGTCCTGGATGAGCAGCAGCTGCGGCGACTCGTGCTGCACGCTGAACTTCTGGGCAATTTCCTGCGAGATGGGCCGGAAGCGGAGCAGGTCGAGGTAGTAGATTTTCACGTTATCAAGGCCGGCATCGGCCCACTGGCGCTCAATCTTGCCCTTAGCGGCGGCGCTGATGGAGCAGGTGGTGCTATGCTTGAAAATGAGAACCGGCTGCTCCTGCGATTCGCGCACGATGTCGAGGAGCTGTTCGGATTGAGTGAGGGGTTGCCAGGGAGTCATAAAAAGGAGTTGGTATTAGTTGGCGGGCGCGTCTTTTTTCTTTTTGCGGAGACGCAAACCCAGGGTGCTTGGTTCACTTACGCGCGCTGCCCCGGTTTTGTCGAATTTGTAGGCGCGGGTCTGGGCCTCGCTGCCGGGTGGGCGGCTGCCTTCGCCGGGCTTCAGCGTTTCCTTGTTCACGGCCAGATGCGAGTCTTTGTACGGCGCGGGATACTTGCGGGCGTCGCGGAGGGCGCGGCGGTTTTCGGCCCGGCGGTTGACGGGCTGGGTCTGGGCCGAGGCCGCCGAAGCAGACAAGCACATCAACCCGAGCAGGAGCAGCAGATAACGCATAGGATACAACAAGCAAGAAGTGAAAATGGCCTTCAAGGGCTTAACCGGATACGCGAAAACCGCGCCGAAGGCTGCCAACTAAAACGGCAGCGTGATGCCCAGAAACTTACGCTGCCCGACTTTGCGCTGCACGCGGCGGCGCTCGTATTTGGGCTTTTTGAGCAGGCCGTTTTTGTCGTAGCTGTTTTTCTGCGGTTTCAGCTCGGCCGGCGCGGCAGCGGTACCGTCGGCGTTGGCATCGGTGGCACGGGCCCCGCGCTTCAGCTTGGGCTGGGGCGGGCCTTTGGGGCTGGGCAGCGCGTAGCGGTGGCAGCTGCCGCCAACCAGCAGCGTCCCCAGCAAACACAGCGTAACGAGTGGTTTCATAAGAGTAGAAATTCGATAAAAGAACGTCATTCCGAGCAGCGCGAGGAATCTCGCTAGTGTGGTAAATATTAGCAATCCAGCGTCAGCACGCGAGATTCCTCGCAGGCTCGGAATGACGTTCTTACTCACCTCTCCTAGTAGCTCAGCAGCTTTTCCACGGCTTCGCGGAGGCGCTGCTGGGGCAGGAACTGCTTTTCCAGGTTGGGCGAAAACGGAATGGCGGTGTCGAGGGAGCCGACGCGCATGAGGGGCGCGTCGAGGCTGCGGAAGCAGTGCTCAGCAATCCAGGCCCCGATTTCGCCGCCCAGGCCGCCCGTTAGCGTGTCTTCGTGGAGCAGCAGTACACGGCCGTTCTTCTCCACGGTGCGGCGCACGGCGTCCTCGTCCCAGGGCAGCAGGGTGCGCAGGTCCAGGATGTCACAGTCCAGGTTCAGCTCCTCGGCCAAAGCCAGGGCCCAATGCACGCCCGCGCCATACGTGATGATGCTGAGCGTGTCGCCCTCGCGCACCAGCGCCGCCTTGCCGATGGGCGTGGTGTAGTAGGCGTCGGGCACCGGGGCCGAGATGCTGCGGTAGAGCTGCTTGTGCTCGAAGTACAGCACCGGGTTGGGGTCTTCGAAGGCGGCGCAGAGCAGGCCCTTGGCATCGACGGGGTTCGAGGGGTACACCACTTTCAGGCCGGGCGTGTGCGTAAACCAGGCTTCGTTGCTTTGCGAGTGGAACGGACCGGCGGCCGTGCCGGCGCCGGTGGGCATACGCACCACCACATCGGCGTTCTGGCCCCAGCGGTAGTGACTTTTGGCCAGGTTGTTCACAATCTGGTTGAAGCCACAGGTCACGAAGTCGGCAAACTGCATTTCCACCATGGCCTTCTGGCCCTTGATGCTCAGCCCCAGCGCCGCGCCCACAATGGCCGACTCGCAGAGCGGCGTGTTGCGCACCCGCGCCTTACCGAACTGCGCCACAAAGCCGTCGGTGATTTTGAACACCCCGCCGTAGTCGGCAATGTCCTGGCCCATGAGCACCAGATCGGGGTAGCGCTCCATGCTCTGCCGCAGCCCGTCCGAAATGGCGTCGACGTAGCGTTTGTCAGTTGTAGGTTGCTGGTTGTCAGTTGGCAGATTCAGGGCCGAATCGGGCTCGAAGCTGCGGTACATGTCGCCGATTTCCTCGGTGAGGCTGGCGGTGGGCATGGGCACGGCGTCGGCCACGCGCAGGCCTTCCTCGATTTCGCGCTTGATGGTTTCGCGGTAGCGCATGCGGGCTTCCTCGTCGAGGATGCCCTCGGCCAGCAACCACTTCTCGTAGTTTTCCACCGGGTCTTTCTGGGCCCACTCCTCGAACAGCTCCTGCGGCACGTACTTGGTGCCGCTGGCTTCCTCGTGGCCGCGCATCCGGAACGTGAGGGCCTCCAGGAGCACCGGGCGCGGGTTCTGGCGCAGGTCCTCGGCGAGGCGGCGCACGGTGTCGTACACTTCCAGCACGTTGTTGCCATCTACCTGCACGGCCTCCATGCCGTAGGCGGGGCCTTTGTCCACGAAGGAGCGGAAGCGGAACTGCTCGTTGGAGGGCGTGCTGAGGCCGTAACCGTTGTTTTCGATGATGAAAATGACCGGCAGCTGCCACACGGCGGCCACGTTCAGGGCCTCGTGGAAGTCGCCTTCGGATGCTCCCCCGTCGCCGCTGTAGGTCACGGTTACCTTGGGGCGGTCGGCCAGCTTATCAGCCAGGGCAATACCGTCGGCCACGGCCAGCTGCGGCCCCAGGTGCGAAATCATGCCCACAATGTGGTGCTCGTTGGTGCCGAAGTGGAAGCTCCGGTCGCGGCCCTTGGTGTAGCCGGTGGTTTTGCCCTGCCACTGCGCAAACAGGCGGTCGAGCGGGATATTGCGGCCCGTAAACACGCCCAGGTTGCGGTGCAGCGGCAGGATATACTCGTCGTCGTCGAGGGCCAGGGTGCTGCCCACCGAAATGGCTTCCTGCCCGATGCCCGAAAACCACTTGCTGACTTTGCCCTGCCGCAGCAGAATCAGCATTTTCTCTTCAATCAGGCGCGGCTTGAGCAGGGCCTGGTAGAGGTGCAGGAGGGTTTCGTTTGAGTAGTCTTTCCGGTCGAAGTTCATCGGGAGCAGGCAGAATTGGTGGGTGGCGCCAAAAGTACGGGTTTGGGTTGGATGCGAAATTATTGGCGGCCGGATTGTGAAATCAGCCTCCGGTCGGCATCTATCTTCGTGCGCTGATTTTCCTTTCCTATCCTGCTTCTATGACCCGATTATCACCGCTGAGTTCTTTGTTGCTGCTTTCCCTCCCGGCCCTGGCCCAGCAGCCGGATACCTTGGCCTTACGGCGTGTGGGGGCGCTTCAATCTGATAGCATAAATGGGCTTATCCAGGATGAAGTTATTGTAACTACTTCCCACTTATCCCCCTTCTTACCTATCCAGGAGCAGCTCCGCCAAGTAGCCGGCGTGCAGGCCTCGCCGTACTCCGGGGCGCCGGGCGCGCAGGTGGCAGTACGGCTGCGGGGCGCGGCCTCGCTGGCCCGCAACGCGCAGCCGCTCTACGTGGTGGATGGCATGCCGGTGTACCAGAACATGGGCGAGAGTGAGTTGCCTACTACGCTTGGGGTGCAGTCGACGCAGGTATACAGCCTCAACCCGCTGCTGAACCTGCCCAATCAGGATATTGAATCGGTGACGGTGCTGCGCGGGGCCTACGAAACCGCCGCGTATGGCGCGCAGGGCCAGAACGGCGTCATCAGCATCACCACCAAGCTGGGCCGCCTAAACCAAACGCCGCAGGTGCGCTACAGCGGCTACGGCGGCGTGCAGCAGGTGCGGCGCCGCTACGACTTGCTGAACGCCCGTCAGTACGCCGAATTTCAGAACGAAGCCGCCCGCAACACAGGCTTCCCGGAGCCATTCTCACCTACCCAGGTGGCTGGCCTGGACGAGGGCACTGACTGGCAGCAGGAAGTGCTACGTGTGGCCGCCCTGCAGGAGCACCACCTGAGCGTGGCTGGTGGCCGCTCCGCCACCCGCTACTACGTGGGCGCCGACCACCTGCGCCAGAACGGCATCGTGGAGAACTCGCAGCTGCGCCGCTACGCGCTGCGGGCCAACGTGCAGCAGCAGCTCACGCCCCGCCTCACGCTGGACGCCCGCGCCGGCGCCAGCCAAACCGAGGCCCGCCTGCCCCCCGAAAACCTCGCGCTGAATATGCTGACGGCCGCGCCGGTGTTTCCGGCCCGCCTGCCCAACGGCGAGCTGAACGACGACCCGCAGTTTGGCATCAATCCGCTCAGCCAAGCCCTGCGCCAAACGCGCGAGCCCCGGCAGCGGCAGTTGCTGGCCCGCCTGGAGCTGCGCCAGCAGCTCGGGCAGCACCTGACGGCCAGCCTGCTGGGACATGCGGAGTGGAACCACCTGCGCCGCACCAGCCTCAGCCGCATTGGCGGCAGTTCCCCCACCTCTGAAAGACGCCAGCTAGAGGATCGGCAGCGGCGGCAGCTCAGCTACCGCGCCGCCCTCAGCTACGGCCGCACCCTGGCTGGCCGCCACGCCTTCACGGCCCACCTGCAGGCGTATCGCCAGGACGTGCAGCAGCACGACAGCTCCGAAACACGCACCACCAGCGGCAGCGCGCAGGTCATCGAAAACAGCCGCAGCCAGAATGAGTACCAGCTGCTGACCGCCAGCCTGCAGACCGGCTACACCTACGCCGGCCGCTACGAGCTGCAGGCCAGCCTGCGCCACGATGGCAGCAGCGCCTTCGGCACCGACCAGCGCCAGCAGTGGAGCCCCGGTGCCCAGCTCACCTGGCACGCCGGGCAGGAGGCCTTTCTGAAAGATAATTCCATCGTGTCGCAGCTGGATATACAAGCCGGCATGGGGCGCACGGCCAACACCGGCAATTTCTATGGCCAGAACTTCTTGGTCTTCGTGCTGGGCGGCTCGGGCGGGGGCGGCGTGCGGGCTACGCCTATCCGGGAAGTTACCACCCAGCAGGATGCAGGGCTGCGGGCCGGGCTCTGGCACAACAAGCTGCTGGTTGAAGCCAGTGCCTACCAGCGCCGAACGGCCCTGACCACCGTTTCGCTGTTTGGCCGCACCGACGACGCCGGCATGCTGCACGCCCGCGGCCTGGAGCTGAGCCTGACCGGCACCTGGCTGAGCAGCTCCCGCTGGTACGCCGGCACCACCCTGGCCCTGGCCACCCAGCAAAGCCGCTATAATGGCGACCAGCAAAGCTGGGGCAGCAGCAGCGTGCAGCTAACGGCCGACGGCGACCCGCTGGCCAATTTCCGCGGCCTGCGCTACCTCGGCCCCGATGCCACCGGCCAGGCGCGCTACGCCGGCAGCACGCCCGCTTCGCCCGAGGGCACCTACGAAAACCTGGGCTCGGGCCTGCCCGCCCGGCTGCTGGGCTTCACGCAGCACCTGCGCTACCAGCGCCTGAGCTTGCAGCTGCAGGCTGATGGTGCTTTCGGCCACCAAGTGTACAACCTCAACAACCGCTACCTCGACGACCCCGGCGGCTTTTACGACAACGGCAGCCGCCGCCTGCTCAGCCGCTGGACGCCGGCCAACCCCAACACCGACGTGCCGGCGGCCGGCGCGGGGGTGCGTTCTGGCAGCTCTTATTTCCTGCAGTCGGGCAATCATGTGCGCCTGTCCAGCCTGCTGATCAGCTACGAACTGTGGAAGCAGGCCGCGCGCAGCGTGAGCGTGTGGGTGGGCGGCCAGAATCTGCTGGTGCTAACCAACTACCGCGGCTTCGACCCCGGCGTGAGCAGCGCCGGCGCCGACGCCAACCAGGCCGGCCTCGACGCCGGTGCCTACCCCACCGCCCGCACCGTGCTGGTAGGCGTGCGGGGAGAATTTTAAGGCTGGCAAAACCCCTGTAACTTGCGTAGCCCGGCCAGAGTCAATTGGCCGGGCTACTGCTTTTCAATGAAAACACGCGTACTCTTTTGGGGCCTGATCCTGTTTGTGCTGCTGGATCTGGCCTTCACCTTTTTGCAGGCCAACCAGCTGCCGCTGGAAGGCGACATGATAGACATTGTGCTGCCCGGCCCCACGTGCCGGCAGGTACTCCACGACCCGTTCGGCTGGGCCGCACTGACGCGCAACGAAGTGTACGTGGCGCCCAACCGATTTTTCGCGCACGCCGCCATGAGCGGCTACTTCAAGACGATGCCGTTTGCGCTGCAGCGCCTGATGCCGCCTATTGCCAGCGTGTACGCCGCCTGCGCCCTATTTGCGGTGGCGGTACAGGCGCTGCTGCTTTATGTGCTGGCCGTGTACAGTACCAGCAGCTACTCGCTGCGGCGGTGGCAGCTGTGGGCCGCGGCGGCGTTGCTGGTGCCGCTGTTTCAACTCGGCGGCTACAACGACCAGATCGGGATTCTGGACCGCGCCATTACTTACACGTTTTTCTACGCCTTCCCGCTCACGTTGCTGTTGCTGCTGCTGCTGCCGTTTTACTTGGCGGCCCGGCGCGGCGAGCCGCTGCGCCTGAGCTGGCCGCGCCGCCTGGCGCTGGTAGCCCTGATGGTAGTGCTGGCCTTCAACGGGGCCATTATCACGGGGGTGGTGACGGTGCTGTTTTTCGGGATTGGGGTGCATTGGCTGCGTAAGCAGTGGCAGGCCGGAGCGCGGTTTGGGCTGGGGCAGTGGCTGAGCCGGGTGCGCCAGCTGCCGGTGCTGCCGGTAGCACTGCTGGGCATCTTCACGCTGCTGTGCCTGTACTCGCTCTACATCGGGCAGAACGAGCTGGAAAGCACCGAGCACATGCTGCCGCTCTGGCAGCGCTACGCCCGCATTCCGTCGGGTATCTACTGGCAGCTTCACCGACTCGGGCTGCCGCTGCTGCTGCTGGCTACCCTGCTCAATCTGGTACTCATCCGGCGGCAACTGCCCGCCTCCGATGAGAGCCGCCACATCTTCCGGATGCTGCAGTGGCTGGTGCTATTCAGCGTGCTGTACGTGCTGCTGCTGCCGCTGGGCGGCTACCGCAACTACCGCCCGCTCATCATCCGCCGCGACTCCATCATGCCGCTGCTGCTGGGCCTGATGTTTCTGTATGGCCTCAGTACCCAGTTGCTGCTGCGGCAACTGCCGCGCAGGCCGCATCGCTACTATCTGGCGGGGGTGCTGGCGTTTTCGGCATTCTTCATGCTCTCCGACCAGTTGCAGCTCACCAACAACAACGACTGCGAGCGAGCCAGCCTGGCGCGGCTGGCGGCCTCCCCCGAGCCAGTCGTACGGCTCAGCGAAGGCTGTACGGTAGCTGCCTGGTGGAAAATCAACGCTCCGCAGTATTCCGAAACCAGCGCCCAACTGATTCAGTACTGGGGTATCACAAAAGACGAAAAACGCTACTACCTGCAGGGGTGGTAGTGTTTGGGGAGTAGAACTCAGGGTTTAGGAAGCAGAATACAGGCCGTTTGGGCTAAGTTCAGCTGCACAACACGGTTCCTTAATCCTCAGTCCCTAGTCCCCATTTCCGAACCCGGTGGGCCAGCCAATGGTTAGCCTTTTATCTAGTTTCTCCCCGCTCCTTCTCCATGATTCATTTCGAAGAATTTACGCTGGCCAACGGCCTGCGCTGCATTGTGCACGAAGACCACACCACCCCGATGGCCGTCCTCAATGTGCTCTACAACGTAGGCGCCCGCGACGAGGACGCCGACCATACCGGCTTCGCGCACCTGTTTGAGCACCTAATGTTTTCGGGCTCCGTGAATATCCCAAGCTACGACGAGCCGCTGCAGCGGGTGGGCGGCGAAAACAATGCCTTCACCTCGCCCGACATCACCAACTACTACCTCACCGTGCCCGCCGCCAACCTCGAAACCGGCTTCTGGCTGGAATCCGACCGGATGCTGAGTCTGGCTTTCTCGGAAAACGGGCTGGAGGTGCAGCGCAAAGTAGTAGTGGAAGAGTTCAAGCAGAACTACCTCAACCAGCCTTACGGCGACGTATGGCTGAAGCTGCGCCCCCTGGCCTACCAGCACCACCCCTACCAGTGGGCCACCATCGGCAAGGAAATCAGCCACATCGAAAACGCCGTGATGGACGACGTACGGGCCTTCTTCAAGAAGCACTACGCCCCGCAGAACGCCGTGCTGGTAGTGGCCGGCGCCGTGACGGTGGCCGAGGCGCGCCGCCTGGCCGAAAAGTGGTTTGAGCCCATTGCGGGCGGCCCGGCCTATGAGCGCCAGCTGCCCGCCGAGCCCCGCCAGACCGAGCCCCGCTTCCTAGAAATAGCCGCCGACGTGCCCCTGAGTGCCCTCTACAAAGTGTACCACATGCCCGCCCGCAGCGCCGACGACTACTACGCCGTGGATTTGCTCAGCGACCTGCTGGGCCGCGGTAAGTCCAGCCGCCTGTACCAGCAGCTGGTGAAGGAAAACCCGCTGTTCAACTCCATTTCGGCTTCCGTGACGGGCTCCCTGGAGCCGGGCCTGCTGGTTGTGAGCGGCAAGCTCAACACCGGCGTGACGCTGGAAGCCGCCGATGCCGCTGTGGAAGCCGTGCTGGCCACCCTGCGTGAGGCGCCGGTAGCCGCCGACGAGCTGGAAAAGGTGAAAAACCAGGCCGAAGCCAGCATCGTGTTCGGGGAAATCGAACTGCTCAACCGCGCCATGAACCTGGCCTACAGCAAGCTGATGGGCGACGCCAACCTCGTCAACCAGGAAAGCGCCCGCCTGCAGGCCGTGACGCCAGCCGCCGTGCACGCCGCGGCCCAAGAAGTGCTGCGCCCCGACAACTGCAGCACGCTCTACTACCGCGCCCAGCCGGCCACCGAAACCGTCCCGGCCACCCTGGCCACCGCCGACGCCGAGTAGCGCTGCCGGAAAACGAGTAGCAGCGTGCCGCCTTGTGCCTCATTTCAGACAATAGCCCGGCATCAAACTGCATAAGAAAGGCCCGGCCGACAATACGTCGGCCGGGCCTTTCTTATGGGCTTTGCACAGGTTGAATGGGCTTACCAGCCGCTACCACCCGAGCCCCAGCCGTCGTCCTTTTTCTTAGCAGGTGCGGCTTTCTTGGCAGCCGGTGCGGCGGCCTTCTTGGTGGCCGTAGTGCCGCCCGACGCCTTGGTGGCGCTGGCCGAAGCAGCTACGGGTGCGGGAGCTGGCTCTGGAGCGGCGGCTACCGGTTCTGGCTCAGGCTCTGGCATTGGCGCGGCTACCACCGGATCGGGGCGGCGTACATTGCGCTTGATGTAGGGAGCCAGCGGGCGGCCCCGGTAGTCGGTAGTAACCCGGTGCGAAGGCGCGGCCGTGAAGCCAGGCGCTACCACCGAGCCGCCGGGCTGGTTGCTGGTGCCCACCGCCGTCATACCGCCACCGCCGAAACCGGCTTGGCTGGATACGGCATCCGTAGCGGGAGCTGCGGCCGGCTCAGCGGCTGGCGCCTCCATAGGGGCGGCAGCAGCGGCCGGAGCAGCAGCCTTCTTAGGGGCAGCAGCGGCTTTCTTCGGTGCCGGAGCAGGCGTGCCCCAGCCGTCCGACGAACCCCAGCCGTCGTTGGCCTTCTTTTTAGTCTGCGCCAGCGCAGGAGCAGTTACGAGGAATGTGCCGGCCAGCAGCAACGGTAAGGCAAAACGATTCATTAGAGCTAGGATTAAAAAGTGCTGCAAGATACGGCTCCGCCTGCTGGCAGGAAACCTTCCGTGTACATTCTTGCGAAACGCAATGTCTTGCCAGAAGTTCCTGTCGGCGCGGGATTTAACGGCGCATATCGCCAGCCTATTGCTTGGCTGGCTTCTGACCGGGCTTTGTGGGCGCAGCCGGCGTACTGGGGGCGGCAGTTGGAGCTGCCGGCGCCGGAGCAGTGGCGCGTGTTTCGGATGGGGCCGCCGGGGCCGCTACCGGCTCCTCAACATCGGTGGCGGGAGCAGCCGGCGCGAAGGGCTGCACGGCGGCGGGCTGTGCCGGCGCTGCTTTGGCTTTAGCGGCCGGCTGGGCCTGGGCCGTCAGGGCCAGCAGGCAGCAAGCTAGGGTGGGTAATAGCGGGAAACGGACCATAATCTGACAGATGGATGGTGGGACATTCTATAAGTTACGATTTATTTCTTCCTTTTCCTCAGGCACTTACCAACTCCCCCTAAACGCCAAAAGCCCGGTCAGCAGACCAGGCTTTTGATGGGAGGCGGGGGCCTCACGGCTTGCGGCGGACCGCCGGCTTTTCGGAGGAGATGGACGAGGCTCCGGATGCAGCGGGCTTCGGGGCTTTCTTTTTCAGTGGCCGGCCCATGTAGTCGGTGGTGGGCGGGCTGGGCATGTTCAGGCGCAGGCCCGGGGCCAGCTTCAGGTTTTCTTCGTCGCGCCGGCCTGCCCGGTTGTAGCGGGCGTAGGCGCCAGAGCGGGCCTTGGCGCGGGTGTTACTGGTGCGGTGGTAGCCGTTGGCCGCCTTTTTGGTGCCGCTGGGGCGGGTGGTTTTCTGGGCCTTCGCCTCCGATACCAGCAATATGCCCAGCAGCGCGAGACCAACGGTGAAAGCAGAGACGATACGCATGGCAGGATTCAGCTAAAAGGTTGGCAATAAGCTACCATACGCAGGCGCCGCGTATCCGGCTGGATTACCAGCTGGCCGGCTCGCTGGAAGCCACGGTGCTGTTTTGCGTGGTGGTTTTGCCCAGCGTAGTGGCGGCCTTGGCTTTAGGCTTGATTGGGCGGCCCCAGTAGTCGGTGCTCACGCCACGGTAGGGTGCCGTGTTCATGCCGGGAGCGGCCATCACCCCCGACGACTGCATCATGGGGTCGGTGCTGGCTTGCTCCTGGTAAGCCACTTCTTTGGCAGCGGCCATGGTGCGGTTGGCCTTCTGCTTTTTCTTGAGCGGGCGGCCCCAGTAGTCGGTGGTAGGGCGGCCGTGCAAGCTCAGGCTCTGGCCGGGAGCCGTATTCCAGCTCATGGTGTAGGCAGGCGCGGCCTCGGCTTCGTCGGGCGCTACGGCGGCGGGCTCGGCCAGTTCATCCAGCCAGGAGTTGGCGCCAGCGGGCAGCTGGCCTTGGGCGAAAGACGTGCTGAACGAAGCAGCTACCAGAAAAGCGGAGAGAATCAAGGATTTCATAGCCAGAGGAAGATAAGACGGCGGAAAAACAGAAAAGGCAACCGGGCCTCGGCAGCAGAACGGGCGGCACGCCACGTTCCGGCAACTGGCCGCTGGTGTTTGAGCTAAGACAGCAACCATACCAATTTCCTTTTCCAGCCGGCGGACAGGGCCTGTTTTTTCAGCAAAACCGCATTAGAAAGCCATACAAGCAGATTTTTTTCGGCATTTTTTTTCTTGACCCACACTTTCCTCCCGGCGCAGGCCTGGCTTTTCCTACTCACCCCTCAACTGCCTACCTTTGTTGTACTATGCAGGAGAACATCACCCGGCTGCGCGCCGAAATAGACGCGTACGACCTCAGCACCCCCGAGCAGCTCGACCAGTTCCGCATCGCCTACACGGGCCGCAAAGGCCAGCTGGCCGACCTGTTCGATCAGCTGAAAACCGTACCGCAGGAGCAGCGCCGCGCCGTTGGGCAGGAGCTCAACCAGCTCAAGCAGCTGGCCCTGGCCCGCTTCGAAGGCCGCCAGCAGGAGTTGGAGGCCGCCACGGCCACCGCCCCCGCCGACCCCACCTTCGACTACACGCTGCCCGCCGTGCCGCAGGCTCTGGGCACGCGCCACCCGCTGAGCGTGGTGCGCGAGGAAATCGTGCGGATTCTGGCCCGTATCGGCTTCAACGTAGCCGAGGGGCCCGAAATTGAGGACGACTGGCACAACTTCACGGCCCTCAACTTCCCCGAAAACCACCCCGCCCGCGACATGCAGGACACCTTCTTCGTGCGCCGCACGCCCAGCGAGCAGGAGTGGGTGCTGCGCACGCACACCAGCCCCGTGCAGGTGCGCGTGATGCAGGCGCAGAAGCCCCCGATTCGCAGCATCATGCCCGGCCGCGTGTACCGCAACGAAGCTATTTCGGCCCGCGCCCACATGATGTTCCATCAGGTGGAGGCGCTGTTCGTGGATGAAAACGTGAGCTTCGCTGACCTCAAGCAGACCGTGTACCACTTCGTGCAGGAGCTGTTCGGCAACGATGTGCAGGTGCGCTTCCGCCCATCCTTCTTCCCCTTCACCGAGCCCAGCGCCGAAATCGACATCACCTGCCTGATTTGCAAAGGCAAGGGCTGCAACATCTGCAAAGGCACCGGCTGGGTGGAAATCGGGGGCTGCGGCATGGTCGATCCGGCCGTGCTGGAGCAGTCCGGCATCGACCCGGAGCGCTACTCCGGCTACGCCTGGGGCATGGGCATCGAGCGGATTACGATGCTCAAGTACCAGATCAAGGACCTGCGCCTGTTCACGGAAAACGATATGCGCTTCCTGCGGCAGTTCGAGAGCGTGCAATAAGCTCGCCCGCAGCCCGACTTCAGACTACACCCCGCATTCTGCCGTTGTGATGACGGAACACGTACCGAGGGCCGTATAACGGCCTGTGCTACGGTTCTGCCGCCACAGCGGCAGTTGCCGTTTAATGGCACTCGCCTAGCCGTGCGGCCCGTTTTATCTACACTTGTTTCCATGAACCCAGCCCACCTCTTTTCCTCCGCCAACTCTTTGCCGCGTTGGCGCGCCCTTGTAGGGCTGCTGGCCTTTGCCGGGCCGCTGCCCCTGGCTTCTTGCGACTCCGGCTCCAACGCAGTGGAGCCCCAGATTCCGCTGGTGGCCTTCAACTCGCCCATCAACCTCACCAACCAGGAGTACGTGACCCTGCGCGCCGACAACGGCGCGGCCTACGTAGCGGGCGGCGTGCGTGGCTTGATTGTGGTGCGCCAGAATGCCAGCACCTACGTGGCCTTCGAGCGCAACTGCCCCTATCGCGCCAATGACACCTGCGCCCGGGTCCGCATCGATGCGTCGCGGCTGTTTCTGCGCGACGCCTGCTGCGCCTCCCAGTTCGACCTGCTGGGCCGCCCGCAGGCCGGTCCGGCTACCCGTCCGCTGCGCCAGTACACAACTTCTTTGTCTGGTAGTATCCTGACAATCACGAACTAGCCGAAAAATCGCATTTTTTTTTAGCCCTGCGCTTGCACAAACTTTTAATTTGCTCTAATATTGCACCAGCAACGGCAAAAAACGCCGCCATAACCGCTTCCTTAGCTCAGCCGGTTAGAGCATCTGACTGTTAATCAGAGGGTCCCTGGTTCGAGCCCAGGAGGGAGCGCCTCGAGTGAAAAATGCCCGCCTTTATCGGCGGGCATTTTTCGTTTATCTGCCCACAGAACTGTCACTCTATGTTGGCCTACTGCTCCCAGCATATTGGCAGGCACGCGGATCATACTAATGGCTTATCGTTTTCCATTGGTAGTGATACCCGCAACTGCTGGGCCAACCTGACAATCAACATCCCTCCTGCTAGCTGGTAGCACCACAATACAAAAGGGCGGCCCCACGAGGCCGCCCTTTTGTGTTTTTACGACTGACAACGGAGCTATTCCTTCACTACGCGCAGCAACTTAGCGCCGTGTGCTGCAGCAAGCTTCAGCAGGTAGATACCGGCCGGCTGGGCCTGCAGATCTACTGTGTTCTGGCCGTTAAGATGCTGCACGACTTTGCCCAGCGTGTTGTGCACCGTACTCGTTACGTACACCGGCTGGCCGTTTGCATCCAGCACCCGAAATACGCCGGTACCCGGGTTGGGCGCCAATGTCAGCGTCTGCGGCACACCGGCACAGGTGGCGCAGCCGCTCACGGCCCGAGTACTGGTGATGCCATACAGGTAAGGGCGGTGGCCCGAGCGGGCCCCTTCACGCAGGCCGCTCACGCCCTAGGCCCACCAGCGCCGCAGCCAGCAACTGACCGTGTCGGCATCCACAGCAAATAAGGCCACCAAACGGCTGATGCTCTGACTCCGGCTGCGGCCCAGTATTGCCTGTGCCCGGCGGCGCATACGCTAGTGCGGGCCATGGGCCGCTACCTGTTCCAACGTTAGAACTTCTGGGTTGGCCAAATCAGTAGCATCTCACATTCAAAAAAATACGATCTTCTAACCAACTGTATTACTTTCGCCTCACCACCTAATAGTCAAATAATTAGCGTTTCATAGAAAAAAAGCCACTCGCTATGAGTGACTTTTTTTCTATGACAGGAGCACCTAACTAGCTTTTCTTTTCCGGCGGCATCGTGCCGATGATGTGGTCCCAGAGTGTGGTGCTTACACCAAAGGCAATTTCGTCTTGCCGGTAGTGGTGCTGGGCATGGTGGTGCCACCATACTTTCAGGAAGTTCTTCGGCGGCGAGTACACATGAATGGCGTAGTGCACGAACAGGTACAGCGCATAGCCGAACACGAAGCCCGCCAGGATGCCGAAGCCGGCATTGCCGAACGTGAAGCGGAAGATGAAGAACAGCAGCGACGCCACGAACACCGTCAGGATGGGCGGCATGGCCAGGCGCGTCTTGTCTTTGGGGTACTCGTGATGCACGCCGTGCATGGTGTACTGAAACTTGGCCTTGCGGGGCGTGTTGGCCTTAAGGTGGTACACGTAGCGGTGCATCAGGTATTCGGCCAGCGTAAACAGGAACCACCCGCCCAGAAACAGCCCGAACGCCGACAGGCCCGACAGCAGGCCGCGGCTCAGGCTGTAGTAGAGGCTCACGCCCGCCACGCCAAAGAAAATGCTGAGCGGCCCGGCAATGTGAGTGTGCGTGAGGCGTTCCAGCACCGGGTTCTGAAACAGCTGCGCCGAGCCCTTGTGCTTGGGCTTTACGGCTTGCGCCGGGGCAATGGGGCTGGATTTAACATCAGGAGTCGGAGCAGCAGGCGCAGTCTGATTCATGGAGACAAGTATCTGATTCAAGGGGCAAAAGTACGCAGCGCAGCGTAAACCAGCATTGGTTAAGCCAGGGGCAGGTACTGCGCCAGCAGCCGCCGGACGTTGTCCAGGGTGCAGGCGTCAGCGGTGCAGCGTAACGGTGCGCGGTCGTAAAACCGCTTTCGGTAGCGCAAGGTTTCATCCAGGCGGCTAATCAGGGCGGCGCGGTCGGGCAGGCCGGCCAGCAGGGGGCGCTGCGCCGCCGCCGCCAGAATGCGCGCCGCCAGCTCCGCTACGGGCACCTCCAGGTACAGCACCGGGCCATCGGCGAGCAGGTCCTCTAGGTTGTGGTGGAAGCAGGGCGTGCCGCCGCCGGTGGCCAGCACGAAGCGGCCGGGCTGCTGCTGTATTTCGCGCAGCGTGGCGGCTTCCCGCTCGCGGAAATAGTCTTCGCCTTCGGCCGCGAAAATATCGGCCACGCTGCGGCCTTCCCGGCGCACAATTTCCTCGTCGAGGTCCAGAAACGGCAGCTCGTAGGCCACCGCCAGGCCGCGGCCCAGCGTGGTTTTGCCGGCACCGGGCATGCCAATCAGATATAGACGCTGCAGCTCAGGTTCGGAGGCCATACGCAGTTAAGAAGTCAGTTTTACGCGCGGATCGAGCACGGCGTAGAGCACGTCCACGGCAATGTTCACGACTACAAACAGGGCCGCAATGAAGATGGTGGCGCCCATCACCACCGGGAAATCCAGGTTTTCCACGGCCCGCAGCGTGACGGTGCCCAGGCCCTTCCAGTTGAAGATATACTCGATAAAGAAGGCGCCCGCCATCAATGAAGCCAGCCAGCCCGACACGGCCGTTACTACCGGGTTCAGGGCGTTTTTGAGGGCGTGGCCTACCACCGTGCGGTAGCCCGACAGGCCCTTGGCCCGCGCCGTGCGGATGTAGTCCTGGCCCAGCACATCGAGCATGCTGGAGCGGGTGAGCTGCGTGATGACGGCCAGCGGCCGGATGCCGAGCGCGAAGGCGGGCAGCAGCAGGTTGCGCAGCACCAGGTGGCGACCCGTGAAGGCGTCGGTTTCGAAAAGCTGCCCCGTGAGGTTGAGGCCGGTCCAGCGGCTCCAATAGAAGCCGAACGTAATGGCAATCAGGATGGCGGCCACAAACGAAGGCACCGAAATACCCAGCACCGACGTGGTAATCAGCAGCCTATCCAGCCAGGTGTGCGGCTTAAGGGCGGCTACCACCCCGAACGTAATGCCCAGCACAGCCGCCAGCAGCATGGCCGCCAGCGCCAGCCACAGCGTGCCCGTGAAGTGGTCGAGCAGGATGGTAAGCACCTCTTTGTTGCTTTGGAAAGATCGCCGCAGATACGGCGTTTTCAGCACCACGGCCCGCTCGCCCAGCGGCAGCAGCGCAAGGCCACCGTACTTGGCCGTGCCCGCCGAGTCGCGCGGGTGCAGCCCCAGCGGCGACACGTCGTTGAGGTAGCCGAGCAGCTGCGCGGGCAGCGGCTGGTCGAGGCCCAGGTCGGCGGCAATGGCGGCGCGGGTGGCGGCGTCGGAGCGCTGGCCGGCCAGCAGGGCCACCGGGTCGCCGGGCAGCACCTGAAACAGGAAGAACACCGTGAGGGCCACGCCCGCCAGAATCAGCAGGCCATGCCCCAGCCGGCGCAGAAGGAAGATGAGCATGCAGTAAAGGTAGTGCGGCGGGCGGTCATTGCGCAGCCAATAAGCACGTCATTCCGAGCGAAGGCAGAGCCGTAGCCGAGGAATCTCACTAGTGTAGTAAACTTGATTCTACCATACTAGCGAGATTCCTCGGCTACGGCTCCGCCTTCGCTCGGAATGACGTGCGCACTGCGCTGTTTTGCCTCTTAAAACAGCTTCTCGATCTTGTACAGATCGGGGATGTCGTGGTAGTGGTATTTGGCTTTCACCACGCCGTCCTGCAGCACCATCAGGCCGGGGTTGGAGCGAATCATGGACTTGAGCACGGTGGCGTCGGCGAAGTAGTAGGGGCCGGGCAGGTTCACGTCGTGGCGGAACGAGTCGAACTTGGGCGGGCTGGTGCTGGTGATGGTGAGCGACTGGATGTTGCGGCGCGACTTGCCGGCGGCTTCCATCAGGGCATTGATGGCCTTGAAACGCTCCCGGTCGGTTTTGTTGGTATTCTGCACGATGAGCACTAGCTTGTTGCCTTTCAGCAGCTCCTGCGTGTAGGAGTTGCCCTCCACATCCGACACCTCAAAGTCCGTAATAACCGGCTTCGACGCTTCCGGATTCAACGACTCCATGCTCTTGTACTTCCATGTCGAGTCGGTGGGGTATTGGTCGAAGGTTTTGGTTTCGCCGTTGCGCTCCATCACATATTGGTAGCGCGCCTGCTCGCGGGGCTTCATCAGTTGCCCGATGTTGTTGCCGACCTTGTAGGGCAGGAAATCGAAGTACGGCAGGTGGCCCAGGGCGCGCACCCCGATGCCAATAGCCACGGCCGAAGCCAGCGTGATGTACATCACGCCCAGCTGGCCCTTGGCGAAGCTGTAGCGCAGAAAGCGCTGGTTGAAGAACACCACGGCCCACAGCCCCAGCAGCACCACATCCTTGCTAAACGACTGCCAGGGCGTGAGCTTGATGAAGTCGCCGAAGCAGCCGCAGTCCGTGACTTTGTTGAAGGCCGCCGAGTAGAACGTGAGGAAGCCAAAAAACACCAGCAGCGCCAGCAGCACCCACAGCGTTTTGTTGAGCATCCAGCGCAGCAGCAGCGCTACGCCCAGCACCACTTCCAGCGAGCTGAGCACGATGCTCATCGTCCGGGCGTAGTCTTTGAAAAACAGAAAAAAGCTGCCGAAATCCTCGGCAAACACCTCGAAGTACTCTTCCAGCTTCAGGGCTGTGCCCACCGGGTCGTTGAGCTTGATGAGCCCCGAGAAGATGAACAGCGCCCCCAGCAGCAGCCAGCAGACTTTCGTAACTAATTTCATAACAGCGTTTTGGACTTTTGAAGTCAGAAGAGCGTGGTTGGTTTGGCAGACAAGAGCGGCGGCAACCTGGCACCGCAGAAGCGTGGCCGGCGCCCGTCGCACCCGCGCCGCGCAGTACATACGCTAAACTCAACCGTCGGATACAGGCAGTGCCACAATGAGGCGTAAGATACAGCCCCGCCCCAACACGCTACGCCGCCGAAACGCCGAACCCCTTCTTGATCAGCACAAACACAGCGTAGTTGAGCATGTCGCGGTAGTTGGCCTCCACCCCTTCCGACACGCGCGTGGCGCCGGCCAGGTCCTCGATCTGCTTGGTGCGGTGCAGCTTCATCAGGATAATGTCGGTAATGCTTTCGATGCGCATCTGGCGCCAGGCTTCCCCGTAGTCGTGGTTTTTGGCGAACAGCAGGCGGCGGTTTTCGGCAGTCTGCTCGTCGTAAGCGGCGGCCACGGCGTTGGGCTCCAGCTCCAGTGGGGCGTCGGCGGGCAGGCGCAGCTGCATCAGGGCCATCACGCAGTAGTTGACGATGGCCACGAACTCCCCGTCCACGCCGTCCTCGACCAGTTGGCGGCCTTTCTCTTGAATGCTGCGGATGCGCTGGGCCTTGATGTAAATCTGGTCGGTGATGCTGGGCAGGCGCATGATGCGCCAGGCCGTGCCGTAGTCGTGCGTTTTGGCCACAAACAGGGCGCGGCACTGCGCAATCACTTGGTCGTACTCGTGCTGGGTTTGATTCTCCAAGTTTTTGAGGCTATTTTGTTGCAATTCGCCTTTTTCGTCCGTGCTGGCCGTCTGCCCAAGCCAAGGAAAGGACAACAGCCGGCACAACACCCGAAACCATGCTCCAGGCCCCGCAAGATACGTGTTTCCCCGCTGCGCAAACCCTGCGCTGCCCCGGTGGGCGCCTGCTCGATCTGCGTCGGCCGCAGGTGATGGGCATCCTCAACCTCACCCCTGACTCGTTCTTCGAGGGCAGCCGCATCGAAACCGAAACCGACCTGCTGCGCCGCGCCGAAACCATGCTCACGGCTGGGGCCGCCGTGCTGGATCTGGGCGGCTACTCCTCGCGCCCCGGCGCCGAGCACATTTCGGAAGACGAGGAAAAGCGCCGCCTGCTGCCCGCCGTGGAAGCCGTGCACCGCGCCTTCCCTGAGGCGTTGCTGTCGGTGGATACGTTCCGGGCCGGCGTGGCGGCCGAGGCCGTAGCGGCCGGCGCCGCCATCCTCAACGACATCAGCGGCGGCACCCTCGATACCGACATGCTGCCCACCGCCGGCCGGCTGGGCGTGCCTTACATCCTGATGCATATGCGCGGCACGCCCCAAAACATGACCCAGCACATCCACTACGAGGGCGACCTGGTACTGGAGCTGGTGCGCTACTTCCGCGACAAGCTGGCCGTGCTGCGCCAGCACGGCGTCACGGACGTGGTGCTCGACCCCGGCTTTGGCTTTGCTAAAACCCCGGCCCAGAGCCACGAGTTGCTGCGCCGCCTGCCCGAGCTGCGGGTGCTGGGTTTGCCGATTCTGGCGGGGCTCTCCCGCAAAAGCATGGTGTATAAGCCGCTGGGCCTCACGCCCGACGCGGCCCTCACGGGCACGGTGGCCGTGAACACGCTGGCCCTGCTCAACGGGGCCCAGCTGCTGCGCGTACACGACGTGGCTGAGGCCGTGCAGACCGTACAGCTCGTTTCCAATACTTTTCCCCCGTTTCCGTCGTGATTGGCTCGTTCTCCATCGGCTTCCTGCGCATCGGCTGGATAGACGTCGTGGACGTGCTGCTGGTCACGGTGCTGTTTTATCAGCTGTATAAGCTGCTGACGGGCAGCGTCGCGCTGAAGATTTTTCTGGGCTTTATGTCCATCTACCTGTTTTACCTGGTAGTGAAGGCGGCTGGCATGGAGCTGCTGACCAGCATTCTGGGGCAGTTTATGAGCGTGGGCGTGCTGGCCGGCATCATTTTGTTTCAGCAGGAAATCCGGCGGTTTCTGCTCAACATCGGCAAGGCTACGGCCTTTGAGCGGATGCGCATGTTTCCGTGGCGCCGCGACACCGACAACGCCGAACGCCTCAACGTGACGCCCTTCGTGGAAGCCGCTAAGAGCCTGGCCGGCAAGCAAACCGGCGCCCTCATTGCCTTCAGCCTAGCCTCCGACCTCAAGCCCTTCGCCGACACCGGCGACCTGATTGATGCGGCCGTGAGCAAACGCCTGCTGCTGAGCATCTTCAACAAAACCAGCCCGTTGCACGATGGCGCCGTCATCATCAGCCGGGGCCGCATTAAGGCGGCGCGCTGCATTCTGCCCGTGAGCGAAAACCCCGACGTGCCCGCCGCCCTCGGCTTGCGGCACCGCGCCGCCATCGGCCTGACGGAAGTAACCGACGCCGTGGTGCTGGTGGTGAGCGAGGAAACCGGCCAGATTTCGCTGGTGCGCGGCGGCGAAGTCTTCCGCAACCTCGCCCCCGCCGACCTGCGCGCCCGCCTCAACGAGTTCCTGTTCGACGCCGCGCCCAAGCCAGCCGCGCCGGCTGGTGCTACAACAGCGGAAGTAGCAGCGTAGCAATATAGCCGCAACCTGTTCGCCTTCTTTGCCGTTATAATTAGCAAATCGTGCTAATAAAACAGGCAAACATATGAAAATTCAAGTTGAAAAAGACGAGAAGGGTTTTCTGCCCGACGGTCGTCATTCTGTTGAAATAACCGACATTGAAGAAGGTGTGAGTGAACACCAAAATGTGCCCTTCTTTGCTGCCCGCATGGAAAACGAGGATGGCTTCGTAACACAGCGGTTCTACAACTCGCCGGCCGGCAAACCCATTATTCTGTCCTTGTATGCCGCTGCGGGCATCAAGCCAGAAGGCGAGCAGGACCTCGACACCAAGCAACTGATCGGTAAAACGCTGTCGGTGGAAGTCAGCGACCACACTTACGCCGACCCTGCTACCGGCCAGGAGCGCAGTATCCGCCAGGCCACTGGTTTCCGGGCCAGCTAAGTAGAGTGCATCTTCTCGATATAAAAAAAGCCTCCGCTAATCAGCGGAGGCTTTTTTCAGGGCCTGAATTTTGGCTTGGGCAGGCCACTCGCCTTACCGGTTACTTCAGCACTTCCAGCTCCTTGCCTACTTCAATGAAGGCGGCAATGGCTTTGTCGAGTTGAGCGCGGGTGTGGGCGGCACTCAGCTGCACCCGGATGCGGGCCTGGCCCTTGGGCACCACTGGGAAGTAGAAGCCTACCACGTAGATGCCTTTTTCCAGCATGCGGGCCGCAAACTCCTGGCTCAACTTGGCGTCGTAGAGCATGACGGGCACGATAGGGTGCTCGCCGGGCTTGATGTCGAAGCCGGCGGCTGTCATCTGCTCGCGGAAGTAGGTGGTGTTTTCTTCGAGCTGGTCGCGGAGCTGGGTGCTTTCGGTGAGCAGCTCCAGCACGCGCAGGCTGGCGCCCACAATGGCGGGCGCGAGAGTGTTGCTGAACAGGTAAGGCCGGCTGCGCTGGCGCAGCATGTCGATAATTTCCTTGCGGCCCGTGGTGAAGCCGCCCATAGCGCCGCCCAGCGCCTTGCCCAGCGTGCCCGTGATGATGTCGACGCGGCCCATAACGCCCCGCATTTCGTGGGTGCCGCGGCCGGTTTTGCCCAGGAAGCCGGTGCTGTGGCACTCGTCCACCATCACCAGGGCCTGGTACTTGTCGGCCAGGTCGCAGATGGCGTCGAGGCGGGCAATGGTGCCGTCCATGGAGAACGAGCCGTCCGTTACGATGATGCGGTGGCGGGTGCCCTTCTCCTTGGCATCCTGGAGCTGCTTTTCCAGGTCTTCCATGTCGTTGTGGGCGTAGCGGTAACGCTGGGCCTTGCACAGGCGCACCCCGTCGATGATGGAGGCGTGGTTGAGGGCATCCGAAATAATGGCGTCCTGCTCGTTGAACAGAGGTTCGAACACGCCGCCGTTGGCGTCGAAGGCCGCCGCGTACAGGATGGTGTCCTCAGTGCCTAGGAACTCGGCCAACTTGGCTTCGAGTTGCTTGTGGATATCTTGGGTGCCGCAGATAAAGCGCACCGACGACATGCCGTAGCCGTGGGTATCAATGGCTTCTTTGGCGGCTTTGATTACCTCGGGGTGCGACGACAGGCCCAGGTAGTTGTTGGCGCAGAAGTTCAGCACCTCACCCGCCTCGGCGGTTTCAATTTCGGCGCCCTGGGGCGAGGTAATCACCCGCTCCTTCTTGTAGAGGCCGGCGTCTTTAATTTCCTGAAGCTGCTGCTGAAGATCGGGCTGAAGGGTGGTGTACATAATGGTGGGTTGATGGAGTATGGTTTGGTGAACGGGTGGCCGCGTAACAAAGATACCACGCGTCATTCTGAGCGGAGCGAAACAGAACGTCATGCTGAGCGAAGCCGGAGGCGTAGTCGAAGCATCTCGCGTGCTGATGTGGCCGAGGTAACCAGCCGTAACCACTCCATAGCCCAGGGTTTAAACCTTGGGCTAGTGAATTGTTCAGCGAAACGGTAGAGATGCTTCGACTACGCCTCCAGCTTCGCTCAGCATGCCGTTCTTACTACCGCGCGCTTCTTTCTACCGCCCGAAAAACGCCTGCACGCCCTTCCGGCCGCTGGCCATCAGGCGCTGCTTGTCGGCGTCGGGCATGCGCTTGATTTTGGGGGCGAAGCCTTCGGTGTTGATGCTGATGGTGCGGCTCCAGTCCTGGGCGCGGGTGGGGTTGAGGGTTTCCTCGGTGAGGTTGTACAGGGCCCCGATGTAGCTGCCGAAGCCGTTGATATCGTAGGGGGCCAGCTCCTGGCGGCCGGTGGGCAGCGTATCGCAGGCAATCTGCTCGGCCCGGTCGAGGCGCAGACCCAGGGTTTCGGGGTTATACACGCGGCCTTCGGCGTCGGGCTTGGTGGAGGCGGAAAGCTGGGTGGGCAGGTAACGCGGGTAGTCGAACAGTTCCACGGGGTAGTTGGCCAGCAGGCCGCCATCTACCAGCACCTGCACGGGCTGGCCTTTCTCGGGCTTGCCCTGGATGACGTTGCCGCGGGCATCGAGCAGCACGGCCCGGAAGTAGAGCGGAATGCTCATGCTGATGCGCACGGCGTCGGCTACGCGCAGGGTGGGGTTGGTTTCGTGGCTGAACACCTGCACGCGCTGTTGGGTGAGGTTGGTGCCGGTGGTGTAGAGGTCGAGGTAGCGGCCGGGCTGCTGCTGAGCCAACTGGTGCAGGCCGGCCAACGTCAGGTCGGGTTTGCCGGTTTTGCGGGCCACCAGCTGCCGGATGTTCTCCGTGAGGGCGTCGCCGCGGTACCAGCCAAACTGCTTGGTGAGGCGGTGGCTGCCCCCGATGAACATAAACCGGCCGTCGTTGAAGCGCTGGATGGGCGTGTTATTGACTACGTCGATGATTTCGCGGGGCGAGTAGCCCACGGCCAGCAGCGCCGCCTGAATGGCCCCGGCCGAAGTGCCACCGACCCGCTGCAACCCCGCCAGCACGCCCTGCCGCTCCAGCTCTTCCAGCGCCCCCCCGTAGGCCACGCCCCGGATACCGCCGCCTTCCATCACCAGATTACGATACACGGGCCGGGCCGCCGGCTGGGCCGCGGGCTGTGCCAGTGCGGGCAGGCTGCCCAGCAGCCAGAACAACAGGAATCGGTAGCGCATAAAACAGACAGGTAAACCGGTAACGACAGGAGTTCAAATATACCGGGGAAGTTGCAGCCGGGCTACTGCCGGGCCGTAGCGCAAGCGTTGCAGTTCGCGCTACGGCACACCTGACCTCCCCGAAACCCCGGCGGCCCGTATCTTTGTATTTCTTCACCACCCAGTTACCCCTCCCCACCCTCCCGAATGGCTACACCCAGCACTTCCGCCGCCACCCCCGGCGACACCATCCTCGTTATCGGCGCCGGCGGACAGCTGGGCCTGGAGCTCACCCACGAGCTGCGCCAGATGTACGGCGCTTCCAACGTAGTGGCCGCCGACGTGCGCCCCCCCCAGGACGCCGAAACCACTCAGGCCGGCCCCTTTGAGCTGCTGGATGTGCTGGATAAGAACCGCCTGGAAGACGTGATGCGCCAGTACAAGCCCACGCAGGTATACCACCTGGCGGCGCTGCTGTCGGCCACGGCCGAGAAGAACCCTAAGTTTGGCTGGCAGCTGAACATGGACGGCTTGTTTCACGTGCTGGATGCAGCCGTGGACCTGGGTGTGCGGCAGGTGTACTGGCCCAGCAGCATTGCCGTGTTCGGCCCCGATACCCCGCGCGACAACACGCCCCAGCTCACCATCATGAACCCCAACACGGTGTACGGCATCAGCAAGCTGGCCGGGGAGCAGTGGTGCGAGTGGTACTTCCGCAAGCACAGCCTGGATGTGCGCAGCCTGCGCTACCCCGGCCTCATCGGCTACAAGAGCCTACCCGGTGGTGGCACCACCGACTACGCCGTGGACATTTACCACAAAGCCGTGGCCGGCGAGAACTTCGAGTGCTTCCTGAAAGAGGACACTTACCTGCCCATGATGTACATGCCCGACGCGCTGAAGGCCACCCTGGACCTGATGCATGCCCCGGCCGACAACATCCAGGTGCGCAGCTCCTACAACCTGGGCGCCATGAGCTTCAGCCCGAAGGAAATTACGGCCAGCATCCAGCGCCACTACCCCGATTTCCAGGTCACCTACCAGCCCGACCAGCGCCAGCAGATTGCCGACTCCTGGCCCGCCAGCATCGACGACAGCAAAGCCCGCCACGACTGGAACTGGCAGCCCCAGTTCACGCTGGACAAGATGACCGACGACATGCTGCTGCACCTCAAGGAAGCCGTGGTACTGAAGTAGCGCGAACTTTGTAGTTCGCGTCCCCACGCCGTTCGAACAATTCTATCGGCGCGGTGGCGCGAACTACAAAGTTCGCGCTACTGGTTGTCACGCAGCTTACCATCTTGGAACGCCCTACCTCATTTGGTGGGGCGTTTGTGTTTCCTGTTGAGTGGCCGCAAACCTCCGGCCGCTGGCTGCGTTTCTGAAGCTGCACCCTTTTCCGCGCCCCGCTCCATGATTGTGAACCATACGCCCGCCGGCTGGCAGATTATCTACCAGCAGGCCCACGCGCTGCTGGCGGCCCAGCTACTGCACCAGTGGCCCCCGTTTCTGCCCCTCGACCAGTGGGTGGGCCTACTGGCCGCCGCCGCCCAGCACGACGACGAGCAGGCCGACTGGACCGGGCACTACGGCCTTACGCTCGCCGGGGCCCCGGCCAACTTCACCATGAAGGAATTCTCGCTGGAGCAGGCCACCCGCCTGATGAATGCGGCGCGGTTCCAGGGTCGCTGGCGCAGCCTGCTCACGAGTATGCACCTGAGCACGCTATATGAAAGTCTACGGGGCGAAAAGCCGGAAATCGACCAGTTCCTGGACGAGCAGCTGGCTTGTCAGAAAACCTGGCGGCGGGAGCTGAAACTCAAAAAGGCCGAGGCCGACCAGGCCTACGCCCTGCTGCACTGGTGCGACCGGCTCAGCCTAATTCTGTGCCGCCAGGAGCTGCCGGAAATGGGCCGGGCTCTGGAAATCCACCGCGGGCCCGACGGCTACACCCACCACGTGCTGCGCCCCACCGAGGACGGCCCCGTGCAGGTACAGCCCTGGCCCTTCCGCGAGCCGCAGCTTGCGGTGAGCGTGGAGGCCTCAGTGCTGCATCAGCTGCAGTTCCGGGATGATGCCGAGCTGGCCACGGCCCTGCGCGAAGCCCCCATCGAAACCCTGCGCTGGGAGCTGGCGAAAGGGTAAGCGGACGGCCGAGCAGTATGCAGTACAAGCGCCAGGGGGTGCGTTGTGTCGTTGCTGCGCTTGTTTGGGCCACGTCTTCGTTCAACTAGGAAACGTAAAACAGGGCGTCTTTGCTTCGTTCGGCCTGTCAACCACTATTCTGACCGTATGGCTTCTTCTTCCGTGGCAATTCCGATACTGTCCGGGCGGGCGTACCACCAGCTGTTTTTTCAGGGCGAAGGCCGCTCGTTGGCGCCTGTACCCAGTGGAACCACCACCATCGAGCATTTCGAGATTCACCGGCGCGACGACTTCCGCTACAAGTGCAAGGATACCATTGAGGCCAATCGCCTCGATTTTTACCTGGTGTTCATCGTCACGGGCGGGGAAGGCATCCACACTTTCGGGGCCGAAACCCATTACGTGCGCGAAAACATGCTCTGCTTTATCGGGCCGCACACCATCACCAGCTGGCAAACCACCGTGCCCGACCACCAGGGCTACTTCTGCGCCTTCTCGGAGGATTTCTTCAATGCAGACCGCGCCGACAAGGGCCTGCTGCGCAGCCTGCCGTTTTTCCGGGTGGGCGGCGGGGCCAGCACGCTGCAGCTGGAGCCCGCGCAGACGCGCTACTTCCTGGAGCTGATGCAGCACATGGAGGCCGACTACCAAGCCGGGGCCGCCGAGCACGCGCCGCTGCTGCGGGCCCAGCTTCAATTGCTGCTGCAGCGCGCCTACGCCCTTTACCACCACGCCAGCCCCCGGGCCGAGCAGCGCCACTCGGCGGGTGTGCAGCTCACCAATGCCTTCCTGGCCCTGCTCGACGCCGATTTCGCCCGCCTGCCCCTGCGCCAGACCACCGTGGCCCACTACGCCGACCGCCTGCACGTGAGCCCTAACCACCTGCATGATATGGTGCGCGCCCACACCGGCCGCTCGGCCGGGGCCGTGGTGCAGGCTCTGCTGGTGCGCACGGCCACGGCTTACCTAGTGGGCACGGCAGTGCCGGTGGCGGAAGTAGCCCGGTTGCTGGGCTTTGCCAGCGCGGCCTACTTTGCTCGGTTTTTCCGTCGCCACACCGGCCAGAGCCCGTCGGCGGTGCGGGCCGGCGGAGTGGTGGCGGGGCTGGGGGGCTTCGATTCCGTGGAAAGTGCTGGTAGTTCCGTGAAACCGACTCAACCGCCGGGCGCGCTTTCCGTGTTGTAGAACCAACCAACCGGCCGCCACTTCCGGCAGGCCGGCTCCACCTTTTGCGTTTCCTCATCATGGACTTACAGCTCACCGACAAAACCGTCCTCATCACCGCCTCCACCGGCGGCATCGGCCTGGAAATGGCCCGCACCTTTGCCCGCGAGGGCGCCCGCGTGATTGTGAACGGGCGTACGGCGGCCAGCGTGGAACAGGCCATCAGCCAGCTACGGCAGGAGTTTCCGGCGGCCCAGCTGCTGCCCCTGGCCGCCGACAACGGCACGCTGGAAGGCACCGCCCAGACGCTGGCCCAGTACCCCGAGGTGGACGTGCTCATCAACAACCTGGGCATCTACGAGGCCACCGACTTCTTCGACACCACCGACGAGGCCTGGCAGCGGCTGTTTGAAGTGAACATCCTGAGCGGAGTGCGCCTGAGCCGCCACTACCTGCGCGGCATGCTCGGGCGCGGCACCGGCCGCATCCTGTTCATCAGCAGCGAATCAGCCCTGAACCCGGCCCCGGAAATGGCCCACTATAGCGCCACCAAGATGATGCAGCTCTCCGTAGCCCGCAGCCTGGCTGAAATGACGAAAGGCACGGGCGTGACGGTGAATGCGCTGCTGCCCGGCTCCACCCACACGCCCGGCGTGGAGGAATTCATCCGCCAGGTATTCCCCGAAGAAACCGACTACCCCACCGCCGAGCGGCGCTTCATGGCCGAAAACCGCCCCACCTCCCTCATCGGCCGCCTCATCCAGCCCCGCGAAATTGCCGATTTCGCCGCCTTCGTGGCCAGCCCGCTGGCGGCGGCCATCAACGGGGCCAGCCTGCGCGTAGATGGCGGCCTAGTGCGCAGCGCCGTGTAGTAGCGCCGGGCTTGCACCGACGCAAATCTGTGTCATCAGACCTATTCCAATACGCAAAGCGCCCCGGCTACACCTGGTAGCTGGGGCGCTTGCTGTATCAGGAAATCCCGCAGCCTAGAGCTTCTCTACGGGTTTGGGGTTCTGCATCACGCCGGCGGGCACGTTGCTGAAGGCCGAAATGTGGCCCAGCTTGCGGCCGTCTTTGCCGTCGGTGCGGTCGGCGGCCAGCAGGATGCCGTTGAATTTCTGGTAGCCCACCCAGCGGCGGCGGAAGGCAGGCTGGGCGTCGGTGGCTTTGGGGAAGTAGGCCCACTCCTCCATCAGGTTGGTTTTGGGGTTGATGAGGACTTCGTACTTGTTGTCGGGCGTCACGCCTACGTTCTTGAAGGTCATGTTGAGCACCTCGGCCGGCTGCCCGTCCATGAACTTGCCCGCGCCCTTGTACGTCAGCGTCACGCCCGAGTCCTTGAGCTTGAAAGGCATCAGCAGCCACCACGAGTTGTTCACCCAAATCGGGTACATGCGGCTGAGCAGCTTTTCGCCGTCGGGGGTGGCCGAAATGTCGCGGCCGTTGCGGAAGGCTTTGCCCTTTTTGCTTTGCAGGTTATACACAGCCACGGTGCTGTCTTTCTGCCAGCGGAAGTCGCCGGTCTGCTTGTCCCAGAGCTGGTAGGAGCCGTCGAGGAAGTCCCAGCCCAGCAGGCGGGTCTGCTGCCAGGCCGGGTAGCCGCCCATGGCCAGCATCACCTTATCGGCCAGCTGCGTGGCTTTGGCGTCGGAGCCGGCTGCATCAAAGCCCTGGCCGGCCGGATAGCTGCCTTTCGGGGTTTTGGCCGGCTTGGTTGTGGAAGTCTGAGCGAAACCGGCCAGGGGCAAAGCCGCCAGCGCGGCCACAAGAAGAAAACGCATAGGTCAGGAAAAAAAGCAGGAAACGAAACCGGGCCGCAAAGTAGCTCGCCCGCCGGGCTTCTCTACGGAAAGCTCCCGCAATTGGCCAACTCTATCCAACGCCACCCGCGCCAGGCCCGTACTACCGCCAAACCTTTCCCCTGAATCGTGCGCCTTATGGCTACCCATTACAAGCTTTCCGACGTCCTCAACATCCTCAAAACCACGGCCGGGGAGTTTATGGTCAACAACTCGTTCCGGCACGCGGCAGCGCTATCGTACTACACTATCTTCTCGCTGCCGCCGCTGCTGCTCATCGTCATTACGGTGGCCAGCTCGGTGTATGGTAGTGAAGCCGTCACGGGCCAGGTATACGGGCAGCTGCGCGGCTTCGTCGGGCCCGACTCGGCCAAATTTCTGCAGGATTCCATTGCCGAGTTCACCAAGCAGCAAAAGAGCGGGCTGGCCGCCGTTATCGGCATTGGCACGCTGATTTTTGCCGCCACCACGTTCTTCGTAACCCTGCAGGAAAGCATCAACGACATCTGGAACCTGAAGGTGAAGCCCCGCAACGGCCTCTGGCAGTTCGTGCGCGACCGGCTGCTGTCGTTCGGCCTGATTCTGAGCGTAGCCCTGCTGCTGCTGATTTCGTTTGTCATCAGCGCCATGCTGTCGGTGTTTACCGGCTACCTGCAGCGGCTGCTGCCCGAAGTCACGGTAGTCATCATCCACCTCGTCGATTTCGGCCTCTCGCTATTCATCACCTCCTTGCTGTTTGCTCTTATCTACCGGTTCCTGCCCGATGCCATCATCCGGTGGCGCGACGTGGGCGTGGGTGCCTTCATCACGGCCCTGCTGTTCATGATTGGCAAGTACCTGATTGCCGCCTACATCTCCTACGCCGAGCCGGGCTCGGCCTTTGGGGCGGCGGGCTCGGCCATTCTGCTGCTGCTGTGGGTGAACTACTCGTCGCTGATCATCTTCTTCGGGGCTGAGTTCACCCAGGAGTTTGCCGACGCCTTCGGGCAGAAAGTGCAGCCCAAAGCCCACGCCGTGCGCATCGAAACCCGCGAGGTGCCCAAAGGCGAAAGCCCAGAGGAAATCTCGACGGGCCGGCCCCGCGCCGAGGGCCGCTGGCGGGCCTAGCCGGGGCAAGTGGCCCCGCGCCAGTGCAAATTCAGCTGGCTATCGGCCAACACAGGCAGCCTTTCAAGGCACCGCCTGAAGTCCCTGATACAACTACTAAACGACCTATCAAAAAAGGCATCCTGGCTATTCAGGATGCCTTTTTATTTGTGCCAGCCTTCTGAAAGGGCGGCATTCAAAAGTCTGATGAAGCGACATTGTGGGGCACCTGGAGCATAGAGAGTTATGGCCAATCGTGTAGGTTTGGCTTACTCTTCTACTCCACTCTCCCGCAGTATGTATCGCCTATCCTTACTCCGCTTTTTACTGCCCGCCTGCCTGCTCGCCGGCCACGCCTACGCCCAGCAGCCCGTTACCCAGCCGCTCTCCTTCAGCCCGGCCATCGGCCCGGTTCTCGACCAGCAGGAAAAGCGCGACTACGGCCTGCTGCCGGAATACTCCATCAAGGATTTCCAGGAAGCGCGCCTGCTGCAAATCATGACCCCCGACAGCGCCCTGACCCTGCAGGTGCAGCTCCAGGATGGCCGCACGGTGCTGCGCCCCTACACCCCGGCCGAGTTGGCTGGCGCCCGCAGCCTGATTGCGGCCCGGCAGCGGGAGCTGGCCGCCACCAACCTGCAGCCCGGCACTGCCGCCTCGCCCGACTCGGTGGGCCGCCGCTACCGGGTTACGCTGCGCTCGGGCTCGGCTTTTGATGGCGAGCTGACTGACCGCCAGCCCCAGCGGCTGCAGTTTCTCACCAAAGACCTGGGCGTGGTGCAGGTGGAGCGCGCCAACATCGAGCGGCTGGAGGAGCTGACGTCGGAGGTGGCGCGCCGCCCGGCCAACTGGCACAACATCGGCAACGGCAACCGCCTGTTCTTCGCACCCACTGCCCGCAACCTGCGCCAGGGCGAAGGCAGCCTGCAGGATATCAGCCTGTACTTTGTGGGCGCCAACTACGGCTTCACCGACAATTTCTCGATGGGCGTGATGTTCTCGGCCATTCCCACGGTGCCGCTGCAGGACCAGTTCCTGGCCCTCACGCCCAAGTTTTCGGCAAAAATCTCGGAGAAGTGGCACGCCGGTGCCGGCCTGCTCTACCTGCGCATTCCTGATTTCGAGTATGGCAACAACTCTTTCGGCGTAGGTCTAGCCTACGGGTTGGCTACCTACGGATCGGCCGACGACAATTTCACGGTGGGCCTGGGCTATGGGTTTTCTGGCAGCGGCATACTATCTACCCCGGTGCTGCAGGTTGGCGGCCAGAAGCGCATCAGCCGCCGCGTGTCGCTGATCAGTGAAAACTACCTGATTGCCAACTCTAAAACGGGAATGGGCGGGTTGTACGGGGCCAAAATCAACTGGCGGCGTACCTCGCTGGGGCTGGGCGCCTTCTATGCGCTGGCCTACAACAACAACGACGACAATTACAACGATTACGGCCCGCGCGTCTTTTCTTCCTACATCGTGCCCGTGTACTACGACTTCACGTTCCGCTTCGGCAAAGGCAGCAAATAGGGCAGCCAAGAGCTTCGGTATTGGCAGCCGGGTGATACATTTAACGCATGAAAATTTTTATCCTACGCGTTGTATTGCTGATAAGCCTATGCAGCACTACCCTTACGGGCCACGCCCAAACTGCCCCCGACAGCCTGGCCGAACAGAAAACCATTCGCCTGGCCGGCGCTGATATCTGCCGGCAGCTGGAGGCCGAAGACAAGAAGAAGCCGCTCAGCAAGCTCTCCAAGGACGAAGCGCAGCAGCTCTTTATTCGCCTGACGATGATCAGCGCCGCCAACAACCCCGACTTCATGACCCTGCTTACCAGCGGCGGTGAGGGCACCCGCGACGCCATCAGGGCCAGGGGCGAGGAGATAGGGCGCCAGATTGCCATGTGGCTGCTGGTCAACTGCCCCGTCGGTCAGCAGTTGTTCATTCGCCTGGGTGCCGAACAGCTGAACCAGCCGCAGCCCGTGCCGCTGCGGCCGGAAGAAGAAAAAGCCCTGCGGCCAATAGCCAGCGCCCTCTGCCGCGACCTGCAGCCCCGCGTTGGCACCATCAAAGCCCTGAGCACTGATGAGCGCCAACAGGTGGTAACCCAGGCGTTTGAAAAGCACCTGAAGGCTCACGCCTCGCAGCTCAAAAAGGTGTTCGGCGCCGACATATTCGAGAACCAGGACCGCATGCGCGACATGGGCACCAAAGTGGGCCTGCAGATGGCTACCGAATGCCCCGAAGCGGTGATGCTCTTCTCTGACTTCAACAAGAAAACGCAGGAATAACAGACTCCTGCTTTCAACAAAAAAGGGCCCGGCATTACTGAATGCCGGGCCCTTTTACTTGCATGAGTAGGTGCAGCCTACGCCGCCTCCGACTTCTCCTTCACGGCCAGCTGCCCGCAGGCGGCGTCGATGTCTTTGCCGCGGCTGCGGCGCAGGTTGGTTTGCACGCCGCGGTCGGCCAGGTACTTGAGGAAAGCCATGAGCTTCACCTCGCCAGTGTTTTTGTAGTCGGCGTTTTCGATGGGGTTGTACTCGATGAGGTTCACCTTGCACGGAATCCACTTCGTGATTTGGAGCAGTTCCTCGGCGTCCTGCAGTGTGTCGTTGAAGCTCTCGAACACAATGTACTCGTAGGTGACCTTGCGGCCCGTTACTTGGTGGTAGTGCTTGAGAGCGTCTTCCAGCGAAGCCAGCGAGTTGGCCTCGTTGATGGGCATGATTTCGTTGCGCTTGGTGTCGTTGGGCGCGTGCAGGCTCAGGGCCAGGTTGGCCTTCACGCCGTCGTCGGCCAGCTTCTTGATCATCTTGGCAATGCCGGCGGTGCTGACCGTGATGCGGCGCGGGGCCATGTTCAGACCGTCGGGGGCGGTGATGCGCTCAATGCTTTTCACCACGTTGGCGTAGTTGAGCAGCGGCTCGCCCATGCCCATGTACACGATGTTGGTGAGCGGCGTGCCGTACTGGGCCTCGCACTGCTCGCGGATGCGCACCACCTGGTCGTAGATTTCGGCGGCGTCGAGGTTGCGCTTGCGGTCCATGTAGCCGGTAGCGCAGAACTTGCACGTGAGCGAGCAGCCCACCTGCGAGCTGATGCAGGCCGTCATGCGCGTGTCGTGCGGGATGAGCACGCCTTCCACGATGTTGCCGTCGAAGAGCCGGAACGCCGATTTGATGGTGCCGTCGTTGGAGAGCTGCTGATTTTGCACCTGCACGCCGTTGATGACGAAGTGCTTCGCCAGCAGCTCGCGGGTGGCCAGGCTGATGTTGTTCATCTCCTCAAACGTGCCGGCCGTGTTCTTCCAGAGCCACTCACTCACCTGCTTGGCGCGGAAGGGCTTTTCGCCGTGCTCCACCATAAAGGTTTTGAGCTCGTCGGGGGTGAGTTTGCGGATGTCGCGCTTGGAAACTACGGGCAGGTCAATCATCATAGCGCAAAGATACAACGAGCGAGGCAGTTGGGTTCCACGGAAATCGGGCAGTAGCGCGAACTTTGCAGTTCGCGCCTCCGCACGGCTCAGATGGCGCTTGCGGCGCGGGGGCGCGAACCGCAAAGTTCGCGCTACTGCCGGCCTGGCTGTCAGCCCGCCAGATGGGTTAGCTCGGCCTCGGTGAGGGGCAGCAGCTTGCGGGTGGTGTAGTCGAAGGCAAGCATGCCGGTTTTGGCCCGCGCAATTTCGCGCTGCTCCTGGTTCCAGACCTGGTACACGATGTCGAAGCCATACTTGTGCGGGTCGGCCACGGCCATATCCACGCGCAGCGTATCGGCGTGGAAGGCCTCGCCTTTGTACTCGATGGCCACGTCGGCCATGATGTGGCCGCGGCCGGTGGCGCGGTCGACCTCGGGGCGGCCCAGGTGCAGCAGAAACTGCACGCGGGCCTCGTGGAGCAGCCCCAGCAGCGAATCGTTGCCGAGATGGGCGCCGTAGTTGAGGTCGGTGATGCGCACGGCGAGGGTGCTGGAAAAGCGGAAAGTTTCCGGTAGATTTACTTTGATGCGGGCCATGTAGCGGAACGATAAGAAAAACGGGTAGCCTTCCTACGCACGGCTTGCAGGCCGGGTGACGAGAACGAGGCAAACGGGGCGTTTTCTTGCCGGCCGCTGCTGCCCCGCCTCGCCTGCTCCTGCCTGCCTACACACCTGCTCCTCAACCGCTCCCGTATGCTCACCCCTACCGTAGAAGTCCGCACCACGGCCGACGGCTCCAGCACGCTGTACGTGCCCGCCCTCGACGAACATTACCACTCCACCCACGGCGCCATTCAGGAGGCGCAGCACGTGTACCTGGGCGCGGGCCTAGCCCCCGTGATGGCCGCCGCCACGGGCATGGTGTGGGTGCTGGAAGTTGGCTTCGGCACCGGCCTGAACGCCCTGCTCACGCTGCAGTACAGCCTGGCCAGCCCCCACCCCATCTTCTACGATACCATTGAGAAGTACCCGCTGCCACCGGCCGTTATCGGGCAGCTGGGCGTGGAGCGCTACGTACTCAACCCCGAGCTGCTCGACTACCACGAGCAGATTCATGCTGCCGGCTGGAACACGCCAGTGGCCCTCACGCCGCAGTTTGCGCTGCTGAAGCTGGCCGGCGAGCTGCAGCACACGCCCCTGGCCGAAGACACCTACCACGTCATCTACTTCGACGCCTTCGCGCCCGAAAAGCAGCCCGACATGTGGACCGACGACATCTTCCGGCAGTTGTACGCCGCCACCGCGCCGGGCGGCTGCTTGGTGAGCTACTGCGCCAAAGGCAGCTTCAAGCGCAGTCTGCAGGCCGCTGGCTGGCAGGTAGAGCGGATTCCGGGCCCGCCCGGCAAGCGCGAAATGACGCGGGCCTGGAAGCGGGGGTAAGCATTTATCTTAATATAATATAAACCACAGAATATGGAAAGACCTGCAGTATGGAGAATGGTTAAAGAGGCCGTGGAGGCACACAGCGGTAAAGCAAGTCGAAGAGAAATAAAAGAATACATACACACTAAGTGGCAAAACGTAAAAGACCACACAATTATTTGCCAGATTCAACTTCTGACAGTTAATCATAATTCAAGAATACATTGGTCTGAAAATCAGCGCCCCCGACTGACTAATTCAAATTCTGAATATGATTTATTTTTTGAAGACAATGACAAGACATTGCATTGTTATGTCCCCAATAGACATGGCATTTGGGAAATTCACAAAATTGGTGATGAAAAATTTTCTATAAGGTTGTTCAAACCAGAATCAGTATCGCATAATGATGAGGAAGCCGAATTCCATGAAGGCACGCCTTACCAAATTATACAAACTCAGTATGAGAGAAACCCAAATGCACGAGCTGCATGTTTAAAGCATTATGGACATTCTTGTTGTGTTTGCAATTTTAATTTCACAAGTTATTATGGTAAAATTGGAGAATACTTTATTCATGTTCACCATTTAAATAAAATATCAGATATCAAGAAACATCACTCAATTGATCCGATAAAAGACTTGAGACCAGTATGCCCAAACTGCCATGCTATGCTTCACACATCAAACCCACCTTTGTCTATTGAAGATTTGCAGACAATAATTATAGAAAGAGCACAATAGAATATTGGTTCATCAAACTTTAACAACCTAAGCGAGATACACTATCATTTGCTGCTTAAGTTGCAGCCATTATGAGTCGAAGAGTACTGGAAACCGACGGGCGGGACTGGGTGCAGCGGGGCATCATTGCGGAAGAGCAGCGCGTGCAGCTGCTGGCGCTGTACCCGGCCGAGCGGCCGCCCCTGGCGCTGCTGCCGCTGCTGGGCAGCCTCCTGATTCTGCTCAGCGCCCTGAGCGTGGTGGCGGCCAACTGGCAGGGCCTGCCCGAAGTGGTGCGGCTGGCGTTGCTGCTGGGCTCGTTGGCCGGCACCTACGCCGCCGCCGAGTACTTTCTGCGCCGCCAGTACGAGTCGTTGGGCATGGGGCTGCTGGGGCTGGGGCTGCTGCTGTTTGGCATCAGCATCCTACTCACCAGCCAGATGTACCAGCTCATTGGCTACGACCTGTCGGGGCTGGTGGCGTGGGCAGTGGCGGGCGTGGCCCTCACGTGGGTGTACGGCAGCCGGTTCCTGTTCATCCTGACCGTGGTGATTGGCGGGCTGGTGCAGGGCTACAACACCGGGCAGCTGGGGGCGTTCAGCTACCTCACGGCCGGCCTCACGGCGGGCGGGCTGGGGTACTACTGGTGGCGCCGCCCCGATTCGGTGCTGGGGGCGGTGTTGGCCTCGGGGCTACTCTGGCAGGCGGCGCTGCTCATCAGCCATTTGCACATCAAAATCACCTGGTTTTTCCTGCCGGCCATGCTGCTCTACGCTTTCGGCGACTGGCAGCCTGACCGGCCGGCCGGCCGCGCCCTGCAGGGGCCGCCGCTGGTAGCCGCGTTTGTGTTCACGCTGGGGCTGGCTTTGTTCGGCGAGTCGGACATCTATGCCGGGCGGCTGCGGGCGCCTATGCTGCCGTATCTGGCGGCGCTGGGAGTGGTACTGGCGCTGTCGGCAGTGGGCAAGCAGCGGCGCGGCCGCCTGGGCAGTCTCACCGACTGGCTGCTGCTGCTGCCGGGCTTCTATTTCACGGGCGGACTGCCGCTGGCCGTGGCCACGCTGGTGGTGCTGTACGCCTATTCCGGGGCCGTGCTCTGGCGCGCCCACCAGGAGCAAAACCCCGACCGGGTGACGCTGGGCACCGTGCTGTTCATCCTGACCACCGCCGTAGCCTACTTCAAGCTGACGTGGGGCTTCATGGATAAGTCGTTGTTTTTTCTGCTGGGCGGCGGGCTGCTGCTAGGTTTGAGCTGGTGGCTGCGCCGCCGGGCAGCGCGCACGTTTTCAACCTCTGAAGCTTCCAAGCCATGAGCGCGCCTGCTACGCCCATACCTGCGGCGGCCGGCGCTCAGGTAGCCACGGCCATCGTTCGGCCCAGCCACACGCTGCCCGAGCCCCGGCGGCGCCGCTGGCTGTGGGGGCTGGTGGTGGCGCAGTTGCTGTTTGTGCTGGCGGTGGCCGGAGCCGGCTACGCCACCGAGCAACTGGGCACCACCATCACCCTGCGCACCGCCCCCGCCGACCCGCGCGACCTGCGTTTCCACGATTATCTGGAGCTGCGCTACCTCATCAGTGAGCTGCCCGGCCACCTCTGGAAGGGCAGCGCCGTGCCCCGCCGCAAAGCCCCGGTGTACGTGGTGCTGGAGCAGCGCCAAGGCGTCTACGAGGCCGTGGCTGTGCACCCGGAGCAGCCGGCCATCGGCCCCGGCCAGACTGTTCTGCGCGGCTGGGTGCAGGAAACGTGGCGCCGCAGCATGCGCCTGCGCTACGGCCTGGAGCGCTACTACCTACCCGAGGAAGCGCGCCGCCAGCTGCGCCGCCCGCAGCCGCTGCAGGTCACGGTTAGTATTGCGCCGTGGGGGCAGGCGCGCATCTCGCAGGTGCAGGTGCTGCCCGCTTTGCCCCGCTGATGACGCGCCGCTTTCTGCTTTTGCTGCTGGGCTGCGGAGTGGTGGCCGTTGTGCTGGCCGGCCTGTTGGTGGGGTTCGGGGCGCTGCTGCAGCCGCAGCTGGATATTCAGCTGCACAACACCTACATCGTGCTGCCGCCTTACTGGCTGGTGCTGGCGCTGCTATTGCCTATGCTGCTGCTGGCGCTGGCAGGCACGGCGTTGTGGCGGCGCAGTCCGCGCCTGACATATGCCGTGCTGGTAGCGGCCAGCCTGCTGCTGCTGCTTGGGGCCGACTATGCCACCGACGCCCTTACGCAACTGGCGGCGCTGGCGGTGCCGCCGGCGTTTCCGGCCGGCAGTGCGGCCGCTCCGGCCCGCTGGCTACTGCTGGCGCGGGCGCTGCACCTAGCCGCCATAGCCGGGGTAGGCTACGGGTGCTACCAGTTGGGCCGGCGAGCCATGCGCCGGTAGCGGCTAGTGCCGCACCTGGGGCCGGTAGTCGAGGAGCTGCTGGTCGGCGGGGGTGAAATCAACCAGAGCGTATTGCTGCTGGTCGGTGATGTTCATTTCGTCGAGCACGTCTACCAGGTCGCGGTATTTGGCGTCGGGGCCGGCCTTGATGAGCACGAAGGGCGCAGGCTGCTGCTGCTGGCGGTCCAGCAGAATCTGGCGCAGGCCAGCGGAGCTAAACGTGGTGGTACGCAGCGTCGGCTTGGTTTCCGCATCGTTCAGGCCGAAGAAGTAGTGCACCTGGCTGTCTTTGCCCAGAATCAACGTCAGGGCTTTGCTTTGTTTGAGCGGGGTGGCGGGGCCTTTGCCGGCGGGCATGGTCAGGTCCATGGCATTCTGCCGGGCAAACGTGGTGGTGAGCATGAAGAACGTGAGCAGCAGAAACGCCAAATCCACCATTGGGGTCATATCGAGGCGGAAGGCCGACTTTTTCACGCGGGGTTTCGAGCCACGGGCGGCAGGGGCGGCGGTTTGGAAGTCGGCCATAACGATGCTGGGGGTTAAGTGAATACCGTTTGTATTCAGCCAACGCTATGGTGCAGGTCGGTATTGTGCGCCTGCAGGGTTTGCGGCTGGTCAACCAGTGCTGACACCACTATGGTAGGCTCCACCGCCACCTACAGGCGCTTACGGTTCATCTGTTGCGCGTATTCAATCAGTTGCTCGTCTTCTGCCGTGAGGTCTGCTATGGCGTAATTGCTGGTTTCCGTAATGTTCATTTCGTCCAGCACATCTACCAGCGCTTGGTAAGACGATTGGTTGCTGGGTTTGATGAGGACTAACGCTGCATACGGATTCTTCCTGTTCTCTAACAGCACTTGACGCAAGCCCTCAGCACTGAAATCAGTCTGCTTCAAATCGGCTTTAGACAGCACCGAAGCCAATCCAGGATAACAGTAAAGTTTATCGTCTGCATCAATCAATACTGTCATAACATTCAGATAGCCACCACAAACAGCGCCCATATCCTCTGGCTTTGGCTTCACGGGCATCGCCAGTTCCATAACCGTAGGCCGGGCAAAATAAGCCGCCATCAAAAAGAAGCTAACCAGCAGAAACCCCAGCCCTACCATCGAGGTCATATCGGGCGACGAGGCAAGGCGGCGGCCGGCACGACGGGCGCGACCGGTGAAATGCGGGGATTGAATGTGGGCCATAGCCTGAATGTAGAGAATCGGCGTCATTCACGCACATCTACTCCACACAAAAAACTGGCTTACAGCGGCTCTCCGCCTAAAACCACCACACCCGTTCGGGCGTGAGGCAGGCATGCAGGGGCACGTCGCCGGCCCAGGCATCGGTAATGCGCGCAACCGGCGGCTCCAGGCTTACGCCAATACGCAGCGCGTCGGGGCGGCATTCAGTCAGAAAACGGTCGTAGAAGCCTTTACCGTATCCGACGCGGTGGCCGGCTTCGTCGAAAGCCAGCAGCGGAATCAGCACGGCATCCAGTTGTGCGGGGTGCACTTCGGCGGCACTTACCGGCTCCGGAATGCCCCAGCGGTTTTCTACCAGCGTCGTTTCGGGCGTGAGGTGGAAGTGGCGCAGCGTGTGGCCGTCGGGCTGCACCACGGGCACGGCCAGCTGCAAGTGCGGCTGCTGCGCCCACAGCTGCCGGATCAGCGGCCAGGTATTGGGCTCGTGCTGCTGCGGAATTGGCAGAAACAGGTGCAGCCACTGCCACTGCGCTACCGGGAAACCGGCCTGCAGCTGCTCCCACAATGCGGCGCTGCGGTGCGCCACTTCGGCTTCGGGCAGGGCGCGGCGGCGGGCCAGGGCTTCGCGGCGCAGGTCGGCTTTGGTCATGGGCGACGGGCAGGAGCCAGTTGGAAGGCCTTCATTGCCACGGTGCTGCCGGCGTCGATGCCGAAATAGTCCCACGGGTACGGGGGGAAATGACCGCCCAGCGCTACCAGAATGGCGTTGCGCTTTTCCCGCTCCCCTACTAAGTGGTACAGATAGGCTAGGTTGTTATTGGCATAGATGGATACCAACGTGTTGCTCAGCGGCAGCTGCGGCTGCGCCAGCACTTCTTCCAGCAGCTCCTGGTAAGCCGGATACCACCGCTGCAGGGCCGATGACTCATTTTCCAGGTCGGCGTCGCTGTACGCCTCTACCAGAAACATCAGCCAGAGCGTGTGGCGCAGCGCATCGTCCTCCACCGACTGGATGTAGCCCACCAGCTCTTCTTCGCTGCCCAGCCATTTGGGCGAGGCCAGCTTGAACACGTGGTGGTAGGCCCAGAACTTGCGCGCGTCCACCGCAATGCTTTGGTGAAAGGCCGTCATGGCGTGGTCGGGCTCACTCAGGCCCATTTCCACCCGCACCAGCCGGGCGCGTGCTTCGCAGAGGAAGGCTGGGGTGGCGAAAGGGCCACCCAGTAGCCCGCGGGCCAGCAGCAGGTAGTGCTCAAAGCCTTCCATCTGTGACTTCGATACATCCTTGGCCAGCAGGCCGGAGCGCGCCTGCCAGGCCTGGTAGAGGTACCAGGCTCCCAGCACCAGCCGGGCAAACTCCGGCTCTGGGTCCTTTGCCAGCGGCAGAATCTGCTTATTGAATTGTTCGGTCAGGCAGATACCGTCCAGCAGGCGGGAAAGCTCATCCGAAGTCACGCTCAGCGCTATCTGCCCGATTTGGTCCCACTTTTCCTGCTTTACCAAAGGCGTCAGCTGCCGGGCCTCCAGCAGGCCAAACGACAAATCACGGGCAGTAGGGGCGCCAAACAAAGCACGGATCCGGGAAAACATAGGTTGCAGTTATAAGGCCGGCGGGCGGCGTAAAAGCCCTCAATATATACCGCAGGCTGATTTGAATGGTCGGCGGGCCAGTGCTTACAGCGCTAGTCCTGCACCGTCACGTAGAAGCTGGCGCGGGGTTGCATACCTGCCAGATACGCCCCGGCCGACTGCCGCTCCCAAGTTCCCTGGCTGGTGGTGCGGATGTACAGGTCGTTGTTGGTATACCCGATGCTGGCGGAGAAGGCCAGGGCATTGGTGACTTTGGCCGCATCTGCTCCGCCAATCCATTCCAGCGCCAGAAAGAAGTCGTCGTCGAGAATCAGCTGGTCGGCGGTCAGGTCCACGGTAATCGGGCCTTTGGCCACGCTGCTGGTCACGATGATGTCGCGCTGCACCAGCTTCTCCATGGAAGGCTTACCGTTGGGCAGCAACCGGTACAGGTTCACCCGGAACTTCAGCGCGCCGGCCCGATTGTAGGCCACGTTGAAGTTGGCGTTGAGCACCTTCGTGGGCTTGTGTTTGAGGCTGATAACCGTCCCGATTTCCGCCCCCAGGTCGGTGGCCGCCAGCGTAATGGTAGAGTTTTCGGAGTTGGTGCTGATGCCCAGCGTGCGGGTGCGCCGGAAGTAGCCTTTGGCTTTCACCTTCACTTCGCGCAGAGCCACGGCATCCTCGGTAAGCTGCACGTTGGGCTGGGTTAGCAGGGCCTGCACCGTCAGGCGGCGCGGCCGGAACCCGATACTGGAAATGCGCACCGTGTCGGTGGGAGCGGCAACGCTCAGGCGGTAGCGGCCCTGTTCGTCGGCCACGGTACCCACGGCTTTGCCCGGCACGCCAATGTTCACGAACGGCACCGGCTCTTGGCTGCCAACCTTCGTGATGATGCCATTAATGGACTGAGCCGCGGCACCTGCGGCCACTGTCAGCAGCAGAATGAAGAGCGTAATCGAAAGGCGTAATGACCGCATAAAACTCCGGATAGTGTGAGGGATATGCGGGCAAGATACCGGGCGGCGGCCAACCGTTGGCTGAGCGGGTATTTTTTTGAGCCGCTACTCCTCCTCCAGCACCGTAAACTCCAGCGCCAGCGGGTCGAAGGCATCCAGCAACTGCCCGATAAAGCCGGGGTTGTTGATGAGGATGCTGAGCACGTTGTCTTCGCGCTCCTGCAGGTGGCCGTTGGGCATCAGCTTGTCTTTGAGGGCTGTGAGCTGGTTGTAGGCGGTTTCGTGCTTGGCTTCGGCGGCTTTGCTCAGGCGCTTTTCCAGGCCCTGCACAATGCCGACTACTTTCTGTTGTTCGGCAGCCACCGTTTTCACCAGCGTCGGATCGAGGCGCTGGGCGAGGTCCGACATCTGCTGGAAAGCAGAAGCCAATTGCTGCTGCTGCTGCAGCAGGCTCACTTCCTCCTGACCCAGCGTGGCGCCCACCTGCTTTTTCAGCTCGGGTAGCGGCCGGAAAATGTCCAGTGAGGTGAGGCCCAGCTTGCGCAGCTTGCCGGCGTTGGCCTTGCCCACGTACTGGGCCGAGTTGCGGGGCAGCAGAATGGGGAACGGCACCTTATTCTGGTCGAACACACCCTTCAGCTGGAACCAGTAGGCCACTTCCGCCCCACCGCCGATGTAGCAGAGGTTGGGCAGCAGCAGCTCTTGATACAACGGCCGCAGCACCACATTGGGGCTGAATTGCTCGGGGTGCTCCTGGGCCAGCGCCAGCAACTCGGCCTGGGTGTGGCAGTGGCCGGTGTTACGCACCGTAATCTGCACGCAATCTTGGGCCGCGTCGTACTCCAGCCGCTCCCGCTTGCCGGCGTCGGTGAGGAAGAACAGGTTGAGGGGGCGCGAATACACCTGGGGCTTGTAGCCAGCAGCTTCGAGGCGGGCGTTGGCCGCCTGCACGGCCTGGTTGGAGGCCTGCGCCTGAATTTCCTGCTCCAATACCGGAACCAGCGCCTGCTTCAGCGCCGGCGCATCCGCATCCAGGCTCACCAGCCCGTACTCCCCAAACAGGTCGTGCGTAAGGCGGCGGGTGGCTTCAGCCAAAGTACCCGACTGCTCATACGCCTCGCGGAACAGCGCCGGCACATCGGCGGGCAGCTGGTCGAGCAGCTCTTCTCTCAGGCCACCAAGCGGCAGCCGGCCCACGGGCCCGCCCTGGTCGGCGGCGTTCCACTCGTATTTCTTGCCGAACAGATTGAGGTGGTTGATTTCGGCGAAGTCGTGGTCTTCGGTGGCCATCCAGTACACCGGCACGAAATCGTACTGCGGGTACTGCTGCTTGAGCTGCCGGGCCAGCTTCACGGCCGTTACAATCTTGTAGATGAAGTACAACGGCCCGGTGAGTAGGTTGAGCTGGTGGCCGGTGGTGATGGTAAACGTCGTGTCCTTCGCCAGCAGCTCCAGATTGGCCTGCACCGCCGGGTGCACCGCGGGCAGCGCGGCGTACTGGCGCTGCAGCTCCGCCGTGAGCCGCTGCCGGGCCGCGGGCGGGTACTGAGCCTGCTTTTCCTGTATCTGCTCCTCGAAAGCGGCCAGCGTGGGGAAGCGGTGGTAGAAGGGCTGCAGCGCTTCCGCTTGGCCCAGATAATCAGTGAGCAAAGAGGAAAACGCGCCGGTTGCGGCGTACGAAAGAGTCGTGACGGACATACGAGAGAAGGATAATCGGGCTATAACCGGCCAGCGGCCACAAAGTAACTGAGCTTTTTTAAGCTGTTGGCTTTTAGCTGCTGGCTGATAGCTCTCCGGGCTCAGCAAAAAACCTTAAAAGCAATTGGCTGTCAGCTGGCGAGGCATCTACACCTTTCACCAGCTAACAGCCAACAGCTAGTAGCTAACAGCTCAAAAAAACCTACACCAGCTTACCGTACAGGTCGAAGTCGGAAGCTTCCGTGATTTCCACCTGGGCGAAGTCGCCGAGGCGCACGTAGGTGTCTTTGGTGGCGGGCACCAGCACTTCGTTGTCCACTTCGGGCGAGTCGTACTGGGTGCGGCCCACGAAGTAGCCGCTTTCCTTGCGGTCGAAGAGCACCTTGTGGGTCTGGCCCACGCGCTCCTCGTTCAGCTCCATCGAAATGCCCTGCTGCAGCTCCATGATCTGGTCGGCGCGGTCCTGCTTCACCTCGGCCGGCACATCATCGGGCAGCGTGAAGGAGTGCGTGTTGTCCTCGTGCGAGTAGGTGAAGATGCCTAGGCGGTCGAAGCGGGTTTCCTCCACGAAGTGGTAGAGGTCCTCAAAATCCTGCTGGGTTTCGCCGGGGTGGCCGGCAATGAGCGTGGTGCGCAGGGCAATGCCCGGCACCCGCTGGCGGATGGTGTCCACCAACTCCACCGTGCGGCGCTTGCTGATGCCACGGCGCATGGTTTTCAGCATGTTATCCGAAATATGCTGCAGGGGCATATCCAGGTATTTGCAGATGTTGTCCCGCTCGTTCATCACGTCCAGGGCATCCATCGGGAACTGCGAGGGGTAGGCGTACTGCAGCCGAATCCAGTCGATACCGTTCACATCCGACAGGTTGCGGAGCAGGTCGGCCAGCTTCCGCTCGCCGTAGTGCTGCAGGCCGTAGTATGTCAGGTCCTGAGCAATCAGAATCAACTCCTTGGTACCCATGGAGGCGAGGCGGTTGGCTTCCTTCACAAGGTCCTCAATGGGGCGGTCCATGTGCTTGCCGCGCATCAGCGGGATGGCGCAGAACGAGCAGGGCCGGTTGCAGCCCTCGGCAATCTTGAAGTAAGCGTAGTGCTTGGGCGTGGTCAGCAGCCGCTCGCCCACCAGCTCGTGCATGTAGTCGGCCTCCAGCGTTTTCATCAGCTGGGGAAGCTCCAAAGTCCCGAAGAAGGCATCCACCTGCGGGATTTCCACCTCCAGGTCGTCCTTGTAGCGCTGGGAGAGGCAGCCCGTCACGTAGAGCTTTTCCAGGCGGCCGGCTTCCTTCTCGTCGGCATAGCGCAGGATGGTGTCGATGCTTTCCTGCTTGGCGTTGTCAATAAAGCCGCAGGTGTTGATGATGACGATGTTGGCGTCACTCTTCTCGGCTTCGTGCGTCACCTCAAACTGGTTGGCGCGGAGCTGGCCCATGAGCACCTCCGAGTCCACGATGTTCTTGGAGCAGCCGAGGGTGATGACGTTGACTTTATTGGCCTGCTGGCTTCTTACTTTCATGCTGGATTGGGTAGGCGGGTGGCCGGGCAATTTCTTATCAGTGAGAAACTTGCCTGCCTAAAGCCCGCGACGAAAATCGGACCGCAAAGGTACGCAGGCGGCAACGCCTTTTCCTACTGAGGAAGTTTCTTTGTGCGCCGGGACCGTGGGTATAGAAACAGTCATTCCGAGCGGAGCGAGGAATCTCGCGTGCTGACGTTGAGTCACTTCTGCAACGTCAGCACGCGAGATTCCTCGCTCCGCTCGGAATGACGACCCGGATGATAGGGCCTATTTCTTAAACAGCGAATTCACAAACGTTGTCCTGTCGAACAGCTGCAAATCGGTCATCTTCTCGCCCACGCCAATGTAGCGCACGGGCACCTGGAGCTGGTCGGAAATACCGATGACCACGCCGCCCTTGGCCGTGCCGTCGAGTTTAGTGATGGCCAGGGCCGATACCTCGGTGGCTTTGGTGAACTCCTTGGCTTGCAGGAAGGCGTTCTGGCCGGTACTGCCATCGAGCACCAACAGCACCTCGTGGGGCGCATCGGGAATCACCTTCTGCATCACGCGCTTGATTTTGCTCAGCTCGTTCATCAGATTCACCTTGTTGTGCAGGCGGCCGGCCGTGTCGATAATCACCACATCGGCCCCCATTTCCACGCCTTTCTGCACCGCGTCGTAAGCCACGGAGGCCGGGTCGGTGTTCATGCCGTGCGAAATGACTGGCACGCCCACCCGCTGGCCCCAGATGATGAGCTGATCCACGGCCGCCGCCCGGAAGGTATCGGCAGCACCGAGCACCACCTTCTTACCGGCCGAGTGGAAACGGTGCGCCAGCTTACCGATGGTCGTGGTTTTGCCCACACCGTTCACGCCCACTACCATAATCACGAAGGGCGAGCCGGGGCTATCGGGCCTATCCAGGATGGCGCGGGAGCCGGTGGCGCCGCTGTTGGCGTCGAGCAGCTCCACGATTTCCTCGCGCAGGATGCGGTCCAGCTCCGAGGTGCTCACGTACTTGTCGCGGGCCACGCGCTTCTCGATGCGGTCAATGACCTTCACCGTGGTGTCGATGCCCACATCGGCGTGCACCAGCATGGTTTCCAGGTCGTCGAGCACCGCCTCGTCGACGGTGTTGCGGCCGGCTACGGCTTTGCTGAGCTGATCGAAGAAGCTGGTTTTGGTTTTTTGCAACCCCTCATCAAGGGCCTGCTGCTGCTCCTTGCTTTCCTTATCCTTCTTGAAAAAATCGAAAAGTCCCATGCGGAGAGTAGCGCGAAGCTCCAGCTTCGCGCATCGTTGCTGACGATGGACGATGACGCTGGCCCTGCCCGCACGACGGGCCGACCAGCGGCACGCGAAGCTGGAGCTTCGCGCTACAACGCAAAAAAGTCCCACGCTGGCGGGACTTCTTCACTTCAAATCAGGGAGCCACAAAGGCGCTGGTTTACTTAACGCCGGTGGCGAGGTAATCCTGCACTTTGTCAACGGGCACCATTTCCTCGCGGAAGGTATAGGCACCGGTTTTCTCCGATTTCACGGCGCGAATGACTTTAGCCCAGTCCTTGCCGCCTGGAGTTTTCAGGGTTGCTACTACTTTCTTAGCCATTGCTCAATTACTTGATTTCCTTGTGAACGGTCATCTTCTTGAGCACGCTGTTGAACTTCTTCAACTCAATGCGCTCAGGAGTGTTCTTGCGGTTCTTGGTGGTGATGTAGCGCGAGGTGCCCGGCTGCCCCGAGTTTTTATGCTCAGTGCATTCAAGGATCACCTGCACCCGATTGCCTTTCTTAGCCATCTCGACGGGGGTTTTGGGATTAAGGACTGCAAAGGTACGAGGGTTTTCGGAATAGGCAAGCTGTTAATTGTTTAATTGTTAAATGGTTGAATGGCTGCGTATTCCGGCCTTTAACGACGCCGGAATACGTCCCGCTGGTCAACAATTTGACAATCAAACCATTGAACCTTAGAGTTTCGGCAGCTGCAGGCTCTCCAGCACGCTGGGCTTGGCCATCAGGGCCTCAATATCGGCTACGGTGCGCGGCGCTTCCTTCGACAGATTTTCGGGTCCGGCGTTGGTGATGAGGATGTCATCTTCGATCCGGACGCCGATATTCCACCACTTTTTGTCGCAGGGGCTGCCCTCCGGAATGTAGATACCAGGCTCTACGGTGATGACGTTGCCGGCCTGCAGCGGGCCGTAGGCGCCCCGGTCGTGCACGTCGAGGCCGAGGTAGTGGCTGGTGCCGTGCGGGAAGTAGCGGCGCATTTCCTCGGGCGTGGCAATGATGCCCAGCTTCTGCAGGCCGGCAGCCACTACCTGCTGGGCCGCCTTGCCCGGGGCCCGGAACTCGTTGCCGGCGCGGCACTCCCGGATGCCGGCTTCCTGCGCCGCCAGCACCAGCTCGTAGATCTGGCGCTGGGCCGCACTGAACTTGCCCGAGGGCGGCACGGTGCGCGTGACGTCGGCGGTGTAGCCGTGGTATTCGGCGCCGCAGTCCATCAGCAGCAGGTCGTTGCCGAGACGAGGCTTGTCGTTGGTTTCGTAGTGCAGGATGCAGGCGTTGTTGCCCGCGCCCACGATGCTAGGGTAGCCCTCGAACTCAGCCCCGTATTTCTTGTAGATGTACTCGTGCAGGCCCTGCACTTCCATCTCGCCCATCTCGGGCCGCACGGCCTTCATCACCTCCTGCTGCCCAACGGCACTGATGCGGATGGCGCGGCGCAGCAAGGCCAGCTCCTCGGGCGTTTTCACGGCCCGCAGGGCGTCCAGGGCGTCGTTGAGGGTGGTGTTTTCGTGGCGGCTGGGCGGGCGCGTGGTGAGGGCCTGCTGGCGGGTAGCGTCGGTGGTGGCCTGCAGGTAGCCCAGCACATAAGGGTCGGTGGCCAGCACCGGCTGGGCTTTCATCTGGTTTTCCAGGTAGGGGCGCAGGGCCGTGGCATTCACTATGCCTTCGCGCTGCATGGTCAGGTACACGGCTTCGCGGCGGGCGTCGTAGTCGGCGGGCACGGCGGCCTGGCGGCGGAAGGCGGCTACCAGGTTGAACAGGTCGGCGGGGTCCTGGGCATCGTCGCGCACGTCGGTGGGCAGGTCCAGGAAGTGGATGCGTGCGAAGCTGGCCCAGCGGATATCAGCCGTGGCAAAGGCCGTGTTGTCGGCCACGTACTGCAGCTTGAGCTGCTGCTTGGCGCCCTCGGTGCCCAGGCGGCGGCCGGTCCAGAGTTCGGCTTTGGGGTCGCGGGGCTGCACAAACAGCGCCTCCGTGACGCCCGCCTGCCCGCCCAGCGTCTGGGGCTCCTTGAACAGCACCAGCACCGCGTCGGGCTCGTCGTAGCCGGTGAGGTAGTAGAGGTCGGGGTGCTGGTGGTAGAGGTAGTTGACGTCGTTGGCGCGGTTGCGGACCGGGCTGGCAAACAGCACCGCCACCGAGCCCGCCGGCAGCGCCTGCCGCAGCTGCTCGCGCCGGCTTTTGTGGAAGGCCGGGTCGAGGAAGTCGGTGGGGCGGCCGGGGCCGGCGGCACGCTGGGCGTGGGCGGCCGGCGCCAAGGCGCTCAGCAGCAGGAAAGCCCACAGGCAGCGGGCGGCGGAAGTCAGACGGAATACGGACACGGCAACGAAGCTAGCAGGCAGATACAACAAAGACGCGTACCCGCCCCGGAAATTGCTTCCGGGGCGGGTACGCGTCTGAATACAATTCGCTCCGAGAAGCGGCCGGGGGCAGACTAGTAAACGATGAAGCCTTGCTCCTTCGCCTTCTTCAGGACCGACATGATGCCGTTCTTGTTGATGGTGCGGATGGTGCTGGTAGCTACTTTCAGCGTTACCCAAGCATCCTCTTCGGGGATGTAGAAGCGCTTTTTCTGCAGGTTCGGGTAGAACTTGCGCTTGGTCTTGTTGTTGGCGTGCGACACGTTGTTACCTACGCGGGTACGCTTGCCGGTCAAATCACAAACTCGGGCCATGATATCAGGAACTTAGAGGTTTCAAAGCGGAAAAACGGGGCCGCAAATATCGGCATAAGTTTGATAGAAGCAAAACCACTGACTGAAAAATAGCGGGTTAGCATTTCGGGGAAGGGTGACAGGTGACACGTAACAGGCGAAAGGCGGGTTGCAAAAGCGTTGTCCCCGGGCGCTAGGCACGCCTTTTTTGTTGTTTCGTCAAGCTCAAGTGCCCTCGCGACCGGCGCCTGGCGGCCAAGTCTTCCCTTTCTGCCGACCCTCTCCACACTCCCGCCTCAGCCTGGATAAGCTTTTGTGCATCAGCCAAATCTGCCGCACACTGCTCACCCACGTGGCGGCAGCAGGCCTGCCAGCGCACCGGTCGCCGCTACGCGGCTGCTCCGCCATCCAAGTTTACCAACCAGCCCGCCCTACACCTCATCACCTGTCACCTCATTACTTCATCACTTATCCCGCTTGCCCTTTTTGCGCCAGGGGCAGTGGCGGCAGCCGTTGCCGCAGCAGCTGCCGCGGCGCAGGTGGTACTGCTCCGTAAAGACCATGTAGCCTTCCGGAGTGAAGTAGAAGTCGCCGGGGTGGAGCGGTTGCGGGGTGGAATCGGGCACGGATGGCACAAATGGGCCCGCAAGATACGTTGGGCAACAGGAAGTGCTCATACCGGCCATTTATAGTATCTTTCCACTATATAATTAAACTCAACAGTTGTTTCACGCTCATTCTCTGCCCGAATGCGGTACTGGATTCTGCTTTTGATGTTGCTGGCGGCGGGGCCGGCAGCACACCCCCAACAGCCCGAAATGCCGGTGGCCGCCACCCGCCTAGCGCTGCAGCTGACCACGGCCGAAACGCTGCCCGCGGCCCCGCTGAAAGAGGCCCGGCGCACGCTAAACCAGGCCCGGCAGCGCTTCAACCGGGGCTTGCCCACCGGCGACAAGCTGTTTGTAACGGCCACGCTGCTGGATGATGCCGCCAACCGGGTGCCGCAGCTGGTGCAGGTGTACAGCTGGCAGGATGGCCGGGTGGCGGGCCGGCTAGTGGGCACCAACCTGCCCGAAGGCAACAACCGCGAGGAGTTCGACGAGGCTGACATCGTGGACTGGATGATTCTGCACCCCGACGAATCGGAGGAAGGCAACTACGTGGGCAAGTTCCTGGACCTGGAAGACCGGCTGGGCAGCCTCTCGGCGCCACGCTGAAGCGGGCCGCCGAAGCGCGGGTTTTTGCGTAATTTTCGGCGGTGGGCAGCGTAGGCGGCTCACCGCTTTTTGCTGATCTGCCCCCAAACTCCTGCCCATATGCACGCTCCCTCCGCCCCCACCACCCAGCAAAGCCGCAGCCAGGAGCTGATGGCCCTCGAAGACCAGTACGGCGCCCACAACTACCACCCACTGCCCGTGGTGCTGAGCCGCGGGGAAGGCGTGCACCTGTGGGACGTGGAGGGCAAGCATTATTTCGATTTTCTCTCGGCGTACTCGGCCGTCAACCAGGGCCACTGCCACCCGCGCATCATCGGGGCCCTCACGGAGCAGGCCCAGAAGCTGACGCTCACCAGTCGCGCCTTCTTCAACGACCAGCTGGGTGCGGCTGAAAAGCAGCTCTGCGAGCTGTTCAACTACGACAAGGCCCTGCTGATGAACTCCGGGGCCGAGGCCGTGGAAACGGCCCTGAAGCTGGCCCGCAAGTGGGGCTATCAGGAAAAAGGCATTGCGCCCAATCAGGCCCGCATTCTGGTGGCCGAGCACAACTTCCACGGCCGCACCACCGGCATCATATCCTTCAGCACCGACGGCGACTCCACCGGCGGCTTCGGCCCCTACATGCCCGGCTACCAGGTGGTGCCCTACGACGACCTGGCGGCGCTGGAAGAAGCCCTGCAGGACCCGCACGTGTGTGGCTTCTTGGTCGAGCCGATTCAGGGCGAAGCCGGCGTGATGGTGCCTTCTGAGGGCTACCTGTTCAAGGCCGCCGCGCTGTGCAAAGCCCACAACGTGCTGTTTATTGCCGACGAGATTCAGACGGGCCTGGGTCGCACGGGCCAGCTGCTGGCCGTGTGCTACGAAGGCGTGCACGCTGATATTCTGATTCTGGGCAAGGCCCTAAGCGGCGGCGTGCTGCCGGTATCGGCGGTGCTGGCTCGCAACGACATCATGCTCACCATTCAGCCCGGGCAGCACGGCTCCACCTTCGGCGGCAACCCGCTGGCCTCGGTGGTGCTGCGCGCGGCCCTGGACGTATTGCTGGAAGAAAAGCTGATCGACAATGCCCGGGCCATGGGCGAGGTATTCCGGGAGCGGATGCGCCGCGTGATGGCCAAGCGCCCCGACGTGGTGGAGCTGGTGCGTGGCAAAGGCCTGCTCAACGCCGTGGTCATCAAGCCCGCCGCCGACGGCCGCACGGCCTGGGACGTGTGCGTGACGCTGATGGAGCGCGGCGTGCTGGCCAAGCCCACCCACGGCGACATCATCCGGTTCGCGCCCCCGCTGGTCATCACCGAAGAGCAGCTCCACGAAGCCTGCGACATTATCGAGCAGGTGATTCTGGAGTTCTAGCCGTCCTCTTCTCTTTTATTGCCTCACTAGCCGTTGCCGGGTTGGATACCAATGGGTGTCCGGCCCGGCAACGGCTGTTTTGGGGGCGCTTGGGTGAAGGGCGGAGGCGCTTTGGCAGGGTCATCCGCCCGCTGGTCGGGCGCGGCGGGGGCTTGGTCGAGTAGGAAAGCAGCGAACCGCCAGAGGGCGTAATTTTGTCGTGTTAGTCCTTCATCTGCACCTGATTATGTTTACGCTTCGCCCGCTGATTGTTGTATTATCTGCCGTACTGTTGCTGCTGGCGAGCTGCCAGACCAGCCGGGTAGCCTTCCAGGCCCGGCCATTCGGGCACGTAGCCGCCACCCCTACCGATACGGCCACCACCGTGCTGCTCCTGCACGATTCGCAGGGCCCGCAAGCCACCCGCGTTTCCCTGACCACGGCCGAAGCGGCCGTGTGGCGGCAGCAGTAAGCCGGCCTGGCCGGGCGGCCGTGGGCGCACCAGTTTCCTTCTGATTATTTTGCTGATCTGGCCGGCGGCCTTACTTCCTGTTTGGGAGTGAGGCCGTCGGCCAGCTGCTTTTCGGGGCTGCAGCCGGCCGGCGGCGCATGGCAAAGCGTGCAGGGCTGGCTACCTTGGGCCATCCATTCGCTTTATCTCTGCCCATTGAACTTCCGTTTTTCTCTTTTCGGCCTGCTGCTGGCTGCCGGTTGCCGCGGCCCGCAGGCTGCTTTCCGCTTCGCGCCAGCTCCGGCCCCCGTGGCCGTAACTCCGGCTTCCGCAACAGTCCCGACCGAACCCGTAGTAGCGGCACCGGCAGCCCGCCAGGCAGCTGATGGTCAGCAGCCCAAGCATCCTTTGCCCAAAGCACCACGGCACGCACACCGGGCAGTCGCCATGCGTGCGCCCCGGCTGCGGACGGCAGCCACGGAGGCAGCCAGCCACCAGCTACGGCGGCAGCGGCGCCAGTCTTCGCGGCCGCAAGAGCCGCAGCTGGAGCACTCCGGGGCTTTCGTGCTGGGGGTGGCGCTGGTGGCGGGTGGCGTGGTGGCGGGCTTGCTGCTGGGCGGCTGGCTGGGGCTGGGCGTAGGGGCGCTGGTGGTGCTGGGCGGCTACTACTTCCTGGGCGTGGGCCTGGGTGGCAAGCATGCCTGGCTGGAGGTGTTTCAGGAGTTCTTCAATATGTGAGTTGCCCTGCGGGAACGGCTGGCCGAATAAAGCTGCCGCCGGCAACCTTACCTTTGTGCCGGTTGTTCTCTCCCGTCTTACCAACTGACTTTCCTCATGCCCCAGCTCCCCACGCACCGCCCGCGCCGCAACCGCAAGTCGCAGATTATCCGCGACATGGTGCAGGAAACCCGCCTGACTACGCACGACTTCATCTTCCCGCTCTTCCTGATTGAAGGCCACAGCCAGCAGGTAGAAATCCACTCCATGCCGGGCATTTTTCGGTTTTCAGCCGATAAACTCATCGATGAGGTGGGCCGCTGCGTGGAGCTGGGCATCCAGAGCTTCGCGCCGTTTCCGAGCATCAACGACGGCCTGAAAGACCGGCTGGCGCGCGAATCGGCTAACCCGGAGGGGCTCTACCTGAAGACCATAGCCGAGATTAAGCGCCAGTTTCCGGATGTGGTACTGATGACTGACGTGGCCATGGACCCCTACTCCTCCGACGGCCACGACGGCGTAGTGGATGCCGAATCGGGCGAGATTCTCAACGATGCCACCCTGGAGGTGCTCGGCCAGATGGCGTTGGCCCAGGCCCGCGCCGGCGCTGATATTATCGGCCCTTCCGACATGATGGACGGCCGCGTGGCCTGGATTCGGGACGTGCTGGATAGCAACGCCTTCAGCCACGTGAGCATCATGAGCTACACGGCCAAGTACGCCTCGGCTTTCTACGGCCCCTTCCGCGACGCGCTGGACTCGGCCCCAAAAAAAGGCGACAAGAAAAGCTACCAGATGAACCCTGCCAACCGCCGCGAAGCCCTGCGCGAGCTGGCCCTCGACGAAGCAGAAGGTGCCGACATGGTGATGATCAAGCCGGCCCTGAGCTACCTCGACGTGATTCGGGAAGTGCGCGACAACACCCACCTGCCCGTGACGGCTTATAACGTATCGGGCGAGTACGCCATGGTGAAAGCCGCCGCCCAGAACGGCTGGCTCGACGGCGAGAAAACCATGATGGAAGTCCTCACCAGCATCAAGCGCGCCGGTGCCGACGCCATTCTGACCTACTTCGCTAAGGAAGCCGCCGAAGTGCTGCGGCGCGGGTAAGTCTCGATCAGCCAAATAGTTTTGCAGGATAGGCAGTAGTTGTGGCAAGCGCCGCAACTACTGCCTAATTTTGTTCCAGGGCCTGTACTAACCAGCCCTCGTACACGATGAACCAGGAATTGCGGAGCCGACTAATACCCCTTACAGGACTAGCACTGTTGATCTTGACAGGGGGCTCCCGAGCACTGGCTCAACAGCCCAAAAAGCCGCCAGTATCCCCGGAGCCCTACGCGGCCGTTGACCACAAGATGGAGTTGGTCCCCGACTCCTCGACCCACTCGGCGGCGGGGCTGGCCCGCTACATCACGGCCAATTTTACCACCGAATCCGACCGGGCCCGGGCCGCGTTTAGCTGGGTAGCCCGCCACATCCGCTACGACCGGGAGAACATGTACCTGCTGGAGTTTGAGCGCGAATCGGCAGTGGTGGTGCAGGAAACCCTGGAAAAGCGCCGAGGCGTGTGCCGCCATTATGCCGAGCTGTACGCTGCCATTACCAACCTGACGGGGCTGAAATCCTACATGGTGCCGGGCTACGCCAGCCTGCGCGACCCAGTGGGCCATGCTTGGTGCGCCACCCGCATTGATGGGCAGTGGTACCTGATGGACCCTACTTGGGCCCTGCAAACCCGGACGGTCAATGGCAAGCCGCTGGTGGTCTTCCGCGACGACTATTTTCGCATGAAGCCCGCGCAGGCCATCGAGTCGCACATGCCCTATGACCCGCTGTGGCAACTGCTGAAAGCCCCACGTACACCCATGCAGTTTCAGGTGGGCACAGTGCCGCCGCCCCCGAAGCACCCCTTCAACTATCCCGATTCGGTGGCGGCGTATGAGCAGCAGGATGAGCTGCAACGCCTGCGCGCTACCAACCGACGCGTGCAGCAGAACGGTGTGAAGAGCGGCCTGATCTTCAACTATCTCAGCAACAACCAGGTGAAGGAGCATAACTACTTCATCCACCTCGATAACCGGCAGCAGGCGGCATTCAATCAATCGGTGCACACATTCAATGCGGGCATTGAGAAGCTCAACTTGTTCATTGAGTACTACAACCACCAGTTTCTGCCCAAAAAGTCCGACGATGAGCTGCGGCAGATGCTGGCCGCAGTAGCCGCAGACTTTGCCCAGGCTCAGGCATTGGAGGCCCAGGTACAGTTTCACTCCCCCGACCTTGTCGCGCTGCACCGGCAGCAGCAGCAGTTGGCGCAGCAAGCCAGCGTTAAGCTGCAGAGCTGCCAGGTGTTTGTAGATCGGTATTTGCGTACCGGCAAGCTGCTGCGCCCCACGCTGTTCCATCCACTCAGTGGCACCAACGAAATAGTTAACTGAGCTATACAACCCGTGGAAGCGTTTCAACTGGCTGCGGTTGGCTTCACAGTTTCTTCTGCTCGTTCCTCCTCTGTACTCTGTATGACTACACTTCTGCGCCTCGCCACCGCCGCCGACCTACCCGCCATTCTCGACCTCATCCGGCAGGTGGTACCGTTGATGAATGCGGCCGGCAACTGGCAGTGGACGGCAGAGTACCCGAACGAAGAAGTATTCCGGCGCGATATTGCCCAGGGCCACCTCTGGGTGGCCAAGCTGGACGGCCGCGTAGCCGCCGTGGCCGCCCTCACCCACAACGACCAAGATGCCGAGTACGCCCAAGCCGACTGGGACGCCACCGAGCCGGCTCTGGTCACGCACCGCCTAGCCGTGCATCCGCAGGCGCAGGGCCATGGCTTGGCCGCCACGCTGCTGGCTCAGGCCGAGGTGCTGGCGCGGCAGCAGGGCCTGCGGGTACTGCGCGTAGACACCAACTCCGAAAACCAGGCTACCCAACGGCTTTTCCCGAAGCCAGGCTACCGCTATGCCGGCGAAATCACGCTGGCGTTCCGGCCGGGCCTGCGTTTTTTCTGCTACGAGAAGTGGTTGGGGTAGCGGCCAGCACTTCAGCTACCGCCCGAACGGCCAGCGGCCCAGCCGGCGGCTCCAGAGCAGAAACGCCCCCACCCCGGCCCCGATAACGGCCAGTCCGGAGAGCATGAACTGCGGGCCGGTGCTCCAGAACACCCACAGCCACACGGCCACCACCAGCACCACCGGCAGCGGATACAGGGGCATCCGGAACGGCAGGTGCGCCGTGCCGTTGCGGCGGCGCAGCAGCACCAGCCCCACGGCCTGGCCCACAAACTGCACCAGAATCCGCATGGCCAAGATGGCCGAAATGACCTCACCCAGCCGAAACAGCAAGCTGAACACAAACCCCACGCCGCCTAGAATCAGCAACGACACGTGCGGGAAGTGCTTGGTGGGGTGGGTTTTGGCGAAGATGGGCAGAAACTCGCCGTCGGCGGCCGCCGCATATGGGATGCGCGAGTAACCCAGCAGCACCGCAAACAAGGAGGCAAACGCCACCCACAGCACCAGCGCCGTAGCGGCCTGCGCCGCCAGCGGCCCGTAAATCTTCTCCACGAAGCTGCTCACGATGAACTCGGAGTGCTGCGCCTCCTGCCACGGAATAACCGAGCCCACGCTCCAGTTCAGCAGCAGGTACAGCGCCATGATGCCCAGAATACTCAGAAAGATGCTGCGCGGAATCACACGCTGCGGCTCCTTGATTTCGCCGCCCAGATGGCACACGTTGTAGTAGCCGAGGTAGCTGTAGATGGTCTTGACGGTGGCCTGCCCCATGGCGGCCGAGAGCAGCACGCCCGGCAGCGCCGACAGGCCGCCCTCGGGCAGCCACGCCACCGGCACCGTGGCGTGCGTGACGCCCCCGAAAATCAGCCAGCCCATGAGGCCCAGCACCCCCACCCACAGCATCACGCCGAGCTTGCCGATGTCCTCGATGCGGCGGTAGAGCAGCGCAATCAGCAGCACCACCACCACACCCGACACCAATTTGGGCTGCCACCATTCGGTAAGTGGGACCAGATAGCCGAAGTACTGCGCGAAGCCGATGGCACCCGAGGCTACTACCAGCGGCGCCTGCACCAGCGTCTGCCACACGTACAGGAACGAGAACAGCCGGCCCCACTTCTGCTCGCCGTAGGCCAGCTTGAGGAAGCGGTAGGAGCCGCCGGCCTCGGGGTAGGCCGCGCCCAACTCACTCCAGATCAGGCCATCCACGAGGCTCAGGCCCGCCCCCACCAGCCAGGCCAGCAGGAAGTTCGGCCCCATAAACCCCATCACCAGCGGCAGCGTCACGAAGGGCCCGATGCCCACCATGTCAATCATGTTTAGGGCCGTGGCCTGCACCAGCCCCAGGCGGCGGCGCAGCGGGGCAGTGGTTTCGGAAGTAGCAGTAGGGGAGTCGAGGTCGGGCATACGCGGGGAGAGAAGCTGTAAAAGTCGCGGAAACCCGGAATGTTCAACCGCCCGTAGTCTACGCTCTTCGAGGAAGGGGCGGTGAACCCGGCTGCGCATTTCCAACCTCAATCCGATGCGGCGCGTACCAGCAGGCACACGCACTCTACCTTATGTCTGCCGGTTCTTCCAAGATTGCCATTTACGGGGCCATTGGGGCCAACGTCGCTATTGCCATCAGCAAGTTTGTGGCAGCTTTTTTCACCGGCAGCTCGGCCATGCTGTCCGAGGGCATTCACTCCCTGGTGGATAGTGGCAATGGCCTGCTGATCCTCTACGGCGTGAAGCAGTCGGAGAAGCCGGCCGATGCCCGCCATCCGTTCGGACGCAGCAAGGAGCTGTATTTCTGGTCGCTGATTGTGGCCGTGCTAGTGTTTTCGGTAGGCGGCGGCATGTCGTTCTACGAAGGCATCGAGCACCTCAAGCACCCCGCCCCCATCACTGACCCCACCTGGAACTACTGGGTGCTGGGCCTCTCGATGTTGTTTGAAGGTATTTCCTGCTTCTTGGCGTTCCGCGAGTTCAACAAAACCCGCGGCGACGCGGGCTTCTGGGCCACGCTGGGCAGCAGCAAGGATCCCTCGGTTTTTGCTATCCTGATGGAAGACTTGGCCGCCCTGGTCGGCCTCACCATTGCCCTGATCGGCGTGTACCTCGGGCACGCCCTCAACAACCCGTATTTCGACGGCGGCGCCTCCATCTGCATCGGCGTACTGCTAGTATCGGTGGCCATTTTCCTGATCTATAAAACCAAAGGCCTGCTGGTGGGCGAAGGCGTGGACGACGAAACCCTCGACAGCCTCGAAGCCATTGCGCGGCAGCAGCGCGGCGTGGAGCAGGTGCGCCGGCCCCTCACCATGTACATGGGCCCGCAGGATGTGGTGCTGGCCCTCGACGTGGAGTTTCACGACCACCTGTCGGCCGTGGAGGTGGAACGTGAGGTAGACGCGCTGCAGGACAGCATCCGGGCCAAACACCCCGAGTTCAAGCGCATTTTCATCGAGGCCAAAGGGCTGACCGGCAAGGAGCGCGGGCCGCTGGACAGCGCATCGGTATCACCGCAGATTTAGCGGCGGGCGAGGCCGGCGGCGAAGCTCCACGCTAACCCCACCGGCGGTTTTGCGGTACACAAGGCGGTGCGGCCACCCTTCCGGGGCGGGCCGCACCGCTTTTTTCGTTCATCTACCCGCGCTCCTATGTCTGTTGCTACTGCCCGCTCCAATCCGTTTCACTCGTTCTGGATGGCCGGCTACGAATGCACCGATCAGCTCAACGCCTTCGGCCACCGGGTTGATTTTCTGCCCCTGACCGGCCACCTGCAGTTCATCGACGACGATTACCAGGCCCTGCACCAGCACCAGCTGGGCACCGTGCGCGAAGGCATCCGCTGGAGCCAGATCGAGAAAACGCCCTACCAGTACGACTGGAGCACCGTGCGCCAGATGCTGGCTGCCGGCCAGCGCCACGGCATCCAGCAGGTCTGGGACATCTGCCACTTCGGCTACCCCGACGACCTCACGCCACTGCACCCGCTGTTTGCCCGGCGCTTTGCGGCGCTGTGCCGCGCCTTCGTGGCTTTCTACCGCGAAGTGAGCCCCGAGGGCGAGCTGATTGTGACGCCCATCAACGAGGTGAGCTTTATGAGCTGGCTGGGCGGCGACGTGCGCGGCACCTCGCCCTACTGCGTGGGGCAGGGCTGGGAAGTGAAGCGCGGCCTGATGCGGGCCTACATTGAGGGCGTGGCCGCCATGCGCGAGCTGGACCCCAGCGTCCGGATTCTGACCACCGAGCCCCTTGTCAATATTGTGCCGCGGGCCGGGGCCAGCCGCCAGGAGCGCCAGCGCGCCGCCGAGTTTCACGACAACCAGTTCCAGAGCGTGGACATGCTGGCCGGGCGGCTGTGTCCCGAGCTGGGCGGCCGCCCCGAGTATATCGATATGCTGGGCTTCAACTTCTACTACGACAACCAGTGGGAACTGGACCCGCACTGCCGCATTCCGTGGGCCGACGTGCCCGCCGACCCACGCTGGCAGCCGCTGCGCCACCTGCTGGCCGCCGCCCACCGCCGCTACAATTGCCCGGTGGTGCTCACCGAAACCAGCCACCCCGGCGTAGACCGACCCCTCTGGATTCGGATGATTGGCGAAGAATGTGCCGCCGCGCTGCGTATGGGCGTGCCGCTGTGGGGCGTGTGCCTCTACCCTATCGTGGACCGGCCCGACTGGGACTTTCCGGAGCGGGAGTGGCACCGCTCGGGCCTCTGGGATGCCGTGCTGCGGCCCGACGCGCCCCCGCTGCGGGTGCTGCACGCGCCCTACGCCGAGGCCCTGGCTGAAGCGCAGCAGGTGGTGGCCGAGGCCGCGCCGGAGCTGGCTGGTTCGCTGGCGCTTTCTTTATCTTAGGCCGCATGAACCCACGGCCCAACTCCCCCACCGACCTGCTCCAGCACTTCCAGCGCGCCTTCGCCGATTCCACCCTCTCGCCCGACGAGGCCCGGCAGCTGCGCCAGCGCCTCACCGAGCGCGCCCAGCACCCGGCCGGCCTCGCCGATTTGCGCCACCGCCTGTTCGGGCTGGCCCGCGACCGGTTCAACAACTTTCAGGATAAGGCCGTGGTGGAATGGCTGGAGGCGGCCAGCGCCCTGCTGCTGCCAGCTCCCGCGCCGGCGGCAGCCCGCGCCACGCACGCCGAGGTGTATTTCAGCCCCAACGACGACTGCGTGGCGGCCATCCGGCGGTTTCTGGGGCAGGCCGCGTGCCAGCTCGATATCTGCGTGTTCACGATTGCAGATGACCGCCTGACCGACGCCGTGCTGGCCGCCCACCGGCGCGGCGTGCGCGTGCGCCTGCTCACCGACAACGACAAGCTCCACGACCGGGGCTCCGACGTGCGCCAGCTACACGCCGCCGGCCTCCCCATCCGCGTCGACCGCACCGACAACCATATGCACCACAAGTTCGCCGTGGCCGACAACCGCACCGTGCTGACCGGCTCATACAACTGGACCCGCTCCGCCGCCGAACTGAACCTGGAAAATCTGCTCATCAGCGACGACGAAACGCTGGTGAAGCGCTATACCGGTGAGTTCAACAAGTTGTGGGACGCGCTGGAGGAATTCCGGGGCTAGGTCAGCCCCAGCATCACCTACCCAACGAAACAGCCCGCCCCGGATGTACTATCCGGGCGGGCTGTTTCGGTATGTAGAGGCAGTGAAGCCTTGCGCAAGGCGTGGCAGCTATTTAGCGGCTTCCGGCTCCGGCGTAGCTTCCGGAGTACCTGCATTCGGGCGGCGGATGCTCACCATCTGGCGGGTGGTGGAGGCGCCTACGGTCAGGTTGAGGTTGTAGTCGCCGGAGGGTAGGCCCGTGAAGTCGATGGTCTGGTGGTGCGAGCCAGCCGTCTGGCGGCGGTAGTCAGACACGCGCACGGCCGAGCCGCGCTGGTCGTAGAGCACCCAGCCCATGGGCTGGTCCTGGCCGAGCTGGTAGGCCATCTGCACCACGCCGCTGGAGGGGTTGGGGTACACGCTCAGGCGGTTGGCCCCCGTCACGGGCACGTCGGCGGGTGGGCCCGCGAACTGCTGTTGCTGCTGCGCCACGGCCTGCAGCTTCCATTGCTGGTTGGGCTTGCTGGCGTAGCGGCGCTGCTGCAGGCCGCCTTCTTCCTCGGTGCCGGCCGTGAGGGCCTTTTTGCTGTGCTTGGCAGTGAGCTTGTAGTAGCCGTCGCCGGCATCTTCAATTTTCCAGAGCTGGTTGTTGCCGCTGTAATACGGCCACAGGCTCAAGGGGGCGCCGTTGGACGTGGAGCTGCCCAGCACCTCCATCACCTTGCGGCTGCCCTGCACCGTGAGCTTGTAGAAACCGGCCCCGGCTTCCTCAATCTGCCACTGCGGAGCCCCGGCGGGCGCAGAAGCCAAACCCGGCTCCTTGGATACAGGGGCTTCGCCCTGCACTTCCAGGGGCTTGCCATCGGTGCGGCCCATGATGGTGAACACGCCCGGAATGCCCAGCGTCTTAGCCAGTGCCTCCGGCGCCGGGGCCTCGGCTTTCGCGGGCTTAGCCGGGGCTGGTGCTTTGGCTACGGCCGGCTTGGCCGGAGCAGCGGGCTTGGCAGCGGCAGTAGCTTTGGCGGCAGTAGCTTTGGCCGCAGCGGCTTTCGCGGCGGCCGCTTTGGCGGCATCAGTTTTGGCGGTGGCTTTGGCGGCCGCGGCGGCCGTAGCTTCGGCATCGGCTTTGGCGCGGGCCTCAGCCTTAGCAGCAGCTTTGTCTACAGCGGGCTTGGCTTCCGGCGCTGGCGGCGGCGTGATGGCCACCGGCGGCGCCGCTACCGGCATGCCCGGGCCTTCCAGCGGATACAGATATACCGAAGGCACCGTCTGGGGGCCCTGGCCGGGGCGCACCCACTGCAGGCGCACGGTGGCCTCACCTTCCTGGTCGTAGTATTCCACCTTGATGGTCGTCCGCTCGCCGGCGGCCAGGCTTACCTCGGCGCTGGTGATGGTGGTGGTGCCTTGCCCGCTCCAGTTGTCGAGGATCTGCTTGCCGTTCACCCAGAGGCGTACGCCGTCGTTGGAGCGGGTGATGAACTTGTAGCGGCCCGTAGCCGGGGCTTCCACCTGCCCTTCCCAGCGCACCGAGAAGTTGTCGTTGCGTACTCCGGGGGCCGGAATGCCTTCCTTCCACTCAAAGTCCACTACTGCATCTACGCGCCGTAGCAGCGGCGTGCCGGCCAGCGAGCCGTTGTTGAAGTAGGAGCCGGTGAGGCCCGTGCCTTCGCCCACTCCGGCCAGCCCTGCTACGGCAGGAGTGCCCGGCAAGCCGGCGGGCCCCGAAACGGCGGATCCGCCCAGCGCTGGGGCCGTGGAGAGCAGGCCGGCTACGAAACAGAACAGTAAGTGTCGCACAATGCGTTAGGTCTAAAAATGAATGAATTGCATGCATCATGGATAGAATGAAGCAGCAACTGGGAATCATTATTTCCAGCCGCCGTTTGCCGCATGCTGAAGCAATATAAAGCATTCTTTTTCCACCTGCATTGCCGGACTCCGGACAACCTGTTCATTTCCAATTTTTTCCTCCGTAGAGTCCATTACCGGCGATATTCCGCGGCTGGGACGTGATGAGCAGGCTTTTTTGCATTTTTGCTCTTTCCCATCTTGCTCTCGCCCTAGTCTATGATTGACACGCAGGCCTATCTTTCCACGCCGCTCGGCTGCCTGCGCCTGCAGGGCTCTGATGCCGGCCTGGCCGCCGTAGAATTTCTGGAGGCAAACGCCGCGCCGGCCCCTACGCCCCCGGCCGCCGTGGCCACACCGCTGCGCGAAGCCTACCGCCAGCTCCAGGCCTACTTCGGCCGCGAGCTGCGTGACTTCCAACTCACCTACGACGTGCAGCAAGGCACCGACTTCCAGCGGCGGGTGTGGGCGGCCCTGCCGGCCGTGGGCTACGGCCGCACGGCCTCCTACCTGGATCTGGCCCGGCAGCTCGGCAACCCCGGCGCCGTGCGGGCCGTGGGGGCGGCCAATGGCCAGAACCCTTTGGGGCTGGTGTGGCCCTGCCACCGCATCATCGGGGCGGGCGGGCAGCTCACGGGCTACGCCGGCGGCCTCTGGCGCAAGAAGTGGCTGTTGGAGTTCGAGCAGCCCACCGTGCAAACGGCGCTGTTTTAGGGCTTAGGATGTATGAAAGAGGCCCCGCCGGGTTACGGCGGGGCCTCTTTTCTTTCGGTTTATTTGAGCATAATCACCAAACCCTATTACCTAAGCCCTGTTCCCTAAGCCCTAAGCCCCTATAAACTTCAGCAGCTCCTGATAGATGATGTTGTGCTGGAAGTAGAGTTGCAGCACCATGGGGGCGTGTTTTTTGCCGGGCAGCACGGTCAGTTCTGGCTGCTGGCCCAGGCCCTGCAGCTTGCTCACGAACTTGCGGCTGCTACTGCTGATGGACGGATACGTTTCGCCGCCGATGAACAGCCGCATGGGCGGCGTCTGGGCCGTGACGTGGTACATGGCCGACACCTCGCGCCACACGACCGGATCCTTGCCGAACGGCACCAGGTACTGGGCGTCACCGGGGTACTCCTGCTTCTGCAGGTAGTCGTACATATCGAGGCCGGCAGGGTCATCGAGCAGGACGCCTTTGACGGGGTTCTGAGGCCAGCCGTGGCGGGCCAGCAGGCGGTTGTCGGCGGCCAGTAGTGCGGCCAGGCCGGCACCGGCCGAGTGGCCCATCAGGAACAGGCGCTGGGGGTCACCGCCGTACTCGGCAATGTGCTGCGCGGTCCAGGCCACGGCGCGGGCGCAGTCATCGGCCATCTGGGGCACCTGCACGGCCGGAGCCAAGCGGTAGTTGATGACCACGGCCACCACGCCCTGCTTGGCCAGCCGCCGCCCAATAAAGGAGTAGAAGTTCTTGTTACCGCTGTTCCAGCTGCCGCCATGGATGAACACCACCACCGGATACGGCGCCGCAGCTTTCTTCTTGGGCGTATATACATCGAGGCGGTGACGCTCGGTGTCGAAAGCAGGGTCGGAGGCGGGCACGTAGGCCACGTTTTGGGTGCGGCGGCTGGGGCGGGCGGTGGCGTATTCGTTGGCCAAACCTAACAGCAGGGGCAGCACCAGCAGAGCCGGCAGATAGAGCCAGCGGCGGGAAAAAGACATAAAAGCAGAGAAAAAGCAGGGCCGGACCGGCCGCGCTTTGCACCTACGCAGCCAGGCCCTGCCCGGATGCCACCCCGCTGCACACCAGCGCCCGGCAAGCCGGCGTTATATTTGCCGGAAGCCCCTGGCTGCCAGCCGGCGGCTTCGTTCTCCGTTCTTCTGTTCTCTCCATGAAATACCCTTTCTACGCAGCCCTGGGGCTGCTTACGCTACTGGCCGCTCCTGCCCACGCCCAGCGCAAAGTCAAAGTTAAAGGCGACGCCGCCGTGGCACTGAGTGCGGCCAATCGCCTGCAGCCGCTGTTCGGCGGCGCCACCCCGGCCCAGGCCGAGGCCCTGCTGGGCGCCGGCTACGTGGAGAAAGTGGCCGGCAGCTTTGCTTCCCGCGAAGAAGCCAGCCGCTTCCTGTCGGGCAAGGGCTACGAGTATCTCTCGGAAGGCCTCACCGACACGGCCGCGTTCCGGTTCAACCTCGCCTGGCTGCTCGACGCCAAAAACCCCGACGTGTACCGCGGCCTGGGCATCGTGGCCAGCCGCCAGCCCACCCCCGACCAAGCTATTGCCCTGCTCACGCAGGGCTTGGCTTTGGCGCCCACCAACGCCCTTATGCTCAGCGACCTGGGCTCCAGCCACCTAATTCGTTACGAGCAAACCAAGAAGAAGAAAGACCTCACAACCGCCACCGACCTGCTGCAGCGCGCCCTCACCGCCAGCCCCGACAACGCCATTGCCTGGCAGCAAATGGCCCGCGTGCACTACCTGCAGGAAGACTACGCCAAAGCCTGGGAGGCCGTCCACAAAGGCCAGGCCCTGAGCATGACCAGCATCGACTTCGACTTCCTGAGTGAGCTGATGACCAAAATGCCCGACCCGCAGGGGAAGTTTAAGTAAAATGTGATGAGGTGATGAGGTGAAACGGGGCAGGAGACAAGTGACAGGTGACAGGCTATACGCCACAGGTGAAGGGGGTAATATGCGTGGCAGGGAGGGAAAGTGACGCGCGCAGAAACCTATTTTCAGACCAAAGCCGTACTTGCTTGCGTTGTAGGCTTGCCGCTGCCCCAACCGCGCCGGCAAGCCTCTCCCCTACCCCGTCACGTATCACCTGCTACGTGTCACCTCATCACCCCATCACCTCATTACCCCCACTGCGTGAAGCGTCTTGTGCTCCTTTCTTCTTTAACGGCCAGCGTGCTGCTGGCCCACACCGCCACCGCGCAGGATGGGCCGGAGCGTCGCCGACGCTACTATAGCAGCCAAGCACGGGCCTATTACCGGGGTCCGGTTCGCTTTACAGTGGGCGGTGGCGCGGCCTTTTACAACGGCGACCTGGCTGGCAACCTCAGCAATAACCTGCCGGGCCCCAGCGCCAGCCTGGGTGTGCTCTACCTGCTGCGCCCGCGGCTGGTGGTAGGCGGCGAGGCCACGTATTTTCAGATTGGGGCCAAAGACCAGCTGCCGGAGCGCGGCCTCGCTTTCCAGGGCCGCAACGTGACGGGCGTAACATTTCTGCGATATGAGCTGCTGCGCGACGAAAGCCAGTTTGCCACGCCCAAACGCCCCCCGTCCCTGATCAAGCCCTACGTGAAAGCTGGCGCCGGCTTCCTGCTCTACAGCCCCAAAGCCTACCGCGGCACTCTGCGCCCCGACGACCGCACGAACTACCTGGAGCCCGAACGCAACGACTACCCCGCCCTGGGCCTGGTCGCGCCGGTCGGGTTCGGGGTAGTGTTCCGGCTCACGCCGCAACTCAATGCCACCGCCGAAGCTTCCTACTACTTCACCACCACCGACCAGCTCGACGACATCAGCCCCGCCAGCGGCCGCTCCAGCTCCAGCCTCAACGACGGTTACGGCCTGGCCGAAATCAAGCTGGAATACGCGCCCTGGGGGCGGTAGAGCAGCTTATTATTTCAACCGGCACCTGACTAATGCCATCGGCTACGAGCCGGCTACACCCCAAGGCGTTGTTCATAAACCACAAAAAAAGGCCCGTCTTGCGACGGGCCTTTTTCATTTTACTGGCAGCGCAACGCACTGGCCGGGGTTCGACTATTGCTTGATGAAGCGCTGGTGGAACACTTTCTGGCCGTCGGTGGCGGTGAGGGTGTATATGCCCTTGGCCAGTGCCGATACGTTCAGTTGGTCGCCTTCCACCTGCACGCCGGTTACTTTGGCGCCGCGCAGGTCAGTCAGAGTTACGGATACCAGCGGAGCGTTGTCGGGCATGCTGATGCGGACTACATCGGTAGCAGGGTTCGGGTACAGCTCCAGGCCGCGGGCTGTGGCGCCCTGCGTGAGGCCCATGCTGCTGCCGCCGCCGGTGGTTACGCCGGCAATGGCCGCGCCGCCCGTGATGGTCACGGTGTAGTCTTCGGTTTCGCCGTAGCTGTAGCTGTTGCAGCTGGTCGTGGCCGAGTTGTCGCTCATGATGACGCGCAGACGGGTAGCGCCGTTTTTAGCCGTAGCCGGAACCGTGAAAGTACCCGTGAGCGTGCCGGTGCTGGCCGAAGAGCCCGATACTACCAGTTCGCCGGCGTCCGTGAACAGGCCGTTCTGGTTGTAGTCGATATAGATCTTCCAGTTTTCGGTGTACGCCGTGGAAGCAAAGCCAGCCGAGAAGCTGATGGTCTGCGACGAGCCAGCGGCAATCGAGGTGCTGGTAGCAGTACCGTTGTAGTAGCCGGCGTCAGCAGCCGAAGTGCGGGCGATGGTGCCCAGCTTCACGTAGTCGATCCACTCGTAGGCTACGCTGGTGCCTTTGCTGGCGCAGTAGGTAACCGTGGTTGGAGGAGGCGTAGTGCCACCACCGGCGGCAGCGCCTACGCCCACAGCGTACCAGGCGTTGGTAACGGCCGTTACCTGAGCCGAACCGGCACCGTACAGGTCGGTGGCAGCGGAAATGGCGCCGGCGCGGGCGTTAGCGTAGGTCGACGAAGCCGTCAGGTACACACTTTCGGTGCGGTAGGCAATTTTGGCGGCGGCATCGATGCCCACACCCGTTACCGAGTAAGCGCTGCCGATGTCGTTGGTGCCCGAGCCACCCTGGCTCAGCAGGTAGAACCAGAAGTTGAGCACACCCGAGTTGGTGTGCACTCCACCATAGTCGTTGGCCTGAGTAGGGCTGGTGGTGGTGGCGCGCCAGTTGGTGCCTTTGTAGGTGTCAGGTTGGCCGTACTGGTTGGGGTTGCTCATGGAGCGCAGAGCGCCGCCGGCTTTCATGATTTCCTCGCCGATGAGGAAGGTACTCTTGCCGGTCAGGCCGAAGGTCGAAGCTGCGCGGGCCTCTACGCAGGCACCCCAGATATCGGAGAAGCCTTCGTTCATGGCGCCCGACTCGTTCTGGTAGGTCAGGTTAGCGGTTTTCTCGCAGATGGCGTGGCCGATTTCGTGGGCGCACACGTCCAGCGACGTGAGCGGCTTGAAGGTGCTGGCCCCGTCGCCGTAGGTCATCACCGAGCCATTCCAATAGGCGTTTTCGTAGCCCGCGCCGCCTGGCACGTCATCGAAGTGCACGTAGCTCTTGATTTTAGCACCGGCGTTATCGTAGGAGTTGCGGTTGTGCACCAGCTTCCAGTAATCGTAGGTGGCCTGAGCGCCGAAGTGGGCGTCGCCAGCGGCATTGTCGAAGTTGGCGTTGTTGTATTCGGCAGCCGTCCAGTTGTTGTCGGCGTCGATGAAGTCAACGGCCGCGGTGTAGCTGTTGCCTTTCTTGCAGTTGTAGGTTTCGATGCCGAGGCCACGGGTGGCTTCGCGCAGGTTGTAGCCGCCGGTGGCGGTGCTGTTGGCAATGGAGCGGGTGCCGCTGTAGGCAGTAGCAAACGTAGCCGTAGCCGCCGCGTGCTTGATGATTTTGTCCTGGGCTACTACGTCGCCGGTGTGGGCATTCACATACACGTACGCGCGGCTAACTGGAGCCTGAGCGTAGATGTTGAATTTCCAGGCCAGTACGGGCTTACCGGCCAGCAGCGGATTGCTGGTGCGCTCGGTGCGCACCACCACCAGTTCGCCCTGAGGCAGGTACGTGGCGTTGGGGTTGTTTTCCTGCTGCTTCAGGCCGGCTTCCTCGCGGGCATCCTGCCACATGTATTTGCTGGCTCCCACAAACGAGAGGGCGCGCTGCAGCGCGTCGGCCGCCGTGAGGGAAGGCGTGGCGTTCAGGCCGCGGATCTTCTCAAACTGGCCGCTGATGCTGGCCACTTGGCCCTGGCGGGCGTGCACCGAGTAGGTGGCGTGCTCTACCTTGATGCCTTTGTAGTACTGCTGGAATTTCTCGTGCACGAAGCCCAACTGATCGGCTTCCGATTTGGCGGGCAGCAGCTGGTCGTCGGCGGTCAGCTGGAGCTGCTCGCGCAGCAGGGTGCCGGCTTCCTGCAGCTTGTAGGCGTTGCCATCGGCGCGGAACTGCACCAGGTAGGGCGTGCCGTCATCGTTGAGGGTTTTAGCCTGCACCCGGGAAAAGTCCTGAGCCAGTGCCGATGTGGTAAGGCCACCAAGCAGCAAGAGTGTTGCCGTAGAGTACTTGTTGAGCATACAATGTGGTTGTGAAGAGGTGAGAAAGCGCGAACTGCCTTATTTCGATAAAGCAGGCTGCCAATTTACAGTATTTTCAAATTATCAATCATTCTGTTGATAATTTATTTTCAAACCACACCATTCGTTACAACGCTTATAAATGAACATGTATTCATTTATAACAATTTAATTTCGTTTTAATACAACTATCCTGCTATTTACCCTCCTCCCGGCTGCCCGTCTCTGCGTAGACATTGCCTGATTCTGTCCAACTTTTTTTCTGACTACCCCATGCATTCCCCCGCTTTTTCCGCTACATATTCCTCCCGCTGGCGCCTCGATGGCCAGCTGGCCATCGTCACGGGCGCCTCCAAAGGCATTGGCGCCGCCGTGGCGGCCGAGCTGCTGAACCTGGGCGCCACCGTGCTGGCCGTAGCCCGCCAGGCGCCCGACCTGGAAACCCAGGTGGCCGACTGGCGCGCCCAGAACCTGGCCGCCTACGCCATAGCCGCCGATGTGAGCACTGCCGACGGCCGGCAGCAGGTGCTGGAGGCCGCGGGCCGGCTTGGGCCTGCCCTGCACATTCTGGTGAACAACGTGGGCACCAACATCCGCAAGCCCACCATCGAATACAGCCCCACCGAGTACCAGCACCTGCTGGCCACCAACCTGGAGTCGGTGTTTGGGCTGTGCCAAGGCGCGTATCCGCTGCTGCAGGCGGCGGGCGGCGCCAGCATCGTGAATGTGTCGTCGGTGGCGGGGCTCACGCACGTACGCACCGGCTCCATCTACGGCATGACCAAAGCCGCCATGAACCAGCTGGGCCGCAACCTGGCCGCCGAGTGGGCCCCAGCCGGCATCCGGGTGAATACGGTGGCGCCGTGGTACATCCGCACCCCGCTGGCCGAAACCGTGCTGCGCAACCCCGAGTACCTGGAGCAGGTGCTGAGCCGCACGCCGGCCCGCCGCGTGGGCGAGCCGGAAGAAGTGGCCGCCGCCGTGGCGTTTCTGTGTCTGCCCGCCGCCAGCTACATCACCGGCCAGACCCTGAGCGTGGACGGTGGCTTCAGCGTGAATGGTTTCTGAATCACGGATTTTAGCGAATTAGACGGATTGGTCGGATTTCGTGGACGATTCTGTTCTGCCGGATTGGGCGGATTTTGTGGACGATTCTGTTCTGCTTGGTTCTGCCTTGATTGCCTATTCAGCCAAACAGAAAGGGCTTGCCGTGTGGCAAGCCCTTTCTGTTTAAAACGAAATCTTCTACAAAATCCGGCTGTTCCGGCTAATCCGCTGACATCCGTGCTAAGGCCTGGCTGTAGCGGGTGAGGCTGTGCTCGTCGGAGGCCAGGTAGAGGAAGGGCTCGATAAGCTCCAGCTCCATGAGCAGCAGCTCGCCGTTGGCGTCTACGCCGTCCACGCGGGCGTAGAGGCAGTTTTTGGCGAAGTCACGCACGATCTGGTCGGCGGTGGCGCGCAGGTGGGTGGGCGCCTCTTGGGGCTCGATGCGGCCGCCGAGGTAGTGCTGCACCCGAAAGTCGCCGGCTTTGGGGGTTTTCAGCACGCAGTGGCTGAACTCGCCGCCCAGGTAGATGAGCGACCATTCGCCCTCGGTCTGAATTTCGGGCTGGAAGGGCTGGGCCAGAAAGTCCTCGTGGCGCAGCAGCTCGGTGAGCTCCGGCGCGCGGCGCAGGGCTTCCGGCAGCGTGAGGTCGAAGGTATTTTTGGCGCCGCCGCTCACGGCCGGCTTCACCACCAGCCGCTCGGTGCCGAGGGCCGCAAACACGCTTTCAGCATCGAAAACGGTGTCTTTCGTGAGCCAGTGCGTGGGTACGATGCGCACGCCGGCCTGCTGCATATCGAGCAGGTACTTCTTGTCGGCGTTCCAGCGCACGGTGGCCACGGGGTTGAGCAGGCGCACGCCCAGCGCGTCCAGCCGGTCCAGCCAGGCGTAAAACTCCTGCACCCGGTCGAAATAGTCCCACGGCGACTTGAGCACCACGGCGTCGTAGCTCAGCCAGTCCACTGCGGAGTTGCTCCAGATGCGCGGCTCTACGTGGTGGCCCTGCGCCCGCAGGTGGCGCGTGAGCAGGTTGTCTTCATCATCGACGTTGGGAGCCGCGTATTGCGCCAGAGTTTCGCAGGTGACGAGGGCGATATTCATTGTGATGGGGTGAATCGTGATGGGGTGAATCGTGATGGGGTGAATCGTGATGGGGTGAATCGTGATGGGGTGACAGGTGATAGGGAGAAGTTGGCAAGAAAGGGCGTCGCGCAAGGAAGAGCTTCTGCGTGGAGGCGTCGATGGGGCAACGGGGCGCAGGCGTCAGCGCGCGAGATGCTTCGCTCTGCATGACGTTCTTTTTCACCTGTTACCTGTCACGATTCACCTCATCACCCCATCACCTCATCACCCCTCACAACTCACTTTTTCATGGTTAGATAGTCGGCGGCAAGGGCGGCGAGGGTGCGGACGCCGAGGGTGAGGCCGCTTTCGTCGATGAAAAAGCCGGGTGTATGGTGCGGGGCGGTGGTAGCGGCGTCCTTGCCTTTGGGCATGCCGCCCACAAACAGGAAGAAGCCGGGCACTTTCTCCTGGTAGTAGGCGAAGTCCTCGGCACCGGTGACGGCCTTCTGCAGCACCACGTGCTCGGGGCCGGCCACGCGGCGCAGGGTGGGCAGCATCTGCTCGGTGAGGCGCACTTCGTTGAAGGTCACGGGCGCGTAGTTCACGATGTCAACCTCGGCGGTGGCGCCGGCGCTTTCGGCAATGTTGGTGGCCGTGCGGCGCACAGCGGCCCAGATCTGCTGCTGCATTTCCTTGTTGAGGGTGCGAATGGTGCCAGTCAGCTCCACCTGCTCCGGGATGATGTTGTTGCGCACCCCGCCGTGCACCATGCCTACGGTCAGCACAGCCGCGTCCTGCGTCAGCTCGGTCTGGCGGCTGATGATGGTCTGCAAACCCACTACAATCTGCGCGGCCGTCACCACGGGGTCCACGGCCAGCCACGGATACGCCCCGTGCGCCGACTTGCCTTTCACCTTGATGGTAAATACATCCGACGAGGCCATGGTTCCCTCGGGGCGGTACTTGAGGGTGCCCACTTCGGTCTGGGCGTTGATGTGCACGCCGAAGATGGCGTCGACCTTAGGGTTGTCGAGCACGCCTTCCTGCACCATCAGCTTGGCGCCGCCCGTCACGCTGGGCAGGGAGCCTTCCTCGGCGGGCTGGAAGATGAACTTCACGGTGCCGCTGAGGTCTTTCTTCATCTCACTGAGCACGTTGGCGGCGCCCAGCAGCATGGCCACGTGGGTGTCGTGGCCGCAGGCGTGCATCACGCCCACTTCCTGGCCGTTGTACTGGGTGCGGGCTTTGGAGGCGAAGGGCAGCGTGGGGCTTTCCGTCACGGGCAGGCCGTCCATGTCGGCGCGCAAAGCTACCACGGGGCCGGGCTTGCCGCCGCGCAGGATGCCTACCACGCCGGTGCGGGCCACGCCGGTCTGCACTTCTAGGCCCAGCCGCTTCAGCTCCGCCGCAATGATGCCGGCCGTGCGGGTTTCCTGGTTGCCCAGCTCGGGGTGTTCGTGCAGGTCGCGCCGCCAGGCAATCACCTGCTTTTCCTGCTGGGCGGCCAGCTTGGCAATGCGGGCATCGAGGGCGGTGGTTTGGGCCGACGCGGCCAGGGGCAGCGTGAGGGCAAGTACGGAAAGCAGACGCTTCATAAACTACAGGCTGAAATGGGCCGCAAAAGGTACAACACGCGCGCCGGAGTGCCCCGGCATAGCGCTTGGTTTGTGGGCGTACCTGCCGCAATAAACTCCCGAGCGTACAGCAGGCTTGGCAGTACACGCCGGTCAGGCTGTACTTTTGCCGCATGCCTGCTCCTACCGCCGATTCTGCTGCTGCCTCCCCTCCCCTGCGCTGGCCCGAAGCCTGGCGCACGCCGGGCTTCCGGGCGCGGCTGCTGCTGGTGCTTGTGCTGCTGCTGGCACTGCTGGCAGTGCTGCCGCGCTTCTTCGCCTACATTCAGGCTCGCCCCGGCGTGGTGCTGCCCGACCCGCTGCTGGCCGCCCTGCCCGCCCACGACGTATCGGGGCTGGTGTTCGGGACCATCTACCTGAGCGTGGTGACGGGCTTGTGGGTGCTGCTGCCGCGGCCCCGTCTGCTGCTACGGGCGCTGTGGGCGTATCTGCTGCTGCATGTGTGCCGCTGCCTGCTGCTGTGGCTGCTGCCGCTGGAGCCGCCCGTGGGTTTGGTGCTGCTGCAGGACCCGCTCGTGGATCAGCTGGTATACGCCGCGCCGGCGCCCATCACCAAAGACCTGTTTTTCTCGGGCCACACGGCCACCGTGGTGCTACTGGCGCTGGCCGTGGGCCGAGGCCGGCTGCGCACTGTGTTGCTGGCGGCGGCGGCCGTAGTAGGCGCGCTGGTGCTGGTGCAGCATGTTCACTACACCTACGACGTGTTGGCCGCGCCGCTGTTTGCCTGGGGCTGCTACCGGATGGCTGGGTACCTCACCCCCTAACCCCCTCTCCGAAAGAGAGGGGGAATTAGCTCTGGAGTTACAGATTTAGAAAGTTAGGACTAGAGCCCCTCTCTTTTGGAGAGGGGTTGGGGTGAGGTGCCTTACTTCAGGTGCTTTTCGTAGATGCCGGCCGCAATCTTCTCGGTCAGCGACTTGGGCACGAGGCCGGTGAGCTTCGAGGAAATCTTGTTCAGGGCGCCCGGAATCAGCTCGGCCTCACCGGAGAGCATGGCCTCAATGCCGGCCTGGGCCACCTGCGCGGGCGTCATGGATACCTTGTTGGCGGTTTCCTGCAGGCCGGCGCTCATGCCGGCGCGGTCGGCGAAGTCGGTGGTGGTGGCGCCGGGGCTCAGGCAGGTGACCGACACGCTGGTGTCGCGCAGCTCGTAGCGCAGGCCGCGGGAGAAGCTCAGCAGAAACGCCTTGCTGGCGGCGTAGAGCGTGAGCGTGGGCACGGCTTGGTAGGCGGCGGTACTGGCTACGTTCAGAATGTAGGCCCGGGGCTGCCGGCGCAGCGTCGGCAGCAGGCGGTGCGTGAGGGCCACCGGCACGTGCATGTTCAGCTGCAGCATGTTCTGTTGCTCTTCCAGGGCCAGGTCCTCAAACCGCCCCCACAACCCGTAGCCGGCATTGTTGACCAGCACAGCCAGCTCCTGCGTCTGGCTGCCGGCCCACTCTGCCACAGTTTCCACGGCGTGCGGCGCGGCCAGGTCCTGGGCCAGCACGGCGGCCTGCACCTTGAACTGCTGCCGCAGTTCGGCGGCCACTTCTTCCAGCTGCGCCGCCGAGCGGGCCACCAGCAACAGGTTGTAGCCGCGGCGAGCCAGCTCGGCGGCAAAAGCACGGCCGATGCCGCGGGAAGCGCCAGTAATGAGAGCAGTAGGCATATGGTGGGGTGATGGATTAGTGGGGTGGTGGATTAGTGGGGTGGTGGGTTATTCTTCCCGGATGGTGCGGCGGGAAGAGGCCAGCACGGCAGTGATTTTGTTGAAATCCTCGTAAAGCGCCGCCAGCTTTTCAGGGCGAATGATGCCGGATTCCATTAGCAACTCCATCCAGTACAGCGTTTCATCTGCTTCCTCTACGCAGATGCAGAGTTTCGCAAAGTACTCGGCACGGGAGCGGCCACGGCAGGCAGCCCGGTGATTGGCTCCAACGGATGTAGCGGAGCGTAGTAACTGCTTGCCCAATATCCGCGCCTCGTCGGTTTGAGGCATTGCCTGATACAAGCGAATCACCCGTAGCGCAGCCTGCTTGGTACGCTGACGCGTTTCTTCTGCAAAAGCCGCTGATCCTTCCATCATGCTGATAAATGAGGTTGGTTCACGCAAAATAGCGCATCCCACCAATCCACCACTCCAGCAATCCGGCTCTACTTCACCAAGTGCAAAAACCGCAGATAAAACGGCGTGGGGCTGTTTTCGTGCTTGGGCTGGTACTTGCCGGCCACGATGGGCACGTACATCACGCGGCGGCGCGACACCTCCCCTACCAGCGGCGACTGCGCCACGCGGTGCCACATGCGGCCGTCGTGCACGGTCAGGTCGCCGGGCTCGGTTTCCACGGCTATTTCGTGCGGGTCGGGGCCCACGTCTTTGTAGTACTTCTTGCGGAACAGCATTTCGCGCAGCGGCTGCTGGTGGGTGCCCGGAATCAGGCGCAGGCCGCCGTTGGTGGCGGGGGTGCCGTCGAGGTGGAAGCCTACGTTGAGCATGGGGCCGATGCGCTTGCCGTAGAACACGTCACGCAGCGAGTCGGTGTGCCAGCCCATCTGCGAGAACTCCGAGCCCGGCACATTCACGTAGTGGTTGATGACGAGGCCATCCTTCTCATTAACACCTACCCGGCCGCCGGGCGCTTCCAGCAGTGGAAACAAGGCCCGGAACCGGGCATCCTCCAGGAAGTCGGCCAGCACGGGGCTATAGTGCGAGGCAAAGGCGAAGCGCTGTACGATGGGCGCGCCATCCACGTCTTTGCCGTATTTGATGGGCACGCCGTTTACCTTCTGCACCCCCTCGGCCAGCCACTGCTGCTGCACCGCCTCGGTGGCGCGCAGCAATTCCTGCACCTGCTCGGGGCTGGCAAAGGCACGAAAATGAAGGAAGCCGTGCTGTCGGAAAAAGGCCTGTTGCTCAGCCGTGAGCGTGGCCCCTAAAGTAAACCGCGGATAAGATTTCAAGGACGTCATAAGAACCCAGGCCGCCTGAAAGCGGGCCTGCGGGGGCAAAGATACGAGGGGAAGATGGCGCACCTCGGATACGCAATGAAAAACGACCACCTGAGTAGCCGCTAATCTGCGCCGGGCAGCGTGAAGAACAAGTGAATAGCAACCGCCCGGGCGCGCGCAGGTTTTCGGCGCCCCTCGTACCTTCGCCGGTATGCCTGGCTATCAGTTACTCCCGTTTTCGTTGCGCCGGCCGCTGTGGGCGGTGGTCGGGCTGCTGCTGACAGCCGAAGCCGCCGCCCAAACTCAGCAGCCCCCCAGGCTGGTACCGTTCCGGCAGGGCAGCCGCTTCGGCTATGCCGACCTCTCGCGCCGCCTGGTGCTGCCCGCCCTCTACGACGACGCCGGCCCCATGGTGAATGAAGTGGCCTGGGTGCGCCGGGGCGCGCTCTACGGCTACATTGATGGCAGCGGCAACCCCGTGACGCCAGTGCAGTACGCCGCCGCCGGCACCTTCGGGCCCGACGGCCGCGCCACCGTGGTGCTGGCCGCCGACACCTTCGCCATCGGCCCCGACGGCCAGCGCCTGACCGGCCCCGCTGCCCCCGCCTCCGAAACCGACTACCTGGAGCAGGGCGACCTGGTGCGCCGCCAGGGCAAGGTGGGATTCCGATTCACGAGCGGCTCCAGCACTGTGGTGCCGGCCGAGTACGACGAAATCCGGGACCTGCACCACGACGGGCTGCTGCTGGTGCGCCAGGGCACCAAATGGGGCGTGCTCAACGCCAAAGGCCGCCTCACGCTGCCCTTGGAGTATGATGCCATTCGGGCCACGCCAGCCAACGGCTTCGTGCTGCCAGTGGTGGAGCAGGCCGGCCGCTTCGGCTACCTCGGCCCCGACGGCAAGCTCCTGACGCCCATCAAGTACGCCACCGCCGCGCCCTTCGTGCAGGACGTGGCCCGCGTAACCACCGCCACCGGCCAGCCCGGCTACCTCGACAGCCGCGGCCGGGAGTTCTGGGACGACAAGTAAGCGTAGCTGTGGCCCGGACTTCAGTCCGTAGCCCGTTGGTACCGCGCAATCTATCGGGCTTCAGCGGGCTACGGACTGAAGTCCGTGCCACAGGCAGGCGCCGCCCGCAATAATGCGGCGCGGAAAGCGTATTTTTCAGGAGCTATCTATTCCCTCCTGCCTATGCTACCGCTGCCTATCCTCGACGTGCGCCTGCAGCCCTGCTCCGAAAACTGGCAGCAAATGACGCCCACCGCCCAGGGTCGCCACTGCGCCAGCTGCCAGCGCACGGTGTTCGACTTCACCGACAAGACCTCAGCCGACCTCGAAGCCGCCCGCGCCGCCTCCCCCGATGGCCGCCTGTGCGGCCGGTTCCGGCCGACGCAGCTGGCCCACCCGCCCCGCCTGCGCCCCAGGCTGCGGCGGTTTCTGGTGGCGCTGGTGCTGGTATGTGGCCTGGGCTTAACGAGCCAGCAGGCTATAGGCCAATTTCTTGCCTGCGCAAAACCTCCTACAATAGATTTTCAGTCCATTGCTGATGCTACAGCAGAAGCATTAGGATTGGAGCCTGTATCAATCTCTCGGACGCGTGAGTATCCTATGACTGGATTCATAACAACCGAACCCATGCCGGTTTTCCCAGGCGGACAGGATTCTCTGGTGGCTTACATGAAAAGAAACCTGCGCTACCCTGATTCCACCTCTGACGAAGGCAAGGTGTTTATTAGCTTCGTCATCACGAAAACCGGGCACATCGCGCAAGCAAAAGTGTTGAAAGGTGTCACTCCAACTCTGAATGCTGAAGCGTTGCGGGTGGTGCGTCAAATGCCCCGCTGGATACAGCTGTCCCGGCAGCATCCGATAGAAGTGAGCTACACGCTGCCCATCACCTTCAGCCAGAAGTAGCCATGAAACTGCTGCTGTTTCTGACACTGTCGGCGCTACTGGCTTCGCGCACGCAGGCGCAAAGCCCCCGCCCGTTCGGCCCGCCGGACGACCCGCTGTGGCACTGCTTTGCGTGCAAGTATCCGGAGTATCTCGACGGGGGATTTGAGGGGATGCTGCGGGCAATTGGCCAGAACGTGCGCTTCCCGCAGCAGTTGCAGCAGTTGCAGCAGGATGGCCGGGTATTCGTGCAATTCACCGTCAGCGAGCAAGGGCAGGTGCGCAACGCCGTGGTGGCGCAGTCCTTCCGGCCCGATGCCGATTCGGCCGCCGTACAGGCCGTGCGGCGGCTGGGAGCGTTCAGGCCGGCCCTGGATGCGCAGGGCCGGCCCATTGCCGTGAAGCTGACGGCGCCCATCCATTTCAGCCGGAAATAGCCATGAAAACGATGATGCTCTTGGCGCTGCTGTGCCTGCTGAGTGGCGAGGCATGGGCCCAGGCGAGGAAGACAAGTACGCCGGTCGCTGCTCAGCCCCGACAGAAGCAGGCCCGAAAAAAACCGTTACCTGGCAAGCCGCATATCGAAGCGCCTACTTTGTCAACGGTTACCGTGGTAAGTGACAATGAGCAGCAGGTGTATTGTTTGAAAGATACCACAAGCTCAACCACGCCCATCATCTACAACTACGTCAGGCAGATGCCGGCATTTCCGGGTGGACATGAGGCCATGCAGGCGTTTTTGCAAAAGAATCTACGCTGGCCCGAAAACGGCGGAATGATCTGTGCCGAAGGACGTGTGTTTGTCAATTTCATCGTCGGTAAAGAAGGCCGCTTGCGGGAGTTTAAGGTGCTGAAAGAACTTGATCCGTTGCTGGATGCCGAGGCGCTGCGCGTAGCCCAGCTGCTGGATGGCCGGTTTACGCCCGGCGCCCAAGATGGCCGCCCAGTGGACGTATATTATACTGTTGCAGTCACCTTCCGTATCAGATAGTCAGCCATGCGAGAATTATTACTTCTGCTAATGGCCCTGCTTCTGCACCACGTCGGTACTGCCCAAACCGTCCCGGCGACAGTCAATACAACTAGAACTTACATACCAGAAGTCATGGTTGCCCCCACTTATCAGCCCACCCAATCATTGCCGGGCCGAAGCGTGCACATCGACCAAATGCCCGTATTTCAAGGCGGCACTGAAGCCTTGCACTGCTTCCTTTACCAGAATAACCGATTGAGCCAACCAAAAAGTGGATACCCGACCGGAATAGTATTCGTCGGGCTCGTCGTAGATACTGCGGGGCGAGTACGAGATGTGCGGATTCTGCGCGGCCTGCACCCGGCCCTGGATGCTGAAGCATTGCGACTGACGAACCTGCTGAGCGGGCGTTTCACACCGGGGCAGAACAACAAGCGGCTGGTTGCCGTCCCTCTTACTCTCCCAGTTCGATTTCCGGCAATAGCCCCCGTTGGCAGAAAGCAGCAGAAGCGCTGCGCTTCATCTTTTACTACCAGTACCCGTTGAGGTAGCGAAAACCTTCCTATTTTCCCCGACCCGATTCCTCACTCCAACCGCGCCCGCCCTATGGTCTTCACGCCCAGCCCCATGCTTCTCAAGCTGCTCTACACCCGCGGCAGCCTGCACAATACGCCCGAAGGTGTGGCCTTCAGCATCAAAAACCGCCTAGATACGGTGCGCATCACCCGCATCGATCATGTGCAGCTGGATGGCGTGAAGATTGGCGTGGAGCAGATTGCGCTGGATTTGGGCGAGGGCGACGTGCGGCCCGCCACCATCTTCAACGCCGACAGCGCCGGCTACACGCTGCCCGTTGGCCAGGCTGCTACTTTTCACCTGGCCACCGAGCACCTGAAAGAAGGCCTGCACACGGTGCAGGTACAGTTTGTCGCCGACCCCTTCGGCGACCTGAACGTGGAGGTGGAAGACGCCATTGCCGCCCAGCCCGACAAACGCACCCGTATTCCGCGCTCCGACCAGGACGACTACTCCGACGACGCCATCCGGGCCCGGCAGCAGTTTGCCGAGGAGTTTTCGGGGCAGGAATTCAAGCACCTCAAGCACTACTCCTTCGATGCCCACGACCTGCAGGGCAACTGCGAGCATTTCACGGGCGTGACCCAGATTCCGGTGGGGCTGGCCGGCCCGCTGCGCGTGAATGGCGAGCACGCCGACGGCGAGTTCCTGATTCCGATGGCCACCACCGAAGGCACCCTGGTAGCCAGCTACAACCGCGGTATTCAGCTCCTGAACCTGTGCGGCGGCGTGAAGTGCACCGTCATCGGCGACGCCATGCAGCGGGCCCCGGTGTTCGTGTTCGACGATGCCCGCGGCGCCCGCGACTTTGGCAAGTGGGTGGAAGACAACATCGACCAGATCCGGCCTGAGGCCGAAAGCACCTCCCGCATTGCCAAGCTGCAGTACATCGACACTTACCTGAGCAACAAGTTCGCCTTCCTGCGCTTCAACTACAGCACCGGCGACGCGGCCGGCCAGAACATGGTGGGCCGCGCCACCTTCGCGGCCTGCTCCTGGATTCTAGAGCACTACAAAGGCGCGCCCATCCGCCACTTCTACCTCGAATCCAACTTCGCCACCGACAAAAAAGCCTCCCAGATCAACGTGATGCGCACCCGCGGCAAGCGCGTGGTGGCGGAGGCCGTCATCAAGCGAGACATTCTGCAGCAGCGCATGCGCGTGACGCCCGAGCAACTGGCCTACCACGGGCAGGTCAGCAACGTGGGCGCGTTCATCTCCGGGGCCAACAACAACGGCGCGCACTCGGCCAACGGCATCACAGCCCTGTTCATCGCCACCGGCCAGGACGTGGCCAACGTGTCGGAATCCTCAGCCGGCGTGCTCTACTCCGAAGTCACGGCCGAGGGCGACCTGTACATCAGCATCACCATCCCAAGCCTGATTGTGGCTACGCACGGCGGCGGCACCGGCCTGGCCACCCAGAACGAGTGCCTGCGCATGCTGGGCTGCGTGGGCCGCGGCACGGTCAATAAGTTCGCTGAAATAGTGGCCGGCGTGGTGCTGGCCGGCGAGCTGAGCCTGGGCTCGGCCATCAGTAGCTCCGACTGGGTGAGCAGCCACGAGCAGTACGGTCGCAACCGGTAGACGCCGGGCACGAGCATCCACCCACAAAAAAGGCCGCCCTTCTCATGTGAGAAGGGCGGCCTTTTTTGTGAACCATCCAGCTACTGCAGTGCGCTACAGCGGGTCGGCAGTTACTTTGAACTTAGAGTCGGAACGTAGCGTGAGCTCCCGCGCTACGTTGCCGCGCAGCGTTACCTCGGTGTAGAGCGTGTAGCTGGGGGCCTTCAGGTACTTGTCGAGCTTGGCGTTGCTCGACTGCAGTTCGATGCTGGATACGCCCGTCGGAACGTTATCCAGCGAAGCCAACGGCACTTTGTCGTTCTGGTCGGTGCCGATGGAGATTTTAATGCTGCGCAGGAAGTTGAAGTTCTCGGCAGCCGGATCGGTGATGGTGAGCGTGAGCTTGGTGAGGCTGACGTCCTTCACTAGGTCGGCGCTGGTGTTGTTGTTTTTGAAATTCTCCTGTGAGCGCGCCGGCACGGCTATAGGCAAGATGATAGGCGGCGTAACCAGACCGCTGGCCGGGATTTTAATGTTCTGTGAATCCGAAATTTCGAACGTCAGCAGGTCGTTGATTTTTTTGCAGCCTACCGTGAGCAGCAGCACCGCCAACGGCAGCAAAAGCAGGATTTTTTTCATGGTCATTGAATTTTTCCCCGAAGATACGTAGTCCGGCGCATGATGGACTTCGTAACGGCCGGGGCAATACTACCGGCCCGCGTTAGAGTTGGTCGGCCTGCATCTGGTAGCGCAGCTGCAGCTGCACTCGGGCCACCGTCTGTCCGGGCTGCCGGAGCTCCAGTTGCGGCGTGAGGAAGTACTGGTCGGAGTGCAGGTAGCTCAGCAGGGCGGCATTGGTGGGCGTGAGCGTCAGGGTAGTGGCACCAAGAGGCACGTTCGGCAGCGTCGCCAGCAGTATCCGGTCGTTGCCCTGCTCCGAGGTGATGTACCAGGTCAGCTGGCGCACAAAATCGAAGTTCTGGCCGGCGGGGGCCTGCACCGTAAGCGTGGCCTGGCTGAGGGTGGCCTGCCGCAGCTGCTCCAGGGTGGTTTTGTGGCGGCGGCAGGAATCCGCAGTGGCAGAGTAGATGCGGGTGGTGGGCAGAAACAGCGTGAGCGGGCCCCCAGCCGGCGCCGTTACATCCAGGACCGCCGCCCAGGTATCCACCACGTCAAAGGTCACGGTGGTGTCCTGCGCCTCTTTTTTGCAGCCGAAGCTCAGAGCGGCCAGCAGCAGAAATCCCAGCAAGTTGTGTAGGCGCATATCGTAGCTAAACAGGTAACATTCCCGCAAACCTATGCCCCGCACGAACCGGGACGCTTGATGCAGATCAAGAAAAAACGAACGGGGCCAACCGGTTTCCCCAGCCAGCCCCGTCCACAAAATCCGGCTAATCTGCCCAAATCCGTGATTAGTCCATCATATCGGCCGACCGTGGCGGGTCGGGCACGAAGCCAGGCTGCCAGCTCATGGGGTAGTGCGGGTCTACGTAGGGAAGCGCGGCCTCGGTGAGGTAGAGCGGGCGGAAGGTGTCTACCATCACGGCCAACTCGTGGGTTTCCTTTTTGCCGAGGCTGGCTTCCACGGTGCCGGGGTGCGGCCCGTGCGGAATGCCGCTCGGGTGCCACGTAAACGAGGCCAGATCCACGCCCTTGCGCGACATGAAGTTGCCGGCCACGTAGTACAGCACCTCGTCGGAATCGACGTTGGAGTGGTTGTAGGGCGCCGGAATGCTCAGCGGGTGGTAGTCGAAGAGGCGCGGCACGAAGGAGCAGATGACGAAGTTGTTGGCCTCGAAGTGCTGGTGTACCGGCGGCGGCTGGTGCAGGCGGCCCGTAATCGGCTCGAAATCGTGGATGCTGGTGGCGTAGGGGTAGAAGTAGCCGTCCCAGCCCACCACGTCGAACGGCGAGTGGCCGTAGGTGAGGTGGTGCAGTTGGCCTTCCTTCTTGATCTTGACCAAGTACTCGCCCGACTCCTGCACATCGCCCTCAATCAGCTCGCTCGGCGGCCGGATGTCCCGCTCGCAGTAGGGCGAGTGTTCCAGCAGCTGCCCGAAGTGGTTGCGGTAGCGGCGGCACGTTTCCACGGGGCTGAACGACTCGATGATGAGCAGGCGCACCGGCCCGTCCTCGAAGTGCAGCTGGTGGATGATGGTGCGCGGAATAACGATGTAGTCGCCGGGCTCGAAGGCCACCTTGCCCATCTGGCTCCACAGCTCGCCGCGGCCCTCGTGCACGAAAATCACCTCATCGGCCAGCGCGTTTTTGTAGTAGTACTGCATCCGCTTCTCGGTGGGGTTGCAGATGCTCATGGTCACGTCGGCGTTGCCGAGCAGCGTCTGGCGGGCCTGCAGATAGTCGCCGCCGGTGCTCACCTGGCCGAGGGTGCGCAGGTGGCTGGGCTCCAGCGGCCGGTCTTTCAGCAGTTTGGGGCTGTAGGGCTCGGGCGTGCCTACCTTCTGGATTTCGGTGGGCGGATGCTGGTGGTAGAGCAGCGACGAAACGCCGTGGAAGCCCAGCGTGCCCACCAGCTGCTCGGCGTAGAGCGTGCCGTCGGGCTGGCGGAACTGGGTGTGGCGCTTGCGCGGAATCTGGCCGAGGCGGTGGTAGTAAGCCATTGCGAAACGGACGTTGGGTGGGTGGGAAGTATGGGGAGGTGAAGGTAAGAAGGTTTGGCGGCACCCACGCAGCCCGCGGCCCCACTGGAAAACGGCCAGCTCTAATTGCACCAACTTCAACCGTTAGGCTCCAATACCGGTCCGGGGCGCCGGCTGCCGAAACGGAATGGCCTACCTTTGTGTTAGCACTATCCAGGCGGCCGTTGCCGCTGTTTTTCTGTTCGTTATGCGCTTTACCTTGCTCCGCTGCCTGCTGCCCGCTGGCGTCGCTTTGCTGGCGGCCGGCCCCACGTCGGCGCCCCGCACCCGCACCTTCACCTTTGAGTACACGGCCACCGTACCCGCCCTGCCCGCCACCACCGACTCGCTGGAGCTGTGGCTGCCCGTGCCCCACCCCGACGCCTCGCAGGAGCTGCGCAACCTGAAAATCAGCACCACCGCGCCCTACACGCTCACCAAGGCGCCGTTCGGCAATACCATGCTGCACCTGAAAGTGCCCGCCGCCCAGGCTGCCGGCCTCACGGTGGCCATGCGCTTCGAAGCCACCCGGCGCGAGCACCAGAACCCCTACCTGGCCGGCGCCGCGCCCAAGAAACTACGCGCCGCCGATGCCGCCGACCCCAACATGGCCCGCTGGCTCCAGCCCGACCGCCTCGTACCGCTCGACGATAAAATCAAGTTTTGGGCCCTGGAAGTGGTGGCCAAAGCCGGCGCCAAAACCGACCTCGAAAAAGCCCGCGCCATCTACGAGCACGTGGTGAGCACCGTCACCTACGACAAATCGGGGCAGGGCTGGGGCCGCGGCGACATCTACTACGCCTGCGACGCCCGTCGCGGCAACTGCACCGACTTCCACGCCGTGTTCATCGGCTACTGCCGGGCCGTGGGCATTCCGGCGCGCTTCAGCATCGGGTTTCCGGTGCCCGCCGAGCGCGGCACCGGCGAAATCAAGGGCTACCACTGCTGGGCTGAGTTCTACACCGCCCAGACCGGCTGGGTGCCCGTCGATGCTTCCGAAGCCGCCAAAGACCCCAGCCGCCGCGCCTACTTCTTCGGCGCCCACGACGAAAACCGCGTGGAGTTCAGCCGCGGCCGCGACCTAGCCCTCACGCCCCGTCAGCAGGGTCAGCCGCTCAACTACTTCATCTACCCCTACGCCGAGCTGGGCGGCAAGCCCTTCGAGGGCGTGAAGCGCGAGTTCCGGTATCAGGATGTAGGGAAGTAACGGGGGGAGTCCCGTAAGAATGTCATGCAGAGGCGCAGCCGAAGCATCTCGCTAGTGTAGTAATCAATGAGGTTACCACACTAGCAAGATGCTTCGGCTGCGCCTCTGCATGACGTTTCGGTTTTACTCAGATTCCTCCTTCGTCGGAATGACAGTTCTTACCCACCCCCAAAATCAAAACGGCCGGAGTCCCCACCCCGGCCGCTTCGCAGTATAGATTTCCCCTAATTGTAATGCACTTATTTCATGGACAGCTTTTGCATGGGATTGGCGGAACCGTCGGCCATGGCCTGCACCGCCTGTTTCAGCTCGGCGTCCTGCTCCCGCAGGGTGGCGTAGTAAGCGGGCTTACCATAGGCACTACGAGCAATATACGCTTTTAGTTGATTACGAAGTAGTTCGGCACAGCGCTTCAGGTGAATGGGGTTGGCCGGCATGCCGTCTTTGGCGGCCACTTCGGCCAGCTCCTGCAGCTGCGCATCGCTGATGCGGAAGGTGGCCAGGTACTGCTCGGGGCGCAAAGCCTCCAGCTCTGCTTTGTGGCCCTGGAAGTAGTTGAGCGCAAACTCGCGCACCAAATTGTGGCTCTGCAGGCGGGTGTAGTAGGCCGAAAACGCCGTGGTGTCGCGCGGCACAAACAGGTCGGGCATGATGCCGCCGCCGCCGTACACGGTGCGGCCGTGCACCGTTTTGTAGCGCAGCGAGTCGGCGAAATGGATGCTGTCGGCGTGGAACAGCTCGCCGTGGCGCAGGCGGTTCTGCAGGTCCTGCTCGTAGGCGGCCAGCCCGTGGCTGTATGATTTCTGAATGCTGCGGCCCGAGGGCGTGTAGTAGCGTGCAATGGTCAGGCGCAGCTCCGAGCCGTCGTTGAGGGCAATGGGCTGCTGCACCAGACCCTTACCGAAGGTGCGGCGGCCTACCACCAGCGCCCGGTCGTGGTCCTGCAGAGCGCCGGCCACCACCTCGGCGGCCGAGGCCGAGCCTTCGTCCACGAGCACCACCAGCGGGCCTTCCTCGAACTCGCCCAGCACCCGCGAATAGGTCTGGGTGTCGTACTGGTCGCCTTTGCCGTCGGTGTACACGATTTTGCGGGTTCCCCCGATGAACTCGTCGGCCAGCTTGGTGGCGCGGTCGAGGTAGCCGCCGGGGTTGCCACGCAAGTCCAGCACGAGGCCGGTCATGCCCTGGCGGCGCAGGTCGCCGAGGGCCTGCTTGAACTCGTCGTAGGTGCCGCTGGCGAAGCGGCTGATTTTGATGTAGCCGGTGGTGGCGTCGAGCAGGTAGGCCACGTCCACCGAGTTGTTGGGGATGCGGTTACGCACCAGCGCCACGTTGATGGGCTTGACCACTGTGTGGCGGCGCAGCTGCAGCACCACCTTGGAGCCGCGCGGACCGCGCAGCTTCTGAAACATCTGCTCGGTGCTGATGTGCATGCCCGACACCCGCTCGCCGTTCACGGCCAGAATACGGTCGCCGGCCTGCAGGCCCGACTGCTCGGCCGGGCCGCCGCTGAGCGGGGCCACCACCGTTACGGTGTCGTGGAAAATATTGAACTCCACCCCGACGCCGTCGAAATCACTCTGCAGAAACGCCGAGGCGGCCTGCTGCTGCTTGGCCGGAATGAATACCGAGTGCGGGTCGAGCCGCTCCAGCATGCGCGCAATGGCGTAGTCGGACAGGGCTTCGGCGTCCACGGAGTCCACGTAGTCGCGGTCCACGTAGCTCAGGATTTCCTTGAATTTCAGGTAGCCACGCGCCGTGCCGTCGGGGTTCTGGTCGGAAGGCCGGAACGGATTGGCCCCGATCAGCACGCCGCACACCAGCGCCAGCGCCAACAGCCACGGCTGCCGCGCCCGCCGCCGCGCAAGACGCGGCTCAGGCCCGGGAGAAAGCACTGGCTGAAGCAAAGGCTCGGCTGCCATAAGACACTGAGGGAGTAGAGGTTGGGGCTATAGAAAACGCTTCTGATAATGGACAGGATTTCAAATCTATTGAAACTTTTCCAAGAAAATTACAGTGTACATACAGTGATATGAATTATCCGATAACAATGCAATTTCATCTTTGTATAGCTCAAAATATTGCCATTTCAGGCCGAAGTCAGTGCAAATCCTTTTGCCTTGCGGCGACAGGCAATCAAAGGTATGTTTATGATTATATGGGGATTAAATCTTTCGCTGAACCTTACGAATTCCCGGACCGACCGGATTGTTGGGCCGTTGGATTGTGCGCGGCACCGGCACACGGTTCCAGCCCCCTGTCGTATCTTTGCAGCAGCCGGCGGCGGGTGCTGCCAGGCCGCGTACTTTCTCCTTTGCTTCCGTGATGGGCCGTATTCTTGCCATCGATTATGGCCACAAGCGCGTGGGGCTGGCCGTCACGGACCCGCTCCAGCTGATTGCCACCCCCCTCGACACCATCCACAGCAAAGACCTGCTGGCCTACGTGAAGGCCTACCACCTGCGCGAGCCGCTGGCGGCGCTGGTGGTGGGCATGCCGCGCACACTGCTCAACGAGGCCACCGACAGCACCAGCGCCGTGGTGGGGCTGCTGCGCACGCTGCGCCGCGAGTTGCCCGAAGTGCCGGTGCACGAAATCGACGAGCGCTACACCTCGCGCATGGCCCAGGCCGCCATGCTGGCCGGCGGGCTGGGCAAGAAGGACCGCCGCGACAAAGCCACCGTAGACAAGGTGGCGGCCACCCTCATTCTGCAATCTTTCCTCGAATCAAGATGATTTACCCCATAGTTGCGTTCGGCGACCCGGTGCTGAAAGCCCGCGCCAAAGACATTCCGGCCGATTTTCCGGCCGCTGACCTCCAGCAGATCGTGCAGGACATGTACGACACCATGTACCACGCCCACGGCGTGGGACTGGCCGCCCCGCAGGTGGGCAAAGGCATCCGGCTGTTCGTTATCGACTCGGAGCCGATGATGGACGAGGATGAGGACGGCAACCCCATCATCGAGGAGCCCACGGCCGGGCCGGTGAAGCGCGCCTTCATCAACCCGCAGATGGTGAGCGAAACCGGCGAGGAATGGGGCTTCGAGGAAGGCTGCCTGAGCATTCCGGGCGTGCGCGAAATGGTGTACCGCCATGAAACCATCGTGATTCGCTACGAAGACGAGCAGCGCCAGACGCACGAGGAAACCTTCTCGGGCATGACGGCCCGCGTGATTCAGCACGAGTACGACCACCTGGAAGGCGTGCTGTTCACCGACAAGATTTCGGGCTTCAAGAAGCAGCTCATCAAGGGCAAGCTGGCGCGCATCAGCAAAGGCGACGTGAATGCCGACTACCGCATGCGTTTCGCGGGCCAGGGCCGGCGGTAGGCAGTAGGCGTTTACCTGCAGAAAAGGCCCACGGCATTGCGCCGTGGGCCTTTTGCGTGTGCTGATGGCGCGTGTGTTCCGGGCAACGGCCTGGCGCTGGCGCTACGGCAGCTCGTTGAAGCTGACCACCTTCACGCCGGGCATGGCGCGGAGCAGCTCGGTCATCAGCTGGCCGTGGGAGGCCCCGACGGCTACTACCACCCGGCGGGCGCCCTGCTGGCGGGCCAGGCGCACCACATTGGCGCACATGCCCTGGTTGCGCAGCATCCATTGCGCTTTCATGGCTTTCACTTCTTCGGTGGGGAAGCCGGGCGCGCCGTACAGGGCCACGCCGCCGTAGAAGTTGGCGGGCTCATCTACCTGCGCATAGGCGGGGACGTTGAGGGACTGGTAGACGGCCAACGGCTCGTTGGTGGTGGGGCCGTAGTTGGCGTAGGCGGTGCCGGCGGCGTTCATGCGGCGCCAAGTGGTGGCTTCGGCCGAGGTAGAATCGAGCTTGAAGCGGGCTCCCAGGGCGTTTACCTGTTTGTCGGCCTGCTCCCAGGCAGCGCTCCAGGCTGCATCGTAGAGCTGGCAGTCCATGGGGTATATCTGGGGGTGCTGCAGCTCGTAAGCCAGCGGGAAAAAGATCTTGTGGTACTCGCTGGTAGAGCGCACCAGGCGGCGCTGTTTCAGGGAGTCGGAGCCGCCGAATACGGTGTTGAAGTAGGCCAACTCCTGCGCGCCGAAGCGGGGCTTCATTTCCTGGTTGAGCAGGTAGAGCTGGTACTCAGCATTGGCGCGGTCGGAGCCGAGCACGTAGCTGCGGGCCAGCTCCATGCGGGTTTTGTGGTAGTAGGGGAAGCCGGCCAGCGCCTGCCGGGCTTTTTCCATCTGGCGCGCCGTGAGGGGCCGGGCTTTGGGGCTGCGCTGCTGCACAAACTGCTGACGGGGCCGGAACATACGGGAGGCGTAGTTGTCGGCGGGCAGCTGCTGCAGCTCCGTGGCCGAGATATACTCGCCGAAAATCATGTCGGGCTTGCAGGCTTTCAGCTTCTCGATGACGGGCCGGTAGCTGGCCGCGGGGCCGGTGTTGACGTGCGAAGAAGCCACCATCACCACTTCGAGCGGCGCGGCAGATTGGGAACGGGCGGCCAGGGGAAGTACCAGCAGCAGGCAGAACAGCAGGTGGCGGAGCGTGGAAAGCAGCATAACGAAAGAGGAAAGTAGGTGAGGTGGCAGAACTGAGTCAAAGGTGCAGGTCCCGCCCGCCGGGCGAAACTTTATTATCTCAACCACCCAAAACCAGCTGTCAACTTCCCATTTGCCCGCCCGGGACCCGGCCGCCCGGTTCACAAGCCAAACCGGCGGGTTCACATAATAAACTGCGCCCGCCGGGCGGCTCCTGCTACTTTTAGGGCATGACGAAACGCCAACTCATCGGGCTGCATGTGCTGGGCTGGGGGCTGTGGGCCGGCTACATCGGCCTGGGCCTCTACCTCGACCACGCGAAACGCTCGTTTGCCATCCTGACCTACACTCTGCTGCTGGTGAAGTGCGTGCAGTTCTACCTGGGCTACCTGTGGGTGTTTCCGCGCTACCTGCGGCGCGGCCGGCTGCCGCAGCTGCTGCTGGGTGTGGCCGGTATGATGGGCGCCTTCATTGTGCTGCGCTACCTGCTGGAAGAAATATTGCTGCCCGCCACCGTGGGCATCAGCAACTACTCGCCCGATACGCCTTTTAGCAGCTACGCCCTCGATAATCTGTACTGGGGCACCTCCTACATGGTGCTGAGCGCGGCCGTGTGGGGGCTGGAAAACGCGTTTCGGCGGGAGCGGGAGCACCAGCAGCTGCAGCAGGAGAAAACCCGGGCCGAGCTGGCCTTCCTCAAAACCCAGATCAACCCGCACTTCCTCTACAACACGCTCAACTACCTCTATGCCGAAGCCTACCTGGTGTCGGAGCCGCTGGCCGATGCGGTGCTGCGCCTCTCCGACCTGATGCGCTACATGCTCACCGAGAGCCCCGACGGCACGGCCAGCCTGCAGCACGAAGTCACCTACCTGCACAACTACCTGGCGCTGCACCGGCTGCGGTTCGAGGACCGGTTTTTCGTGGAGATGGACGTGCAGGGCCCGCTCGACGGGCAGCGCATTGCGGCGTTGCTGCTGATTCCGTTCGTGGAAAACGCCCTCAAGCACGGCGTCACGAGCCGGCCCGAGTGCCCGGTGCGCATCAGTCTGCGCCTGCCCACGCCCCGGCAGCTGCAGTTTGAGGTCTGCAACCACATCAATCAGCACCAGAAAGACCACACGACGGGCATCGGGCTGGCCAATATCCGGCGGCGGCTGGAGCTGCTCTACCCCGGCCGCCACCGGCTGCAGGTGCACTCCGACGGGACCGTGCACCGCACGCTGCTGGAGCTGGAGTTGGGGTGAAGTCCTGACGACGGTGCCCGCAGAGGGTGCAGAGGGCGCAGAGTTGTTCTGGCGGCTATATTGCGGCGTCCACTTCCTGCTGCCCGCCGCTATGCTCCGCTGTATTGCCGTTGATGACGAAGCCTACGCCAGCCGGCTGCTGGCCGCCTACATCCAGAAGATTCCGGGGTTGGAGCTGGCCGGCACCACCACCAATCCCATTGAGGCGCTGCAGTGGGTGCAGGAAGGCCGCGCCGACCTCGTGTTTCTCGACATTCAGATGCCCGAGCTGACGGGCCTGCAGTTTCTGAAGCTCTGCGGCAACCGGTGCAAAGTCATCCTCACCACCGCCTACCCCGAGTACGCGCTGGAAGGCTACGAGCACGACGTGGTGGATTACCTGCTCAAGCCCATTGCCTTCGACCGGTTTCTGCGGGCCGTGCAGAAAGCCCAGGCTCTGCTGGCCCCCGCCCCGCCCGTTGCGCCCCCGCCGCTGCCCGCGGCTGCGGCACCAGCGGCTTCGGTTCCGATGGCCAATGGCTACCTGTTCGTGAAGGGCGAAAGCAAGAACAAGTTCCTGCGCGTCAGCCACGCCGATATTCTCTACGCCGAGGCGCTGGGCAACTACGTGACGCTCTTCGTGGCGGGCCAGCGCCTCATCACCTACCAGACGCTGAAAGAGCTGGCCGCGCAGCTGCCGCAGCCCCCATTTCTGCGGGTGCACAAGTCGTTTCTGGTGTCCGTGGACAAGATCAGCATGATAGACGGCAACACCGTCTACATCGGCGAGCAGGCCATTCCGGTGGGCGAAACCTACCGCGACAGTCTGTACCGGCTGGTGCGGGAGCGGGACTGAGGCTGGCCGCTACGGCCCGCAGTTGCCGGGCTCAGGAACTCCGTGTATCTTCCTCGCCACCTCTGACTTCTGCTGCTTATGCCCCGTCTTCTACTGCTGCTTGGTTTTCTGCTGCTGCTGCCGCAACAGCCGCAGGCGTGGGGGTTTTTCGGGCACCGGCTGCTCAACCGGCTGGCTGTGTTTACGCTGCCGCCCGAGATGATGGGCTTCTACAAAACCAACATCGAGTACCTGACCACCAATGCCACCCGGCCCGACTCGCGGCGCTCGGTGGTGCCCGGCGAGGCCGCCCGCCACTTCCTCGACGTGGACGTGTACGGCGACTCGGCCCTTACCCGCCTGCCCCGCTCCTACGCCGACGCCGTGGCCAAGTACGGCGAGGATTCGCTGATGCGCCACGGCATTGTGCCCTGGCAGGTGGTGCGCATGAAGGGCCAGCTCACCGAAGCCTTCCGCCAGCGCGACGCCGACCGGATTCTGAGCCTTTCGGCCGACATGGGCCACTACATTGCCGATGCCTGCGTGCCGCTGCACACCACCCACAACTACAATGGCCAGCTCACGGGGCAGCGCGGCATTCACGGGCTGTGGGAATCCCGGCTGCCCGAAATCCTGGCCGCCAATTACGACTTCTTCACCGGCCCGGCTCCGTACCTGGAGCGGCCCTCCGAAACCATCTGGACGGCCGTGGCCCGCTCCAACGCCGCCGTCGACTCGGTGCTCCGCTTTGAGCGCGACCTGACGGCCAAAATGCCCGACGACAAAAAGTACGGCTTCGAGGAGCGCGGCAACGCCGGGGCCGTGCGCGTGTACTCGCGCGAGTTCAGCCGCGAGTATCACCAGCGCCTCGCCGGCCAGGTGGAGCGCCAGATGCGCCTGGCCCAGCGCCTCATCGGAGCATTCTGGTACACCTGCTGGGTGGATGCCGGCCAGCCCGACCTCGACGCCCTGCCCAAACAGCCCTCCGAGAAAGAGCAGCTGCGCCTGGCCCGCGAGGCCAAAGACCTGCAGCAGGCGCCCCAGGCCGCCGTGCCGGGCCACGAGGACTAAACGGCCGGCTGAAGCACAGCCAGCAGAGCCACTTCTGTCGTATGCAGGCTATTTTCCTTCTAGCCTCGTCCCATGAAAGCGCTGTCTACCGTTGTGCTGCTCACCATCTCCAACCTGTTTATGACCTTCGCCTGGTACGGGCATCTGGAGTTCAAGAAGATTTCGTGGCTGCAGGGCCTGGGGCTGGTGGGCGTGATTCTGGTGAGCTGGGGACTGGCCTTTTTCGAGTACGTGTTTCAGGTGCCGGCCAACCGCATCGGGTTTGAGGAAAACGGCGGGCCGTTCAACCTGTTTCAGCTGAAAGTGATTCAGGAGTTCATTTCGCTGTCAGTGTTCACGCTGTGCGCCGTGTACGTGTTCAAGACCGATAAGCTGGGCTGGAACCACTTCGTCGGGTTTGGGCTGCTGATTGCGGCCGTGTACGTCATCTTTAAGAAATGGTGAGTTGCGGCGCGGAGTTGGGGATTGGAACGGGAATCTTTAGCTTTCCGCCATCTATCACTCTACTCCCTTTTTCCTACATGGAACAATCCTACACTTCGCCTTCGGGCATGTCGCCGCTGCCTCCCGGCCCACCCCCGAAAAACTGGCTTGTTGAATCGATTCTGGTGACGATTTTCTGCTGCTTGCCCTTCGGCATCGTGGCCATCATTAATGCCGCCAACGTGAATTCGCGCTTGGCCCTCGGCGACTACAACGGCGCGCTGGAGGCCTCGCAGAAAGCCGGCAAATGGGTGAAATACTCGCTGATCGGCTGGGCCGTATTTGCCGTGCTGTATGTGGTGTTTGTGGTGGTGATGGGTGTAGGCGCCGGCATGCTGGGTGCCCTCAACAACCAATAGTCGCGCTTTGCCCACTACTATTGCTAAGCGGAGGGCCGCTGGCGCCGTGGTCCTGCTGGCAGGGCTGGCGCTGGCGGCCCTCTACTTTCGCCTGAACCCGGCGCACTATCCGTTTCCGCGCTGCCCCGTAAACTGGCTCACGGGCCTGCATTGCCCCGGCTGCGGCACCCAGCGCGCCCTGCACGCGCTGCTGCATGGCCGGCTGACTGAGGCCGTCGGCTTCAACCTGCTGGCGGCCACGCTGGCGCCACTGGTGGCCCTGGGGCTGCTACACGAAGCCCGCCTGCAACTGAGCGGCCAGCCCCGCCGCCGCACGCTGCTTTACCGGCCGTGGCTGGCCTGGGGCATCGTGGGCCTGACGGTGATGTTTACGGTGCTGCGCAACCTGCCCGGCCCGCTGGGAACGTGGCTGGCGCCCTGAGCGGTGCCAAATCGGGCCTGAAAGCCACCTGAAGAAAAATTAACGTGGCCTTCAGCCCGGCCTCAGGTGCGGCGGACACCTTTGTATCGTTGGCTGGGAACAAGCCCGGCAACGCTACCCACTTTCCCATGTTTTTCTCACCCAAATCAATGAGCACCCTGGCGCTGGCCGCCCTGCTGGCTAGCCCGGCCTTTGCCCAGCAAACCACCACCAAAACCAAGACCAAAGGCAAAGCCAGCCGCACCGCCGCGGCCACGCCCGCGCCACCCGTAGCCGGCCCCGAGGGCACGCCGCCCCCGCCTCCCGGTGGCCCCCACGGCAAAGGTCCGCATGGCAAAGGCCCCCACGGCAAAGGCGGCCCCGAGGCCACCCGGCCGCTGCGGCAGGTGCAGACGCTGACCGGCACGCTCACGCGCTACACCACCAACCCCGAAGGGTTCTATGATGGCTTCGTGCTGCCACTCAATGGCACCGAAACCACCGTGCATTTCCCGCTGCACATGGCCAAGGCCCTGATGGCCGCCGCCAAGCCCGGCCAGAGCATCACGTTCGGGGCCGTGAGCGGGCATCCGCGGCCTGACCGGCCAGCTGGCACTGCCGGCACCGCCACTACGGCAACCGCCGCTACCACGGCAGCAGCCAAATCGGCGCCGCTGGAGCTGGTGAGCGTGCAGAGCGGCGGCAGCACGCTGCTGGTGCAGCCCCCCGCCCGCCCTGCCACCACCGAGGCCGCACCGGCCACCACCAGCGTATCAGGCCGCATCCTGGAGCGCCGCACCGACGACCGGGGCCAGCTGCGCGGGCTGGTGCTGGCCGATAACACCCTGCTGCTGGTGCCGCCGCACGTAGGCGAGCAGCTCGGCGACAAGCTGAAAGTAGGCGAAACCGTGCAGGCCACTGGCGCCGTGCTGCCCCTGCGCGACGGCATGGTAGCTGCCACCGATGTTCGCCGCTTTCATGCCCAGACCCTCACGGTGGGCGGTGTGCAGTTTCTGATGCGCTAGCCGCCCTTTGCGGCCACACGCTTCGGCACCACAACAGGCACGGTCCGGCTGATCCCAGCCGGACCGTGCTGGTTTGCGGCCGCCCTTTCCCCACTGTTTTTCGTAGCTTCCCTGGTATGCGTATTCTGTTGATTGAAGATGAGGTGCGGCTGGCCAGCTTTGTGCAGCAGGGCCTGCGCCAGGCCGGCCACGTCGCCGACGTGGCGCACAGCGGCCCCGAGGGGCTGGAGCGCGCCGCTACCACCGCCTACGACGTCATTCTGCTGGACATGATGCTGCCCGGCCAGAACGGGCTGGACGTGCTGCGCAATCTGCGCGAGTTCGGCCTGGAAGCCGTGCCGGTCATCATCCTCAGCGCGTTGTCTGATACCACGCACGTTATCCGGGGGCTCGATGCCGGGGCCGTGGACTACCTGCGCAAGCCGTTTGAGCTGGAGGAGCTACTGGCCCGGCTGCGCGCCGTAGACCGGCAGCGGGCCACGCCCGGCGCCGCCCCGCTCCGCCTCGCCGACCTGGAAGTGGACCCGCTACACCGCGCCGTGCGCCGCGCCGGCCAGCCCCTGAGCCTCACCAACCGCGAGTTTGCCCTGCTGGAGCTGCTGTTGCGTAACGCGGGCCGCGTGGTCACGAAAACGCGCATCGCCGAGAAGGTATGGGAAGTGGACTTCGACATGGGGTCCAACGTCATTGAGGTGCACATCTCGCAGCTTCGGCGCAAGCTGGATAAGGCCTTTCCGGAGCTCCCGCCTTTGCTTGAAACCGTGGTCGGCCACGGCTACCGCCTCACAGATTCTGTTGCCTGATGCGCTGGCGGCCCCGCTTTTCGTCGCTGCGGACGCACCTGCTGCTGGCTTTCACGGCGGTGGTGCTGCTCACTACCCTGCTGGGCGTGGGCTGGCAGTACCGCCGCCTGCGCGCCCTGCTCACGGCCGCCGACGACACCCGCCTGACCACCCGCGCCGAGCTGCTGCTGGCCCGCACCGACGTCAGCGGCCGCTTTCCGCTCATCGCCCTGCCCGACCAAGCCCACGACTACATCCGGATAGTATACGGGGTGCCGGGGCAGCGGCCGCAGGAGCTGTTTCGGTCGGCGCGCTGGCCGCGGGGGCCGGTGCGCGGCTGGCGGCAGGTGCGGGTGAGCCGCAGCCCCGGGTTGTTTCCGGATGACCGCCTGACCTTGTGGCTCGCCCACCCGGCCACTTCTCTGGCTGCCGACCTGGCGCAGGTGCGGCAAGGGCTAGCGGTGGCCGCCGTGGGCAGCCTGCTGCTGGCCTGGCTGCTGGCGCCGCTGCTGAGCCGGGCGGCCTTGCGGCCGCTGCGCCGCATGAGCCGGCAGGCCCGCCGCATGCACCACACCCCCGACCTCACCGACCTGCCCGTGCCCGCCACCGGCGACGAGGTGCAGGAGCTGGCCGAAACCCTCAACCAACTGCTGGCCCGCTTGCGCGAAAGCGCCCGCCTCCAAGACAATTTCCTGGCCGCCGCCGCCCACGAGCTGCGCACCCCGCTGGCCACCCTGCAAACCGGCCTCAGCGTAGCGCGCCACAACCCCGATATGCCCGCGGCCGCCAGCGCCCAGCTGGCCGGACACCAGGAAGAAATCCGGCGGCTGAGCGGGCTGGTGGATGACTTTCTGCTGGTGAGCCGCCTGCGGGCCGGCGCTCTGCCGCTGCATCTGGCCCCCGTCGCCCTCGACGACCTGGTGCTGCGGGCCGTGGACCAAGTGCTGCCCCGCTACCAGGCCGCCGGCCGCCCCCTGCACCTGCACCTCGACGACACTGTGGCCGACTACACCGTGCCAGCCGATGCCGGCAAGCTGCTGAGCGTGCTGCTCAACCTGCTCGAAAACGCCCTGCGCCACGCTCCGCCGGCCGCCGCCGTGCAGGTAACACTGGGGCCGGCGCCTGCCGGCTCAGGCTGGCAGGTCAGCATCCGCAACCCCGTAGCCCGCAGCCTCGGCGACCTGTCGCGGCTGACGGCCGCGTACTACCAGGCCGATGTGCTGAGCGAGGGCGCCGGGCTGGGTTTGTGGCTCAGCAGCCGCATTCTGGAGCTGCATGGCAGCGCCCTGCAACTCACAGAGCACGAAGGGGTTTTCAGCGCTGAATTCACACTCGCCGACAACAAATAATAGGCATTACTAATTTTCTATTCAGCAGCTTTGTGCGTAACTCCGCCGAAGCAGCAACCTGCCTGCTCACTTTGCGTACGAAACGCGCCGCCGAGGCGGGGATCTTAGTCTTCTTTTTATGCGCAAAACCTACCGTTTTCTACATGTTTTACTGCTCTGCCTGTTGGCAGGCACCACGGCTCAGGCTCAGAAAGTGGGCCTTGTACTTTCAGGCGGGGGGGCCAAGGGCCTCGCGCACGTGGGAGTGCTGAAAGTGCTGGAGAAAAACCGGATTCCCATCGACTACATCGTGGGCACGAGCATGGGCGCCATTGTGGGGGCCATGTACGCTGCCGGCTACTCGCCGGCCGAAATTGAGGAAATCGTGCTCAAGCCGGAGTTCCAGAACTGGGTTTCGGGCGAGCCGCTGGCCGGCAAGGTCTACAACTACTACGACGGCGACTACGACCCCGCCGCCCTGCATCTGCGTCTGGCGCTCGACTCGACGCTAAAGGCCCGCGTGACGCCTAAGCTCGTAGACGACGTGACGCTCAACTACGTGCTGGCCACCATGCTGGCCCCGGCCGGCGCCATTTCCGGCTACGATTTCAACAAGCTGATGGTGCCCTACCGCAGCGTGGCGTCTGAGGTATTCACCCGCGAGCGGGTGGTGCAGCGCAGCGGCTCCCTCTCCGATGCCGTCCGCAACTCCATGGCCTTCCCGCTGGCCTTCCGCCCCATCCGGCAGCAGGACGGCCGCTACCTCTTCGATGGCGCCGTGGTGGATAACTTCCCGACCGGCGTGATGCGCGAGGAATTCAAGCCCGACGTGATGATTGGGGTGAATGTGGGCGACGTGGCCTTCAACAAATACCCGCACAGCAAAGACGACGCCCTGCTGACCAGCACGTTGCTGTTCCTGGGCTCCAACGTGGCCGATACGGCTTCGGTTGGCAAAAACGGCATCTTCATCCAGCCCAACCTGGAAGGCATCACGGCCGCCGACTTCAACAAAGTGAAGCAGCTGCTGAGCCTGGGCCAGCAGGCCACCGAAAAGAAGCTGGACCTGCTGCTGACCCGCATTACGCGCCGCGAAGACACACTGGCGCTGCAGCAGCGCCGCCGCGACTTCCAGGAACGCGCCCCTAAGCCCGATTTCAAGCAGATCAGCGTGCAGGGCGTGCCGAAGCAGCAGCAGGAGTTTGTGCGGCGCTTCTTCCAGCGCACCGGCTCCACTTACTCGCCGGGTGATGTGGAGGAAGGCTACTACCGCCTCGTCAACAACGACTTCTTCAACAACGTGTACCCGCGGGTGCGCTACGACAGCAAGCTACAGGGCTACGAGCTGAACCTGGACGCCCGCCAGAACTCCAACCTCACCACCGACCTGGGGGTGCTGCTCTCGTCGCGGTCCATGAGCAACTTCTACTTGGGCGGGGCCTACCGCTACCTCAACCGCTACCTCTACACCATCAAGGCCAACGCCACCATCGGGCGCTTCTACAACGGGGCGCAGGGCTCGTTTCGGGTGAGCGTGCCCGGCCGGGCACCGCTCTACTTCGAGCCTACCGTTACGTTCAACAACTTCAACTACCAGGACACGGGTGGCCTGCTGGGCAGCACGGCCCAAAATACGCAGCTGCAGCAGCGCGACCTGAAAACCTACCTGCAGATCGGCTACAGCCCCAACTACCGCAGCCGCTACATCCTGAGCGGCGGCGTATTCACGAGCCGCGACCGGTTTGCCAATACCAACGAAATCAGCTCCGGCGCCGAGCTCGACCAGAACCGTCTGGATGGCTTTACGACGGCTCTGCGTTTCGAGCGCAACTCCCTGAACCGCCGGCAGTACGCTGTGAGCGGCCGCCGGGCTGAGTTTGCCTTCCGGGGCGTGCTGGCTGAAGAAGAATACACGCCGGGCTCCACGGCTAACGGCCTGCAGGGCCGCACCAAAGACCACCAGTGGGTGCAGGGCCGCCTCTACACCGAGCAGTATTTCACGTTACATAAAGTCGATTCGGTGGGCCAGCGGGTGCACGCCTGGGGCTACACCCTCGATGCCGTGGCTACCACACAGGGCAGCTTTGCCACCTACCGCTCGTCGCTGACGTCGGCACCGGCCTTCCTGCCGCTGCCCGACTCCCGCACCCAGTTCCTGGACCGCTACCGCGGCACCGCCTACGCCGCCGTGGGCCTGAAGTACATCAAGGCCATTGTGGGTTCGCTGGAGTGGCGCACCGAAGCCTACGTGCACACCCTGTTCCGGCCCTGGGAGCGTTCCAGCGTCAATCCACTGCAGCCCGACCGCGGCCCCACCATCAGCCGCCCTTACCTGACGGCCATGACCGGCCTGGTGTACCAGACGCCCGTCGGACCGGCTTCGATACAGGCTATTCACTACGATGACCCTGACCACCAGTTCGGGGTGTTTGCCCACATCGGCTTCGTGCTGTTCCGCGACCGGGCCCTGGACTAGCGGGGCAGTAATACAACGGACATGACACAACAGAACGTCATTCCGCGCTTTGCGTGGAATGACGTTCTGTTTTAGTGCCTACTGTGCCGCGTTATCCTATTAATGTACTTTCTCACCAAACGCCCGCAGTAGCGCCGCTACCTCTTCGGGCGCCTCGTAGGGCAGCAGGTGACCAGCGCCGGACACTATTTCCAGCGGCGTGCCTTCGGGGAGCAGCGGCAGCGTCTCCAGCCCATGCACCGACGGCGACATGACGGCGTCCTGGTCGCCGGCCAGAATGGTGCAGGGTACGCGGACTTCGCACATGCGGCCGGCCAGGTTTTCGCGGCTGCCGTGGAGCAGCCAGGCTTCCCAGGCGGCTTTGGAGGTGCGCAGATTGTCAGCGAGAATGTGCTCCTCGGCGGCAGCCGTCAGCGGCCGGGCAGTGATGTGGCGCAGTGTTTTCTTGGCCTCCGTGCGTTTGCCCCAGGCCTGCAGGCTGGCTTTGCGGTCGGCATCGGTCATGGGCTCGGGCGTGGGCGGCGAGGGGCTGAGCAGCGCCACGCCCCGCAACCCGGCGGGCTGCCGGGCCGCCAACGCCAGCGCAATTTTGCCGCCCATGCTGTGCCCCACCAGCACATAGCGTTGCAGGCCTTGAGCTGCCACGAACGTCGCCACCTCGTCGGCATACGCGTCTACAGTGTAGCCGCCGGCCGGCGCTAGCGCCGCCCCGAAGCCCCCCAAATCGGGGGCTAGCACGGCATATTCGGGGGTAAGGCGCTCGGCAACGTCCTGAAAGGCGCCGCCGGAGCCGGCCCAGTAATGCAGGTATACAAAGGTGAGTGGAGTGGCTTTTGGCATACAAGAGAGTCGAGAGAACAACAGGCAGCGGCAGCAGCCGCTTTTCGTTTGTATATACTCCCGGATAGCTCCTGCGTTGTTTGGCCGCAACATTTGCCGCAACTGTTTTGCCCAGGCCACAGCTCCGGCCAGCAGATGCCCACAAAAAAATACCCGGCACCAACCGGGCCGGGTATTTTTCTCAGCAGGAAACTACCGCGCTACAGCGGCGGCGGCGCCTGATAGTAGGTTACTTGGTGAGTACCAGCTGACGGATGGTGTACTCCGAGCCGGACTGCACGCGCAGCACATACATGCCGGTAGCCAGGCCCGACAGGTCGAGCTTGTTCTCGGCATTGTCGCGAACGGCGGCAGTGTGCACCACCTGGCCGAGGGCGTTGGTAATCTGCACCTGCATGGCGCCTTTGGCTTTGGCGTCGCGGATGTCAAGCGTTACCTGGCCCTGGCTGGGGTTCGGGAACATAGAGATAGAGCGAGCCAGCGCCGGGCTGTTGGTGGAGAGGACCGTACCAAGTGTAACATCAATTGCGAGGCGCGAATTCAGAGTCGACGTATTAATGTCGGTCCAAGTGGTAGCTGCCGCTGTTTTGAACAGGAACGTTCCGGCTCGCAATGGATTTTCCACCTGGTAAGCAATACCGAGGTTACCAGCAGTGGTATTTTCAATAGCCACGAAGAAGTTATTGCTGACATTGACCCCTGGCAGCGTCAATACATCGTTACCACCCGCCGCTGGACGTGTGCGAACTGGAGACGTGTAAAGTAGCGTTCCGGGCAGGTTAGTGGCATCAGCGTCATAGATACGTACTTGGTAGCTGCCTGAACCGGTACCGAAGAAGTTGGTCGTAACAGCACGTACGGAAGACGGGCTTTGCTTCTGGTACCGAACGGCAATAATGGTATTGACTGCTACCACGCCAGCGCCTCCCGCGAAAGTGGTGCCGGAAACATAGCTCAACTGATTTGTGGACACAGTCTGGCTCAAGGTTTGAGTGTTATTGCTGGCATCCCCATCGGCAGGCAGCGTAACAGTCAGTGTGTTGGTTCCGGAGGCTGCTGTCACCGGATAAGGAGCAAATGTCACGACCGTCGACGCACCTGCTGCTAGCGAAGGGATGATTTTGGCATCAGTGAAGGTTGTGGCACCCGTCACATTCAGTGTAACAGGTACGTTGGTTAGCGCGGCAGTACCATTGTTGCGAATTGCCACTTGCGCTGTCACCGGCGAACCATACGTATTTGACACTGAGCCCAAAGAGTAGATAGCCTGTACGGCGGCATCGTTAGCCGGAATCGAAACGGCGCAGATGCCGAACTGACCGGTAGGCGTGGTGCCGAAGCTCCACACGCGGGCGTAGATGGTAGAGCCAGGCGTCAGGCCGCTGGCCGTGGTAGTAGAAAAAAAGTTGGTAGCCGTGGCGTCGTCGCTGCAGGCTACTTCCGTGAGCGTGCCGCAGGCACCCGTGTACAGCACCAGGCCCGTGTCGTTTACCGATGAGCCGGTAACGGCGCTGGTAGTTACCGTAACGGCGCCGGAAGCCGGCACCACGATGCTATACCACACGTCGTTGCTAACCGGAGTACCGGCTACGAAGCAGCCTGTGCCCGTGGTAGAGCTGGGCGCCGGCACACCCGTGGAGGCCGTAGCACCCAGGTTGGTGGTAGTGGTGGGCGTGCAGCTAGTACCCACGGTCAGAGCCGTGGCCGTAGCACAGTTATCGTTAGCAGGTGCCACAAGAGAGGTGCTGAACGTGGTAGTGGCCACCGGCGAGGTGGTGCTACCGGCGCAGTTACCGGTAATGGTTACGGTGTACGTCGTGCCGGACGTCAGGCCCGTCAGGTTGATGGGCGAGGCCGTGGGCGCGGGCGTAAAGGTAGTGGCCGTGCCGCCAGTGGGCGTGTACGTTACAGTATAGCTGGTGCTGCTGGCACCAGGCGTGAAAGCAATCTGGGCCGAGGTAGGCGTGATGTTGCTAACCGTAACGCCCGTAACGGGTGGGCAGGCCAGCGGCGTGAGGCCCGTGAGTTGGATGTTGGGGCGTAGCAGGCTGAGCGTGCCCGTGGTAGTGGGCGGGTTAGTATCCGTAGACCACGTCTGCGTGCGGTTGTTGCCGGTGCCGGTAGATGAGTAGCGGAAGGCTTTGCCAGTGCTGGTTTCGTTGCCGCCGCCGGTAGCATTGGTTTCCACTATTACCTCCAGATTGGAGGTGCCATTGTAGGCAAATGGCGCCGTGAGCGGCACGCTCACCCAGGTATCCGCTGTGAACGACGCGGCCGGGATGGTAGCATCATAGACCAGCGTAGCGCCGGTTTCCTCGGCCGCTACGGTAGTTGCCGCGGCAAAAGTGGTGTTGGAAACGGTTTTGAGGTAGATTTTGGTGGGCGCATCACCGGGCGTCGACACCGAGCTTACATAGAAGCCAATGCGCGTGAGGTTTCCGCTGGTCCCGATTTCAGCGGCCGTGTAGATCATGGCGCTACGCTCGTAGCCAAACCAGGTACCCATAGGCCGCCGGGAAGAACCGCCGTTTGGGTTGCCGGCAGGCACTTCAATCTGCGCCCAGGCAGCGGGCGCCAGTAAGAGGGCAGTAGCCAGCGCTACCAGCCGCGGCCGCAGCTTTCCGGAAAGCCAGCCTGTTGAGGAGTAATGAGTTGTCGTCATGCAGAAAAAAGGGTAAAGGTGGAAGAAAGAAAAAAACAGCAGTATCCAGCGAACAAGGCATTGTGCCTCAATGACGATTTAAGTTACCCTCTTTTCCTTCACTAGCAATTTTTTTCCCTTATTATCATATAGAAAGTTTTTAGCCGGCCGTTTCTGGTGGTTGGCCTACGGGTCTTGCAGCTTCATCTGGATAAGGCATTCATCTATAGTACAGTCTGCGGCTGGCCTGGCAGTCGCTCCCGCCGCACACTCCTTTAAACGCAAAGAGCCGGCCTCCCATAGGAAGACCGGCTCTTGGTATAGAGGCAGGCTTGTTCGCCTTATGCTTAGCGCTTGATGATACGCTGCGTCTGGGGCTTGCCGGCAGGCGTTACTACACGCAGCAGATACGTGCCATTGGGCACACCCGACAGGTCGCGCAGCTCCAAGTCGTTGGTGCCACTGGTCAACTCAGCGCTGCGCTCCAGTACCACCCGGCCCGTCAGGTCCAGGATCTGCAGCTGGCCCTTGCCCGAGGCAGCCGACTGCACCGTCAGGCGCATTTCGTTCTGGAAGGGGTTGGGGTAGGCTTCCATACGAGCGTCGGCGGTGGCCGAGCCGGAGAAGCTCAGCACTTTCGGACCGTAGTAGTGGTCTTTGCCATCTTGGTCAACCTGGCGCAGGCGGTAGTAGCGCACGCCGCCTTTGTTAGCTTCGGTATCGAGGTAGCGGTAGCGCAGCAGGCGGTTGCTGTTGGCATCCTGGCTCGGAATGAAGGCCAGCGTGCGGAACGTGCGGCCATCAATGGATACTTGTACTTCGTAGCCGCGGTTGTTCTGCTCGCTCACCGTTTCCCAGGTGATTTCAGCGTTGGTGCCGATGCGTTTGGCGGCAAACGAAACCAACGTTACAGGCAGAGGCTCTGTAAACTCGCTCAACGTGAATGTACCAAACGAACGCACATTAAACTTTGTCAATTCATTGGTATTCGTGTCTAACGCATCGCGGCCTATCTGGCCAAATATGTCGCCCGACGAGCCAGAGAGGAACAGTGCAAATTTAGATTCATCCAGCGACTGGTTATTGAATCTCAAGTTTCTGGTTTCGTTATCCAGGTAGCGGAATACTATGTTGGCAGTCAAACCACCATTATTAGTCTGCTGGTCCCCTGGACGCACTCCAAAGAAACGGCGAATGCTAGGCTTACTATTTGCACCATTGTTAATAGAGGCATAATTCTGCCCCGTGTTGCGCGTCACGGTCACGATACCAGGATCGTTACCAGTGAAAGTCATCGTCAGACCAATGTTACCAAAATCCTGTGGCTGACCAACAGGTGCAGCTTGGGAAATCTGCACAAATCCTCGCAGATAGTTGACTTCAGACTCGCCAATTATACGCCCAGCAGGAATGTTGTTCAATCCGTTACCAGTAGATGGCGCCAGTTCTACAAAATTGACGTCGGTTCTACCAATGTCTGTTGCCAGAATCCCGTTTACAAACCGCAACGTACCACCCGCCACGATCTTGAAGTTATTTATGAGTGTCTTAATACCGCCACCATCAATCTCCATATTGACAAATCCTGAGCGAGAGCCGGTAATACTTTGGTCGCTTCCAGTGAAGCTGATCGTAGTATTTTCGCGTTGGATGAAACTGTCCTGAGAGTTGTTAAAGTTACCAAACACTTCCAGACGTCCTACTATCAAACGTGCGAGTGACCGTTCGCCCTGATTGGTGCCCAGCATGTTTAGGTTACGCGTGCGAGCAGGACCAGATGCTCCTCTTGGACCTGTGGCAGTATTATCGTAACCTGGAACCTGAGTTTCAATTGTCGACTGGGAACCATCCGGATTTGCAACGGTGGTAATAACGGTACTATTCGGCTTGATAGCGTCCGAGTAGATATTAGGATATTGTACAGTAGAGCCGGAACCAAAGTCCGGAATCGTAGCATCCTTGCCTGATGTAGGTACGCCCTGAGTCCAGTTAGCCGGATCGAACCAGTTGTCGTTTACGCCGCCGGTCCAAGTGGTGGACGTTGGCGGCTCTGTGGGGCGGACGCCCTGTACTACGAATCTAGCAATGTAGAAGGTGCCAGGAGGATCAGAAAGCGTGAAGGGAGAAGGAAAACCAAATTGGTTAGTACTTGAGCCATTCACTTCATATTGAACGAACACGAAATACTCACCTGCAATCAGTCCTGTTAGAAGATTACGATTAGCCGTATTAGTGGTGAATGTTCGCACGGTTGGGTTTCCGACGACCGTGGTGGCCAACGGCAAGTTAATAGAAACCGGTGCGTCGATGTCAGTGAACGAACCGTCTGTCTCGCGACGAGCCAGACGGTACCTCAGAGTACTACCGTTCGCTGTGATGACATCTGGTGCAGCTTCTTCCGTAACAATTGTACCACCGTTGAGGACCAATTGGGTGTTGAAATTGCTTATATCATAGGTTCCAAGTTGCGCCCCATTAAAAGGGGGTAATGTTCCTGGATTTTTGCCACCAAATGTTTCATTGCCGTTGCCAGCACCCCGGTCGACGATAACGCTGGTGCTCCTAATGTTGCTGTTCGCTTGAGCCTGCACCGTGCGTGCAGAGCCGAGGCTCACAAGCAGCGCCAGCAGCGGCAGCAAACCCTGCCAGGCTCGGCCAAAAAGCCGGAAATTGTGCGTAAGAGTTTGAGGTTTCATTCTAAAAAAGGGAGGAATTTTGAGCAAATCGAACCTTTCCGTTTCGAATTGAGACAGGGTTCGAGCGGCGTATACGGAGTTGTAGGAATAAGGCTGACATTTTGTATAAAAAAAATAATACCCCTGTAAAATATCCATAAAAACACCCCACTCGTGCGCTCATAAGGGCACAAGAGGGCCCGCTGCGGCATGCAGCAGTACAATAAATTATTCCTAACCTGCTTTTATCTCCTGCTTTAGTGCACCACGCTGTAGGGTGGCGCCGCCAGGGCTTTCTTAAAATGGGGCAGCTCTACGCCCAGCACGTCGTGCACACTCACCCGGATTTTGTTGGCCAGCTGCGTGATGGGTAAATCGTTGCTGTCGGTGCCGAAAGGCTGCTCGATTTCCTCGCCTATCATCTCCAGCCCCAGCATCACGTAGGCGCCCACCATCGTAATCGGAATCATCAGGTAGCCGCAGGTATCCACCAGCACAATAGGCATGATGCCGATGAAGAGGGTGATAAACATTTTGATGAAGAAACTATACGAAAACGGGATGGGCGTCGTCTTGATCCGCTCGCAGGAGCCGTTCACTTCCATCATGCCCAGCAGGTGCGGCTTGATGGTCATCAAATGAATGGGGTCGATGATCTGGGCCTGCCGGAGCTGCTCGATGCTCTCCTGCAGCACGGCCACCAAGCAGGTGGTCACGCTCTCCGCCGACTGTAGCCGGTCCATGATGTCGGGGGTGGCTTCCAGCTGCTCGAACTGCACGCCGTTGCGCAGAGCGCCTTTCAGGGCCAGGGGAAAGTTGGAAATCAGGGCGGCGTAGTAGAGGCGGCTACGGATGGCGTGGCGCGGCAAAATGGCGTTCAGCTCCATGGCCAGCCCCCGGCAATGCGACACCAGCTGCCCCCACAGCCGACGCCCTTCGTAGTAGCGGTCGTATGCCGTGTTGGTACGGAACACCAGCAGCAAACTGAGCATAATCCCTAGAAACGAGAAGTACTCGCGCCCGATCTGAATGCTCAGGAAATGGTACTTAAGCACGACCAGCGCAATAATCAGATTATAGACGCCGACCAGCGCCACCCGGCGTAGCAGCAACAGAATGACGCTGGACGTGTGGAAATGCCACAGGGCTTTCCACCAGTCGCCGGTTTTGTAGACAATCATGAGAAAATGAAGTTTTTGGCTTCCAACGCAGCACCTACGGCGGAGTGCCGCAAGGGTTCCTCGGCGGTTGCCGCAACGCGCCCGATGCGGCAGGCAGCGGCGGCAACAGTCGGAATTTGTCTGGTAAGTGCGTTCAGTTAATGCCCCACATCGGCGGCGCACTCCAGCCACTGACGGTGGCGCGTTTCGCGCAAATTACCACTTTACCGGCTGCCTGTACGGGCTGTGGCTGGGGCAGGCACAGGAAAGCCGCGCCGGATTCCCGGCGCGGCTTCTGCACGGTGGGGGCTGGTAGGCTAAAGCGGCTTTTTGCGCGAAGCCTGGAACTTCTTGATCTGCGGATCAATGATTTTCCGGTCGCCGACTACCACGATGGTCATGGCCTCGGGGCGTACGTACTTGCGGGCCGTTTCACTGACCTGCTGGGGTGTCACGGCGTTGATGTTCTTCACCTGCTCGGTCAGGTAGGAGTCGGGCAGGCCGTGCAGATCGAGGGTGTTGAGCTGGCCGATGATGCCAGCCGGCGTGGAGTTGCGCAGCACAAACAGGCCCGACTCGTAGTTCTGGATGCCTTTCAGCTCCTCGGCGGTGGGGGGCGTTTTCTGCAGACGCTCAATCTCGTACACGATTTCCTTGAGCGAGTTGCCGGTTTCCTGGGTGGTCACGTCGGCGTTCTGGCTCCAGTTGCCGGTGCGGTAGTGGGTTTCGAGGAAGCTGTAGGGCGAGTAGGTGTAGCCCTTGTCTTCGCGAATGTTGCGCGTGATGCGCGAGCCGAACGAGCCGCCCAGCAGTGAGTTCATCACCCGCACGCGCATGTAGTCGGGGTGCGAGGGGTCCACGACGGGCAGGCCAATGACGATGGTGGACTGCGGCGCGCCCGGCCGGTCCAGGGTCGTGACGTCGGGGCGGGTCTGGGACTTGGCCACTTCGATGCGCGGGGCCGGGCCCTGGGGCATAGGCGACCAAGCGCGGGTAATAGCCTCGCGCACAGCCCCGTTGTCGAACTTACCGGCCACGTACACGCTGGTGCGCTGGGCGCCGTACTGGGTCTGGTAGAAGGCCTTCACCTGCGCCATCGTCAGGGCGTCGATTTCGGCATCGGTGGGAATGGGGCGGCCGTAGGGGTGGCTGCCGTAGAGGGCCTGGGTGAACTTCTGCCGGGCCTGGGTGCCGGGCTGGGCGCGGGCCAGGTTCATCTGGCGCTTGAAATCGGCCTTGATACGGGCCAGCTCGCTCTCGGGCAGAGCCGGATGCTGCACCACGTCGGCCAGCAGCGCCGCCAACTCAGGCGCGAATTCGCTGAGACAAGAGGCGTACACCTGCGTCTGGTCCTGGCCCACCGAAATATTGAGCGAGCCGCCCAGTCGGGCCACCTTGTCGGCCAGCTGGGCGCCGGGCAGCGTGGCGGTGCCTTCGCTCATCAGCTTGCCCAGTAGGTCGGCCACGCCAACTTCCGTGGCAGCTTCGTGCACGTTGCCGGCCTGAATGGCCACCATCATGGTGGTTTTGGGCACCTGGCCGTAGGACACCAGCTTAGCCTTGAGGCCGTTAGGCAGCGTGAATTCTTCCTTTGCCGGCAGCGCAAAGTCGCGGGGCGTGCCGCCGGCGGGCGGGGTTTCGCGGGGCGGGGCCGCCGGGGCGGGCGTGGTTTTCGGTTTGGTTTGGGCCAGGGTGGGCGGGGCGGCGGCGGTAGCCAGGGCCACGCAGAGCAGCCCGAAGTGAAGTGGTTTCATGGCGGGGTCTGTGGGGTTAGCTTTTGGCCAGCGGGTTCACAATCAAGAGCGTGCGGTTGGTGGGCCGCAGGTATTCCTGCAGGGTGCGCTGCATGAGGGCGGGCGTCACCTTGCGGAACTCGGCCTCCAGCCGGTTGATGCGGCCGGGGTCGTTGTCGAACAGCGCAAACGAGGCCAGCATGTCGGCGCGGCCGAAGTTGTCGGAGCCCGAAAGCTGGTCGTAGAGGCTGGAACGCAGCTTCACTACGGCCAAGTCCAGCGTGGCCTGGTCGATGCCACCCTGGCCCAGGCGGTTGATTTCCTGGTCGAGCACACGCACCACCGAGTCGGCACTCACCGACTGGTCGTAGATCAGGTCGCCCATCCAGAGCATGGGGCCGGAGTAGTTGAAGGCGTTGCCGAGGTAGTTGATGCCGCCGTTCACGTTGTCGGAGTAGCCGCGCTTCTGCACCAGGGCCTGATAGAGGCGGCTGTCCTTGCCCTGCAACAGAATCTGGTCGAGCAGAATGAGGGCGTAATATTCCGGCGTGTTGCGGTCGGGCATGTGGTAGGCGAAGGCCAGGGCCGGCTTGGTGGCCAGCTTGTCGTCTTTGGTGAAGCGCTGCTCCTTTTCCTGGCGAGGCTCCGAAATGTCGGGTTTGGGCGGCTGCGGGGCGCTGGGGATGTTGGCGAAGTACTTCTGCACCCAGGCTTTGGCCTCGGCGGGCTCAAAGTCGCCGACCACGGCCAGGGCCGCGTTGCCGGGGGCGTAGTAGGTTTTGAAGAACTGCTGCGCATCGGCCAGGGTGGCCGCGTCGAGGTCTTTCAGGTCGCCGTAGAAATTGTGGGCGTTGTTCCAGTTCTGGTTGGCTTTCTGGGGCATATCCAGCCACGGAAAGCCGCCGTAGGGCGCGTTCAGCACGTTCACACGCACCTCGTTTTTCACCACGCCCTGCTGGTTGGTGACGTTGGCTTGCGTGATGGCCAGCCCGCGCATGCGGTCGGCTTCGGCCCAGAGCATGGTTTCGAGCTTGTGGCTGGGCACCACCTCGAAGTAGTTGGTGAAGTCGAAGCGGGTGGAGCCGTTGAGGATGCCGCCGTTTTTCTGAATCAGCTGAATGAACTCCATCTTGCCCAGGTTCTGGGAGCCCTGAAACATCAGGTGCTCAAACAGGTGGGCGTAGCCGGTCCGGTCGCGGGGCTCGTTGCGGAAACCCACGTTGTAGTAGGCTGCCACCGTGGCCGTGGGGGCGGTGTGGTCGGGCGAGAGCACCACCTTCAGGCCGTTGGGCAGGGTGTAGTACTCCACCGGAATCTGGAAGTCGGCGGCGGCCGGGGCTGGAGCTGGAGCAGCCGGCGCGGCCGCAACCGGCGCCGGGGCCGTCAGGACCGCCGTGGCTTTCGGGCTGCAGGCCGGTAGCAGCAGCAGCCCGGAGAGCCCCAGCAGATACCGGCAGCGGGAAGTAGCGTTTTTCATAAGGCAGAAAGGAATAAGTGGGCTGAGTGGCGGAAAACGCCGACAACCTACACAATCCTGCGAAAAAACAGCCACGTCCGAGCTGCCAGTCTGATACCGGCGGGGCACTGGTCTGGGTCAGGTCCAATCTTCTGGGATAAAGCCTGTTAAATAAGGAGCGGGGCAGCCCGCGGCGCGGCCAAAAAGCCGTACCGCAGACTGCCCCGCCAAAACCGCGACAGGCAAGCCGCCCCTACATTCAGACTTCCACTTTGAGGTTGGCAGGCCGATCTGACACCGTGAACAGCTCGCCGTGGGGCACAATCGGAATCTGGCCGTATTCCTCCAGCAGCATCCGGTAGGCCGCCGCCACGGGGCGAGGCTTGCGGTCGAGGTCGTAGAGGCCGCAGGCATTCACCTGGCCCACTTTGCGCTCCAGGCCCTTGTCCCAGTCTACCTGGTCGATGAGGGAATACCAGGTGAAGCCTAGCACCGGCACCCCGTCCTTGCGCATGCGCAGAATGTTTACCCACTGCTTCCAAAGCCAGGTGGGGCCGTCCTTGGCTTCGAAGATGTTGGTTTCGGTGTGCATCACCGGCTTCTTGTAGCGCTGGTAGTAGTCGTGGGTGATGGTGTACCAGCCCAGCACGTCCATGCTGGTGCAGATTTCGCCATTGGGCAGGATAATCCGCTCGTTGCGGCCGTAGTAGTCGTTGCCCATTACCTGGTATCCCGGAGGCTCGCCGGCCATAAACCAGTCGTACTCCCGGCGCGTCATGCCGTTGTCATAGAGGTAGTTGAGCACCTCCGCGTCGGGGTGGTGGGCGTAGAGCAGGTCGAGGGACAGAAACCGGAGCTTGTTGCCCAACTGAATTTCGGGGGTGCGGGTGGCGCGCAGCTCGTGCGTGAACTCCGCCGACTCGCTCTGCACAATCACGCAGTCGGGGCGGTACTTGGCAATCTGCTGGTTGCCCATGATGCTGGCCGCCACCAGGTGCTTGATGGCCGTCACGAAGCCCTGGTCGGTTTTGAGCTGCTCGTTCCAGATGCCGTCCTTCCCGGAGAACTTGGCCGTCACGTAAATCTCGTTTACGGGCGTGTAGTAGCGCACCCAGGGGTAGCGCTGCGCCACGGCCCCGCAGTAGTCGGCGAAGTGCACGGGCAGCTCCGGATTCTGGAAATTGCCCAGCCAGTCGGGCACGCCAAAGTGCAGCAGATCCAGAATGGGCGTAATGCCCAGGCGCTGCATCTCGGCCATGGCGGCATCGGCAAACTCCCAGTCGTACTCACCCGGGCCCTTGTGGATGCGGTAATACGGCAGACCGTAGCGCAGCACCTTCAGGCCCAGGTCGTGCACCAGCGCCAGGTCTTCCTTGAAGCGGTTGTAATGGTCGCACTCGGCCAGCAGGTCGCGGCGGGTCTGGCCGTGGTCGATGGTGGGATACGAGCACTCGATGCCGGTGGCGAACATGAAGTTGCCGGCCTCGCCCGTAGGCAGGCCCGAGCCATCGTGGCCGCCCGCGCCGCCGTACTGGTCGCCGTCGTAGTGGCCGTTGCCGTACTTTTCTTTGATGTGTGTGAGAAAGGACTTCATTGTGTGGTGCTTAGTGCCTAGTGCTTGGTGCTTAGGCATTTTCCCTGAATTGACTAGAACGGCCTAAGCACCAAGCACTAGGCACTAAGCACTACCGAAGGTTGGCTAGAAACTTATCGGCGGTACGCAGGCTGAGGGCCATGATGGTGAGGGCGGGGTTGACGCTGAGGGCGCTGGGGAACACCGAGTTGTCGCAGATGTAGAGGTTGGGCACGTCGAAGGCCTTGCCGTCGGGGTTCACCACCGCATCGTCGCCGCTCAGGCCCATGCGCGCCGTCCCGATGACGTGGGCGTACCGCTCGAAGGCCCAGATGTCAGTAGCGCCGGCCGCTTCCCAGATCTGGCGCATGATTTTCTCGGCGTGGCGGTTCATGCGCTGCTCGTTTTCCTGGGCCGTGAAGTGCAGGCGCGGCTTGGGCAGGCCGCGGGCATCCTTCTCGTCGCTGAGCTCCATAAAGTTGGCCTCGTGCGGCAGGCAGTCGCCCAGGATGTTGATGCCGGCAATGTGGTTGTAGTTGCGCATGTAGTCGCGCAGGGGCTGGCCCCAGAGCTTACGCTGGCGCACCATCTGGGTGGCAAACGTCACGGGCATCACCCCGATGCTTTGCAGCAGGTAGCCACCGGCAAAGTCGGCGTCTTTGGGGCGGTGGGTGTCCTCGGAAATCAGGCCGCCGGGAATGCCTTTGTAGGGCCGGATGTCCTCGGGGAACGTGCCCCACACCTGCATACCGGGGTGAGCCATGAAGTTTTTGCCCACGTGGCCGCTGTTGAGAGCCAGCTCGTTGAGCATCAGCAAACGAGGCGTTTCCACCGCCCCGGCGCACAAAAACAGGTGGCGGCAGCGCTGGCGCACGGTGCGGCCGTGCTGCTCGTACACCACGCCCGTTACGCGGCCCGAGGCGTCGCGCTCAATCTCCGTCACGTAGGCATCGGCCCGGATTTCGGCCCCGTAGCTCTCGGCCAACGGCAGGAACGTCACGTCCATGCTGGCCTTGGCGCCGCGGTTGCAGCCGGCCTGGCAGAAGCCGCGGTTGGTGCAGGCCTCACGCCAGCCAATGCCCTCTTGGTAATAGCGCGCCGAGAGGGCCGCGTTGGCCGCCGGTGAGGTTTGAATACCGAGCTGACGGCAGGCGCGCTCCATCAGCTGGGCCGCGCCGTTGAGCGGCAGCGGAGCCAGCGGGTAGCCCTTGCGGCGCGTAGGGTCCCAGGGATAGGGTGTGGGCCCCGATATGCCCAGGAAATGCTCAATTTCCTCGTAGTAGGGCTCCAGCTCCTCGATACCGAAGGGCCAGTCGACGCCCTGGCCGAAGTCGGTGTGCAGCTTCAGGTCGCCGCGGTGGGCGCGGGGGGTGTAGGCGGTGTAGTGCAGCGTGGAGCCGCCCACGCCGGTGCCGGAGTTGTTCTTGCCAAACGCCACCGGGTTCTGACCGGCCGAAAGACGCTCGTCGTTCCAGAACAGGAAGTTCTGGGCCTTTTCATCGGTGGCGTAGTCCTTGGTCGGGTCGCGGCGGGGGCCGGCTTCCAGGGCCACCACTTTCAGGCCGGCCATGGCCAAGCGGGCCAGCAGCGGCGCACCGCCCGCCCCGGTGCCAATCACCACGCAGTCCACCTCGTCGGTGGGGTCGGGCAGCGGAGCGGGAGCTTCTTCGCCGGTGGGCTCAGTGGCTGGGGTGGCTTCGTTATCGGCCAGAATGCTTTTCAGCAGCGGGTCCTGTATTTCGGGCTGAACCGGGTTCAGCACGCCTTCTTCGAGTACTTCTTCGTCGGGCATGTTGTAGAGTAACTGAGTAATTGAGTAGCTGAGTAATGGATGTAGTGAGTAATTGAGTACAGGCCGATGGGGTGTTTGAGTAGTGTTGAAAGCTGATGCAGCGGAACGACTACTCAATTTCTCGGTTGATCTGTGCTCAGTTACTCAACTACTCAGTTACTCTCTCCGGCTCCCGGTCTTCCCGTTCGTTGAGGCCGATACGCTGCCAGCCGGGCACGTCGGCCATGCCTACGTAGCCGATTTCTTCCTGGGCCAGCGGGTGGGCGTAGTAGCTCTCCGTCAGCTCGGCCAGCATCTCCTCGAAGAAGCGGTGCTGAGGCAGCTGCTGCCAGTTTTCGCCCGGAGCCTCGCCGGCTGCCAGCTGACCGATTATCTGGTCCTGCTGCGCCGGCGTCAGCTCAACAAACGCTTGGTTAAAGGCCTGCTGCGCCGCCTGGTTGATGCCGCCCAAACCCAAGCGGTACGCTTCCCGGTCGGGGGGCATGGCGTCGTAGCGCCAGCCGTCGGCAGTGCCGGCCAGCAGGCGCTTATCCACGTTGGGGGCTAGCTCGATGGGCGTTTCCCGGTCGGGCTGGGGGAATACGCGGGCGGCTACGGCTTGCAGCAGCGCGTACGTATCGGCGTCAAAAAACTGGGGCTGGTAGTCGGCCGGGGCGTTGAGGCGGGCTTCCAGGGCGGCGCGAGTAGCGGGCGTTACCTGGTCGGTAGCCAGCAGCGCCCGGACGGTGCCTTCGGGGTAGGTATTCAAGCGTTTTATTGCTAGTAAATGACGAAGCTTTGGGGAGTGCACCTGCGGCGCTTTACCTCAACAGTACTCATCATTACTGTCTGGCAGGGTATTTAGTTATGATGCCTATCGGTATTTTTTGAAATCTCTGCTACGGGCTAAAAATGCCATAAGCTTCGTCCTGACTATCCATCAGCAATACGCTGGTTGATAGTCAGGACGAAGCTTATGAGTGGGCGGCTGGGCTTACTGCTGCAGATAAGGTTGCAGGAGCTGAAACGCCTGGTTGGCGCGCCGCTCGTCGCCGATTTGCTGGGCTGCCAGGTAGAGTTGCTGGATGGTGGCGAGCTGCTGGCTTAGCTCCCGGTCGAAGAGGGCATGGGCGGGGTTGCTGTAGTAAGTGAGGGCGCGTTGGGCTCTGTCGAGCAGCAGGTCGAAGAGCTGGTTGGCGCGGGTTTGCTCCCCGCCTGCCACCAGCGCCGGCAGTAGCTGCGGCGTGTAGAAGTCATACGGAATGGCGCGGTCGGGCATGACATCCAGGCACTTGTCGGCCAGCTTTTTGGCGGTGGCGGGGTCGCCGGCGGCCAGGTAGGCATTGGCCAGGCGGGCGAACTTTGCGCGGTAGTTGGCCGGGAACATCTGGCCGTTTTCGTCGTGGAAAACAGTGGGGTTGTTGAGGCCGCGGTAGGCGAATTGCTGCATCAGCTTCTGGTAGAGCAGATCTTTGGCTAAGTAGCCAGCTTCCTCGCGCGGGTCGTCGTTGGGGTTCTTCAGCGGCAGCACGCGCCAGGCCAGACCTTCCAGCTGGAAGTAAGCATCCAACCCCATGTGGTCTTCGGGACGGGCCACGCTGGTAGCGAAGTACACCGGCCGCTTCCATTGATTGGCCGCCAGAATGTCGAGCACCACCAGATGGCGCTTTTCCATAGCGCCCTTGCCGATGTCGAACTCCATCTGGGACACCAGCTGCCCGCGGCGGCCGGGCGGAATAATGCCCAGCTTCTTTACCGCTGCCGTATCAACAGGTAGATAAAATTTTGGCGATGGAAAGGAAAGCAATGTGGGGCCACCGTCGCCGTAGCTGACTTTCAACAGGTCGCTGTCCGCCTTCACCAATTGCATGAAGTCGGGCAGGCTGACGCTGCTGACGTTGGGGTTTTCCACGTAGGGCAGGTAGTCGTTGGTGCCTTGCCGGTACCGGTCGGCAGGCAGGGAAATAGGCAGCGGCTGCGACTTGTAGGCGCGGTTCATCATCTGCCGGATGTACCAGTCGGTGTTGAGGTAGCTGAGCACCGCCACCCGCACATCGGTGCGGATGCCTTCCACTTCCTGCGCGTACCAGAGCGGAAAGGTGTCGTTGTCGCCGTTGGTGAACAGGATGGCGTTGGGCGCGCAGGAGTTGAGCAGGTTACGGGCCGCATCGACGGAAGTGAACCGATCGGATCGGTCGTGGTCGTCCCAGCCCTCGGCCAGCATAAGGCCCGGCACTACCAGACCCAGCAGCAACGCCACGGCGGCTCGGGCAGTATCGGCGTTCAGTACCCGCTTCAGCGCCTCGGCCAGCGCCAGCACGCCCAGCCCGATCCAGATGGCGAAGGCATAGGTGGCCCCCGTGAAGGTGTAGTCACGCTCCCGCGGCTCCAGGGGTGGCTGGTTAAGGTAGACGATGATAGCCAGACCGGTGAACAGAAACAACAGCCCCACTACCAGCGCATTGCGGGAGTCACGGCGCACCTGATACACCATGCCCAGCACCCCGAGCAGCAGCGGCAAGGCCAGAAAGTTGTTGCGGGCTTTGCTGTCGGCCACCCGTTCGGGCAGGGCCTCGTGGCTGGCGAAGGGCCACAGCACGCCGGCGTGCTGCACGTCGCTTTCGCGGCCGACGTAGTTCCACAGGAAGTAGCGCCAGAACATATGGCCCATCTGATAGCGTAGCAGAAACGCGAGATTCTGGCCCATTGTCGGCTTCACCCCTTCCTGAATATCAACCCACTGCCGATAGGCGGCGGCGCGCTGGGAGGCGGTGGAAGTGCCGTCGGAATACATACGGGGCAGCAGCATCTTGTCTTCGTCACGGTAAATCAGCTCCTGTCGCCGCTCGGCCACCACGTACTGCTGGCCTTCGCGCACGTAGCGGGGGCCGGCATCTTCCTGAGCAATGGGCTGGGCAAACAGGTGCGGCCCGTAGAGCAAGGGCCGGGAGCCGTACTGCTCGCGCTTGAGGTAGCTCACGAAACTGAGCACGTCGCGCGGCCCGTTCTGGTTGATGGTGGGCTGATATCCACTGCGAATCGGCACAATCAGGTAGCAAGAGTACCCAATCAGGATGAAGGTGAAACCCAGCAGGACCGTGTTCAGCAGCCGGGACTGGCGCTGGTGCGACACCCGGAACCCCAGCCCCAGCAGCCCCAGCAGCAGCAGCACAAACCCCACCACGCCCGAGTTGAAGGGCAGCCCCAGTGAGTTCACAAAAAACACCTCGAAGCTCCCCGCCAACGACGGCAGCCCCGGAATGACCCCAACCAGCACCACCCCCACGATTACACTGCTAATCAGCAAGGTTACTACGCTGCCCCGCAGGGTAGGCGCGGGCTGCCGCCGGTGGTAGTACAGCAGGCCCAGCGCCGGAATAGCCACCAGGTTCAGCAAATGCACCCCAATGCTTAGGCCGATAACGTAGGCAATGAGCACCAGCCACTTATCAGAATCCGGCTCGTCGGCGCGGTTTTCCCACTTCAGCATCAGCCACACCACCGTAGCCGTGCACAGGGCCGACATGGCGTACACCTCGGCTTCCTCGGCGTTGAACCAGAACGAGTCGGAGAAAGCAAAGGCCAGCGCCCCCACCACGCCCGCCGCCTGCATCAGCAGCGCCTGCCCGCGGGTGGGTACGGGCCGCGCGGGGCCTGCTGGCGTGGGGCGGGGCAGCACCAGCTTCTTGGCCAGCAGCGTGATGCTCCAGAACAGAAACAGCACCGCAAACGCGCTGCTCAGCGCCGACAGCATATTGATAAGCACCGCCACTTTGCTGGAGTCGCCGAAGCTGAGCAGGGAAAACAGCCGGCCGAGCAGCAGAAACAGCGGCGCGCCAGGCGGGTGCGGCACCAGCAGCTTGTAGGAACAGGCAATGAACTCGCCACAGTCCCAGAACGAGGCCGTGGGTTCCAGGGTGAGCAGGTAGACCAGGGTAGCCATGGCGAATACCAGCCAGCCCACCACATTATTCAAACGCGCATACGAACCCATACAGACAGCTTTAAACCACGCCGGACGTAGGCAGCAGAAGAGCAAAATGCTGCGCCACAAAGGACCATCGGCGGAGTGTAAACGACTGTTATTTTGTGTTAATGATTGTTAAGCGCTTGGTCAGGCTGGGGCAGCCCCGTACTTTTCAATGTGGTTGTCGTTCCGGCGGTGGACCTCACTCCCTAGCCCCCTCTCCAAAAGAGAGGGGGGACTAGTTTTCTAATTTTCCAGAGCTAGAAACCGGTCATACATCTAGAGCTAGTCTCCCCTCTCTTTTGGAGAGGGGGCTAGGGGGTGAGGTTGACGCGAAGGCTGACCTTCTCATTACTCCGTACTCCTCTGTTCCCGCGTATGAAAAGCCGCCTGCGTATTATCTTCTGGCTGATGAGCCTGTGCATGCTGGGCATCAACGGGTTCCAGGCGTATTGGCTGTACACCACCTACCAGCTGACAGCCACCCAGTTTACGCGCACGGCGCACGAGGCACTGCTGGCAGTGGTGCAGCGGCAGCAGCTGGCCGAGGTGCGGCAGCTGCTTGAGCCTACGGCGGCCGGCCAGCCCTACGGCCAGGTGGCCCTGCCCATGCAGCACCTCGATACGGCCGGCCGCGCCCAGCTGCGGCAGTTGCTGCGGGCCGGCGGCCGGGAGCGGACTACGGCCCTGGCCACGTACCGGCAGGACGACAGTGTGGCCCAGGCGTTTCTGCAGTTTCTGCTGCGCAACACCAGGCACCAGCCCACGCTCAACCTCGCGCGCCTCGCCACCGCCTATCAGGCCGAGCTGCGTCAGCGCGGGGTCGAAGCCGCCTTCCTCTTCGATACCGTTGCCACGGCCGCCGCCCGGCGCCAACTGCCTGTGCCGGCCGGCTATGCCGTGCAGACTCCGGCAGTGGTATTGCCAGCCTTGCCCAGCGTAGCAATCCGGGCCAGCTTTCAGCCGCCCTGGCCTTATGCTCTGCACCGCATGGGCGGGCTGCTGGCGGGCTCATTGGGGCTGCTGTTGGTCACCACGGCTTGCTTTGCGTTGATACTGTCCACGATTCTGCGGCAGAAAAAGCTGTCGGAAATCCGCGAGGACTTCATCAACAACATGACCCACGAGCTGAAAACGCCCATTGCCACGGTGTCGGCGGCGGTGGAGGCGCTGCAGCACTTTGGGGCTTTGCAGGACCCGCAGAAAACCCAGACCTACCTCGCCATTTCGCAACAGGAGCTCCAGCGCCTTTCGGGCCTCGTAGACCACGTGCTGCACATGGCCGTGGCCGAGCGGCAGCCGCTGCGTCTGGAACCCGAAACCGTACGCCCCGCTGAGCTGATAGCCGAGCTGGTGCAGCAGCATCAGCTCACCACCACCAAAGCCGTGCAGTTCACTGTAGATGTTGATTCGGCCGCCATCCGCTGCGACCGGCTGCACCTGCGCAACGTCATCAGCAACCTCATCGACAACGCCATCAAATATTCTCGCGAGCAGGTCACGATTACCATTCAGGGCCAGCCCGAAACCACCGGCTGGCGCCTCACCGTGGCCGATGACGGCATTGGCATTCCGGCCAGCTACCAGCCCGCCGTATTCGACCGGTTTTTTCGGGTGCCGACCGGCAACCTGCATCCGGTTAAGGGCTTTGGGCTAGGGCTGTACTACGTGCGGCAGGTGATTGAGCGGCACGGCGGCCGGTTGCAGTTGCGCAGTGAGCCGGGCAGCGGCAGCGCGTTTTCGTTCTGGCTGCCCGCTCTATAAGGTTTCGCGCAATGGTAACCGTTCTGTTAGTGGAAGATGAAGCCGCTCTGGCTCTCATTATCAAGGATAGCCTGGAGATGCGCGGCTTCACGGTGCAGCACGCCGCCGATGGCACCCAGGGTCTGCGCCTGTTCCGGCAGCAGACGCCCGACATCGTGGTGGCTGATATTATGATGCCGCAGCTCGATGGGTTTGCACTGGGCCGGCAGATCCGGCAGGAAAACGCCACCATCCCGCTCATCTTCCTCACGGCCCTCTCCCAGCCCGCCGACGTGGTGCGCGGCTTCGAGCTGGGTGCCAACGACTATCTCCGCAAGCCCTTCAGCATGGACGAGCTGATCGTGCGCATGCAAGCCCTGCTCAACCGCACCGCGGCTGCTCCTACTGCCGCCGAACCGCTACGCATCGGGCGCTACGTTTTTGCCTATACCCAGCAGCGCCTGCGCCTCACCGACACCGAAATCGAATTGACCAACCGCGAAGCCGAGCTGCTCAAACGCCTCTACGACCACCGCAACCAGGTTCTGGCCCGCTCCACCGTGCTGCTGGAGCTCTGGGGTGAGGACCACTTCTTCAACGGCCGCAGCCTCGACGTATTCGTAACCCGCCTGCGCCGCTACCTCCGCGACGACCCGCAAGTGCAGATCCTGAACGTGCGCGGCATCGGCTACAAGCTGATTTGCTGAAAGCACCAACAGCCGATAAAACAGAACGTCATGCTGAGCTTGCTGCAGTATCTCGCGTGCTGACATTGGGGTAGTAATCCGGCATCAGCACGCGAGATACTGCGGCAAGCTCAGCATGACGCTCTTTACAATCTATTGAGCTGCTTACTGGTCGCTGCTCATTTTGCCGCCCGTGACGTGCACGAGGCTGCCAGTCATGAACGAGCCGTCCTGGGAGGCCAGCAGCACGTAGGCGGGGGCCAGCTCCTCGGGCTGGCCGGGGCGGGCCAGGGCCACTTCGTAGCCGAACTTCTCGATTTCCTCGCGCGGCATGGTGCCGGGGATGTTGGGCGTCCAGACCGGGCCGGGCACCACGCAGTTCACCCGAATACCTCGCTCGCCGAGGTGCGTGGCCAGGCTTTTGGTGAGGGCGTGAATGGCCGACTTGGTGCAGGCGTAGTCAATCAGAATCGGGATGCCGGTGAGGCCCACGATGCTGCCGGTGTTGATGATGCAGTCGTCCTTTTTGAGGTGCGGAATGGCAGCCTGTGCCATCCAGATGTAGCCCAGGATGTTGGTGTCGAAGGTGCGGCGGATCTGCTCCTCCGGAATATCCTCGAACTTCTCCTGCGCCATCTGGAAGGCGGCATTGTTGACCAGGATGTTGAGGCCACCCAGCTCGGCGCGGGTGCGGCGCACGGCCTGCTTGCACTGCTCCGGGTCGCGCACGTCCAGCTGCAGCAGAATACACTGGCGGCCCTGGGCCTCCACTAGCCGCTTGGTTTCCTCGGCGTCCACCACGTTTTCGTTGAAGAGCACGGCCACGTGGGCACCTTCCATGGCAAAGGCCACGGCCACGGCCCGCCCGATACCGGAGTCGGAGCCGGTGATGAGGGCCACCTTATCCTGGAGCTTGCCGGCGGCGCGGTAGGTGCTGAAGTCCATGGCGGGCTGCAGCTTCATATCGGCCTGTTTGGCGGGGTAGGGCAGCGTCTGGGCGTGCTGCTTCATGTCTTTGGCCGTGGGGCGCTTCACAGGCTTGGGCGCGGCCGCGGCGTCCTTGGCCGCTTGCTTAGCGGCGGGCGTAGCGGCGGTTTTGGCCGGGGCCTTGGGCTTGGATGGGGCGTTCTTCGGATCCGGAACAGACGGGGTAGCGGGTTTCTTGGCGGCCATACGGAAGGAGCTAACGGGAGGAAATACTAAAGGAGCTTGTGCTTACGCGAAACCTGCCCCGGCGTTGGCGGGAAGCCAAATTGCTGTACATACTTCTATCAGCCCCATTTATAGAATATAAGCCAGAATAACTGGTAGCTTTAGCGGACCAGCTTCGGTACGGCCCCACATCCGGCCGGGGCTAACCTGCTCTATTATACCATCCACACCTATTGCCGGGGCCGCTGCCGTTCAGTGGAGATTCATGCCGAAAAAGATTGTCATTCTGGGAGGAGGCGTTGCGGGCATGAGTGCCGCGCACGAACTAATAGAACGGGGCTTTGCCGTGGAGATTTACGAACGGCAGCCGCACTACGTGGGCGGCAAAGCCCGCAGCGTAGACGTGCCCGACAGTGCCACGCCCGGCCACCAGCCGCTGCCCGGCGAGCATGGCTTCCGGTTTTTTCCCGGTTTCTACCGCCACATCACCGACACCATGAAGCGCATCCCCTACGGCCAGAACCGGCAGGGCGTGTTCGACAACCTAGTGCCCACCCAGCGCGTGATGATGGCGCGCACCGGCAAGCCGCCCGTGGCGGCGCCCGTCAACTTCCCCAAAACCCGCGCCGACTGGCAGGCCCTGCTCGACGGCCTGCTGCACGCCGACACCGGCCTGACCGACTCCGACAAAAAGCTGTTTGCCGACCGGGTGTGGCAGCTGCTCACCAGCTCCTACGAGCGGCGCCAGCAGAGCTACGAGCGGGTGGCGTGGTGGCAGTACATGAGCACCGACCAGCAGTGCGGCACCCGCCAGCCCTGCCCCTACGAGCTGTACTGCGTGGGCGGCCTCACCCACTCGCTGGTGGCGGCCCAGCCCCAGCTGATGAGCACCAAAACCGGCGGCGACATTCTGCTGCAGCTGCTGCTGCTGATGGCCAACCCCGGCGCCCACACCGACCGGGTGCTGAACGGCCCCACCAACGACGTGTGGCTGAACCCGTGGCTGCAGTACCTGAAAAGCAAGGGCGTGGTGTATCATCACAACCAACTCACCACGGCCCTGCACTGCGACCCCGCCACGCGCCTGATCAGCGGGGCCACGGTGCTGGACCTGGAAACGCAGCAGACCCGCACCGTGCAGGCCGACTACTACCTGGCGGCCGTGCCGCTGGAGCGCATGGCCAAGCTCATCAGCCCCGATATGGTGAAGCTGGACCCCACGCTGGGCTTCGTGGAGCACCTGAGCAACCCGCACCTGCACACGCTGAACTGGATGAACGGCGTGCAGTTCTACCTGCGCGAAGACGTGCAGCTCACTAAAGGGCACGTCATCTGCATTGATTCGCCGTGGGCCATTACCGTCATTTCGCAGCCGCAGTTCTGGCCCGATTTCCCGATGAGCGGCTACGGCGACGGGCAGGCCAAGGGGCTGCTGTCGGTGGACGTGTCGAACTGGTTTGCCAAGGGCGTGCTCGATTGGCCCCTCGACGACGGCACCACCGGCCGCAAGCAGGCCTGCGACTGTACCTTGGATGAAATAGTGAAGGAAGTGTGGGCTCAGCTGGAGCAGAGCCTGAACACGCCCGGCCTGCCGCCCCTGCTCGGCCCCGATATACTCCTGCGCGCCTACGTGGATGCCGACATCCGGCCGGAGCTGCTGAGTGCGCCGGTGCAGGCCCTGGACGTGCCCACCCGCTCGGGCCACAACGACGAGCCGCTGCTGGTGAACACGGCCAACTCGTGGAGCCTCCGCCCAGAAGCCAGCACCGGCATTGCCAACCTGTTTCTGGCCGCCGACTACGTGCGCACCAACACCGACCTGGCCACCATGGAAGGCGCCAACGAGGCCGCCCGCCGGGCCGTGAACGGCATCATTGCCGCCAGCGGCGCCAAAGTGCCCACCTGCCGCATCTGGGAACTGCACGAGCCCGGCGTGCTGGCCGTGCTCCGCTGGCTGGACCGCCGCCGCTTCGCCCAGGGCCTGCCCTGGACCAACGAAGTGCCCTGGCTGGGCAAACTGCTGCACCGCCTCAACTACCTGTTCCACCAGTTTCGCCGCTTCAAATGAGCCCCACCTCTACCCTCCTTCCCGCCCCTGCACCGTCCCGCGCCGCGCAGTACCGCCTGCCCGTGATGCTGGGCTTGATGGCGCTGGGCATTCTGGCCCTCATCCACGACAGCCTCACGGGCCTGGGCTGGACCACAGCGGCCCGCTGGGGCTACTCGCTCACGGCCGCCTATGCCCTCTACGCCCTCTGGGCCCGCGACGTGGTGGTGGCCCGGCTGCTGGGCTTTGCTTTGGCGGCCGGCCTGGCCGAGCTGCCCGCCGATGCCTACCTGGTGCACACTACCGGCACGTTGGTGTACCCGCAGCCGGAGCCCATGCTGTGGGCGTCGCCGGTGTACATGCCGTTCAGCTGGGCCGTGGTGCTCACCCAGATTGGGTTTGTGGCCTGGCTGCTGCTGCCGCGGCTGGGGCCATGGCGCACCGGCCTGCTGCTGGTGCCCGTCAGCGGGGTGCTCATTCCGTTGTATGAGAAATGGGCCATCAATGCCGGCTGGTGGCAGTACCGGGGCGCGCCCAGCTGGCACGGGGTGCCCTACTATATTTTCCTGGCCGAGGCGCTGCTGATGCTGCCGGTGCCGTGGCTGCTGCTGCGCGCGGTGGGCAAGGGCGGCCGCTGGCTGCCGCTGGCCGGCCTGGCCGAAGGCGTAGTGATGCTGCTAGCCTGCTTGCTGGCCTTCTGGCTGCTGGGGTAGGCCTGGCGCACAGCCCACGGGCTTTCTGTATCTTCCCAGCCTCCAGTTCTTCCTGTTTCTATACGTGCGGGCCGCCGGCCCCCTCTTCATGGATCGAATTACCTCCTACTTTATGCCGGCGGGCTTCGTCGGCACTGCCGACCAGACCCGGCAGGCGCGCATCATCACCAACACGGTGCTGCTGACCAGCCTGTTCTCGTTCAACTTTCTGCTGCTGTGCTGGTGGGCCGGGTTCTGGCCGGGCATGTACCTGATGATCTTCAACGTGGTGGCCTTTCTGGTGCTGCCGTTCGGGTTTCGGCAGGGACTGTTTTCCTACGTCACGTTCGGCTACATCTACCTGGTGGCGGGCTACCTGGGCGTGTTTCTGAACAGCGTGTACCAGGGCGGCTACTTTGCGGCCACCACCAGCTGGCTGGTGCTGTGCCCGGTGTCGGCCACGTTTCTGCTGGGTAGGCGGGCGGGCATCATCTTCTTTGTGGTGTCGTTGCTGAGCGTGGTGGGGCTGTGGGAGCTGGAGCGGCGCGGCATCCATCTGCCCAGCACGGTGCCGCCCGAGCACCGCCTGTTCTGGAGCCTCGACATCCTGGGCGGGCTGATGCTGATTCTGCTGGTGGTGTCGGTGGTGTTCGACCAGATCAACCAGAACACCCTGCGCCAGCTCACCGAAAACAACGACCTGCTTTCCTTGCGCACCAGCCAGCTGGAACAGTCGCTGAACGAGCTGCGCGCCACCCAGGCTATGCTGGTCCACAGCGAGAAGATGGCCAGCCTCGGGGAGCTGACGGCGGGCATTGCCCACGAGATTCAGAACCCGATGAACTTCGTCAACAACTTCTCGGAGGTGAGCTGCGAGCTGCTGCAGGAGCTGCCCCCAGCCATGTTTACGGCGCTGCCCGCCGCGCAGCAGGCCCTGGTACAGGGCACGCTCGAAACGCTGGGCCGCAACCTGGCCCGCATCACGCGCCACGGCCAGCGCGTGGATGGCATCGTGCGCAGCATGCTGCAGCACGCCCACACCGGTCCCCGCGAGCGGCAGCTCACCGACCTCAACCAGCTGGCCACCGAGTACCTCAACTTGGCCTACTCCAGCCTGCGCGCCAAAGACCCGGCCTTCCACGCCGCCCTGCACACCGACCTGGCCCCCGACCTGGGCCTGGCCAACGTGGTAGCACCCGACATCGGCCGGGTGCTGCTGAACCTGTTCAACAACGGCCTCTACGCCCTGCAGGAGCAGCGCCGCAAGCAGCCGGCCGGCTACCTGCCCGCCCTCACGGTGAGCACCCGCCGGGTGGGGGCAGAAGTGGAAATCCGGGTGCGCGACAACGGCTGCGGCATGCCCGAAGAAGTGCGCCAGAAGGTGTTCCAGCCCTTTTTCACGACCAAGCCGGCCGGCACCGGCACCGGCCTCGGCCTCTCCCTCTCCCACGATATCGTAGTAAGCGGCCACGGCGGCCGTTTCCTCGTAGATTCCCAGCCCGGCCAGGGCACCGAGTTCCACCTCTGGCTGCCGGTGTAGGGATTAGGGCCTAGGGCGTAGGAAGTTTGATTTAAAGCTCAAACAAGCAACACCCACTACTTCCTGATTACCAAGCACTAGGCCCCGGCCCCTAATCCCTAACAACTAAGCACCAAGCACTACCAACTAAGCACTAAGTATATGGCTACTAAGATTCTGGTTGTTGATGATGAGGAAGACGTGGCCGATTTGCTGGGCCAGCGTTTTCGGCATAAGATTAAGGATGGCACCTACGACTTCCGCTTCGCGGAAAGCGGGCAGCAGGCCCTGACCCTGATGCAGAACGAGCCCGACTTCGACGTGCTGCTGCTCGACATCAACATGCCCGACATCAACGGCCTGACCCTGCTCAGCCGCCTGCCCGAACTGATGCCCCTGAGCCGGGCCGTCATCGTGTCGGCCTACGGCGACATGGACAACATCCGGACGGCCATGAACCGCGGGGCCTTCGACTTCGTGTGCAAGCCCATCAACTTCTTGGACCTGGATGCCACCATCGAGAAAACCGCCCAGCACGTGCAGCAGCTGCGCGAGGCGGCCCAGGTGAAGATGATGGCCGAGCTCAAAACCCACTTCTTCGACAACATCACCCACGAGTTTCGCACGCCGCTCACCCTGATTCTGGCCCCGGTGGCAGGCCTGCTGCAGCTCCCCGACCTGCCCGAAAGCCTGCGCCCCGACCTGCTGACCGTGGAGCGCAACGCCCGCCAGCTGCTTTACCTCATCAACCAGCTGCTGGAGCTGGCCCGCCTGGAGGCCGGGCAGCTGCGGGTGGCCGTGCAGCCTGGCCCCCTCAGCGACTACCTGCAGGAGCTGGTGGCCGGCTTTCAGGCCCTGGCCCGGCAGCGTGGTATCACGCTCACTTACGACGCCCAGCTGCCCGGCACCTGGCTCTACGACGCCGAAAAGGTGGCCCACATTGCCTACAACCTGCTGGCCAACGCCCTCAAGTTTATGCCGCCGCTTGCGGGCGAGCCCGCGCCCGATGCCCGCCGCCAGGTGACGGTGCACCTCAGCGGCAGCCCCGAACTGGTACGCCTGGCCGTGGCCGACACCGGCGTGGGCATTTCGGCCGCCAACCTGCCGCGCATCTTCGACCGGTTTTACCAGGCTGCCCCCGGCGCCACGCAGCTGCCGGTCGGCTCCGGCATCGGGCTGGCGCTGGTGCGCGAGCTGACCACGCTTATGGGCGGGCAGGTGAGCGTGCAAAGCAGTACCACGCCGCCCACGGGCACCACCTTTGTGGTAGAGCTGCCGCTGCAGCCGGCCCTGGCCAGCGAGCCGGCCACCCTGGGCACCGCCGCGCCCGACTGGCTGCCGGTGCCCATCCCCGTGCCCCCGGCCCCCGACCTGCCCTCCGGCCACGCCCCCGATTCGCCGCTGATTATGCTGATTGAGGACAACGAGGAGCTGCGCACCTACCTGGCCCGGCAGCTGGCCCCCATGTACCGGGTGCTGGCCGCCGCTAACGGCGCCGAGGGCTGGCAGCTGATTCAGCAGGAACTGCCCGACGTGGTGGTGTCGGACGTGATGATGCCCGAGCTGGACGGCTACGAGCTGACCTACCGCATCAAGAACACGCCCGCCACCGACCACGTGGCCGTGGTGCTGCTCACGGCCCAGGGCACCCACAGCCAGCGCCTCACCGGCCTGCGCCAGGGCGCCGACGAGTACCTGACCAAACCGTTTCATCTGGAAGAGCTGGTGCTGCGGCTGCACAACATTCTGGTGCGGCAGCAGCGCCTTCGCACCCTCTACGGCCAGCAGCTGAGCCGGCCCGAACTCTCGCAGCCCACCGAAACCGTGCAGAACGGCTGGCTCCGCAGCCTGTATGAAGTGCTGGAAAAGCACCTTGACGACCCGGAGCTGAACGTGGAGCGCCTGGCCGACCAGCTGGCCATGAGCCGCAAAACGCTGCTGCGCAAAGTACAGGCCCTCACCCACCTGGCTCCCAGCGAGCTGATCCAGCAGTACCGCCTGCGTAAAGCCGCCGACCTGCTCCGCGCCGGCCATTCCGTGGCCGATACGGCGTATGCCGTAGGCTTCAACACCCCGGCCTACTTCGGGCAGTGCTTCAAAGACCTTTACCAGCTCACACCCAGCGAATTCAGTGCCGCCCCCACGCCCCAGCCCTGACACCGGCCGGGCGCCTGCGGCCGTTGCGCCTGCCCTGCTGAAGCATCTTCTTAATAAAGCAGCCCCGCGGCTACTCCTTACCGGAGCGGCCGCGGGGCTGCTTTTTGGGACGTCCCCGGATTGAGCGTTTTTGTCTCATATGTGAGCGTAGCCCCCTGCCCAAACCGGCATCTTTGTCTTGTTCTCTGCCGCGCGCTTCCTCTCCATCTCAGTTGCACATCATGATGACTTCTGAACACCACTTGCTCTCCGTCTACCAAATGGCCTGGCAAACTGCCCCCCGTCGTGTTCGTCGTAAGCCCACTCTCCCCCCTGCCCCGCTCCCTATCCCTACCGACCGCAACGACACTACACCCCAGCCGCTCCGGCCCGTTATCAACTTCGATAAACCCACTTTCCCCGACTCGCCCCGCATCGTAGGGCCGGGCTATTGATTCTTTATCCGACTGCCCTTTGCCCTGCGCAACCCACCCGCTCCACCGCTCTTTCTGTGCTCTGAAAACACTGCTTACCTAACCAATCCCCTTTTTTCCGCTTACCCCGTATCTGTCGGCTTCCCCCTGGCCCTGGCCTGTGTCGGCAGCTACGGCTGCTTATCTACCCACTTATCTACCGCAGCCGACTGCGCCGGACAAAACTCCGGAACAGTCGGCTGCATTGCGTAGGGCCCGGCCGCAGCGCAGGCCCGTTCCCGCGCCTGCGTCGGCCAGTCTCCAATTACGCCTACGCCACAGCCCCGCCAACTTCCTGGCAAGCAAACGCCTGGCAGCCTATTTCGGGCATTCTTCGCGCGTGAGCTGCTCGTTGAGGTGGACGGCGGCTTGGGCACCCTGAGCGGCCGCCAGAATGGCCTGTTGCGTACCCGGCGTGGTGTCGCCGGCGGCATAGATGCCCGGCTGCGAGGTCTGGGTGTTTTTGTCAACCCACACGGCGCCCTTGCTGGTGAGGCGGCAGCCGGCCAACTCAGCGAGGTTGGTGCGCTGGTGCTGGTGGGCATGCAGAAACACGGCTCGACGGGCCAGGGGCTCCCCGGTTTCGAACACCACCCGCACGCTATCCTTGGGGCCAGCCTCCAGCCGCGTAATCGGCTCTTCCCGCACCTGGATGCCCTGCTGCCGCAGGCGGCGGCGGGCATTGGTGGTCAGGTTGCCGGGACCATCGGTGCATACCACCACGTCGCGGCTCCAGCGGCTTACCAGCAGCGCCAGCCCGGTGGCGGTTTTGCCCTGTCCATACACGGCCAGCGGCTGGTCACGCACTTCCCAGCCGTGGCAATAAGGGCAGTGCAGCACGCCGGTACCCCACAGCTCGCGCATGCCATCCAGCGGCGGCAGCTCGTCCTCCACGCCGGTAGCCAGCAGGATTTTACGCGCCGTAAATGTGCGGCTGCGGCCGGTTTCGCCTTCAGCGGTCAATTCGAACTGCTTGCCCTGGCGCACAATGGCCGTTACCCGCGCCGTTCGCACTTCCACCGTAGCGTAGCGCTCCAGCTCATGCAGGCCCAGCTTGAGGAGTTGGGCGGGCTTGGTGCCGTCGCGGGTGAAGAAGCCCTGTACGGCCGGCGAAGGTGCGTTGCGCGGGGCGCCCCCGTCGCAGACCAGCACGCGGCGCAGGCAACGGCCCAGCACCAGCGCGGCACTCAGCCCCGCACTTCCTGCCCCAATTATCACCACGTCGAAATCCGGTATAGGACCGGCGGCGGGACGATGGCGGCGGGGCCGGGCAGCAGGGGCCGGCGTGGCGGAGGTGGCAGCAGGGGAAGTAGAAGTCATGAGCAGGAATGCAAGGCGTGAGATTCCTAATACCGCAATTCGGCTATATGGTTGGCAGGCGGCCAGTCTACCGGGCGGCTCGCGGGGTCGTAGGCTGATTATCGGCCGAAAAAACCCCGAGTCATCTTCCTCCAGCCAGCCTAGATACCCCTCCGCCCCTGACGGATTCGAGGAAGCCATACGTAGGATTGCGGCAAACAAAAAGCCCTCCTCTATTGCTAGAGGAGGGCTTGCTGAGCAGTGGCCGAAGCCATTTACTGCTTACTGTTTGCTGAAGCGCTGCGTCAAGTTGAGACCGTTGCCCCGTACCTGCACCAAGTACATGCCCGCCAGCAGTTGCTGCACATTCAGAGGCTGGTTTTGCCCGCCCTGCACAGTCTGCCTACGAACCACCCGGCCCGTCGCATCCAGTACAGTCACTTCGTACATGCCGATCGGCAGCGTCGTCAGGTCCAGCATGGTGGTGCGGTCCTGGGTGGTAGCCGGGTTCGGATACACGCCTACTGCTGCCACACCAGCCGTCAGGCCGGCCGCGAAGCGTACCGTGCGCACCGGACTGTAGTTGGTCGTGCCATCCGTGTCTACCTGCTGCAGACGGTAGTATACCACACCTACCCGCTTGTTGCCCACATTAACATCGGTGAAGCTGTAGTTGGTCGTCTGGCTGGTGGTACCGCGGCCCTGCACCTGCCCGATCCGCTCGAAGCGGCTGCCATCGAAGCTGCGCTCCACGTCGAAGTGATCATTGTTCTTCTCTGAAGCCGTGCTCCAGATCAGGTTAGCATCAGCGTTGTCGGCCGCCACCTCGAAGGCTTTCAGTTCGACGGGCAGAGGAGCATTCTGCGAAATCAGGATATTGCTGGAGAACTCCGAAGTAGTGGTGCCACCTGTAGTAGCCGTGGCCGTAAGCCGAGCCCCACCGGTCGTGAGCGCCGTCACCTGCGCAGGGGAGAAGGTGCTAAGTGAAATAACATAAGAGAAACGAGTAGCGCCGGTTTCAGCGCCGTTGTTAAGGCCGTTGATCGTACCGCTATAGCTACCAAATCTAGCATCAACATCGTTGATAGCCGCATTAGTCCCATTGGCGGCCGCCGTCATGCTGGCGCCTTCCGTAGTGGAGAACAGGTATGTTTTACCCTGGCCAAAGCCATCTACGGTCTTGTCCGACAAGAAGAACTCTATCACGCTGCCCGCTGGCGCAAAACCCGTAATCTGTAGGTTGCCGTTGGTGGTATTAGTGATAACGGCCTGCGTGAGCACCGGAAAGTTCAACAGGCCATTAGCGCCGCTGGCAGCCGTTTTGCCGTTGGCATTGATGGATACATCATCGCCGGTTGCAGCATTCGTAGCGGAAAGGTCAATACCCAAGTTACCGTTGCCGGATGTGCTGTTCTTCGTAAATAGGCTGCTACTGGTTCCACTTGCAGCCACTATTCCGTCGCCAGCGTTGCCCGTGATAGTGTTCTGGCCGAACGTGTTATTGTTGCCCGCCGTGATACTAATACCCGCGTCGCTGCTGGTCGCTCCAGCACCGTTAGACCCAACCGTGTTGCCAGTGATGGTATTCCCGTTGCTACCCCCAGCCAACTCAATACCAAACCCGTTGTTGGCGCTGATATTGTTGTTGGTAATGGTGTTGCCGGAAGCATTGGAGAGCAAAATGCCTGCCCCATCGTAGGCAGTGGTAGTGCCGGAGGCGGCCGTAGAACGGCCTGTGCGCATCACACTGCTGCTGATGGTAACGCCCGTGGCGCCTCCTTCCAGTAGAACCGTAGCAATTGTGTTGTTCTGACCCGTAATATCGTTTACCACCGAGCCAATGGTGCCTGCGCCCGTGAAGACGATGGCTGCACCATCAGCTAGAATAGCGCCAGTTGTGTTAAGTGCCCTGCTGCCGGCGGCAGTGCCAGCGTTAGTTACACTGATAGAAGCAATTCGCGTGTTAGCGCCTAACACTAGCAGGCCACCGCGGTTTGCGCCTACGTTTGAGAAATTAAGGATAATCTCAGCTGCCGTTGTGTTAGCAGTAGGAGCCTGTGTGCCTTCACCCGTCAGAATAGTCTGTAGCTTGCCATCAATAGCTGTGTTGCTATCGGTAATGGTTGGCAGCGTAGCAGAGTTAAACGTGAAGGTCTTGGACGTAATGCTGTAGCCCGCAGGTGCAGTCATGGCGTTACGCAGACCTGCCGGCGCTCCGGTTAGGCGGCCATCGTTGAGCATAAAGATGGCGTATTCCATTCCTACTGCCGGATCAATAGCTGTAGTTCCCATGGCTGCTGCACCATTGAAAGCTACCTGATCCAAGTTGGCGTTCGTCAAAGCATTGCTGTTGAGGATAAACTGCCGCAACGAGCCTTGGCCGGAGTTGTTGGTATTGACGATGGTACTGAAGTTGAAGCCAAAATCCACGCTGGCAGCCGCCCCATTGAGCGCCACCGTCGTCACCGACTGGGTGGTATTGGTGAGCTGGAACGTATTCAGCGCGCCGGTGTTATTGCCGCCGTCCGCGAGCTGGGGCGATTCACCTCCCACGCGGTTCACATCGCCGTTCACGAAGGTCTGCACGGGCAGCAGACCGGCCACGGTGCCGGGGCGGGTGCTGCTTACGGTGCCGTTCACTACCCGCACCACATAGTTGGTCCCATTCGCAAGGCCCGTGAAGGAGTACGTACCATCGGCGGCGGTAGTGGTGGTGCTCACGAAGGCATTGGTGCTGGCGTTGTACAGCTCCACGCGGGCGCCGGATACGGCTGGGCCCTGGCTGGCCACGCGCGAGCGGCCGGCCCCACCACCATAGTTGATATCCTCGAACACCGTCCCGGAAATGCTGGGCTGAAACTGCACCGGCGTGGGCGACGGCGTATCGGCGTTGGAAGTCACCGGAAACAGCGAGCCATTTGTGGAGGCATCAGCCGCAAGCAGATCGGGTGGCGGCAACGCAGCCCCGTTCACGATGCTGGCGCCCGGGTTGGGGCCGGCGCTGGTGCTGGAGGCATACGTAAACAGGTTCTGCACTGCGGTAGTCGGCACGGCCCCGGCAGTGGGGTACACCACTCTGACCGTAAAAGTGACCTCGGCCGAGGCAGCATTGCCCAGTGTGTTGGAGCCCGATAGCAGGTTGCGGCTGGTGAGCATATCCTGGCCCGTGGCTACTGCAGTCAGCCCATTGGTAGCTGCAATGGCTTGCAGCGTTACCGAGCTGGCACCTGGAAACGGATTGGTGGTAGCCGCAGCCGTGCCCCCAAAGAACGTCAGCTGCAGGTTGGTCAGATCCAGTGAGCCTGGATTGTCAACGCCAACCTTAAATGATACGTCGAACGTGGTGGTACTGATGTTGCTGATGCCGGTCAGCGCCAGCACATTGTCTACCCGCTGCTCTGGGAAGGCGCATGAAGCACCGTCGCTTTCACCAGTTGGCGTGGCGGCATTGATTACAGTTTTAGAAAAGGCAGCTGTGATGGGCGACATCAGATAAAATTTTCCTGAGTTGGCTGTCCCGACCGTTCCGTTGGCATACGCATAATAGTTACCCAACGCATCGAAGAAGGTGCTACCTACTCCTTCACCAGGAGTCTGTGTGGCGGGGCTGCCGTAGTTAGTAGCAACCCCCGTAGTACGGTCAATGGTATAATACCCATTGGATGAACCGATATCATATAGCAGACCATTTTTAGGGTTAAAAGCCAAATCACCAAATGCTACTGGGTCGAAATTAGCGTTTGCCTGTCGTACCTGTAATGAACCGCCATATGTGAGCGAAGAACCCGTAATCTGTACTTTCTGCAATACTCCGGTCGTCGTCCCACCACTTGGATTTGTACCGCGTTGCAGCCAATAAACACCATTCTCATCGATGGTGCCCGCTGAGTAGTACCACTTAGGCAATGATGCAACCGTACCTACCACCGTAAAGCCAGTCTGACCCAGACGGTAGAAGTTAGCCGCTGTGTTTTGCGCCTGGTCTGTATTACTGACATTGTTGATACGCTGCACCGCATAGTAGTAACCATCACTTTTATTGAAGGCTAAACCATTGAGTGTTACGTTTGGAATGCTATAGAGAATAGTCTCAGAGAAAACAGTTCCCCGTCGAATACGATAGAAATCAGTTGTCGTGCCGTTCAGTCGAATCTGGTAGAAAGACCCGTCGCAGGAGAAGGGTACGGTTGCCTGGGCCTGCACCCGCGAAGGCCCGGCCAAGAGTAGCGCTAGCAACAGCACTAGGAAGGATAAGGGTGTTTTCATGAATTATTAGGTGGAAAGAAATTTGCCGACGGTGTGTAAGAGAGCGGGTAGCGGACATCCACCATAGCGGGCTATAGTGGCTGAAAGAAAGCTTCGACTGATTAAAGCACTTCATGCTTGTAATCCAGTCAATTCCTATTTAGAGAATACTCAAAGATAAATGTCCTAATTTATCCCTACACTTTCTCTAGATGAATTGTAGCTAGGCAACGACAAACAAGGTGAATTAGCTGGGCAAGAAGAAAAAGCAGTTATACGAGTATGATAAAGGCAGAATAATTCCCATAATTGGAATATTTAGACACTGCGTCGCCCGTAAATCATCGACCATGCAAAAGCCCCGCCCCTGCAGTGCAGGGACGGGGCTTTGCAATTATGGCGTCGGCCGGACGCGGCCGGAGCCCCGCTTATTTCTTCACGAAGCGGGTAGTGTACACCTGCGCCTGGCCAACTACCTGCACCAGGTAGCTGCCCTGCGGCAGCGAAGCTACCTCCAGCGCCTGCTCGAGGCCGCCGTTGCCGGCTACAGTCTGCACCATACGGCCAGCCATATCCGTCAGGGTTACCTTGTAGCTGCCGGCGGGCAGTGCCGTCAGGTCGAGGCGCACCTGCTGCTGGTCGGAAGCCGGGTTGGGGTACACCGCTACGGTTGTGCGAGTAGCGATGCTGAACATTACCGTCTGCACTGAGCTGTAGGTGCTGGTGCCATCCGTATCTATTTGACGCAGGCGGTAGTAGGCTACCCGGCCTTTGCTGGCGGCCTGCGCATCGGTAAGAGTGTAGTTAGTGGCCGAGGACTTGGTCCCCTGACCCTTCACTTCTGCTACTACCGCAAAGCTGTTACTGTCGAGGCTGCGCTCTACCACGAAACGGTCATTGTTGAGTTCCTGAGCCGTGGTCCAGGTGAGCTTGGCATCGGCGCCTTCGGCTTTGGCTGAGAAGCTCACCAGCGTCACTGGCAGTGGGCGGGCTCCAATCGGAATCGTCACGTTCTGCGTGTTGGTACCACCGTTGATATCGGTGGTGGTAACGCTGACCGTGTAGTTACCTTCACGGAGCAGCAACCGATTTGAGACGAAGAACTGACCGGTAATGGGGTTGATGTCGATACCTACCGCGTTGAGCGTAGACTTGTCGGCAGCCGAAATAACTGCGTTCGTACCCGTGGTGGGCAGGCCGTTGCTGACGCTGCCATCGGTAGCGACCAAAGCACCCGTAGTGGCGTTGTAGATCAGGCCGCTGCTGTTGTAGCGGGCAGCATTTACATCAATCACATACGCCAGCACGTCATTATTTTGATAACCAATAGCGCCGCCTTTCGTTGGAGTGGTGGCATAGACAGAACTGTTATCGGCTCCCACTGGGATGGTGTAGAGCGCCGTGTTCGACGTGGCCGGGATGCCGGCATTGTCTACCGCTACATAGCTGAAGAATACGTTGCCCACAAAATTAGCGGCGGGCAGGAACTTCAAATTAGCGGCATCGGCGGCCGACAGCACAGTGGTGGTGTTTACCGGCGTACCGTTTAATGAAAGCGTACCCGAAGTAGGCAGGCTCGTGATGCGGTAGGTCAGCACCTGGCCGGCATCGGCGTCGGTAGCGGCCAGCGGCGAAACCAGCAGCGGCGTGTTGGCCGTGTTGCCCTCGGGTGACTGGAGCTTATTGACCACGTTATAGGCCACCGGCGCACGGTTGGTGTTAGTGGTAACCGAAGCAGTATTGTTACCGGCAGCAACGTCTACGTCCGACGTTACGGTGCCGGTCAGTGTTACCGCTGCAACAGGCATCGTGAACGATACGAAGTTGGTTACCGCATTGGCCGTGCCGGGAGCCAGCAGGGCAATAGTCGGGAACGTCACTACAGTATTACCGCCCGTTACAGTCGTAGTAGCTCCAGTTGGAATGACCAAATCTGCCGGCGTACCGGGGATGGTCACGGTCTGCATCACGTTGGTCGAGGGCGATGTGGCGGCCACGTTGGAGGTCGTGACGGCGTAGGTTGCCTTCGAGCCCGGAGCAACCGAAGCCGGCCCGGCAATGCTGGTCGTGGCGTTGGCCTGCGAGGTCACTGTCAGCACCGACACAGCGGTATTGTTGGTCGGCACGGCGTCAGAAGTAGCTGAGGCAATGGTGGCCACGGCATTCACCGGACCCGAGTTCGGGGCGTTGAAACTCACCGAGTAGGTACCGGCTACGGTCGTGTTGGCGGCCACTGAACTTACTGTCGGGAACGTGACAATGCCGGTGGTGGAACTGTAATTGCCGACGGTGCCAGGGTACGTAATATTGGTCAGGCCGGGTACCAGCACGATTTGCGGTATCACGTTGGCGGCCGGGTTGGTGCCGGCGTTGTTGAATGTCGCCGTCAAGGTTACAGCTGTGCCAGGCGTAGTCGTCGAATTCGGCGAGAATGAGGCCACCCGTACATCGGCCGTGGTAACGGTGGGAGCTACTGGTGTCGTAGCGGCGCTGGCGTAGTTGTTATCCAAGTTCGTGTCGAAGCTCGTCGTGCTCACCCGGGCTACGGCTGCGAGTTGGGAAACGTCAGGCATAGTCACGAGCACCTCGTTGGCCAGGCTGGCGCCGTTAGCCAGCGTGCTGGCTGATGGGAACGTCACTAGGCCCGTGGTGTTGTCGTAGCTGCCAGTTCCTATACCGGCGGGGAAAGTAACGTTGGTTGCGCCCAAACCGGCGGGCAGTTGCAGCGTGGGAACTACGCCCGTGGCTACGGCCGCGCCGTTGTTGGTCGTGCTCACTACGTAGAGGACCGGGTTTCCCACTACAGCCGAAGCCGGGGCCGTTACGCTCACCACCACATCGGCGGCCGGTGTTACCACCGTCGTTACGGCGGCCGTGTTGTTAGCCGTGTTCGTTTCGGAAGTGCTGGTGCTTACTGTAGCGACGGGGCTGAAGCTGGTCATACCCGTAGGCGTGGTGAAGGTTATCGTGTTGGAGGCGCTAAAGCCTTGGGCCAGCGGTGCGGCAAAGGTCAGCGTCAGCAGGCCGGTGGCAGCGTTGTAGCTGGTGGCACCGGTTGGCGTCACGCCATTGAACTGCACGTCGGTGAGGCCGGCGGGCAACTGTACGGTCTGCACTACATTGTTAGCATCGGCCGAGCCGTTGCTGCGGGTCGTTACGGTGTAGGCCAGCTGCTGACTAGGCAGAGCCACTACCGGACCGGTAATGGTCGTAGTCACGTCAGCCGTCGGGTTCACGTCGACTTTGGTCTGGGCCAGGTTATCGGCCGGCACCAGGTCTGGGCTGGTAGTGGTGATGGTAGCGTTAGCCAGCACGAAGCCCTGGGCCGGAGCCGGCAGCGTAATCGTGTAGGCCTGCGAACCGGCCGAAGCCAAGGTCGTCAGCGGAGGAAAGGTCACGACGCCGGTGACTTGATTGTAGTCGCCGCCGTTGGAAGGCGTCACGCCGCTCAGTCCGGTGGGCAACGTCACGGTCTGCACCACGGCGTTGGCCGTAGCAGGACCCGCGTTGTTAGCCGTTACGTTGAGCGTGATGGTCGCGCCGGGTGCCACATTGGTGGTTGGCGACGAGATAGTCGTGAATACATTAACGGACGTGCCCACTGCGGCAACCGGCGTAACCGTAGGGCGTACTGCCGCGCCGTTCAACTGGGCCGTATTGTTATTCGTGCCCACTGTCGGCGAGTTAAGGTCGCCGAAGTTGGTGCTGGTTTCTCCAGAGGTCACAATGGCTACCGGGGCCAGCCGGGCGTCGCTTGGCGATACAAAGCTGATGGTATTTACCTGGCTCTGGCCGGGCGCCAGCACACTGATAGCCGGGAACGTAACCGTAGTGGTGTTCGTGCTGCTGTTGAAGGCCGCTGTCCCGCCATTGGAGGCGAAAATACCCATGACATTGCCGCTGAGCGTTACCGTCTGTACCACGTTGGAGGCCGGCGAAACCGAGCGCGGATCCGTGGAAGTAGCAACGTTGCTGGTCGTCACGGTGTAGGTCACCTCGTTGCCAGCCGTCACTGTGGCCGGGCCTGTCAGGGCAGTCGTAACGTCGAAGCGGGGCGTGACGGTGGTGTTTACCACAGCCGTGTTATCAGAGGTGGTGGTTTCCGTACCGCCCATGCCCGAAATGTTGGCCGTTACTCTCAGCGGGCTGCTGCCGGAAGCGGGGAACACAACAGCCGTGCTAACAGAGCCAATAGAAGCGGCTAGGTTGCCAATCGGCAGGCGCAGTACGCCGGTCGTCTGGTTGTATGTGTTGCCGTTGGCAAACGTAATAACGCCGTTGCTGAGCGTGCCGTTGGCACCGCCTACCGTAAAACCGGTGGTCGTCAGGCCAGCGGGCAGCTGCACCGTTTCTACCACGTTGGTAGCGGCTACCGTGCCAGGGTTGCTAGAAGTGACATTGTAGGTTACCGAAGCCCCGGCGTCGGCCGAAGCCGGGCCAGTAAGCGTGGTGGCTAGGTTAAAGGTTGTGCCCTTCACCTCCACCGAAATGAACGCAGTGTTCGATACAGTGCCCGAGGCGTTCTGCACAGTGTACGGGATGGTAGCTATTCCCACGAAACCAGCAGCCGGCGTAAAGGTCACGTCGCCGTTGGCAGCCTTCGTGAACACACCTTGCGAAGCCGGTACGGCGGCACCCAGCGTTACAGTGGTAGCGTTGAAAGTGCCGGTTGGCGTATCATTGGCCGTTACGGCCGTTGCGCCCGTGAAGGTATAAGGCGTGCCGGGGGTAGTGGTGGCGAAGTCGTTGTTGGCAACCGGAGGCGAGGCGCTGGCGCACAGTACCGAGTTGGGCACAATCTGCTTGGCAATGCCAGCCACAGTGCTTTCATACAAGAAGGTAAGCGAATTGCCTCCTGCTTGCTCACCAAAATAAATCAGCAGATCATGCGAACCAGCTGACAGGTTCAATGTAACGGATCTTTCAACTATGCCGTGTGGTCCACCGTTATTAATAGAGACATTGGCAAGTGTAGGGGCTACGGTAGCTCCATCCAGCCACAGGTAGGAAGCGTCGTCAGAGCTCAGGTAGAACGTGTAGGAGCCGGCAATGGCAATGTTGATGCTACCACGGTAACGAGAAGTATACTGCTCAGGATCGGAAGCCGAACCCGTAGCCGGTGGTACCAAATTGCCCCAACTGTTATTAGCGGGAAAGTTGAGTGTAGCATCGTACCGGGCCAGACCAGCCGTCTTGCCATCAAAGAAGTTCAAGTTGTCGTTGAAATAACCGGCAAAATACTCGCCATATAAACCGCTGCTGCGGGTTGGGCCATATGGCACACCAGCACAGCCATTGGAAGGCAGGCTAACTACTGTCGATACCCGGGCGTTGGCTTGGCTGCCGTTGTTGTTGGCTGCCGTTGGGTCGTTGGTACCCGAAGCACTAGCAGCGACACCCGTAATAGTAGTGCTGTAGTTTGGGGCCGGGAATGTAATTGCGTATGTGAGAGCATTGCTTGCCCCACTGGCCAAAGAGGCCGTGGTTGGCAGCGTTACAACCCCAGTATTATTGTTGTAGGAAGCGCCAGCCGGCAGATTAGCTGCCATAAGGAGTAGACCAGCTGGCAACTGCACCGTTGGGGCTACAGTGGCGGCGTCCGAAGGTCCGTTATTCTGTACCCGAGCAGTATAAGTGATGCTGGCACCAGGTGCTACAGCCGTTTGTGAGGTTGCCAGGGTCGTCACTACATCAGCGGAAGGTGTTACACCAATGCTGGCCGGGGCTGAGTTCGAAGCCGTATTGGCACCTTCATCACTGGTTGTACTGATAGAAGCCGTGGCGTTAACCGGCCCCGTAGCCGGGGCTGTGAACGTGATGGTGGAAGCAACCGACTGACCTACGGTCAAGGTCGTGAGGCCGGCGTAGGTAACAATGCCCGTTGCGCTACTGTACACCCCGCCGTTGCTAGCTACTACGTTGTTCAGGCCGGCAGGAAGTTGCACTTGGGCAACCACACCCTGGGCAGTTACGTCTACGCCGTTGTTGACGAAGGTGGCGTTAAACTGGCCCTGCCCCCCCGCATTCACGGGTGAAGCCTGAGCCGTAAGTGTCGTCGTCACATCGGCCTGCGCATCCCACGAAATCTCTTCAATACCAATAGTTTGGAGGCGAAGCTGCGTCTGGCCGTTTGGAATAGGATTTATGGTATTCAGATTACGAAACGCTAACCGTACCGTCCGCACTGGCTGTGGAAATGTCACCGTCACGTTTCCATCCCGACTTGGGTTGCTGCTAATCCCTCCATTCAAGCCTGTCCCACGAATGGCGTCATATGTATTGCCACCAATCGTGATGTTATCATCAAATGTATTGACTGCGCTGGTGGTATTCGTTCCGTTGGCCCCGTAGCCGATATTGGCCCCTACTAGGTCTACATATTGCCCAGACGCATTCAATGCCCGAAACGCCACCTGATCGGTGAAGTTGCTCCCCCCAGTAGTTGGTGTACCTTTATCTAAATCCTGTACTACAAATCGCAAGTTCGTTACGTCTCGATTGAAGGCAAGTGTTACGAACGCCGCGTATGTCGTGTTCTGGTTTATCTCAGTACTGGGTGTGGCTGGGGCTACCCCTTGGTTGTTTTGTCGCCAAATCAGCATTCGCGCATCTAGCTGAATACCCTGCTGATCAGATGTTAACTGAAAAAGCTCCGTAATCGGGTTTGTTGTGCTGGCAGTGGCTGAACTGCTGTAAGACCCATATGTAAAGCTGGTGCCTCCGACGGTTTCAGTCGCCGCCCGCTTGTCAATATCAGCAACATTGGTGGAGTTTGGCTCGCGGTACGTCAACCTACTGATTTGCTGCGCCTGAGACCCTGACTGTCCCAGCAGCCCCCAAGCAAGTAGGAGAATTGCGAATCGTAAGACTGTTTTCATGGTATGGAGTATGATGTTGAAAGATTTTTCAAGCGGTGTAAACAAGCAAAGACCGACGTTTGCACCTTATAGCTCAGCTGTGCCATAAAGCTAGTTTGTGTGCATGCACTATGAAGTCATTTTTCGCTGAATCCGGCATTACTCTCGGTGAATATCCCAACCTCACCGCAAAACATTGCCTCCTAATATTTCTATTATACTCAGCTACCAAAACGACACAAAACCACCTATAAACTGTACGTTTTCTTAATGTTATCCGGATTCAAACTTTCTTTTAATTAGAAAATCATCCTCCTGAATACCCAACAACGCACTGACTAGCTGGGCAGCAAAAAGTAATATGTAAATATCCTTAGGACTTGCAATTATCAAACAAAATTTATTATAATTAAAATACAATATCATTCATAACAAACACTCTCATGCTCCGCAAATTGTGGACCTCATTCGCTTGCCTAGCAGCGGCCCAGCAAATACAGGCTCAAAACAAAAAAGGCGCTTCCCAGCTGGGAAGCGCCTCTTCTGTAAGCTGAAGACTTTACTGTATAATCAGGGTTTGGGTAGATTTTCCGGCTATTCCACGTACCAGTACGATGTACGTGCCTTTCGCTAATTGCCGTACATCCAGCATGTGAGACTTCCCGCCTGTGTACGTAACAGTCTGCATAATGCGGCCTGCCAGATCAATCAAAGCTACCTGGTAGTTTCCTTCAGCCAAGGCAGACAAGTCCAGCATGGCTTGTCCGGCGGCCGGATTAGGATAGATCCTCAGCGCCAATTTATTTGAGGCGAACGACACTACCCGCACAGGGCTGTAGCTGGCCGTGCCGTCCGTGTCTACCTGTTGCAGGCGGTAATACACGGGTTGCGTGGCTTTAGCAGCTACCTCACGATCAACAAAGCTGTAACGACGGGTCTGCGCGGTGGTGCCACTTCCCTGTACTGTTCCAACAGCAACGAAATCTTTGCCATTCAAGGCACGCTCCACAATGAAACGGTCGTTGTTTTGCTCGGAGGCCGTACGCCACTCCAGTACAGCATCCTTGCCAGCAGCCGTAACCTCAAACGCAGCCAGCGCCACCGGCAACACGCTGAAGGTACTGGTCAGGTTCACCCCCGCCTCCGACGTGCCGTAGGCAGGTAAGTAGGCTGTGGCCGTTATAATGTCGCCGTTGTTGATGGTGGCGGCCACGGCGCTGAATGTTTCGTCAAACAGGCCGTTGGCATTCGCCGTGAGCGTGCCCAGGAAAGTCTGCGCCTCGCCGTGCGACACATTGTCGCCGCTGGTGGTGGTGGTGGGGCCGAGTTGGTTGTTGTCGGCGTTGTTGGCACTGTATACTTCCACCGTGGCATTGGCGAAGACCGGGTTGCCGGCCGGGTTGCTGCCGATGTAGCCAACCACGCGCAACTGGTTGGCGCCTACCTTAGAGATACTAGTGATGATCGGATAGTCCATGCCCCCACTGGCTTGGTTGATATCCACTACCCCGTCATTTGGCGTAACGCCGTCGCCCTGCCCATAGCGGGCAGCGCCGGTGGTATTGGGGCTGCCCACGAAGTAGGTGGCCGGCGTCAGGTCGACGGACAGCAGGCCCTGCCCCCCGGTGGTGTTGTTGCCGTTCTGATAAATAGCATTCTGGCTGATTCGGATACCGCGCTGTCCGTGGTTGATGACAATACCCGACGACTGGTTATTGATGATGATGTTGCGGCTGATGACGTCAGGGTTAGTGCCCCGATCGGAGCCATTGCGGGAGAGATAGTGAATACCAGAGCCTTCCAGCCGGTTGGTGGTACCACCCAGGCCGTTTTCCGTAATCGTGTTTTCCTGCACCGTGTTGGTGCTAAGGCGCACGATATCAAACTGGATACCGCTGCTGTTGCTGCGCGCTATCCGGTTGCCGACGATGGTCACGGGGCCGGCCACGCTACCAGCCGCCACCTGGTCGGCAATGGTCAGGTTGTCGCCGCCGGACACCCGCTGGCCGCTCTCAAAGAACTCATTGTTGGTGATGAGGTAGCCCGCGCCGATGCCCGAGTAGCTGAAGCCCGAGCTGCCCGTATACGCCACGAGGTTGTTGCGGAAGATGCCCGCCGGGTTCGTCAGCGCTACCCCGATAGTAAACGTGGCGGTAGCAGGCAGCGCCACCTCGAACGCCGTAATGCCAATCACGTTGCGCTCCAGCAGCACGCCGGTTCCGGCATTCACCACCAGTGTGTTGGTTGCCCCGTGCATGGCCACGCCCCGCAGCGTGAAGTTATCGGCAGAAGACTGGAGCAGGTTTGCCAGCGAAGTTGCTCCTACCAGTTCTACTTCCGGGCCGTTGACCTTGCTTAGCGCCAAGCTCCCCACTCCCACCGTACCGCCGGTACCCAGCTGAATAGGGTTGGAATCATTAAGAGTGCTTTGAGTGGTAGCATCAATGGCTGTGGCTGCCGCATTGGCGCTATTGGCCAACACCAGTGGCGACGTCAGCGTAATCAGGGCGCGGCTATTGGTAGTGGCCGCAGCTCCGCTGGCATTGGTGAGCAGATTAGTAAGGCCCGCGCGCAGACCGGGCCGGGCGGTGCCGTCGGCCAGCATGAAAATGGAGGTTTCCTGCCCAGCCGGGAAATCGGGCCCGGCAGCTAATCCGGTGCTGTTGAACGGACGCTGGTCGAGGCCTGCGTTGGACAGCGCAGCAGCATTGCTGATAAACTGCCGCAACGAGCCCTGCCCGCTTTCATTGGCATTCACGACTACATCGAACGAGAAGCCGAAGTCGGAGCCAGCGGCACCACTGGCTGCCAGCGGAAGTGCCTGAACGGACTGAGCCCCCGTTAGTGTTCCAGCAGCAGCATCAGTAGCCGTCGGCGTCTCACCGCCTACCCGCTCGCCATTGCTGTTCACATAGGTTTGCACCGGCAACAGGCCGGCCGCATAACCGGCGCGGTTGCTGGGCACGGTGCGGTTCACGACCCGAACAGTATACGTACCTGCTCCTACTCCTGAAAACAGATAGGATCCTGCTGCTCCTCCGATGGTGGCCGTAGTAGTAGTGTTTTGGAGCGTCGTACCGTTGTACAGTTCCACGGTAGCACCGTTGACGCCCGCGCTGCCGCTGGCCGCCTGGCTGCGGCCTGATCCGCCGCCGTAGTTGGCATCTTCGTACACAATACCACTGATTGTTCCAGCCGCTGCGACAGGAATGGTATAGGTTGTAGGGGCCGAAACCCTGCTGCCGCCGTCCGTAACGTTGAATGTCAATATCACCCGGCCCACATAGTTCAGAGCCGGGTCGAACGTGAGCAAGTTTAGCTGCCCCACCGGAATATTAACGCTGGGCACTGCTGTGATAGGCGTGCCATTGAAAGCCAGTACGCCTTGCGAGGTAGTCGGCAGGCCACCTGTGATGGTGTAGTATCTCAGGTCATTTTCGCCATCATTGCCTCGCAAAGATGGCGACAGCACCGTGGCCGCGGCTGTATTCACCAGAACTGCATTCACACCATCAACAACTGCTGGCAGAGCATTGGTGACCGTAACAGTGATAGTAGCCGAGTTGGACGTCTGGGCAGGCGTGGCACTATTTTTCACCGTGTAGCTGACGCTGGTGCTACTGGTGCTGCCTGCTATAGTCGTGGGCGGCGTGAACGTAACAATACCACTGGCATTCACGGAGAAGGTGCCGCCGTTGGAACCTGTCGCGGAAGAAAGTACTACCGAAGCCGGGTTAATAATATTATCACCAGCGCCACCGCCAGCGGCTACATCGTTATTGAGCACCGGAATCTGGATAGCCCCAGCTCTATAGGCTACCGTTGCCACATCAGGGTTGGCCGTTGGCGGGCCGGTTACGGTAACCGTGGCCGAGCCTTGCGTACCAGTCGTGGCACCCGTAGCGCTGGCATTGCCCTGAGCAATCAGTTGGGCGCCAACCGGCAGTGGCGAGGCCAGTGTAATACTGAACGTACGGATACGCGTAGTATTCGCATTACGAAAATTCTGAACATTGAAAGTAATAGTGTTACCAGAATAGGTAGCATTATTAGGTAGATTGGAAACTGTTACACCAGCAGCTGCAGATCCACTAAGTGTGACGGATGTACTGACAGCATCAGTATTAGCAGATGCCGTGACCGTGAAAGTGTAGTTGATGGTCTGGCCAGCATCTGCAGACTGGTCGTCTACCGTCAAGGTGCTGGTGAGGGTGGTTTGTGCCTGTGCAGAAGCCACCACCAGTATTCCTGCCAGCATCAAGATCAGTATCCGTAGCACGTTACCGTGGCGCAGGCCGCGCATGGATGACGCTGCTGGATGATTACCAAGCCGGGGAAGCAGATGAAACAAGCGTAAAGAGTTTGTCATAGCGAAGACGTTAGGGTGCAGGACAGAATTCGTGGAAAGGCAAGGCAGGCAATTCTATATGCTTCAAAGCATGTAGAATCGTACAAATCTATCATCAAGGTATCATGCTAGGAGTTCGCATCTACCTGACATTCAAATATTCACCTTAAAACACACAGCCATATCAAGATCCTTACACTTGCTGCCACGCAACAAAAAGGCAAGGCCCACCTAGGTAGACCTTGCCTTTAGCAAAAAAACTTCCCGGAGTCTGTGGGGCAGCTTAGTAGCTACTCACCCGCCCGCTCCGGCTCACCAGCTCTTGCATTTCGCGGTTGAAGCCGTCCTCCTGCGTCAGCTGTTCCAGCGGCAGGTGCAGGCGGTATTTCCAGAAGTGCGTGGGATTGGCCGGCACGTTGATCTGCTCGTCGTCGGGGTTGGCGCGGCGCAGCTCGGGGCTCATGGCCAGCAGGTCCTGCAGCGGGAAGATGGCCCACATGGCCGGCGAGTGCAGGTGCTGCACCGTTATTTCGCGGGCAACCCACGGCTCGCAGTGGTACGGTGCCTGCTCGCCCCAATGGCCCAGGATGGTTTCAAAGAAGCGCTGGGTTTTCACGTGGTCCTCTTCCCACCAGCCGCGCACCGTGCTCATGTCGTGCGAGCCGGGGCTGACGACCGACAGGTATGGCGCGGCGTCGGGGTGGCCGAACTCCACTTTGGGGTCGGAGGGCATGCGCTGGATGTTGAGGCCCAGCATGCCGAGGGCGCGCATCACGCCGGGCACCGAGGCCGGCACCATGCCCAGGTCTTCGCCACAGATGAGCATGTTGGTGGCGTAGCGTACCGGCGGCAGCTTGCGCAGGCCCTGCTCGCGCCAGAAGTTCTCGTGGCGCTGGAAGAAGAAGTCGTTGTAAATCTCCCGCATGCGGTGCTGGTCTTCGCCGTTCAGCTCCTTGAACGACACCGACTTGTCCACCGTAATGCGCGGATGGTAGAAGTCGGCGCGCAGGTCGTCGGGCACGAACAGCACCTCGTTGGCGAGGCTGTAGAGGCCGGACCGCAGCCACTGGTAGTGCTCCGTGTTAGCGGGGTCGGCGGCTATTTTTTCGGTAAACACACTTTCCATCTGGCGCTGGGTGCGCACGTGCTCTTTCAGCCGGATAGCGCCGTAGCCGGCATCTTCCATGAACTCGTCGAACACGGCCTGCGCCTGCCCGTGGAAGAGGTGCTGCAGCATGTGCCAGCGGATGTAGGGCTCGCAGAGGCGGCCGTAGTCGAACCAGCCCAGGCGCTGCTCAATTTCGTGCTGGTGCAGCGGCAGCGCGGGCGAGAAGTGCCCGAGCAGGCCTTCCACCGAGTGGCCGGGAATCTCCCAGATGCGGAAGAAGCCCAGGATATGGTCGATGCGCAGGGCGTCGAAGTAGCGGGCCAGGGTGCCCATGCGCTGCTTCCACCAAGCGTAGCCGTCCTCGGCCATCCGCTCCCAGTTGTAAGTGGGGAAGCGCCAGTTCTGGCCGGTGGTGGAGAAGTCGTCGGGCGGGGCGCCGGCCTGCTGGTGCATGTGGTAGAGCTCGGGCTGGGTCCAGGCGTCCACGGAGTGGCGGTAGATGCCGATGGGCAGGTCGCCTTTGAGCACCACGCCGCGGTGGCGGGCGTAGTCCACGGCTTCGCGTAGCTGCTTGTCCAGGTGGAACTGGATGAAGAAGTGCAGGCCTACCTCGTCGAAGTTGGCGGCATCGGCGCGCACCAGCTCAGCCACTTTGGCTGGCGTACGGTACTCTTCGGGCCACTGCTGGAAGTCGGCGGTGCCGTACTGGTCGCGCAGGGCGCAGAAGGCGGTGTAGGGCTCCAGCCACGACTTCTGCTCCTCGCGGAAGGCATGGAAGGCCGGGTCGGCCAGGAAAGCGGCTTTCTCCTGCTGATAAAGCAGGCGCGCGAACTTCCACTTGGCATTCATCACCGGCTCGTAGTCCACGAAGTCCTTGGCGTTCAGCTCCTGGCGCAGCTGCTCCAACTCCTGCCGCGCGGCAGCGTCCTGGAGGGGCGCAATGGCATCGAGGCTGAGGTATTGCGGGTGCAGAGCAAACACCGAAATGGCCGCGTACGGGTACGAATCGACCCAGGTGTGGGTGGCCACGGTGTCGTTGATGGGCAGGATCTGCACCAGCTTGAGGCCGGTCTGCACGGCCCAGTCGGTGAGCAGCTTCAGGTCGGGGAATTCGCCCACGCCCAGGCCCTGCTGGCTGCGCATGGCAAACACGGGCAGCGCCACGCCGGCCCCGCGCCATGCTGTCGGGTAGCGGAAGTTCTCATCGGCCCGGACGCGCAACGTGCGGCGGTCCTGGGCCGGCGGAATGATCCGGTCTTCGCCGTTTTCCAGCAGCACAATCTGCTTGGCGGCGGGGTCCCAGATACCATACTTATACTGAGTAGGCTTGTCGGGCTGGTCCAGCGCCACTTCGGCGGTCCAGGTCGGGTAGTCGGTGTCGGAGAGGACAACGGCTTTGCGGGCATCCCAGGCGCCGAGGGCGGCATCGGAGCCCAGCACGCACACCTGGTGGCCCGACTCTACGCGGGGCGCGGCCAGCTGGAAGCGCACCACCGAGTCGGCGACGCGGGCGGCTTTGGCGGGCCTGGCCGGGCCGGTATCCGGGCGACGCAACAGCGCCTGCGTGAAAGCGGCCGTGAACAGCTCGTTTTCGGGCTGGGCAGCCGGGCGCCAGTAGTCTTCCAGCACGAGGCGCGAAAACTGGCGGCCGTCGTAGTGCACCTGGCGGTTGGGGCCCCACTCCCAGTGCTTGCCGCCATCCTGGTCGTCGAGCAGGATATATTTGTAGTCGACGGTGCCGGGGGCATCGTCGGGCAGGCTGATTTCCTGGCTCCAGCGGCCGAGTTCGGGATTATACTGCAGCTGCAGAGCGTGGTCGAGGTTCCACTGGCCCAGGCTGGGCTCGGAACCGCACACGACCAGTCGCTGGCCCCACGCGGTGCGGAAGGGCAGGGAGAAACGAAGAATCATGGGGCATCTAGGATGAAGCACGAAAGATACGGGGTCAGGAGGGGAATGCGAACATCCGGCCCACAACTGATGCCCGCATTCCGGCCGCCGGGCAATTGGTTTTACTGCAATCAACCTGCTAATTTCCAACCTCAGAGCCTTTTTACCCGTTGGGTTACACTACACCCTAATTCTGTACGGTTATCAACTCGCTACCTACTTACGCCCGCCGCGCGCTCTATACCCTCCTCGGCCTCGTGGCTTTCGTGCTGCTTCTAGTAATAGGAGTGGTTGTGGCGCTGCAGTTTTCTTCGGTGCAGGACTACGCGGCCGGCAAAGCCGCGGGGTACCTGCAAGGCAAAATCGGCACCGAGGTGCGCATTGCGAAGTTCCGCACCGATTTCAAGCACGCGCTTAGCCTGGAGGGCGTCTACATCGAAGACCAGAAAGGAGACACGCTGCTGTCGGTGGGCCGCCTGGGCGTCGACCTGGATTTGTGGGCTCTCACCAAGTCGGAAATCAACCTCAAGGAGCTGGAGCTCAACGACGGCCGCCTGGCCATCAGCCGCACGCTGCCCGACAGCGTGAGCAACTACGACTTCATCGTCAATGCCTTCGCGACGGCCGACACGGCGACTACCGCCCCGGCCGATACCACGGCGGGCTTCAAGTACAACATCGGCGACCTGCGCCTGACCAATATCCGCCTCACCTACGACGACCAGGTGGAAGGCATGGCGGTGCGCACGAAAGTAGGCGAGCTGGCCGTGACCATGGATGCCGTGGACGTGGACCAGTCCATCTATAAAGTAGACGAAGCCACGCTGCGCAACACGGCCATCAGCATCGCCCAAACCAAAACCGCCCCGCCCGATACGGCCGTGGCCGAGCCGCTGGCTCTCACATTCGGGCTGAACAAAGCCTTGCTCAGCAACGTCAGCCTGACGTATAAGAACGACCCGTCGGCGCAGTTTATCAGCACCCGCGTGGGCGAGGCCGAAATTACGGCCGACAACATCGACCTGATCAACTCTCGGGTGGCGCTGAACACGGTGAAGCTGCGCAACACCAGCATTGCCTACACCCAGAACGAAAACGTGCCGGTGGAAAAGCGCCTCGTGAACCCCGCCGAGGTGGTGCGCGACCTGAATGACGCCGTGGAAGGCGCCACTGGCCAGCCCAGCAACTGGGTGGTGACGCTCAACCGCTCCGATATCCGGGGCGTGGATGTGGCCTTCGACAACTTCGACGAGCCCAAGCAGCGCACCCGCCTGCCGGCCATGGACTACAACCACCTCAAGTTCACGGATCTGGTGCTGAACGTGGAGAACCTGCGCTACTCCGAGAACAGCACCACCGGCCGCATCAACCAGCTGGCCGGCCGCGAGCAAAGCGGCTTCCGCATCGATTCGGCCACCGCTGACGTGGTGTTCGACTCGGTGCAGACCCGCCTCACCAACCTCGACCTGATTACGCCGCACACCCGCATCCGCCAGACGCTGGGCATGCGCTACAAGAGCCTCGACGCGCTGGCCGACACCCGCCAGCTGCCCAACCTGGGCATCGAAGGCGACCTGCGCAACGTGCGCCTCGGCTTCCGCGACATCCTGTACCTGGCTCCCGACCTGGCCGGCACGCCACCGTTCACCACCGGCCCCAACCAGTCGGTGCTGCTGAGCGGGCGCGTGAGTGGCCGCGTGGGCGACCTGCGGATTCAGGGGCTGGAGTTCGTGGGCTTCCGCAACACCATCGTGAAAGCCAGCGGCCGCATCCAGGGTTTGCCCGAAACCGACCGCCGCCTCTACACCGACCTGCGCATTCAGCAGTTCAGCACCTCGGAGGCTGATATCCGGATGCTGGCCCCGAAAGGCACGATTCCGCCCGGCTACAACATTCCGCCCCGCATGACCGTGGCCGGTACGTTCCGCGGCCGCCCATCGGCGCTGCTGTTTGACGCCGATTTGCGCGCCACCACCACCTACGGCAACGTAGCGGCCAAGATTGACCTCGGCGCCGGCCCCAAAGGCCAGGAGCCGATTACGGCTGTGTTCAGCACCCAGAACCTGAACGTAGGCCGCATCCTCAACGACCCCACCATCGGTACCGTCACGGCCAGCGGCCGCCTGAACGGGCGCGGCGGCCTCGACCCCAACCTGCTGCGCGGCCAGCTCACGGCCAACGTGCAGCGCGCCACCTACAACGGCTACACCTACCGCGGCATCACGGCCAACGTGGGCATCGACCGCAACCGCTACGTCATCGACGCCAAAAGCCGCCAGGACCCCAACCTGAACCTGGATCTGCTGGCCACCGTGGACTTGCGCAACGCCAGCAACCCCAGCTACTCGGTGGAGCGCCTGAACCTGCGCGGTGCCAACCTCACGGCCCTGGGCTTCTACACCGGCGGCGACCTGCGCGTGCAGGGCGACCTCACGGCCAACCTCAGCGGCTCCGACGCCAACAGCATCAACGGTACGTTCTCGGGCCGCAACATCATCATTGTGCGCGACAACCAGACCATTCCGCTGGACTCGGTGAGTGGCCGCATTGTGCAGCGCACGGGCCGCACCGAAGTGGTGTTCAACTCCAACGTGGCCGACTTCAACCTGCAGGGCAACACCCGCCTCGGCGACCTGGCCACGGTGCTGCAGGAGCACATCGACCGGTATTTTGATTTGCCCGGCGTGCGCTACCGGCCGTCGGCGGCCTACCAGCAGTTCACGTTCGAGGCTAACGTGAAGAACACTCGCCTGCTGCAGAAGCTGGTGCCCGACCTCAAGCAGCTCACGCCCTTCAAGCTCACGGGTGGCTTCGACAGCCGCGCCGCCAACCTCACGCTCAACACCCGCATTCCGCGCATCGTGTACATGGGCTACGCGCTGGACTCGCTGAAATTCAACGTCAGCTCCGACGCGCAGAAGCTGGACTATGCGCTGGGTTTGCGCCAGATCAGCCAGGACACCACCCTGCGCATCCCCAACCCGACCCTGGCCGGCAGCGTGCAGAACAACCAGATCGGCACCCGCCTGCGCATTGCCGAGTCGGACAGTGCTGAGCGCCTGAACATGGCCGGCGTGCTGCGCGTGCTGAACGGCGGCGACACCTACGCCTTCAGCTTCGACCCTAAGCTGATGCTGGACCGGGTGCTGTGGAACGTGACGCCCGGCAACGAGTTGCGCTACACCACGGCCACCGGCGCCATCTTCGCCGACAACCTGGAGTTCAGCCGCAACAGCCGCAGCCTGAAGCTCCAGACCCTGCCCGGCGCGCAATACCCGCTGCAGCTGAATATGCAGAACCTGGAGCTGAACAGCCTGGGACACGCCGCCGGCCTGCAGGATTCACTGATAGCTGGCACGCTCAACGGCCAGGCGCTGGCGCTCAGCCTGGGCCAGCCCCGGCAGGCCTTCACGGCTGATGCCACGCTCAGCAACCTCGTCTACAACAAAACGGTGGTGGGCGACGTGACGCTGAAAGCCACCAACCCTACTCCCGACCGTTACAACGTCGATGCGCGCCTCACCAACCCGCAGGGGGCCGATGTGCAGGCCGTGGGCTACTACCTGGCCACCCCGCCCTCCCCTATCCGGTTTGACGTGACCGTGAACCGGTTTGACCTGAAGATGGCCGAGCCGTTTTCGGCCGGGCAGCTGCGCGAAGGCGTGGGCGGCGTAACGGGCAGCATTGTAGTGACCGGTACGGCCGCCAAGCCCATCATCAACGGCGCCCTCACCACCACCGCCGACGCCGGTCTGACGCTCACCCAGTTGGGCTCCGACTTCCGCATGCCCAACCAGACGGTGACGTTCAACCCGCAGAACATTGCCTTCAACAACTTCACGGTGCTGGACTCGCTCGGCAACAAGGCCGTGGTGGATGGCCGCATCATCGTGCCCAACTACGCCGACGTTAACTCCTACCGCTTCAACCTGAACGCCACTACCGAGGATTTCCTCGCCGTAAATAGCCGCCCCGCTGATAACGAGTTGTTCTACGGCAAGCTGGTGCTGGACTCCGATACGCGCATCAGCGGCAACCTGAACCTGCCCGTGCTCAATACCAACGTGCTGGTGGAAGATGGTTCCGACCTGACCATTGTGGTGCCCAACGACGAAGCTGGCCTGGTTGCTACCGAAGGCATTGTGGAGTGGATCGACAAGAGCGCGCCCATGGACACGATGCTGGCCCGGCAGCTGGCCCTGGATTCTGCCAAAACCGCCGCCGGCTACGACATCACCGCCCGCATCACCGTCCGCGACAACACGCCCTTCACCCTCGTTATCGACCCAATTTCCGGCGACAACCTGAAGGTGCGGGCCGAGGGTACCCTCAACACGGCCATCGACCCAGCTGGCACCATCAGCCTCACCGGCCGCCTCGACGTGACCGACGGCGCCTATAATATGTCGCTCTACGATCTGGCTTCGCGCGAATTCAAGATCGGCTCCGACAGCTACATCGTCTGGAGCGGCGACCCCTACAATGCCCAGCTCAACATTGCGGCCATCTACAACGTGCGGGCGGCGCCGGCCGAGCTGCTGTCAGCTCAAGGCGTGGCCGACGAAACGCTGAGCGCCGTGGGCCGCAACCAGCTGCCGTTCCAGGTGTTCCTGAACGTCACCGGCGAGCTGCTCAAGCCCATCATCGGGTTCGATATTCGCCTGCCGGAAGAAGCCCGCTCAGAGTTGCGCGGGCCCATTGAAGCCCGCCTGGCCCAGCTGCGTCAGCCCAGTGAGGAATCGGAGCTGAACAAGCAGGTATTTTCGCTGATGGTGCTCAACCGCTTCATGACCGACGACCCGTTCAAGAGCAGCGGCGGCAACCTCGTGGCCGACCAGCTGCGCGGCTCCGCCAGCCAGGTGCTCACCCAGCAGCTCAACAACCTCACCGGCTCCTATCTGTCCAACCTGGGCGTGGAGCTGGGCGTGAATTCCTACGCCGACTACAGCAGCGGCGCCGAGAAGACCCGCACCGACCTCAACGTGGCCGTGCGCCGCCAGCTGCTCAACAACCGCCTCACCGTGCGCCTCGGCACCGACGTGCCGCTGGGCGGCGGCAACCAGGCCAGCAACGGCCAGAACCAGGCCGGCATCAGCTCCTTCGCTGGCGACGTGAGCATCGAGTACAACGTGCTGGCCAACGGCCGGATCCGCCTGCGCGCCTTCCGCAACAACGCCTACGGCGACATCGACGGCCAGTTTGTGCGCACCGGCGCCTCGCTGATCTTCCAGCGCGACTACCGCGACCTGGCCGACCTGTTCAAGGGTATCGACGATACGGTGAAGGAAGAGGTGAAGCAGAACCGCCGCCGCCAGCGCCAGGAGAAAAAAGAAGCGCAGGACTCCACCCAGGCCGTTACATCGGAACCGCGCCGCGACTCTACCCGCAGCACCCAACGCCCCACCACCTCCGGCCGCTAGGTCGCTTTTAAGAGGTTGTTGGTTGTTTTTCGGCGCGAGCCACTGGCGGCGCTACACTACAGCTGCTTCACCCGCAGCCCCTGAAAGACCAACCACCAATCCCGAACCACGCAAAACGCCCACCACTTGATTTCACGCATGAAGCCTTCCCTCTTTCGTCGCACCAATACTCCCTCGGCTTCTTCGGCTGCCTCCGCCGGAGCTGGCAGGCTGTGGCGGCCCTGGGCAGCGCTGACGGCCCTACTGCTGGCGGCAGGCTGTTCGGGTACCAAGTTCATTCCGGAAGGCAGCTACCTCTACACCGGCAGCAGCGTGAAGGTGCAGTCAGCGGCGCTCATCCCCAACGAAGCCGCCCTCACCACCGAGCTGACGTCCGTTATTGCGCCCAAGCCCAACGCCGCCATTCCACTGCTCGGCGCCCGCCCCAAGCTGTATTTCTGGCACATGGGCGAAGGCAAAACCAAGGGCCTGGGCAAGTGGCTGGCCGATAAATACGGCGAAAAGCCGGTGCTGCTGAGCGAGGTGGACACCCAGAAGGTGAAAAGCCTGATGGCCAACCGCCTCAACAACAATGGCTACTTCAAGCCTGTGGTGCACAGCAAAGTGCAGAAGAAGGACCGCACGGCCACCGTCGACTACCTGGCGCAGGTGGGCAAGCCCTATCTTATCAAGCAGATTCAGTACCCGGAGCGCGACACCCTGCTCGACCGCGCCATCCGTGCCACCCAGGCCGGCTCGCTGCTGAAAGTCGGCGACCCGTATAACCTGCAAACCCTCATCAACGAGCGGATCCGGATCGACGGCGAGCTGAAAAACCAGGGCTACTACTACTTCACTCCCGACTACCTGCTGTTTCAGGTCGACAGCACCCTCGACAACCAGGCCAATATCTATGTGAAGGTGAAGGGCACGATTCCGAAGCGCGCGGCCCAGCCCTACGTGATCAACCGTGTGAGCCTGAACACCGACTACTCGCTCTCCGATACTGCCTCCCAGGGCCGCCCGCCCTTCATGTACCAGGGCTACCGCTATTACCCTGATGAAAAGGTGTTTAAGGCCAAGGCCATCACCAACGCCACCTTCCTCTACCCCGACAGCCTCTACCGTCGCCGCCGCGCCGACCAGACTCTTAGCCGCCTCATGAGCCTGGGCACGTTCAAGTTCGTGGACATCCGTTTCCGCCCCGCTCGCAACCAGCCCGACTCGGCCGAATACGGCCACCTCAACGCCTTCGTGCGCATGACGCAGGTGCCCAAGAAAAGCCTGCGCGGCGAAGTAGGCCTGGTCAGCAAGTCCAACGGCTTCGTTGGCCCCGGCTTTAAGGTGCAGTTCCGCAACCGCTCGGCCCTGCGCGGCGCCGAGCAACTGCTGATCAACGTCACAGGCGCCTTCGAAAACCAGACCCGCACCGGTACTAACGCCATCGGCCTCACCTCCTACGAGCTGGGGGTCGATGCGCAGCTTATCGTGCCGCGGCTCATCACCCCGCCCTTCGATATCCGCCTGCGCAACTCCGACTTCCAGCCCCGCACCTCCTTCGGCGCCGGCTACAAGTACGTGCAGCGCCTGGAGGCATTCAAACAGGACGCCTTCAGCCTCAACTACGGCTACACTTGGAAAACTAACATCACCAACGAGCACGACCTGCGCCCCATCGACCTGCAGTATCTGCGCTTAGGGGGCGTTTCTGATACCTTCCAGGCGCTGCTCAATAAGAATGCCTTTCTAGCCAACAGCTTCCGCCAGCAGTTCATCCTGGGCAGCAGCTACCGCTACACCTACAACCAGCAGGCCCTGGAGCAGCGCCGCAACCAGATCTATTTCAGCGGGGGCATCGAGGTTTCCGGCAATGCCGCTTACCTGCTCAGCAACTTCACCGGCCAGACCAAGGAAACCAACCCCGACGGCACTAAAGCCTACACGCTCATCGGCCAGCAGTTTTCACAGTACTCCAAGGTCGATCTGGAAGTGCGTAACTACTTCCGCATTTCCTCCAACCCCACCAGCGGCAACAAAATTGCCACCCGCGTGCTCATTGGCGCCGGCCTGCCTTACCTGAACTCCCGCGTGCTGCCCTACCTCAAGCAGTACGGTATCGGCGGCCCCAACAGCGTCCGAGCCTACGCAGCCCGCGGCATCGGCCCCGGCACCTACCGCGCCAATACCGACCGTTCCACCAGCTTCTACGACCAAGTCGGCGACCTGCGCTTCGAAGCCAACGCCGAGTACCGCCAAGACCTGTTTCCCTATGTGAAAGGAGCTCTGTTTGTAGATGCCGGCAATATCTGGCTGCTTAATGAAGATGTAGACCGTCCCGGGGGCCAATTCGAACCCAGCAAGTTCCTCAACCAGCTGGCCATCGGCGCTGGTGCAGGCATCCGCATCGACGTGCAGTTCTTCGTCATTCGCTTCGATGCCGCGGTCCCCGTGCGCGCCCCCTACGGCACCCCCGACGACAAGGCCCCACGCTTGAACATTGCCATCGGCTACCCTTTCTAGCCTCACAGTCTGTCAACAAAAAAGGCCGTGTGTACGCACGGCCTTTTTTGTTGGTGGCAAACCACCAGACCACCTACCCAGGCAGAACACCGCAACGGGGCCCCACCTCATTTGCTGCTGGCCTCTTCAAGTAGCTACCACAAGAAGCTTCACCCACGAGGATATATTGTAAGGCCCCATTGCATATCAGTTGCAGTTCGCCTCTCTCCTGCTTCCTAAGGCACAGTCGAATTAGCCTACAGAGTGTAGAGACGCAATATTTTGCGTCTCGTCGTTGCTGACGTTGTTCGGCCTAGTTGTTTAACAGAGAGACACAAAACATTGCGTCTATACACACCTTAGGGCAACCCAAAAATTTAAAGCGGGGCTAGGTCAAGGGTGACATGAAGACGGAGAAATACAAGACCTTAGAATCCGTTCTAGACCAAATCAAGGGATAACAGCGCATGCTAACATCCATGCTGAATGCAGCCTTTTGCGAGGCATTTGCTTGCTGTCTGGTTCTCCTTTGTCACGGGAACAGCTTCTTGCTCCCCTATGCATCTCAACATCTGACCAAGACATGGATGGCGCCACAGCGCGCGTTCCCAGCCAGGCCTATAAACGCCGCTGCCCCCGCGCCAGGCCCCGGGAAAGGGGCGGCACGGGGGCAGCGGACAAATGCAGTAAGGTTGGCGGCGACCGACTCTCCCACCGATGAAGGCAGTACCATAGGCGCTCCGGGGCTTAACGACTCTGTTCGGAATGGGAAGAGGTGAACACCCGGGCTAAAGCCACCATTACTGGTGCGGCAGCTCTGTGTTCAATGGCGAGCTGCCAACAAAACCGTTGACGTAAGGACAAAAGAGAAAAACAGCGAAGGTTCGAGCATTGTCAAGCAAAGCGTTCGAGTCCTTAGTACGGCTCGGCTGTGGCATTTCGGCCTCTACACCTACCGCCTATCTACGTCGTGGTCTACGACGACTCTTCCTATATAGGATATCTCATCTTCAGGTGAGTTTCGCACTTAGATGCTTTCAGCGCTTATCTCATCCCAGCGTCGCTACCCGGCGCTGCAACTGGCGTCACAACCGGTGCACGAGCGGCTGGTCCAACTCGGTCCTCTCGTACTAAAGTCAGGTCCTGTCAAATATCCAACGCCCACCACAGATAGGGACCGAACTGTCTCACGACGTTCTGAACCCAGCTCGCGTGCCACTTTAATCGGCGAACAGCCGAACCCTTGGGACCTTCTCCAGCCCCAGGACGTGACGAGCCGACATCGAGGTGCCAAACCTCCCCGTCGATATGAGCTCTTGGGGGAGATCAGCCTGTTATCCCCGGCGTACCTTTTATCCTTTGAGCGATGGCCCTTCCATGCGGAACCACCGGATCACTATATCCGTCTTTCGACCCTGCTCGGCTTGTAGGCCTCACAGTCAAGCCCGCTTCTGCTATTGCGCTCTACATCCGGTTACCAAGCGGATTGAGCGGACCTTTGAAAGCCTCCGATACTCTTTTGGAGGCGACCACCCCAGTCAAACTACCCAGCAGACACTGTCTCCGTTGCCAGATTAGGCACCAAGCAACACAAGGGTGGTATTTCAACGGCGACTCCCCAAAACCTAGCGGCCCTGGCTCAACGTCTCCCACCTATGCTACACATGTGTTACCCAGCGTCAATGTCAACCTATAGTAAAGGTGCACGGGGTCTTTCCGTCCCGTGGCGGGTACTCGGCATCTTCACCGAGACTACAATTTCACCGAGCTCACGGCTGAGACAGCGCCCAGATCGTTACACCATTCGTGCAGGTCGGAACTTACCCGACAAGGAATTTCGCTACCTTAGGACCGTTATAGTTACGGCCGCCGTTTACCGGGGCTTCGATTCAAACCTTCGC